>NZ_JAPSLH010000001.1 GCF_031180965.1 Chelativorans sp.
TGCATCCCGGCACCGCCGGCCTGTCGCGGGCCCTCAGCATGCCTCCAGGTACCGATCCCTGGAGGGGGAGGTTGCCGCCGCTCTCCCGAACACCCGGTGCGCATCCGGTTCCCGCAAGAGCGATGGGACGGATTGTAAGAGGGCTGCCGGGGGTGGGGATAAAAAAACACAGAAATTTTTTCGGCGGCGTGCCGGTGTGATTGAAAACAGCAGATTAGCCGGCCAAAAATTCTCCTGGCCTTCGAGATATATCACTCCGCCGCATCACCGAGGCGATCCTGAAGCACCAGGGGCGGCGCGCAGAATCGATCCCCAATCGCGGAGCCGTCAGCCAACCCGCGGTTCAGACGTGTTGGCCGCCGTTGATATGGATCTCGGCCCCTGTGACATAAGATGCGTTCTCCGAGCAGAGGAAGAAGATGGTGTCCGCCACCTCCGCCGTCTGCCCCAGGCGACGCAGCGGGATCGTCTCCACCAGCCTGTCGGTGCCGGGCGAAAGGATCGAGGTCTCGATCTCGCCCGGCGCGATCGCGTTGACGCGGATGCCATAGGGACCGAAATCGGCGGCCATTTCGCGGGTCAGGGCGGCGAGTGCCGCTTTGGAGGTGGCATAAGCCGTGCCTGCGAAGAGATGAACCCGGCTGCCGGCGATAGAGGTCACATTGACGACGGTGCCTTTTGCGGCCGCCAGTTCCTTGAACAGGCCGCGCGCCAGCATGATTGGCGCAAAAAAATTCACCTGGAACACGTCGCGCCACACATGCATCGGCGTGTCTATGGAATTCATGCGCTTGCCGCCGTCAAGCTTGGGGGAAATCGCAGCATTGTTCACCAGCGCGTCGAGCCTGCCGCCATTGGCGTCCAGCCGATGGCGTATTTCGCCGATGGCGATGCCGACGCCCTCCTGGTCGGACAGATCGAGCTGGATATGGTCTTCGGGCCCGGCGGGCCAGGGGCAGTCCTCGGAAAAAGCCTGGCGCGAGCAGGTGATGACGCGCCAGCCCTCGCGCGAGAAGCGCTTCACCGTGGCATGTCCGATGCCGCGGCTGGCGCCGGTCAGCACCAGCGTTTTCCTCTTGTCGGTCTCGCTCACCGCGCTCTCCATCTCTGCCCGATATGTAATCCCTGGGCGCGGAGAAGGCGATAGGGCTAGTTGCCGAGGATGACGTCGAGGATGGAGAGATTGCGCCGCTGGGGCGGGGCGCCGCCGACCTCCGCGGGCGGGACGGGCCGGCGCTCTCCCCGTTCGACCGATGATGGGATCCCGGCCGAGGACGGTATCGGCGCGGGCCGCGCCGTCTCGCCCACAGCGTTCTGCGGCGCCGGCGTTGACGCCTGCAGCGGCTCCGGCGCTGGATTTCGACGCGGCCTCCAGCCTCCCGGCAGGCCTGCGACAGGGACACCTTCGTGGGCGGCGGCCATGAATTCGCGCCAGGCCTGCGCCGGCAACGAACTGCCGGCCGCCCTGGTGGCGCGGCTATCGTCATTGCCGAACCAGACGCCGGTCACCAGGTTGGACGTGTAGCCCACGAACCAGGCATCGCGGGAGTCCTGGGTGGTGCCGGTCTTGCCGGCGGCAGGCCAGCCGAAAGCGGCGGACCGGCCGCTGCCATATTCGATCGTGCCCGCCATCATGGAATTCATCATGCCGATGATCTCAGGGCTCGCCACGCGCGGCACGCGGCTTGTCCGGTGCTCGTAGAGGACCTTTCCGGAGGCTGTGACCACACGCTCGACGAAATGCACCTCCGGGCGGAAACCGCCATTGGCGAAGGGTACATAGGCCGCCGTCAGCTCCAGCGGGGTCACTTCGGAAGTGCCGAGGGCGATTGAGGCGTTGGGCTTGAGGACCGACTCGATGCCCATGCGCTGCGCCACCTCGATGACCGCCTCCGGCCCCACCTCCATGACAAGCTGGGCGGCGACGGAATTCAGCGAGCGGGCAAGCGCCTCGGCGAGCGTGACCTGCCCGTAATACTTGCCTTCGTTGTTCTCCGGCCGCCATTTGCCGATTCTGACTGGCGCGTCGTTGCGCATGCTCTCTGGCGTGCGGCCCTGCTCCAGCGCGGCCATGAAGACGAAGGGCTTGAAGGCGGAGCCGGGCTGGCGGCGCGCTTCGGAAGCGCGGTCGAACTGGCTGTTTGCATAATCGTAGCCGCCGACCATCGCGCGCACCGCGCCCGACCCGTCGATCGAAACCAGCGCCCCCTGGCTCACCTGCAACTTCCCGCCTTTTTCGTCGATCAGCCGGCGGATCGATTTCTCCGCGACCTTCTGCAGGTGGAAGTCGATGGTCGTATGCACCACCAGATCCTTCTCGACGGCCCCGATCAGCGCCGGCAGTTCTTCCACGATCCGGTCGGCCACATAGTGCTCAGATCCGGTCCAGAAGGCGCTTGCGCGGGCGGCCGGCGCGCTCATGGCGGCCGTAAGCTGGCCATCGCCGATCATGCCTTCCTCGCGCATCGCGGCGAGCACGACCTGCGCACGCTCTTCGGCGGCCTGGGGATCGCGGGCGGGCGACAGCCGCGAAGGTGCTTTCAGGAGGCCGGCGAGCAAGGCTGCTTCGGCAAGCGTCACGTCACGCGCGGATTTGTTGAAATAGCGCTTCGCTGCCGCCTCCACGCCATAGGCTCCGGAGCCGAAATAGACCCGGTTCAGATACATTTCGAGGATCTGGTTCTTGGTATATTTCTGCTCCATCCAGATGGCGAGCAGCATCTCCTGCACCTTGCGCTCGAGCGTGCGGTCGGGCTTGAGGTAAAGGTTCTTGGCAAGCTGTTGGGTGATGGTGGAACCGCCTTGGCTCAGTTCCCCCTGCATCAGGTTTTCCACCATGGCGCGGCCGATGCCGACCGGATCGACGCCCCAATGGGAGTAGAAGCGCCGGTCCTCGATGGCGATCACCGCCTGCGGGATGTGCGGCGACATCTCCTGCAATCCGATGGCTTCTCCGCCCGTCATCCCGCGATTGGCAATGACGGTGCCGTCCGCGGCGAGAATTTTCACATTCGGCGGCCGGTCTGGAATCGACCATGTGGTAAGGCTCGGCATCTTCGCGCCGTAGAAGGCGACAAGCCCGGCCGCGCCGATGCCCGCCCAGAGCGCAAGCACGAGCGACCAATAGACAAGACCCCGCATGAATCCGCCGAAGCCGCCCCGCCGGCTTCGCCCGGAACGCCCACGCGACTTCCTCTTGCCCTTTCCTCTGCCCGCAGGCGGCAGCACGCGGTCGGACGCGCGCACCGAAAGCGCAGCGCGGCGCGATCCCGGCGCGTCAAAGCTCGGCTCTATGCGCCTGTTGCGATTGGACTTGGCCATTCCCGAAGTCACCCCAGCGCCACCCCGATGGGCGCGTCAGCCCCGATGGAGGCTAAACATGGCAATTTAAGGGGGTGTTAAGGCGGTCTCGGGACGCCGTAGGTACAGGAGGTCAGATGGCCCGCACATGCGGGCCATCTGACGGTCAGGTCCTAAAAATCTATATCAACGCCGCCCTCTCCAATGCCGACGGAAGCCCCGTCGGAGCCGCCGATCCCGGCATTGATGCCGCTGGAGTTGCCGCTGCCGGCGCCCCGGCCGCCCACATCGGCATTGATGCCGCCGGTGTTGCCGGTCGCTGCATCCGGGCCGACGCCCACATTGATGCCGCCCGTCGTTCCCGAGGCCGCACCGCTGCCCACGCCGGCATTGACGCCGTTCTGATTGCCGGCGGCGGCACCGCTTCCGACGCCGGCATTGATGCCGCTGGAGTTGCCGGAAGCGGCGTTTGCCCCAGCGCCCACATTGACGCCGCCAGTATTGTTGTTGCCGCCGCCTGCCGCACCGACATGAAGGCCGTCCGGGGTTGCCGCGCCGGGCAATGCGGCCGCGCCCGGCCCGCCGACACTGCCGCCCGGTCCGGTAACGCCAGGTGCGCCGGCGCCCCGCCGGCCGATCGCGGAGGTCTGCCCGGGATCGACCTGGCATCCAGACTCGGCGATTTGCCTTAGCTGTTCCGCCGAAAGAGCGCTGGCGGGCAGGTCGCAGATATCCTGCGTCTGCGCGCCAACGGCCAGCGGCGTCATCGTCGTGCCCGCCAGAGCAATGCCGAAGTAAATAGCAAGGCGCGACGGTACTTTTGTCATTTTCATGGAAGAGACTCCTGTCGTTGTCTCCCACGTCCCGATCATCGAACTGAAAAATCTTTATTTTGTTCAACCCCTTGCCGTCAGGCTCCGCTTCCGAAGCGCCGAACTGCCCTTGTCGAAGCGAGGAGCGGGCGAGTGATCCGGCTTGCGGATGTCGCGCAACCAAGCAGCGGCGGTGGCGTTAGACCGGACCATGAGCGATGAGAGTCAAGCGCCCGACCGCAGGAACCAGCTTGCCGCCGACCGCACGGTCTTCGCGGCCGAGCGCACCTATGCGGCCTGGGTCCGAACCGGCCTGGCGGCGCTGGCGAGCGGGATCGGCGCCAAGGCCCTCCTTGAAAACGTCGTACCGGAATTCCTGATCATTGCCACCGGCACGATTCTTGTCCTGTTCAGCGCCTTCTGCTTCGGCACCGCCGTGTGGCGCGAGATCAGCCCCGGGCCGCCGCCGCCGCGGCCGGAGGTCAAACGCATCTCGCCCTATCTTCTCGTGCTCGTGAACGGCTTCCTCGTGCTGGTCGCCTTCGCCGCCCTCATCGGCATCTGGTTCGGCGATACAGGGGGCCAGGGGCAATAGTGCGGTCCATCCGCCGGGTTTAAGCCTTTGCCTGCCCCATATCGGCGTGGCGATGGACGAGCTTCCAGCTGCCGTTCTCGCGGCGGAAGACCTCGGTGACCCGAAGCCGCATCGGAACGCGGCGGCCCTGAATCTCAACCTCGGCGACCTGCAAGCCCGTCCAGAATCCGAGGTCACCGTCCGAACCCATCTGCAAGATCTCGAAGCGGCTTTCGCCGCCCGGCCCGAACTGTGCGGCGCCCCCTCCGTAGTCTTTCCGGACCGCCTCAGCACCCTCGAGGATCTTGCCGTCGGGGCCGAAGAAGGTGGCCGGGTCGTTCTCCGCCGACAGGGCCACAACTTCGCTGCCGTCACCGCGGCAGAACGCGCGCGCCGCCTGCTCCCGGCGCTCGATGAACTGCCTGAAATCGTCCATGGCGTTCTCCTTTGTTCCTATCCGAACGCCAAGATATGAAGGGCTGCCGAGGCAGCAAGGGATCGGGCATTCCGCTCCTGACATCCATGTCAGGATGTGAACCGCCCCCGTTGAATGCCGTCAGCTATGGGCGAAAATATCCTCTTCCTCCCATCCCATCAGGTCGAGCTTGGCGCGCGTGGGCAGGAACCTGAAGCAGGCAGCCGCCTCCCGCATGCGACCGTCGCGCTCCAGCCGCTGCGCCAGCACATCGCGCAGGCGGTGGAGGTAGAGAACGTCGGATGCGGCATATTCCAGTTGCTCCGGCGTCAGCTGGTCTGCGCCCCAGTCGGAGGACTGCTGAACCTTCGATAGATTGACGCCGAGCAATTCGGCGCAGATGTCCTTGAGCCCGTGCCGGTCCGTATAGGTGCGGGCCAGCCGCGAGGCGATCTTTGTGCAGAACACCGGATCGGCCATGACTCCGAACGCGTGGTAAAGCACCGCAATATCGAAGCGGGCGTAGTGGAACAGCTTGGCGATACGCCTGTTGCGCAGGATGGCGACCAGATTGGGCGCGCGCTTCTGCCCCGGTGCGATCTGGATCACGTCCGCCGTCCCGTCCCCCGGCGAGATCTGCACCACGCAGAGACGGTCCCGGTGGGGTTTCAATCCCAGTGTCTCCGTGTCGATCGCCACCGCCTCGACATCATAATGGGAGAGGTCTGGAAGGTCGTGCTGGTGGAAGCGGATCGTCATCGGCCTTCATCCGCAAGAGCGGCGAGGATGCGCGCCCAGGAGCGCTGCCCCTTATGGAAGGAGCTGAGCTCGTATTTCTCGTTCGGGGAATGTATGCGGTCGTCCGCGAGCCCGAATCCCACCAGCAGCGACTCCATGCCCAAGAGCTTCTGGAAATCGCCGACGACTGGAATGGAGCCGCCCATGGCGGTGGTGACCGCCGGCTTCGGCCATTCCTGCGAAAGCGCAGCCTGCGCCGTTTTCACCAGCGGGGAGTCGTAGGAAAGCTGGATCGCCGGCGAGCCGCCATGCGGCGCAAACTCCACCGAGCAGTCGGCCGGGATGCGCTCGCGGACGAAGGCGCGGAAAGCGTCGCGGATCTTGTCCGGGTCCTGCTTGTGCACCAGCCGGAAGGAGACCTTTGCCGAAGCCTCGGCCGGGATGACGGTCTTGAAGCCCTCGCCCGTATAGCCGCCATGGATGCCGTTCACCTCCGCCGTGGGCCTTGCCCAGACCAGTTCCAGCACGGAGCGCCCCTTCTCCCCGGCAGGATGCGCAAGGCCGATCGGCCCCAGCAGCATCTCGGCGCTCCGCCCGAGCGCTTCCCAGCTCTTCAGGACCTCCGGCGGGGTCTCTTCCACTCCCTCATAGAAGCCGGGGATCGTCACGCGACCGTTCTCGTCATGCAGGTCGGCCAGCACCTTCGCAAGGATGCGGATCGGATTGGCCGCCGCGCCGCCATAGGAACCGGAATGCAGGTCGCGATTGGCGGCCTTGACGGTCACCTCCTCGCCGACGAGCCCGCGCAAGCCGACGCAGATGGCCGGCGTCTCCGCGTCCCACATGGAGGTGTCGCAGACAAGGGCGAAATCCGCCTTCAGCTCGCTGGCATTCTCCTCCAGAAACGGTTTCAGGGAAGACGAGCCGGACTCTTCCTCACCCTCCAGGAGGATGCTGATCCGGCAGGGCAGCTTGCCATGCACGGCTTTGTAGGCGCGGCAGGCCTCGATGAAAGTCATGAGCTGGCCCTTGTCGTCGGAGGCGCCGCGCCCGGTGATCACCTTGCGGCCGGGCGCGATCTCCTTGATCTCGGGTCTGAACGGATCGTTCTCCCAAAGGGGGAGGGGATCCACAGGCTGCACGTCATAATGTCCGTAGAAGAGCACATGCGGCCCCTCCCCCGGGTGATGCGCGACGACCATCGGATGCCCCGT
The DNA here is from genome assembly GCF_031180965.1 of Chelativorans sp. Classification (GTDB taxonomy): domain Bacteria; phylum Pseudomonadota; class Alphaproteobacteria; order Rhizobiales; family Rhizobiaceae; genus Chelativorans. The sequence goes on from NZ_JAPSLH010000001.1 coordinate 7,054, forward strand.
CGTGTCGCGGACGCTTGCTTCGAAGCCGATGGATCTGAGGTCCTCCGCCAGCCAATCGGCGGCCCGCCGCACTTCCGCTGCGAAGGCCGGGTCGGTGGAAATGGACGGAATAGCCAGAAGACCGAAAAGCCTTTCGAGGCTTTCCCCGATCGAGCGGTCGAGATGGTCGAGCACGGGCGAAATATCTGTCATAGGCAATAGGCTCCAAACGGCTGCTGGCCGGGCGCTGCGGAACGGCCCGGACCCTGTAGCACATGAAAAAGGGCCGCGACGGCCCTTTCCCAGCGTCCTTGAAGAGCGTTTACCAATAGGGGCAGGAATTGTCTTCCAGGTAGTTGTGGACGGTGAGCGTGCCGGAGATGATGTCGGCCTTCGCCTTCTCGACCGCGTTCTTCATCTCTTCGGTGATCAGATCCTTGTTGTTGTCGTCGAGCGCGTAGCCGACGCCATCCTCCTTCAAGCCCAGATCCTGCTGGCCGTAGCTGAACTCGTTGTTCTTCGCGTCCACGAAGGAATCATAAACGGCCACATCGACCCGCTTCAGCATGGAAGTGAGCACATGGCCGGGATGCAGGTGGTTCTGGTTGGCATCGACGCCGATGCCGAGCTTGCCGGCGTCCGCCGCAGCCTGCAGCACGCCGACGCCCGTGCCGCCGGCGGCGTGATAGATCACATCGGCCCCCTGGTCGATTTGCGTGCGCGCGATTTCGCCCCCTTTGGTCGGGTCGTTCCAGGCGGCCGGCGTGTCGCCCGTATAGTTGCGGATGACCTTGGCGTCCGGGTTGGCGGCCTTGACCCCGCCCACATAGCCGCACTCGAACTTGGCGATCAGCGGCACCTGCATTCCACCCACGAAGCCGACCGCGCCGGTCTTGGACGCCATGGCCGCCAGCATGCCGACGAGATAGGAGCCCTCATGCTCCTTGAAGGTAATGGAGCGGACATTCGGCTGATCGACCTTGTCGTCGATGATCGTGAAGCTCACATCCGGGAATTCGGGCGCTACCCTGTTGAGATATTCCACCCAGGAAAAGCCGGCCATCACGATCGGATTGTGGCCGCGTTCGGCGAAGCGGCGCAGCGCCTGCTCGCGCTGGGCGTCGTTCGAAATCTCGAACTCGGCATATTCGACGCCGGTCTCCTGCTTGAACTTCTCCGCGCCCATATAGGCCATTTCGTTGAAGGATTTGTCGAACTTGCCGCCGAGATCGAAGAGGAGAGCCGGCGAAACCTCCTGGGCCATGGCGGTGCCCGCCATCGCGGCCGCAGCCAAGAGTCCGAGAACGATACGCTTCATGTGATCCACACCCTGTCGGTTGCTTTGACACTGGACTGAGCGCCAGACCGTCAAGGGCACGGCGCGCCATCCATCGGCAGGCATTCTTTCTCCTGCTTACCGCCCACTCTCGCATGGGCGGCATCAAAATTCCACGCGGAAAATTGCGGGTTTGGGTAGCCCGGCGCGGGGCCAGAATCCCTATTGCAGACCAGAGGCGCCCGGCATCGGGCAGGTGACGCCGGTACCCTGAAGGCCGCAATAGCCGCCGGGGTTCTTGGCCAGATACTGCTGATGCTCCTCCTCGGCGAAGTAGAAGGTCGGAGCCCGCGCGATCTCGGTCGTGATGGAGCCGCCGCCAGCAGCCCTCAGCGCCCTCTGATAGGCCTCGCGCGAGACCTGGGCCTCGCCGAGTTGCTCGTCCGTCGCCGCATAGATGGCCGACCGGTAGGTGGTGCCCACATCATTGCCCTGGCGCATGCCTTGGGTAGGATCGTGGCTTTCCCAGAACACCTTGAGAAGTGCGGACAAGGAGACGATCTGCGGGTCGTACACCACAAGAACCACTTCAGCGTGGCCGGTCAGGCCCGTGGTCGTCTCGCGGTAGGTCGGGTTGGGCGTCAGCCCGCCGGCATATCCGACCGCTGTCACCCAGACCCCTTCCATCTGCCAGAACAGGCGTTCGGCACCCCAGAAGCACCCCATGCCGAAAAACACCTGCTCGGTACCTTCAGGATATGGCCCCTTGAGAGGCCGGCCATTGACGAAATGCCGTTGGGCGGTCGGGATCGGCTGCTCGCGCCCGGGCAGGGCCTCCTGTGGCGAGGGAAGTCTGAGTTTCTTTTCCGAGACTTGAAAGAACATGTCGTCCTCCGCGGTTGCGCCGTGCGGTCAGCGCGAGATGATGAGGGAGCCGCCTGGGCGCCGCCGCCTATGCCCGATGGCAAAGAGCAGCAAGGCAAGCGCGGCGAAGACCAGCCAGCCCGGCAGGGTAAGGATGAAAGTCATCACGGGATCCCACAGCACGGGAGCCCTGCTGCCTTCGAGGAACCGCTGTAGCGAGGCGAGCGTCTCGGGCCAGGTTCCGCGCCAGCTTTCTCCCAGTGGTGTGAACGTCCAGGCATCGGCGGCTACGGTGCGTGTCGCGTCGATGACCGCCATGACCACTGCGACGGAAAGGGCAAAAAGGGCAAGCAAGCGGAAGATGAAGCGCATCGGCACATCCGGCAAGGCTGATGCTCGGGAGATAGGCACTGAAGGATCGGTTGGCAATCGCTGCTCGGCCGGTTGTCGGCTGCGCATGCGCGTTCCACCGCCGAGCCCGAGAGAAAAGCCGCTGGGCATCTTGGCAGGGCGGGTCAATTCGACTAGATGAGCCGCGGGCATCTTGGGTGCCCCGGCGGCCGCGGCTCATTGCCGGGATCGTTCGCGGAGAGGTGGCCGAGTGGTTGAAGGCGCACGCCTGGAACGCGTGTATACGGGAAACCGTATCGAGGGTTCGAATCCCTCTCTCTCCGCCAGTCGCTTGGCGCCTCAGATTACGGTGTCCAGGCCGGCTTGGATCAGGACCCACCGCGCCGTCAGCAGCTTGTATAAACGCTGATCCGACCTGTTCGACCGGGTGAATCGATCTAGGCAAGAATGCCCGCTTCTTCGGCCGCAGCAACGAAAGCCTGCCGTGCAGCCGCGACATCGGTACTTCCGTCCAAGACATCGAAGCATACGGCCAAGGCCTGCCTGTGCAGAGGCCCACCTTGCACAGGCCATTGGTGGATGAGCACCTGAACGGCCTCAAGGGTGCTGTCGACTGCGTCCATAATGCCGCCCGTGGGGCCCAGTCGCACGGCAACGGGCTCGCTCCAGTGGCCGATCTCCATACCACCGAACAGCCGTCGAACCGCCTTGTTCCTGCGCTGGGGTCTAGTGTGCTGCCGGCCGGTTGACGTCAGTCGTCCTCGACTTCGCCATTCTCCACTTCAACGTCCTCGCCCTCGCCGCATCCAGCCATGGCGAGCGGAGCAGCCAAAGCCAAAATCAGCGTCACGATACGAAATATGGACATGCATCTACCTCCTGCTTTGATGCGGGAAACGGTCTGGAGCCTCCTGGGTTGCTCGACCAGGATAACATTCGCAGGAAGGGAGCCCTCTTTGCGTTGGAGCTGGACCTACCACGCCTTGAACGCACCGAGTCGCTAGACCCACTGCAGTCCAAAAATCGCGGTTCTCCTGCAACATCATTTCTCGAAGCGGCTCCGCGTCGGCTGATCCTTTCTGCTTGGGCCCGGTTACGCGGATTCTGTTTGACGCGTAGGTAATTTCCATGCTGAATCGGGCTTCAACCTGGCTCGTACGAGCACGCCAGTTGGAGCGCATAGGTCGCTCGGCCGGAGGGGGTAAGGCAGGATATGCGTTCTGCGTTTTCGACCGATCAGATTGGCGAAAGCGGCACTTCCTTCCGCCTCGATGGCTTCTCCCCATTCCTGTTCATGCAAGCATGGCCGCGGCGACGCGGCTTTTTTTGTGTCGAACGATGGGGAGCTGCGCCTCCATGGAATTGCGCGGCGGGTCGAGAGAACAACAAGCGTATCAACGCGAAAGTGATGGGAGTCCGATATGAAGAGAATGGCAGCAATCCGTCCGGCCGTAGCCGGCGCGCTGGCGCTGGCCGGTGTTTTCATCGGCGCGAGCACGGCGCTGGCGCAAGTCACCTATGTGCGCGGCAACGACGCCAATCCTGAGACGCTGGACCAGCACAAGACCTCGACGATCGCGGAGGCGAACATCCTGCGCGATCTCTACGAGGGTTTGGTCATCTATAGCGCGAAGGCTGAGGTGATCCCTGGCGTCGCCGAAAGCTGGGAGACGTCCGATGACGGCCTCGTCTGGACCTTCAAGCTGCGCGACGATGCGGCATGGTCGAATGGCGACCCGGTGACCGCCGAGGATTTCGTCTACTCGTATCAGCGGATCCTCAACCCGGAGACCGGCGCGAAATACGCCAACATGCTCTACGTCATCAAGAACGGGGAAAAGGTGAACAAGGGTGAGCTTCCGCCCACCGAAGTCGGCGTACGGGCGGTGGACGAGAAGACGCTGGAGATCACGCTGGAGAACCCGACCCCCTATTTCCTCCAGCTTCTCACGCACCAGACGAGCTACCCGGTACACAAGGCCAGTGTCGAGCAGCACGGGACGGATTTCGTGAAGCCCGAGAATCTCGTCACGAATGGACCCTACAAGCTCGTCTCCTTCGTGCCCAACGACAAGGTGGTGCTCGAGAAGAACCCCGAGTTCCGCGAAGCGGATAAGGTGGCGATCGACCGCGTCGAGTTCGTTCCCTTCGAGGAGCGCGCCACCTGCGTGCGCCGCTTCGAGGCGGGCGAGGTGCACAGCTGTTCCGACCTGCCGGCCGAGCAGTTGGAGCAACTGCGCGAACGGCTGGGCGAGCAGGTGCATGTGGCCCCTTATCTCGGCACCTACTACTACGCGCTCAACAACAAGAAGGACGATCTGAAGGACCCGCGGGTCCGCCAGGCGCTTTCCATGATGGTCGACCGCGAGTTCATCGCCGAGGAGATCTGGTCGGGCGCCATGCTGCCTGCCTACACCTTCGTGCCGCCGGGCATCGGCAACTATACGGGCGGCGGCGCCAAGGTCGATTGGGCCGACCTTGACCCGCTCGACAAGGAGGACCAAGCCATCGCGCTGATGAAGGAGGCCGGCTATGGCCCCGACAAGCCGCTGGAGCTGGAAATCTCCTATAGCGCCGGCGAGAACCACAAGAACACCGCGACAGCCATCGCCGACATGTGGAAGCCGCTCGGCGTCAACGTCACCTTCAACGTGCGTGACGGCTCGGCGCACTACTCGCATCTGCGCGACAGCGAGGACTACGAAGTGGCGCGCGCCGGCTGGATCGGCGACTTTTCCGACCCGGTCAACTTCCTGCAGCTGTGGGAGAGCGACAACAAAGGGTTCAACTATTCCAAATATGAGAACCCGGAATACGACAAGCTGATGGACCAGGCGGCCGCCGAAACCGATCTTGCCAAGCGCGAGGAGATCCTGCGCCAGGCCGAGGCCCTGCTTGTGAAGGACGCGGCGGTCATCTCCATGCTGTACTACTCGTCCCTCTCGCTCGTCTCGCCCAAGCTCAAGGGCTGGGAGGACAATATTCAGAATGCTCACGCCACCCGCTGGATGAGCCTTTCCGAATAATTGCAATGCCCGGAGCCGCGCGTGAAGGCGCGGCTCCGGCGCACAGCCGAGAGTGACGGCCCATGTTTGGCTATGTTTTGCGGCGCCTCCTCGGGGCGATACCGACGCTATTTGTTATCATCACGCTTTCCTTTTTCCTCATGCGCGTCGCGCCCGGCGGTCCCTTCGACCGCGAGCGCGCTCTGGAAGCCAAGGTCCTTGAGAATCTGAACCGGGTGTTCCACCTCGACCGGCCGCTGTGGGAGCAATATCTCTACTATCTCGGCAACCTCATGCGCGGGGACCTCGGCCCGAGCTTCATCTACCGCGACTTTTCCGTGCAGCAGCTTTTAGGCAGCGGATTGCCCATCTCGATCCAGCTTGGAGGGACCGCGCTGCTGCTCGCCCTTTTCGTCGGCTCCGTGCTGGGCACCATCGCCGCACTGCGCCAGAACTCCTTGATCGATTATGGCGTCACCGCCGTTGCCACATTCGGCATCACCATCCCGAACTTCGTCGTGGCGCCGCTTCTCTCGCTCATTTTCGGCGTGTGGTTCGGCCTGCTCCCGGCGGGCGGCTGGGGCAATGGCGCGCCCGCGAACATGCTGCTGCCCGTCATCACTCTGGCGCTGCCGCAGGTGGCCATCGTCGCGCGCCTGATCCGGGGCTCCATGATCGAGGCGCTTCGCTCCGACCATGTGCGCACCGCTCGTGCCTACGGCCTTCCTAAAACGATGGTGGTGGGGGTGCATGCCTTTCGCGCCGCCTGCCTCCCAGTCGTCTCCTATCTTGGGCCTGCCGCCGCGGCCCTGCTCACGGGTTCCGTGGTGGTGGAAACGATTTTCGGCTTGCCGGGGATAGGCCGCTATTTCGTGCAGGGCGCGCTCAACCGCGATTACACGCTGGTGATGGGCACGGTGATCATCATCGCGGTCTTCGTGGTCGTCTTCAACCTTATCGTCGACCTGCTCTACGCGGCGCTGGACCCGAGGGTGCGCTATGACTGACATCGCCACCAACACCCCCGAAGCCGCCGTCGGCGCACCGGTCAAGAGCCGCTCGCTCTGGGCGACAGCGCTGATGCGGCTTGCCCGCAACAGGGCAGCCATGGTCAGCCTCGGTCTCCTCGCCATCTTCGCGATGGCCGGAGTGTTCGGACCGATGCTCGCGCCGCACCACTATTCCACGGTCTATCCCGAATATGTGCGGGTCCCGGCGAGCCTTGAAGCCTATCCGCCCGAGGATGAGATCATCCCGCAGGCGGAGAGCGTGCTCGCGCGTACGCGGCTCGACATCGACTCGGTCGAGATCGATGGCAACACGCTGCGGGTGGAGGCATCCTCCGCACGCGAGATCGATCCTCGCGTGACGCGCTATCTCGACCGTTCGGACATTTTCTCCAATGCCCGGATCGTCGAGACCGGCCCTGATGGACGCTCCGTGGTCATGGAGGCCAATGTCCAGCGCCTGCGCTTCATTTTCGGCACAGACGCCAACGGCCGCGATCTGTTCGCCCGCATCCTTATCTCTATCCGCATCTCCCTCATCATCGGCGTACTCGCGACCGGGGTGGCTCTCCTCATCGGCGTTCTCTATGGGGCGACGGCCGGGTTCCTCGGCGGCCGCGTCGACAATCTCATGATGCGCGTCGTGGACATCCTCTATGCGCTGCCCTTCACATTCTTCGCCATCCTTCTGGTGGTGTTCTTCGGCAGGCATATGGTCCTCATGTTCATCGCCGTCGGTGCGGTGGAGTGGCTCGACATGGCACGCATCGTGCGCGGCCAGACGATATCCCTGCGGCGGCGCGAATTCGTGCAGGCGGCCGAGGCGCTTGGCGTAAGCTCGGGCGGCATCCTGCGCCGTCACATCATTCCCAACACGCTCGGTCCGGTGATCATCTACATGACCCTGCTCATCCCGAAGGTCATCCTGCTCGAAAGTTTTCTCTCCTTCCTTGGTCTTGGTGTGCAGGAGCCGCTCACCAGCCTCGGCGTGCTCATTTCCGAAGGAGCGCGCAATATGCGCAGCGCGCCCTATCTCCTTCTCTATCCCTCGCTCGCACTCACGCTCCTCCTCTTCTCCCTGAATTTCCTGGGAGACGGCCTGCGCGATGCGCTCGATCCGAAGGACCGCTGAGATGGCGGTAGGTGAGAGAGGCGAGCGAATTTTCGACATCCGCGACATCCGCGTCGCCTTCGATACGCCGGATGGCGTCGTCGAAGCGGTGCGCGGCGTCGATATGCATGTGAATGCGGGGGAGACCGTCGCCGTCGTCGGCGAGTCTGGTTCCGGGAAGAGCCAGATCATGATGGCCGCAATGGGCCTGCTCGCCGCGAACGGGCGGGCGCGAGGCTCGGCCACCTATCGCGGGCAGGAGTTGATCGGCCTCCCCAAGGAAAAGCTGAACCGCATCCGCGGTGCGAAGATCACCATGATCTTCCAGGAACCGATGACCTCGCTCGACCCGCTCTATACTATCGGGCGGCAGATTTCCGAGCCAATCATGGTGCATGGCGGGCTGTCGCCGTCTGCCGCCCGAGCCCGGGCTTTGGAGCTTTTGAAGCTGGTGCATATCCCGGACCCGGAGCGGCGCCTCAACTCCTATCCGCATGAGCTTTCGGGTGGTCAGCGTCAGCGCGTGATGATCGCCATGGCACTTGCCAATGGTCCGGATCTGCTCATCGCGGACGAACCGACCACGGCGCTCGACGTGACGATCCAGGCGGAGATCCTGCGGCTGCTCGCCGAATTGCAGCGCAAGCTGGGCATGGCGATCCTCTTCATCACCCACGACCTCACCATTGTGGAGGCCTTCGCCGACCGCGTTTATGTGATGCAGAGCGGGAAGGTGGTCGAGGAGGGCCCAACGGACGATATTTTCCGCCGCCCGAGGCAGGCTTATACCAAAATGCTGCTCGCCGCCCAGCCTGAGGGTTCGAAGCCGCCTGTGCCGGAGCGCGCGCCCATCCTGCTCGATGCAAGAAAGGTATCCGTCACTTTTTCCTCCGGCGGCGGCTTTTTCTCGCGTGCCGCATTCGAGCTGAAGGCGGTGCAGGAGGTCACGCTCTCGCTGCGTGCGGGCCAGACCATCGGGATTGTAGGTGAGTCCGGATCGGGTAAATCCACCCTCGGCCGGGCGCTCCTGCAGCTGCTGCCCTGCGAAGGGCGCGTGGTCTACCAGGGCACACCGATCCAGGGGTTCGACCGCGCCGCCATGCGGCCCTACAGGAAAAACCTGCAGATGGTCTTCCAGGATCCCTACGGCTCGCTCAGCCCGCGCATGACGGTGGGAGAGATCGTCACCGAAGGCCTTCTTGTGCACGAGCCGCAGCTGTCTGCGCGCGAGCGCGAGGACGCGGCCATGAAGGCGCTGAAGGAAGTCGGCCTCGAGCCGGCGGTGCGCAATCGGTTCCCGCACGAGTTCTCCGGCGGACAGCGCCAGCGTATAGCCATCGCGCGCGCCGTCGTCCTGAAGCCGACCATCATCGTTCTCGACGAACCCACATCCGCGCTCGACCGCTCCGTACAGAAGCAGATCATCCTGCTTCTGCGCTCCATCCAGGAAAGCCATGGTCTCTCATACATTTTCATCAGCCACGACCTGGCGGTTGTGAGGGCACTGGCCGACTATACGATCGTAATGAAATCGGGCCGCGTGGTGGAGGAGGGGCCGACGGAAGCGGTGTTCCGGCAGCCGGTCAGCGACTACACGCGCGCGCTCATGCAAGCCGCTTTCAACCTCAAGGAGGTTCTAAGCCGGCGAATGGAGCCGCAGGCCTAGGCTGCTCCTGCCCGGCACGGTGAACGCAGCGCTGACACAGACTCCGGCGCCGCGCTGTGAGCAATGTCGTTGATCGCGCCGGCCGGGGCGGTTAACGATGTCTGAATCAGAAGTGGCAGCGGATTCGGCTTCGGTGAAAGACGCTATCAGGAACGCGCTCCAAAAGGGCAACGCGCACGACCGGGCTTTCCGCGAGAAGGTCTACCGGCAGGCTTTCGCCGCCCTTGAGCGCTCCTTGCAGGGGCGGCCAAATATCGCTCCGGAAGAAGTGCACCGGCGCCGCGAGCAGCTGAAGGGCGCGATCATCGAGATCGAGCGCGAGTTCCTCACGGCAGCTTCACCTCCCTCGCAGCCGCCTTCTCCTGAAGCCGACCCGCCGCCGGTCGAACCCGTGTCGTCCGGCTATGACCACGATCTTTCGCCGCGGCTCGACCACGGCGATCTGGTGCAGCAGGAAATCGCTGCGGCGCCAGCCGGCGAGATGCGGACACCGCTCGTGGCGGGAAGAAGGCGCCGGCCTCTCATCCTGTTAGCCGTCATCGCCGCCCTGATCGCGGCAATAGGTCTCGGCATGTGGTGGATCATTGGCGGCGTGCCCCAATTGGGCGGGCCGCACCAGTCCAATCCGCCGGCTCAGGCGGCGGGCGACGACAGCGCAGCGCCGCCGGTTGCTGCTGGCGATAGCGCACAGGAGGAGGATTGGATCTCCGTCTTCACGCCCGACGACCCAACCGCGGTGACGGCGCCGGCGGGCGCGAGCGCCGAGGCTTCCACCAGCGCCGGCAACGAGCCGTTCCTCAGAATCAGCAGCGGCAATGCCGACGCATCCGTATCCTTCGATGTCGGCCAGGGGGTCCTGGAGCAGCTTGCGGGCAAGCACGCGATTTTCAGCCTCAGAGCGCGTGCCGAGGGAGGAGAGACCCAGATCTCGATTTCCTGTGATTTCGGCGCCTCCGTCGAATGCGGCCGGACGCGGTATGAAGTGGGGGCGCAGCCGTCCGAATACCTCTTCGAGGTGCAATTTCCCGACCAGGCGGTGAGCGGCGGTGGTGCGATATCGATTACGCCGGATGTCGAGGGGCAGGGCCGCCCGCTCGATGTGTTTTCGTTGCGGGTCATGGCCGTCGAGTAGCCGACGGCGCCACGATCTCGCTCCGCATATCGGCACCTTTCGAGCTATTCGCGCGGGAGCATCGCCTCCAGCGTCTCGATCCGGTCAGCCTCATGGGTCGGCTTGTCCCATCGTAATCGGGAAATACGGGGGAACCGCATGGCGATGCCCGATTTATGCCGGGTAGATCGCTGGAGCCCCTCGAAGGCAACTTCCAGCACGAGCCCGTGATTACGGTCCGCACGCACAGCCCGCACCGGCCCAAAGCGCTCGACCGTATTGTCGCGCACATACTTGTCGATCTGCTTCAACTCTTCGTCAGTGAAGCCGAAATAGGCTTTTCCCACCGGCAGCAGCACCGGCTCGTTCTCCGGCCCGGCCCAGACCCCGAATGTGTAGTCGGAATAAAAGCTCGATCGCTTGCCGTGCCCGCGCTGGGCATACATGAGCACGGCATCGACCGTGAAGGGATCGCGCTTCCATTTGAACCAGGGGCCTTTGGGGCGTCCCGGCAGATAGGGCGAATCCTTCCGCTTCAGCATCACCCCCTCGATGATCGGATGCGGCGGATTGCAGCGCTTCTCGTCGAGTTCCTTCCATGTCTCGAAAGGGATGGTCGGTGAAAGGTCGAAGCGGTCGGCGGGGAGCGTCGTCAGGAACTCCCGCAGGAGTTGGCGTCGCTCGGCATAAGGCAGCGGCCGCGTGTCGCGCCCCTCCAGCGCAAGAACATCGTAGCAGCGCATGAAGACCGGATAGTCCCTGAGCATTGTCTGGGAGACGGTCTTCCGGTTCAACCGCTGCTGAAGGTCGGAAAACGTGCCGGTCTTATCGCGCGGGTCGCCCACCAGGAGTTCGCCGTCGAGCGCAGCGTCGAAATGCATGGCATCCGCCAGGTCCGGGAACGCGCCCGAGATGTCGTCGCCGGTGCGGGAATAGAGCTTGCGGACGCCGCCCTCGGCGACCGCCTGGACGCGGATGCCGTCCCATTTCCATTCGGCTGCATAGTCGCTGGGCTCAAGGGAAGCAAAATCCCCCTCGGCGATCGCATGCGCCAGCATGACAGGCCGGAAGGGCGCCCTCGCTGCGTTTTCCGGCTTCGGGCCGCGCTTCTCCAGCCAGGCGAAAAGCTCCGCATAGGGCGGCCAGATCCCGTGCCAGAGTTCCTCGATCTCCTGCACGTCCACCTGCCCGAACTCGGCCAGCGCCTGCTTTGTCAGTCGGGCGGAGACCCCCACGCGCAGGCCGCCAGTCGCAAGCTTTATCGCCGCGAAGCGCCCCGAAGGGGTGAGCTGATCCAGAAGCCGCGCCATCACGGCGGGGGCATCGGACCGGCTTGCCTGCCCCAGGCGCTCCACGACTTCGGAGAGGGCAGGTGTCCTGGCGCCGTCGTTTTCGCCCGCCGGCCAGATTAGGGAGACCGTCTCGGCGAGGTCGCCCACATAATCGTAGGAATAGCCGAAGAGCACGGGATCGACCCGCTCCATGACGAGCGCTCGCAGCATGGCCGGTTTGACTGCCGGAAACCCGATGCCGCCGGTCAGCGCCGCAAGGCCGTAACCGCGGTCCGGATCGGGAACGGTGGCAAAATAGTCTGTGAGCAGCCGAAGCTTGCCGTTGCGGGACGGGGTCAGCACCAGCCGGTCGAGGAGTTCGGCAAAACGCTCCACTACTCGGCCTCGTCCTCGTAGCCGGCCAGATGCAGCGGCTTTGCCGCAATCCCGTTGATCTCGCACCAGCGCACCAACGCTTCCTCGCGGCCATGCGTGACCCACACTTCTCCCGCGCCCGTCTCGCGGATCGTTTGGGTAAGCTCGCCCCAGTCCGCGTGGTCCGAGATGATGAGCGGCAGTTCCACTCCGCGCTGGCGCACGCGCTGGCGGATGCGCATCCAGCCCGACGCGAAGCAGGCGAGGGGATCTGCGAAGCGGCGCGACCAACGGTCGTCTATGGCCGCGGGCGGGGCCACCACGATGGAGCCTGCAGGCGGCGCAGCCCCTCGGTCCTCCACCGTGGCAGGCTGGATGAAGCCGAGCGGCACGCCCGCGCTTTCGTAATAGTCGCAGAGCTTCTGCAGAGCGCCGTGGATGTAGACGACGTCGTTGTAGCCCGCCTGTCGCAGCAGCGCGATCACGCGCTGCGCCTTGCCCAGCGTGTAGGCGCCGACAATATGCGTGCGCTCCGGGAACTGCCGCACCGATTTCAGCAACTGGCCGATCTCATGCGAAGCATCGGGATGGGTAAAGACCGGCAGCGCAAAGGTCGCCTCGGTGATGAAGACATCGCAGGGAATCGGTTCCAACGGGGCGCAAGTGGGATCGCGGCTGCGTTTATAATCTCCCGAGGCTACTATGCGTGTGCCGTCCGCCTCCACGCAGATCTGGGCCGACCCCAGCACATGGCCGGCGGGCTTGAAGGTCACCCGCACGCCGTTGAGTTCGACCGTTTCGCCGAAATTCGCCGCCTGCGTGGCGCGGGCGAAGTCCGGCCCATAGCGCAGGCCCATGATGTCGAGCGTTTCGCGCGTGGCGAGTACCGCACCGTGTCCGGCGCGCGCATGGTCGGAATGGCCATGCGTAATCAACGCACGCTCCACCGGGCGCACGGGATCGATGAAGAAGTCGCCCTGCGGGCAATAAAGTCCCTCGGGCCGGGAGCGGAGAAGATCACGCGGCAGCATCACCGCTCAAAATAGGCCTTTTTCGCCGGAGCGGAAGCCGCTTGCAAAACGGTCGCTTCTCGACCATAAGCCGCGCTCGCTCCCGGACAGTTTGATGAAGCCGCTCTCCTTCTCCTCGGGCAATCTTCTGGCCGACCGCCGCGCTGACTATGCGGAGATGCTGCTTTCGGCCGGCGACCACAAGGCGGCTGCCGAGCTGATGGGTGAGGCGCTGGCGCTGGCGCCCGATTGGGCGGCAGGTCATTTCCGGCACGGTGAGATGCTGGCGGAAGCGGGCGAAACCGCAGCAGCGGTCGAAGCATGGCGCATCGTGTTGCGGCTCGACCCCGCAGATCGGCTCGGCGCGGCCTTGAAGCTCGAATTCCATGGTGCCGCCGCCGGGCTCAATGCGGCGCCCAGCGCCTTCGTCGAAACGCTTTTCGACCAATACGCGGACCATTTCGATGAAGCGCTGGTGGAAAAGCTCGCCTACCGGGTGCCGGAACTACTGCTTGGCGCACTGCAGAAGCTCGGGCGCGAGGAATTCGCCCATGCGGTTGACCTCGGTTGCGGCACGGGCCTGATGGGCGAGCGGCTGAGAGCGGGCGCGAGCTTCCTGGAAGGCATCGACATTTCCGGCGAGATGCTCAAGAGAGCCGAAGCCAAACGCATTTACGACCGTCTTTCGCGCAGGGATCTGCTGACGCTTGATTCCCTCCAAGAGGGAGTCGATCTCGTCGTGGCGGCTGATGTTTTCATGTATATGGGGGCGCTGGAGCGCATCTTTGCTGTCGTTGCGGCAGCGCTGGCGCCGGGCGGTGTCTTCGCCTTCTCTGTCGAACAGCATGATGGGCCGGGAGACATGGTACTGCGCCCGTCGCGCCGCTATGCGCATTCCCCCTTCCATCTGCGGTCGCTGCTGGAGGCGGCCGGTTTCAACATCGCCTCCTTCGAATCCGCGGTGATCCGTATGGACCGCGGCGAGCCGGTGGAAGGGCTCATTGTGGTCGCGGTGCGCAAGGAAGCGGCTGCCGACGATGTTGCGATGCTCGAAGAAGCAGCAGCCGAACGGACCGAGCTGCAATAGAAGCAACAGTATAGAGCCGGCACCTTTTGGGCCTTCTCGCCTCCCTTTCAATCTCTGGGAAACGAGAACGTGACATCCCGCTTGGCGGCGCCCTCGTTCTGCATTAGTTCTAGCCACCTTGGAACAGACGGACCTCATTGCCGGCGGCCGCGCCGCCTCTCTCCCTGCGCCTTTCCGCGAGTGGTTCGCGGCGCGCGGATGGTCGCCGCGACCGCATCAGCTCGAGCTTCTAAGCCGCACGCGCGAGGGCCGCTCGGTGCTGCTCATCGCGCCGACCGGCGCCGGCAAGACGCTCGCCGGCTTTCTGCCCTCCCTGGTCGATCTTGCCGAGCGGCCGAAGCGGAGACCTGGGCAGGCTCATGGTGGCATTCATACGCTCTACATCTCGCCGCTCAAGGCGCTTGCGGTGGACATCCAGCGCAACCTGACGAAGCCGGTGGAGGAGATCGGGCTCGACATTCGTATCGAGACCCGCACCGGAGATACCCCCGCCCACAAGCGCCAGCGGCAGAAATATGCGCCGCCGGACATCCTCCTCACCACGCCGGAGCAGCTGGCGCTGCTGATCGCTACGGCGGAGGCGGAAAGGTTCTTTGCCGGCTTACGGTACATCGTGCTTGATGAGCTGCATTCGCTCGTCACGTCGAAGCGCGGGCATCTCCTGTCGCTCGGCTTGGCGCGGGTGCGGCGGCTCACCCGCGGCGCGATCAGCATCGGCCTCTCAGCCACGGTAGCCGAGCCGGACGATCTGCGCCGCTGGCTCGTGGACCAGAGCCCGCCGGGCTTCATGGCCGATATCGTCGTGGTGGGCGGCGGCGCCAAGCCGGAGATCACGATTCTGGAGACGGAAGAGCGGGTTCCCTGGTCGGGCCATTCGGCTCGCTATG
Source organism: Chelativorans sp. (assembly GCF_031180965.1). Lineage (GTDB taxonomy): Bacteria > Pseudomonadota > Alphaproteobacteria > Rhizobiales > Rhizobiaceae > Chelativorans. The sequence goes on from NZ_JAPSLH010000001.1 coordinate 22,054, forward strand.
CGGTCCCGGCGATCTATGAGGCCATCAAGCAGCACAAGACCACGCTCCTCTTCGTCAACACGCGCAGCCAGGCGGAATTCCTCTTTCGCGAGCTCTGGCACATCAACGAGGACAATCTGCCGATCGCGCTCCATCATGGTTCGCTCGATGTAGCGCAGCGGCGCAAGGTGGAAAAAGCGATGGAGACGAACAGTCTTCGCGCCATCGTCGCCACCTCCACGCTCGACCTCGGGATCGACTGGGGCGATGTGGATCTCGTCGTCCATGTGGGGGCGCCCAAAGGGGCTAGCCGCCTCGCCCAGCGCATCGGCCGCTCCAATCACCGCATGGATGAGCCAAGCCGCGCCATTCTTGTGCCGGCTAACAGGTTTGAGGTGATGGAGTGCCGAGCAGCGCTCGAAGCGAACTACCTTGGCGCGCAGGACACGCCGCCTTTGGCCAAGGGCTCCCTCGATGTTCTGGCCCAGCATGTGCTTGGCCGTGCCTGCGCCGGCCCGTTCGACGAGGAGGAGTTTTTCGCCGAGGTGCGCAGCGCCGCTCCCTATGCAGGGCTTGGTCGCGCCACCTTCTCCCGTGTCGTCGAGTTCGTGGCGACCGGCGGCTATGCCCTGAAAACCTACGAGCGTTATGCGAAAATCCGCCGCATGAAGGATGGCCGCTGGCGCGTTTCGAATTTCAATGTGGCGCAGCAATACCGGCTGAATGTCGGCACCATCGTTGAAGCCCCCATGCTGAATGTGCGGCTCACGCGTCGCCAGGGCGCGGGCGGCAACGTGCGCGGCGGGTTGCTGCTCGGCCAGGTGGAGGAGTATTTTCTAGAAACGCTCGCGCATGGCGACACCTTCGCCTTCTCCGGCCGGATCTTGCGCTTCGAGGGCATCCGCGAGAACGAGGCCTTTGTCACCAACGCCGCCGGGCAGGACGCAATGGTGCCCTCCTATGCCGGCGGAAAATTCCCGCTTTCCACCTATCTCGCCGGCGAGGTGCGGGCGATGCTGGCAGACCCGTCGCGCTGGAAGGCGCTTCCGGACCAGGTTTCCGATTGGTTGCGCATCCAGCAGGAAAAGTCAGTGCTGCCGCGCAAGGAGGATCTCCTGGTCGAGACGTTTCCGCGCGGCAACCGCTTCTACATGGTTGCCTATCCCTTCGAGGGCAGGCTCGCGCATCAGACGCTCGGGATGCTCTTGACGCGACGGCTCGACCGTTTCGGGGCGCGTCCGCTTGGTTTTGTGGCGACGGATTATTCCCTGGGCATCTGGGCGCTTGAGGACATGGGGCGGATGATCCGGCGCGGTCAGCTTTCCCTCGGCCGGCTGTTCGACGAGGACATGCTGGGGGAGGATCTCGAAAGCTGGCTCGCTGACAGTTGGCTGCTGAAGCGCACTTTCCGCAATTGCGCGGTCATCTCGGGGCTGGTGGAGAGGAACCATCCCGGAAAGGAGAAGACCGGGCGGCAGGTCACCGTCTCCGCCGACCTTATCTACGACGTGTTGCGCACCCACGAACCGGACCACATCCTTCTGCAGGCAACCTGGAATGACGCTGCAACGGGGCTCCTCGATATCGGGCGCTTGGGCGAGATGCTGTCGCGCATCCGCGGCCGAATCATGCATAAGGACCTGGAGAGGATCTCGCCGCTCGCCGTGCCGGTGATGCTGGAGATCGGCAGGGAGCAGGTCCCCGGCAGCGCGAACGAATCGCTCCTGGGCGAAGCCGCGGAAAGCTTGATCGAGGAGGCCATGGGCCGCGCATGAATGTTCTGGAGAGGGTTGTTTGGGACGCCATCGAGATCACGGTCGCCGGCGAGCGCGCGATCTGTGATCCCTCGGGCGCGCTCTTCCTGCCTGCGGACGGCGTGCTCGTCGTGTCCGATCTGCACCTGGAAACAGGTTCTTCTTACGCCCGTCGCGGCAGCTTCCTGCCGCCTTACGATACCATGGCCACCTTGCGCCGTCTCCAGACGGTGATCGCGCGGCTTCAGCCTTCGGCGGTCATCAGTCTGGGCGACAGTTTCCATGATGCGGGCGGATCCGGCCGGATGCCGGAAATCTTCCGCGATCATCTCCTGGCGCTGATGGGCGGGCGCGACTGGTTCTGGGTCGCCGGCAATCACGACCCGGTGCCGCCCGAGGGGCTGCCGGGCCGCTCGGTGAGCGAGCTGGCGCTTGGCAGTCTTGTCTTCAGGCACGAGCCGTTGCGCGGCGCGGAGGGGGAGATCGCCGGTCACCTCCACCCCGGCGCGCGCATAGTGCAGCGTGGCCGCTCCGTGCGCCGCGCCTGCTTCGCCTGCGACGGCGCTCGCATGGTAATGCCCGCTTTCGGCAGCCTCACCGGCACGCTCAACGTGCTCGACCGCGCTTTCGCCGGGCTCTTCAGCCCCGATTCTCTGATGGCTTACATGCTGGGCCAGGACAGGGTCTATCCGATCTCCGGCGGGCAGCTCCGCGCCTGACCGAGGTCAATCGCGCCGGAAGATTATCCGGCCCAGCCAGCCGGTAAGCATCGCAAGCAGCACCGCAAAGAGGCCATAAAGAAGGCTCTGCTGGTGCGCGAATTGGAAGATGGTCTGCTCCAAGCCCGCCTTGCGGATGACGAGCGGTGCGGACGTCTCGCGCAGGAAGGTGCCGTTGCGGAACAGGAAGGCGCGCGCCTTGTGCGTGCCCACGGGAACGTGCGGCGCCAGATAGAGCGTGGCGCGGAACAGCGATCGTGAGAGGAACTGCACCCCGCCCACATTTTCCACATAGAGATCGGCCGACTGCTTGAGCTGGCGAAGCGCGGCCGTGAACTCCTCGATGGTGCGGGGATTGCCATCGGCGTCGAGCGGCCGCAGGTGGATGTTCTCGATTCTCAGCGCCAGCCGATCATAGCTGGCCGGGTCTGTTATGTCCTGCGGCTGCCGTGTCAGCGCGACGGAATAGGAGGCCGGCACATCGCGGAACACTACCGATTCCGTATTGATCCACATGCCGAGAACGCGTGTCTTCTTGCGCACCACTTCCGTCCGCGGTGGGCCTTCGAGCACCACGACGATGTCGTAGCGGCCCTGCCGACTCACCAGAGGGTCGGCATTGTCGAGCGCGCCGAAGATCGTCAGATTCGTACCGGCAAAGTCGGATGTGATGGCGACGCTGTCTGTCGAAAGGCCGATCTCGATCGCCTCCGGCTGGACCTCTTCCTGGGCCACGGCTCGCCCGGTGAGCGCGAGCAGAAGGACAAGTGGAATGAGGCGCGGGAAGGCTCGCATCACAGATTCCCCGCAAGCGAGTAGACGCTGGCCGGCCGCACGAAGAGGTCGAAGGCGAGCCTGAGCGCCACGGCAAGGACAAGCAGCGCCAGCAGCGCGCGCAATTGCTCCCCGCGCAGCTTCTGGCCGACGCGCGTGCCGTATTGGGCGCCCGCCACACCGCCCACCATGAGCAGGAAGGCGAGTACGACGTCCACCGTCTGGTTGGCCGCCGAGTGGACCACCGTCGTGAAAGCGGCGACGAAGATGATCTGGAACAGCGAGGTACCCACCACGACATTCGTAGGGACCTTGAGCAGATAGATGAGGGCCGGCACCATGATGAAACCGCCGCCCACACCCATGATGGAGGCGAGGAAGCCGATCATCGCGCCGATCCCCAGCACCGGAATGATGCTGACGAACAGTTTTGAGGTACGAAAGCGCATCTTGAGCGGCAGGCGGTGGATCCAGTTGTGCTGGCCGGGGCGGCGGAGCGATCCCGTTTGACCGCCGCGCGCCCGCTGGAGGGCTCGCACGCTCTCGACCAGCATCAGTCCACCCACCGATCCGAGAAACACGACGTAAAGCAGCGAGACGATGAGATCGAGCTGCCCGAGGCTGCGCAGATAGGCGAAGACATAGATGCCTATGGTGGAGCCGGCGATGCCGCCCAACAGCAGCACGAAGCCCAGCTTCACGTCGAGCGTGCCGCGCTTGAAATGGGCGAGCGCGCCCGAAAACGAGGAGGCGATCACCTGGTTGGCGCCGGTCGCCACGGCGATCGCCGGCGGCACGTTGTAAAAGATGAGCAGCGGCGTGATCAGGAAACCGCCGCCGACCCCGAACATGCCGGAGAGGAAGCCGACCGCAGCCCCCATGGTGAGCAGGACCACCATGTTGACGGACATTTCCGCGATCGGGAGATAAATGCCCACCCGCGACACCAAAAAAGAGCTGTGCACCGCAGCCCGGCGGGGCCGCCGCGCGCGAGAAGTCGACTAGCCCGTTCTTGCGCCCACAATGGGGCGAAGTCAAACACGTGGAGGCGGAAAACTTTGAAAAGGCGCGGGAATTCGCCTCCGGGAGTGCCGGGAAACCGCCAAGTGGTTACTGCGTCGTTTCATTGCGCTTGAGAAGAGCGCGAACCAGCGCGTCATCGATTTCGCCCGTCTCCGCCATTCCGTTCTTTTTCTGGAAAGAACGGATCGCGGAGCGCGTGCGCTCGCCCATCTGCCCATCCGCCGGACCCGCCTCGAAGCCGATCTTGTTGAGGATGAGCTGAATGTTGGTGACCGCCCTTTTCATGTCGACGCTGGCGGTGATCTCCGCGCCTGCGCCGGCCCATTCGGGCGGCAGCTGGACCACGTTGGCCGCCGGGCTCGCTTCGCGCGCCGACCAGCCCTTGGCCTTCTCCTGCGCCTTGGCGAGTTCAGCCGGCGCCATGGCCGAGGCGATCTCGTCGCGCTTGGCGGCCGCATCCTGATCGCCCGTGCGCGCGACGATGTCGAACCATTTGTAGGCCTCCGCCAGGTCGCGCGGGATGCCCACCCCCTTGGCGGCAAGGATGCCGAGATTGAACTGGCTGTCCATCACGCCGAGCTCGGCTGCCTCGCGGAACCAGCGGGCGGCGGAGGCATTGTCCGCCGGCCCGTCCGCGCCCATGGCATCGAGCACGCCCAGATTGTGCATGGCGCTGGCGTTGCCCTGGCCGGCCGCCCGGTGATACCACAACTTCGCCTTGGCGAGGTCGCGCTCCACGCCGATGCCCCGCTCGTACAGATTGCCGAGATGGTATTGCGCCGGCGCAAGCCCCCGCTCCGCGGCCGCCTCGTACCATTGCGCGGCCTTCGCCTTGTCCACGGCAACGCCGCGTCCTTCCGCATATCGGCTGGCGATCTCGTAGAGCGCGCCGGCATTGCCTTGCGCCGCCGCTTCGCGCAGCGCCGCCGGCTGGATATCTGCGGGCACTTCCGGTACCGGGCGCGCCGGGGGCAGCGGCGCGGGCTGCCCTGGAGAAGAAGTGTGATTCAGCGCCGGCGCCTGTTGGTTTTGCAGGGCGGAAATCTGCAGGGGCTGCGGCGAGGTGGCGAGCGGCGCAGGCATCGCCGCGGGGCTCTGCTCGGCGCTGGGCTTCGGCGCGGCGGGTCGGTCCGGTCCGGCGCTGGCTGGCCCGACTGGGTCCTGCTGGACGGCCGCTTGGGCAGTCGCCCTCGAAGTATCCACCGTTTTGGCAGGCGGCCTGGTTGAGGCGGAACGCGCCGGCTGGGTGGCCGGAGCTTTCGGAGTAGACGCCAAGCTGACCTTCTCGCCCGGTTGAGCGGGTGTTGCCTGCTTTGACTGGGCCGGCGCCTTGCCGTCGGAAAGGAATGCCAGTTCTTCCGCGCGGTCGAGGAACGAAGGGCCGAAATGCACCCCGCCCGCGACGAGCACGGCTGCGGCCATGGTGAGGAGGAGCTGCTTTTTCCGCCGACGCAGAATCCTGCCGGCGCGCCCCTCTGTCTGCGACGTGGGTTCGGCGGCGTCACTGTTGGAAAATTCGGCTTCGGCCGCTGCGGCCTGAGCGGCCCGGCGTGCGGCGGCAATGAAGTCCGCCTTGGCCGTCTCCTCCGCCGCGTGCTCGCGCACGCCCTGCCGTTCACGCACGCGCCGCATGATCGCGTTGATGTCCGGCGCGCCGGAGCCCGGCTCCAGCGGCTCGTTCATGTGCTCCTTGCTGAGGAGCGGGTCGTTTTCCTCGTCCAGGCTGGAAAGGATCGGCTCCTCGCGCGGTGCGACGGTGGTCTTGCTGCGGGCCGAGAGGGCGCGGGAAAGCCCCCTGAGCAGCCTGCGCCGCTCCGGGTAAGTCGCGTCCCCGCTCTCATCCGACAGTGCCGCGTCGGCGGCTATGCTTGCAGCCTCCGCCGGCGCCCGCCGGGGAGGGCTCGCTACCTCGGCGGGATCGCCGAAGGAGTAGTCGAGACCAGATACGGCTTCCGATGCGGCCTTTCCTCCGACCTCCTCGAGCGAGCCGAGCCGCTCGACGATCTTGAGCAGCGTGTCATGGATCGCCTCGAACGTCTTCGTGTTCCGTTCGTCGGATTTCCTGGTCAGGGCTTCGAGATTCTTCAGCTCGCGGCGCAGCGCGCCGTCGATCGGATCGGGTGCTGCCATGCCCTGCACCGCCTCGTTGGCGGCTCTCCTGGCTGCCTCGATCACGACCGTGCGGTTTTCCTCGATTGCGCGCTCAAGCCTTTCCAGGCGCGGAGCGATGTCCTCGAAATCCGGAATATCGGCGGTCGGCTTGGCGAGATGAGCGGCAAGCGCCGCCACCTGCGACTCGAGATTGCGGATCACATCCGCATCGATTCCGGCATTGGCAGAGGTCGAGCTCTGCAACCGGTCCGAGATATCGTCGAGCCGCGCCTCGAGCGCCTGCAAGGCGGTGCCGTCCGTCTCCGGACGCGAACCGTCGAAGCGCGAGGCAAGCTCGGCAAAGCGGCTGTCGATGGCGGCCATGATGCCCGGCCCGCCGTGCCGGGCGCCGGCCCTGTTGAGGCTTTCGGCCGCGGCTTCGATTCGCTGCTCCATCTCCTGGAACAGGTGCCGCCCCTCCTGGATCGCGTCTTCCTGCCGGCGCGCCATGGCTTCGGAGAGATCGGCAAGCCGGTTCTCGAAGTGCTGGAAGAATTCCTCCGTCTGTTGCGGATGAGCGGCCGAATCGAACTTTTCCGCGAGACGCGCCATATGCTTCGCCAGCCGCTCGACAGCCTTTTCCGGCACGTCGAGACGTCCCGCGATCTGGTCGATGCGCTCGGACAACGCGTTGAGCCGCTCCGCCACGAGCCCGCCCGACCGGTCCTGCGCCACCTCTTCGAGTTGCCTTGCGAGGGAGACGACGCGCGCCTCGATCCTGCCCAGAAGAGCCGGGTCGAAATTGGGGCTATGGGCCAACGCTGCCGATGCGGTGACGGCACGCGTGATCTCGTCGAGCCGCTCTTCGACCATGGCGACGAGATCCGGCTGGCTGCGTTCCTGCTGCCCTGCGAACCTGTCGAGCGCACTTGCCAGGGCGCCGACCTGCTCTTCCAGCGAGTTGAGGGAAAGTGATTCGGGCAGGTTGTTGACGGCCGCGGCGATCTCCTCCAGCCGAGCGGCCAGCCGCTCGACGGCTGGATCCGGAATGCCCTGCTGTGCGGAAAGCCGGCTTTCCAGGGAGCGCACCGTATCCTCGCGCGCCAGCTTGGCGAGCGCCGCCTTCACCTGCTCGAGTTCCAGCCGCAGGAGTTTGGTATTCTGGTCGCCGCCGCGTTCGGCAAGCCGCTCCACGGCATTGGACAGCCGCTCGAATTCGCCGCTTACTGCAGCGGGCATGGCGGCGCGCGGCAGGGCCGCAGTGATGCGCCCTATTTCCTCGCGAAGGGCATTCAGCTCGGTCCGCAGCATGGCGCCGGGCGAGACGCGTATATCGTCACGCAGAGCCTTGAGTTCCGCGGCGATGCTGCCGATCGAGGCGAGTTGATCCTCCCAGCGGCGGGTGGTTTCGAATTGGCGCGCGATGCGTTCAAGCTTCATGCGCGGGGAAGGCTCGGGGCGCGACTCCGTATGGCCTGCCGCCTTCCGCATGCCCGCCTGGTCGGAGAGGCGCTCGATGCGCCGGACAATATCTTTGTCCTCCTCCTCGCTCGGCCGCGGTTCGAGGGCGCGTTCCAGCCTGCTTTCGAGCTGGTTGAGCGTGCGCGTGATCTCGTCGAGGGCGCTTGCGGGGCGACGCTCCCGCCCGGTATTCAGATTTTCGAGATACGACCGCTTGCTGTTCATCGCGATGCCTGCTTTTGCGCGGCTGACCGGTCGCCGCTCCGAACCTCTCGAGGGGCACGGAGCATTCTCCTGCCGCTCCCCCAGCCGAGACACCGCGATCGATGCGAAACAGGCCACGCATGGCACCCCGACGGGCCGACTTTGGCCAATCGTGGTAAACAAGCCGTTAATCCTTGTGGCGGTCCGTGTTGGAAAGTTTCATCTCGCCGGCGGCGCCGGGCGAGACGATGCACCAGACAGCGCGGTGCTCGCCACGGCCTGAATGGCTATCCGTTCCAGCGCATCCGCATATAGACGCCGCCGCGCTCCAGCTCGTCGAGCATCTGCGCGAGTCGCTTCTGGCGCGTTGCGGGGCGCTTGGCGGCGCTGATCCACCAGAGATAATCATTGCGCTGATAGGGCGGACGCGCCTCGTAAGCCGCCATCAGGCCGCGGGCTACCAGCGCCGCCCGCACATCATCTGGCATGGGGTTGAGGGGGCGTTTCAGCACCATGGATGGAGATTGGCAAAACCGGACTTGCCGATCAATGCAAAGGGTGCATCACTGGTTGCGCTTTTGTCTCAACTCGTCATCAGCGGCTCCCCCGAGGAAAGCATGTTCACCGATCTTCTTCTTGCCATCTTCCATCACCTCCTGATGTTCATGCTCTTCGCAGTGCTCGTGAGCGAACTGATCCTCATGCGCAGCGGCCTTTCGGGTCGCGAGCTCAAGGCGCTCGTCCATGTCGACCGCATGTATGGCCTGGTGGCGCTCGCCATTATCGCCGTCGGCATCGGCCGGGTGGTCTACGGGCTGAAGGGCTGGGAATATTATCTCACCAACGGCGCCTTCTGGGCCAAGATGGCGGCCTTCATCGCGGTGGGCATCATTTCCTTTCGGCCGACTATGCGCATCATGCAGTGGAGCAGGGCCAGCCGCAGCGCCACAGGCGGTTACATCGTCCCGGATATCGAGATCGCGGCCATGCGGCGCTATCTCCTGGGAGAGGTTGCGGTCTTTGCCCTGATCCCGATCTTCGCTGCGATGATGGCGCGCGGCATAGGCTAGGGTCCCGGCCTGACGCCGCCCTCGACCTCTTCTTCCGGGCTGCGCCCTTGCTCTACCGGCTGCCATGGCACGAGCGGGGCGGGCACGTCCGACCACTTCTCCGGCGCCTTGCACAAGTCTGCGATGATGCAGGCCGGACAGTCGGGCTTCCGAGCCTTGCAGACATAGCGCCCGTGCAGGATCAGCCAGTGATGGGCATGGAGGAGATAGTCCGGCGGCACCACCTGGAGCAGCGCCTGCTCGACCTCCTCCGGCGTTTTTCCGGGTGCAAGCAGTATGCGGTTCGAAACACGGAAAACATGCGTGTCGACGGCCATGGTCGGCTGGCCGAAGGCGACATTGAGCACGACATTGGCTGTCTTGCGCCCCACGCCGGGCAGCTTCGTCAGCGCCTCGCGGTCATCCGGCACTTTCCCACCATGATCGCGGAGCAGCGCCTCACATAGCGCGATCACGTTCTTGGCCTTGTTGCGCCATAGCCCGATCGTGCGGATATATTGCCCGAGCTTCTCTTCTCCCAGCGCCAGCATCTTTTCCGGCGTATCGGCGATCTTGAAGAGCGGCCGAGTCGCTTTGTTGACGCCGGCATCCGTGGCTTGCGCAGAAAGCGCCACTGCAACCAGTAGGGTGAACGGGTTCACCGACTCAAGTTCCCCCCGTGGCTCGGGGCGCTGCACGCGGAAGCGGCGGAAGATTTCCTCCACCTGGTCCGGCGTATAGGCCGACAGCGGCTTCTTGCGCGCTTTCCTGGCCGGCGGTCTGGGGGTCGGGCGGCTCGCCCCGGCAGCGGCGTTTTGGGACTTGGGCTTTTGCATTCCGCCTCTATAATTGGGTCCATGGACGAAAAGAATGCCGCAGATGCGCCTTTCTTCAAGGCGCTTCTAGTACCGCACCGCTCGCTTAGTCGTGCCGGCTTTGCGGTGCTTATGGGGGCGCTGCTTTTTGTATGGCTCACCATCGGCGCTTATTTCATGAGCATCGGCGCGTGGCCGATCTTCGGCTTCTTCGGCCTCGATGTGCTGGCGATCTATATCGCTTTCCGGGTGAACTATCGCGCCGCCCGAATCCGCGAGGAGATCTCGCTCTCGCGCACGAATCTCCACATCCGCAAGGTGCCGCTCTCCGGACGAATCGAAGAGCACAGCTTCAACCCGTTCTGGGCCCGCTTCCATGTGCAGCGCCACGCCGAGATGGGCATCACCGGCATGGCCGTCGAAGCGAGGGAAAAGCGGGTCCTCCTTGGTGGTTTCCTCAACCCCGACGACCGCGAGAGTTTTGCAGCCGCCTTCGGGCAGGCGCTGGCGACGGCGAAAGCCCGGTGAATCCGGCAAGAATCGGGTGGAGAGGCGTTCCTTCTCCGCTCATATTGGCACGCAAGGAGAAAGTGCCATGAATGCAGAACTTGCCATACTCGAACGCGACATCACCCCTGTCGGCAGCGACTACGAGATCGTCCGCCGCGTCATCGAAAAGATCAGCCTGGACTATCGGGCTCAGCCCTCGCTCGAGGCGCTCGCGGCCGAATTGGGCGAAACGCCGACTGGCCTGCAGAAGCTCTTCACCCGCTGGGCCGGGCTTTCACCGAAGGCTTTCCTGCAAGCGGTCACGCTAGACCACGCACGCCGGCTGCTCGACAGCGGCATGCCGCTTCTGGAAGCTTCGTTCGAGCTCGGAATGTCCGGGCCTGGCCGCCTGCACGACCTTTTCGTAACCCATGAGGCGATCTCGCCCGGCGAGTACAAATCGCGCGGCGAGGGTCTGATCATCCGCTACGGCTATCACCTCTCGCCATTCGGCATCGCCCTGGTGATGGTGACGGACCGCGGGCTGGCCGGGCTTGCCTTCGCCGATCCGGGCGAAGAGCAGGCCGCCTTCAAGGACATGAGTTCGCGTTGGCCGAACGCGAACTATGTCGAAGACATTTCCGCGACCGCGCCCTACGCCTCGCGCGTCTTCGACCCCTCCCGGTGGCGCGGGGAAGAGCCGCTGCGGGTCGTCCTGATCGGCACGGATTTCCAGGTGCGGGTCTGGGAGGCCCTGCTGAAGATCCCGATGGGGCGTGCGCGCGCCTATTCCGACATCGCCGCGGAGATCGGCTATCCGACTGCTTCGCGGGCCGTCGGCGCTGCCGTCGGCGCCAATCCGCTTTCCTTCGTGGTGCCCTGCCACCGGGCGCTCGGCAAGTCCGGCGCACTCACAGGCTATCACTGGGGCCTGACGCGCAAGCGCGCCATTCTCGGCTGGGAAGCGGCGCAGCTCCAGCGGCAGGCTTAAGGAAGTCCAACGGGAGAACACCCTCTCCGTCTGCCTCGGCGGCGGAGAGGGGCACGACAACCCCCAACACCCCTTTGCCATCTGGCTGAAAGTCGCTAGCTTCCCGCCTGGTCCTGCGGGAGGTTTTCGTGATCACCATTATAGGCTCCATCAATCTCGACCTCATCGCGCGCGTGGAGAGGCTGCCGACGCCGGGGGAAACGGTGCCGGGCATGGAATTCTCCACCGCGCCCGGCGGCAAGGGCGCGAACCAGGCGCTTGCCGCGCGGCGGGCCGGCGCCCATGTTCGCATGATCGGCGCGGTTGGTGCCGACGCCTTCGCCGATGAGGCGCTGGCGCTCCTGGACGAGGCAGGCATAGATCTGTCGCGGGTGAAAAAGACCCGCTCGCCCACCGGAACCGCGATGATCCTCGTCGGCAGCGACGGCGAGAATATGATCGCCGTCGTTCCCGGGGCCAATGCTGAGGTTCTTCCCAGCGACGTGGATTCGGCGAGTCTCAGCCGCGGGGAATTCGTGCTGTTGCAGCATGAAGTGCCGTTGGAGACTGTCGAGGCTGCGCTCCGGGGCGCCCGAGCGGCCGGCGCGGTTTCCTTGCTCAACACGGCGCCGTTCCACGTGGATGCCATCGGCTATCTCGACCTCGCGGACTATGTGATCGCCAACGAGACCGAATTCGATCTCTACGCCATGCCGCTCGCCCTTGAAGGAGATGGCCGCGAGGAAAAGATGCGCGCCCTGGCGCGAAGGGCCGGCCGCACCATTGTGGTCACGCGGGGTGCGGAAGGTGTGTTGGCAGCCACCCCCGACGAATTCCTGCATGTGCCGACCGTCGAGGTCACGCCGGTAGACACGGTCGGCGCGGGCGACACCTTCTGCGGTTATCTGGCTGCAGGCCTCTCGGAGGGTCTCGCGCTCGAAGCGGCGTTGCGCCAGGCCGCCATTGCCGGCGCGCTCGCCTGCCTCAAGCGCGGCGCACAGCCGTCAATCCCGCTGCGGGCGGAAGTGGAGGCTGCGGCAGGCCGCTCCGGGTAGAGACTGGACAAGCCGCCCCCGGCGTGCCTCCATTGGCATGGGGAGGAGCCTTGTCATGTCGCTTGACGCCTACACCGCCTATCTGATCGTCCTGCTGGTGGCGACCGTCGCTCCCGGCCCAACAAACATGCTGATCGTCGCCAACGGCATGCGCCATGGCATCTACGCCGGCCTCCTCAATGTCGCCGGTACTTTGCTCGGGCTTCTGATCATGGTTTCCGTAGCTGGCATCGGTCTCACCTCGCTCATCGAGCTTGCGGGCCATTGGTTCGGCTGGGTGAAGCTCGCCGGGGCAGCATATCTTTGCTGGATCGGCTGGAAGATGATCCGGGCCGCCGCGGGGCCTGGCGAGCGCATCCGGGCAGAGACGCCTCGCCGCGGCTTCTTTCTGCAGGGCCTTCTCGTGTCGCTCGGCAATCCGAAGCAGCTTCTCTTCTTCGGCGCCCTGCTGCCGCAATTCGTCGACCCGACCGGCAATCATTTCCTGCAGATATTCGTGCTGGGCGGCACCGCGCTTGTCTTTTCGCTGGTTTCGGACGGCAGCTATGCCCTGGCTGCCGGCAGCATCGGCCGAAAACTTAGCGTAAGGGCGATGCGCCGGATCGGCCGCATCGGCGGCGGCTTTCTTGTAGGTGGCGGGGTTTGGCTCGCCTTCTCGCGATGATCAGAGCCGGGCCAGCCGCTCGGTGAGCAGTTTGAAAAAGCCCTCGTCGTCAATATCGCGCATGACCAGCGCGTTGGCGGGACGGTCCGTCACCTGCCACCAATCGACCACGGTCATGCCGAGCGTCAGTTCCGAGGCTGTCTCCACGCTCACATTGCAGCGTCTTCCCCGGAAGAGCTCGGGCTTGAGCAGATAGGCGATCACGCAGGGATCGTGAAGTGGCCCGCCGTCCGAGCCGTATTTCTCCTCGTCGAAGCGTTCGAAGAATTCGAGCATCTCCGCCGTCGCGATGCCGACCGGACTGCCAAGCTCACGGATGGCGGCGATGCGGCTGGCGGATGTCAGCGCCTTGTGGGTCACGTCGAGCGGCATCACGACGATCGGCACCTGGGAGCGGAATACGACATCGGCCGCGTGCGGATCGACATAGATGTTGAATTCGGCGGCCGGCGTGATGTTTCCTCCCTCGAAGAAGCCGCCGCCCATCATCACGATCTGCTTGATGCGCGGGGCGATCTCCGGCTGCCGCACCAGCGCCAGCGCGATATTGGTCAGGGGCCCAAGCGTGCAGAGAGTGATGTCGCCAGGCGGATGCCCCATAAGGGTCTGGATGATGAAGTCGACCGCGTGCTGTTCCTGCAGCGGCATTGTGGGCTCGGGTAGATCCGGCCCGTCGAGTCCCGTCTTTCCGTGCACATGCTCGGCGGTGACAAGTTCGTTCACCATGGGGCGGACGGCGCCGGCATAGACCGGCACGTCCCTGCGCCCCGCCAGTTCGCAGATCTTGCGGGTGTTCTTTTCCGTCAGCGCCAGCGGCACGTTTCCGGCCACCGCCGTGATGCCGACTATGTCGAGCTCATGGCTTGCCAGCGCCAGCAGGATGGCGACGGCATCGTCCTGGCCAGGATCGGTGTCTATGATGATCTTTTGTGCTGCCGTCACGAAATGCCGCCCTTCTTGAACTCGTTTTGCGGATCGACCATATCAAGGGCGCAGGCAGGAACGCCATCCGGGTTTCTGTCTGTCCACGTCGCTCTTTGAGGACAGGAAGACATGACGCGTATGACGCCGTTCTCGAACCCGCTTCTGCTGGGGTTCGACAGTATGGAAAAGACGCTCGAACGCATCGCCAAGTCGGGCGACAGCTATCCCCCATACAATATCGAACGCATCCGCAACACAGACGGGCGAGGCGAACGTCTGCGCATCACGCTTGCTGTGGCCGGCTTCTCGGAGCAGGACCTCGAGGTTGCCACGGAAGAAAACCAGCTCCTGGTGCGAGGACGGCAGAACGACGAGACGGAACGGGAATATCTGCACCGGGGAATCGCCTCGCGGCAGTTCCAGCGCGTCTTCGTCCTTGCCGATGGCATGCGCGTCTTGAGCGCCGAGCTCAAGAACGGCTTGCTCGCCATCGATCTCGACAGGCCCGAGCCTGAGCGGCTGGTGCGAAAAATCAACATTTCGGTGAAGGACTGAAGCTTGGCCAGCCGGCCAGCGCTTTTGCCGGAACCACAAGCTCTTGAGCGGGTTGGTCTCGCAGGGACGGCCCGCTGGATAGGAGGCTGAGATGACTGAAGGTGGATCGAAATTCACGGTATCTCCGCAGCAGCTTGCCCATTTGGGCGAGGGCGTCATCGCCTATATGCGCGAGATGGACGCTGCGGAACTGAAGGTCAAATTCCCGGGTATGCCGGATATGGCGCCCGGCACGAGGCTTTGGGCGCTGTTTGCCGCAAATGGTCAGCCGATTCTGCTTGCCGACGGGCGTGAGGCAGTATTGGCGGGTGCGTTCCAGAACGATCTGAAGCCGGTCAGCCTGCACTGAAACCGGCCGAAAACTCGGCTGACGCCACGCAATAGCCTTGCGTGGCGGCCGTGGGGTCAGGCCGCGTTGGACGCCGGAGCTTGCGAAAGAAACGTATGGATGGCCACCGCGTCCCTTGTTCCGCGGATTTTCGCAGTGGTATCGGCATCGCGCAGCACCCGCGCGATCCGCGACAGCGCCTTCAGATGATCGGCCCCGGCGCCTTCCGGCGCCAGCAGCAGGAAGACGAGATCGACCGGCAGGTCGTCAAGGGCGTCGAAGTCGACAGGCGTTTCCAGGCGGGCAAAGACGCCCGTGATCTTCTTTATCCCCGGCAGTTTCCCATGCGGAATGGCGATGCCGTTCCCCACGCCGGTCGAGCCCAGTCTCTCGCGCTGCAGGATCGTGTCAAATATCTCCCGCTCGGGCAGCCCGGTCACAGCCGCTGCCTTCTCCGCCAGAAGCTGCAGGACCTGCTTCTTGGAATTCGCCTTCAAGGCCGGCAGGATTGCCGGAACCTCGATGAGATCGCTGAGATCCATTTCATCCCGTCCTTTGCTGGCCGTGCCGCGTCCGGGGCGGAGCCGGCGGCATAGCTTTACCCGTTCGCCATTGAGGGATCGATCCAGCCGATATTTCCGTCCGGCCGCCGATAGACGATATTGACCGCGTTGCTGCCCGTATTGCCGAATGCGAACACCGGCTTTCCTTCATCTCGAGCTCGAGGGTGGCCGAGGCGACGCTCATGGACCGGACCGCCAGACGGGATTCGGCGACAACCGCCGCCTCCTGCAGGTCCTGCCCCTTCTGGTAGGAGCTGTGGGATTTCAACTTGCGTTTGTAGCGCCTCAGCCTCTTTTCCATGTGCCCGGCAGCGTCGTCGAAGGCGAGTTGCGGGTCCTGCGCCTCGCCGGCCGCCTGCAGCACGGCCCCGGTGTCGAGATGGATCGTGCAGCCGGCACTGAATCGGCCGCGCGATTTCTCGACGGTCACGCGCCCTGAAAAGCCGCCGTCGAAATATTTCTGCATCGCCTCGCTGATCCGCTCTTCGATACGCCTGTGGAAGGCTTCGCCGATTTCCATGTGCTTGCCGGAAATTCGGAGGTTCATGGGAGAACGACCTTTCCTGGTCAGGAATCCAACCTGCAAGAGTTTATACCCGTGCCCCGCCTATACAAGCTTCCACGATGGCAATGCGTGGGTATTTCCGCAGCGATTTCCGCACACCCTCACAGCGGTGCGGAACAGCGGGTGCTGGTCGCCGTACCTGCCCTCTCATGCGGCGGGGCTTCTAGTGGCTTACCCCGCCCTTGTCAATCAAAGCCGGCCGCTTATGGCGCGGGCGGCCGAGCTCAGGCGCCGGCTCCGGCAAGAGCCTTCTTCTCGCGCCGGCGTTGCACCGATGAGGGAATATTCATGCCTTCCCGATACTTGGCTACTGTCCTGCGGGCGATGTCGATGCCTTCCTTGCGCAGCACATCGACGATCGAGTCGTCGGATAGAACGTCCTCCGCGTCCTCCGCACCGACGAGCCTGCGGATGCGGTCGCGCACCGCCTCGGCCGAATGTGCATCGCCCCCGTCATTCGCCGCGATCGCCGTGGTGAAGAAGTAGCGCAGTTCGAATACCCCTCGGGGCGTCATCATATACTTGTTCGCCGCCACCCGGCTGACCGTCGACTCGTGCATGCCGATCGTTTCGGCCACGGTCTTCAGCTTGAGCGGGCGCAGATGGCGCACGCCCTTGAGAAGGAACGCATCCTGTTGCCGCACGATCTCCGCGGCCACCTTTAGGATCGTCTTCGCCCGCTGGTCCAGGCTGCGCGCCACCCAGTTGGCGCTCTGCAGGCATTCCGACAGGAACACCTTCTCTTCCCTCGTGACCCGCGTCGACACGCTGGCAAAATAGGTCTCGTTGACCAGCACGCGCGGCAGCGCATCCGGATTGAGCTCGACGGTCCAGCCGCCCTCGGCGGACGGCCGCACGAGGACATCCGGCACGATCGGGTCGGCGGGCGCCGTGGAAAAGCCGGCGCCCGGCTTGGGATCGAGCGCCCGGATTTCGGCCAGCATGTCCACGAGGTCCTCCTCGCCGACACCGCAGATTCGCTTCAGCGTCTGAAAATCGCGCTTTGCCAGAAGATGGAGATGCGCAAGCAAAGCCCGCATGGCAGGGTCTAGGCGGTCGCGTGCCTTCAGCTGCAGCGCCAGGCACTCGGAAAGGTTCCGGGCGAATAGCCCGGGAGGATCGAGCTCCTGGCACGCGGCCAGCACGCGCTCCAGCATCTTTGGTTCGGCCCCGGTGCGCTCGGCTACTTCCTGCAGCTCGCCTACGAAGTAGCCGGCCTCGTCCAGGCAGTCGGCAAGCTCCCCCGCCAGGGCCCGCTCCGTCGGCCTGGGAAATGCCATGGCGATCTGTTCGCGCACATGGTCGCGCAACGTGGGCGGCGCAGACGCCACGGCTTCGAGGTTCCAGTCCTCCGCGCCGCCGATAGCCAGGCCGTTGCCGCTTGCCGAGCGCCACTGCGCCGAAAGGTCCGGCCCGATCGGGTCCTGCGTCCCCGGATCGTCAGGGAAGAGGTTTTCGAGGGAGGTGTCGAGGCGCTCGGCAATAGCTTCCGAACTGAAGTCGCCTTCTGCCCCGCCGCCCGCCGGCGCGAATGCCTCCACATCCGGCTCCTCCCGCTCCAGAAGCGGGTTGCGCTCTATCTCGGAGGCGATGAACTGCTCCAATTCCGCATGGCTCAGCTGCAGCAGCCGGATGGACTGCAGCAGTTGCGGCGTCATGACCAGTGACTGGCTCTGGCGCGGGAATAGACTGGGTGAGAGCGCCATCAGCGCCGTTCCGCCTTGCGATTGCCGGCTCGTGCCGTGCGGCGATAAAACTGGCCCGAGATTTGCTTGTCAAGGAAATGAGGGTCCGCGCCGCCTGCTTGTGGCTTTGCGACGCAGTCGCCGCGCTCACGAATGGCGCCAAGGCAACTAAAGGGTAAATCCCTCGCCCAGATACAGGCGGCGCACATCGGCATTGCCGACAATGTCGTCCGGGCGTCCGTGCGTCAGCACCTGGCCGGCGTGAATGATGTAGGCGCGGTCGATCAGGCCCAGCGTCTCGCGCACATTGTGATCGGTGATGAGCACGCCGATGCCGCGCGCCGTCAGGTGGCGCACAAGCTGCTGGATATCGGTGACTGCGATCGGATCGATGCCGGCGAAGGGCTCGTCCAGCAGCATGAAGTTCGGCTTGCTGGCGAGCGAGCGGGCGATCTCCAGACGGCGCCGCTCGCCTCCAGAAAGAGCGATCGCGGGCGATGTTCGCAGATGGCTGATATGGAATTCCTCCAGGAGTGCATCGAGCGTTCGCTCGCGCTCCTTCCGGCTTCTTTCCACCACCTCCAGGATGGCCCGGATATTCCCCTCCACGGTGAGTCCGCGGAAGATGGAAGCTTCCTGTGGCAGATAGCCGATACCCAGCCGCGCGCGCCGGTACATGGGCATGGAGGTCACGTCGAAGCCGTCGATGTGGATCGTGCCCTTGTCCACCGGCACCAGGCCCGTCACCATATAAAAGCAGGTGGTCTTGCCGGCCCCGTTGGGGCCGAGCAGGCCCACGGCCTCGCCGGCGCGCACGCCGAGCGAGACGCCGCTCACCACCTGCCGGTTCTTATAGGACTTGGTGAGTCCGCGGGCGATCAGCGTGCCTTTGTAGGGCTCGGGCGCGGCAGTTGGTTGCGGTTTCACGGAACCTCCGCCTGCGCGCGACTGGAAAAAGGCCACGATGCGCCTACTGCCTGTCCTGCGAGCCTGGGGTCAGGAGCATCCTGACGCGCCCGCCCGTTCCCTGATCTGCGCAGCTTTCCAGCGTGGCTTGCCCGGTCTTCATCTGCACCGTGAGCTTGCATCCGACGACGACATTCTCGCCTTCGGAAAGCACGACCTCCTTGCCCGAAAGCACCAGCACCTCGGTCGCCATGTCGAACGTGCCCTGGTCGCCGGTGGCTACCTGCGTGTCGGATTTCACATAGACGCCGCCATCCGCCTCCAGCCGCTTGATATTGGACGGTCCGGCGGTCGGCGAGCCGCCGCTGCCTTCCGCATAGTAGATCTTCATGCGTGCCGCCTTCAGCTGGGTGGGACCCTGCACGACGGTGACATTGCCCGTCAGCGTCGCAAGGTTCTGGTTCTGGTCCACCTCGACCCGGTTGCTCTCGATCTGGATCGGCTCGTCGCTCGAAAGATCAAGGCCGAGCTGGCTCGGTCCGCTGGCGCCCTCCTGCGCGAAGCTGGCTTGCGGCAAAAGACAGGAGACGCCCACGAGCAAGGCCAGGGCAAAAGCTTTATCCATCGGCTGCATTTCCTTCTGCCTGCGCCCTTCTCAGCTCCGCTGGATCGATCTCGATGCGTACACGGTCCTCGAAGACGATTTTGCGGCCGCCTTCGGTGGCACTGAAATTGTTTGCGCGCACCTGCATGCCGTTTACCTTCATCTCCACCGGCTGATCGCTGCTGAGCGTGCTCGATGCTATGTCCACATCCGCCGATTCGAGCCGCCCATACATGCCGAAATTCGTCTCGAAGGTCACCGTCCCGGTGAGCCGGAGATGATTGTTCTCCCGGTCGAGCACGCCTCCCCCGGCGTGGACGGTTGCCTTCCGGTCCTTGTCGAGAGGCAGGGTCGCGCTGATCTCATCGAGTTCGATCGGCGCCGCGTCCGACCCGATAAGCTGCCGCGCCCGCGCCGCCATCACATGGAAGGGAAGATTCTCTCCGGTAAAGCCGTTGAGCGAAGGGTTGTGCATCACCAGGTTGCCATTCTCGATCGAGGTGGAATCGAGATCGATGGAGTCGAACCCGGTGGGGGCCAAGAAGGAATAGCCGAGGAAAACGGCGCCGATGACGACGGCGGCGGCCGGCAGCACGATTTTCAGCGCGCGCACCCGGCGCGAGTGTCGGCGCGCGTGCTCAAATGCTTCCGCGCCGCGTTCGCTGCGGCCGAGGGATGGTGCGGCGAGGCCGCTCGATCTCGCATTGACTGCGCTGTTCAACCGCTTGCTCCTGACGACGAGAGAGGGCTCCCGGACGGCGGCTGCCAGCTCGCGCGCGCCATGCGCAGCGCTGCTGCTTCCGCCGTTTCCAGCCGGCCGCTGCATCGGTCCCTCTCACCCATTGCCGCCGTCACACCGCATTATGGCCGATTTTAGGTTTCCCTCAAAGGCTTGCGATGAAACGTAGCGCGCCTCTTCCGGCGCGTGCGAAACACCGTAGCTCATATGCCCAGCTTGGTCTAAAAGGCAAGCCTGACGGATTATAAGTGGGTGGTGCGAACCGACATGTCGACTAGAGCCGACGATCTGATCGACCGCCGGCGCCTGCGAAGGAAGCTCACCTTCTGGCGCGTGCTGGCATTCCTGGTCCTGGCGATTGCGATCCTGGCCTCCGCGCGCTGGCTATTCGGTGATACGTTGGCGGCCGGGCCGCACATCGCCCAGGTGCGCGTTGAGGGTACGATTCTCGAGGACAAGGAACTGCTCGAGCTGCTGGAGGACGTGCGCAGGTCGAGCCTTGTGGAAGGCGTGATCATAACAGTTGATTCTCCGGGCGGCACCACCGCCGGCGGAGAAGCCGTCTTCGACGAGATCCGCCGTGTCGCCGCGGAAAAGCCGGTCGTGGCTCAGATTGGCACACTCGCCGCCTCCGCCGGCTATCTGGTGGCGAGCGCGGCCGATCACATCGTCGCGCGGCAGACCTCCATCGTCGGCTCCATCGGCGTCATCATCCAATATCCCGATGTCACGCAGCTTCTGGCCAAGCTCGGGGTCAAGGTGGAGGAGGTAAAATCAACGCCGTTGAAGGCGGAACCGTCCCCCTTCAACCCGACGACCGAGCAGGAGCGGCAGATGCTGGCCGCGATGATCCGCGACAGCTACGACTGGTTCGTCAACCTGATCAGCGAGCGCCGCAAGATGCCGCGTGCCGAGGTTCTGGCGATCGCCGACGGCTCCGTCTTCACCGGGCGGCAGGCAGCCGAGCGCCGGCTCGTCGATACCCTCGGCGGCGAGCGTGAGGCGAAGGCCTGGCTTGTCGAGCGGGGCGTGAGCGAGGATCTCGAAATCGTCGAGTGGAAGCCCAGCGATGCGGGCCAGTTTTTCTTCCTGCCGGGTTCCGCCGCCGAGTGGATTGGTGGTCTGCTAGGGCTTCCGCGCCAGGGCGAACTGCTTGAGCGTCTCGGAATGGAACGCATCTTCCTTGACGGTCTCCTGTCGCTCTGGCAACCTGAAACTGCCGGCTTGTCGGAATGAAAAGAAAAACAATATCAGGGGAATATCTTGGCAGTCACAGCCGCGGAACAGAGCTATGATAAAGTCTGAACTCGTCCAGACCATTGCCAATCGCAACCCGCATTTGTTTCTTCGCGACGTGGAGAATATCGTCAATGCGATCTTCGACGAGATCACAGAGGCGCTCGCCGAGGGCAACCGGGTGGAGCTGCGCGGCTTCGGGGCCTTTTCGGTGAAGAACCGGCCCGCCCGCACCGGGCGGAACCCGCGCACCGGGGAGGCCGTTCACGTCGAGGAAAAATGGGTCCCCTTTTTCAAGACGGGGAAGGAACTACGCGAGCGGCTGAACGCGGAAGAGTAGTCCCGCTCCCTTGCAAGCGGAAGGAACCGTCAGAATGCTCCACCGCGTCGTGCTGGTTCTCGTCGTCATCCCACTGGCCGTCATCCTGATCGCGCTGGCGGTCGCCAACCGGGCCTTCACGCCCTTCACGATAGATCCGTTCAATCCCGGAAATCCGGCCCTGACGATCGAGCTGCCGCTCTTCGTCTACCTCTTCCTTTCGCTGATCCTCGGCCTTGTCATCGGCGGCGCGGCCACCTGGTTCCGGCAGGGCCGCTACCGGCGGCTTGCCCGCGAGCGCGCGCTGGAAGCGGAGCGGCTGCGCCGCCAGGCGCCGCCCGAGCAGGGCTCCACCGCCCTCGCCCGTACGAATGGCTGAACCGGCCGCATGATCACGATAACTGCCGGCGACGTCGACAGGTGCCTTACCTATCCGGGCCTGGTCGAGACGCTGCGCCGGGCCTTCCGTGCCGGCGCGGTTCAGCCCGTGCGGCACCACCATGCGGTGAAGCGCCCGCAAGGCGCCGACATCACGCTTCTGCTGATGCCCGCCTGGACGGATTTTTCGCAGGAGCAGGATGGGCATGTCGGCGTGAAGATCGTCACGGTCTCGCCCGACAACAACAGCATCGGAAAGCCCGCCGTCATGGGCCTTTACCTGCTGATGGACGGCAGGACGGGCGAGCCGCAGGCGCTGATCGATGGCCAGCGCCTGACGCTCTGGCGCACCGCCTGCGCCTCGGCGCTCGCCGCTTCCTACCTGGCCCGGGAAGATGCTTCGCGTTTGCTCCTGGTCGGCGCCGGCGCCCTCTCGACCCACCTCGCCCGCGCCCATGCCAGCCAGCGGCCCATTCGCGAGGTAAGGATCTGGAACCGAACGCCGGCCAATGCAACAAAGATAGCGGAGGTGCTGCGGGAGGACTGCCTGGACGCCTCCGCTACCGAGGATCTGGATGCGGCGATCGGCTGGGCCGACATCATCTCCTGCGCGACGCTCTCTACCGTGCCCCTGGTCCGTGGCGCGCTCCTGAGGCCCGGGACCCATGTCGATCTCGTCGGCGCCTTTTCGCCGTCCATGCGCGAGAGCGACGACGAAGCGGTATCGCGGGCCTTCGTCTTCGTCGATACGCGTGCGGGCGCCACCAAGGAAGCTGGCGACATCGTCCAGGCGATCCAGTCCGGCGCGCTGACGGCGGAGGGCATCAGGGCAGACCTTTTCGAGCTTGCGCGCGGCGAGAAGAAGGGCCGGCAGAGCGCCGGCGAGATCACCCTGTTCAAATCCGTCGGCGCGGCCATCGAGGATCTTGCCGCCGGCATCGCCGTATACCGCGCCTTCCGGGCCTGAGCTCGCCGGCCACGCTTGTTGCACGTGCCAGAACCCTATGGCAGAAGCGGCGAGGCGCCCAAACCTCCGGAGCCCTTGTTGAAGCCGTCGCGAGACAGGAATCGCCAGAACCGCCAGCGCAATGAAACCCTCGAGAGGCCTAAACCTCCCGCGGCGCCGCGCCTGGCTGGCCGCAGGCCGGGCCCGCTGCCGGAGGAGCGGCTGCCGCTCATCCTCGAAGTGCTGCCGGACGAGGACTACGCGCTTCTTGATTCGGGCGCGGGACGCAAGCTTGAGCAATACGGCCCCTACCGCATCATCCGCCCGGAGGGTCAGGCCATCTGGCAGCCCGCCTGGGAGGGGGCCGAGTGGGAAAGGGCGGACGCCATCTTCACCGGCGATACGGATGAGGAAGGGCTGGGCCGCTGGCGCTTTCCGCGCGTGCCCCTCGGCGAGACCTGGCCCATGCGCCACGACGGGATCGCCTATCTCGGCCGTTTCACCTCCTTCCGCCATGTCGGCGTCTTCCCCGAGCAGGCGCCGCATTGGGCGCATATGCGCGGGCTCATCGAGGAGGCGCGGAGGCCCATTAAGGTGCTGAACCTCTTCGGCTATACCGGCCTTGCATCGCTGGTGGCTGCCCGTGCGGGCGCGCAAGTCACCCATGTGGACGCTTCTAAGAAGGCGATCGGCTGGGCGCGCGAGAACCAGGAGATGGCCGGCCTGTCCGACCGGCCGATCCGCTGGATCTGCGAGGACGCCGTCAAATTCGCCGAGCGCGAGGCGCGGCGCGGCAATGGCTATGACATCATTCTCCTTGACCCTCCCGCTTACGGGCGGGGCCCGAAGGGGGAGGTGTGGCAGCTTTTCGAGGACTTGCCGGGACTGGTGGAGACCTGCCGTGCGATCCTCTCGCCCAAGCCCCTTGCCGTGGTGCTGACCGCCTATTCGATCCGCGCCTCCTTCTTCGCCATCCACACGTTGATGCGCGACAGCTTCGCCGGCATGGGCGGGCGCGTAGAATCCGGCGAGCTCGTCATCCGCGAAAAATCCGCCGGCCGGGCGCTCTCCACCTCGCTCTTTTCCCGCTGGGTCGCCCGATGAGCGGCGAGAAGGACATCCGTGCGCCAGGCCGCGTGAAGGAGGTTACGAGCCTCTCCAACCCACTGATCAAGGAGATCAAGGCGCTCGCCTTGAAGAAATACCGCGACCGCGAGCGCACCTTCATGGCCGAGGGGCTGAAGCTGGTGCTCGACGCGCTCGACGCCGGCTGGACGATCCGCACGCTCATCTATGCCAAGGCGGGGCGCGGCAATGCCACCGTGGAGAAAGCCGCGGCGCGCACCGTGGCGGCCGGCGGCCTCGTGCTGGAAGTCAGCGAGAAGGTCCTTTCCGCCGTTACCCGGCGCGACAACCCGCAGATGGTCGTGGGCGTCTTCGAGCAGCGCTACCGCCCGCTGGAGGAGATCCGCCCTGCCGCCGGCGATGTCTGGGTGGCGCTCGACCGCGTGCGCGATCCGGGCAATCTCGGCACCATTATCCGCACCGTGGATGCGGTCGGCGCAAGGGGCGTGGTCCTGGTCGGCGAGTGCACCGACCCTTTTTCCATCGAGACGGTGCGCGCCACCATGGGCTCCCTCTTCTCCGTCCCGCTCGCCCGGGCCGAAGAGGAAGCCTTCCTTGCCTGGCGGAAGGATTTCGCGGGGCTGGTCGTCGGCACGCATTTGAAGGGCGCGGTTGATTTCCGCAAGCTGGACTATTCGTCAGGTCCGGTCCTGCTTCTCATGGGCAACGAGCAGCAGGGTCTCGCGGACAGGCTCGCGCAAAGCTGCGATCGGCTCGTACGCATCCCTCAGGCCGGCCGGGCCGATTCCTTGAACCTCGCCGTCGCCACCGGTGTGATGCTTTACGAGATCCGCCGGGCGGCGCTGCCCGCTACACCGGAGACTGCCTGAATGAAGCTTCGCCAGACCATGCCCTATGCCGCGGTGGTTCTTGTCGCGGCTTTGCTCGACCAGGCAGTGAAGGCGGTCGTGGAGGCGCGCCTGCCGCTGCATGAGCAGGTGGACATTCTTCCGTTCCTCGCCCTTCTCCACTCCCGGAATACGGGCGTTGCCTTCTCATTCCTCTCCGGCGTCGGCGGCTTTTGGCTGAGCCTCCTGGTGCTCGGCATCATCCTCTTGATTGCCATTCTGGCCCTGCGGACCGATTCGACACAGCTCCTGGCGAGGCTCGGCTTTGCGCTCATCCTGGGCGGCGCCGTCGGCAATCTGATCGACCGCGCAGTGCGCGGCTATGTGGTGGATTACGTCTATTTCCACACCCCCGCCTGGTCCTTTGCTATCTTCAATCTCGCCGACGCCTTCATCACCGTCGGCGCATGCCTCGTGATCGTCGAAGAGCTTTTAGACTGGCGCCGCCAGAAGGCGGAAGGCTAGGAGCCTCGGCGTGGCCGGCGCCCGCCATTGACGTTCCGCGCGCCCCGTCCCACAGTCCGCGGGAAGATTGGGTGTCCGGAGTAGCGCCATGAGCGAGCGTTTCGAAGCCGTGCTCATCACCCGCGACGAGGAGAAGAGACAGTGCGTCGCCATCGTGGAATTGGGCGAGGACGATCTGATGCCGGGTGATGTCACCGTCGCGGTGGAGGCCACCACGGTCAACTACAAGGATGGCCTCGCCATCACAGGCAAGTCGCCGGTGGTGCGCCGCTTCCCCATGATCCCCGGCGTCGATTTCGCCGGAACGGTGATCCGCTCCAGCCATCGCGACTGGCGGGAGGGCGACAAAGTCATCCTCAATGGCTGGGGCGTCGGCGAGGTCCACTATGGCGCCTATGCGGGCGGCGCCCGCGTCAGCGGCGATTGGCTGGTGCCGCTGCCGCAGGGCATGACGGCGCGGGAGGCCATGGCGATCGGTACGGCCGGGTATACGGCCATGCTCTGCGTCATGGCGCTGGAGCGCCAGGGGATTTCGCCTGACCGTGGCGCAGTCGTCGTCACGGGCGCGGCGGGCGGCGTCGGCTCCATTGCCGTCTCCCTTCTGGCGCGGCTCGGTTATGTCGTGGTGGCGTCCACCGGCCGCACCTCCGAGGAGGCGTATCTGAAGGATCTCGGCGCGCACGAGATCATACCGCGCGACGAGCTTTCTGGGCCTGCCCGCCCTCTTGGCAAGGAGCGCTGGGCAGGCGGCATCGATGCCGTCGGTAGCCATACCCTTGCCAATGTGCTGTCCATGACCTGCTATGGCGGCGCAGTCGCAGCCTGCGGCATGGCGCAGGGCATGGACCTGCCGGCCACGGTCGCCCCCTTCATTTTGCGCGGCGTCTCCCTCATCGGCGTCGATTCCGTCATGGCGCCAAAGTCCCTGCGGCTGGAGGCCTGGAGTCGCCTTGCCGGGGAGCTGGATCGCCGCAAGCTCGCGGTTCTGTCCAGCACGATAGGCTTTCGTGATGTGATCAAGGCGGCTGAGGACATCGTCGCCGGGCGGGTCCGCGGCCGGCTCGTCGTCGAGATGTAGGAGAAAACGCGGCAAGGGCGTAACATTCCGTAAGTCTTGCCGGATTAACGTGTCGGCATGGGTGTGGTGAGCGTAAGAGAGTTTGTTCGGCGGCTGCGGCGCGAGGCGACGGCGCGGTCGGGCGCTGCTGCACTTTTTCTCTTTGGTCTTGCTGCGCTGCTCTTGAGCGGCCTTGCATTCTCCACCGGCGCCGCGGCTCTGATCTCCAGCGCCCTTCTTTTCCTCGGCCTTGCCGCTTGCACCCTTGGGCTCTTGCTCCCTCCGCCGGAGCCTGTGCAGCCTCAGCCCGCCGAAACGCAGCTCGCCGAGCCGGCCGCGCCGGAGAGCCAAAGCGCGCCGGAAAGCCAGACGATGGAGGAACTTGCCGATCGCGTCTGGGAGATGCAGGAAGCCGAGCAGCGTTTCTATGGCCTGCTCGAGGCGCTCGGCGACCTGGTGATCCACCGCGATCGCGAAGGCCGCATCCTCTATGCCAACCGCATCCTGGGCGAGCTCATGGAATGCGATGCGCGCGAGCTGTTCGGAAAATCGCTGACGCAGCTCGGCATCAATGTCGGCGTGACGCCTGAATCGGCCTCCGCCGACGGGGAGCATCTGACCTCGACCGACGTCTCGATCCAGACCGTGGGCGGCCTGCGCTGGTTTTCCTGGACGGAGATTTCCCTGCGCGACCGCGAAAGCGGCAGCGTCTCGCATTGGGCGATCGCCCGCGACATCACCGCCCGCAAGCGTGCCGAGACGGCACTGGTGAATGCGCGCGAGCGCGCCGAACAGGCAAGCTTCGCCAAGTCGCGCTTCCTTGCCACGGTGAGCCATGAGATCAGGACGCCCATGAACGGCATCATGGGCATGGCGAAGCTCCTTGCCGACACAAAACTTTCCGCCGAGCAGCGCACCTATGTGGGCGCGATCTCCACCTCCGCCAGCGCGCTGCTGGCCCTGATCGAGGATCTGCTCGACTATTCCAAGATAGAGGCGGGCCGGCTGGAGCTCGAGCCGCAGCGCATGTCGGTGCGCGAGCTTGTGGAAAGCGTGGTCGAGCTCATGGCCGCCCGCGCCTTCGGCAAGAAGATCGGGCTCGGCTGCCATATCGCGCCGCAGGTTCCCGATACGATCGTGGCTGATCCGGGCCGCCTCCGGCAGGTGCTTCTCAACCTGCTCGGCAACGCCATCAAGTTCACGGAGGAAGGCGGCGTGCTCGTCACGGTCGCGGCGGTCACGCACGAGGGCAAGCCCGCCCTTGCCTTCAAGGTGGACGACACCGGCCCCGGCATAGAGAAGGACGATCTGGCGCGCATCTTCCAGGAGTTCGAGCAGGCAGACACGAGCTCCACGCGCCCGCATGGCGGCGCCGGCCTGGGCCTTGCCATCACGCGCCGGCTTGTCGATGCGATGGGCGGAGCGATAGCGGTGGAGAGCGCGCCGGGGGAGGGCGCCGCCTTCACCTTCCATGTGCCGCTGGTGGATCCGGAAGGCGCCAGTTCCGAGGCGGTTCTCGCGCTGAAGGGCTGGGATGTCGCCATCCTCACGCCGCATGCGGTCGAGGGTGAGGCGCTTGCGATGTCGGTGCGCGCCCACGGCGGCAAGGCGCGGGTCTTCGATGGCGAAAAGAGCGCGCTTGCCCTCCTGCGTCGGCGCAAGGCCGGCTTCGACGCCGTCATCATCGATGCTTCCCTGGAGAACGAGACGGGAGATCTTCTGGGCCGGCTGCGGCGCAAGGGCCTGCACGCGGGACAGGCGCTCACGCTCATCGCTCCCACCGATCGCTCGCGCCTCACGAAGCTGCGCGCCAATGGCTACAGCGCCTTCATCGCCCGTCCGGTGCGCGATCGCACGCTGCTGCGCCTCCTGTTGAATGCGCAGGCGGCGGAAAGTACGGCGGCTAACGAAGAGGCGGAAGGCAGGGCCGCTCCAGGGGATCGCGGCGGCCTCAAGGTGCTGGTCGCCGAAGACAATGAGATCAATGCCATGCTGGCTCGTGCCGCCCTTTCCAAGGCTGGGCACAAGGTAACGATCGTGTCCAACGGCCGCGCCGCTGTCGATGCGCTGGCGCATCCCGCCCGCGACTACGACATGGTGCTGATGGACCTGCACATGCCCGTCATGGACGGCCTCGACGCCATCGTGAATATCCGCCTTTATGAGGAGGAGACCGGTCTGCCGCCGGTCCCCATCCTGGTCCTCTCCGCCGACGGGCAGGAAAAGACGCGGCAGAGAGCACTTGCCCACGGCGCGACCGGCTTCGTGACAAAGCCCCTTGATCCCGATCGGCTGCTTTCCGCGCTGGAAGTGCACGCGGCGGCGTGATTTGAAACGCCCCTGCGGCTACGCTATATGAAGCGGTGTGCCTTTGCGCGCCCGTTTTGGCATTCGCATAGGTTCGTTCCTGGTATTGCAGGCCGATATGACCTGATGGAACGTCGGCGGCAGATCGACAAGGACTTGCCGAGATCAAGCCGGAACTGCCTGAAGACTAAATCATGGGAATGCTGGGAGGCAGTCGATTGTAAGCCGGCCAGTTTCCTGTCATGGTTCTGTCGCAGCTTGTCTCTATTGCCGCATCATTGCTGTGTGAGGAGAATCAGCCGTGCAGAACGTGACGCTGAAGTCGACCGTTCACCATCAAGGCGCGGACAAGCTGGCGCTGCTGAAAACTGGTGCGCCGGAAGAGAGTCCCGTACTGGGCAGGATAGGCTCCCTCGAAGTGCGCCTGGCGCGGGGCGCCGATGAGGTCGCCGCGGCGCAGTCCGTGCGGTTCCGGGTTTTCTTCCAGGAACTCGGCGCCAGGATGTCCTCGCTGCAAATGGCGGAGGAACGGGATGCCGACCGGTTCGATGCGATCTGCGATCATCTGCTTGTCGTCGATACGGCCCTTCCGGGTTCCGGGCACGACCGCATTGTCGGCACGTACAGGCTCCTTCCACAGGAGCAGGCGCTTGCCTCGGGCGGCTTCTATTCCGAAAGCGAGTTCGAGCTGATGCGCCTTCTGGAACGGCATCCGGGGCGGCGCTTCCTCGAGCTCGGCCGTTCCTGTGTTTTGCCGGCTTACCGGTCCAAGCGCACCATTGAGCTTCTGTGGCAGGGCATCTGGGCCTACTGCCGGCGCGGCAATATCGACGTGATGACCGGCTGCGCCTCTTTCCATGGCACGCTGCCCGCGGCCCACGCGCAGGCGCTCTCTTTCCTGGCTCATTTCTGCCAGGCCGATGGCCCCTGGTATGTACGCGCTCGGGCCGACCGCTACGTTTCCATGGACCTGATGCCGAGCGAGGCGGTGGACGCCAGGGCCGCACTTTCCGCAATGCCCCCGCTTATCAAGGGTTACCTGCGGCTAGGCGCCAAATTCGGCGACGGCTGCGTGATCGACCGCGAGTTCCGCACCACGGACGTTCTTGTCGTTCTGCCGGTCGAAGCGATCTCCGAGCGCTATATCGCCTATTACGGTTCAGAGGCGGAGCGCTTCGCCGCGTGAGAACGGGCGTCTCTGGCGAGACACCGTCCAGCAGCCCTGCCGCCTCACCCGCCTGCGCTATACGCCGCTATGGCCGCCATATTGACGATGTCGGAATCCTTTGCGCCCAGCGAGACGATCTGCACCGGCTTGTTGAGCCCCACAAGCAGCGGCCCGATCACAGTCGAGCCGCCCAGTTCCTGCAGCATCTTCGTCGAGATCGAGGCCGAATGGAATGCCGGCATCACCAGCACATTGGCCGGCCCTGAAAGGCGGCAGAAGGGATACTGCTGCATGATCTGCGGGTTCAGCGCCACATCGGCCGCCATCTCGCCGTCATATTCGAAATCGACCCGCCGCCTGTCGAGGATATTCACCGCCTCCTGCACGCGCTCGCTGCGCTCGCCGGGCGGATGGCCGAAGGTGGAGTAGGCGAGCATGGCGACGCGCGGCTCATACCCCATGCGCCTGGCGAAACTCGCCGCCTCCTCCGCGATGTCGGCGATCTGGTTGGCATCGGGCATGTCATGCACGGCGGTATCCGCGACGAGGACCGTGCGGCCGCGCGCCAGCACGATGGAAACGCCGATGACGCGGTGGCCGGGCCGCGCATCGATCACGCGGCGCACGTCGTCGAGCGCGGTGGAGTAGTTCCGCGTCACCCCGGTCACGACCCCGTCCGCATCGCCCAGCGCCACCATGCAGGCGGCGAAATGGTTGCGGTCGTTGTTGATGAGCCGCTGGCAGTCGCGGAAGAGATAGCCCTTCCGCTGCAGGCGCTCGTAGAGATAGTCGGCATAGATGCCGTTGCGGCGCGAAAGCCTGGCATTGATGATCTCGATGCCTGGCCGCGCAAGGTCGACGCCGGCATTCCTTGCCGTCTCGCGGATGCGCTCCTCGCGCCCGAGCAGGATGGCGGTGCCGAGCCTCTGGTTCACATAGGAGACCGCCGCGCGCATCACCTGCTCCTCCTCGCCCTCGGCGAAGACGATGCGCTTCGGCTGGCGCCGCACCCGGTCATGGATGCGCTGCAGCGTGGAGGCGATCGGGTCGCGCCGGGCGGAAAGCTCCTGCTCGTATTTTTCGAGATCGAGGATCGGGCGGCGCGCAACGCCCGAATCCATCGCCGCCTTGGCCACGGCGACCGGCACGGCGGTGATCAGCCGCGGGTCGAAGGGCACGGGGATGATGTAGTTGGGCCCGTATTTCGGCCGGTTGCCCTGATAGGCCGCGGCCACGTCGTCCGGCACGTCCTGGCGGGCTAGCGCCGCAAGCGCCTCGGCCGCCGCCACCTTCATCGCGTCATTGATCGTGGTCGACCGCACGTCGAGCGCCCCGCGGAAGATATAGGGGAAGCCGAGCACATTGTTGACCTGGTTCGGATAGTCGGACCGTCCGGTCGCCATGATCGCATCGGTGCGGATTTCCACCACCTCCTCCGGCGTGATTTCCGGATCTGGATTGGCCATGGCGAAGATGATCGGGTTCTTCGCCATGGACTGCACCATGGCGGGCGTCAGTGCGCCTTTGGCGGAAAGCCCGAAGAAGACATCCGCTCCCTCCAGCGCCTCCGCCAGCGTACGCTTGTCGGTCTCCACGGCATGGGCCGACTTCCACTGGTTCATACCCTCCGTGCGGCCCCTGTAGACCACGCCCTTGGTGTCGCAGAGGATGATGTTTTCCGGCGTGAAGCCGATGGATTTCGCCAGCTCGATGCAGGCGATGCCGGCCGCCCCTGCGCCGTTGCAGACGAGCTTCGTCGTCTTCATGTCGCGTCCGGTCAGATCCAGCGCATTGATGAGGCCGGCTATGGCGATGATGGCCGTGCCGTGCTGGTCGTCATGGAAGACGGGAATGTCCATGAGCTCGCGCAGCCGCGTCTCGATCACGAAGCATTCCGGCGCCTTGATGTCTTCCAGATTGATGCCGCCGAAGGAGGGGCCGAGCAGCCTGACGCAGTTGACGAACTCGTCCGCATCTTCCGTATCGACCTCCAGATCGATGGAATCGACATCGGCAAAGCGCTTGAAGAGCACCGCCTTGCCTTCCATCACCGGCTTGGAGGCGAGCGCGCCGAGATTGCCGAGGCCGAGAATGGCGGTGCCGTTGGAGATAACGGCGACCAGATTGCCCCTGGTGGTGTAGTCGAAGGCGCGGCTCGGGTCCTCCGCGATCGCCTTCACGGGCACGGCCACGCCCGGGGAATAGGCGAGCGACAGGTCGCGCTGGGTGGCCATCGGCTTGGTGGGGTTGATCTCCAGCTTGCCGGGCCGCCCCATGGCGTGGAAGTCGAGCGCCTCCTGCGGGCTCACCGAGGGTCCCGTCCTGTCGTTCTTCTCCGCTTCCGCCATGTCTTCCCGCCTCCCCGATCGGCTTCCTGTGGAGTTTTGCCGAACACGGGTGCATAAGGCTAGATTTGCAGTAGGTAAATGGCCAGGCAGAGCGAAACTGCTTCTAGGGGCGCCCATTGAACCACGAGAGCCCGATGCGTGGAGTTGAGGTCGCGGCCGTGCCGTTGGCCGCCGAGGGCGCCACGCCCATGATGCAGCAATATATCGAGATCAAGGCTGCCAATGCGGACTGCCTGCTCTTCTACCGCATGGGCGATTTCTACGAGCTCTTCTTTGATGACGCGGAGATTGCAAGCCGCGCGCTTGGCATCACGCTCACGAAGCGCGGCAAGCATCAGGGCCAGGACATCCCGATGTGCGGCGTACCCGTGCATGCAGCCGACGACTATCTGCAAAAGCTCATCGCGCTCGGCCATCGCGTCGCCGTATGCGAGCAGATGGAGGATCCGGCTGAAGCCAGGAAGCGCGGCTACAAATCCGTGGTCCGCCGGGATGTGATCCGCCTCGTCACGCCCGGCACGATCACGGAAGAAAAGCTGCTCGACCCGTCCCAGGCCAACTACCTGATGGCGCTCGGCCGCGTAAAGGGCGATGGCGGGCAGCAGCTGGCGCTTGCCTGGATCGACATTTCCACCGGCGTCTTCCGCGTTGCTTCGACCGCGCCCGACCGGTTGCTCGCCGACATCTGCCGCATCGACCCGCGCGAGTTGATCGTGGCCGAGCCGGTCTACCACGACCCGGACCTGCGTCCGGTGTTCGACCTTTTCGACCGCATCGTCGTGCCGCAGCCGCCGACATTCTTCGATTCGGCCAGCGCCGTCATGCGGCTCTCGCGCTTCTATGGCGTCGTCACCCTGGACGGCTTCGGCCGCTTCTCCCGCGCCGAGCTTTCGGCCATATCCGGCGCTGTCGCCTATGTGGAGAAGACGCAGAAGGCGGAGCGCCCGCCGCTCGGCCGGCCCGAGCGCGATGAGGACGGCGCGAGCCTTTTCATCGATCCCTCAACCCGCGCCAATCTGGAATTGACGCGCACGCTGTCGGGCAGCCGCGACGGCAGCCTCCTGAAGGCCATCGACCGTACGGTTACCGGCGCCGGCGGCAGGCTCCTCGCCGAACGGCTGACATCGCCGCTCACCGATCCCAGGGCCATTGCCGATCGGCTCGATTCCGTCTCCTTCTTTCTCGACGAGCCGGGCTTGCGCGACGGTCTGCGCGAGCTTCTGAAAGGGGTGCCGGATATCAGCCGCGCGCTGTCGCGGCTTGCGCTCAATCGCGGCGGCCCACGCGACCTCGGCGCGCTTTCGGCTGGACTCGAAGCGGCCGCCGCCATAGCCGAGCTCCTCGCCATGAAAGAACTGCCGCTGGAGCTCGCGGCCGCCGTCTCGGCGTTGCAGGCGCTTCCGCAAGAACTTGCCTCTCACCTTGACCGGGCGCTCTCCGACGACCTTCCGCTCCTGAAGCGGGACGGGGGCTTCCTGCGCGCGGGCTACGATGCTGAGCTCGACGAGATGCGCGCCCTGCGCGACGAATCGCGCCGCGTCATCGCGGGGATGGAGCGCGACCTCATCGAGGAGACCGGCATCCGCTCCCTCAAAATCCGGCACAACAACATCCTCGGCTACTACATCGAGGTGACCGCCAACAACGCCGGAGGCCTGACCGGCACGGATGCGGCTCGCGGCCGCTTCATCCACCGCCAGACCATGGCGAGCGCCATGCGCTTCACCACCACGGAGCTGGCCGACCTTGAGACCAGGATCGCCAACGCCGCCGACCGGGCGCTCGCCATCGAGCTTGCCGTCTTCGACCGGCTGGTCGGCGAGGTGGTCGCCGCCTCCGAATCGCTCCGCGCCGCCGCCCAGGCGCTTGCCGTGCTCGATGTCTCCTCCGCGCTCGCCTGCCTGGCCGAGAGCGAATCCTATTGTCGCCCGGCGGTCGACCTCAGCCTCGACTTCCAGATAGAGGGCGGCCGCCATCCCGTGGTGGAACAGGCGCTGCGCCGGCAGCTCGGCGAGCCCTTTGTGGCCAACGATTGCGACCTCTCGCCCGCTGATGGTCAGAAGGCCGGAGCCATCTGGCTGCTCACCGGCCCGAATATGGGCGGCAAGTCCACCTTCCTGCGCCAGAACGCGCTGATCGCCGTGCTCGCCCAGATGGGCTCCTTCGTGCCGGCACGTACCGCGCGCATCGGCGTGGTGGACCGGCTCTTCTCGCGCGTCGGCGCCTCCGACGATCTGGCGCGCGGGCGCTCCACCTTCATGGTGGAGATGGTGGAGACCGCCGCCATCCTCAACCAGGCGGGCGAGCGCTCGCTGGTCATCCTCGACGAGATCGGCCGCGGCACCGCCACCTTCGACGGCCTTTCCATCGCCTGGGCGGCGGTCGAATACCTGTATGAGAAGAACCGCTGCCGGGCGCTCTTCGCCACGCATTTCCACGAGATGACGGCACTGACCGAAAAGCTGTCGCGGCTTGTCAACGTCACCATGCGGGTGAAGGAGTTCGAGGGCGAGGTCATCTTCCTGCACGAGGTCGCGCGCGGGGCGGCCGACCGTTCCTACGGCATCCAGGTGGCGCGTCTTGCCGGGCTCCCCCAGCCGGTGGTGGAGCGCGCCCGCGACGTCCTGCATCGCCTGGAAGCGGGAGAGACGGGCACCAAGGCCGCGCGCATCGTCGATGACCTGCCGCTCTTCTCCGCCGCCATCCGTCGCGAGCCGTCGCAGCGCAAAGCCCCTGACCGCCT
The DNA here is from genome assembly GCF_031180965.1 of Chelativorans sp. Classification (GTDB taxonomy): domain Bacteria; phylum Pseudomonadota; class Alphaproteobacteria; order Rhizobiales; family Rhizobiaceae; genus Chelativorans. The sequence goes on from NZ_JAPSLH010000001.1 coordinate 56,910, forward strand.
GCGGGAAGAGCTGACCGTGCTTAACCCGGACGATATGTCTCCGCGCGAGGCGCTGGAGGCGCTCTATCGCCTGAAGCAGCTGACGCAGGAGGGGTGAAGGGCGCAACATGGTCCCTACTCCTCCAGAAGGTCTCCCCATTCCAGCCGCTTCGCCGCCTTGAACGCAGCGCCTTCGCGCCGCGTCACCAGCCTCTCCTCAACCGAGCCGTCCGTCCGGCAAAGCTTCAGCCGCACCATGCCGCTTGCTGCCTTGGGCGGCGCCAGCACGCGGCTTGCGCGTGCCCCGGCCGGAATGCGTGAGGCGGCAAGGTAGATGAACTTCTCATCCTCCCAGGGCACCTCGCCGCCCTTGGCAAGGCGGTGCAGGCGTGATCGCGCGACCCGGCGGGAAAAGTGGCACCAGTCGGGCGCGGCGACCGGACAGGCATGATGATGCGCGCAGGGTGCAACGACACATGCTCCGGCCTCGATCAGTTGCTGCCGGGCCTTCAGGATGCGCCGCCAGCCTGCCGGCGTTCCCGGTTCCACGATGAGAAGCGTTCTCGCCGCCAGCGTCCACAACCGCCCGACGAGCGCTTCCGCCGCCGCCGGCTCGAGCTCGTCCAAAACATAGCAGAGCGTGACGAGATCCGCGGGCTCGATCCCCGGCAGGCCGTCTTCCACAGCCATGCCGCGCCAGGAAAGGCGCACGGGGCCGATATCCCGCGCCAGCCGCTCGCCGGTCTGTCGCATTGCATTGCTCGCTTCGACGAGCACGGCTGTCTCTATCTGCGGCCACTCCTCCAGAGCCGCCCAGAGCGCGGTGCCCGGCCCGGCGCCCACATCTAGCAGGGTCCTGGGCTCTCCCGATTGGAGTTCGGCCACATCGCCCATCGCCTTGCGCACGGCTGCATAGGTCGCGGGAAGGCGCGCTGCCAGATAGGCACTGGCCGCCAAAGCGTCTGCGACATGCAGCCGGCCGTCGCGCGTTTCGCTGCGGTAGCGCCGCGAAAGGAGCTCTGCCGCCCGTTGAAGCTCCGGGAGGGGTATGCCCTCGAGCATCTGGTCGACGGCCTGGCGCAGCCTTGCGGGAAGTTCCATCTGTCGGCAGGCTCCTGGCGGAAACCCGCCAGATAGCCGCCGGCCGGAAACGGCGCAAGTCGCCGTTCCTTGTCGCAAAGAAACGCGCTATACAGCGCCGCCTCAAGGCGGAAACGGAATGGCCAGGATTCCACTGAAGCTCGAACAGATCATCGATCCGGCGCGCCTGCGCGCGGATCTGGATGATGTCGCCGCGGCCGGCAATCCGGCCTCCTCCGAAGCCCGCGGCAAGGTCATGCGGCTTTTGAAGACGCGGCTGGTCGAGGGCAGGCGCGCGGCCGAGCTGATGCTGGCGGAGGATGGCGGCGGCACCGCCTGCGCCACCCGCCTTTCCCATCTGATGGACGAACTCATCCGCGCCCTCTACGACTTCGCGATCGCCCATGTCTATCCCTCCAAGAACCCGTCGACCGCAGAGCGCATGGCGGTGGTCGCCGTAGGCGGCTACGGCCGCGGCACGCTCGCGCCGGGCTCCGACATCGACCTCCTCGTCCTTTTCCCCTACAAGCAGACGGCCTGGGGCGAGCAGGTCGCCGAATACATGCTCTACATGTTCTGGGACCTCGGCCTGAAGGTCGGGCATGCGACGCGCAATGTGGACGAGTGCATCCGCCACGCGCAGAGCGACATCACCATCCGCACGGCCGTGCTGGAGGCCCGCTTCATCTGCGGTGATCAGGCGCTCTACGATGATCTCATTGCCCGGTTCGACCAGGAGATCGTCAAGGACACCGGCGCCGAATACATCCAGGCCAAACTCGCCGAGCGCGACGCCAGGCACGCCAAGGCCGGCGAGAGCCGCTACCTCGTGGAGCCCAACATCAAGGACGGCAAGGGCGGCCTGCGCGACCTCCACACGCTTTTCTGGATCGGCAAATATTATTACCGCGTGCGCGAGGCCGAGGAGCTGGTGGACAAAGGGGTCTTCACCCGCCGCGAATATCTGCAATTCGCCAAGGCCGAGGATTTCCTCTGGGCGGTGCGCTGCCACATGCATTTCCTCACCGGAAAGGCCGAGGAGCGCCTGCATTTCGACATCCAGCGCGATATCGCCGAGCGGCTCGGCTACACCAGCCATCCGGGTCTTACCCCGGTAGAGCGCTTCATGAAGCATTACTTCCTGATCGCCAAGACGGTGGGCGACCTGACGCGCATCTTCTGTGCCGCGCTCGAGGAGGAGCAGGCCAAGCATGTGCCGGGCTTCAACCGCATCTTCCTCACCTTCTCGCGCCGCAAGCGCAAGCTTGCCGGCACCAGCGACTTCATCGTCGACAATCATCGCATCAACGTCGCCGACGAGAAGGTCTTCGAGCGTGATCCAGTGAACATGCTGCGGCTGTTCTGGTTCGCCGATCGGCACGGGCTGGAATATCACCCCGACGCACTGAAGCTTCTCACCCGCTCGCTCCATCTCGTCGACCGCAATCTGCGCCGCGACAAGGAGGCGAACCGCCTCTTCCTGGACCTGCTCACCTCCGACCGCGACCCGGAGCTGAACATGCGCCGCATGAACGAGGCGGGCGTGCTCGGCAAGCTCATCCCCGAATTCAACAAGGTCGTGGCGATGATGCAGTTCTCCATGTACCACCACTATACGGTGGACGAGCACCTGCTCCGCTGCATCGGCGTGCTGGCCGAGATCGAGCATGGCGAGGGGCAGAAGAGCCATCCGCTCTCCCATTCGATCATGCCTGGCCTGAAGCCTTGGCGGGCCGTGCTCTATACCGCCGTCCTCTTCCATGACATCGCCAAGGGAAGGCCGGAGGACCACTCCGTCGCCGGCGCGCGCATCGCCCGCCGCCTCTGCCCGCATATGGGTTTCGACGCCGCCGAGACAGAGATGGTCGCCTGGCTCATCGAGCAGCATCTCACAATGTCCATGACGGCGCAGACGCGCGACCTGAACGACCGCAAGACCATCCAGGATTTCGCCGACATCGTGCAGTCGGTGGAGCGGCTGAAGCTTCTCCTGGTGCTCACGGTCTGCGACATACGCGGCGTCGGCCCGGGCGTGTGGAACGGCTGGAAGGGGCAGCTCCTGCGCACGCTCTATTACGAGACCGAGCTCCTGCTCACCGGCGGCTTCTCGGAAGCCTCGCGCGCCTCGCGGGCGGAAGGCGCGCGCGGCGCTCTTGCCGAAGCGCTGGTGAAAGCCGGCTGGGAGGAGACGGAGGCGCGCCGCTATATCGGTCTCCACTACGAGAACTATCTGCTCGCCGTGGACGAGGACGACCAGGTGCGCCACGCCGATTTCATCCGCGCGGCGGACCGCCAGGGCAAGGCGCTCTCCACCATGGTGAAGCCGCACGCCTTCGAGGCGGTGACGGAGATCACCGTCCTTGCGCCCGACCACCCGCGCCTGCTCTCCATCATCGCCGGCGCCTGCGCGGCGGCGGGCGCCAACATCGTCGACGCGCAGATTTTCACCACCACCGACGGCCGCGCCCTCGACACGATTCTGATCAGCCGCGAATTCGAGCTGGACGAGGACGAATTGCGCCGGGCGCGCCGCGTCGGCCGCCTCATCGAGGACGTGCTGTCCGGCAAATCCTACCTGCCCGAGGTGATCGAGAAGCGGACGAAGCCGCGCCGCGGCGCCAAGGTCTTCCGCATCGAGCCGCGGGCGGAAATCCGCAACACGCTCTCCAACCGCTTTTCCGTGATCGAGATCGAGTGCCTCGATCGACCGGGTCTGCTCTCGGAGGTCACGAGCGCCATTTCCGATCTCTCGCTCGACATCGCCTCGGCGCATATCACGACTTTCGGCGAGAAGGTGATCGACACCTTCTACGTCACCGATCTCACCGGCGCGAAGGTGGACAATCCCGACCGCCTCGAGACCATCCGCCGCGAGCTTCTGGAGACGATCGAGAGCGGCCCGCCCCGGCGCAACCATCGGGCAAAGGCAAGGACGGTGGCGGCGTGAGCGGAAAGGTTTCAATCGTGGCACCCACCCTCCCCCTTGTGGGGAGGGTCGGCGCGGCACGCGCCGGGGTGGGGGTGCGGCAGGTCATATCGAACCCCCACCCTGCTCCGCTTCGCGGATCGACCCTCCCCACAAGGGGGAGGGCAGGCCTGTCGCGTTCTCCGGCGCCTACTCAACTACGCCGGCGATTGGCGAAAGCTCGCGTGGCAGCCGAGCTCCCCCCTTGTGGGGGAGATGTCCGGCAGGACAGAGGGGGGCGCAAAGAGGCGCCAGCCTTTCCCTTTGGCGGCATTCCATCACCGCAATCCATGACCCCCCGCCCATGAGCCTCGTCGCCAAATTCGCCAGCGTCGGCAGCGCAACGATGGCGAGCCGCCTGCTCGGCTTCGTGCGCGAGGCGCTGATCGCCGCCGCCCTGGGCACCGGCCCGGTGACCGACGCCTTCTACGCCGCCTTCCGCTTTCCCAATCTTTTCCGCCGCCTCTTTGCCGAAGGCGCGTTCAACACCGCCTTCATCCCCCTCTTCGCCAAGGAGATGGAAGGCGGCGGCATGGAGGCGGCGCGCCGCTTCGGCGAGGATGTGCTGGCGATCCTGCTTACCGTCCTGATCGCGCTTTCCGCGCTGGCGATGATCTTCATGCCCGTCCTCGTGGGCACGGTCGTCGCCCCCGGCTTCGCCGACGATCCGGCGAAATTTGACCTCACCGTCGCCATGACGCGCATCATGTTCCCCTATCTTCTCTGCATGTCGCTGGTGGCCATGCTGGCGGGGATCATGAACTCGATGCGGCGCTTCTTCCTGGCCGCGCTCGTTCCGGTGCTGCTCAACGTCATTCTCATCGCCGTGCTGGTGCTCGGGCTATTCAGCGCGCTTCCCGAGCGGCAGACAGGCCTCTGGCTAGCCTGGGGGGTCTTCCTCTCCGGCCTGGCGCAGCTCCTCATCCTGGCGATCGCCGTCCGCCGGTCCGGCTTTTCCATGCGCTTCCGCCGGCCGCGGCTCACGCCGGCTGTTCGCCGTCTCCTGGTCCTGATGGGACCGGCGCTTTTGACCGGCGGCATCATGCAGATCAACCTCCTCATCGGCCAGATCATCGCCTCGGGGCAGGACAAGGCCATCTCGCTTTTGAATTTCGCCGACCGCATCAACCAGCTTCCCCTCGGCGTCATCGGCGTGGCGGTCGGCGTTGTGCTCCTGCCCGAGCTTGCAAGGTCGCTGAAGGCCGGCAATCATGCCGACGCGCAGCATCTGCAGAACCGGTCGCTGGAATTCGCTCTCGGCCTCACTCTCCCGGCGGCGGTCGGGCTGATGGTGATGCCGGGCCCCATCGTCGGCCTTCTCTATGAGCGCGGCGAGTTCACCGCTCTCGATACGAGCATGACGGCGGCGGCGCTCGCCGCGTTCGCCTCCGGCCTGCCGGCCTATGTGCTGATAAAGGTCTTCCAGCCCGGCTTCTTCGCCCGCGAGGACATGAAGTCGCCCATGTGGTTCTCGCTGGTCTCCGTCGCCGCCAATATCGGCCTCAGCCTGGCGCTCTTTCCCGTCTATGGCCATGTGGCCATCGCGCTCGCCACCTCGCTTTCTTCCTGGGCGAACGTCCTTCTGCTCGCCGGCACCTTGTGGCGGCGCAACCATTTCCGCCCCTCGGCGGTGACGGCGCGCCGCATCGCAATGATCGTCCTTGCGAGCGGGGTAATGGGCGCGGTCGCCTTCGGGCTGAACCTGGTCCTGGCGGATCTGATGCAGGCGTCCGTCGCCTGGCGTGCCGCCGGCGTCCTCTTCATCGTCGCCGTCGCGGCCGCCGTCTACCTTGCGCTTGCCCTGGCCACCGGCGGCTTCGACCGGGCCGAGCTCGCCGGGCTTCTGAAGCGCCGGCGCAAGGCACCTGGTCCGCTTCCCGGCAAAGCCTAGCTGGGGCTTGATTGCTCCCTCCCGCTCGTCCATAAGCGCGACGCTTTCTCGTCGGGCTTTCAGGGACCTTCCATGAGTGAATTCAGGCAGCTCATCTTTTCCGGGGTGCAGCCCACGGGCAACCTCCACCTCGGCAACTATCTCGGCGCGCTGCAGCGTTTCGTGGCCCTGCAGGATAGCTATGACTGCATCTACTGCGTCGTCGACATGCATTCGCTGACCGCGACCCTGGTGCATGACGACCTGATGGAACAGACGCGCGCCATTGCCGCCGCCTATCTCGCCTGCGGGCTCGACCCGAAGAAGAACATCATCTTCAACCAGAGCCGGGTGCCTCAGCACGCCGAGCTCGCTTGGATTTTCAACTGCGTCGCCCGTATCGGCTGGATGAACCGCATGACGCAGTTCAAGGACAAGGCAGGCAAGGACCGCGAGAACGCCTCGCTCGGCCTTCTCGCCTATCCAAGCCTGATGGCGGCCGACATCCTCGTTTACCGCGCCACCCATGTGCCCGTCGGCGAGGACCAGAAGCAGCATCTGGAGCTGACGCGTGACATCGCCCAGAAGTTCAACAATGACTTTTCCGACCGCATCGCCGCCCTCGGGCTCGGGGTGGAGATGATGGTGGGCGAGGAGAAGGTGAACGGCTTCTTCCCGCTGACCGAGCCGCTCATCGAGGGGCCTGCGCCGCGCGTCATGAGCCTGCGCGACGGGTCGAAGAAGATGTCGAAATCCGACCCCTCCGATCTTTCCCGCATCAATCTTCTCGACGATGCCGACACGATCGCCCGGAAGATCAAGAAGGCGAAGACCGATCCGGAGCCGCTGCCGGGCGATGTCGAGGGCCTGGAAGGCAGGCCGGAGGCCGACAATCTCGTCACCATCTATGCCGCTCTCGCCGGCACCACGCGCGAACAGGTGATCGCCGATTTCGGCGGGCGCCAGTTCTCCGATTTCAAGCCGGCGCTCGCCGATCTCGCCGTGGAGAAGCTTGCGCCCATCGGCGAGGAGATGCGCCGCATCGCCGGAGATCCCGCCTATATAGACGGCGTCCTGCGCGACGGTGGCGAGCGCGCCGGTGCCATGGCCGAACAGACCATGAAGCAGGTGCATCAGATCGTCGGCCTGCTGGTGAACTGACCGCAGGCTCCAGGCGCGGCTTGCCGCCCGGCGCGGCGGATGGCAGATTGCGCCATGGCGCGCCCGTGCAGGAAGGGACATGCATGGTTTCCAAACGTCTGATCCGGGAGGCCGGCCACAAGCGCAAATTCCTGGCGATCGTCGACGACACGCCGGAATGCGACCGCGCCGTCGCCTATGCCTCGCGCCGGGCGAAGTCCACCAATGGCTCCGTCGTCCTGCTCTTCGTCATCGAGCCCGGCGATTTCCAGCACTGGCTGGGCGTCGAGCAGATCATGCGCGAGGAGGCGATGCAGAACGCGCAGGGCGCGCTCAACGCCCAGGCGACGAAAATCCGTGAAACGCTCGGCATCGAGCCGGAGCTGGTCGTGCGCGAGGGCAAGACCGTGGACGAGATCCACAGGCTCATCGAGGAGGACCAGGATATCGCCATCCTGGTGCTGGGCGCCGGCGGCGCCAAGGAAGGGCCGGGGCCGCTTGTCTCCTCCATCGCCGGCAAGGCCGCCGCGTTCCCGATTCCCGTCACCGTCGTGCCGCACAGCCTGACGGACGAGGAGATAGAAAGCCTGGCATAGGGGCCTCGCCGCCACCATATGCGGCTTGAACAGTCGCCCCGATCGGCCTATTTTAGAACTGTTCCAAATTACGGCAGTACGGAGATCGCCGATGTTCATCCAGACGGAAGCAACCCCCAATCCCGCGACGCTGAAATTCCTTCCGGGCAGGGTGGTCCTGGAGGAAGGCACGGCGGATTTCCGCGATTCGGATGCGGCGCGCGCCGCTTCCCCGCTCGCTGGCCGCCTTTTCGAGGTGCCCGGCGTGACCGGCGTCTTCTTCGGCTTCGATTTCATCACCATCACCAAGGAAGGCGCGGACTGGCAGCACCTGAAGCCGGCCATCCTCGGCACGATCATGGAGCATTTCATGTCGGGCCAGCCGGTGATGGCGGCAAATGCCGCCGATCGCCCGGCAACCGAAGGCGCCGAGTTCTATGACGAGGCAGACGAGGAGATCGTTGCCACGATCAAGGAGCTTCTGGAGACCCGCGTGCGCCCGGCGGTGGCCCAGGACGGCGGCGACATCACCTTCCGCGGTTTTGAGAAGGGCACGGTCTTCCTGCACATGAAGGGCGCCTGCGCCGGCTGCCCGTCCTCCACGGCGACGCTCAAGCACGGCATCCAGAACCTGCTGCACCACTTCGTCCCGGAAGTGCAGCATGTCGAGCAGGTCGCCTGACCGTCGTCCATGTGAGACGGCAAAGAAAACCGGGCCGGGAGCCCGGTTTTTGTTGGGTGGATCACTCGCCGCAGCGCTACTGCTTCACGATCACCTTCGCGCCCACTTTGGTGCGCTCGTAAAGGTCGATGATGTCCTGGTTGAGGAGCCGGATGCAGCCGGACGACACGGCCTTGCCGATCGACCACCATTCCGGCGTTCCGTGCAGCCGGTATCCCGTATCGCCATTCTTGTTGAAGAGATAGAGCGCGCGCGGGCCGAGTGGGTTCGTCAGCCCGGGCGGCATGCCGCCGCGCCATTTCGCAAGCTCCGGCTGGCGCTTGATCATCTCCGACGGCGGGGTCCATTTCGGCCATTCGCGCTTCATCGCCACGCGCGCCACGCCCGACCATCCAAACCCATCGCGGCCGACCCCGATGCCGTAGCGCATCGCCCTGCCGTCCTCCATCACCAGATAGAGGAATTTTTCCCGCGTATCGACGATGATGGTGCCCGGCTTCTCCTCGGTCTCCAAGCGGACCACCTGCCGGTGGTATTTGCGCGGCACCTGCGAGATCGGCACGCGGGGCAGCTTGTAGCCCGCATCGGTCACGGCCGCGTATTCGGACGTGAAGATGCGGAAGTTGCGGTCGCTGCTGCAGCCGGCAAGCGCCGCCAGGAGCCCGAGAGCGGCGGCGATGAGAAGGTTTTTCGATTTCATGAAAGACTGCCCCGATCCCCAGTCGGCGGGATTTACCCTGCCCGATCCCTGCCCCTTTCCCCGGAACGGCGAACTGCCGATATGAGGAAGGCCATTGCTAGCGCCATCGCTTGGTGCGGCGCTATTGCATTGGGGCAACACTCCACCCCAAATTGAGGGCGGCATCCGGAACCGCGGAGTGAAGAAGATGAATGTGGGCGATGTGGCGCGCCGTTCGGGCCTGCCGGCCAAGACCATCCGCTATTACGAGGAGATAGGCCTCGTCAGGCCAGCGCGCGCCGGCAATGGCTATCGTGCCTATTCCGACGAGGATGTGCACAGGCTCGCCTTCCTGAAGCGGGCGCGCAGCCTCGGCTTCTCCATCGAGGAGTGCCGTCAGCTGCTGGAGCTGTACCAGGACAAGTCGCGCGCCAGCCATGATGTGCAGAAGATCGCCGTCTCTCATGTGAAGGCCATCGAGGAGAAAATCCGCGAGCTTCAGGGCATGCGCTCGACGCTGCAGAAGCTGGTCGCCGCCTGCCACGGCGACCATCGCCCGGGCTGCCCCATCCTGGAGGACATCGCCGGGCACGGCTGACGGCGCATATAGGTCTTTTTTCCTGCCGGCTTTGCTGGCATTGTGCGGCCATGCCGATCGTATCGCCGATTCCCTTCAACCCGCTGGTGGATGGACGCCAGTCCGAGCGCGCGCTGGTCATCCGCCGCGGCGTCCAGCGCCTCCTGTCGCAGATGGGCGCCGTCGTCCTGCCGGAGCTTTCGCTCGCCACCGGGCGGCGGGCCGATCTTGTCGCGCTTACCGCCAGGGGCGACATCTGGATCATCGAGATAAAGTCATCGGTCGAGGATTTCCGCGTCGACCGCAAATGGCCGGAATACCGGCTGCATTCGGACCGCTTCTTCTTCGCCTCCCATCCCGACGTGCCGGAAGAGATCTTTCCGGAGGAATGCGGCTTCATCCTTTCCGACGGCTACGGCGCGGAGATACTGCGCGACGCGCCGGAACACCGGCTCCCCCCCGCCACGCGCAAGGCGCTGATGCTGCGCTTTGCCCGCGTCGGCGCCGCCCGGCTGACGGCGGCCGAACTCGCCGGCATCAGGATACCCGCTTTGGACGGCGATTGAGCCCTCCCCCTTGCGGGGCAGGACTATCGCATATGCCGTTTTCCCCACTCCGTCCCGCTTCGCGGGCCACCTCTCCCCCACTTCGTGGGGTAGAGGAAGGGTGCCGAGCCTTGCGGTCGGCGTTTCCTCTCCCCGGCGAGCGGGGGAGAGGTGGTCGGCGAAGCCGATCGGAGTGGGGGTCGAACCCCATATATGCGATTGCCCCTGCCTTGCGGGGACCCGGTGGGAAAACGCAAGTGAGGGGTGCTTTCGGAAAGCCCATCCGTCGCAAGGCGATGAGGGTGTGGATCGAATCGGCCCCGCCGTCCGGATGCGCAAAAAAAATTTGCAGCAAAAACAAGCTCCTACACGATTTCCGCATTTTTTCGCCGGAAAATTTATCCACACCCCCTGCAGCCCTCTTACAATCCGTCCCATCGCTCTTGCGGGAACCGGATGCGCACCGGGTGTTCGGGAGAGCGGCGGCAACCTCCCCCTCCAGGGATCGGTACCTGGAGGCATGATGAGGGCCCGCGACAGGCCGGCGGTGCCGGGATGCAGGGTCAGAGACTGCATCTCGGAAAAACGGGTGCTGGGTGAGAGCCGGCATCGCGGAAACCGCGGAGAGCCGCTAGGGTTTTTCCTTCGGCCCGGCAAAGACCACCCCCTTCATTGGGTGCAGCCGGGACGGAAGAGAAACCCGAGTGACCGGCCAATGTCGGGACAGCGGCCGGCGGGGCGCGTGAGACGCGCCACATAAACTAACAGAGAGGCACGGATCACGCGCCCCGCTTCCCACCTTCCTCAATGGCCAGACGGTAAAAAACCGGGCGTGGCAGCGATGACGCGTGCGTTCACCTCCCTTGAGAGGGTCGAAGGTATGAACGAGGCGCCCATCGAAACGCATCGCTGCCACGAAACCGCCCCTTTGCTTCAGCAGGAGAGATTCAGATAGTGACGGTGCCCTTCACCGGCCGTTAAACACTGGGGACAATCACCTGTTTAGGTGAATCGGTTACGTTTTCACATATAATGTGATGCGGGATCGTGCCCGAAGCTGTGGCAAGTGACCGAAGGGGAGCGCTGCTTTGCGACAAAATTCCAAATCGGTGCGGACTAGAAAAAGCATGTCGAAACAGTATTTCGGAACGGACGGGATCCGGGGGCGGGCCAACCGATTTCCCATGACTCCGGAAGTTGCCATGCGCGTCGGCATGGCGGCCGGGCTTTCCTTCCAGAACGGCAGTCACCGCCATCGCGTGGTGCTGGGCAAGGACACGCGCCTGTCCGGCTATATGATCGAAAATGCGATGGTCGCGGGCTTCTGCGCGGCGGGCATGGATGTGTTCCTGCTCGGCCCGATCCCGACGCCCGCCGTCGCCATGCTCGTCCGCTCGTTGCGCGCCGATATCGGCGTCATGATCTCGGCATCGCATAACCCCTATTACGACAACGGCATCAAGCTGTTCGGGCCGGACGGCTACAAGCTGTCCGACAGCATCGAGAGCCGCATCGAGGCGATGCTGGACAAGGATGTCGAGCTGACCCTTGCCGATTCGGACATGCTCGGCCGCGCCAAGCGCGTGGACGGCGTGCACGACCGCTACATCGAATTTGCCAAGCGCACCCTGCCGCGCGACATGTCGCTTGCCGGCCTGCGCATCGTCGTCGATTGCGCCAATGGCGCAGCCTACAAGGTGGCGCCGGCCGCGCTCTGGGAGCTCGGCGCCGAGGTTGTGGCCATCAACGACGATCCCAACGGGTTCAACATCAATCTCGATTGCGGCTCCACCCATCCGTTGGGCCTTGCCAAGAAGGTGCACGAGGTGCGCGCCGATATCGGCATCGCCCTTGACGGAGATGCCGACCGGGTCGTCATCGTCGACGAGAACGGCACGGTCATCGACGGCGACCAGATCATGGCGCTCATCGCCCAGTCCTGGCACGAGCGCGAGAAGCTTCATGGCGGCGGCGTGGTGGCTACCGTCATGTCCAATCTCGGCCTGGAGCGGTTCCTGCGCGACATCGGCCTTTCGCTCCACCGCACCAAGGTCGGCGACCGCTATGTGGTCGAGCATATGCGCGAGCACGGACTCAATGTCGGAGGCGAGCAGTCGGGGCATGTCATCCTTTCCGATTTTTCCACCTCCGGCGACGGGCTTGTGACCGCGCTCCAGGTGCTCGCCTGCATCAAACGCCTGAACAGGCCGGCGAGCGAGGTGTGCCGGAAATTCGAGCCGGTGCCGCAGGTGCTGAAGAATGTGCGTACGAGCGGCGGAAAGCCGCTTGAGAACGCCGCCGTCAAGGCGGCAATCGCTGATGCCCAGTCGCGGCTTGGAGAGTCGGGCCGCCTGGTGATCCGCCCCTCCGGCACCGAGCCGCTGATCCGCGTCATGGCCGAGGGCGACGATCCCGATCTCGTCCGCACGGTCGTCGACAACATTGTCGAGGCCATCGCCGACGCGAGGACGGTCGCGGCCTAGACACCGCTTCCAACACGATGGAAGGGCCGGCCGGGCACGCCCCGGCCGTCGCCGTTTTCATGGTTCCGGGAGCGCAGCGGCGCGCCGCGTTAGGGTTAAGCGCAACTTAACTTTTTTGCTGCAATCTTCGACAGGATTCAACCGGCCGTAGAGCGATGCGCGCTTGAGCGGCACATGGGGGATGAGAATGTCGAATATGCTGAAGCCGCTCCTTGCCGCCTTGTTCCTGGCCCTTCCGTCCGGCGCCTACGCCGCCGATGTGTATGTCCCGGATCTCCCGCCTCCGCCGCCGCCCCAGATCATCGAGAAGGAAGTCGCGGTCGGCGGCTGGTATCTGCGCGGCGACGTCAACTACCACTGGTCCAAGCTGCGCGGGACTGAATACATCACCTACGGCCCGCCGCCCGGGACCAGCGAGTTCACCTCGACGGAGCTTGACGGCGCGCTCTCGCTGGGCGCCGGTATCGGCTACCAGATGACCCGTCATTTCCGCACCGACTTCACGGCGGATTACTGGTTCAAGTCCGATTTCCGCGGCACGACAGCGGGCTTCTGCGGCCCCGTCCCCTGCACCTCGACGGACTCGTCGAGCTACAGCGCGCTTCTGCTGATGGCCAATGCCTATGTCGATCTCGGCACCTTCAAGGGCATCACACCCTATGTCGGCGCAGGCATCGGCGGCGCCTATGTGAAATGGGACGATCTGCGCAACACGATCGGCGAAGACAGCTGGGTGCACAAGGGCGCGAAGGAGTGGCGCTTCGCCTGGTCGCTGATGGCCGGCGCCTCCTACTGCCTCACCCAGAACCTGCAGCTCGACGCGGGCTACCGCTATACGCGCATCGCCGGCGGACGCATGTTCGAGGAGTCGGGTATCGGCGTCGGACCCGGCTTCGACGACGGCTTCAACGTCCACGAAGCGCGCGCGGGTCTGCGTTATTCCTTCGGCGGATCGAACATCAACTGCGCTGTCCCGCAGGTTGTCGCCTACGAGCCGCCAGTCTATGTCCCGCCTGCAGAGCCGGTGGTCTATAAATAGAACTTCCCCGTCCCCCATCCCAAGCCGCCCGGCCCCGCCGGGCGGCTTTTTCGTTTCGGCGGCCGCGCGACGGTAAATCTCCGTTATCCTTAACCGGCGTTTAACCCGGATGGTTAACACTCTGCCAAAGACGGTGGCGGGGGCAGCTACGCTCCGTCGGCAATTTGCGGAGTGAAAATCCATGTGGAAGCCCTGCAGCCTTACCTTGCTCGTCGCGGCCGTGGCGGCTGCAGCGGCATTGCCCGCTGGCGCCGCCGACTACGACCCTCCCCTCGTGCTCGAGGATGCGCCGAATTACGTGCCCGTGGAGGTGGGGTCAGGCTGGTACCTGCGCGGCGACCTGACCTACAACATCAACGAATCGGTCTACGACCTCGACGTGCTCGGCGAGCGGATGGAGAATACCCGCTTCGGCGGCAGCGTCGGTTTCGGCTACCATTTCACCGATTTGCTGCGGGCGGATGTCAATCTCGCCTACCTCTCACGGGACAAGTTCGAGCTCGAAGACGGACTGGATGAAATCTCGGCGGAGAACCGCGTGCTTGCCGCGATGGTGAACGGCTATTTCGATCTCGGCACCTTCGTCGGGGTCACTCCCTATGTGGGCGCCGGCGCGGGCGTTCTCTACTCAATGCACGAGATCTCGGTGGATTCGCCCACCCTCGGCGTCATGTTCGAGGCTACCGACAGGCAGTATGAATTCGCCTATGCCCTCAATGCTGGGGTGAATTATCAGGTAACGCAGAACCTTTCCGTCGATCTGGGCTACCAGTATCTGAGCTCTCCCGGCACACAATATGTGGACGTCGACTCGGGCGACCTCGAGAAAGGGCTCGATTACCACCAGGTCAAGCTCGGCCTGCGATACGATCTCTGGTGAGCTGACGTATGAAAAAAGGCCGGCACTGAAGCCGGCCCTTTTTTCGTTCTCCGTCTTTCCGTTCGGCCGTTCAGGCGGCCTGCGGCGTCGGCTCCGCATCGAGCACATCCGCCTCGCCGGCACGGTCGTACCGCGCCTGGTCGAGGATACCCGCGCGCTTGGCGACGATGGTCGGCACCAGCGCCTGGCCCGCCACATTGACTGCAGTGCGGCCCATATCGAGGATCGGGTCCACTGCCAGAAGCAGGCCGACGCCCTGAAGCGGCAAGCCGAGCGTCGACAAAGTGAGCGTCAGCATCACCACCGCGCCGGTGAGCCCGGCCGTGGCCGCCGACCCGATGACCGAAACGAAGGCGATCAGCAGGTAATCCTGGAAGGCCAGCGGGACATTGTAAAATTCGGCGATGAAGATCGCCGCGATGGCCGGATAGATCGCGGCGCAGCCGTCCATCTTGGTCGTCGCTCCAAGCGGCACGGCAAAGGCCGCGTATTCCCGGGGCACACCGAGTTCGCGCTCGGTTACCGCCTCCGTCACCGGCAGGGTGCCGATCGAGGAGCGCGAGACGAAGGCAAGCTGGATGGCGGGCCAGGCGCCGGCGAAGTAGCGGACCGGATTGAGGCCGTGGACTGAAAGCAGGACCGGGTAGACGACCAGCAGCACGATGGCGAGGCCGAGATAGACGGCGGCCGAGAACCAGCCGAGTTGGCCAAGCGTATGCCAACCATACTGGGCCACCGCGTTTCCGAGGAGGCCGATCGTGCCGATCGGCGTCAGCCGGATCACCCACCAGAGGATCTTGCGCACAACGGCGAGCAGCGACCTGTTGAGCTCCAGGAAGGGCTCGGCCGCCTGACCGACGCGCAATGCCGCGATCCCCACCACGATGGAGACGACGAGGATCTGCAGGACGTTGAAGTTGAGGGAGGTCGTGGCGGCGCCGTCCGTCAGCTTGGTCGAAGCCTGCAGGCCGAACATGTTCACCGGCACGAGCCCCTTTAGGAAGTCGAGCCACGAACCGGTGGTGGACGGCGCGGTAGCCGCTGCCGCGTCGATCACCGCGCGGCTGCCCGGCTGGATGATGAGGCCGAGGGCTATGCCGATGATGACGGCGATCACCGCGGTTATGGCGAACCAGAGAAGGGTCTGCCACACCAGCGCGGCGGCATTGGACAATTCGCGCAGATTGCTGATGGACGCGACGATGGCCGTGAAGATCAGCGGCGGCACAAGCACCCGCAGCAACTGGACGAATATCGAGCCGATCGTCTGCAGGGTCTGGGCGAGCCAGTTGGGATTTCCGTCCGGACCGGTGCCCATTTCGCGGGCAATCAGGCCGAGAACGAGGCCGATCACCATCGCGGTGAGGACCTGAAAGCCGAAAGAACGGTAGAAGGGCTTCGGCTCCGCCGGCCGGGACGTCTGGGTTTGCGTAGTCATGGCGAAAACTCTTGTAGGTTACCGAGGAATAGATGGAGCGCCTCTGAAGAGGAAACAGCCTCGGGAATGATCTTCTATGTAGGGTCAGAGAGCCCCGTTTGTGAGATATGCAATTCTCACTGAAGGGCAGATTGCGCACAATCTTTCCCCCATCTTCCCGGATTGGGAAAGGCGACGAGGCTGCGGCACGCCCTCACCGGCGCGCTGAAGCTGAAGGGGCGGGCGGAAGCCATGACGCGTTTGGCATCACTGCCACTTGCGCTCTGCCGCGACTTCGATTAACGCCGTCCGTGGGCCACCCCTCCCCACCGAGGGGCGTGCTATCTGGAAGGATAGGAACATCATGACCAAGCTCGCTAAGCCGGACCGCCGTCCGGCCAATCCCCATTTCTCTTCAGGACCCTGCGCAAAGCGCCCCGGCTGGACGGTCGAGGCTCTGAAAGGCGCTGCCCTCGGCCGCTCGCATCGCGCCAAGATCGGCAAGGAAAAGCTCAGCCGAGCCATCACGCTCACGCGCGAAGTCCTTCAGGTTCCCGCCGACTACCGAATCGGTATCGTTCCCGCCTCAGACACCGGCGCCGTCGAGATGGCGCTATGGTCGCTGCTCGGGGAGCGCGGCGTCGACATGCTCGCCTGGGAATCCTTCGGGTTGGGCTGGGTGACCGACGTGGTCAAGCAGCTGAAGCTAAAAGATGTCCGCCGTCTGGAGGCCGGCTACGGCCAGCTGCCCGACCTCGCGCAGATCGATTTCGACCGCGACGTGGTCTTTACCTGGAACGGCACGACCTCCGGCGTGCGGGTGCCGAACGGCGATTTCATCCCTGTGGAGCGCAAGGGACTCACCATCTGCGACGCCACTTCGGCAGCCTTCGCCCAGCGGCTCGACTTCGCCAAGCTGGACGTGGTGACCTTCTCCTGGCAAAAAGTGCTGGGCGGCGAGGCCGCACACGGCATGCTGATCCTCTCGCCGCGCGCGGTGGAACGGCTCGAAAGCTACGTGCCCGCCTGGCCGCTGCCGAAGATCTTCCGTCTGACTGCGGGCGGCAAGCTCATCGAAGGCATCTTCAAGGGCGAGACGATCAACACGCCCTCGATGCTCTGCGTGGAAGACTATCTCGACGCTCTAGAATGGGCAAAGTCGGTCGGCGGGCTGGACGGCCTGATCGAGCGGGCGGACGCGAATTTCGCCGTCATCGACCGCTTCGTGGAGGAAAGCCGCTGGCTCGGCCACCTCGCGGAAGATCCGGCGACGCGCTCGAACACTTCCGTGTGCCTCTCCATCGTGGATGAGGCGGTAACGCGCCTCGACGCTGAGGCCAAGGCCGCCTTTGCCAAGGGACTGGTCTCCCTATTGGAGAAGGAAGGCGTCGCCTATGATATCGGCCACTATCGCGATGCCCCTCCGGGACTGCGCATCTGGGCCGGCGCCACGGTCGAAAGCTCCGATCTTGAGGCACTGATGCCGTGGCTCGACTGGGCTTTCCAGGAGCAGAAGGCGGCGCTGCAGCCCGCCTGACTGTTCGGCGCGCGCTGCGTCGCCCTCTCCCGTTCGCCTCACTCAATGGAGTCCAGAAATGGCCCCTCGCGTTCTCGTTTCCGACCAGCTTTCGCCGACCGCCGTGGAAATCTTCCGCCAGCGCGGCGTCGAGGTCGACTACCAGCCCGATCTCGGCAAGGACAAGGAAAGGCTCCTGTCCGTGATCGGTGAATATGACGGCCTTGCGATCCGCTCGGCCACCAAGGTCACGGAAAAGCTGATCAACGCCGCCACAAGGCTGAAGGTGGTGGGGCGCGCCGGCATCGGCGTCGACAATGTCGATATCCCCGCCGCCTCGCGCCGCGGCATCATCGTGATGAATACGCCCTTCGGCAATTCCATAACGACGGCCGAGCATGCCATCGCCCTGCTCTTTGCCGTGGCGCGGCAGATTCCGGAGGCGAACGCCTCCACCCACGCCGGAAAGTGGGAGAAGAACCGCTTCATGGGCGTGGAGATCACCGGCAAGACGCTGGGCGTGATCGGCTGCGGCAATATCGGCTCCGTGGTGGCCATGCGCGCGATCGGGCTGAAAATGCATGTTGTGGCCTTCGATCCCTTCCTTTCGGAGGACCGGGCGGAAGAGCTGGGCGTGGAAAAGGTGGAGCTCGACGAGCTCTTCGCGCGCGCCGACTTCATCACCCTGCACACGCCGCTCACCGACAAGACGCGCGGCATCATCAATGCCGGTGCCATCGCCAAGATGAAGGACGGGGTGCGCATCATCAACTGCGCCCGCGGCGGGCTGATCGTGGAGGCCGATCTCGTCGCGGCGCTCAAGTCCGGCAAGGTGGCTGGCGCCGGCATCGACGTGTTCGAGAACGAGCCGGCCACCCAGAACCCGCTCTTCAACCTGCCCAATGTGGTCTGCACACCGCATCTCGGCGCCTCCACAATGGAGGCGCAGGAGAATGTGGCGCTGCAGGTGGCCGAGCAGATGTCGGACTATCTGATCAAGGGCGCCGTGACCAACGCCATCAACATGCCGTCCATCACGGCGGAAGAAGCGCCGCGCCTGAAACCCTTCATCAAGCTGGCCGAGGTGCTCGGCGCTTTCGTCGGGCAGGTCACCGACGAGCCGATCGAGGAGGTGGAGATCCTTTTCGACGGCTCGACCGCCGCGATGAACACGCGCGCGCTGATCAGCGCGGCGCTCGCGGGTCTCATCCGCCCGCAGGTCGCCGACGTCAACATGGTCTCGGCCCCACTCATGGTGAAAGAGCGCGGCATCATCGTCGCCGAGGTAAAGCGCGACAAGTCGGGCGTGTTCGACGGCTATATCAAGCTGACGGTGAAGACCGCTGAGCGCACGCGCTCGATCGCCGGCACCTGCTTTTCCGACGGGAAGCCGCGCTTCATTCAGATCAAGGGCATCAACCTCGACGCCGAGGTTGGCGAGCACATGCTCTACACGACCAATTCCGACACGCCGGGCATTGTCGGCCTGCTCGGCACGATCTGCGGCAGGAACGGGGTGAACATCGCCAACTTTCAGCTTGGCCGCAACCGGCCCGGGGGCGATGCCATCGCGCTGCTCTATCTCGACGCCCCCTTCCCCGAGAATGTGCTCAACGAGCTCCTGTCGGCCGGCTCCATCATGTCGGCAAGGCGGCTGCGCTTCGACGTGGGGGTGTGACTACTCGCCCCGCGAATCAATCAGGCGGATTCTCGGATCTTCAAAATGCCTGATGTTCCGGGTCGCGAGCGCCGCGCCGCGAGAGATAGCGATACCCGCAATCCGCGTGGCGCGGGTATCGATGTTGCGGCCCTGGGCATACGTTGGGCGACGATCCTTGCGGCCCCCTCCGCCGCGTCCGCGTTTCTGATCATCTCCCGTCCATCGGCGCCCTGACGCGCGGCGGAAGAGGCATGCTCTTGCGGCCGCTGTATTCGGCGAGCCAGATGCCGCAGAACACCAGGACCAGCGCGACTGCGTGGAACAGGTGGAAGACCTCGCCCAGGATCAGGATCGAAAGCAGCGTTCCGAAGATCGGCACCAGGTTGACGAAGAGCCCGGCGCGGTTGGCGCCGATGAGTTCGTTGCCGCGGATATAGAAGACCTGGGCCAGGAAGGACGGGAACAGGGCGACATAGGCCACGATCATCCAGCCCGTGCGGTCCGGCACGACGAGGTTGCCCGCCGCGATTTCCCATGCGGCAAGCGGGATGGAGCTCAGACAGGCGGCGCTTGCGAGTACGGTGATCATGCTCAGCCAGTGGATCTCCGGCTTGAACCGCAGGGCAATCGTGTAGACGCCGTAGGCCACGACGGCAAACAGCATCAAGAGGTCGCCGAAATTGATGTCGAGTTCCGCAAGCCGCAGGAGATCGCCATGGCTCGCCGTCAACCCGACGCCGATCAGCGACAGCACGAATCCGGCAAGCTGCAGGAGACTCGCTTTCACGCCGAACAGCAGGAAATTGGCGACGATGATCACCAGGGGGATTGCTCCCTGCTCGATCGAGACATTGACGGCAGAGGTGAAGGCAAGAGCGCTGTACATGGTGGCGTTGAAGCAGGTGAAGCCGATCACGCCGAGCAGTCCGAGGAGCGGCAGGTTTCCTCTGACCTGCGGCCAGTCGCGCCGCAGCGGCTTCCAAGCAAAGGGCAGGAGGATCGCAAGCGCCAGCACCCAGCGTAAAA
The DNA here is from genome assembly GCF_031180965.1 of Chelativorans sp. Classification (GTDB taxonomy): domain Bacteria; phylum Pseudomonadota; class Alphaproteobacteria; order Rhizobiales; family Rhizobiaceae; genus Chelativorans. Next base: position 77,023 of record NZ_JAPSLH010000001.1, read on the forward strand.
AGGTAAGCGCCATGGGCGAGACATGGCCGACCGCAAGCTTGCCCGCGACGGCGTTTCCACCCCAAAAGAGCGTTGTCAGAAGCAGCAGGGGATAGGCGGAATTGTGCATGCGGCCCCGGTCGGATGTGACTGCCCGGAGGGATAAAGCATCTTTCCGGCCGATGCGCCATGCCGCCGGAATTGTCGGGCTGCCCTGTGCCGAGCGAAAGAGGGGTCGCAAGAGCGGCGGCATGTCTGTATAGAGCCCCTGGTTTCCATGGCCGGCCCAGTCCGGCCGGCAGGAAGGACGGAACTGATGGCGAATGTGGTGGTCGTCGGCTCGCAATGGGGCGACGAGGGCAAGGGAAAGATCGTCGACTGGCTTTCCGAACGCGCCGATGTGGTGGTGCGTTTCCAGGGCGGGCACAATGCCGGCCATACGCTCGTGATCGACGGGGTCAGCTACAAGCTGTCGCTGCTGCCCTCCGGCGTGGTGCGCCAGGGCAAGCTGTCGGTGATCGGCAACGGCGTGGTCTTCGATCCGCACGCCTTTGTGGCCGAGGTCGGGCGGCTGGCAGAGCAAGGCGTGAGCGTCACGCCGGACAATCTCAAGATCGCCGAGAACACGGCCCTGATCCTATCGCTCCACCGCGAGCTTGACGGCTTTCGCGAGGACGCCGCGTCCAACTCCGGCACGAAAATCGGCACGACCCGCCGCGGCATTGGCCCGGCCTATGAGGACAAAGTGGGCCGCAGGGCCATCCGCGTGATGGACCTGGCCGATAGCGAAACGCTCGCCAGTAAGGTGGACCGCCTGCTCACCCACCACAATGCGCTGCGCCGCGGCCTCGGGCATCCGGAGGTCTCGCATGAGGCGGTCATGCAGGAACTCACCTCGGTTTCCGAAAAAATCCTGCCCTTTGTCGATCGCGTCTGGAAGATCCTAGACGATGCGCGGCGTTCGGGCAGCCGCATCCTTTTCGAGGGCGCGCAGGGAACGATGCTCGACATCGACCACGGCACCTATCCCTTCGTCACCTCGTCCAACACCGTCGCCGGACAGGCCGCCACCGGCTCCGGCCTCGGGCCTGGAGCGGTCGGCTATGTGCTGGGCATCACCAAGGCCTACACGACCCGCGTCGGCGAAGGGCCGTTCCCGACCGAGCAAAAGAACGAGATCGGCGAGTTCCTAGGCACACGCGGCCATGAATTCGGCACGGTCACCGGCCGCAAGCGCCGCTGCGGCTGGTTCGACGCCGTGCTGGTGCGCCAAGCGGTGGTGGCCAACGGTATGAACGGCATCGCACTGACCAAGCTCGACGTGCTCGACGGGCTGGATGAGATCAAGGTTTGCACCGGCTACAGGCTGGACGGGGAGGTCATCGACTATCTGCCGGCTAGCCAGGGAGCGCAGGCACGGCTCGAGCCCGTCTACGAAACGCTGGAAGGATGGAAGGAAACCACCTACGGCGCGCGCCGATGGAACGACCTGCCGGCGCAGGCGGTGAAGTATGTCCGCCACATCGAGGAACTGATCGGCGCGCCCGTCGCAATCCTCTCCACCAGCCCCGAGCGGGAGGACGCGATCCTCGTCACCGATCCTTTCCAGGACTAACGACTTGCGCTTTGCACCCTTTCGGGACAAAAGCGGAATGACGAGGCTTGGGGGCAGGAACTTTGATCTTGCGCGCAGGAGCTTGCATCCATGCGCCACCTTCAGTTCCATTTCTCGAACCGGGTTGTAGGTTGACCACATTTTCGCGCGACTTGTCGCCGAGTGTGGCCGGATCGGCGGGCAAGGCAGGAGCGGGCGTTTTAGATCATGGCGGATTTTGCTGCGGTTTTGCGTAAGGCCGTTGAAACGCTGAAGGACAATACGCCTGAGGCGCGCACGAAGGTGTACGAGAAGGCCCGCGCGACCATCGAGGCGAAGCTTGCCGCCGCCTCCCCGCCGCCCCAGGTCGCCGAGCGCCAGCGGGCGCTCTTGGAAGAGGCGATTGCCAAGGTCGAAGCGGAACACGCGCCTCCTCCGCCGCCGCCTCAGGCCGAGGAGGACGATCTTGAAAATCTCCTCGCAGAGCTGAAATCGGGTAATGTGCAGAGCGCACCAATGCCGCGCCCCGCCGCCCAGGAAGCTGGTTTCGGCGTGACTGCTGGCGGTTACTCCGCTCCCGCGCCACAGGAAAGCTACGTCGGTCCGGACGACTTTTCCCGCCGCGATGCCGGGGACGAGGAAGCGCCGCACGGGGCCGATCGATCCTACGGAGATGATATCGACTGGTCCCGCACCACCCAGGCATCGGCCGGCGGCCCTGAACACCTGCCGGGAAGCGCCCCGGTCCCCATGCCCGTGCGGCAAGCCCGGCACCGTCGCAGCGGGGGTTTGGTCGCGGCGCTTCTTCTCCTGGCCGTCGTGGCGGGCAGTGCTGTCGCGGGCTGGTTCTACCGCGACCAGGCGGCGCAATTTGCGGGCTTCGCGAATTTCGACGATCTTGTGGACAGGGGTACAGAGCTGGCGCGCGGGGCACCAACGGAAGAGGCCGCACCCGGCGAAGCCGGGGATGAGGTTGCAGCCGCCTCGGCGCCCGCCCAACAGCCGTCTCCTACCCAGCAGCCTGCCGAGGAGCCGCAGCAACCAACTGCCCCACCAGCGCCTGAAGCGGAGCGCCCGCAGAAATTCACGCAGCGCCTGACCGCCGACGGCCAGGAGGTGGACGAGGGCCCCGCGGGCGGCGAGCCGAGCGTGGGCGAGGGCACCTCGGTCGCGCAGGCAACGCCCGGCACCGGCGCTCCCGCAGGACAACCGGCCGGAGAGAACGGGACCGCCACGCCCGACGCGGCTCAGCAGAACGTGCCGGTCGGCCAGAAGGCGATGTTCTACGAGGAGCGCACGAGCGCCGCCAGCGACTATGCAGAAGGCGGCTCGGTCGTCTGGTCGGTCCTGGAGGAGTCGCCCGGCGAGAACCTGCCGCCCGAGCCGGTCATCCAGGCGGAGGCAACCATCCCGAAGAAGGGACTGCAGCTGAAGATGACCATTCGCCGCAACGCGGACGAATCGCTGCCGGCAAGTCACATCGTGGAGCTGATTTTCCTCACGCCCGAGAATTTCACGGAAGGCGGCATCACCAACGTATTGCGGATCAACATGAAGCAGACCGAGCAGGACATCGGCCGGCCGCTGCTTGGCGTGCCGGCTAAGATCGCCGACGGCTTCTTCCTGATCGCGCTCAGCGACGATGCCACCGACCAACAGGCCAACGCCACCTTGCTGCGCGGGCAGAACTGGATCGACATCCCGGTCGTCTACACCTCTGGCCGCCGCGCCTTGATCACGCTGGAGAAGGGCGTGCCTGGCGAGGAGGTGTTCAACCAGGCGCTGGACGGGTGGGCGCGGGCTTCGAGCGGCTGACCTGAGCGTTTAGGGACCCCCGGCGCGCAGCCACCGAGTACAAAGCAAAACGCCCTCCGATTGGAGGGCGTTTCGTTTGACGGGCGTCGGGCCGTGGTTCAGACCGGTGCGCTCTGGCTTTCGCCCTGCGCCGCACGAGTGGATTGGGCCTGGCGCTTCGCGGATGCCTTGACCGCTTCCTGCACCTTCTCGAAGGCGCGTACCTCGATCTGGCGGACGCGCTCGCGGCTGATGTCGAATTCGCCGGAAAGCTCCTCCAGCGTCAGGGGCTCGTCGGAGAGGCGGCGAGCCTCGAAGATGCGGCGCTCGCGATCGTTGAGCACGTCCATCGCGTCCTCCAGCATGCGCCGGCGCGATTCCAGCTCGTCCTGCTGGACCAGCATCTCTTCCTGGTTCTCATGCTCGTCGACGAGCCAGTCCTGCCACTCGCCGGATTCACCTTCAGTCGCCCGGATGGGCGCATTGAGCGACGCATCGCCGGAGAGCCGGCGGTTCATCGAGACGACTTCTTCCTCGCTGACATTGAGCCTGGTGGCGATCTCCGACACCTGGTCGGGGTTGAGATCGCCCTCCTCGAGCGCCTGGATCTTCCCCTTCACCTTGCGCAGGTTGAAGAACAGCCGCTTCTGGTTGGCCGTGGTGCCCATTTTCACGAGGCTCCACGAGCGCAGGATGTATTCCTGGATGGACGCCTTGATCCACCACATGGCATATGTGGCAAGGCGGAAGCCGCGTTCCGGCTCGAATTTCTTGACGGCCTGCATGAGGCCGACATTTCCTTCTGAGATTACCTCGCCAATAGGCAGGCCATAGCCGCGATAGCCCATGGCGATCTTCGCCACGAGACGCAGATGGCTGGTGACGAGCTTGTGCGCGGCGTCGGTGTCGCCATGCTCGCGATAACGCTTCGCAAGCATGTACTCCTCTTCCGGCTGCAACATGGGGAAGCGGCGGATTTCCTCGAGATACCGGGTAAGACCACCCTCGCCCGAAACGATGCTCGGCAGTGTCTGGGCCATTCTAGCACCCTCCTTGTCTCAACGCCCCCATGGCGGCGGGCGGACGCGTGGCCGCATCGGCGCGCACCACGCCATGTCCTATATAGGGGCGAATGCGGAAAAATAAAAGCTTCCTACTCCGGTCAACAAACCGTGAGCACGCTGCCCTGCAGCGATCCGCGTCTTGCCTCACAAACCGGCGAAGCAGCCCAGGAGTTCCCTCATGTCCCGCGGGATTGGCGCCTCGAAACGCATCACCTTTCCCGTTTCCGGGTGGCGGAACGCAAGCAGCCGGGCATGCAGCGCCTGGCGCGGAAACCCTGCCACTTTCCCGGCCAGCTCCGGCGGCAGGCGGTTCACCTTTGTTTTGAAAGCCCGGCCATAGGCGGGGTCGCCCACCAGCGGGTGGCCTATATGGGCCATATGGACACGGATTTGGTGCGTGCGGCCTGTCTCCAGGCGGCATTCGACGAGCGAGGCGATCTGCTCCTCCGGCCGACCCCGGCCGTAGCGTTCGAGCACGGTAAAATGCGTGACGGCGCGGCGGGCATCGGGACGGTCATGCGGCACCACGGCACGCAATGTCCTGTCCTGCGCCGAGCGGCCGAGGGCTGCATCGATAGTCCCGGTGCTGCGCGGCGGCACGCCCCATACCAGCGCCACATAGGCCCGCTCCAGATCGCCCGCCTGACCGTGGTCGGCGAAGGCTTCAGCCAGAGACCGGTGCGCGTGGTCGGTCTTCGCGACGACCATCACGCCGCTCGTCTCGCGGTCGAGCCGGTGCACGATGCCGGGCCGGCGCACCCCCCCGATCCCGGAAAGCGTCTCGCCGCAGTGATGGATCAGGGCATTGACCAGCGTGCCGGTCCAGTTGCCGGGCCCGGGATGGACGACGAGGCCGGCGGGCTTGTCGATGACGATGAGCGCGTCGTCCTCGTAGAGGATGTCGAGGGGGATGGCTTCGCCGCGCGGCTCCGGCGGCTCCGGTTCCGGCAGCTCGACCTCGTAACGCTCGCCGGCGGAGACCTTCCGCTTCGGCTCCGTTACCGCCTCACCATTCAGCATCACCCTGCCCTCCCGGATGAGCGTCTGAACGCGGCTGCGCGAAAGGTCCGGCGCCAGCGCCGCCGCCAGCCACTGGTCGAGCCTTTTCCCCTCGGCATCTTGATCGGCCAGCAGCTCTTTCCATTCGCCGCCGGCTTCGTTATCAGGGTCGCTCATTTCCAGGCTTTCTGCGATTGGACGATCAATGGCCGGCGCGAACGCATCGCTCGAACCCGACGAGGAGAAGCCGCTCGACCCGGCGGCGGAGCGTGTGCGCCGCAAGCTCGTCCGCTTCATGGTGGTCAATTTCGGCATTCTCTTCGCCGCGGTTATGGCGGTGGTGCTGGCGCTTGTCTACAAGTCCATGGCGCCGCAGGCGGGCAGCTCCCCGACGGAGAGCGCCTCCCCCGCTTCCGTGACGCCGACCGGCGAGATGTTATCTGGCGAGATCCAGCTGCCTGCCGGATCGACGATCGTCTCGCATTCGGCGGCGGGAAATCGGCTGACACTGCTTGTGGAGCTCCAGGACGGCGGGGAGGAGTTCCATCTCTACGACATGTCGGAGAAGCGTCTGGTCGGCCGTTTCCCGGTGATGCGCCAAGGCGAATAGAATGGCTCACCAGGCCCTCGCGCTTGTGACGGTCATGGTGCGCGATTATGACGAGGCGATTGCCTGGTATGGGGAAAAGCTCGGCTTCGCCCTGGTGGAGGACACGCCTCTAGGCAGCGGCGGAAAGCGCTGGGTGGTCATGCGGCCGCAAGGTGGGGCCGGCTGTTCTCTGCTCCTTGCCAGGGCGGACGGGGCGCGGCAGGAGGCGGCGGTCGGCAATCAGACCGGCGATCGTGTCTTTCTGTTTCTTCACACCCAGGATTTCTGGCGTGACTACGCCGCCATGCGCGCTGCCGGGGTCGCTTTCCGCGAGGAGCCGCGCCATGAGACCTACGGCACGGTCGCGGTATTTGCTGATCTTTACGGCAACCTTTGGGATCTCCTGCAGCCGGCTGGCGGCAATCGTTGACTTTATGATCGAGGCTGTTGCAATTCCGTCTGATCGCGACTATATCGCGGCTTCCGCGCGCTCCCATCGTCTAGCGGTCTAGGACGCCGCCCTCTCACGGCGGAAACAGGGGTTCGATTCCCCTTGGGAGTGCCAGCAAAATCATACATCCTAATTTCCCGATTCGGCCTCCAGCCAGCGCACGTCTTCCGGCGACAGGTTGATGTCGAGTGCGCGCAAGCTGTCGTCGAGCTCGGCCATCGTGCGCGGGCCGATGAGCGGCACGACGGGGAAGGGCTGCGACAGCACGTAAGCAAGCGCCACATGGATCGGCCTGCAGCCGAGCCTCTCGGCCATTTCCACGGCGCGGTCCCTGCGCTCGAAGTTCTTGTCAGAATACCAGACCCGCACGAGTTCCTTGTTATCGCGCTTGTCGCGGCCGGCGCGCTCGGTGAAGAAGCCGCGGCCCTGGCTGGACCAGGCGAAATTGGTGACCTGCCGCTCCTCGAGCCATGCCCTCCACGCCTCGTCCAAGGCGGCCACGCAGCCTGCCCAGATCGGGTCGAGCATTTCGGCAAGCGAGAAGTTGTTGGAGAGCGCCATGGGCGGCGTCTTGCCCGTGCGCTGCGCATACTCGATCGCCGCATCCATGCGTTCGCGCGTCCAGTTTGAGCCGCCGAAGGGGCCGCGGATGCGGCCCGCCTTCACCTCGGCATCCATTGCATCGACGAACTCGTCCACCGGCACGTCCGGGTTGTCGCGATGCATGAAATAGACGTCGACATGATCGGTTTTGAGGCGCTCGAGCGACTCGGTGAGCTGTCGGCCGATGACCTCCGGATAGGTGAGGGGGGAGTGCGCTCCCTTGCCGATCAGGACCACCTCGTCGCGTACGCCGCGGCTTTCCACCCAGCCGCCGAAGACGCGCTCGCAGCGGCCCGAATGATAGATCCAGGCAGTGTCGAAAGCATTGCCACCCTTTTCAAAGAAGGCGTCAAGCAGCGGAGCGGCGGCTGCGAAGGTCGGAAAATCCTCAAAGCCGAGCGCAACCTGCGAGATCGGCTTCTTCAGGCCCGCGATCATACGGGTGCCGATGATCTCGGAGCGCCTCTCAAGCTTCTCGCCTTTGAGGGTGCGGGTGCGCAGCGCCGGTTTCTCGATCTCGTATTCCAGGCCCGCTGCCGCCCGCCACTTGTCCAGGACCTTCAGATTGCCGAGCGTATCGTCCCAGGTCATGCCGGGCGGCGAAAACTCCTGCCGCCCCGCACGAATCGCCTCCGCCGCCGCATCGGCCTCGAAGGAATAAAGATGCCGCGGCTCCTCCACCGCCACGGTCTCGCGCGCGCCGTCTGCCTTGACGATCTCGATCCGGCCGGTCCCGCCCTGCCGCCCGGACGCGAACCAGAAATCCGCGACTTCGATGCGGCCGTTGGTGCCGTAGATGCGCAGCACATTGTCCTGCTGCAGGGATACGGAGCAGGAGACCTCGGCGATGATGCCGCCCGGGAACTGGAGGATGGCCGATGCCCATTCATCCACACCGGATTGCCCAAGATGCGCCGCGCCCATCACCTTGTCCGGCTCGGCGAAGGCTTTCCCCTGGACAGATCCCGCAATCAGCCGCGCCATCGAAACGGGATAGCCGCCGACATCCAGGATGCCGCCGCCCGCCAGGTGGTTGGCATAGAGCCGGTGCTCGGGATCGAAGCGCGGCATGGCGAAGCCAAAGCCCGACTTGATCATCCGCACCTCGCCGATCACACCCTCGCGAATGAGCTCGGCAAGCCGGATCGTCTGCGGGTGCAGGCGATACATATAGCCTTCGCCGATGAAAGTGCCCGCCTTGCGCGCTGCATGGATGATGGCATCCGCCTCGAAGGCCGTGAGCCCCATCGGCTTTTCCACGATCACGTGCTTGCCGGCTTCGGCCGCCTTGATCGCCCATTCGGCATGGCTCGGGTGCGGAGTCGCGATATAGACGGCGTCGATATCGGGATCCGCCAGCAGTGCCTCGTAGCCGTGATGTACACGCGCTCCGGGGAAGTGCTCGGCGAGGGCCGGGTTGCCGGGATTGCGCGTGCCAATCGCCATAAGTTGACCGGTTCGCGTGTCGGCGAGGCCGGAAGCGAAGGCTCTGGCAATTGTGCCCGGCCCGATGATGCCCCAGCGCAGATGGAAGGCGGCTGTCATTTTCAAATCTCTTTCTGTTGTTTGCTGTCGTTGACCGTCTCGATCGAAGAGATTGGCCGGTCGGCCAGAATGGAGATGGCAAGCGCGGTGAGGGCGCCTTCCGAGCGGCGCTGCTCGCGTCCACGACGATCTGCTCGCGCGCATTGGCGGTAGCGTAACCCCGACTGGCCAGCCGAGCTGCTCGACCGCATCGATCCTTAAGTCAGCGCGAGAGAGAACAACTGCATCGCATGGCCATGAAGGTCCTCCCTTTCCTGTTGCTCCGATTCAGAGGCTAGATTACCGTTCTTCGGGCCAGCGTCTTGCGTGATGGGAAGGCGAACTTGTCCGATGGTAAGAATCCGGGAAAGCGTTACTGGGACCCGCTGAAGAGCACGGTCGAGAGGGTTCCCAATACCCTGGTCGTCAGCCATATGCAGCCGGGTATCATGCCGGTGGCGCACTGGCACGCGCAGGTCGAGATCAACTACGTCTTCCGCGGGACCGTCGACTACGAGATGCACGGCCACCCCGTGCATCTGGAAGAGGGTGATCTCTGCATCTTCTGGGGCGGCCTGCCGCACCGGGTGGTCGACACGTCGGAGGATCCGTTCTACGTGGCCATCCACCTGCCGCTCATCCATTTTTTCCGCCTGCAGCTGCCGCCGGACATCCAGCAGCGGCTGATGCGTGGGGCCGCGCTGGTGACCGGCCGGCCGGATCCGGGGGATGCCACGAGTTTCGCGCGCTGGTCGGCCTATATGCAGTCCGGCGAGGCGTCTCGCGTGAACCATGCCCTCGAGGAGCTTTTGCTGCGCGTCGAACGCATCCGGTTCGATCCTTACCGGCTCGTGGAAGCGGACGACCTGCCTGCCACCCGCCCGGAAGCGACGGACCAGCAAAGTTTCCAGAATATCGGGCGCATCTGTGCCTTCGTGGTGGAGAACTTCCGGCATCAGATCGATTGCGCGGACATCGCGGTCTTCGCGGACATCCATCCGAAATACGCGATGAACGTATTCAAGAAATCGACCGGCATGACGCTCAACGAATATGTGAGCCTGCTGCGGCTCTCCTATGCGCAGGCCCTTCTGATGCAGGACGACGCGAAGGTGCTGCAGGTGGCGATGGACAGCGGCTTCGGGTCGCTCTCGGCCTTCAACAAGACCTTCCGCAAGATCGCCGGCATGAGTCCTTCTGAGTTCCGCCGCGGCGCGCGCCTGCGGCCGCTCTCCACCGCCGAAATCGGCAGGGCGGAGCACGGTTCCCCGCATTGACCTTGCTCATTCCATTTCCCAGCAGCTGCTCCCCGGCGAAAGCGGCACGTGATGGGCATGGGTACGGATACAGCCCTCACGGATTGCCCGGCCATACGGGGATAGCGCCGTCGCGGGAAAAAGATGCTTAAGCATTTGGCCCTAGGTTGACCACCTCAACTGACGGCGGAGAGGCCGCCGGAACAGGCGCTGGATGGTTCCCGATGCGGATCGGTAAAATGGCTTCATTCTGGAGGCGGGCGGCAGGCGCCTTTCTGTTCCTGTGCCTTGCGGCATGCGGCACCCTCGCCTATGCGCAGGCCCAGCCGCAGCAGCCCATACCACCGGTCGTGAAGGTCGGCGTCTATGTCAGCCCGCCTTTCGTGATGAAGGACGGGGACCGCTACTCCGGCATGGCGATCGATCTTTGGGACGTCGTTTCCACTCAGCTTCATCTCAGATCGACCTACCAGGAGTTTGCCAACTTCCGGGAGCTTCTCGACGCCGTGGCCGCTGGAAGGGTCGAGGTGGCGGTCACGGACGTTAGCATCACGGAGGACCGGGCCAAGGTCGTCGACTTCACGCATCCATGGTTCGACAGTGGTCTACGCGTGATGGTCCACTCCAGCCCAGGCTCAGGCCTGTCGGACATTTTCGGTCAGCTCGCCGATGCCGGGCATCTCATGAACTATGCCCTCATCGCTCTTCTCATCCTCCTGGTCTGCGGAGTGATGACGATCGTCGACCGGCGCTTCGACCCTGAGTTTCCTCAGCGCTGGCGTGAGGGTCTAGCCGAAAATTTCTACCACGTCATGTCGATGGCGACGCAAGGGCAGACCGATCGCAAGAACCTCTTCGGCTGGCTCGGCCGTATCTGGCAGGGCATCTGGATGATCCTGGCCCTCGCCGTGGTCGCCTATATCACATCATCCATCACCAGCGTGATGACGGCATCCCACCTCACGAACCAGATCCAGAACGTGGCGGACTTGCAGGGCAAGTTGGTCGGGGTTCGGGAAGGAAGCGTGGCGGAGGAGTATATGAGCACCTCCTTCGCGGATGTGAAGCGCTTCGACCATCTAGCGGAAGCGGCGCGGGCACTGCTCGACGGCGAGCTGTCGGCGATCGTCGACGAGGGCCCGGAGCTGGAATACTACGTCAATACTCATCCCGGCGAGCCGCTAGAAGTCGTCGGCAGCACGTTCCGTCCCGACAAATACGGCTTCGCTTTCACGCCGGGAAGCAGCCTCCTGAAGCCAGTCTCCGTCGCTTTGATAGGAATGCACGAGAGCGGCGAGCTGGAAAGGCTGAGGGCCAGGTATTTCGGATTTAATCCGTAGCTGCGGCGCAGCTTTACATCGGGCGATCAGCGACCTCGGACAGTTCTCCGAGCGTCGGAGCATCTAAGCAAGGAGCCTGTACGCCCTCGCGAACGTCCTGAGCCCCTTCCTCGCCTCCTCCACGCAGCTGGTGTCGTAGGTGGCGACGAAGCACGCCTCGAGGGCGCTCTCGAACACAGGGCCTTCCTGGACCGGGCAGTTCCGCAGATAATCGAACGCTTCGCGCGGATTGCTGATTTCCCGGGCTGCTCCACCCGGGCGAAACGCCACGCGGACGGGAGTGGCGAATCGTGCTTGGCCCGTGATTGTCTGATCCATAGGAACCCCTTTGCCAGCCGGTGCGACCGGCGCGTTTTGAGCGAAACTGTCCACCTCCCGGAAAGTTCCACTTTTTTTCCTACTGGATGCGCTTTTTTGCCGGCATCCGTCCGGATCGGCAGGCAAGCTCGCGCTGCAGCCCGACGCGAGCAGATCGGAAGGCGGGGCGGAACGTTTCCGCCCCGCAAGTGGTTTGCTGGCCAGACGGAGCGGAGAACGACATGCCGCCGGAGCAAATGGACGTTGTCCTTGCGAATCTGCCCCTGCGCATCGGCGCCTACGTACCGAGCGATATTCTGGAGGAATGGTTCGCTCCCGGGACCGGCATGAACCCGGTCAGCGGCGAGGCCATCGAGGCGGCTAAGGCCTATGGTCAACGCTTTGAATGCGAGTTCGAATATTACCCCGACAGATTGGAAGGCGTGTTCTGGAAATGGGTACCGGCGATATGACTTCTCACGAAACAGGTTCGGTGCTGGAAGAAAAGGTCAAGCAAGCCATCATCGACGAGCTCAAGCGCCAGGCGGAGATAAGGCCGGACGGTTTGCGCGTGTCCACCGCAGAGAAGGGACTCTCGGTCAGTGGCGAGATCGATCTCGACGACTTGGCCATGGTGGTCATCGGATCCCTCGCTGGCGGTCCGTGAGCCCTTCCCGCCGGCACACGGGAGTTTACCCCGCGGTAAGATGTTTGAATTGCGGATGAACGCCGCATTCAGCAACAATTCGGGCGACCGTCAATAAGCGTAGATCCTCCACAGGGATGATCCACATGCTTGCTCGCCTGTTCTTTGCAATCCTGTTCGCCGTCTGCCTGGGCGGCGTGCTGTCCATGACGCTCGATCCATCACTAAGCAAGCGGGGCGGGCAGCCTGCCTATGTCGGGCAGGCCACGCTACGCTCCGCACAATAGCGCTTCAGCTCTTGCCGTCGGCAAGCCCGAGCTTCTGCTTCAGCGCGTCGATGCGCTTAGAAGCCTCCGCCTTGCTGAGGTCATCGGCATAGGCGTCCGCATCGCCGGCCTGCTCCGACAGCGTCTTCAGATAGGAGGCTTGCGCCCCGGTCATCGGCTCGTCCCCACTGACCCAGTCTTCCGGGTCCTTCTCCATGTTGGACCTGGGATGTTGTTTCGGATTTTCGCTGTCCTGCATCTTCATCTCCACGTGAGGCGGGAGGAAAACAATCCTGCGCCGCCGGAGGTTCCGACCATGGACGCGCCCGGAGCGGAACCAGCGCCCCGATGTCTAGTTGAAAGACATCGGCAACACTGAAAGGACGTCTCGATGCCCCGCAAGACTGTGCTCGTGCTCTCGGCAGCAGCCATGCTGCTCTACGGTCCGCTCCAGGCCCAGGAGGCGGAGGAGCGGCAGATACCCCCGGAGAATGCACTCAAGGTTTCGGAGATTGTTGCACGCATCGAAGCGCGGCCCGATTTCCGCTATCTCGACGAGGTGGATTGGGACGAGGAAGGTCATTACCAGATCGTTTATTTTACGACCGACAAGGCCAGAGTTGAGATGAACATCAACCCGGTGACCGGCGAGCCGTTATAGCCGCCGGCGGCGCGCATCAATTTCGATGCGCGCCACGAAGAATTCCGATCCGCGCAACGAGAACGGCCGCGGCAAAACCGCGGCCATCTCGGTTGTATGCGCCCAGACTTACTGACCGGCCGGAGCTGTCGTATTCGGTGCCGGGGTCGTCGGGGCCGGCGTGGTCGGAGCCGGAGCAGTCGCGTCGCCCTCGGGCGCCGCAGGTGCCGAACCGGCCGCACCGCCGCCGGTTGCGCCGCCGCCGGTCGCGCTGCCGCCCGTGCCGGAACCCGTGCCTGCGGGAGCGCTGTCCGTCGCGCCGCCAGGAGCCGGCGTCACCGTCGTGTTATTGGTGTCGCCTCCCGGCACCACCACCGTGTCTTCGCCGTCCGGTACCACGGCCGTATCGGCGCCGCCAAAGAAGGACGAGCCGCCAAAGGCCAGGAACAGGATGACGAGGATCGCGGCAAGTACGGCCACGACGATGAAGGTGCTCCCGCTGCCGCCGGAGCGGACCACCGTCTGGTTCGACGCCGGGGACGTGCCGGCGGGAGGAACGCGCGGGTCGGTGCTGCCCGGCGCATTTGTGGGTCGATCAAAATTGTCCATGGGAACTCTTCTCCGTTGCCATCGGCGACTAAACGCCGCACCGCAATAAGGGTTCCGTACAGTACTTTCCGAGACTTAGCTGCGCTCGGCGCGGCTCAAGCGATATCCGGCCTTCCGCAGCAGCTCGACCAGCCCGTTCGGTCCCGGCAGATGCATGGCACCGACGGCGATGAAGGCGCCGCCCTCCTCGATCAGCTTCTGCGAACGTTCGGCCATCACGTGATTGCGCGCATCGATCATGCGCTGCTCGAATGCCGAATAATCGGCGGCCTCTCCCTCTCCCATCGGCAGAAGCTTGCCCAAGGCGGGCCGGAACATACCTGTCCTCCCGTCCAGGTAAAGCGCGACCATGGTTTCGATCATATCGTCCATCCGGTCGCCCAGTTCGATCGCGCCGACCAGCCCCCGCACATGCAGTTCCATCGGCAGCGATGCCATCGCCGACAGCTGCTCGGCGACCGTCTCAAGTCCTGCGACCTTCTTGCCGGCGGCCTTAGCCTCCTTCGCAAGCTTGGCATCGAGAATGATGGCGCCGGCCTGCTGGCGCTTCAGCTCGCAATCGGGCATCGAGACCAGCGATACCAGAATCCAAGGCTTCATCTTCGATATGCCGTCGAAGGGCGCGCCGCGTTCTTCGAACTCCTCCTCGACGATCTTGCGCTGGTCGGGCGTGAGGTGATCCGTCAGGCTCTCCCCTTGGGAAAACATCATCAGGCCGGGCTTCTCGAAAACAGCCGCCATCATTGCCGCCTCGTCCAGGATCTGCGTCGTCTCGATGGCCACTGTGCTTGCCAGATCGAAAGCCTCTTGCGCCTGGCCCGGCAACCTGGTCACGCGCGGATCGGTGACATGCATGGTGCCGAACAGATAGGAAGGAGCGGCGCCGTCCGCCTCGATGCGCCAAAGGAGACCCTCGCCATTTGGTGTTGCGGCGGCCTCATTTTCAATTTCGCGCAGCAGTGCGGGGTCCTCTGTCGCAAGCTGGGCCACAAGATTGGCCCCCTCGCAGGCTATCGGTTCCTCCGCCTGCGCCTGGGCGCCCGCTAACAGGAGCAAGGCCATCGCGAAGAGAAGATTTGCCGCGGCGGTGAGGGATAGGTTAGTCGCGCTTTCGGTGCGTTCCATCCGCCCGCAGCTAGCGCCGAATCTGGGCGAAATTGGCGGCTTACGCCCGAGGATGCGCGTTTTCGTAGATTTCCAGGAGTCGTGATGTATCGACCGCGGTGTAGATCTGCGTGGTCGACAGGCTGGCATGGCCGAGAAGCTCCTGGATGGCGCGCAGATCGCCGCCGCGGGCGAGCAGATGCGTGGCGAAGGAGTGGCGCAGCGCATGCGGGGTGGCTGTCTCCGGCAGGTTCAGCGCAGAGCGCATCCTCTGCATCTCGCGTTGAATGATGGCCGGCTGCAGTCCTCCCCCGCGCGCGCCGCGGAAGAGCGGCGCTTCCCCGCCCAGATGATACGGGCAAAGGCGCTGATATTCCGCCACCGCTTCGGCTACCACCGGCAGTACCGGCACGACCCGCGTCTTGCCGCCCTTGCCGGTCACCCGCAGCGTCCCTGCCCGCAGCGCGGGGATATCCGCGCCTGTGAGACCCAGAGCCTCGCCGATGCGCAGGCCGGAGCCGTAGAGCAGGGCAAGGACCGCCGCGTTCCGTGCCGCGATCCAGGGCTCTTCCGCAAGCTGGCCTTCTCCGGATGCGACGCGCCTGGCATCGGCGGCGGCAAGCGGCTTCGGCAGCCCCTTGGGCGCACGCGGCGCGCGCAGCGCTCCGGCGCCCGCCGCATTGGCGAGGCCGCGCCTCTCCATGAAGCGCAGGAATGAACGAATGGCCGCCAGGCCGCGTCCGACCGTGCGGGCGCCGGCGCCACCCGCCCGTCGCGCCGCAAGAAAGGCGCGCAGATCGGCGGGGCGCAAGTCGGCTATGTCGGCAATTCCGGGCGCGCCGCCGCAATGGCCCGTGAGGAACTGCAGGAACTGCCGCGTGTCCCGCTCATAGGCATCGAGGGTGAGCCGGGCCAGTCGCCGCTCCTCCTTCAGCGACGACAGCCAATCGGCGCGCGCCTTCTGAAGATCGGGTCTTGCGGAAACGAGAAATTCTTCGCTCATTGCCGGTGCTCCTGCCCGCCAGGAGTTTTGCGCGCGCTGGTTAGGATCGGGTGAACACGGACGTGCCCTAGCGGCGTGCCCGGCTGGAGAGGACCTGCATGGCTTTTTCGAGGGTGCTGCGAAAAACCGTATCGAACGAGACTCCACCGGCCCCCCACCGCTCGAGCGACTCCTCCGTGAGCAGCCGCCAGGTGGAGGACCAACGAAGAGCTTTTTCATCCCATGTAAGCGTGCCGGCCAGGAGCACCTTGGCCCCCAGCTCCCGGCGCGCGTCCTCGAGCCGCTCGCGGTCCGCCCAGCTGAGCGGCGTATCGCCGGCTACCCTCGCCAGCGCTGCTTGGCCGGGAAAATCGATCGTCAACCCGAGCTCGGCGCCGGTTTGCGTCAGCGCTTCCCGCTGCGCGGCACCGGCTTCCGCCCCCTCGCCCAACATGAATTGCTGCGTCCCGTTGTCGATGCTGACAGCAAGCGTGATGGGCGGCCGGTCGAGCCAAGGCTCATGCCCGAGCTCCCGCAGCGCCCGGTCGACCTTCGCGCGCGCGAACTCCACTGTGAGGATGTGGGGCCTATCGCGCGTCCCCTGCTCGTCATGCACGGGGATGCCGGCCATGCGGTCGCGAAGCTCGTAGTCTTGCACGAACTCGGCGGCCCGTACTGCGAGACCGACTACCTTGGGCGAGCCGGCAAGGTCCGGGTCCCCCGAGAGCTTCACCAGCACGCGCTCGAGCGATGCGGCAAAGCCGCGCTGTTTCTCGTGCTCCTGCGTACCGGTTATGATCGTCGACGCGCGATAAAGCTCGCCCACATGCTCCGAAGCGCCGCCGGCGCCAGCTAATGCCAGCAGGATCGAAACCGCGGCGCATAGCGCGCAGGCTGTTCGACCGAAAAGCGCAACAACCATGATGATCCCCGCACGCCGATAGGACGATTATCACAGGCCGCGCATTCCAAAGCAACGGCCGGCTAGCCGCTTTCGATCTCCTCGCGCAGCATTTCGAGCTCCAGCCACTCCTCTTCGAGCCGCCCGCGCTCGGCGCGCTTTTCGTCGAGTTCCTTGGTGAGGCGGGCAAACGCGGCCGCATCGCGCGAATACAGCGCTGGGTCGGCAAGACGTTCCTCGATCCGCGTGATCTCCCTCCCCAAGGCGTCGATCCGGCCCGGCAGGGTCTCCAGCGCGAATTTCTGCTTGTAGGATAGTTTTTTCGTGCTCTGCCGCGGCGGCTCGGAGCTTCCCTCCCGTTTGCCGGCAGGCGCTTCGCTGGGCCGCGCCCTGCGGCGCTCCAGCCCCTCACCTTTCCGCTGCGTCATCATGTCCGAATAGCCGCCGGCATACTCGATCCAGCGGCCGTCTCCCGCCGGCGCGATCGTGCTCGTCACAGTGCGGTCGAGGAAATCGCGGTCGTGACTGACAAGGATCACCGTCCCGGGAAAGCCCTCCACCAGCTCCTGCAAGAGATCGAGGGTTTCCATGTCGAGGTCGTTGGTCGGCTCGTCCAGAACTAGCAGATTGGCGGGGCGGGACAGGAGCCGCGCCAGGATCAGCCGCGCCCGCTCGCCGCCAGAAAGTTCGCGCACCGGCGTGCGCGCCTGTTCCGGCTTGAACAGGAAATCCTTCATATAGGAGACGACATGCCGTTCCTGGCCATTGACGACGACGGTCTCTCCGCGCCCGTCGGTGAGGAAATGGGCCAGCGTCTCGCTCGGATCGAGCTCGGCGCGGTTCTGGTCGAGCGTGGCAATGTCCAGATTTGCGCCGAGCCGCACCGTGCCCGCATCGGGCGCGAGGGAACCGGTGAGCATCTTGAGCAGCGTCGTCTTGCCCGCACCGTTTGGGCCGACAAGACCTATCCGGTCGCCGCGCAGGATGCGGAGCGAGAAATCCTTCACGACCGTGAGGTCGCCGAAGCGCTTCTCCAGCCCCTTCGCCTCGATGACGAGCTTGCCGGATTCGCCGGCCTCGCTGGCGTTCATAACAGCCAGGCCCTCCGAACCGCGGTGGCCACGGTGGCGCGCGCGCAGGCCCTGCAACTCGCCCAGCCGCCGCACATTGCGCTTGCGCCTTGCCGTCACCCCGTAGCGCAGCCAGTGCTCCTCGCGGGCGATTTGGCGCCCGAGCTTCTGCTGCTCCCGCTCCTCCTCTTCCAGGAGCTTGTCGCGCCAGTCCTCGAACTGGCCAAAGCCCTTATCAAGCCGGCGCGTCATGCCGCGATCGAGCCAGACCGTGGCGCGGCTTACTTTCTCCAGAAAGCGGCGGTCGTGCGAGACGGTCACCACTGCGGAGGAGGAGCGCGCAAGCTCGTCTTCCAGCCACTCGATCGTGGTCAGGTCGAGATGGTTCGTTGGCTCGTCGAGAAGCAAAAGGTCGGGCTCGGGCGCCAGCACCCGCGCAAGGGCGGCGCGCCGTGCCTCGCCTCCCGAAAGCGAGGCCGGCGCTTCCTCGCCGGTTAGGCCGAGCCGATCGAGCACCAGCGCCACGCGGTTGATATCGTCGGCCGGCCCGAGCCCCGCCTCCACATAGGCGCGGACGGTCACAAAGCCTTGCCAGTCCTGCGCCTCCACGAGCCCGCCGGCAATCTTCAGGAGGGTCGACTTGCCGGAGCCGTTGCGGCCGACAAGCGCGATGCGCTCGCCCGGCCCAACCATCAGGGACGCGCCGTCGAGGAGCGGCGTTCCGCCGAAGGTGAGCCGGATGTTCTCGAGCTTGAGGAGCGGCGGGGCCATGTCAGACCTTTTCTTCAGGCACGAGATCGGCAACGAGCAGGGCCCGCCCCTGGCCCAGCGTCACCGCAAGCTTTCCACGCACCATGTTGGAAAGCGTCAGCGAGGAGGCGAAGGGCACTTCCACCGCTTCGAGCGGCCATTTGGCCCCCTCCACGGTGAGACCTGAAAGATCGGTGAAAGCGAGGATGCTGAACAGCGTGCCGTCTTCGAAATCGAATGCATGGCGCTCGCCCGTCGTAAGCGGCCGGCCTTCCTGGCTGCCGCTCGAAAGCAATGTCGGTATGCCCTTTTCCGCCAGCCGCACCGCCTGGGCGAGATGCAGATAGGCGTGGTCGGGGCGCGCGCCGCCAAACGCGCCCACCAGGATGAGCGATGTGGCCCCAAGGCCGAGCGCCGCCTCGATCGCCAGTTCGCCGTCGGTCTTGTCCTTGTCGGCCGGAAACACCTCGCGCGCAACCTCGGGGAAGGTGCCGCGCATCTCGTCCGGCACCGAATCGAAATCGCCCAGCCAAAGTTCAGGCTCGAGCCCGAGCGCTGCTGCGTGGCGCATGCCCGAATCGGCGGCGATTGCGCGCGTGCCGGAGACTTGGGCCAGCAGGCGCCGCGTGCGGCAGACCTCGCCGCCAAGCAGAATGGAAAATCGGCTCATGGCGGGGCCTTATCATGGCCGCGGGTTTCGGTGGAAGCCCGGCTGCTCGGCACCGTCAGGCGACATCGAGGACGATCTTGCCGATATGAACGCTTTCCTCCATGCGCTCATGCGCCCGCCATGCCTCGCGCAGCGGAAAGATCGTATCCATCACCGGGGCGATCTTGCGTGTTGCCAGCAGCGGCCAGACACGCGCCTCGAGTTCGGCGGCGATATGCGCCTTGAACTCGATGCTGCGCGGCCTCAACGTCGATCCCGTATGCGTCAGCCGCTTGACCATGAGTTTCGAGAAATCCGTCTTGGCCGACGCGCCGCCGAGCACCGCGATCTGCACGATGCGCCCATCCATGGCCGCCGCCGCATAGTTCCGCTCTATATAGTCCCCGCCCACCATATCGAGGATGACGTCGGCGCCCCGGCCCTCCGTCGCCTCCTTCACGGCGAGAACGAAATCCTCCGCGCGGTAGTTGATCGCGCGCCGGGCTCCCAGCTTCAGGCATGCCTCGCATTTTTCCGCCGAGCCCGCCGTAGCGATGACCGCCGCGCCGAAGGCGGTACCCAGCTGGATGGCGGTGGTGCCGATTCCCGACGAGCCGCCATGCACGAGCAGCGTCTCGCCGGGCTTGAGCGCGCCCCGCTCGAATACGTTGTGCCAGACGGTGAAGAATGTTTCAGGCAGCGCGGCGGCCTCGGTGAAGGTGAAGCCCTGTGGGATGGGCAGCGCGTTCGTCTCGTGCACCAGACAGTATTCGGCATAGGCGCCCCCGGGCGTCAGAGCCGTCACCTGGTCGCCGAGGCGCCAGCGCCGCACTCCGGGGCCGATGGCGGCGACCTCGCCCGCCGCTTCCAGCCCCGGCAGGTCGGACGCGCCGGGCGGCGGCGGATAGATCCCCTTGCGCTGGGCGACATCGGGCCGGTTGACGCCGGCTGCCTTCACCTTGATGAGGATCTCGCCCTGGCCCGGCTTCGGCACCGGCCGCTCTTCCGGCTTCAGCACCATCGGGCCGCCGGGCTCGCTGATGGCCACCGCCGTCATCGTCTCGGGAAGAGATTGCGATGTCATGCTAAAGCCTTCTTTCTGCAATTCCTCATGCGCCTTGACGGCGGGAGCATTGCCTCTTTCTTTGCCGCTTATGTATTGTCTGCATGTTTGTCGCAACGAATTGCGGAACGGCTATGATGGACGAGGATGCGGCGCCACGGCCGAGCAAGTACACGATCGGCCAGGATCTTTCGACCCTGTCGGTCGAGGAATTGAGACGGACGATCGCCCTCCTGCGCGAGGAGATCGCGCGGCTGGAGCAGGAATTGCGTTCCAAGGATTCCACCAAGGCAGCCGCCGACGCGCTTTTCCGGCGCAGCTGACGGGCGGTCTAGGCTGAAGCTTTGATTCGCCGCGGCCATTCGACCGCGGCTCACCAGGGTTGGCAGGAAAGGCGCATCCGGTCATGCTCTCCTCCTTCGGCTCGATCGTAGCCCTGCTCATCGGCACCGCCTTCCTGCTCGGCGGCTCCGGGCTCTTCGGTCTTCTCATCCCCCTGCGCGGCCAGTACGAGGACTTTTCCACCACCGCGCTTGGGCTGCTCGGCACCGGCTGGGCGGGGGGGTTCATCGCCGGCTGCTATTTCGGGCCGCGCTTGGTGCGCCGCGTGGGACATGTGCGCGCCTTCGGCGCCTTTGCCGCGACGGGTGCAATCGTGGCCCTGCTCAATGGCATCTGGATCGAGGAAGCGGTCTGGTTCGTGCTGCGCATCTTCACCGGCTTCACCATGGCCGGCGCTTTCATGGTGATCGAGAGCTGGCTCAACGAGCGCTCGACAAACGAGACGCGCGGCCGGGTCTTCGGCCTCTATATGATGGTGACCTACGCCTCCATCATGGCGGGACAGATGATCGTCACCTTGGGCGATGTGACGACGCCGACTCTTTTCATGGCTACCGGTATCCTGTTCTGCTTTGCCCTTCTGCCCACCGCCGTATCGACGGCGGTGACCCCTGCGCCGCTTGCGGATGTGAGGCTGGACTTCCGGAAGCTTTACGCCCATTCGCCGATCGCCGTCGTCGCCTGTGTTTTGATCGGCATCGCCAATGGCGCCTGGGGAACGCTCGGCGCGGTCTATGGCGCGCAGATCGGCATCGCGACCTTCGAGATTGCGGTGATGATGAGCATTGCCGTCATCGCCGGCGCGGTGGCGCAGGTCCCCACCGGCAGGCTCTCCGACCGCACGGACCGGCGCTTCGTTTTGGCCGGCTGCGCGCTGGGAGCGGCCATCACGGGGCTTCTCATTTTCGCCGCCGCACCGCGGGCCGGAACAGTGGTTATCGCCATGACCGGCCTTTATGGGCTGATGGCCTATTCGCTCTACCCCATTGCCGTCGCCCACGCCAACGACCACGCATCGAGCACGGAGTTCGTCAAGGTCTCGAGCGGGCTTCTGCTGCTTTATGGCGTCGGCACCATGATCGGGCCGATGCTGGCCGGCGTGGTGATGCAATGGCTTCGCCCCGAAAGTCTCTTCCTCGCCACCGCCGGCGCGCATCTTGGCATTGCGGCCTATGCGGTCTTGCGCATTTCGCGGCGCGCCCCGGTTCCGGTCGAGGACCGCGACACCTTCATGACGCTGCCTGCCCAACCCGCCGCGACGCACCAGAGCGCAATGATGGACCCGCGCGCGGACACCGAAACGAGGACGGAGGAGGTGAAGAAAGAAGCGGCCGAATAGATGCCGTCATGCGCTCTGGGATGCGGGTGGCTATTGATAGCGCCCCTGCGCGCTAGAGGGCGCGCAAGGGGCTGAATAAGCCTTTGGAGTTCCCGGAGTCAGTGCCGGGTCTGCTGTTCCCTAAGTCGTTCCATCTCGTCCTTCAGGGCGAGCTTGCGTCTTTTAAGCTGGGCGATTTCGAGTGCGTCGATCGAGGGATGCGTCAGTGCATTGCTGATCTCGCGCTCGAGTTCCCCGTGCTTGCGCTGGAGCTCTGCGAGATGAGTTTCAAGCGACATGGGTGCCTCCATTTAGGTTGATATAACCCGCCCGGAATGCTCCCGCCCTTGTTCCATGACGGTACAGTGACAGTGTGCCATCATCGGATGCGAATGTCGAATGTTAAGAGCAGGATTTGCTCAGATTGGTCACCTCTTTTCCGGCCCCAGATTTATCGCAGCGCCGAAACATGATAGAAGCCGGACCTTGCTTTCCCAATCCGGGACGGGCCAACCGCAACCGCAGAACACCTGCCGGAGACAACCGCACAGTGAACATGTCGGAACAGGAAGAGGCAGAGATTCGCCTCGAATTCGCCCGCCTGAAGCAGGACCACGCCGATTTCGACGCGGCCATTAACGCGATGATGGCCATGGGATGCGATCCTCTGCAGATACAACGAATGAAGAAAAAGAAGCTGGCCATCAAGGACCGTCTCCAACAGCTGGAAGACCGGATCATCCCCGACATCATCGCCTGAATGCCAACTTGCCGATTCTCCCGCATTCGGTTAGGCCACACTCCTGACAACGCACGGAGTCCGGCATGAGCCAGCATCGAGCCGACGTCGCCATCATCATGGGGAGCCAGTCGGACTGGGACACGATGCGCCACGCAGCCGAGACGCTCGAGGCCCTCGAAATCTCCCATGATGTCCGCATCGTCTCGGCCCATCGCACGCCCGAGCGGCTATACGCCTTCGCCAAGGGGGCAAAGGAGCAGGGCTTCCGCGTTATCATAGCCGGGGCGGGTGGCGCGGCCCATCTGCCCGGCATGACGGCGGCGCTGACGCCGCTTCCCGTTTTTGGCGTTCCCGTCCAGTCCAAGGCCTTGTCGGGTCAGGATTCGCTTCTCTCCATCGTGCAGATGCCGGCCGGCATTCCCGTCGGCACGCTGGCCATAGGACACGCCGGCGCCGTGAACGCGGCACTTCTCGCCGCAGCGGTGCTTGCCCTCTCCGACGAGGGTCTGGCGGGGCGTCTTGATGCCTGGCGCGCCACCCAGTCCGCCGCGGTGGCTGAACACCCGGTGGAGGACACATGAAGGCTCCGCTCGAGCCCGGCGCGACAATCGGCATCATCGGCGGGGGCCAGCTTGGCCGCATGCTCGCCATGGCGGCAGCCAGGCTGGGATATCATGCCGCGATTCTGGAGCCGGACCCCACATGTCCCGCAGCCGAGGTGGCGCGCCGGCACATGGCAGCGCCCTACGAGGACGCTGAGGCGCTTGGCCAGCTGGCGGCATTAAGCGATGTGGTCACCTACGAGTTCGAGAATGTTCCGGTTGGGGCGGTCCGCAGCCTTGTCGACCGGGTTCCCGTCAATCCGCCGCCGGAAGCCTTGGAGATCGCGCAGGACAGGTTTTCCGAGAAAGTCTTCCTCAACTCGTTGGGCATCGCCACGGCGCCTTTCGCCAC
Organism: Chelativorans sp.; assembly: GCF_031180965.1. Lineage (GTDB taxonomy): Bacteria > Pseudomonadota > Alphaproteobacteria > Rhizobiales > Rhizobiaceae > Chelativorans. The sequence continues at coordinate 100,549 of NZ_JAPSLH010000001.1, forward strand.
GGTGGACGGCGACAGCGATCTCGCGCAGGCGCTTGCTCGCTTCGGCGGCAATGGCGTGCTGAAGACCCGCCGGCTCGGCTATGACGGCAAGGGACAGCGCGTGTTCCGCGACGCGAATCCTAAAGCCGTTGAGGGGACCTACGCGGCAATGGGCGGCGTTCCCCTCATATTGGAGGGGCTGGTCGCCTTCGAAAAGGAGATCTCCGTTATCGCGGCGAGAGGCATGGATGGCTCGGTCGCCGCCTATGACCCGGCGGAAAACATCCACAAGAACGGGATCCTCTTCAGCTCCACCGTTCCGGCCGACATTCCCCCGGCCACCGCCGATGCGGCTCGCAACGCGGCGCTCTCCATCGTCACGGCACTCGACTACGTCGGGGTGATGGGGGTGGAGTTCTTCGTCGCCGAGGGCGGGGCGCTTTTGGCCAACGAGATTGCTCCCCGGGTGCACAATTCCGGCCATTGGACCGAGGCTGCCTGCGCCGTCTCGCAATTCGAGCAGCATATCCGCGCGGTCGCCGGCCTGCCTCTGGGCGCTACTGCCCGCCATTGCGATTGCGTGATGGAGAACCTCTTGGGCGCGGAGCAGGATCGGGCGGCTGAGCTGCTCGCCGAACCCGATCTGGTGCTGCATCTATACGGCAAGGCCGAGCCGCGCCCGGGCCGAAAGATGGGCCATTTCACGCGGCTTTTCCCGCCCGGCAAGCGCCACCTCCAATCGCGCTGAGGTCCGAGCCCTAGGGAGATGGGCAGACGCCCTCGCCTTCCTCCATGCAGCGCAGGAGATCCCGGAAGTCCGCGGCCCTCTGGTCAGTTTCCTTCATGCGACAGCCCGCCAGGACCATCGGATAGATGGATCGCCCTTGCTGCCCGAGCTCCGGAATCGCATTCCACGTCGCGAAAGGCGATCCAGGCCCGCTACGCCCTGCGCAAAAGCGCCTGCGCCTCCTCGTCCCCGTCAAGGCGTCTCAGGACGGTGCCGTAGAGCCGGTTCAGCTCCGCGTCCGAGCGGTCGTATTCCTGTCCGGCACAGGTGTTGAGCTCCGCCCGGGTGTCGGAATTTGCGCAGTCGATCGCAACAGTCGGAAGCGGCGCGGCGACCACAATCATCGCAAGCGTCAGAGACAGGCGCATTCATCCTCCCTCGGTTCGACCCTCGGAGCTTGACAAGAAAGGCGCGCCTCGTCTATGTGCGGCATCGATTTCTGGCGCGCCGCAGGGCGCGCCTTCCGTTTCGGCCATCGGGGCCATCACACTTACGGCCCTCGGGCCATGGCGGGCAGAACAATGAAGATCAGGAATTCGCTCAAGGCGTTGAAGGGCCGTCACCGCGAGAACCGCATGGTTCGCCGCAAGGGCCGCATCTACATCATCAACAAGTCCAACCCGCGCTACAAGGCGCGCCAGGGCTGATCCCGGCGAAAGCCGCGCTTAGCGCGGTTTCTCCTTTATTCTGGCGCAAAGGCGGGTATTCTTGCCTTATGCGCCGCTTTCTCGTTTCACTATGCTTCCTCGCAACGCTGCTTGCGCCGCCCTACGCAGCGGCGCAGACCAATGAGGCGTCCCGATCCTCCGCACAAGGAGACGGCGCGGAGCGACTGGACGAGCTCTTTGCCGAGCTGAGGCAGGAGCGCAACGAAGTGGCCGCGCGCCGCATCGCCGGCCGCATTCGCCAGGAGTGGCAGCGTTCAGGTGGGGAGACCGCCGATCTGCTCCTCCAATGGGCGCAGAAGGCGGCTTCGGAACAGAAGTTCCACGTCGCGCTCGATCTGCTCGACCAGGCCGTCGTCCTCTATCCCGACTATGTCGAGAGCTGGAACAGCCGCGCGCTCGTTCATCTGATGATGAATGATTTCGACCGCGCCATGTCCGACCTGTCCCGTGTGCTCGCCGTGGAGCCGCGCCATTTCGGCGCCATGAGCGGCCTGGCGGGCATCCTGCGCGTGACCGGCAATACCGACCGGGCGATCGAGCTCTACCGCCGGATGCTCGAAATCTACCCGATGCAGCGCAGCGCCCAGCGCGCCCTGCTCGATTTGGCGGACGAGAAGACCGACGAGCGTCTCTAAGGCAAATGCATCGGCTGGACACACTCGCCGGGCTAGACTGCCCGGCGGGTGATTGCCCGCAAGCGCTGTATCTTGCGCAAACGGATGCGGATAAATCCGGCTAGAGTCCGCCGAGCCCGTCCGAGCCGATGTAGGCAATCCGCAGCATGTTGGTGGCGCCGGGCGTCCTCAGCGGTACGCCGGCGGTGATGATCACCCGGTCTCCCGGCTTGGCGAACTGCTCCTCATAGGCAATGCGGCAGGCGCGATCGACCATGTCGTCGAGATCGGATGCATCCTCGGAGACCACGCAATGCGTACCCCAGACCAGGCTGAGCCGTCTTGTCGTCTCCACCACCGGCGACAGCGCGATGATCGGCACGCGCGGCCTTTCGCGCGCCGCCCTCAGGCCCGTCGTACCGGAAGCCGTATAGGTGATGATGGCGGCGAGATTCAGCGTCTCGGCGATTTGGCGGGATGCGAGCGAGATGGCATCCGCCCCTGTCGCCTCCGGCCCTGTGCGCTGAGCGTTGATGATGTCGTTGAAGGTCGGGTCGCGCTCCACCTGCGTGGCGATGGCGTTCATCATGGCCACCGCTTCGGCCGGGTACTGGCCCGCGGCCGATTCGGCCGAGAGCATCACCGCATCCGCCCCTTCGAAGACCGCTGTCGCGACGTCCGACACCTCGGCTCGCGTCGGCACGGGCGCGGAGATCATCGATTCCAGCATCTGCGTGGCCACGACCACGGGCTTGCCGGCGCGCCGGCAGGCGCGCGTGATCTGCTTCTGGATGCCAGGCACCGCCTCAAGCGGCATTTCCACGCCGAGATCGCCGCGCGCAACCATCAGTGCGTCTGAGAGTTCCAGGATTTCCGACAGCCGCTTGACGGCTTGCGGCTTCTCGATCTTGGCCATCAGCGCCGCGCGCCCCCGCGCCACTTTGCGCACCTCCGCCAGATCCTGCGGCCGCTGGATGAAGGAAAGGGCGATCCAGTCGACCCCCGTCGAAAGCACTGCGTCAAGATCGCGCCTGTCCTTCTCCGTCAGCGCGCCGAGCGGCAGCTCGGTATCGGGCAGGCTCACGCCCTTGCGATCGGAGATCTTGTTCCCGGCGATCACGCGGCAGAGGATTGAGCGCCCATCGGTCTTAACCGCCGCCAATTGCAGGCGCCCGTCGTCGATCAGGAGACGATGCCCAGGCTCGACCGACTTGAGGATTTCCGGATGCGGCAGGTGCACGCGCGTGGAATCGCCTGGCGTCGGATCGTCATCAAGCACGAATTCCTGCCCGACCGCGAGGGTGGCGCTCTTATCGGCGAAGGTGCCGACGCGCAGCTTGGGTCCCTGAAGATCGGCGAGGATGCCTATGGGCCGGCCCACCTGCGTTTCCACGCTGCGGATGCGCGCCACCAGTTCGCGCATGGTCGGATGGTCCGTGTGGCTCATATTGATGCGGAACGCGTCGGCGCCCGCCTCATACAGCCTGGCGATCGTCTCCTCGTCGGAAGAAGCCGGCCCGAGTGTCGCCAGTATCTTGACCTTGCGGCTCCGCCTCATGGATTGGCGGCCCCCGTGAGGGCCGGAATGCCGTCCTGTGACGGACCGTCGGTCAGCTGCACCATCCAGTTCTCCTGGTCCCCCGTGTCATATTCCTGAAAGCCGGCGCGCTGGAACCCGCGCGCAATGCAATCCCTGGCGCCCGAAATCTTGAACGTATCGTCCGAGACGCACATCTGCGTGGGCCCTTCCCAGCGCCCGCCACGCGTCGCATCTTCGGCGTAGAGATAGTAGTAGCGCGACTGAAGCGGCCCATCGAGCAGGGTCTCGCAATTCTTCGGCTTCACGTGCCACCACCCCTCGCTGACCCAGCCCGCAGCCGTGCGGTAGCCGATCGCCACCCCGACGAGGTTCTGCGTGGCATTGCAGACGCGGAAATCCGCGAGCGCCGGCATACTGCCGGTAAGAACGATGCCTGCCCCGGCGGCGAACGCCAACGCGCTCCTCTGGACCGTCCGATAGCTGATGAATCGCATGATTGTTGCTCTGCGAACCTGGTTGGAACCCTTTTCCGCAAACTGCATGGCTGTGTCAACGCGCCTGCGCGGCCTTGTCGCTGGCCGATGCAGCCATTGCGCGGTCACGCGCTTCGTGGGAAGACCTCGGCTTTCCAATCCCTCCCTGCCCGGCATGATACGCACCTCCCTTTTCGCGCCCTTCGAGATCATTGACGGCGACCGCGCCAAGGGTCTGGTGCTGGTGGCGGACCACGCCTTCAACCTTCTGCCGGAGGAGTATGGCGATCTTGGGCTCTCCCCAGCCGAGTTCAACAGGCACATCGCCTATGACATCGGCGTGGAAGCGGTGACGCGCAGGCTTGCCAAGCTCACCGGCGCGCCTGCCGTGATGGCCCGCTTTTCCCGTCTTCTCATCGACCCCAACCGTGGTCCCGACGATCCGACCCTAATACGCCAGCTCTATGACGGCACTGTGGTGCCCGGCAATTACCCCATGCGGCCGGAAGAGCGACACAAGCGGCTGGAAAGTTTCTACGAGCCCTATCACGATGCGGTGGCGGCCCTCATCGCCTCCACCGCGTCGGCCTGCGGCGCAGCTCCGCTGGTGATCTCCATCCACTCCTTCACGCCCTTCATGCAGGGGCGGGAGCGCCCGTGGCATGTCGGCATCCTCTGGGACCGCGACCCGCGCGCGCCGAAGTTGCTTCTGCAGGCCCTTTCCCGCGAGCCCAACCTCATCGTCGGCGACAACGAGCCCTATGACGGCGCGTTGCGCGGCGACACCATGTTCCGTCACTGCACCGCTAGCGGCTTCGCGCACGCCCTCATCGAGATCCGCCAGGACCTGATTGTCGCAGATACCGGGGCTGCCGAATGGGCAGAGCGCCTTGCGCCGATACTTGACGCCATCAACCGCCATCCCGATATGCACGAGATAAAGTTCTTTGGCTCCCGCACCGGGCCCATCGGGGTGGATCGATGACCGATCTTTCGCAAGACCAGAAGCGCGATCTTGAAGCTGCGGCCTTCCGTCGCCTGGTGGAGCATCTGCGTGCGCGGACCGATGTGCAGAACATCGACCTGATGAACCTCGCCGGCTTCTGCCGCAATTGCCTTGCCAACTGGTATCTGGAAGCCGCCGAAGAGGCCGGCGTCGCGCTGTCGAAGGAACAATCGCGCGAGATCATCTACGGCATGCCTTATGCCGAGTGGCGCGAGAAATATCAGGCTGGACCGACCGTCCGCGTGACCGGGAGCCATTGACGGGCGCGTCAGGCTCCGGCTTACTGCTTGACAGGGCCAGCAGCGCGTCTCTAATACAGAATTGATAAGCATCCCTTACGTTCCGTCTAGTACAGTGAGCATCAAGATCGACCCCGACACTTTCGGCTTTCTGCTCAGCGACCTTGCTCGTTCGATTCGCGCGGATCTCGACCAGCGTATCCTGAAGGAAGGAATAGGGATCACTCCCGGGGAGGCGCGCACCCTTCTGCACGCCGCGCGCGCCGGCGAAATGCGCCAGAACGTGCTGGCCGAGCGAATGGGGCTGGAGGCCATGACCCTGAGCTCCTACCTCGACCGCCTTGAGGAGCGCGGGCTTATACAGAGAGTCCCTGACCCGTCCGACCGTCGGGCGAAGCTGGTTCGCCTCACCGACGCGGCAGACGCCGCGCTCCAGGCGATCATGCGCGTGACGACCGAGGTGCGCAGAAAGGCGCGCGGCGACATGAGCGACGACGAATGGGCCTTGCTCAATCAGCTCCTGAGAAGAGTGCGCGCCAATTTCTCTGGCGGCGCGTGACTTGGTTTCCGATCGGCATTTGAAAGCGGCGCGATGACCATCCACAGCGAAGCCGTTCCCGCGCCCGTGATGAGCGAGAGGCGCGTCAGCCTCATCGGTGCCATGCTGGTTGCCGTAGGCCCGATTTCGCTCGCCCTCTACACCCCCGCCATGCCGCAGATCGTGGAGGCCTTCGGAACGACCGAGGCGGCGGTGAAAATGACGCTGTCGCTCTATTTCGCCGGATTTGCGGTAGCGCAGCTCTTCTGCGGGCCGCTCTCCGACGGGCTGGGCCGCAAGCCGGTCACCTTCGCCTTCATGGGCATTTATGCCGTCGCCAGCCTGCTTGCGGTGGTGGCGCCTACAGTCGAGCTTCTGATCGCCGCCCGCTTCCTGCAGGGCGTGGGTGCGGCCGTGGGGGTCGCCGTGTCCCGCGCCCTCGTGCGCGACCTCTTCACGCAGGAACAGTCCGCCCGCATCATGAACCTGATGGGCATCATCCTCGCCGCCGGGCCGGCCCTCGCGCCAACGATCGGCGGGCTCACCATGGAGCTCGCCGGCTGGCACGCGATATTCCTGATCATGCTTGCCTGCGGCTTCGTGATCGTGTTCATCGTGCAATTCTGGATGCGGGAGACCGTGACCCGCGATATGTCCCGCATCAGCCCGCGCGGACTCCTCCAGGCCTATTCGCAGCTGCTGCGCAGCCCCTATTTCCTGGCCTCCAGCCTCGTCACGGCAGGAAGCGTCGGCGCGATGTACACCCAGGCGACGGTGCTCCCCTTCATCCTCATGAACCGGGTCGGCCTCACCCCCGCGGAATTCGGCTTCGGCATGCTGATGCAGTCTGGCATGTTCTTCGCGGGATCGCTCGCCGTCCGTCCCCTCCTGCGGAAGGTGAGCGCCTATCAGCTCGTTCCGGTGGGGCTGTGCTTCATCGCGGCAGGCAGCATCCTGCTTGTGTATTTTCTGAATACGGCGCCCCCCACATTACTGCATGTGATGGGGCCGGTGGGCTTCTATTCTTTCGGCATCGCCTTTGTGATGCCGGCCATGATGACGGCCTCGCTGGCGCCCTTTCCCCGCATTGCGGGGGCCGCGTCGTCTCTCTCGGGCTTCATGCAGATGGGCGCCGGCCTTCTCGGCGGCTCCATCGCCGCCCTGATCGGAGACCCCGTATTGGCGATGGGCGTGGTTATCCCCGCAATGGGAACGATCGCGATTGTGACCTGGCTCTTCTGGCGCCGCCTTCCGGAACCCGCGGCGGCGGCGATCATACGCGGCTAGCGGAGTTCAGGCCGGGCGAAATCGCCGGTTTTCGGGTCCATCACCCAGAGTTCGCCGGAGGAGATGTCGAACCAGGCGCCGTGCAACGTCAGCTTCCCCTTCTGCTCCAAGATGCGCACGCAGGGGAAGGTGCGCAGATTCTCCACCTGAAAGCGGATCGAGACGCGCTCCAGCGCCGTCTGGCGCTCGGACGGCGTCAAGAGATTGTTGCCGGCAATGGCCTCCGCCGCCGGCGCCACGAGGCTCATCCAGCGGCCGATGAAGTCGCCCGGTGAGAGCGGCTCGGCGGCAGGGTTCAGCGCCGCGCCGATGCCGCCGCAGCGCCCATGGCCCATGACGACGATACTCTTCACCTTGAGGCTCTGCACCGCGAATTCGAGCGCGGCGGACGTGCCGTGATGGTGCTCGTCCGGGGCATAGGGCGGCACCAGATTGGCGACATTGCGGACCACGAAGAGTTCGCCGGGTCCTGCATCGAAGATAGTTTCGGGAGCCGCCCGCGAGTCACAGCAGGCGATCACCATTGTCTCGGGCGACTGCCCCTCGCGCGCAAGCGAACGATAGCGCTCGCTTTCCGTGGCATAGCGCGTCGCCATGAAATTGCGATATCCGGCCAGAAGCCGCTCGGGAAGATGTGCCATGGCTTGCGAATAGCCGGGATCGTTAAAAGCCGCAACACCGAGATGGACTCAGGCGCTGAGATCCCGGCCCGGCACCGGCAGATTGCGCATCTTGACCATGGCCATCGGCGAGGAAAGGCTTGCGGCGTCGGTTTGCAGCATCAGTTCGTCCGCTCCGCGCTTGGCCGCCCGCGCCAGCGCCTCGAAGACCGACGCGGTCGCCCTGCGCAGAGCGTCCGCCGGTGCAAGGCCGCGCAGCAGCCAGGCGGTAAAGAGCGCGGCCGCAAGGTCCCCCGGACCCTTGGTCGGGTTCTCGATGGCGCGATGCTCGGCAAGGTATGCTTCCTGCGGCGTGAGCAGCAGGTTTCCGATGCCGCCCGGCACCGTGCCGGGCACCGACGTGACCAGCATCATGCCCGGTTCGGTTCGCGAGGCCGCCTCCAGCGCGTCTTCGAGCGTGACGAGGTCCTCGCCGGCGATCCAGGCGAGTTCGTACCGGTTGGGCGTCGCAACATCCGAGAGCGGCAGCAGCACGTCTCGCATAGCGGCGGCCGTGGCCTCCGGCACATAGAGCCCGCCGAGATCGCCCATCACCGGATCGCAGACATAGAGCGCGCGCGGATTGCGCCGCTTGAGCGCGCCAACGAGCGAGGCCACCGCTTCCGCCTGCCCCGCCTCGCCGAGATAGCCTGAAAGCACCGCGGCAACCTCGCCGAGCCAGGGGGCATTTTCGAGGTCCCGCATCAGCGCTGCGAAGTCGGCGGTCGGCGGCACGATGCGCGTCGCCCGCCCGTGGCCGGGATGCCAGGGAAGGGTCACGGTGGGCACGGCCCAGACCGGAAAACCGAGCGTCTCCAGCGCGAAAACCGAGGCCCGGTTGCCCACCGAGCCTCGTGCGACGTGGCTGGAGACCACGATCACAGCGCGCGGGCCGTTTCCCGCATCCAAGCTTCCACCCGTATCCATCACGATCCGCCACCTGAAGCATATGCGATGAGCCAGACGATGAGGGCGACCGCAAAAGCGAGCCCGAGCATGCGCCCGATCCGCCTCCCCCAGAGCTCGGTCCAATCCTCCCCTTGCGCCTCACTCGCCGTAAAGTGACCGCGCGCGCGGGAGGCCGAGCGCAGCAGGAAGGATTGGCTGTCACGCTCCACCCGCTCCAGGATGCGGCGCGACTCCTCCTGCCGTTCCTGGTCGCTGCGTCTGTCGCCCATTCCGCCCGATCCGTGAACCGTCATTTGCTTGTGAGGCGAATAGCACTATTCTCCCGCGCGGTCGAACATCTCGGGGAGCTTCATGCCTATCGCACTACCCTTCACGCCCGGCCTGCGTGCCTTTCTCGTTCTTGTTCTGGCCCTGCCGCTGCTTTCCGCCTGCGGCTTCAATGCAATCCCCACCTATGAGGAGCAGGCGAAGGCCGCCTGGAGCGAAGTCCTGAATCAGTACCAGCGCCGTGCCGACCTCATTCCCAATCTGGTCGAGACCGTGAAGGCCTACGCTGCCCATGAGCGCGAGGTGCTGCAAAGCGTGGTCGAGGCGCGCGCCAAGGCGACCCAGGTGCAGGTCTCGCCCGAGATGCTGACCGACCCCGATGCCTTCCGCGCCTTTCAGGAGAACCAGGCGCAGCTCACGGGTGCGCTGTCGCGACTCCTCGCCGTGGTCGAGAACTATCCGGACCTGAAAGCAAACCAGAACTTCCTCGCCCTACAGGCGCAGCTCGAAGGCACGGAGAACCGCATTGCCGTCGCCCGGCGCGACTATATCGAGGCCGTCCGCCTCTACAACACCTCACTGAGAACCTTCCCGACGATCCTCTGGGCAAGATTCTGGTACACGGAAGCCGAGCCGATGCAGAACTTCACCACCACCGAGGAGAATATGAACGCGCCGAGAGTCGATTTCGGCAACGGCGGCTAAGAGCGCGCATGGCTCCGGCGGTCCGGCGGCGACTCGCCGCGTTTGTTTGCGCTTGGCTCTTTGCGCTGTCGGCATTTGCGGCCGCCGCCGCGGCGGAGCTGCCGGCCCTCACTGGCCGCGTCGTCGACAATGCAGATCTCCTTGATGCCGCCACGGAAGCGCGGCTCATCGAGAAGCTCGCCGCCTTCGAGCAGAAATCTTCCGACCAGATCGTCGTCGCCACGATCAAGAGCCTTGACGGGGAGCCAATCGAGCCTTTCGCCAATCGCCTGTTCCGCGCTTGGGGTCTTGGACAGGCGGGCGAGGATAACGGCGTGCTGCTCATCGTAGCGCTCGAAGACCGCAAGATGCGCATTGAGGTGGGCTACGGGCTGGAAGGTACGCTGACCGACCTGCATTCCAAGCTCATCATCGAGAACACAATGGTGCCGGCCTTCCGTGCTGGCGACTTCGCCGGCGGCATCAGCCGGGCGGTGGACGACATCATTACGGTGCTTGAAGGCAACGCGGCGGAACTCGAGGAGCGCGCCCGCCGGTTCGAGGAGCAGGGGGTGCCGTTCGACTGGGGGATCACGGTCTTTATCGTCATTTGGGCGGTCGTCTTCTTCGGCGGCATGGCCGGCGCGATCCTGCCGCCGATCTTCGGCCGGAAAATCGCACCCAACCGCTACCGCTGGCTGGGCATGAATTTCACCTATGGCTCGGGTGGGAGGCGCCGTGGCCGGTCCGCCGGCGGGTGGTCGTCGGGAGGCCGGTCTTCGGGGGGCGGGGGCTTTTCCGGCGGGGGCGGCTCGTCCGGGGGCGGCGGCGCGTCGGGGGGCTGGTGATGGCGAACGGCAATATTCTGACCGGGGAGGAACGGGCGCGGGTGGCAGAGGCGATCCGCCAGGCCGAGGGAAGGACCTCAGGCGAGATCTATTGCGTGCTCGCCCGCGCAAGCGACAGCTATTTCTTCCCCGCCGCCTTCTTTGTCAGCCTGTCGATCCTCCTCTTCAGCCTGCTCGCCAGCTTCTTTCTTCACCATTGGTGGATTTCCGTCAGGCCGGGCAGCCTCGTTATGACGCAGCTTGCTGCGATCGGCGCCGCGCTCCTGCTGCTCGAGGTCTTCCCGCGCCTGCGCATCCATTTCGTCCCGCGCCGCCTGCGCTACCGCCGCGCCCACGACAACGCGCTGCGGCAGTTCCTTTCCCGCAACATCCACGCCACCGGCGGGCGCACGGGCGCGCTGATCTTCGTCTCCCTCGCCGAGCGCTATGCGGAGGTCGTCGCCGATGCGGGTATCGGTGCGCGCGTGCCCCAGGAGCGCTGGAACGAAGCTGTGGCGATTCTCATTCGCCACGCCGCCGGCAGCAGGCTGGCGGACGGGCTAGTGGAGGCCGTGCAAATCGTAGGCACGGAGCTGTCCACCCACTTCCCGCCGGGAACCGTCAACCCGGACGAACTCGACAATCATGTGGCGGAAATCTGACTCTCCGCTGCCATCCAGGATTGCCTTGGAGCCGCTTGCCAGCCGCCGCCCGACGCAGCTATGGTTAATGCCATGAAGACGCTTTCGATCGACATCAGACGGGCGGATCCGCAGGACGCGGAAGCCATCGCTGCTGTCCACGACCGCGCCTGGCGCGGCGCCTATGTGGGCATCATCCCGCATCGCGCGCTGAACGCGATGATCGGCCGGCGGGGCCCGCGCTGGTGGGCGAACGCCATCCGCCGCTCTGCCACGGTCCTGGTGCTGGAGATCGGCGGCGAGATCGCCGGCTATGCCACGCTCGGCCGCAACCGGGCGCGCGAATTGAAGCAGGCGGGGGAGATCTACGAGCTCTATCTCGGCCCCGAATACCAGGGCATCGGCCTTGGCCGGCGCCTCTTCCAGGCGGCGCGCGAGATGCTCGCCGCGCATGGCATGAAGGGTCTCGTCGTCTGGGCGCTCGAGGAGAACACGAGTGCGGTCTCCTTCTATCAAGGCGCGGGCGGCCGCGATGCGGCCGAGGGCGTCGAGGTCTTCGACAGCAAGGCCCTGCGCAAGATCGCCTTCGTCTGGGATTGAGCGCCCCCGCGCCCGTGAGCCCATACGCCGCATTGCCTGGCTTCGCGTAAGCCGCTAGGCACGCGGCCCAATTCACATCGGAGCCATCATGCGCATCGAAGCCATTTCCATCGGCGACAATCCGCCGGAAGACGTGAACGTCATCATCGAAGTGCCCGTTGGCGGGCAGCCGATCAAATACGAGATGGACAAGGAAGCCGGCACCCTCATCGTCGACCGCTTCCTCTATACGCCGATGACATATCCGGGGAATTACGGCTTCGTCCCGCACACGCTCTCCGACGACGGCGACCCGATCGACGTGCTGATCTGCAACACGCGCCAGCTCATACCCGGCTGCGTAATCAATGTGCGGCCGATCGGCGTGCTCGTCATGGAGGACAACAAGGGCCAGGACGAGAAGGTCATCGCCGTCCCCTCGCCGCATCTGACCCGCCGCTATGAGAAGGTGTTCAACTACACCGACCTGCCGGAGATCACGCTGCAGCAGATCCAGCATTTCTTCGAGCACTACAAGGATCTGGAGCCCGGCAAATGGGTGAAGATCGGCGACTGGGGCGACGCCGCCGTCGCCCGCCGCCTCATCTCGGAAGCGATCGAGCGGGCCAAGGGGGCGGCGAAAACCTGACCTTATTCGCTGCGCGTGAAGTCCGGCAGGGGAATGCTGCTGGCGGCGGTCACCGGCTGGTCTGAGCCGCAGGCGAAACTGCGCGCCTTATCGTCGGCAATCCGCCGCGCCTGCGCGTTGGCGTCCCTGTTGCCTGTCGCCACCACATAGCCGACGGCGCAGCCCTGCCATTCCCCGATCCGGCCCACCTTGTGGACGACGAGCACCTCGATCTGCCTGTCCGGTTCCTCCGGATTGGCCGATACGAACCAGCGATGGATCGCGGCAAAGGGTTTTTCGCCGGTCCCGTCCCTCTCGACGCGCCATTCGATCTTCGGTCCGGCATTGTTGAAGGCGGAAAAGGATTCCCATGCGAGATCGCGGCCCTGCGGCGGAAAGCCATAGAACAGGGATTCACGCGCGTCGCTGCAATGGATGAAGACCGGAAAACCCTTGTAGCCGGAGCAGACCAGATTACTCCAATCGCCGTCCCCCTCGGCCGCGCTTGCGTAGACCGTGCAATCCCGCATGGGATTGAGCTCCGTATAGGCGCTGGCGATTTCCTGGGCCCCCGCAGGACCGGCGACGGTGAGAAAGGACGTAATGGCAAGCGGAAGACGCATGATCATGTCTCCTCGTTCAACGTCCTGCCGGAACCGGGCGATCCCGTGCCTCAGCCGAATCCGGCGATGACCGGCACGTGGTCAGACGGGCGGTCCCAGCCGCGCGCGTCGCGCAGCACTTCAATCCGACCCAGCGCCGAGGCCAGATCGGCAGACGACCAGATATGGTCGAGCCTTCGGCCGCGATTGGAAAGGACCCAGTCCCTGGCGCGGTAGCTCCACCAGGTGAAGAGCTTTTCCTCGGGCGGAATATGCTGCCGCATGACATCCACCCAGCCGCCGCCCTCGCGCACGGTTTCCAGACCTTCGGTTTCCACCGGCGTGTGGCTCACCACATTCAGCATCTGCTTGTGCGACCAGACATCCGTCTCCAGCGGCGCGACATTGAGATCGCCCACCAGGATGCTTCCCGTATTCGCCTCGCCGGCGGGGCGCACCTCGCGCATTTCCTGTAGGAAGTCGAGCTTGTGGCGGAATTTCGGATTGATCTCGGGATCGGGTTCGTCGCCGCCGGCCGGCACGTAGAAATTGTGCAGCAGCACCCGCCGTCCATCCACATCGACCAGGGTCGAGAGGTGACGGCAGTCGATGAGGCCGCAGAAGCTGCGCCGCTCCACCACTTCAAGCGGCCGGCGCGAGATGGTGGCCACCCCGTGATAGCCCTTTTGCCCGTGGATCTCGATATGGCCGTAACCAAGCTTGCGGAAGCCTGAATAGGGGAATTGGTCGTCCGGGCATTTGGTCTCCTGGAGGCACAGCACATCCGGCTGATGTTCCTCCAGGAAGCGCTGGACGATCGGCAGGCGCAGGCGGACGGAGTTGATGTTCCAGGTGGCAATTTTGAAGGGCATGTTTCGTTCCGACTTTTCGCAGCCGGAATAGACCGCCGGCAGCGCCCACACAAGCGCTTCCGGCGGCATGGCGCGCGATCAGTTCGCCTGGCGAGCCAGCGCGTTGACGCGGCGGTAGTCGATGTGGAAGACGCTCTGATCGAAGGTGACGCCTGTCTTCACGTTGAAGATCATCACCGTCGTGTCCCGACCCTGGGCGTCGCTGATCGTCCACTGCTTCAGGTCATAGGTCTTTGAATCGAACATCATGGTGATCGTCGAGTTGTTGCCCATCTGCCGGTCGAGGAGCCGCACCGTCGTGAGATCCGGTTCCACCTTGACGTCCTGCACATTTGCGGCGGAGAGGTCGATGCGTTCCCCGAGCAGGACCTGCAGCGGCGTCTGCGACAGCGAATAGATCTGCACCGTGTCCATCTTCTTGTTCTCGAGCACCACAGTCCTCCCGTCGGAGGTGACGCGGAATTGCGCCGGCGGCTCGTAGTCGAAGCGCAGCTTGCCCGGCCTTTCGATGTAGAATTTTCCGCCCGTCTGCTCGCCGCGCGGGCCAAACTGCACGAACTCGCCGGTCATGGTGCGCACGCTGGAAAAATGCTGCGCGATTCGCTGGGCTATGTCCGACTGGGCGGCGGCGGGTCCCGCAAGGCCGAATATCAGCACGGTGAGTGCGAGGATCGAGTACCGCGCCAGGCGCAGCACGCCATTCCGCTCGGCAATTCTGGTCATGGATCGTTGTTCTCCGAAACTGGCCCCATAGCCGGCATATAGAGCGGCAACGGGGCCGAAATTAGGCTTCGGCCAATCGGCCGCAGCGTTTTTGGCCCGACTGCTGGCTGGCCGGCTTTCCGAAGCACCTCTTGTTCGTGGAAAACGGGTGCTTGCAGATGGTTCGGTGTGTCCGCTGGCGGTTTTGATACAGTGGCCGCGACTTGAGCCGGTGTGCAATGCCAAGAATGAGAGCCAATTTCCGACGTCTCGCGCGCGGACTGCAGCACTCATTCATGCACGGGCATTGAGCGAAGACGGCGCTCGTGAGGTTCATCACTAGGCGGCCGCCGACGAAGTGGCCGGACGTCCAGACGGCTCGTTCACCCAGCTGCCATGGAACCTAACCATGTAGAGCAAGTTACACGGTTATTCTGCTGCTAACTCCTATTACGAAGTTAAGCGGTTACACAATTCGGGAAAGCAGCCCAGGAGGGAAGCATGCTCGACCTCGACAAGACCAAGCAGAAAACGGTCAAAGTGGATGGCGTTGATCTTTTCTATCGCGAAGCGGGGCAACGTGGTGCGCCGGGTTTGCTTCTTCTCCACGGCCAGCCTTGCTCCTCGTTTTATTTTCGCAACATCATCACCCCCTTGGCAGAGGTAGCTCATGTGGTCGCGCCGGACTCGCCCGGTTTCGGCTTTACTGAAGCTCCCGACGACTACGAGTACACTTTTGATGCCATGGCTCGAACGATCGATGCTCTGACACGCAGGTTGGGATGGACCAGTTCTTTCTCTACGTCCATGATTTCGGGTCGCCTGTCGCCTATGCCCTGGCGCTGAAATATCCTGAACGCGTGCTCGGACTTATCATTCAGAATGGCAACGCCCATGAAGAGGGCCTCGGGTCGGCCTGGGATCTGGTCAGATCATATTGGGCTGAGCCTACCCCCGAAAACCGTGCGAAACTGCCGGAATGGCTCAACTTCGAGGGAGTGAAGCATACCTACGTGGGTGGCATACCAGATCGCCTCGTGCCCTTTTTTGCACCTGAGGGCTGGCATCTAGACTGGGAGCGAATGAGCCAGCCTGGACGTGTCGAGATTCAGTTCCGCATCTTTTCAGACTATGCTTCCCACGTGGACCGCTTTCCCGAATTTGCGGCCTATCACCGCGATCATCAGCCGCCCGCACTACCTGCTCTGGGGGCGGCACGACCCGTACTACCAGATTGATGAAGTTTTCGCATATGCAAGAGATCTCGATCGGATCGACATGCACATTTACGACGGGGCACATCTTCTACTCAAGACGCATCATCAGGAATGCTCGACGCTGATGCGTAACTTCATCATCAATGTGCAATCAGATAAAACAGAGCTTTAACGGCTACTCTCGGGCTGGTGAGTTGGATAGCCAGCCTATCCGGTTCTATCATGTGTCGCCATTCGCTCGGCGGCCCGCCAGTAGGTCGAGCTAAGCTGTTGTTCCATTCGTAGCAACTGAGCCTCACGCGCTAGTCGCCCCACATTCTAGCTAACCTGGCGCGGGGGTGCCGCTGGGGATCGAGGTTCCGGCCGACCGACCGCAGATAAGCAGCGTCTATCGCACCAAAAAGGGCAATCGGCGGTTTATGGCGGAGAGGGGGGGATTCGAACCCCCGATACCCTTGCGAGTATGCCGCATTTCGAGTGCGGTGCATTCAACCACTCTGCCACCTCTCCAAGCCCTTCAAGGACACCCTCAAAATTCAATTTAGCGACTGTGGTTGAAATCGCCGTTTGCTACCGAATTCCACCGAGCGTCCTTGGCCGCGCGCCTCTTTAGCGCCAACTGCAGGGCATCGTCAACGCGAGAGGCCGCGTCATCCTGCATGCCCGAGCAGCACATGGGAATATGGGGCCAGGGCAAGGCCGGCGCGAGAGCATCCGGGGCGTTCGGACGCTACTTCGGATGGACGTCGTCGTCAGTAGATGCCTGGCCTCGGCAATGGCAGTCGTGAACGAGCGGTGCCCGTCAGGGACTTTCGTCCCTCTTGCATTCGCTCGCTAACCTCTTCTTAGTCTTTCTTAACGGGGCTCCCATCGAGGATTGTTTTGGTGCGCGGCTGCTGTTGAACGAGTGACAGTTGAGTTCAGGGGCCACAATGATTTCCGAGCAAAGTTCTACCGTCGCCGACACTCCCGTCCGCAATCCCTATACAGATCGCACGAGCCTTGAATTCCGCTTTCGCACCCGGCGCTTTGCCAAGGTGCGTGCGCTGATCGAGGACGCCCTCGCAGAAAAGGGAAGCGCGCGAATCCTCGATCTTGGCGGGACCGAAGTCTATTGGCTCATTGGCGAAGATTTCATTCGGCAGAATCGCCACCGCCTGACAATCACACTGGTCAATTTGGAGCGCGAGACCGTCCGGGACTCCGTCTTGTTCACCGCTCTTGTTGGCGACGCCGCCGATCCGGACCTCTTCGCCGGCGAGCAATTCGACCTGGTTCACTCCAATTCCGTCATCGAACACGTTGGCGGTTGGGATCGCATGCAGCAGTTCGCCGCCAATACCAAGCGGCTATCCAAGCGCTACTACGTGCAGACGCCCAACTACTGGTTCCCTTATGAGCCGCATTTCCGGTTCCCGGGATTCCAGTATTTGCCCGCGCGTCTTCGCACCTCGCTCGTCCAACGGTACTCCCTCGGCTTTTTCCCTCGTATTGACGATGCGGAGGAAGCCCGTCACATCGTGGAGCATCACACGCTCATCTCGACGCGCCAAATGCGGGCTTTGTTCGCCGATTCCAAGATCAGTCACGAAAAGATCTTCGGCATCAACAAGTCGATCATTGCTGTTCGCGGGGATCGGCTTGGCTGACCTTCAGGCTGCTTTCCGGGTCCCGGTTGCGAAGCAGTCAAGGACCCCCTTACGGGGTCGGGGCTGCACACTTCAGCGTCCTTCCCACTGGTTTTTGCCAACTCCCCCTGCCTGCTTCCTGCGCGCCTCCCGCACAAATCGGGAGCGCAGCATGTGCAATGCCGCCGCCGCCTCGATCAGTTCGAGCTGTGCTAGGCGCACGCCGCCAAGCGAAGCGACATTGCCGGTCTCGACGTCAATGACCTCCCACGTGCCGTCGGCACGCTGGCGAGCATCGTACTGCATGTGTGGGTCCCTTCTTCGGGGAACAGAACTTTCGTGTCTCGGCGATGTTCCTGGTCCGGAATTCTTGCCTGAGGCGGGAACATCCTATCATTTGTTAAGTTAGACGCTTCGTAGCTTCGGAGCCTTACGCTCCTGCAGCTGCTTCGGCGCCTTGTTCGGCCTTCGACAGGGCGGCACCCGCTTCGAGGCCACGGCGATCGCACCCCGTGGCCTCGTTGCGACGAACCGTCACCGGTAAATGGCAAGGATATGCGCTCGTCCACGGGCTCGCCTTGACCTTTGTCTCCTGCTCCGGTATGGGAACGCGAACCTGCGGCGTGGAGCCTCTCCGCGCCGCTTGTTTCATGGGGCTAAAGTCCCGATCCAACGACTGATAAAAAGACGGCGGGCCGCCCTCGGGGAGGTCCAGACCGGACCGGACACCGAAAGGCAAGAAAGATGTTCGCAGTCCTCAAGACAGGCGGCAAGCAGTACCGCGTCGCCGCCAATGACGTGCTTCAGATTGAAAGACTGGCCGGCGAGATCGGCGAGATCGTGCAGATCGGCAATGTGCTCGCCGTGGGCGAGGGCGAGAATGTCACCATCGGTGCGCCCTTTGTCGAAGGCGCCAGCGTGGCGGCGGAAGTGGTCGAGCAGGGCCGCGGCCCCAAGGTGATCGCCTTCAAGAAGCGCCGCCGGCAGAATTCGCGCCGCAAGCGCGGCCATCGCCAGCTTCTGACGACGGTACGCATCGCCGAAATCCTCCTGGACGGCGCCAAGCCCTCGAAGAAGGCAACGGCCAAGCCGGCCGCCAAGGCCGAGGACAAGAGCGAAGCCAAGGCCGAGCAAAAGCCGGCCAAGCCCAGGAAGGAAGCAGAGCCGAAAGCGCAGACGGGCGAGACCGAGGCCGCGCCCAAGAAGGAGACTGCTTCCGCTAAAAAGGAATCCGCTCCGAAGAAGGGCAAGGCGGCTACCCTCTTCACCGCGCCCGAGGGCGAGCCGGATGATCTTACCGTCATAAAGGGGATCGGTCCGGTGGCCGCCGAGCAGCTCAAGGAGCAGGGCCTCACCACTTTTGCCCAGCTTGCCGCTCTGACGGATGAGGATATCGCCCGGATCGACGCGGCGATGCCCTTCAGCACGGATCAGATCCGCGACTGGCGCGAGCAGGCCACCAAGCTGGCGCAATAAAGCCGGGACTCTGGCCCCAGGGAAGACATTTGCATTTGGACGCACGTGCGTTCATAAGGGAATCGAAGGCGCTCTTCGGGCGCAAAGGAGTTGAGTCATGGCACACAAGAAAGCTGGCGGTTCGTCGCGCAACGGTCGCGATTCTGAATCCAAGCGCCTTGGCGTGAAGAAGTTCGGCGGCGAGACCGTGCTCGCGGGCAATATCATCGTGCGTCAGCGCGGGACCAAGTGGCACCCCGGCACCAATGTCGGCATGGGGAAGGACCACACGCTTTTTGCGCTTCAAACGGGCGCGGTTGCCTTCGCGAAGAAAGCCAACGGCCGAACCTATGTGTCGGTAAACCCGATTACGGAAGCAGCGGAGTAGCCGGTTCCGCGTCAAGACACCGGCGACCCATCTGGGAGCCCGGTGTCCGGCAGAATCCGGAAAAGGTTCAGGGGAGATGGGTCGCCATCTCCCCTTAATTTTTGTCCGGAGGAAGCCATGGTTGCCGAATATGAAGAGGCCGAGGGTGAAAGTCTAAGCATCGAGTGTCCCGTTCTCGTGACCGAGCGCCTGGTCCTGCGCCCGCCCCATGAGGACGACATTCCCGAAATGGCGGAGCTTGCCAACAGCCGCCGCGTGGCGGAGATGCTCTCGCGCATGCCGCATCCCTATTCGGAGGCGGACGCGGCGGCCTTCGTGCGCGGCAGCCGGTCGAGGGACCGCTCCGGCTGCCACTACGCCGTCGCGCTCGCCGACAGCGGGGCCTTCATCGGCTGCGCCGGACTTGACACGCGCGAACATGGCCTGGAGCTCGGCTATTGGATCGGCGAGCCCTATTGGGGGCGGGGCTATGCCACCGAGGTGGCGCATGCGCTGGTCGATCTCGCCTTCCGCGCTACCGACATCGACAAGCTCAACGTCTCCTGCCGCGTCATCAATGATGGCTCGCGCCGCGTTATCCATAAATGCGGCTTCCAGTATGTCGGCCAGGGCATGATGGATTCGGTGGTGGCGGGCAAGGTGCCGGTGGAGCGCTACCAGCTCGACCGCAGGACCTGGGTCAGCCTCAGAAGCTGGGGAACTTGACGCCGGCCGGCGGCGCGGGCGGCGAAAAGGCTGCCCGCCCTCGCCAGCGCCCTCGCGCTTCGCCGCCCGATGCGCTAGAGGGGTCCGGCACAACGAGCAGCTGACGCTATGAAATTTCTCGATCAGGCCAAGGTTTACATCCGTTCCGGCGATGGCGGCGCCGGCGCGGTCTCGTTCAGGCGCGAGAAGTTCATCGAGTTCGGCGGCCCCGACGGGGGCGACGGCGGACGCGGCGGCGATGTCTGGGTGGAGGCGGTGGAAGGTCTCAACACCCTGATCGACTACCGCTACCAGCAGCATTTCAAGGCCAAGCCCGGCGTACACGGCATGGGCCGCAACCGCACGGGCGCCAAGGGCGCCGACGTGGTGCTGAAAGTCCCGGTGGGCACGCAGATCTATGAAGAAGACAATGAGACGCTGATCTGCGATCTCACCCGGGTCGGCCAGCGCTACCGCCTCGCCGAGGGCGGCAATGGCGGCTTCGGCAACCAGCATTTCAAATCCTCCACCAACCAGGCGCCGCGCCGGGCCAATCCCGGCCTCCCGGGTGAAGAGCGCTGGGTGTGGCTGCGCCTCAAGCTGATCGCCGATGCCGGCCTTGTTGGCCTGCCCAATGCAGGCAAGTCCACCTTTCTCGCCGCCGTCACCGCGGCGAAGCCCAAGATCGCCGATTATCCTTTCACCACCTTGCATCCCAATCTGGGCGTGGTGCGCGTCGACGCGCGCGAATTCGTTTTGGCGGACATCCCCGGCCTGATCGAAGGCGCCCATATGGGCGTGGGTATTGGCGACCGGTTTCTCGGCCATGTGGAGCGCACGCGCGTGCTCCTGCACCTCGTCTCGGCGCGCGAGGAGGATGTCGCCGCGACGTATAGGTCCGTGCGCGGCGAGCTGAAAGCCTATGGCCATGGACTTGCCGAAAAGCCGGAAGTGGTGGCGCTGAGCCAGGCCGACCTGCTGGACGAAGAGGCGCGGACGGAAAAGATCGCATCGCTGAAGAAGGCGGCGCGCCGTAAGCCGCTCCTCCTCTCCTCCGCCACAGGCGAAGGCGTGCAGGAGGTTCTGCGCGCGCTCCTGCGGGTCGTGGATGAGGCCCGCGAGGAGGAAAGCGCTGCGGAGGCGACTGATGACCGCTGGAAGAGGTAGGCGGCTTTCATGAACCGCATCTCCCTCACCTCCTATCGCCGCGTCACCGTCAAGATCGGCTCGGCCCTGCTCGTGGATCGGACCACGGGCCTGAAACGCGAGTGGCTCGCCGCGCTCGTCGACGACATTGCGCGGCTCGCCGCGTCAGGAACGGAAGTGCTGGTGGTCTCCTCCGGCGCCATCGCGCTCGGGCGCACCGTGCTCGGCCTTGGCAGGCGGACATTGCGGCTGGAGGAAAGCCAGGCTGCGGCGGCGGTCGGGCAGATCGCCCTTGCCGGCGCCTGGTCGGGCGAGCTCGGCCGCCATGGCCTGATCTCCGGCCAGGTGCTCGTCACGCTCGGCGATACCGAGGAGCGGCGGCGCTACCTCAATGCACGCGCCACGATCTCGACGCTGCTCAGGATGAAGGCCATTCCGGTCATCAATGAGAACGACACGGTCGCCACCAGCGAAATCCGCTATGGCGACAACGACCGGCTCGCCGCGCGCGTGGCCACGATGATGGGCGGCGACCTCCTTGTTCTTCTGTCCGATGTCGACGGGCTTTATACCGCGCCGCCGGAACGCGACCCTCAGGCCCGCTTCATTCCGGTCGTGGATGCGATCACGCCGGAGATCATGGCGCTCGGAGGCGAGGCGGCGTCGGAACTTTCGCGCGGCGGCATGCGCACCAAGCTGGACGCCGGCCGCATCGCCACCGCCGCCGGCACGGCGATGGTCATCGCCTCCGGAAAAGAGCTTAACCCCCTCTCCGCGATCGAGCGGGGGGCACGCGCGACCCTTTTCCGGCCGAGCCCCACGCCCGTGCGCGCCTACAAGACCTGGATCGCCGGCCAGCTTGAGCCGGCAGGCCGGATCACCATAGACGAGGGTGCGCTCCGGGCCTTGCTCGCCGGAAAAAGCCTCCTGCCGGCCGGCGTGAAAAAAGTACAGGGTGCCTTTTCGCGCGGCGACACTGTGGCCATCATCGGCCCCGATGGGCTGGAAGCCGGGCGCGGGCTGATTGCCTATGATGCCGCGGATGCCGTAAAGATCGCCGGACTGAAGACCGAGGCGATCGCTGCCGCGCTCGGCTACGAGGCGCGGGCGGCGATGGTGCACCGGGACGATCTGGTGCTTTCCCGGCATGCTGCGAGGCCGGACGAGCGCAAGGTGGAGGGTAGCGATGCTGCAGGCGCGTGAGCGGACTGGCGAGATTTCCGCCCTTATGGCGGAGCTTGGCCGGCGGGCTCGCGCCGCCGCACGGCCTCTTGCCGTTGCGAGCACGGACCAGAAGAATAAGGCGCTCGCCGCGATGGCCGACGCGCTCGAGGCGAGCGGAGCCAAAATCCTCGCGGCCAATGCCGTCGACATGGAGCGCGGCAGGGCGGCCGGCCTTTCCTCGGCACTGCTCGACCGGCTGAAACTGGAGCAGAATCGCATCGCGGCGATGGCGGAGGGCATTCGCGCCATCGCCGGACTGGAGGACCCCGTCGGGAAGGTGATCGCCGAATGGGATCGGCCGAACGGCCTTCATATCGAGCGGGTGCGCACGCCGCTCGGCGTTATCGGCGTCATCTACGAGAGCCGGCCCAATGTGACGGCGGATGCCGGCGCGCTCTGCCTGAAGGCGAGCAATGCGGTGATCCTGCGGGGCGGATCCGATTCAGCCAGTTCCTCGGCCGCCATCCACGCCTGCCTTGTCGAAGGCCTTCGCGTCGCGGGCCTCCCCGAAGATGCGATCCAGCGCGTGCCGGTGACGGACCGCGAGGCGGTGGGCGAGATGCTGCAGGGGCTTTCCGGCAATCTCGACGTAATCGTGCCGCGCGGCGGGCGCAGCCTCGTCGAGCGGGTGCAGAATGAGGCGCGCGTGCCCGTCTTCGCGCATCTGGAAGGCATCTGCCATCTCTATGTCGACAGATCCGCCAAGCTCGACATGGCCGTCCCGCTCACGGTGAACGCCAAGATGCGGCGCACCGGCATTTGTGGCGCCGCGGAAACGCTGCTCGTCGACCGTGCCGCGGCCGACACCCATCTCGTGCCGATCCTGGAGGCGCTGGCGGCGGCAGGCTGTGAGATCCTCGGCGACGAGGGCGTGCGTGTGCGCTTCCCGTCAGCAGGCCCTGCCACCGAAGAGGACTGGCGCACAGAGTATCTCGACGCCATCATCTCGGTGCGGCTGGTCGACGGCATTTCCGCAGCGATAGAACATATCGAGACCTATTCGTCGCACCACACCGAGGCGATCATCGCCGAGGACAGTGCGGCGGTGGGGCGGTTCTTCAACGAGATCGATTCCGCCATCCTCCTGCACAATGCTTCCACCCAGTTCGCCGATGGCGGCGAGTTCGGCATGGGCGCGGAGATCGGCATCGCCACGGGAAAGATGCATGCACGCGGTCCGGTCGGCGTGGAGCAGCTCACATCCTTCAAGTACCGCGTACGCGGCGCCGGACAGATCCGGCCCTGACGGATGGTCTCGTTCGAGGAGGACGTTCCGCCGCAATATTTCCGCATGCCCCATGTGGAAAAGGGCATGGCCGTCGGGCTTTTCGGCGGCTCCTTCAATCCGCCTCATGCGGGCCACGCGCTTGTCGCTGAAACGGCGCTGCGCCGCCTGAAACTCGATCAGATCTGGTGGATTGTCACCCCCGGCAATCCTCTGAAGGACCATCGCGGCCTTGCTCCACTGCCGCATCGTATCGCACTTTCCGAAGCGCTTGTCGGCGATCCGAGGATCAAGGTGACCGCCTTCGAGGCGAAGCATCGGATCCGTTTCACGGCCGATACCATCGGGCTCGTGCGGGCCCGTAACCCCGGCGTCCATTTCGTCTGGATCATGGGCGCCGACAGTCTGCGCAGCTTCCATCGCTGGGAACGCTGGCGGAAGATTGCGCAGAGCGTGCCTATCGCGGTGGTGGACCGACCCGGCGCCACCCTTTCCTTCCTCTCCTCCACCATGGCCAAGGCGTTCGACCACGCACGGATCGACGAATCGGACGCCGCCAAGCTTGCCCGGACGATGCCGCCAGCTTGGACCTTCATCCACGGCCCGCGTTCATCGCTTTCCTCCACCGCGTTGCGGGCGGCATCGAAAGCCGGGAAGGCTTTGGGCTGAGTTCCCGCGTCGCATGGCGAAACACCTCCACGACCGGCCTCCGCTTCTGGACAGGTGCGTGCCTTGCCCATCAAGAAATCATGAAAGCCCGGCGAGGCGTGGGAACACTGCTATCGCCGACGCGTTTTTATGATCGGAGGAACAAGCTGTCTTGAAACTTACAAGCTTGTCTGCCTATCTATAGTTGTCTGGCGGCGTACCGCCTGACATCGTTGTTCTTGTCGGAAAGGAAAGACACTGAGAACAGCACTTCAGAGGAAGGCAGCCATATTGCCTTCACCGGCCGGGACAGGTGATCTGAGCTTGTCTCGAGCCTTGGAAACAACGCTCCGGAGTCTTGAAGACTCGAAAGCGGAAAACATCGTTCCCATCGACATTCAGGGCAAGTCGCCGCTGGCGGACTACATGATCGTAGCCTCCGGCCGGTCGCACCGTCACGTTGCGGCTGTGGCGGACCACCTGATCCGCGCCTTGAAGGATGCCGGGTTCGGCAATGCGCGGGTGGAAGGCCTGTCGAGCGCCGACTGGGTGTTGATCGACGCGGGCGACATCATTGTCCACGTGTTTCGCCCGGAGGTCCGGGAGTTCTACAACATCGAGAAGATGTGGCAGACTCCTGACCTGGAGGACGAGACGCTGCACTAAGGCGGAATGCCGCCGGTGACGCCCGGAAGGGCCTGAGGCCTCGACGCGGTGCGCTCGCGCGCTGAAGAACTAGGGGGCGTTAGGCGCGGCTCTACGCTTGGGAGGCTGGTGGCCGGCGGTTGGTCGGCACCGGCCCTACGCCGCAGCACGGCCACCGAAACCGGACGAGGCGCCGATTCGCATTTCCATTCACGCTGTGGGCAGCTTGAAAGCCGGCCCGGAACGGGAGCTTGCCGAGCGCTACCTGAAGCGTCTCGCCAAGGCCGGACCTGCTGTCGGCCTGGAATTTTCTGGCGTCAGAGAAATCGCCGAAAGTCGTGCCAGAACGGATCTCGAGCGCAAGCGCGAGGAAGGCCGCAGGCTGCTTGATTTTCTCGGCGACGGCACCCTCTTGTTGCTTGACGAGAAGGGCAGGAATTTTTCCTCGCGGGAGATCGGCGGACGGCTCGCCGGCTTTCGCGACAGAGGCGTTCGGCACCTTGTCATAGCCATAGGCGGCGCGGACGGTCACGACGAGGAGTTGCGGTCGAGAGCCGATTTGTGGCTTTCCTTCGGCGCCCAGACCTGGCCACATCAGCTCGTCCGCGTCATGCTCGCCGAGCAGCTCTATCGCGCGACCACCATCCTTTCCGGTCACCCCTATCACCGGGAATGACCGCCGGCCGCCCGTTGTGGAGAACAATCGGTCGGCGAGTTGTCGATTGCGGTTGCGGGGCAGGCATGGTTGATGCTTCGTTAACGATCTATTTCTAGGTTGGGGTGCCTCGAGATCACGACGGAGAGGGGAACGTGCCATCGGTCAGCTATCCTGGAGGAGCCATGTTCGCGGCGGCTCTCGTGCTGACTGGGGTTTTCTCCACGCTCTCCTCTGCGCAGACCGTGGACAGTCTCGAACTGCGTCAGACGGAAAGTGTTGAGGAGTATCGCCGCCTCTCGCAAGAAATCGCGCTGTCGGAGAAACGCCAGGCCGAAATCGCGGCGGAGATCGCGGCCGTGAAAGACGACAGCGCCGCCCTGACCGCCTCCCTAATCCAGGCGGTGAAGACCGAGCGGAAGCTCGGCGAGGACATAGCCGAAATCCAAGGCCGGCTCAAAGACCTCGGCCGCCAGGAACAGGAAGTCCGGCTGTCGCTGGCCAGCCGCAGCGCCACGCTCGCGGAAGTGCTCGGCGCCTTGCAGCGGATGGGGCTCAATCCGCCGCCCGCCATTCTGGTGCGGCCGGAGGATGCCCTCTCCTCCGTGCGCAGCGCCATCCTTCTCGGTGCCGTCGTGCCTGAGCTGCGCGGCGAGACGGAGCTGCTCGCCGCCGACCTCGACGCGCTCACCCGGGTGAAGGTGTCGATAGCCGCCGAGCAGCAGCGGCTGCAGCTGAAGCGCACCGAGCAGGCGGAGGAGAAGCAGCGGCTTTCCCTTCTTCTGGCAGAGAAGCGGCGCATGCAGGGCGAAGCGGAACAACGCATGGAGGCGGAGCGCAAGCAGGCACAGGAGCTCGCGGAGCGCGCAACAAGCCTGCAGGAGCTGATCAGTTCGCTCGAAGGCGAGATCGAGGCGCTGCAGAAGGTGCTGGAGGCGCGGCAAAGCGCAGACGAGGGAAATCTGCTCTCCGATGTCCTGCCCTTCGCCCGGCGCGCTGGGCTTTTGCCGCTGCCGGTTTCCGGCGAATTCGCCAAGCATTTCGGCGAGGAGGACGGAACCGGGAGTACCCTTAAAGGCGACATTCTAAGGACACAATCGGGCGCAATCGTCACCGCGCCGGTGGACGGCACGGTGCTTTATGCGGGACCTTTCCGATCATACGGACAGCTATTGATACTGAACCCGGGCGATGGCTATCATATAGTGCTTGCCGGGATGGATCGGCTGAATGTTTCGCTGGGGCAATCGGTCCTGGCTGGCGAGCCGGTAGGCATGATGGGCGAGGCGCGGCTGGCGAGCATTGCTGCTTCAACTCTGGATGGCACCGTGCCGGAATTGTATGTGGAATTCAGGAAAGACGGGAAACCCATCGACCCGAAGCTCTGGTGGGCTCGGGAACTCTCTGGAAGGACGGGAAATGATACGTAAATTGTCGCTCTTGTTTGCCGGCGCGCTGATGGGTGCGTCTGCCGTAAGCCTCGTCTACGGGACGAACGGCACGGCAGCCAACGCGGCAGGATCGGAGACCTATCGCCAGCTTGCCATTTTCGGCGACATTTTCGAGCGCGTGCGCGCCCAATATGTGACGCCGCCGGACGAGAAGCAGCTGGTCGAGAACGCGATCAACGGCATGCTTACCGCGCTTGATCCCCACTCGTCCTACCTCAATGCAGACGCCGCGCAGGATATGCGCGTGCAGACCAAGGGCGAGTTCGGCGGGCTCGGCATCGAGGTCACGATGGAGAACGAGCTGGTCAAGGTGGTGGCGCCCATCGACGACACGCCCGCAGCGCGCGCAGGCATCCTTTCCGGCGACCTCATCGAGAAGATCGACGGGGAGGAAGTGCGCGGGCTGACGCTTGAGGACGCTGTCGACAAGATGCGCGGCCTCGTCAACACGCCGATCGAGCTCACCGTCCTGCGCGAGGGGCAGTCGAAGCCGCTCACCTTCACCATCGTCCGCGACATCATCAAGGTGCAGGCGGTCAAGTCCCGCGTCGAGGGCGACGTGGGCTATATCAAGATCTCCACCTTCAACGAGAACACGTCGGACGATCTGAAGAAGGCGATCGAGAGGATTGAGCAGGAGGTTCCGGCCGACAAGCTGAAGGGCTTTGTGCTCGATCTGCGTCTCAACCCCGGCGGCCTGCTCGACCAGGCGGTGGCCGTATCCGACGCCTTCCTGGAGCGCGGCGAGATCGTGTCCACGCGCGGTCGCGAGGCGACGGACATCGCCCGCTTCGGATCGGAGCCCGGCGACCTGACGCAAGGTAAGCCCGTGGTGGTGCTCATCAATGGCGGCTCCGCCAGCGCCTCGGAGATCGTCGCCGGCGCCCTGCAGGACCATCGCCGCGCCACCCTGGTCGGCACCCGCTCCTTCGGCAAGGGGTCGGTGCAGACGATCATCCCGCTCGGCGAGAACGGCGCCCTGCGGCTGACCACGGCGCTCTACTACACGCCGTCCGGCCAATCCATCCAGGGCAAGGGCATCACGCCCGACATCAAGGTCGAGCAGCCGCTCCCGGAGGAACTGCAGGAGGACGTAGCGACCCGTGGCGAGTCCGATCTTCGCGGGCATATCCGCGGCGAGGGCGAAACCGACGAAGGCTCGGGCTCCATCGCCTATGTGCCGCAGGATCCGGCGGAGGATGAGCAGCTGAAATACGCCCTCGACCTCGTGCGAGGCGTCAAGACCGACCCGGCCTTCCCGCCGAGCCCCGACAAGGCGGTCCTCAACCAGTAAGCAAAGCCGGCGCATCCCGAAGTCGGGGTGCGCCGCCGCTCGCGCGCGGGCAACGGGGTATCGCGGGGGCGCATGGAACCGGGTCGCACCGAAATCGATGAGCCGCTCGGCCTTGACGGGCCGCCGCAGCGCCCTTCCGGCTGGCGGCGCGCCGGCGCCGCCGTCCTGATCTTCTGCGCCGTAGCGGCAATAGGGGGTGTGGGCGCAATCGCCTGGGATGGCTGGCGTGTCTCGACCCCGCCCTCCGTAGCCGTGTCGGCCCTGCGGACAGCGCCTGCCAAACCGGCTGAGCTGGCCGAGGCCGAACCCGTCCTACCGACCGCCGAAAGCACCTCCGTCCGGCCGAGCCCCTCCATCATCCGCGTCGATCCGGCCGAACCGCCAGCCGGCGAAAACGTCATCGTCATCCGCGACCCGTCCAGCCACGGCCAGAATCCGCGCGTTGCGCACCTGCCGGACCGGGCTCTCATCGAACATTCCGAACTCGGCCCTCTTCCGGCGCGGGGCGCGGGCGGGCGGCGTCCTTTCGACGCCTATGCCCGGCCATGGTCCGGCGCGCGCGGCGCGCGCATCGCCATCGTGATCGGCGGGCTCGGCATATCGCAAACGGGCACCCAGGAGGCGATCGAGAAACTGCCGCCCGAGATTACCCTCGCTTTCGCTCCCCTCGGCAACAGCCTGTCGCGCTGGATGCAGACGGCCCGGCGCGACGGCCACGAGATCATCATGCAGGTGCCGCTCGAGCCGATCGGCTACCCCGCGAGCAATCCGGGTCGCTACACGCTCCTCACCGGCGCCGATCCCGACACCAACCTGGTCAATCTGCATCGTGTGCTTGCGCGCATCACCAACTATACCGGCGTCATGAACTATATGGGCGCGCGCTTCACGTCGGATCCCGAAGCCATGGACCTGCTCATGGGCGAGCTCGCGCAGCGCGGGCTTCTCTATGTGGACGACGGCTCCTCGGCCCGCAGCCTGGCGGAGCAGGTCGCGCTCGCGAAAGGCGTTCCCTTTGCCGCCAGCGATGAAATCATCGATCAGGAGCGTGAGCGCGGCGCGATTCTGGCCAAGCTCGACGAGCTGGAGCGCATCGCGCGGGCGCGGGGTTTTGCCGTGGGCAGCGGTTCGGCCCTGGAAGCAACGGTCGAGACCGTCTCTGCCTGGGCCGACGAGGTCAGGAAACGCGGCATCGAGCTCGTTCCGATCTCGGCGGTGGCATTCGATCCGGAGCGGAGTTGAGCCGATGGCAAGCGTGGTGAAGCCCGATGATCTGCCTTATCGTCCCTGTGTGGGCGTGATGGTGCTCAACTCCGCCGGGCAGGTCTGGGCCGGGCGGCGCATTCGGGAGACGGCCACGGAGTTGGACGGCGCCACCATGCTCTGGCAGATGCCGCAGGGCGGCATCGACGAAGGCGAGGACCCGCTCGAAGCGGCGCGCCGGGAGCTCTATGAGGAGACCGGCATCCGCAGCGTCTCCTTCCTAGCCGAGGCGCCCGGCTGGATCACCTATGACCTGCCGGAGCACCTCGTCGGCAAGGCGCTGAAGGGCCGCTATCGCGGGCAGAAGCAGAAATGGTTCGCCTTCCGCTTCGAGGGCGAGGAGAGCGAGATCGTCATCAACCCGCCGCCCGGAAACAACGAGGCGGAATTCGACGCCTGGGCTTGGAAGCCCATGGAGGAGCTTCCGAAGCTGATCGTGCCGTTCAAGCGCCGCGTTTACGAGGAAGTCGTCGCGGCCTTCAGCCATCTGGTGAGGTAGGCACCTCTAAATCCCGACGGGAGATAGAGATGCCAGACCGTCTACCGCCACTCCCTGATATCGACAAAGTGCCCGGCGATCGCGGCCGCCGCCGCCATGGCCGGCGAGACCAGATGCGTACGCCCCTTGAAACCCTGGCGGCCCTCGAAGTTGCGGTTCGAGGTGGAGGCGCAGCGCTCGCCCGGCTTTAGCCGGTCGTCGTTCATGGCAAGGCACATGGAGCAGCCGGGCTCGCGCCAATCGAACCCTGCCTCGATGAAGATCTTGTCCAGCCCCTCAGCCTCGGCCTGCGCCTTCACGAGGCCCGAGCCCGGCACGATCATGGCGTTGACGCGCTCATTCACCTTTCGGCCTTCCACGACCTTGGCGACGGCGCGCAGATCTTCGATGCGGCCATTGGTGCAGGAGCCGATGAAGACACGGTCAAGGGCGATATCGGTGATCTTCGTGCCTGGTGTCAGCCCCATATATTCCAGCGCGCGCTTCTTCGACATGCGCTTGTTCTCGTCCTCGATCTGGTCCGGATCGGGGACATAACCGGTGACCGAAACCACGTCCTCAGGGGACGACCCCCAGGTCACGATGGGCGGCAGCGTGGCCGCATCCAGCTTCACCACGCGGTCGAAATGTGCGCCCTCGTCCGTATGCAGCGTCTCCCAATAGGCGCGGGCCATGTCCCAGGCCTGTCCCTTGGGCGCGCGCGGGCGGTCCTTGATATAGGCATAGGTCGTCTCGTCCGGCGCGATCATGCCGGCCCGGGCGCCGCCCTCGATCGACATGTTGCAGATCGTCATGCGGCCTTCCATCGAGAGCGAACGGATCGCCTCGCCGGCGTATTCGATCACGTGGCCGGTACCGCCCGCCGTGCCGATCTCGCCGATGATGGCGAGGATGATGTCCTTGGCGGTGACGCCCTCCGGCAGCTTCCCGTCCACTTGGACGAGCATGTTCTTCGCCTTGCGCTGGATCAGCGTCTGGGTGGCCAGCACGTGCTCCACCTCAGATGTGCCGATGCCGTGCGCCAGCGCGCCGAAGGCGCCGTGTGTCGAGGTGTGGCTGTCGCCGCAGACGATCGTCATCCCCGGCAGGGTGAAGCCCTGCTCGGGCCCGACGATATGCACGATGCCCTGGCGGCGGTCGGCCTCGTTATAATATTCGATGCCGAAATCCACGGCGTTCCTCGCCAGCGCCTCGACCTGAATGCGGCTTTCCTCGTTCTTGATGCCGAATTTCCGGTCCGGCGACGTGGGCACGTTGTGGTCGACGACGGCGAGGGTCTTTTCCGGGTGGCGGACGGCGCGGCCGGCCATGCGCAGACCCTCGAAGGCCTGCGGGCTGGTCACCTCATGTACCAGATGCCGGTCGATATAGAGGAGACAGGTGCCGTCGTCCTGCCGGTCGACCACATGGTCGTCGAAAATCTTGTCATAGAGCGTGCGCGGTGCGGTCATGTCAGAAATCCTGGAAGCGGAGAAGGAATGCCCAAAGGGCGGCGTCTTGTCCGCTCAGGGAAGTCGGCAGAGCAGCGCGCCGGAAATGCGCGCGAAGAAGCGGCCGGGCAGGCGCTTTACGTCCTGCAGCACGAATGCCTTGGCAGCTTCTGTGGCCAGTTCTTGTTCCATGACTGGTTAATACCAGCCTTTTGCATTTTCGGCAATCGGAGCGACGTTCCGCCGCGTCATTCCTCGGGAGACTTCTTCATCGACAGCCTCACCTCCAGCTGCCGAAGCAAGGCGAGCACGATGGTGCCGAGAACGCAGGAGAGCAGCGCGATCAACCACAGGCCGAGACCGGCGGCAAGGCCCGTTGCCGCGGCAAGCCACATGCCCGCGCCCGTGGTAAGTCCGTGCACCTCGCCCCGCCTCAGGATGATGAAGCCGGCGGCGAGGAAGGCGACACCCGAGGTGATCGCCTCCACCAGGCGGATCGGGTCGGACTGCACGTGATCGTCCACGAAGACCCCCATCGTGACGATCTCGATCGAGACGAGGGCGAAGGTGGCGGACGCAAGGCACACCATCATATGCGTCCTGAGGCCCGCAGGCCGTTCCGCCAGCTCCCGTTCGAAGCCGAGAATGCCGCCAAGGAGGATAG
This sequence comes from Chelativorans sp., assembly GCF_031180965.1. GTDB lineage: Bacteria > Pseudomonadota > Alphaproteobacteria > Rhizobiales > Rhizobiaceae > Chelativorans. The sequence continues at coordinate 132,566 of NZ_JAPSLH010000001.1, forward strand.
CAGCCAGCAGCCGGGCGGCAATCACTTGCCAGGGCAGCGTTGTACGCAGGGTGAATTCGTCAAGCAGTACATCCATGGCGCCTGCAACGCAGCGCGGCGGCCTGGGTTCCCTAGCCGGCTTTGCTGTTGCGCAGCCTGCGCTCGAGCGCGCGAAGGGCCAGCGACAGGCTTATGGTGAGAAGCAGATACACATAGGCGACGATGGAGTAGGTTTCGAAAAAGCGGAAGGAGCCTGTCGAATAGATCTTTCCCATCTGAGTGATGTCGGCCACCCCGAGGACCGAAACGAGGGAGGAATCCTTCACCATGGCGATAAAATCATTGCCGAGCGGCGGCAGGATCGTTCTGAGCGCCTGCGGCATCACGATGAGGCGGAAGCGCTGAAAAGTCGACAGGCCGAGTGCTTTTGCCGCCTCGATCTGTCCCGCGTCCACCGACTGTATTCCGGCGCGGAAAACCTCCGCGAGGAAGGCGGAATAGCCCACCGTGAGCGCAATGATGGCGCGCCAAAGCAAGGAAACGTCGCGCACCTGCAGCGTTGAGATCAAGCCGGCGGCCTGCAGCGGCGCGGTCACCGTGTTCCACGCTGCCACCAGGGCCGGCACGCCGGCAAAGGCGATCCAGAACAGGAGCACCAGGATCGGCACGCCGCGGATGATCTCGACATAGAAGCGCGCCGTCTGGCGCAGGACCCGGTATGCGGAAAGAGCCATCAGCGCCAGGAGCAGGCCGAGCGCGGATGCGAGCGCGAACGCGGTGACGGTGACGAAGACGGTGACGAGAACGCCCCGCGCGATGGTCGACAGGATCTGGCTGTAGAGTTCGCTCGATGCCACATAGACGGCGACGGCGGCACCGAGCACCCCGGCAGCAACCAACCACCAGGGGAATTCCTTGTCCGGCACGGCTGGGGCGGGAGGAGGGATCATCCGCGAGGGCAGCCAGCGTTGTTAATGCTCGCGCGCCGATGCACGAGCATCCGTCGCTTGCGTCCGGCTACTGGCCCATCTTGTAGTCGAGGAACCATTTCTTGTTCAGCGCATCGAGCGTGCCGTCTGCCATGAGGGCGGCAATCCCGGCATTGATGGGCGCCACGAGATCCGAGCCCTTCCTGAAGATAAAACCGAAATCCTCCGTGCCGAGGGGTTCGCCGATCAGCTTCAAGGCGCCGTCCGAAGCGTCGGCGTAGCCTTTGCCTGCTGTGCCGTCGGTCAGCACCAGGTCCACGTCGCCCGCTCGCAGCGCCTGGACAGCCGCGCCAAACGTCTCGAAAGCCTTGATGCGCGGGTTAGCCTCGTCCCCATCGAGCACCTCATACACGGCCACATAGAACGGCGTGGTGCCCGGCTGCGCTCCGATGAGCCCCTCCTCGAACGCGGCAAAGCTCTTCGCGTCGGTGAAGCGGTCCTCATCGCCGCGCACCAGCATATACATCTCGGATCGCATATAGGGATCAGAGAAGTCCACTTTCTCCTTGCGGTCGTCGCGGATGGTGATGCCGGTCATGCCGATGTCGTACTGGCCGTCAGAGACCGCCTGTATCATGGCGTCCCAGCTGATGTTGTGGTACTCGACGTGGAAGTTGAGCCGCCTGGCGATCTCATTCATCGCATCTTATTCCCAGCCGATCTGCTTGCCCGTCCCAGGATCGACGAACTGCAGCGGCGGATAGGCGTTTTCCGTCACCACGGTTACCTTGCGGCCCCCAAGATCAGGCAAATCCTGCCCCCCCGCAGCCGTTGCAGCGAGGATGGCAAACGTGGCGGCAAGCAACGCTTTTCGAAACGACATCTAGCGCTCCCTTCACTTCGCTCTGCGACCGGCGGACCGCAGCACGAGGGATGACCCGGCAAAGGTGGATAGCCTTCCCAGCGCGAAAATCGCTTGAGCTGCGGGCAGCCGTCAACAAAAAAGGGAGCGCTGTCGAGCGCTCCCGGACTTGTAGGATGTTCGCGGCTGCGACGGCCTATTCGCCCTTCGGCTCCGCGGCCTCCTTCTCGGCGGCTTCGGCGGCTGCCTTCTCGGCGGCGAGCGCCTGGGCCGCGGCTACCTTTTCGGCCTCGATGCGCGCCTTTTCCTCGGCGGCGGCCTCGCGCTCGGCATCATTCAGCTTGCGGGCGCGGGCGCCCGTATTCTCGCCGATGCGGGCGGATTTGCCGCGGCGGTCACGCAGGTAATAAAGCTTGGCGCGGCGCACCTTGCCGCGGCGCACCACTTCGACCGCCTCGACCAGCGGCGAATAGACCGGGAACACGCGTTCCACGCCCTCTCCGTAGGAAATCTTGCGGACGGTGAAATTCTCGTGCAGGCCGGCACCCGAGCGGGCGATGCAAACGCCCTCGAAGGCCTGCACGCGGGTGCGGTTGCCTTCGGTCACGCGGACCTGGACGCGCAACGTGTCGCCGGGTGAAAATTCTGGAAGGGTCCGCTTGGCTGCAATCTTCTGGGCCTGCTCGGCCTCGAGCTGACGGATAAGGTCCATCTTTCTGTCCTCTTGTTCTTCTCGAAGCGTCAGAGCGCTCGTCTCACCGGCAGTTCCTTACCGCCTGAAGAGCGCGCTCAAGGAGCGCAGGAGCGAATGCACGTTCTTTGCTTGAAAGGCAGGCCATGGACCCTCCATGGCAGCCATGCGCGCACATACACCACATCGGAGAGCAAATCAACGCCGGGGACGGAAGTGCCGATGCTGCTTTCTCCGTGCGCGGCGCCCGGCACGCTCAGCAGGATCAGCGGTGGACCAAGGCGGGTACCATTAGCGCTGCCAGAAGCAGAGTCGCGTTTTCGACCCCGAGCAGCAGGTTCACTTCTTCCCCCTCGCTTCTTCGTACGCGCGCCAGAGGTCCGGCCGCCGCTCCTTCGTAAGCTTCTCCGCCTCCGCAAGTCGCCACTCGACGATCTTTTTGTGGTTGCCGGAAACGAGCACCTCCGGGATCTCGCGCCCCTCGAACACTTGCGGCCGGGTGTACTGCGGATGCTCCAGGAGTCCGCTTTCAAAACTCTCCTCGGCGCCGGAGCTTTCGTTCCCCATCACACCTGGCAAGAGCCGCACCACCGCATCGAGCAGGACGATCGCCGCCGGCTCGCCGCCCGAAAGGATGTAGTCGCCGACCGAGACCTCCTGCAGTGCCCGCGCCTCGATGACGCGCTGATCCACGCCTTCGAATCGACCGCAGACGATCACCGCGCCGGGTCCAGCGGCGAGTTCGCGGACCAGCCTCTGGGTGAGCGGCTTTCCGCGCGGGCTCATGAGCAGCCGGGGGCGCGGGTCGTCCTCGGGCGAAGCATGGTCGATGGCGCGCGCAAGCACGTCGGCGCGCATTACCATTCCCGCCCCGCCGCCCGCCGGCGTGTCGTCGACGCTGCGGTGCTTGTCGGCAGCGAAGTCGCGGATCTGCACCGTCTCCAGCGACCAGGTGCCGGCGACCCGCGCGCGCCCCGCGAGAGACACGTCGAGCGGGCCCGGAAACATTTCGGGATAGAGCGTCAGCACCGTTGCGCGGAAACTCAACGGTTGCCTCCGGCCGATTTCGGCCCGCGCGGGCGCGCGCCGCGGTCGAAGCCGTGCCGGCTCCTGCTTTGCTCCTCCGCTTCCGCCTCCTGATTATCGAGCCCGGCGGCGAGGCTGTCGATGCGCAAAATACCCTCGGCGAGATCGATTTCCGGCACGGCATCACGCGTGAAGGGAATCATCCGCGTAATACCGGAGCTGGGGCGGATCTCGAGGATGTCGCCGGCGCCGAAATTGTGCACCGCCACGACCCGCCCAAGGCTTTCGCCGGTCTCGTCGAAAGCGGCGAGCCCGACGAGATCGGCGTGATAGAATTCCTCTTCCTCCAGCTCCCGAGGCAGGGCCGAGCGGTCGACGAACAGGGCCACGCCATTGAGCGCCTCGGCCGCGCTGCGGTCGTTCACGCCTTCAAAACGGATGATGACCAGGTCTTTGGCGGGGCGGATATGCGCGACTGTGAGCGCGCGTCCGTCGGCGGTATGCAGCGGACCGTAGCCGCCAAGCGCCAGCGGATCGTCGGTAAACGCCTTTACCCGAACCTCGCCCTTGAGGCCGTGCGCGGCGCCGATCACGCCCAGCTGCACGGGGTTCTCCAGCCGCGTCGGATTGTTTGATCTAGCCATGCGCTGCCGTCCTGGCCCGTCGATCGGGCACGGCTTTTCTTACGAGTGGGCGAGCTTTGCGGCAACCATCTCGATGCGCTCGGCCAGCTGTCCCAGCGCCCCGATGAGCGCCGCGTCGTTCTTGTCCGCCTTCAGCAGGGCGTCGTCACGGGTCTTGCGCAGCGTGGCGATCTCACTCTCCATCCCGCGCACGCGCTTCTGCAGCTCCGCCAACTCGTCCATCACCATGATGCCGGCCATCACGGTCAGCCGCTGGTCGCCGATCTCGCCGAACGAATCCTTCAGATGCGCCACATAGCGGTCGAAGCGCTCGGCGAGGGCGATGAGATGCTCCTCCTGGCCCTCGTCGCATGCCATGCGGTAGGCCTTGCCGTCGATCGTGACCGTTACCTGCGCCATATCCGAATCCCAACAGCCTCTAACGGTCCAATACGGCGCGGATCGTCTCCATTGCCGTCACCAGTCTGCGCGACACCTCGCGATTGACCTCGGCCAACCGCTCGGCGCGGGCCTCCGATTTGTCGATCTCCTGCGCCAGGCGCGCGCGGTCGGCGGCCATGCGCTGCACCTCGGCCTCCGCTTCGAAGAAGTCACGCTCCTTCTCCAGCCGGGTTTCCGCCGCAAGCTCGAGGCTCTCGACGGCTTTTCCCAGGCGCACAAGCACTTCCCTCAGGGTGGTCTCCCCGCTCATTTGCCAGCTTCCCCGCCCGCCCCGGCTCGAATAGCACGCAATCAGAAGATTTTACCGGCGAAAGATTACGCGGCGGGTGAAACCGGCGTCAACACGGGCCGCATCTATTCCCCTGATTGCTGCGCTTGCCTCCATACAATTCATCCGATCAGCCGAACCTTCGGGCTTCGCGGCTGTTTATTGACTTGGGCAGAGCAACTGATATGTCTCCCCTGCCTTTCGGGCTCGAGCCCGCAAAAAGCCTCAAACGGCAGCCGACCAGCGAGCGCACATGATCTCACGCGAAAAACACGATCGGATGGCGAACGCGATTCGCTTTCTCTCGATGGATGCCGTCGAGAAGGCGAAGTCCGGCCATCCCGGCCTGCCTATGGGCGCCGCGGACATCGCGACGGTCCTCTTCACACGCTTCATGACGCATGACCCGAAGAACCCGCATTGGCCGGACCGCGACCGCTTCGTGCTTTCGGCCGGGCACGGCTCCATGCTGCTCTACTCGCTCCTCTACCTGCTCGGCTACGAGGATATCACCATCGAGGAGATCAAGAATTTCCGCCAGCTCGGCTCGCGCACGGCTGGCCATCCCGAATACGGTTTTGCCGCCGGCATCGAGACGACCACCGGCCCCCTCGGCCAGGGCTTTGCCAATGCGGTCGGCATGGCGCTCGCCGAGCGCCTGCTCAATGCCCGCTTCGGCGACGACCTCGTCGACCACTACACCTATGCCTTTGTCGGCGACGGCTGCCTGATGGAAGGCATCAGCCAGGAGGCGCTCACCCTGGCGGGGCATCTGAGGCTTTCCAAACTGATCGTCCTGTTCGACGACAACCAGATCTCCATCGACGGCCCGGTGTCGCTGGCCGACTCCACGGATCAGTGCGCCCGCTTCGCCGCCTCCGGCTGGAACACGCTACGCGCCGACGGCCATGATCCGGACGCCATTGCCTCGGCCATCGAGACCGCGCGCCAGTCCGACCGGCCGACGCTCATCGCCTTCCGCACCACCATCGGCCGCGGCGCCCCGACAAAGGCCGGCACCAACAAGGTGCATGGCTCGCCTCTCGGCGCCGATGAGATCGCCAAGACGCGCGAGGCGCTGGGCTGGGATGCCCCGCCCTTCGTCATACCCTCTGACATCCTCGATGACTGGCGGCTTGCCGGCCTGCGCTCGGCCAAGGAGCGCGTCGCGTGGGAGAAGCGGCTTGCTGCCGCCGATACCGAGACGCGGGCTCAGTTCGAGCGCCGCATGCGCGGCGACCTGCCGGAAGCGTTTCCGAGCGTCCTCGTCGAATACAAGCGCAAGCTGGCGCGCGAAAATCCCCCGGTGGCCACGCGAAACGCGTCCGAGATGGCGCTCGAGGTGATCAATGACTGCCTCTCTGAAACAGTGGGCGGCTCGGCGGACCTGACCGGCTCGAACAACACCAAGACCAGCCAGACCAAGCCGGTGACGCCGACGGATTTCTCAGGCCGCTACATCCACTACGGCATCCGCGAGCACGCTATGGCGGCAGCCATCAACGGCATCGCGCTGCATGGCGGGCTGATCCCCTATGGGGGCACCTTCCTCACTTTTTCGGATTATGCGCGGCCGGCCATGCGGCTCGCCTCGCTGATGCATATCCGCTCCATCTTCGTGATGACGCATGACTCGATCGGCCTCGGCGAGGACGGTCCGACGCATCAGCCGGTCGAGCATCTGGCCGCGCTGCGCGCTATCCCGAACCATCTGGTTCTGCGTCCTGCCGATGCGACGGAAACCGCGGAGTGCTGGCAGGTCGCCCTTGAATCGAGGACGACGCCCTCCACCCTTGCCCTGACGCGGCAGAAGCTGCAGCCCGTGCGCATCGAGTTCGAGGAGGAGAACCTCTGCGCCCGCGGCGCCTACGAGCTCCTGCCCGCCAGCGACGAAGCGCAGGTTACGATCTTCGCCAGCGGGTCCGAAGTCGAGATCGCCGTACACGCCAGGACGATGCTCGAGGAGCGCGGCCGCCCCACGCGCGTCGTATCGGTGCCCTGTTTCGAGCTTTTCGAGCGCCAGCCGCAGGACTATCAGGAGGCGATCCTCGGCCGTGCCCCTGTCCGCATCGCCATCGAGGCCGGCGTGCGCCAGGGCTGGGACCGCTTCATCGGTACCGACGGCATCTTCATCGGCATGCATGGCTTTGGCGCGAGCGGTCAGGCGCCCGCCCTTTACAAGCATTTCGGCATCACGGCGGAAGCGGCGGTGGAAGCGGCCGAGGCGCGGCTCCGCGCATAGAAAATTTGTGCCGGAGGCTGCAGCGCCAGCCTCCGCTGACTGGTTTTGTCATCGGACGCCGTTCATTTCGACGGCGTCGTTCTGTTCCGCCGCAAGGGGACAGATCAAGCTCGCCGGAGGTAGTTCATGACCGTCAAAGTAGCCATCAACGGATTTGGCCGCATCGGCCGCAACATCGTGCGTGCGATCTACGAATCCGGGCGCAAGGACATCGATGTCGTCGCCGTCAACGATCTAGGGCCCGTGGAAAGCAACGCGCATCTGCTGCGCTACGACAGCGTCCATGGCCGCTTCCCCGGCGAAGTGACCGTGGAAGGCGACAGCATTCGCATCGACTCCGAATCCTTCAAGGTGCTTGCCGAACGCGATCCGTCCAAGCTGCCCTGGAAGGACCTCGGCGTCGACATCGTGCTCGAATGCACGGGCATCTTCACCTCCAAGGAGAAGGCTTCCGCCCATCTTGCCGCCGGCGCGAAGCGCGTGCTGGTGTCCGCGCCCGCCGACGGGGCTGACCTCACCGTGGTCTATGGCGTCAACCACGACAAGATCACCAGGGAGCATATCGTCCTCTCCAATGCCTCCTGCACCACCAATTGCCTTGCCCCTATCGCCAAGGTGCTGAACGACGCGATCGGCATCGAGAAGGGTTTCATGACGACGGTGCATGCCTATACGGGCGATCAGCCGACGCTTGATACCATGCACAAGGATCTCTACCGGGCCCGCGCGGCAGCCATGTCGATGATCCCCACCTCCACGGGCGCCGCGAAGGCCGTCGGCCTGGTCCTGCCCGAGCTCAAGGGCAAGCTCGACGGGGTCTCGATCCGCGTCCCCACCCCCAACGTCTCGGTCATCGATTTCAAGTTCGTGGCAAAGCGTACCGTCACGCCCGACGAGGTGAACCAGGCGCTGGTTTCCGCTGCGACGGAAGGTCCGCTGAAGGGCATCCTCAACTATACGAAGGAGCCCCTGGTCTCGATCGACATGAACCACAACCCCGCCTCTTCCACCTTCGCGCTCGACCAGACCAAGGTGATCGAGGGAAACCTCGTCCGCGTTATGTCCTGGTACGACAACGAATGGGGCTTTTCGAACCGCATGGCCGACGTGACGGCGGTGATCGCCAAGACGCTGGGCTGAACCGGACGGCCGCTCGATCCCAGGCCCGGCAGCGATGCCGGGCCTTTTCTTTGTCGTGGCGCTTGCTTTAAGCGCTGAGCCTGCCGCACTTTGGCCGTCAACGACTCGTCCAGAGGAGCCATGGACCAGGCGATCTATGTCATAACCCTTGTCGGCACGGCGCTGGTCCTCCTCGCCGCCTTCTCCAGCCTCGTCGCGTTCCGCTTTGGCGCACCGCTGCTGCTCGTCTTCCTCGGCATCGGCCTTGCTGCGGGAACGAACGGGCTGGGGCTGGACTTCGACAATGCTCCCGTGGCCTTTTTCGTCGGCTCCCTCGCCCTCGCCGTCATTCTCTTCGATTCAGGCTTCGGCACCTCGGCCGCCAGCTTTCGCTCCGCCTCCGCCCCCGCCATCGTCCTTGCCACCGCTGGCGTCCTCGTAACTGCCGGACTTGTCGGCCTCGTCGCCTATTATGTCGCCGACCTTGGCTGGCTGGAGTCGCTGCTTTTGGGCGCGGCGGTGGCCTCAACGGACGCCGCGGCCGTCTTCTTCCTGCTGCGCGTCGGTAATATTTCCGTGCGCGACCGCGTGCGCTCGACCCTTGAGGTCGAATCGGGCTCCAACGATCCAATGGCGATCTTCCTCACCCTTGCGCTCGTGAACCTGATCGAGACAGGAGGAGCGCTGCAGCCCGGAGCGCTCGCGGGGGAGATCCTTCTCGGCTTCTTGCAGCAGATGGGGATCGGCCTCGTGGCGGGCTTTGCCGGAGGCTATCTCATCGTGCGGCTGGTGGAGCGGCTGCATCTGGAGCAGGGTCTGCTGCCGATCTTTGTCCTGGCGCTCTCCCTTCTCGTCTTTGCGGTGACGGGCGCGATCGGCGGCTCTGGCTTCCTCGCGGTCTATGTTGCCGGCATGGTGGCGGGCAACGCCCGGATGCGCTCCACGGGTATGCTGAAGCGTTTCCAGGACGGGGTGACGTGGCTCGCCCAGATCATCATGTTCCTGGTCCTCGGCCTCTTCGCCACGCCTTCGCAATTTGCCGACATCCTTTTCCCCGCCTTGTTCATCGGGCTGTTCCTTATCTTTATCGCGCGCCCGCTGGCCGTGTCGCTTTGTCTGGCGCCGTTCCGCTTCTCGCGGGCGGAAACAGCCTTCATCTCCTGGGTCGGCCTGCGCGGCGCCGTCTCCATCCTTCTGGCGCTCCTGCCGATCATGGAGGGGATCGAAGGCGGCAGGACGATCTTCAACATCGTCTTCATCGTCGTGCTTGTCTCGCTGGTGCTCCAGGGCTGGAGCATCGGACCGGTCGCCCGCAGGCTGGGCATGACCGTGCCGCCGCGCACCGGCCTGGTGGACAAGGTGGAACTGGAATTGCCCGGTTCCGCGCATCACGAACTTCTTGCTTTCCGCGTCGTCGCAGGCAGCCCGGTTGCGCGCGGCGAGCGCATCCCCCGCTGGGCCAGGCCGGCGCTGGTCATCCGCGACGGGCGATCCATGGCCTTCCAATATGCAGGGCGGCTGATGGCGGGCGATCGCGTCTATATCTTCGTCCCCGACCGTTATCCGCGGCTCCTCGACCGGCTGTTTGCCAGCCCCACGGAGGTCGATCCGGAAGACGCGGACTTTTTCGGTGCCTTTGCGGTGGACCCGGAAAGGCCCATGGCGGACATGGAGGCTGCCTATGGGCTGGGCCTCAGCCAGGAGGACCAGGATCTCACCATCGCCGATTTCGTCCGCATGCGGCTTGGCGGGCGCGCTGAATATGGCGACCGGCTGCCTCTCGGCAACGTTGAGCTGATCGTGCGCGATACGGATGAGGACGGCCGGATTACCTCCATCGGCCTCTCCGTCGACCCGCCGGCGCCGGGCCCGCCCGTGCCAGCCTATATCAGCGTCGGCGAGGCGCTCAGCCGGCTGGGCGTCTCTCTCAACCGGTGGCGTGAGAACCGGCGCGAGGAGGAGCCGCTGGGGGGCGCGGGCGAGGCGGCGAAGGACCAGAGTTGAGCCTTGCCTCGTGCGTGGCGGATTGTATGTTCGCGCCTGCTCATTGAGGAGAGAAGCAGATGGCCGGTTTCAAGACCCTGGACGACCTGACCGATGTGGCCGGAAAGCGCGTGCTCGTGCGCGTGGACCTCAACGTACCGGTGAAGGACGGGGAGGTTACCGATACGACCCGCATCGAGCGCATCGCGCCCACCATAGCCGAGCTCTCGGACAAGGGCGCCAAGGTCGTCCTGCTCGCCCATTTCGGCCGCCCGAAGGGCAAGCCGGATCCGGAGTTCTCCCTGCGACCCATCGCCCATGCGGTGGAAGCGGTGCTCGACCGGCGCGTCCATTTCGCCTCGGACTGCATCGGCGGGCAGGCGAGGAGCGCTATAGCCGAAATGATCGATGGAGATATCCTGCTGCTCGAGAACACCCGCTTCCATGCGGGCGAGGAGAAGAACGATCCGGATTTCGCCAAAGCGCTGGCCGAGAACGGCGACATTTATGTCAATGACGCCTTCTCCGCCGCCCATCGCGCGCATGCCTCGACCGAAGGGCTGGCGCACCTCCTGCCCGCCTATGCCGGGCGCACCATGCAGGCCGAGCTGGAGGCCCTTGAAAAAGGACTGGGCAATCCGCAGCGTCCGGTCGTGGCCATCGTCGGCGGTGCCAAGGTCTCGACCAAGATCGACCTCCTCCTCAATCTGGTGAAAAAGGTCGACGGGCTGGTGATCGGCGGCGGCATGGCGAACACGTTCCTCGCCGCGCGCGGCACGGCAGTAGGCAAATCGCTCCGCGAGCATGAGCTGGCCGACACGGCGAGGCAGATCATGATCGATGCGGCCTCCGCCGGCTGCGCGATCATCCTGCCCGTCGACGCAGTGGTGGCTCGGAAATTCGAGGCCGGCGCGCAAAGCGAGACGGTCGGAATCGATGCCGTCCCGCAGGATGCGATGATCCTCGATGTCGGACCGAAATCCGTCGAGAAGGTGAAGGAATGGCTCGACCGTGCCCGCACGCTGGTGTGGAATGGTCCGCTCGGCGCTTTCGAGATCGAGCCTTTCGATCGGGCCACCGTCGCCGCTGCAAGGCACGCCGCCCAGCGCACGCGCGAGGGGCTGCTTGTTTCCGTCGCGGGCGGAGGCGACACGGTTGCCGCACTCAATCAGGCGGGCGTGGCCGATGATTTCACTTATGTTTCGACCGCCGGCGGGGCCTTCCTGGAATGGATGGAAGGCAAGGAGCTTCCCGGCGTGGCGGCCCTGACGATTGAGCAATAAATCTTTTCTTTCAAACGATTAGGGAACTTTGGCCGGCATTCCGTTTTTACCGGCCTTCTGCTATTCGGCGTGTATGACAGACAGGAGGAATCAGGATGAGCGAACGGCTGGAAGACATCGCGGCCAGGATGGTCGCCGACGGCAAAGGCATACTGGCGGCGGACGAGAGCAGCGGCACGATCAAGAAGCGCTTCGACACGATCGGCCTTGAGTCGACGGCGGACAGCCGCCGCGATTACCGCGAGATGCTGTTCCGCGCCGAAGAGGGCATGCGCAACTACATCTCCGGCGTCATCCTCTACGACGAGACGTTGCGCCAGCAGGCCAAGGACGGCACGCCGCTCGCCGAGATCATCAACAACGCAGGCGCGGTGCCCGGCATCAAGGTGGATGCGGGCGCCAAGCCGCTGGCGGGTTTCCCCGGCGAGACCATCACCGAAGGCCTCGACGGCCTGCGCGAGCGGCTCGAGGAATATTACGGCCTCGGCGCGCGTTTCGCCAAATGGCGCGGCGTCATCGCCATTTCGGACGATCTTCCCAACTGGGGCGCGGTGAAGCAGAATGCCCAGGCGCTCGCCCGCTATGCCGCGCTCTGCCAGGAGGCCGGCATCGTGCCCATCGTCGAGCCCGAAGTGCTGATGGACGGAACGCCCGCCACCCATTCCATCGACCGCTGCTACGAAGTCACCGAATGGGTGCTGAAGACGACCTTCACCGAGCTCTACGACGCGCGCGTGAAGCTCGAGGGCATGGTGCTCAAGCCCAATATGGTCATCGACGGCAAGAACGCGCGCAAGGCTTCGCGCGAGGAGGTGGCTGAAAAGACCGTGCGCTGCCTGAAGGCCACGGTGCCTGCGGCCGTGCCCGGCATCGCCTTCCTTTCCGGCGGCCAGTCCGACGAGGAGGCCACGGCGCATCTTTCCATCATGAACGCCTCCTACCAGGTGCCGTGGAAGCTGACCTTCTCCTATGGCCGCGCCCTCCAGGCGGCGGCGCTGAAGGCATGGGGCGGAAAGAGCGAGAACGTCGCCGCCGGCCAGCGCGCCTTCGCGCACCGCGCGCGCATGAACGCGCTCGCCGCGCGCGGCGACTGGAAGCAGGAGATGGAGCAGGCTGCCTGAGGGCGCCTGCCCTGCCCCACAAGGTGATGGAGGCGCCGGGACTGCGGCCGGCGCATCCTCTTCCCCACGCAAAGTGGGGGGAGAGGTGTCGAGGCAAAGCCGAGACGGAGAGGGAGAAGGTGAAGCGCATGCGATCGCCTGCACCCGAGGGAGAGTCGATCCGCGGACATCGGTGGGGATCGTTGCGCTGGATCGCGTTGGTAGGCAGTTGCCCCGCAACTCACCCGCGCATGTGGCTGAGCCCCACCGTCACCGCCATCGCGGCGAGCGCCAGCACCGCGAGCTTCCACGCGTCGCGGCGGTGCCTGAGACCCGGCAAACCCAGCGGCCGTATGAGATGCAGGACCATGGCGGCCACGATAAGCAGCGATAGGACTTTGGTCATCGGCGCGCCGGCAGGTAAGGGACCAGCCGCTTTGACAGCATTTTGCCGGCCTGTCAAAGCCGCGCCTTCGCCGCAAGTTCAGTTTACGGGGACGACGGCGATTCGATAGAACGGAGCGGTGGACGACAGCCAGGGAGGAAGGCTGCATGACTTCGCGCTATCACGAGACCTATCGCCGCTGGAAGGAAGATCCCGAGGCATTCTGGGCGGAAGCAGCCGCGGAGATCGACTGGTTCAAGCCCTTCGACAGGGTTTTTGATCCCCGGCAGGGCGTCTATGGCCGCTGGTTCCCCGGTGGCCTCTGCAACACCTGCTACAATGCGCTCGATCGCCACATCGAGCGCGGGCGCGGCGGCCAGCTCGCCCTCATCCATGACAGCCCGCTCACCGGCCGCAAGCAAAGCTTCACCTATGCTGAGGTGAAGGCCGAGGTCGAGGCTCTTGCCGCGGTGCTGCAGAAGGAGGGCATCGGCAAGGGCGACCGCGTGATCATCTATATGCCCATGGTGCCGGAGGCCGTCTTCTCCATGCTCGCCTGCGCCCGCATCGGCGCGGTCCATTCTGTCGTCTTCGGCGGCTTCGCCGCGCCCGAGCTTGCCGCGCGCATCAACGATGCCCGGCCGAAGCTCGTCATCTCCGCTTCCTGTGGAATCGAGCCAGGCCGCATCCTCGCCTATAAGCCGCTGCTCGACCGGGCGATCGAGCTCGCCGAAACCAAGCCCACGCGCTGCATCATCCTGCAGCGCGAGCAGCAGGTCTGCGAGCTCATCCCCGGGCGCGATCTGGACTATGCGGAAGCGGTCTCCGCCGCGCGCGGCACAAAGATCCCCTGCGTGCCCGTTGCGGCGACGGATCCGCTTTATGTCCTCTACACCTCCGGCACGACCGGGCGTCCCAAGGGGATCGTGCGCGACAATGGCGGCCATATGGTCATGCTCAAATGGAGCATGCAGAACGAGTTCGGCGTCAAGCCGGGCGAGGTGTTCTGGGCGGCCTCCGATGTCGGCTGGGTGGTCGGCCACTCCTATATCGTCTACGGGCCGCTGCTGCACGGCTGCACGACCATCCTCTTCGAGGGCAAGCCGGTGGGCACGCCCGACGCCGGCGTCTATTGGCGCGTCATCGCCGAACACGGTGTCGTCGCCCTCTTCACCGCGCCGACTGCCTTCCGCGCAATCCGCACCGCCGATCCGGACGGCGCCTTCATCCGCAGGCACGACCTCTCGCGCTTCCGCACCTTGTTCCTGGCCGGCGAGCGCGCCGATCCGGAAACGGTCAAATGGGCCGAGAGGCACCTGGAAAAGCCGGTCATCGACCACTGGTGGCAGACGGAGACCGGCGCGCCCATCAGCCAGAATCCCGTCGGGCTGGGCATGCTGCCGGTGAAATACGGCTCGCCCGGCGTGGCGATGCCGGGCTTTGATGTTCAGGTGCTCGACGACTACGGAAAGCCCGCTCCTCCCGGCACGCTCGGCAATGTCGTGATCAAGCTGCCGCTGCCGCCCGGCTCACTACCCACGCTCTGGAATGCCGACGAGCGCTTCCGCGAGGCTTATCTGACCGCCTTCCCCGGCTACTACAAGACGGCCGATGCCGGCTATATCGACGAGGACGGCTACATCTTCATCATGTCGCGCACGGACGACATCATCAATGTCGCCGGCCACCGGCTTTCCACCGGCGCCATGGAGGAGGTGGTCGCCGAGCACCCCGACGTGGCCGAATGCGCCGTCATCGGCATCGCCGACGCTGTGAAGGGGCAGGTGCCCTGCGGCTTCGTAGTGCTGCGTGCGGGCAGCTCGCGCGACATTGCCGAGATCGAATCGGAGCTCATCGGCATGGTCCGTGAGCGCATCGGCCCCGTCGCCGCCTTCAAGCGCGTCGTCGCCGTGAAGCGCCTGCCGAAGACCCGGTCGGGAAAGATCCTGCGCGCCACCATGCAGAAGATCGCCGATGGCGAGGCGTGGACCCTGCCCGCCACCATCGATGACCCCGCCATCCTCGATGAGATCTCCGCCGCGCTTGGCCGGCGCTGACGGCACTTGACCTTGGCCGAGCGGAGGGCCAGTTTCCGCGCGAGCAACAGTCGGGGAAGAACCATGGCATTGGACGGCAAGACGGCGATCGTGACGGGCGCTGCGAGCGGCATCGGCTATGCCATCGCCGAGCGCTATCTGCACGAGGGCGTGCGCGTGGTGATCGCCGATATCGACGCCGAGAAGGGCATGAGGGCGATCAGGGACCTGGAGAAGCTCGGCGAGGCCCGCTTCGTGAAGGCGGATATCGGCAAGAGCCTCGACGTGCACAATCTCGTCGCCTCCACCATCGACGCGCTGGGCGACATCGACATCCTCGTCAACAATGCCGGCATCGTGCACGGGGCGGATTTCCTCGATCTGAAAGAGGAGGATTTCGACCGCGTTCTCAATGTGAACCTCAAGGGCGCCTTCCTCGTCGGCCAGGCCGTCGCCCGCTACATGGTGGAGAAGGTGCAAAATAGCGGGCCGGCGGGCGCAATCATCAACATGTCTTCGGTCAACGCGGTCTTCGCCATCGCCAACCAGGTGCCCTATTCGGTGTCCAAGGGCGGCGTGAACCAGCTCACCAAGGCCATGGCCCTCTCGCTGGCGCCCTATGGCATCCGTGTCAACGCGATCGGGCCGGGCTCGATCATGACCGACATGCTGGCAAGCGTGAACAATGATCCGGCCGCGCGCGACCGCATCCTCTCGCGCACGCCCCTCGGGCGAATTGGCGATCCGAGGGAGATCGCCTCCATCGCCGCCTTCCTCGCCTCCGACGATGCCAGCTACATCACCGGCCAGACCATCTATGCCGATGGCGGCCGCCTGCCCCTCAACTACACCGTGCCGGTGCGTTCGCAGGAATAAGGAAAAACCCGGCGCGCTCCTGACAAGACGCTGTCACCACGGCGGTGGGATAATCCTCCGGTCAATCTGGAGGACGAATCATGACAGCCATCCGCCATTCCCTGGCACGCACCCTCGGGCGGTGGGCAAGCAGCCTGCAGCAGCGCCGGCGCAGGAAGCTTGCGGAACGTATCATGAACGATCTGCCGCAGGAGCTGCAGCGCGATATTGGCTGGGCTCCGGCCGGCCCGCGCCGGCGCCGGCTCTGACACTGAAAGCCGTCCCGCTACGCCGCTCGCCCTACTGACGCAATGTTGTCAGGAGCGCTGTGGCATCTTCCGCCCCATCATCGAGAGGAGCGCGCATGTCGCCGTTTTTGCCTGCCCAGGCCGCAGTCTGGTTCGAGATCCCGGTCACCGACATGAACCGCGCGAGAACGTTTTACGGCGCGGTGCTGCAGAACGAGCTTGCCGATATGGAGGGGCCGAATCCGATGGCCCGCTTTGCCGCCCGCGATGAGGACTCCGTTGCCGGCCACATCTATCCCGGCAAGCCTGCACCCGAGGGCACCGGCATCACGATTCACCTCGCCGTCGCCGCGCCGCTCGAGGCGGCGATGGAGCGCGTGACCGCCAATGGCGGCAAGGTCGTCTCCCCCATCATCCCTATTCCCGCCGGCCGTTTCGTGTATTGTCTCGACCCCGACGGCAACAGCTTCGGGCTGTTCGCTTGAGGAGAAGCGTCCATGCGGCGTGCCGACCGTCTGTTCCAGATCGTTCAGCACTTGCGCGGCGGCCGTCTCGTCACCGCGCGCATGCTGTCGGAGCGGCTGGAGGTTTCAGAGCGCACGATCTACCGCGACATCGCCGACCTGCAGTCAACGGGTGTGCCGATCGACGGCGAGGCGGGTGTCGGCTATCTGATGCGCGAAGGCTTCGAGCTGCCGCCCCTCATGTTCACGCGTGACGAGATCGTCGCACTGGTGGCCGGCGCCCGCATGGTGCGCGCCTTCGGCGGTGCCGCGATGGCGCGGGCGGCCGAGGAGGCGCTGATCAAGATCGGCGCCGTCCTGCCGGAGCCGGAGCGCGAGCGCATCTCCCGCACCGAGATCCACACGCCGAGCTGGGGCATCAGCGATGCGGAGCGCCAGGCGATCGACGTCATGGAGCGGGCGGTCGAGCAGCGGCGCGTGCTCAGGCTCGACTATCGCGACGAGCTCGGCCGCGTCACGCAGCGCGAGGTGCGCCCGCTCGGCCTCTGGTTCTGGGGCAAGGTTTGGACCCTGGTGGGCTGGTGCGAGCTGCGCGATGATTTCCGCACCTTCCGCATCGACCGCATCGCCGTGATGGAGGATGCGGGACGCACCTTCAAGCCGGAGCGCGGCAAGCAGCTCGCCGACTTCTACCGCCGTATGGAATTGCGCGAAGGCGGCGGCAACGGGCACGCGTGACGGCGGTACGCTCCCGTAACCGGCCGAGAACCAATCTCCGCTTTGGCCGTTGATAGGCCATGCACGAAGTGATCGATCCGAAAACCCTGTTCCTGGAGGAAGACGAGCTTGTCCCGAACAACCCCGTCTTCCCGGTCCTGATCTACCTGCAGGTCCTCGACAGGCAAGCCGAGGCGAAGGACAGGATTTTTCAGGACCGTTTCGCCGCCAATGGCTGGGCCGGCATCTGGCGCAACGGCATCTTCACCTATCACCATTTTCACCCCGACGCGCATGAAGCCCTGGGCATCGCCCGCGGCCGGGTCGAGGTGCAGCTCGGCGGCCCGTCCGGCCAGCGCCTGAGCCTTCAGGAAGGCGACCTCCTCGTGCTCCCCGCCGGGACCGGGCACAGGAACCTGTCGGCGAGCGAGGACCTTTTGGTCATCGGCGCCTATCCGAAGGGGCAGGAGGAGTATACGACTTTGCGCGAGAAGATCGCGCGCGCGGCGGTGGCAAAGGTGCCAAGGCCGCAGACCGATCCATTCTACGGGAAGGACGGCCCCCTCCTGCGGGCCTGGTGAGCTGGCCCAGGCCTTGCGGAGCGGGGGCAGAGGTCGGCGAAGCCGACCGGAGCGGGGGTCGACTTATATACGGTCCCTCCCCCTTGTAAGGAGCGAGCAAAGCCGGGAAAAGAAGAGACCCGCCGGCGCGCCTCTCAGCGCTTTCCCCAAAGAAAAAGGGCCGCCCCATTGGGACGGCCCCGTGTATTCCATTCCTGACGCGGCCAGCGGCTTGAGCGTTCGCCGCACCGCGCGTCCTGCGCTTTAGCCGAGAGGCTGCTCCCGGGAAAGGCAATCCGCCGAGGCCACGCTGGAATTGAAATCACTCGACATTGGATCACCTCCTTTCAGTTGTTGCTGTTGGCGCCAATGTGGAGGGTGAAGGCGGGTGGTGCAAGGGTAAAAATTTCCCGGAGGGCAGAAATCTGTCCCAGAGCAAGCCGGCTTCCAGGCGCGCCCGCCGCCGTAAGGGAGACTGGAGAATGCCCCCTTCATTCGCCGAACTTGCGCCAGGCGTCCAGGGCGAGGCCGAGCCCGACACTGCCGAACATATCGCCCATCACCACGGACGCCGAGGGGAACATGCTCAGCACGCTTTCCTTGAGGAGAGGGATGGCCGAGGAGCCGCCGGTCAGGAACAGCGCTGTGATCTGCGCCGGCTCGATGCCTGCATCGGCAAGTGTGCTCATCACGGCCCTCCGCACGCGCTCGACGGTCGTCCCGATCGCCTCGTCCAGCTGAGCGCGGGTGACCGGCACCTGCAGTTCCTCCCGCCCCAGCGAAACCTCGATGGCGCTCTCCATCCTTTCGGTAAGGGCGATCTTTGCCTGTTCCACTTTGGCCGCCGCTGCGTGCCCTTGCCGGTTGCCGACGATCTCGATCATCCGCTCCACCAGCTCCGGGCGAGCGGCTTCGTAGCGGATCTGCCGCAGATCGCTCATGACCTTGTTGGTGTAGAGCAGATGAATGCGCTGCCAGGTGGCGAGATCGTTGTAGTATCCGACGGGCAGGTTCCGCCTGCCGTCCTTTGTCGGGGATCCGTAGCCCAGTTCCGGCATGAGATGGGCAATGCTGACGAGCCGGTCGAAATCCGTCCCGCCTATATGGACACCGTGGCTGGAGAGGATATCGTCCTTCCGGGTGGCTGATTTCGCCCGTTCCGGGGAGACGCGGACGATGGAGAAATCGGAGGTCCCGCCGCCGATATCGATGATCAGCGCCAGCTCTTCCTTCACGACCTGCTGCTCATAGTCGAGCGCAGCGGCAATCGGTTCGAACTGGAACTCCACGTTCCGGAAGCCGCGCCTGCGCACCGCCTTTTCAAGCTCGTCCTGCGCCCGCATATCCGCCGCCGGATCGTCATCGACGAAATGCACCGGACGGCCAAGCACGATATTGTCCACGGCCTCGCCGGCATGCGTGTCCAAGCGCTCCTTCAGATAATGCAGAAACGAGCCGATGATGTCGGAGAAGGCGATCGAATGGGCCTTGATGCGTGTTTTTTCTTCTATGAGCGAGGATCCCAGCACGCTCTTGAGTGCGCGCAGCAGCCGGCCCTCGACGTTCTCCGTATAGCAGGCGATCGCGCTGCGGCCGAAATAGGTACGGTCGTCCTCGAAATTGAAGAAGACGGCGCTGGGCATCGTGGCCTCTCCGCGCTCCAGCTCGACGAGCCGTGGCCGGCCGTTTTCGACACAACCGACCGTAGAATTGGACGTGCCAAAATCAATGCCGCCGCTCACCGCCCGCATGGTCTGTCCTTCGGAAGGGGTTGTCTGTGTCTCTTGGGGAGCGGCGCTAATACATAACTGCTGTGGCCGTGTCGATGCTAACTCGGTCCTTTCACGTTCAAAAGTGAGTCACGCTAAGACGCGCCTCGCGCTTTCGCTTAGCGCCTGTAGGCTCGCCTGCGCATGAACTGTCTACCGCCAGGCGCGCACTCCAAAGGCGGGGATAGGTTTGTCCCCCCGCAAAAAAAATTCGCCAGCAAAAACAATGGCCCACTCACTTTTTTTGCCCTTTCCGCCTGTTTTTTATCCACCCCTTTCCGGCCTCCCTTATCATCACCCCATCGCTCTTGCGGGAACCGGATGCGCACCGGGTGTTCGGGAGAGCGGCGGCAACCTCCCCCTCCAGGGTCGGTACCTGGAGGCATGATGAGGGCCCGCGACAGGCCGGCGGTGCCGGGGTGCTGGGTGACAGACAGCGCTTCGGAAAAACGGATGCTGGGTGAGAGACAGCATCGCGGAAACCGCGGAGAAGCCGCTAGGGCTTCTCCTTCGGCCCGGCAAAGACCACCCCCTCCATTGGGTGCAGCCGGGACGGAAGAGAGACCCGAGTGACCGGCCAATGTCGGGACAGCGGCCGGCGGGGCGCGTGAGACGCGCCACGTAAACTAACAGAGAGGCACGGATCACGCGCCCCGCTTCCCACCTTCTTCAATGGCCAGACGGCGAAAGCCGGCCGTGGCGGCGATGACGCGCGCCTTCTTTCTTCCCACACGTGCACAGCCGCGGAGCGGCCTCAAACCCATCCCGGCCGGGCGGAGAGAGAGCTACGACGCCGGCGACCTCCGCAGAAGGAGCCACGATGTTGAAGCTGCAAACAGCCTATGCCCGCTTGTTCTGCCGGTTCTCCACCAGATCCTCGACCACCGCCGGATCTGCGAGCGTGGACGTGTCGCCCAGGGCTTTGAAATCGTCCTCGGCGATTTTGCGCAGGATGCGGCGCATGATCTTGCCGGAGCGCGTCTTAGGCAGGCCGGGGGCGAACTGGAGCTTGTCCGGCGTGGCGATCGGCCCGATCTCCTTGCGCACATGCTCTACGAGCTCCTTCTTGAGCTCCTCGGATCCCTTTTCGCCGGCCATCAGCGTGACGTAGCAGTAGATGCCCTGCCCCTTGATGTCGTGCGGATATCCCACCACCGCGGCCTCGGCCACTTTCGGGTGCGAGACCAGGGCCGATTCGACCTCGGCCGTGCCGAGCCGGTGTCCCGACACGTTCAGCACGTCGTCGACGCGGCCGGTGATCCAGTAATAGCCGTCTTCGTCCCTGCGGCAGCCGTCCCCGGTGAAATACTTGCCCTTATAGGTGGAAAAATAGGTCTGAACGAAGCGCTCGTGGTCGCCATAGACGGTGCGCATCTGCCCAGGCCAGGATTCGGTGATGCAGAGATTGCCGGCGCCCGGTCCCTCGATCGGCTTGCCGTCGCCGTCGACCAGCTGCGGCTGCACGCCGAAGAAGGGCAGCGTGGCGGACCCCGCTTTGAGGTCGATGGCGCCCGGCAGCGGCGTGATCATGATGCCGCCCGTCTCGGTCTGCCACCAGGTGTCGACGATGGGGCAGCGCTTCTCGCCCACCACATTATAGTACCATTCCCAGGCCTCGGGATTGATGGGCTCGCCGACCGAGCCCATCACGCGCAGGGACTTGCGCGAGGTCCTCGTCACGAAATCGTTGCCCGCGCCCATCAGCGCGCGGATGGCCGTCGGGGCCGTGTAGAAGATGTTGACCTGATGCTTGTCGACCACCTCCCAGAGGCGGGAGGCATCGGGATAGTTGGGCACCCCCTCGAACATGAGCGTGGTTGCGCCGTTGGCGAGCGGCCCGTAGACGATGTAGCTGTGGCCGGTCACCCAGCCCACATCGGCCGTGCACCAGTAGATGTCGCCGTCATGGTAGTCGAAGACATACTGGTGCGTCATGGAGACATAGACGAGGTAGCCACCGGTCGTGTGCAGCACACCCTTGGGCTTGCCCGTGGAGCCCGAAGTGTAGAGGATGAAGAGCGGGTCCTCCGCCTTCATCGGCTCCGGCTTGCAGTCCGCCTTCGCGGTCCTGATCTCGTCGTGGTACCAGAGATCGCGGCCCTCCACCCAGTCGATCTTGCCGCCGGTGCGGCGCACCACCAGCACGTGGCGTACCTTGGCGCCCGCCTTCTCGGCGATGGCGATCGCCTTGTCGGTGTTCTCCTTGAGCGGGATCGTCTTGCCGCCGCGCAGGCCCTGGTCGGCGGTGATGACGAAGTCCGACCTGCCGTCCTCGATGCGGCCGGCGAGCGAATCGGGCGAGAAGCCGCCGAAGACCACCGAATGGACGGCGCCGATGCGCGCGCAGGCGAGCATCGCATAGGCCGCTTCCGGGATCATCGGCATGTAGATGGTGACGCGGTCGCCCTTCCTGACGCCGCGCGCCTTCAGTACATTGGCGAGCCGGCAGACGTGACCGTAAAGCTCACGATAGGTGATCTTCCGGTCCTCATAAGGGTTGTCGCCTTCCCAGATGATGGCCACCTGGTCGCCGCGCTTCTTCAGATGCCGGTCGATGCAGTTATGCGCGACATTGGTGACGCCGTCCTCGAACCACTTGATCGACACCTTGCCCTTGAAGGAGGCGTTCTTCACCTTCGTATAGGGCTTGAACCAGTCGATGCGCTTGCCGTGCTTGCCCCAGAATTTTTCCGGATCCTTGATGCTGTCCCTGTACCATTTCCTGTAGGTGTCGGCATCGAGCAGCGCGTTCTTCTTCCACGCGGTCTTGACGCGGTGGACATGCACTTCGGACATTATTCTCCTCCGGATGGATGTCGGCAGGCGCGATATTTCGGGCCCGTGGGCGGCCCTTTCGCGGTTGCGCGCATTATTACCATTCTGCCCGCAACGGCAATATCCGACCAATGGCGAGGCGTCCTCGCGCCTGCCACACAGCCAGACGCTGTTAGCACTCGTTTAGGTTTGCTGCTAAGATGTTGGTTTCAAAGGAACTTCCGCGCTGCAGAAGCATTTTTTTACTGGACGGTCAACTTGTCACGGGACAAATTGAACCGGCAACGGCTTGAAAGGACTGCAATGCAGAACACCCGCGAAACCGAAATGATGCTGAAGGGCTACGGCCTCACCACCGCACAGTTTCTGTATCATCTTCCAGACCACCCGCATCTTCTGCAAAGCTTCATCTGGCAGCACTACGACATAGCCCCGAAATTCCCCGAACTGCGCAAATTCGTCGAGTTCTGGCGCGACACGCTCGACGGTCCGCTGCATTCGGTGACCTATACGCACCGCCAGCTCATCTCGCCGAGCGAATGGCGCAATGTGACGGGCGAGCTCGTGCTGCAATAGGATTTTCACCGGCAGGCCGGCTGCTGCGGCGTCAGCGCGTCCGTTCGGCCACGAAGCGGGCGGCCTGGCGCAGCACCGCGGCCTTTTCGCCATAGGGCTCCAGCAGCTCCTCGGCCTGGGAGACCAGACCTTTCAGCTGCCGGCGCGCCCATGCCTCGCCATGCAAGGCGGCGAGGGTCGCCTTGCCTGCCGCCCTGTCCTTGCCCGTCGCCTTCCCCACCGTTTCCGGGGTGGCGGTCAGGTCGAGAAGATCGTCCGCCAGCTGGAAGGCAAGGCCGATCGCGGCCCCGAAGGAGGACAGGCGCTCGCGGTCCGGCGCGCTGGCTCCGCCGACAATGGCACCGGCCTCGCAGGCGAAGCGGATGAGAGCGCCGGTCTTCATGGCCTGTAGCTGGACGATGCCCGCCTCGTCCGGCGGCTCCTTTTCCGCGCGGAGGTCCAACGCCTGGCCGCCGACCATGCCGCCAAGACCGGCCGCGCGGGCCAGCCGCAGCACCAGCTCCGATCGCACCGGCGCAGGGAGCTCGGTCTCCCCGTCGGCGATGATGTCGAAGGCGTAGGTGAGCAGGGCATCGCCCGCCAGGATAGCCGTCGCCTCGTCGAAGGCGCGATGTACCGTCGGCTGGCCCCGGCGCAGGTCATCGTCGTCCATCGCCGGCAGATCGTCATGGATGAGCGAATAGCAGTGGACGCATTCGAGCGCCGCCGCCACGCGCATGGCGGCGGCTCCCGGCGCCTCGAACAGCGCCGCGCTCTCCAGGAGGAGAAACGGCCGCAGCCTCTTGCCGCCGTTGAGCACGCCGTGCCGCATGGCCGCAAGCAGATGCGCCGGGCGCAGGATTTCGCCTTCGCGAAACCGCTCGTCGAGGAGACGGCGCAGCATATCCTCCACCGCTCCCGCCGTCAGGGCGAGCAGCTCTTCGAAAGCAGGCATGGTCGCTTCTTCCATGGGCGGAGCGATGGCGGCATTCGCGCCCAAGGTCAAGGACGCGTCTCCGGGTCTTTGCGGTTGCCAGCTGGACTGCCTGCCGGTATGCCGAAGGAGAATTTAGGAGAAGGGTGTGGAGGCACCGGCGGTGGAATCGGAAGGGCGGCCCCGAAGGGCACGCACAGGGAAACGGTTCCGCCCGGCCGGACGCCTCCTGCGCGGGCTCATGCGCATCGCCGCGGTTGTCGTTCTCCTTCCGCTGGTTCTGACGCTTCTTTACATTCCCTCCTTCGTGCATCCCGTCTCCACCTTGATGCTGGGCGATCTGGCGACCCTGCGCGGGTATGAGCGCCGCTGGGTGCCCCTCGAGGCGATGGGGGACAATGTGGTGCATGCGGTGATGATGTCGGAGGACGGGCAGTTCTGCTCCCATCCAGGCATCGACTTCGGCGAGCTCAAGGCGGTCATCGATGAGGCGCTCTCCGGCGAGAGGACGCGCGGCGCATCCACCATCCCCATGCAGACGGTGAAGAACCTTTTCCTGTGGCCGGGCCGCTCCTTCATACGCAAGGCGCTGGAGGCGCCGCTCGCGGTGTATCTGGATATCGTGATGCCGAAGAGGCGCATCATGGAGATCTATCTCAACATCGCCGAATGGGGCCCCGGCATCTACGGCGCCGAGGCCGCCGCACGGCACTATTTCGGGCAATCGGCGCGCGACCTGTCGCGCCGGCAGGCCGCGCTGCTTGCGGTCACCTTGCCCAATCCCTATGAGCGCAATCCTGCCCGGCCCTCGGCGGGGCTCCGCCGCATCGCCTCGGTGATCGAGGCGCGCGCGCGGCGGGCCGGCGGCTATGTCGGCTGTCTCGGGTGAGCGCAGGGGTCACTCAATGGTGAAGCGCGGCGCCTCCATCGGGTTCTTCGGGATTTTCGGCCGCTCGGAGGATATGCGCCTCCTTGACGAGGCGCTGAGGCAGGCAGGGCTCAACCCCGGCGCAGTGCCTGAGGGCGCGAAGCTTGCCGCGGTGACATTGATGAACAGGGACGTGCCCGAGCCGCCTGCCGAAGCCTATCCGCCCGTGGGCGAATTGATGGCCCTCTGCGCTCTTGGGGCCGGCGGGTTCGGCGAGGTGAACGGAGAGGCGCGTCTTACGGCTGCGCTGGCGCGTATGGAGGCGGCGCTCGAGGCGGGCGGCGGGCAGGATGCCGAGCTCATCCTTTTGATGCTGCATGCCAAGCTGATGGACCCGGAGCTGGTCGACCGCTACGACATCCGCGCCGAAGGGGCGGATTGACGGCGCTGATCGGCGCGAAAAATCGCCGCGCCCCACTGGCCAAGCATGACTTTCCCGTGTATAGGCGGGCCCGAATTGCGAGATCAGAGGCGGTTGCGGGCTGTTTGCAAAACCGCGCGCCCTCGACCGACACCGGAGAGTAAGATGGCTGTTCCTAAAAGAAAAACCTCGCCGTCGAAGCGCGGCATGCGCCGCTCGGCTGACGCGCTGAAGGCACCCACCTATGTGGAAGACAAGAATTCCGGCGAGCTGCGCCGCCCGCACCACATCGACCTGAAGACGGGCATGTATCGCGGCCGCCAGGTGCTCGAGCCCAAGGAATCCTGAACTTCTAGTTCTCAGGCAACGCGATGAAAAGACCGGCCTTTGGGCCGGTCTTTTCTGTTTGGGCGGGCCTCATTTGGCAAGCTTCGCCGCGACGGCGGTGATGCGGGCGAGCAGGGCCTGCAGATCGGCAGCGATGCGGTTGCGCAGATTGATCGCCGTTTCCGGGAATTCCTCCAGGATGCGGCGGAACATCGAGCGGCTCAGCCGGATCACCGTAACATCCGTCTGCGCGACGGCGCTTGTGAGCCGCTCCGTATCCGCGATCAGCGCCAGTTCGCCGAGAATGGCGCCTGGGCCATGGACGGAGATAAGCTCGCGGCCCTCCTTCCCCTGGTGAAACAGAGCGACCTCGCCCGAGGCCACCACGAAGGCGCAGTCCGCCGGCGCCCCTTCCGAGTAAAGCTTCCGCCCCGCGCTGAGCGAGATGGTCTCGGCTCCGAAGGCCAGGAGGCGTAACTGCTCGCGCGTGAAGCCCTCGAAGAGTCTCACGCCGGACAAAACGCGTATGTCATCGTCCAGCGCCATGGCGGTCTCGTCCCCGGGGTCGACCCCGTTATTGTTATGCTCCCGCCCGGCCGCCTCAAGGAACGAGCTTGTACCCGCCGCTTTCTGTCACAAGAATTTCGGCTTTGGAAGGATCGCGCTCGATCTTTTGCCTGAGGCGATAGACATGCGTCTCCAGCGTGTGCGTGGTCACGCCGGAATTGTAGCCCCACACTTCCTCCAGCAGCACGTCGCGCGTCACCACCTTCTGCTCGGCCCGGTAGAGATATTTGATGATCGCCGCCTCCTTCTCCGTCAGGCGGATCTTGCTGCCGCGCGGGTCTGTCAGGAGTTTCTGGCTCGGGAGGAAGGTGTAGGGGCCGACGGTAAACTTCGCATCCTCACTCTGCTCGTGCTGGCGCAGCTGGGCGCGGATGCGCGCCAGAAGCACGGCGAAGCGGAACGGCTTGGTTACATAGTCGTTGGCGCCTGCTTCCAGGCCGAGGATGGTATCGGAATCGGTGTCCTGGGCTGTGAGCATGATGATGGGCGCGCGATACCCGCCCTTGCGCAACAGCTTCACAGCCTCGCGTCCGTCCATGTCGGGAAGGCCGACATCCATGATGGTGAGATCCACGGTCGAGCTGCGGGCGGCCTGGATGCCCTTGGTCGCCGTGGCCTCGTGAAGGAGGTCGAACTCGTCATAAAGCGCCAGCTGCTCGACCAAAGTGGCGCGCAGGTCGTCGTCGTCATCGACAATCAGGATGGTGCGCGGCGTCATGTCAATCTATCCGTCCAGCTTCAACATACACGGGCAGCCCGCTTGGCAGAATGTCCCACTTTGCGCAATAAGATGAAGATGAAACCCTCCCGCGATTCCCTTCCAGACAGTGCGAGTATAGCCCGGAAAAGGCGGCAAAGCATTCTTCCGGAAAAATTGGGCCGAAAAGGACACGCCATTTCTGTCCGGCGGCGCCCCAACAGCCCGTCGCAGGGCATACTGGCGGTTGGCTCCTGCACCTTCCGGTGCGCATTGGGGCGCTCGGGCATTTCGGCGTTCAAGCGCGAAGGCGACGGGGCCACGCCCCTCGCCTCAATGCGGCCGATCAGAATTCTCTTCAGGCGCGACCGGCGCCCCTCCGGCATCGGCCCAGCGCGCCTTCCCGCCGCCGTCATCCGGCAGGATTTCGGCTGGTGCGACGCACCCCAAAGCCCCAGCTACAACCGCCTCGTACGCCTGCCTTTCGCGGCAAGCCATGAGAAGATGCTGCGCGATGACCGGCTCTACGACGTCTGCGTGGTGCTGGATTGGAATTTCCTGCCGCGCAAGCGCGGCGGCGGCAGCGCCATCTTCCTGCATGTAGCCCGCCCCGGATTTGAGCCGACGGAAGGTTGCATAGCCGTGGCGCCGGGGACCATGGCGCGGCTCCTGCCTCTTCTGTCCCGCCAAACGCGCATCATCGTCAGGCGGTGATCACCGGGCCATGGCGTGGTATTCGTCATTGGGGCGCATATCCACGGCGGAAGCCACGCGGTTCGACATGTTGAAGAAGGCGCGACGGAGGCGATGTCCCAGATATCGCGGTCGGAAAATCCGGCTTTGCGCAGCGCCTCCCTGTCCGCCTCCTCGATCTTCGCAGGCGCCTCGGTCAGCTTGGCGGCGAAATCCAGCATGGCTTGGTGTCTCGGCGAGAGGGGGGCCGCGCGGTAGTTCATCACCATCATCTCGCCCAGGGCCGGGTCGCCCGAAAGCTGGCGCACAGCCGCGCCGTGGGCCGTGAGGCAATAATAGCAGTGGTTGATGCTGGAGACGGCGACGGCGATCATCTCGCGTTCAAGCTTCGTCAATCCGGAATCGCCCAGCATCAGGTCGTTGTACATTTCCGAGAAGGCGCGCAGCTTCCTTTCCTCGAACGCATAGGCGAGAAGCACGTTGGGAACGAGGCCGAGCTTTTCCCGGCACTTTGCGAAATAGGCCTCCGTTTCCGGGGTGAGGGGTTCGGCTGGAGGAATATCGAGGGCGGTGATACGGCTTGTCATGATTGTTACACCTTTCCGGGGGAAGAGCGGAGCCGCCTTCGGCGGAGATACACAATGACCAGAGCGCATTTGGTGGGAGGGGACCGATGAGCGTCAAGGCCAGTGCCACGTGGAGCCCGGGCCAGGCCGGAAGCGATATCGGCCAGTTGCGGGAACTCCTGGTCTCGCGGACCCCGGAGGAGGATCTCGCGACCTACGAGCCGGCGGCCCTCGACCGCGCGGCCGAACTGGCCCTTGCCGCGCTCAAGAAGCACCGGCGCGGCGAGAGCGTCATCGTCATAGAAGCCGATTCCGGCATCGAGCGCGCCGGCCGCCCCATCACGGCCGTTACGGTCGTCAACGACAACATGCCCTTCCTGTTCGATTCGGTGATGGGGGAGATCACCCAATCGGCGCCAGAGCCGAGCCTTGTCGTGCATCCGGTGTTTTCCGTCCGGCATCACTCCCACGGCGTCAGCGAGATCCTGGGTGCTGCCGGTCCGAAATCCTCCCGGGAGGGGGATAAGGTGAGCCTCATCCATGTGCATCTGCCGCGCCTTTCGGCGGAGCAATGCGAGGCGTTGAGGGAGCAGCTGACAAGAACCCTTGGCCAGGTGCGCGCCGCGGTGAGGGACTGGAAGCCCATGCTGGCGCGCCTTCAAGAAGAGATTTCCTCGCTCCGGGCCGCGCCGGTGCCGCTCGACCCGGACGAGATGCAAGAGGCGATCGCCTTCCTCGAATGGCTGCGCGACGACAACTTCATCTTCCTCGGTATGCGCGAGTTCACCTATGTGGGAGGCGAGGAGAGCGGCACGCTGGAGCGGTCTGAAAAGACTGGGCTGGGCATTCTTGCCGACCCCGATGTGCGCGTGCTCCGCCGCGGCGGAGAGCCGGCAACTACCACGCCGGAGATCCGCGCATTCCTGCACGGGCCGGACCCGCTGATCGTGACCAAGGCGAATGCAAAGTCTGTGGTCCACCGCCGCGCCTATCTCGATTACATCGGCGTCAAAACCTTCGACCAACAGGGACGGCTTACGGGCGAGCTGCGCATCGTGGGGCTCTTCGCCTCCACCGCCTATACCAGCTCTGTCCTGAAGATCCCCCATTTGCGCTCGAAGGCGCAGGCGGTGATCGCGCGCTCCGGCTTCTCGCCGACGGACCATTCGGGCAAGGCGCTGATCAATGTGCTCGAATCCTTCCCGCGCGACGAGCTTTTCCAGATCAGCATTCCGCGGCTGCGCAAGCATGCGGAGGCGATCCTTGCCCTGGGCGAGCGGCCGCGCGTCCGCGTCCTCTACCGTATCGACCAGTTCGACCGGTTCGTGTCGGTCCTCGTCTTCGTCCCTCGCGACCGCTACGATTCGCGCGTGCGCGAGCGGATCGGCGACTATCTCAGGACCGTCTTCGACGGCCGGCTTTCCGCCTTCTATCCTGCTTTCCCGGAAGGCTCGCTGGCTCGCGTCCATTTCATTATTGGGCGCTCGGGCGGCAAGACACCGCGCATCGCGGCGGAGGAACTGGAAGCTACCGTCCGCGGCATCGTCCGCACCTGGGACGACTCGCTGCGCGAAGCTGTGGAGGACGAAGGCGCCGCACCGAGCGCCGCTGCCATCGCAGCGCGCTTTCCAGAGGGCTATCGCAACAGCTTCGAACCCGGAACGGCCCTTGCCGACGCCGGCCGCCTTGCCGGCCTCTCGCCTGAAAGCCCCATCGCGATCGATTTTTATCGCCACCTGGAACAGCGGGAAGATCAGGCAGCGCTGAAGATCTACCACTTCGGCGCGCCAGTCGCCCTTAGCCGTCGCGTGCCTCTGCTGGAGAATATGGGCTTCCGCGTCATCAGCGAACGCACCTTCGAGATCGGCGCGCCGGGCGAAGAGCAGTTCTTCCTGCACGACATGGAGCTTGAAAACGCCTTCGGCGAACCGATCGGACTTTCCGACAATGGTTCGCTCTTCGAAGAAGTCTTCCTCGCAGTCTGGCGCGGAGAGGAGGACAATGACGGGCTGAACGCGCTTGCCCAGCGGGCGCGGCTGCGCGCGGCGGAGATCGGCGTCCTGCGGGCCTATAGCCGCTATCTGCACCAGGCCGGCATTCCGCAGAGCCAGGGCTTCATCGCCGAGACGCTCAACCGGTATCCGGGGATCGCAAGAAGCCTCTTCGGGCTGTTCACCGCCATGTTCGACCCCGAACGGGCGCCGCACGGCGAAGCGGAGGCGAAAAAGATCGAGGAGGAGATCCTCGCCGCGCTGGAAGCGGTTCCAAATCTCGACGATGACACCATCATCCGGCGCTTCCTCAACCTCATCCGATCGACCCTGCGCACGAATTTCTTCGCCGAGGCCGGCCGCCGCTCGCTGGCGTTCAAGCTCGATTCGCGCAGCGTGGAGGGGCTGCCGCAGCCACGCCCCTGGCGCGAGATTTTCGTCTACGGCCCGGAGGTGGAAGGCGTTCATCTCCGCTTCGGGCCTGTTGCGCGCGGCGGGCTGCGCTGGTCCGACCGGGCTCAGGACTACCGCACCGAGGTGCTCGGCCTGGTCAAGGCGCAGCAGGTGAAGAACAGCGTCATCGTGCCTGTCGGCGCAAAGGGAGGCTTCTATCCGCGCCGGCTGCCGTTCGGGGCCGACCGCCAGCAAATATTCGAGGCCGGGCGCCGAGCCTATATCAACTTCGTGTCCACCTTGCTCTCGCTCACCGACAATCTTCGGGGCGACGAGGTCGTTCCGCCGCCGGGCGTTCTGCGCCGCGACGGGGACGACCCCTATTTCGTCGTTGCCGCCGACAAGGGTACGGCCACCTTCTCCGACACAGCGAACGAGATCAGCCAGGCGCATGGTTTCTGGCTCGACGACGCCTTCGCCTCGGGCGGCTCGGCCGGCTATGACCACAAGAAGATGGGCATCACCGCGCGCGGAGCATGGGAGGCAGTGAAGCGCCATTTCCGGGAGATGAACCGGGACATCCAGAGCGAGCCCTTCACCGTGGTCGGCGTCGGCGACATGTCGGGCGACGTCTTCGGCAACGGCATGCTGCTTTCGCCCTGCATCAGGCTGGTAGCGGCCTTCGACCACCGCGACATCTTCATCGACCCCGATCCGGATCCGGCCGTCTCGCTTGCTGAGCGCAGGCGCCTCTTCGAGCTGCCGCGGTCCAGCTGGCAAGACTACGACAAGTCCAAGCTTTCCAAGGGGGGCATGATCGTCTCCCGATCGCAGAAGCAGATAACGCTCACGCGGGAAGCGGCGGCGGCCATCGGCATGGCCACCCTCACCGGGTCGCCGGCGGACATCATGCGCGCCATCCTGAAGGCGCAGGCCGATCTGCTCTGGTTCGGCGGTATCGGCACCTATGTGCGCGCCACCCAGGAATCCGACCAGGAGGCTGGCGACCGCGCCAATGACCCGATCCGGGTCACGGCGGCGGAGCTAAGGGCGAAGGTGATCGGCGAGGGCGCCAATCTGGGCATGACCCAGCGCGCGCGCATCGAGTTCAACCTGAAGGGCGGACGCTGCAACTCTGACGCCATCGACAATTCAGGCGGCGTCAACTCGTCCGACCTTGAGGTGAACATCAAGATCGCGCTGGCCGCCGCCATGCGCACCGGCTCGCTGACGCGGCCGGTGCGCAACGAGCTGCTTGCCTCGATGACGGACCAGGTGGCCGAACTGGTGCTCGACAACAACTATCTTCAGACGCTCGCAATCTCGCTGGTCGAAAAGGGCGGCGTGTCCGAACTTCCGCATCAGGCCCGCATGATGAGCCTGTTCGAAAGCGAGGGTCATCTCGACCGGGCCGTGGAGTTCCTGCCCGGTCCCGAAGCGATCGCCGAGCGCCAGAGCCGCGGGGAAGGTCTTACCCGGGCCGAGATCGGCGTGTTGCTCGCATACGCAAAGCTCGTGCTGTTTCGCGACCTGGTGCAAAGCCGGCTTGCAGACGAGCCCTATTTTGAGGCCGATCTCATCTCCTATTTCCCGGGGCGGATGCGGGAGAAATACGTGGCCGAGATCCGCGGCCACCGGCTGCGCCGCGAGATCATCGCCACGGAGCTTGCCAACGACGTCATCGACAGGGGCGGCCCGACCTTCGTGACCCGGCTGCAGGACATAACGGGCAGGCCCGCCCGTGAAATCGTCGAGGCTTATGCAGTTGTGCGCGACGGCTTCGACCTGCGCTCGACCTTTTCGGCCATCGATCAGCTGGACAACAGGATCGACGGCCAGGTGCAGCTTGCACTCTACGGCCGTGTCACGGCGCTCATACGTTCCGCCACAGCCTGGCAGCTCAAGAACGGGACGGGCCAGGGCGCGGTGGGCGAGCGTGTCGGTCATCTTGTTCGGGCCCGGGAGGAACTCCAGCCGGTGCTGAAGTCGCTCCTGCCGCATGGCCATGCCGAAGCCATGGCCGCCACGGCCGCGAAGTTCACCGCGGCGGGCGTGCCCGCCCCGCTCGCCGAGCGGCTTGCCTCGCTCGATGTCCTCACCCTGGTGCCCGACATCGCGCTCGCCGCCGATCTCGCCGAGACAGGCATTGCAAGGGCGGCCAGCGCCTTCTTCGCCGTGAGCGAAGCCTTCCGGCTCAGCCGTATCGAGGATGCGGCCGGCTTGCTTACCCCGTCCGACTATTATGACGGGCTGGCGCTCGCCCGTGCCATGGACACGATCGACGCCAGCCGGCGGGGCATTGCCGTCGCCGCCCTGTCGAGCTATCCCGAGGCGAGCGATCCTGCCACGCGGTGGATGGAGGCGGGCGGCGAGCGCGTGGCGCGCGTTCGCGAGAGGCTCCAGTCGCTGACCGAAAGCGGCGAACTCACCGTCTCCCGTCTCACGGTCGCCGCCGGGCTAATGGCAGATCTCAGCGCTTGAGCGGCCCTCAGGAAATGAGTGGCGGAGGGGTACGCGCTGCTGCTGGCCGTCGCGGCGTCTGGGCATGGATGCTCTTCGACTGGGCGCAGCAGCCCTTTCACACGCTGGTGATCACCTTCGTCTTTGCGCCCTATTTCGCCTCGACCGTCGCTCCCGACGCGGCGCGCGGGCAGGAGCTTTGGGGACTAGCGACAGGGATAGGCGGCCTCCTGATCGCGCTGTCCTCGCCGGTTCTGGGCGCGATCGCCGATGCATCCGGCGCGCGAAAGCCATGGATCCTCGCCTTCTCCATAGTGGGCGTGCTTGCCTGTGCGGCGCTCTGGTTCGCGGCGCCGGGCATGGACAATCTCGCACCGGTGCTGCTCGCCATCGCCCTGGCGGTGTTCGGCATGGAATTCGCTGCGGTCTTCAACAACGCCATGATGCCCGATCTCGTCCCACGCTCCGAGCTCGGCCGGCTCTCCGGCTCCGCCTGGGGGCTTGGCTATGTCGGCGGGCTCATCTCGCTGGTGCTCGTGCTGGGCTTCATGGCCGCATCGCCCGAGACCGGCCGGACCCTGATCGGCATGGAGCCGATCTTAGGCCTTGATCCTGGCGCTCATGAGGGCGACCGCGCTTCCGGCCCTCTCGCCGCGCTATGGTATATCGTGTTCGTGCTGCCGCTGTTCCTGTTCACACCGGACCGGCCGCGCCGGCGCGTTGCCGGCGCCGTGCGGCAGGGTCTGCGTCAGCTCGGATCGACGCTTCGCCGCCTGCCCTCCGAGCGCAGCTATTTCGGTTTCCTTCTCTCATCCATGTTCTATCGCGATGCACTCAATGCGCTTTACGCCTTCGGCGGCATCTATGCCGCCGGCGTGCTCGGCTGGTCTATCGTGCAAATCGGCATCTTCGGCATCATCGCCAATGTTACCGGCGCGCTGGGCGCCTGGATCGGCGGGCGCATGGATCAGGCCCGGGGACCCAAGTCCGTCGTGAGCGGTTCTATCCTGATCCTGGCCTTCTGCTGCTTTCTGGTGATCTCGACCACCCGCACAGAGGTCTTCTTCATGCCGGTCGGTGGCGCCGTCTCGCTCCCGGACATGGTCTTCTTCGCCGCCGGGGCGCTGATCGGCGCGGCAGGCGGATCGATCCAGGCGGCTTCGCGCACACTGCTGGTCGACCAGGTACCCCGCGGGCAGGTGACGGAGGCTTTCGGCCTCTACGCGCTGTCGGGAAAGGCGACGACTTTTATCGGCCCGCTAGCCGTTGCCGCCGCGACCGCCTATTTCACCGGCGCGGCATTCTCGCCGGAAAACGCGCAGAGACTGGGCGTCGCGCCCATTCTGGCGCTGTTTCTGATCGGGCTGGCGCTCCTACCCATGGTCCGCAACTCTGCTCAGCCCGAGCGCCCCAGCTAGTGCCGAAAATGCCGCATACCGGTGAAGACCATGGCGATGCCGTGCTCGTCGGCGGCCTTGATCACCTCGTCGTCGCGCATGGAGCCACCGGGCTGGATGACTGCCGTGGCGCCGGCTTCCACCGCGGAGAGGAGCCCGTCGGCGAAGGGAAAGAACGCATCCGACGCCACCACCGAGCCTTTCGTGAGCGGCTCCCCGATGCCGGTCGCCTCCGCTGCGTCCTGCGCCTTTCGGGCGGCGATGCGCGCCGAATCCACTCGGCTCATCTGTCCTGCTCCGATACCGACGGTGGCGAGATTCCTGGCGTAAACGATTGCGTTGGATTTGACGTGCTTGGCGACCCGGAAGGCAAATTTTAGGTCCGCCATTTCATCTTCGCTCGGTGCCCGCTTGGTGACGATCTTGAGCTCCAGGTCATCCACCACGCCATTGTCCCGCGTCTGCACGAGCAGCGCGCCGGAGACGGTCTTGGCGGACAGTCCGGGCTGACGCGGATCGGCGACGCCGCCCGTCACAAGCAGGCGCAGATTCTTCTTCGCCGCGATGACCGCCTGCGCCTCCTTGGTCGCATCAGGCGCGATGATCACCTCGGTGAAGATCTTTGCGATCTCCTCGGCAGCCTCTGCATCGAGGGTGCGGTTGAGCGCCACGATCCCGCCGAAGGCGGAGACAGGATCGCAGGCGAGCGCCTTGCGGTAGGCCTCGGCGAGGGAAGCGCCCACCGCCACGCCGCAGGGATTGGCGTGCTTGATGATGGCCACCGCGGCACTCTTCTTTGGGTCGAATTCGGACACCAGCTCGAAAGCGGCGTCCGTATCGTTGATGTTGTTGTAGGAAAGCTGCTTGCCCTGTAGCTGCCGGGCCGTCGCCACGCCCGGCCGCCTCTCGCCGGTCACGTAGAACCCCGCCTGCTGGTGCGGATTCTCGCCGTAACGCATCACCTGCGCCAGCCTGCCGCCGAAGGCGCGCCACTCCGGCTCAGAAACCGGCAGCGTCTCAGCAAACCATTGTGAGATCGCGGCGTCATAGGCGGCAGTCCTCGCATAAGCCTTCGCTGCAAGCTCCTGGCGCGTGCGGTAGGGCAGCGCTCCTCCATGCGCATCGATCGCCGCGAGCACCCGCGCGTAGTCGCCCGTATCAGTAACGACCGCCACATAGGCGTGGTTCTTGGCGGCAGCGCGCAGCATAGCCGGCCCGCCGATGTCGATGTTCTCGATCGTTGCGGCGTAATCCGCGCCGCCAAAGCGGACCTCTTCGAAGGGATAGAGGTTGATCACCACGAGATCGATCGGCTCGATACCGTGGTGTTCCATGGCCGCGCGATGCTCCGCATCGTTGCGGATGCCGAGCAGCCCGCCATGGACGGACGGGTGGAGCGTCTTTACGCGCCCGTCCATGATCTCGGGGAAGCCGGTCAGCTCGGACACGTCGCGCACGGAAAGGCCACCCTGCGCGAGGGCGGCGGCCGTGCCCCCGGTCGAAACCAGCTCGACCCCGTGTCCTGCAAGGGCGCGCGCGAAGTCGAGGATGCCCGTCTTGTCGGAAACCGAGATGAGCGCCCGCCGCACAGGCACGAGATCCGGCGCTGGAATGTTTTTGGCGGAAACGGTCATGGCAAACCTCCAGGCAGGCTGCTGGCCTAGCACAGGACCACACCAAATCAACCCGCAGCACGGCCCAATCGCTGACCGGCCCTAGCTTCGCGTGAGGATGCTGTGGGTGCGGGCGAGTTGCCACCGCACTTCATGCCGTTCCGCAGCATTGAAGTGCAGCACGATCTGGCGGCTGCGGCAGGGGCCGGCTATGGCCGCGAAGAAGATGGACTCCTCCACCACCGGCTCCACATCGCTGCAGGAGAAGACCCAGGTGTCCGTGGCATCTCCAGCAAGGATCAACAGGCCGTGTTCGTCGCGATAGAGCTCTATGTCGGGATGGATGTGGAAGCGCACGGCGATCGCCACTGAGCGCTCCGGCGGCGCTCCGCCCGGTGCCAGAAAGCGGTCGAGCCCGCGCACGATCGTGCCTTCCTGCATCAGCGCCAGCTCGCGTTCATGCACGATGCCGAACCGCGAGACATAGCCGTCGTGCCTGGCCACGAAAGCCTGGACGCCTGCGGAATCGACGCGCCGGCATTCCACCTTGCGGGGGCCGCCCACCAACGGTGTGCCGACCCATTCGCCCCAGCCTGCCGGCAGCGCAAAACGTGCTTGCGACGTGTCGTTGACCGTCGCCGTGGAATGCGCCGCCGTCGCGCGTGCGAGCGGCCGAAAAGCCTCCGCCCCAAAGCTGTCGACCCCACAATTGACGACGAATTGGTGCCTGCCGGAGGAAAGCTCGAAGGAGAGGCAGCCCGCGTGGGCCATATTGGAGAGCTCCAGCGGCGGCGGCGGCGCCGTATCGGCAATGATGGTGGTGCCGCCCATGGAAAGCCGCTCATAGCCCGAATGCGGCGCATGGGAGAGGGGCGCGCCGCCGGTGTCGTCCTGGCGCAGGATGACGGCGACCCGGTCGTGGATGGTGATTCCCATGCCGTTGAAACGGGCGAGGCTCCCGTCCTGATGGCGGAAGAAGCGCAGCGCCGGCAGCATGCGTTCCACGGCGCTGACCAACGCTTCGGGCGGCGGCTCGGCCTGGCTGGCGTAGCTATGACGCAGCGGCAGGAGATCGGTAAGGAGCTCCATCACGGCGCGGGGGTTGCGCGAGATATGACCGCCGTCGGGCAGGATCTGCCGCTCGAGCTCGGCGCTGAGACTGCGCGTCGCGGTGCGCAATGTGGCGGAGGAGGTTGGGAGCGAGAGCGCGGCAAAGGCAAGGGCGATGCGGGCGCGCAGCTTCTCCTCGCCATCCGGCATCTCCCCTGCCACCGCGCGCAGATAGCGGACCTGGATGGCGAGCAGCTTCAGGTATCGGCGATAGCCGACAAGGTCGGCGCCCTGCAGCACGACCGCCGAATGCTGCAGCCAGGCGATGATGCGCCGCGCAGTGATCGCCGGCTGCCATGGCAGGCCGGCAATGCGCCGGCCGTAAAGGGCGATCCAGTCGGCGACAAGCGCGCGGGCATTGGCCGAAGCAAGCTCCGTATGTGCGGCGTGGAGGTGGCGCAGCCAGCGGAAGCCGTGCAGCTCCTCGAGCCAGGCTTGGTTACGGACGGCCATGTGGAACGGGGATTGTCCGCCCGTCTCGACCAGGTATCCGGCGAGCAGAATGCGCCCGTGATAAATTTCCTTCGCAATTTCCGGGTCGCCGAGGCGCAGGTCGGGAGGGGCGATCAGCAGCCGCTCGGGCGTGCGGCCGGAATAGCGCCACCGCCAGGCCGGACCGGCGCGCAGCCGTCGGCGCAGGCGCTTCCACGCCTGGCGCGCCGCTAAATCCCAAAGGAGCGGGCTGAAGCCGCCGGCCATCTCCAAATACCGTATCGACGAATTCTCCCCTGGACCGCCCGCGAATCCAACCGGGACACTAGATGATTCAAGGGTTTGTGCGAAGGATTAATTCGCTCACAAGGGTCTGAGCCGCGCGGCGCAGAAGCCGTCGACCTCGCCGAGCCGGCCCTCGCCGTCTCCAGTGGCCGGCGTGGTGCGCAGAAACCCCTCGGCCGTGACGAAATGCTCGGCCCCCGGCAGTTCCTGGGGGAGTATCGGCTCGAGCGCCACATCCGGCCGCTCGGCAAGCAATTGCCGGAGAAGGTCCTCTCCTTCGGCGGGGTCGAGCGAGCAGTTGGAAAAGACGACAAGCCCTCCTGGACGAACGAGGCGCAACGCGCTTTCGAGGAACTTTCTTTGCAGCTGCGCGAGCTTGGCTATGTCCTCCGGGCTCTTGGTCCAGGGCACGTCCGGGTGGCGCCGCACAGTGCCCGTCGAGGAACAGGGCGCATCGAGCAGGACCGCGTCAAATTTCCGATCTGGGTTCCAGACCAGCAGATCCGCCTTCACGATATCGGCGGAGAGCCGCAGCCGCTCCAGGTTGGTGTTCAGGCGCTTCAGCCGGCTTGCGGAGATATCCACCGCAGTCACGCGCGCGCCGGCAAGCGCAAGCTGGGCCGTCTTCCCGCCCGGCGCGGCGCAGAGGTCGGCGACCGCCAGGCCGGCGACATCGCCCAACAGCCGCGCCGGCAGGCTGGCGGCGGCATCCTGCACCCACCACTCCCCTTCCGCATAGCCCGGAAGCTCAGGGACGGACGCAGTCAGCCTTTGGATGCGCACCGACCCATTCGGAAGCACACGACCGCCCAGCCGCTCCGCCCAAAGCTGCGGGTCGGACTTTACCGTAAAGTCGACCGGAGGCTCGATCCGGTGCGCCTCAAGGACCGCATCGGCATGCTCCCTGCCATAGATGGCTTCGAGCCGTTCGGCGAACCAGACGGGCGCGTCGCGCGTGCTGGCAAGCGCCTCCGGCAGGGCGACTTCCTTCTGGCGGGCGATGTTGCGCAAGACGCCGTTGACCAGACCGGAAAAGCGCTGCGCGCGCGGATCATCCTTGGCCTGCGCCACGGCAAGATCGACCGCCGCGCTGTCCGGCACGTCGAGGAAGAGGATCTGTGCCGCCGCGACATGGAGGATATGCGAAAGCGAGTGCGCGTTTGGCGGCAGCGGCCGCTCCAGCCTTTGCGTGATGAGCTTTTCGACGGTGCAGCGATGGCGCAGGGCGCTCACGAGGATGGCGCGGACCAGCGCCCGGTCACGCTGGTCGAGGCTCAGGAATTGCGGGTGACCATGCTCGCCATCGGTCAGGGCGTCGAGCGGCGTGCGCGCGTCGATCACCGCACCAAGAAGCCTCGCCGCCGCCTTGCGCGCGGGAAGGCCGGGCTTATCTTCCGTCTGCGGCCGCCCGGCGGGCGGCTTCGTCCGGTGGGGTCTGGTTCGCTGCGACGCCCCCTGCCCGCTCACGACCAGGGGCCTCTCCTGGCCCGCCGCGCCGTCATGGCCCAGGGGCCTTCCACGTCCGGCTCACCCGTTGGGAAACTGGTGGCGGATGCAGCCGCCGGCCCGAACTCGTGAGCCATGGCCCGAAGGGCTGCGATCCGGTTCTCCGTGTTTGGATGGGTGGAGAACAGGTTGTCCATCCGCTCGCCCGATAGCGGGTTGATGATGAAGAGATGTGCCGTGGCTGGATTGCGCTCCGCCTGTGGGTTGACGATCTGGTGGGCGCTGCGGGCGATCTTGTTGAGCGCGGAGGCAAGCCACAGGGGCTGCCCGCAGATCTCCGCACCGCGCCGGTCAGCTGCGTATTCGCGCGTGCGGCTGATCGCCATCTGCACCAGCATGGCCGCAAGCGGCGCGACGATCATGGCGATCAGGATGCCGATGAAGCCGAGCGGATTGTTGTTGTCCCGGTTGCCGCCGAAGAAGAAGGCGAAATTGCCGAGCATCGAGATCGCGCCTGCGAGTGTTGCGGTGATCGTCATGGTCAGCGTGTCACGGTGCTGTACATGGGCAAGCTCGTGCGCCATCACGCCGGCCACTTCCTCGGGCGTAAGACGATGCAGCAGGCCGGTGGTGGCCGCCACCGCCGCATTCTGCGGGTTGCGGCCGGTGGCGAAGGCATTGGGCTGCGGATTGTTGATGAGATAGACGCGCGGCATGGGCAGCCCGGCCCTTTGGGCAAGGTCGTGCACGATGCGGTAATATTCCGGTGCCGTGCGCTCATCCACCTCCACCGCGCCATACATCCGCAGCACCATCTTGTCGGCGTTCCAGTAGCTGAAGAGGTTCATCGCCGCCGCGATGAAGAAGGCGATCATCATGCCGCCGCTGCCGCCGATGACATAGCCGACGGCCATGAACAGCGCCGTCATGAACGCCAGAAGCATTGCCGTGCGAATCATGTTCATCCAAGTGGCTCCGTTTCTCCGCAGGCGCCGGTCCATTGCCCTACGGGCCGCCGCACGCCTATATGATGGGAAGCGCTTTGTGCATATTCAACAAGGGTGCGCGCAGCCCGAGGGAGCCGCGTTGAGAGAAGACCAAAAGACGCATTCCGTTCCAGCCGATCGCGGCCGGGTTCTCCCGCCGGCCGCCCAGCGGGCCCTGCAAGAGGCGGAAGAGCGGCGAAAAAGAGAGGCCGAGCAGCAGGCGACAGCCCCGCGCGAGATCGGCGGCCGAAAGGGGCTCGATCCGGCCCGCTATGGCGACTGGGAAGTCAAAGGCATTGCCAGCGACTTTTGAGGCCGCTTGCATCGGAGAGCATGTAGGAATATAGTCCTACACATGCAGATTCGCAGCTTCGATAGCCTCCTCGGCACTGGCGGCCGCGCCCGTTCTTGCCGGCGAGACGATCATTGGCCCTGTGGAAGCCGACGTGGTGCGGGTGATCGACGGCGACACGTTCGTGGCGGAGGCGCGGATCTGGCCGGGACAGACGATTACGGTGAGCGTCCGTATCCGCGGCGTGGATGCGCCGGAATTGAGAAGCCGCTGCGCCATCGAGAAGGCGGCCGCGGATGAAGCGCGCCTGGCGCTCGAAGAGATGATCGGCGGCTCAACCGTCAGAATCCGCAATATCAGCGGCGACAAATATTTCGGCCGGGTGGTCGCCGATGTGAGCACGACGCAGGAAGTGCCTGTAGGCGAAAGCCTGCTCGTTCGGACGCTCGCCAGCTCCTATGACGGTGGCGAGCGCGTTGCCTATTGTGGCTGAGGAGCTTTACTCCTCCTGGTCATCCCGCTTCGAGCGCAGTGAAGAGAGCTTTGCGAAGACGGCATCCGCGTCCAGCTCCTTCTCCTCCGGTTCCTCGCGGTCGATGTCATCCACCGGCAGCTTTTCCGTCTGCGAGGCGGGCAGCAGCGTATCCCCGGCGGGGGCGGCCGGCGGTGCTCCACGGGAAGCGCGCTGCACCTCGATGTCGAGGTCGATCTGCGAACACAGGCCCAGCGTCACGGGGTCCATCGGCACCAGATTTGCGGAATTCCAGTGAGTCCGGTTGCGGATCTGCTCGATGGTCGACTTGGTCGTGCCTACCAGACGGGAGATCTGCGCGTCCTTGAGCTCGGGATGGTTGCGCACCAGCCAGAGGATGGCATTCGGCCGGTCCTGCCGCTTCGACAGAGGCGTGTAGCGCGGCCCCTTGCGCTTGGTCTCGGGCACCCGCACCTTCGGCTCCGACAGCTTGAGGCGATGGTTCGGATCGGCCTCGCCCCGGGCGATCTCCTCGCGCGTGAGCTGACCGGTGATCACCGGGTCCATGC
This sequence comes from Chelativorans sp., assembly GCF_031180965.1. Lineage (GTDB taxonomy): Bacteria > Pseudomonadota > Alphaproteobacteria > Rhizobiales > Rhizobiaceae > Chelativorans. The sequence goes on from NZ_JAPSLH010000001.1 coordinate 174,016, forward strand.
CCTTAATGCCCTGCGCCGCATCGCCGTCGGCGATGGCGCTCACCTCCAGCGGGTGGAGTTTGCAGAACTCGGCGATTTGATCGAAGGTGAGCGCCGTGTTTTCCACCAGCCAGACGGCGGTCGCCTTGGGCATGAGAAGCGTATTGGCCATCGCGAAATATCCTATGTTCGCCCGCGTCCCCGGCGCGGGCGGTGGTAAACCACCGATGTATGGGAATGCCCGGCTATATAGTTGCATTCGGCGATCGAGGCAAGGAAGTATACGCCTCGGCAGTTATTTGCCCCATCGGGCATGGCGGATGCGAGTGTTGCGCCTACTTGCGCCTCCATTCGGTCCGGCCTATTTTCGCTCCGCTCTAACGGGGTGCCGGTTTGCGGGAGCAGGCCGGCTGAGAGGCGTTCCCGCCAACCCGCTGAACCTGATCCGGATCGTACCGGCGGAGGGATTAGACGCTGATGCCTGGCGCCTCATTCCCCTGGACAAAAGGAGGCGCCGAATGCGCATGAAACTATTCCTTCCGGCATTGGCGTTGGGCTTTCTCGCGGCCCTGCCCGCGGCGGCCCAGGAAAAGCTCACTGTCTATACCTATGAAAGCTTCACGTCCGAGTGGGGTCCGGGACCGGTCGTCGAAAAGGCGTTCGAAGCCGAATGCGGCTGCGACCTCGAATTCGTGTCGGTGGCCGACGGCGTGGCCCTCCTCAACCGGCTGCGGCTCGAGGGCGGCAGTACGAAGGCGGATATCGTCCTCGGACTCGACACCAACCTCACCCACGAGGCCAAGCAGACTGGCCTCTTCGCCCCGCACGGCATCGACCTCGGTATTATCGATATACCCGGCGGGTTTCAGGACGACACGTTCGTTCCCTTCGACTACGGCTATTTCGCTTTCGTCTATGACACGCAAGCGCTCGACAGCCCTCCGCAAAGCCTCAAGGATCTCGTGGAGAGCGACAGCGATCTGAAGATCGCCATCCAGGATCCGCGCACCTCCACGCCCGGGCTTGGCCTGCTCCTCTGGATGAAGGCTGTCTATGGGGATCAGGCGGCGGACGCCTGGGCCAAGCTCCAGGACAAGGTGCTGACGGTCACACCGGGTTGGAGCGAGTCCTATGGCCTCTTCACCAATGGTGAGGTGCCGATGGTGCTGTCCTATACGACCTCGCCCGCCTATCACCGCATTGCGGACGGTTCGGAGCGCTACAAGGCGGCGCCCTTCTCCGAAGGACATTATCTGCAGATCGAAGTTGCCGGACGCACCAAGAAGGCCGCCGACAACGCGCTGGCGGCAAGATTCCTCTCTTTCATGACCGGCCCCGGCTTCCAGGACGCCATTCCCGAGAGGAACTGGATGTTCCCGGCGGGGAAGACCTCGAACCCGCTCAACCCTGTCTTTCAGGAACTGGTCCAGCCGGCCAAGACCCTGCTCTTCCCGCCCGAAGAAGTGGCGGAGAACCGCAAAGCCTGGGTGGACGAGTGGCTCTCCGTCATGAGCCGGTGACGGCGCACCGGTCGCAGCAGGGCCGCGTCGCTGCCGGCGCCCTGGCGCTGGCCGCGATTGGTATCCTCATCGGGGGCGCATTCGCCGGACTTGCCGTGGAGGCGGTCCAGTCGTGGCAAGGGGCCATTGCCGCCTTCGATTCCTACCTCCTCAGAGCGGCCCGGTTCACGCTGGTGCAAGCCGGCCTTTCCACGTTGCTCTCGGTGATACCGGCAATTTTCGTGGCCCGGGCGCTTGCCCGTCACCCGCGTTTTCCGGGGCGCGGCCTCATCCTTCAGCTTTTTGCCGTCCCGCTCGCCCTGCCCGGCATCGTCGCGGCACTGGGCGTACTCGCGCTCTATGGCCGGGCCGGCCTGCTGGCGCCGCCGCTTTCCTGGATTACCGGCGAAACATGGCAGGGCATCTACGGGCTTTCGGGCATTCTGGTTGCCCACGTTTTTTTCAACATGCCGCTTGCCGCCCGCTTGTTCCTCGCCGCGCTGGAAGCGGTGCCGGCCGACCAGTGGAAGCTGTCCGCCCAGCTCGGCATGGGGCCAGGCGCCATTTTCCGCCTGATCGAATGGCCGGCGATCAGGGCGGCCCTGCCAGGCGTGGCCACCCTCGTCTTCATGATCTGCGCCATCTCCTTCACTGTCGTTTTGACCCTGGGGGGCGGCCCCCGCGCGACCACGCTTGAAGTTGCGATTTACCAGGCGCTGCGTTTCGACTTCGATCCCGCGCGGGCGATCGCGCTGACCCTGGTGCAGGTGATTTTGACTGCCGGGATTATCATCGTTCTTGCCCGGCTCGGCGCCTCCATGACCGGCGACGCCAACCTGCCGACGACATCGCGCCGGGCGGTCTTTCCAAGCTCCGGCGAGACCGGCCTCAATGCGGCTGTCATTCTTCTGGCGCTGGCCTTTGTGGCAGGTCCCATGGCGGCGACGGTGATTGCCGGTCTGGTCGCCGACCTGTCGCGCCTCGCGCGCGAACCGGCCGTTCATGCTGCCACGGCGACGAGCCTCATCCTGGCGGCGCTCGCCGCTTTTCTCTGCCTCCTCCTTTCCATAGCGTTGGTCGCCGCCCGGCGTGCGCTCGAGATCGCGCGCGGCAGCCCCAGCCCGGGGCCGCTCGAGCGGCTGACCGATACCGGCGCAAGCCTGGTGTTGATCGTGCCGCCCATCGTCATCGGCGCGGGATGGTTCATACTCCTGCGCCGCTTCGGCGACGTCTTTGTCTTCGCTCCGCTCATGGTGGTGACCGTCAACGCCGTCATGGCCATGCCCTTCGCCATGCGTGCCATTCGGCCGGCTTACGACGCGGCGAGCGCGCGGCACGAGAAGCTCTGCCTTACTCTCGGCATCACCGGCCTCGATCGCTTTCGCCTCGTCGACTGGCCGGGTCTGAAGCGGCCTGCCGCGACTGGCTTCGCCTTCGCGATGGCGTTGTCGCTCGGCGATCTGGGCGTGATCGCACTCTTCGGCAGCGATCAGGTGAAGACTCTGCCCTATCTGCTGCTTGAGCGCATGGGCAGCTACCGGACGGCGGATGCCGCGGGCCTTGCGCTTTTTCTCGGCTTGTTTTGCCTGGCGCTGATGTTCTTCGCCGCCCACTGGGCAAGGGAAAAGCCATGGCGCTGACCAGCTCGAAAGGCGCTGCCGTCGAACTCGCGTCTGTCGCCTTCGCCTATCCGGGCGGCGCACCGCTGCGGTTCGACCTCGCTGTCGGCCCATCGCAGATCGTCGCATTGATGGGGCCGAGCGGTTCCGGAAAGTCGACATTGCTCAACCTCATCGCCGGCTTCGAGACACCGTTGTCCGGGCGAGTGATGATCGGCGGAGAGGATGTCACCCGCCTGCCGCCCTATGGCCGGCCGGTTTCGATGATCTTCCAGGAGAACAACCTCTTCGGGCACTTGACCGTGGAGCAGAATGTGGGGCTTGGCCGTTCGCCGTCTCTCCGCCTTGCGGCAGAAGACAGGGTGGCGGTCGGGGAAGCGCTGGCGCGGACAGAGCTTTCGGGAAAAGAGGCGCGACTGCCGCACGCCCTGTCCGGCGGCGAGCGGCAGAGGGTCGCTTTGGCGCGCGTGCTTGTGCGACGGCAGCCGGTTCTTCTCCTCGACGAGCCCTTCGCCTCGCTAGGCCCCGCTTTGCGGGACGAGATGCTGGACCTGCTTTCGGAGCTTCACCGGGAGCACGCCATGACGATCCTCATGGCGACCCACGACCCCCATGACGCCGAGCGGCTGGCTGAAACCCTCGTCTTCATCGAAAACGGCAGCATCGCAGGCGCGGGCGGCGCGGGGGAATTTCTGTCCGGGCAAGGGTCTGCAGCCTTCGACCGCTATCTCGGGGAGAGAAAGCTGCGAAGATGAATCGCGGGCATTGTCCGGCGCGATTTGGTCATTATTTACCGGCAGAACGGCGGCGGCATTACACCTCGCAACTGTGGCGCGCAAATCATTGTCTTTGATCGAGGACTATGGCTAGGTCGCCGCGAATGAAGTTCCGGACCCCTCGAAGATGCCTGCCCTGCCGTCAAGCACAGCCATGAGACCGAACAGCGCGGCAAAGCTTCGTCTTCGCGCGGCAATGCTTGCGGGCGCGGCCTTGCTCGCGCTTTCGGGATGCCAATCCTTCAGCGCGGGCGATGCAGGTTTCAGGCCGTCCTCGAACCCGGTGACGGTCGACACCGTGACGCGGGGTGATTCGCTGGCAAACCTTGCCCGCCGCCAGCATCCAAAGATCCTGCAGACCTATGGCGGCGAGTATTCCGATCCCAAAGTGGAGCGCATGCTTGCGCGGGTGGTAGGCAGGCTGTCGCAGGATCCGCAGAACCCGTCGCAGAGCTACCGCATCACCATACTGAATTCGCCGAACATCAACGCGTTCGCGCTCCCCGGCGGCTATCTCTACATCACGCGCGGCATACTGGCGCTGGCCAACGATTCGGCCGAGATCGCGGCGGTCCTGTCGCATGAGATGGCGCATGTGACCGCCAATCACGGGCTGGAGCGGCAGAGGCGGGAAGCCGAAGCGACCCTTGCCTCGCGCGTGGTTGAGGAGGTGGTGAGCACCGACACCAGAGCCCGTGCGGCGGTCGTGCGCGGCAAGCTCCAGCTCGCGCAGTTCTCACGCAATCAGGAGCTGGAGGCGGACGCCATCGGCATCGGCACGATCGGCCGGGTGGGCTACGATCCCTACGCGGCAGCGCGTTTCCTGCGCTCCATGGACGCCTATCAGAAGTTTTACAGCGTTGGGGGAGAGCACGACACCAGCCTTGACTTCCTTGCGAGCCATCCCAACGCGCCGCGGCGCATAGAGCTGGCGCAGCGTCACGCGCGGCAGTTCGGTATGCCCGGCACGGGAGTGCGCGATCGGGACGCTTTTCTTGAAGGCGTTGACGGTCTTCTGTTCGGCGACAAGCCCGATCAAGGCTATGTGCGCGGGCGCAATTTCCTGCACCCCACCCTCGGCATCGCTTTTTCCGTGCCGGAAGGCTTTGTAATTGACAATTCGGCCGGTGAAGTGGTGGCCGCAGGGCCCGGCGATCTCGCCTTCCGTTTCGACGGCGCCACTGTGTCGCGTTCGCTTTCGCTCACTGACTATCTTCAGGAAGGATGGCTGGCCGGGCTCGACCCCGCTTCCATTCGCACGACGACGATCAATGGCCATCAGGCCGCATCCGCCCGCGCCTATGCGGACGAGTGGCAGTTCGACGTGACGGTGGTAAGGGTCGGCGACCAGGTCTACCGGTTGCTCACCGGCGCCCCCCGAAACGGCCAGCTCGACGCGGTAGCACGTTCGATCACCAGCAGTTTCCGTGTCCTGAGCCAGGCGGAGATCGCCTCCTTGCGTCCGCTGCGCATCCGCGTTGTCGAGGTTCGGCCCGGCGATACGGTGGCAACGCTGGCCAGCCAGATGGTCGGGGTGGACCGCAACCTGGAGCTCTTCCGCCTGTTGAACGGGTTGGGCCCTGGGGGCACTGTTTCGGCGGGCGACAAGGTCAAGATCGTCACGGACCGCTAGTGGCCCATCGGCAGCGAGCGGGCGAGAACGGCCACACGTGGCAAGCACGTTCCCCAGGACAAGGTCGTGCAGAAGCGCTACGCAGCCAGTTCCGGATGCCGCTTCACCAGTGCGGTACGCAGCTTTTCCAGCGCCCGGGATTCGATCTGCCGCACTCGCTCCTTGGAGATGCCCAAAGTGGCGCCAAGCGATTCCAAGGTGGCGCCGTCTTCGGAGAGCCGCCGCTCGCGCAGGATCGTAAGCTCGCGGCCGTTCAGCGTTCCCAAGGCTTGACGCAGCCACTGGGCCCGCCGCTCGCCATCGATCGTATCGCGCACCACCTCGTCGGGCTGAGGCGCATCGCATACCAGGAAATCGATGCGTTCCGACGCCGGATCGTTGTCGCTCCTGAGGGGTGCGTTGAGCGAGGCGTCGTGGCTGGCCAGCCTTGCGTCCATCATCGCCACGTCGCTTTCGGAAACGCGCAGCGCCTGTGCGACCTCGCGGTATACGTCCTCGGTGGGGGTCGCGCCGCCGGCCTTCTGCAGCTTCATGCGCAGCCGCCGCAGGTTGAAGAATAGCGCTTTCTGGGCGGAACTGGTTCCGCCACGCACGATGGACCAGTTGCGCAAGATGTAATCCTGCATGGAAGCGCGGATCCACCAGGTAGCATAGGTGGAGAAGCGCACGTCGCGCGACGGATCGAACCGCGCAGCCGCCTCCAGAAGGCCCACATGGCCCTCCTGGATGAGATCGCTCATGGACAGGCCGAAATTGCGGAACTTTCCCGCCATGGCGATGACGAGGCGCATATGCGCCATGATCATGCGGTGAAGCGCCTGCTGATCCTGGTTTTCCTTCCACTGCACCGCCAAATCGTGCTCCTCCTCGCGGGCGAGGTAGGGTGCCGTCATGGCTGCCTTGATCAGTTTCCGCCTGGCGTCTTCCTGCATCTTGGGCGCTCCGAATTCCACCGCACGGCCAGCCTCCGGTGGTGGACCGGGGTTCCCGGTCACGCCCGCGCACGGGGCGGCATCGCTTCGTGTAACAAGGCTGAAACATAAAAGGTTCCCGCCCGCTAAAAGGGCAAAATTCCTAGCCGGAAAACAAAAAGCCCGGCCGTTGGGACGGCCGGGCTCTGCAAAAACCTGATGCTGGAAGTGGCGGCTTATGCGGCCTCTTCCTTCTCCGTGTCGTCGTTCTCCGCCTTGGCGCCGCGGCGCGGGCCCTTGTTGAGGTTGACCTCGATCAGCCGCACGGCCTCGGTTTCGGACATACGATTGACCGCGGCGATCTCGCGCGCCATGCGGTCGAGCGCGGCTTCATAGAGCTGCCGCTCAGAATAGGACTGCTCCGGCTGATTGTCGGCGCGGTAGAGATCGCGCACCACTTCCGAAATCGAGATCAGATCGCCGGAATTGATCTTCGCGTCATATTCCTGCGCCCGGCGAGACCACATCGTGCGCTTCACGCGCGCCCGGCCCTGCACCACTTTCAGAGCCCGATCGACATAGTCCGTCTCCGACAGCTTGCGCATGCCGATGGAGGTCGCCTTGGCGACCGGCACTTTCAAGCGCATCTTGTCCTTCTGGAAATCGATGACGAACAGCTCCAGCTTGTGTCCGGCCACTTCCTGTTCCTCGATGGCGACGATCTGCCCGACGCCATGCGCCGGATAGACGATGAACTCGCCCGTCTTGAAACCCTGCCGCGTTGCCGATTTTTTCTGCTGGGTCGCCATACGCCTACCACTCCTGTTCTTGATGGGGCGGGATGAAATCCACTCCGCCCGAGGCCGCGTGCCGGTGCAATTCAAAAGCGCTGGAGGCGGATCCGGAGGATTTATTCGCAAGCTCGGCAAAAACCATCTGGCGCCAAGCTGCCCTGGTCCGGAAAGAAAACCCCACCTTCAGTGATTGTTCGTCTGCGCCTTCAAAAAGACGATAGTCTCCGGCATGTCACATATAGGTAACACAAAAAGCCGAGAGAATCAAGTATTTGCCGCAGCTGCACAGCAGCGGCCGGAGTGTGCCTCTCCGCCCGGCTTCAATGCGGCATTACGACGCGGCCGCCATCATCAGGCAAAACGCACCCTGCTCAATTCCCCTCTCCCGGGGAGGGAGAGAAGTATTTCTCAAACTTACCTTCGACGCCGTCGTAGTCCTTGGCGTCGGCGGGAGGTTCCTTCTTCGCGGTGATGTTCGGCCACTTATCGGCGAATTCCGCATTGATCTGAAGCCATTGATCCAGACCCGGCTCCGTATCGGGCTTGATCGCTTCGGCCGGGCATTCGGGCTCGCAGACGCCGCAATCGATGCATTCATCCGGGTGGATGACGAGCATGTTCTCGCCCTCGTAGAAGCAGTCGACCGGACACACCTCGATGCAATCCATGTATTTGCACTTGATGCAGTTGTCGGTCACGACATAGGTCATCTGGAGCTCCCGGCTATTCCGGTCTGGCAATCAACGGCGGGTGAGGTAGACCCTTTGCCGCGCCGTGGCAAGGTGCGCCATTCCGCTGCCCAACGTCGCAGGAGAACAGCTTTGCGGAACAGCCGAGCCTGTGCCGGCGTCAGCCGTCGCCCTGCCAATCGTCGAGGGCGCGCCGGTCTTTCTTGGTGGGGCGTCCGGCGCCGGCGTCGCGGTGCGGAGCTAAATTGAGCGGCGCGGCGGGCGCCGGTGGCGTCAGATCCTCATAGAGCAGCCGCGCCTCCTCCGCAGGCCCGCGCCGCGTACCGGGACCGACGACGCGATAGACGAGGATCCGCCGGTCGAGCGTGATGGTGAGCACATCGCCCGGGCGCACGATCTGCGAGGCCTGGTCGATTTTTTCGCGGTTGACCCGCACCCGTCCCGCCTGCGCCAATTTCGCGGCCAGCGAGCGCGACTTGACCACCCGCGCGAAGAACAGCCATTTGTCGATTCGCTGGCGTTCCTCGGCGGCCAAGGACAACCCTACTTCCTGAGCTGGTCGCGGAGCGCGGCGAGCTTGGCGAAGGGCGAATTGGGATCGATCTTGGCCGGCCTTTCCTCGCGCCGTTGCGGCCGCTCGTCGCGACGCTGCAGCCGGTTCTGCTGGCCTTCACGGCCCTCCCGGCTCTTCACGCCGCCGTTCCGCTCCCGCCCCGCTTCGGCCTGGCGGGAATGACGGGGCTTGCCCGTCGCCTGCCGCGGGCCCTCTTGCCCCTGCTGCCGCCCGTGCTTCTCCTGCCTCTGACCAGGCCGCCGCTCAAACCGCGCCTGCCGCCATATGAGCACAGGCTTTGGCACTTCGTCGGAAGCGGGTGCTGCTTCGGGAACAGTGGTTTCGGACAGCGCAGGAGAGGCTTCGCCCGCAAAATGGCTCGGCGTTTCGGCGTCGGCCGGCGTGGATGCCGTGTCCGCTACGGGAGTGGGCTCATTCACATCCGCTGGCTGCGCCGGCCCGAGGCCGGTGGCAAGCCCGCCGGTTGCAGGTTGGGTCGGCGCCGAGGTCTGATCCCGCGCCTCCCCGATGGCTTCGTGCTCGGGTGCGGAGGGCTGATCCGCTGCTGGCGATGCCTCAGAAGAAGGATCGGCCGGCCCGGCCGGATCGCCAGGCTCTTCAGAGCCGCCATCGCCGGCCGAAGCTCCAGCCTCGGCCGGATCTTCGGGCGCCGCCTCCGCCTGCGCGGGCCGATCGAGATCTGCCAGCCGGGCGCTAACCTCCTCGGCAGGTTTCGGCTCGGCGCGATAGCCCAGCCCCTTGAGGATGGCCTCCATGTCGTCCGCCGTGGCGCCGAGAATCGACATCATGGCAGGCGTGACGACAAAAGCCTCGCCGCCCAACGCGCCTTCCGGCCGCTTCCCGGTGCCCGCCTTCCAGGCGATCGCCGGGCGGATCAGGTCCGCCAGCCGCTCCAATATGTCGATGCGCACCGCTCGCCGGCCCAGATTGCGGAAGCCTGCAAGGCGATAGAAAGCCCGCTCGAAACTCGGGTCCGTGACTACGGATGTGCGCCCCGCCGCGAGGGCGGCGACCACGTCGCCGTAGCCGGGCTTGTCCTTGGCGTCGTTCTTGAGCGCCCATAGAAGCGTGGCCAGGCCCGCGGGCGCCGGCTTGATGAGCGTGGGGATGAAGATGTGATAGGCGCCGAACCGCACGCCCAGCCTGCGCAAGGCCGCGCGCGCCTCCTGGTCGAGCGCACGCACCTCCTCCGCCACGTCGCGGCGATTAAGAAGACCGAAATTCTCGACGAGCTGGAAAGCGAGCCCGCGCGCAATCCCGGAGAGCATCTCCGCCTGGCGCAGATCGAGCAGCGGCTTCAGCAGGCTCTCCACCTGGAAATTGACGAAGCGTTCCGCCCTCGCGGCGACCTTGTCGCGCGCCGGCCCGGTCAGCTGCTCGTCGGCAAGCAGGACAATGCGCGGCTTCAGGGCGTCCTCGCCCGCGGTCAGCGTCGCAACGGGAGCGCCGATCCAGCGCAGCAGGCCGTCCGAGCCGAGTGCCAGATCGCCATTGGGCGCTGCGGAGAAACGCTCGGCGCGCAGGTCGAACTCGGCAGCCAGCGCCTTCTGCGCCGCCGCTTTGACGGCCCGCGCATCCTCGCCTTCCGCAGTCCTGTCGGCGGTGAAGCGGAATCCCTGCATCTCCCCCACATGATGGCCCTCGACCAGGACCTCTCCGCTAGGGCTGACCTCTGCTTCCGGCATCGCATTCTCTCTAAGGCGCTTCATCAGCACGGAAGTCCTGCGATCAACGAAGCGTTTCGTCAATCTCTCATGCAGCGCATCGGATAGCCTGTCTTCGATCTCGCGTGTTTTTTCCTGCCAGTGTGTCGGATCGGACAGCCATCCGGGTCGATGCGAGACGAACGTCCAGGTGCGGATCTGGGCGATGCGCGCCGAAAGCGTGTCGATCTCGCCCTCTGTCGGAGAAGCCCGCTCCACCTGCTCGGCCATGTAGTCTTCGTCCACATGACCGTCGCGCGCCAGGTCCATGAAAATGGAGCTGACCAGCTCGGCATGCTGGGCGGGCGCGATCTTGCGATAGTCGGGGAGCGCGCAGGCATCCCACAGGAGCGCGACTTTCGTGCGGGTGGTCGCCAGGGCGCGCACGTCGTCGTCCCGCGAAAGATGTTCCAGCACGCGCATATCCGCGGCCGGCAAGGCTCGCGTGAGACCCTCCACCGGAGGCGCTGCTTCCAGCGATGCTTTCAGGGCGTCGATGCTCGAAATGTCGATCTCGGCCGAGCGCCACTGCAGCACCTTCACCGGCTCGAATTGATGCGTCTCTATCCGCTCCACGAGCGCATCGGGGAAAGGATCGACCTGGCCCGTCACGCCGAAAGTGCCGTCCCGCACGTGCCGGCCCGCACGACCTGCGATTTGGCCAAGCTCGGCCGCCGTCAGCTCGCGATACTGAAAGCCGTCGAATTTGTGGTTCTGGGCGAAGGCCACATGATCGACGTCGAGGTTGAGCCCCATGCCGATCGCATCGGTGGCCACCAGATAGTCCACGTCGCCCGATTGATAGAGCGCAACCTGGGCATTGCGCGTGCGGGGGCTCAGCGCCCCGAGCACGATGGCCGCGCCGCCGCGCTGGCGGCGGATCAGCTCGCCGATGGCATAGACCTCGTCCGCCGAGAAGGCGACGATCGCCGAGCGGCGCGGCAGCCGCGTGATCTTCTTTGACCCAGCATAGGTGAGCACCGACATGCGCGGTCGGGTCACCACCGAAATGCCCTTGAGTAGCCTTTCCAGTATGCCCCGCATCGTGGCTGCGCCCAGGAGCAGGGTTTCCTCCCGGCCGCGCAGATGCAAGAGCCGGTCGGTGAAGATGTGCCCGCGCTCCAGGTCCCCCGCCAGTTGCACCTCGTCGATCGCGACAAAGGCGGCGTCCGTCTCGCGCGGCATGGCCTCCACCGTGCAGACCGAGTAACGCGCGCCGGGCGGGATGATCTTCTCCTCGCCCGTGATCAGCGCCACGTCACGCTCGCCAACACGCGCGGCAACGCGGTGATAGACCTCACGCGCCAGCAGCCGCAGCGGCAGGCCAATAATGCCCGACGAATGCGCGACCATGCGCTCGATCGCCAGATGGGTCTTCCCCGTATTCGTCGGCCCCAGGACCGCCGTAACCCCTCGCCCGTCGAGCCTGGCGAGATCGCTTTTCGTCGGCTGAATATTCATACACGGAATCTCGCATGCAGAACTTGCCAAGAGCGCAAGTCCACCGCTCTTGCCGCCTCCATATAGGAAGGCCGAGAAGGAGCAAAAGGCAAAATAGCCACCCTGTTAATCCTTGGAACGACTCTGGAACGAATCGGCGACGAATCACTGACTCGCATTGATTCACTCTTTGTTCGGCACCAGAGTTGGTCCCGCCGCCGAGGAATCCAACCAGATGCTGAATCGGGTTTCGCTCTAGTGAGAAGATCGCGTGGCGCCGCATTAAGATTTGACGGGCGCGGGTCGCTCCGGTTCTGGATCGGAAGAGGCAACCCTAAGGATTTGTTCATGTTTCTTAACGGAAGCTTCCACCGAAAGCGCGTCGCCCGGTCGGAGGCGTTAACCTTCCGGCCAAAGCCGGAACGAATGGGCGACGAATCATTGTTTCGCGGAGGTTCTTGAAAGGTTCTGCACAACATGCTGTGGCCTCCACCGCCTATCAACCGATCGTGCACAGCTTTTCCACAGGCGTCGAAACATGAAAGGGCCTCGGCGTTAACAATGCCGTCCCATTTTGACGCGGTCGGCCGCTTCTCTCAGGCGATGTATTGGCCGCCATTGGCCGTCAGCGTCGAGCCGGTGATGAACCCGGCCTCATCGGCTGCAAGGAACACCACGCAGCGGGCGATCTCCTGAACTTCACCCAGCCTGCCGACCGGGATTTGTGCGATGATCTTTTCGCGCACGGTGTCAGGCACCGCCATGACCATGTCGGTGGCAACGTAACCGGGGCAGATCACGTTGGCTGTGATATTGGCCCGCGCGCCCTCCTGCGCCAGCGCCTTGACGAAACCGATCTCCCCTGCCTTGGACGCCGAGTAATTCGCCTGGCCGGCCTGTCCCTTTTGGGCGTTGATGGAGGAGATCACGATTACGCGGCCGAATTTGCGGTCGCGCATGCCGGGCCACAGGGGATGCGTCATGTTGAAGACGCCGGAGAGGTTGGTGTCGATGACCTCGCGCCACTGCGCCGGCGTCATCTTGTGGAACATCGCGTCGCGCGCGATCCCCGCATTGTTCACCAGCACGTCCACCGGGCCGAGCGCGGCTTCCACCGCCCTTATGCCGGCTACGCAGGCATCGTAGTCGGCCACCGACCAGCGGAAGGTCGGAATCCCGGTCTCCTCGTTGAAGCGTTTGGCCGCCTCTTCATTGCCGGCATAGTTTGCCGCGACGTTATAGCCGGCCTGCTTCAGCGCGATCGAGATGGCGGCGCCGATGCCGCGCGTGCCGCCCGTCACAAGTGCCGTTCTTGGCATGCAGGTCTCCCATTGAAGCCGTCATGAGCAGCCGAGCATGACCAGCCGTTATGAAAAGCAGGTGACGCGGAGGCAGCCCTGTTTCGCGCTCTGTTGGCCTATTCACCGCCTGTGCAACCCCCATAGGTCGCCGGATGGTCTAACGCCACCCCTTGGCCGCTCCCGCAGCTTTTGCAATTCTCCGGCTCGCACACCTCCTCGATGGCTGCCGTTCCCGGTCGGCGCGGTCAGCGCTCGACGCACATGGCGACACCCATACCGCCACCGATGCAGAGGGTCGCAAGGCCCTTTTTGGCGCCGCGCCGGCGCATCTCGAAGAGCAGCGTGTTGAGTATCCGCGCGCCCGACGCGCCGATAGGGTGGCCGATCGCGATCGCGCCGCCATTGACATTCACGATTTCCGGATTCCACCCCATATCCTTGTTCACGGCGCAGGCCTGTGCGGCAAATGCCTCATTCGCCTCGACCAGGTCGAGATCGTCGGCCCGCCAGCCTGCCTTTTCCAGCGCCTTGCGCGAGGCGGGGATCGGGCCCGTGCCCATCACCGCAGGATCGACGCCGGCCGTAGCCCAGGAGGCGATGCGCGCCAGAGGCTCGATGCCTCGGCGTGAAGCCTCCTCCTCGCTCATCAGAACCATGACGGCAGCGCCATCATTGATCCCGGAGGCGCTGCCCGCGGTCACCGTTCCTTCCTTGTCGAAGGCGGGGCGGAGCTTCTGCATGGCCTCGAGCGTGGCGCCGTGACGGATATACTCGTCGCTGTCGACGACCAGATCGCCCTTGCGCGTCTTCACCGTGACCGGGGCGATTTCGTCCCTGAAGCGGCCGGCCTTCTGGGCGGCTTCCGCCTTGTTCTGCGAGGCGAGCGCGAAGCGGTCCTGCTCCTCGCGGGTGATCTGGAACGCACGCGCCACGTTCTCCGCCGTCATGCCCATATGGTAGCCGTTGAAGGCATCCCACAGCCCGTCACGGATCATGGTGTCAACCATGGCGTAGTCGCCCATTTTCACCCCGCCGCGCAGATGCGCGCAGTGGGGGGAAAGGGACATGGATTCCTGGCCGCCCGCGACGACGATCCTCGCGTCCCCGCAAGCGATCTGCTGCATGCCGATGGCCGCCGCGCGCAGGCCTGAGCCGCAGACCTGGTTCAGGCCCCAGGCGGTGGCTTCCTTCGGCACGCCGGCGGCCATCGCCGCCTGCCGTGCCGGGTTCTGACCTTGGCCGGCGGTCAGGACCTGGCCGAGAATGACTTCGCTTACCTCCTGCGCCTCGACTCCGGCCCGCTCCAGCGCTGCGCGGATCGCCACACTGCCGAGCTCATGCGCAGGGATCTGCGCGAAGGCCCCGTTGAACGAGCCGACCGGCGTGCGTGCAGCGCTGGCGATCACGATGGAATTGGCAGAGGGCATGGCATTCTCCAGTGGATCGATTTCGGCAGCGGCACGGGCGCGGTACTTCCGCGTTTCGCGCTGCAGCAAGAATGCTACCGTCTGGCTTTCGCTCCGGTCAACCGCGCTTTTGCACGTGCCAGCCTGCCGGTCGGGCGGCGCGGGAGACCGGTTGCGGCGGCGCAACTAAAACTGCTTCCAATTGCGGCATTCTTTCGCATATCCTGCCCAAAAGGCAGGCAGAAGGCCGCCTTTGTTGTCTCGCCAGGGGAGCTTCTGGAATGCCTGCGAAAGACGACCCGGTGGTCATAAAAAAATACGCCAACCGCCGCCTCTACAACACCGGCACCAGCACCTATGTGACGCTCGAAGACCTCGCCCGGATGGTCAAGCGGGACGAGGATTTTGTGGTGCAGGACGCCAAAACGGGTGAGGACATCACCCATTCGGTGCTGACCCAGATCATCTTCGAACTGGAGAACGACAAGAACGGGCAGAACATGCTGCCCATTTCCTTCCTCCGCCAGCTCATCTCCTTTTACGGCGATCAGATGCAGATGGTCCTGCCGAGCTTCCTCGAGCAGTCGATGCTCGCCTTCGCCAAGGAGCAGGAACGCATGCGCGAGCAGATGAGCCAAGCCTTCGGCAAGACGCCGATCGATCTCATGTCCATGAACCTGCCCATGAAGATGATCGAGGATCAGACCCGGCGAAACATGGAGATGTTCCAGAACGCCATGCGCATGTTCACACCCGCAGCGCGCACTCCCAATGGCCGGCAGGAGGAGCCAAATCAGGCGGGAGCCGGGGGCGGAAGCTCCGATGATATGAAGGAGCTGCGCGAGCAGATCGCCGCCATGCAGCGCAAGATCGACTCGATGTCCAAGGACTGAGCGACCTCGCCGGAAGCTCCCTGTATCAGAGGAGCGCCGGTGCGATCGTGGTCCACAGCAGTTGCTGCACGAAGAAGATGATGAGGAGCAGGATGATGGGCGAGATGTCGATGCCACCCAGGTCCGGCAGGACGCTGCGGATCGGCCGCAGGGCGGGCTCGGTCACCCGGTAGAGAAAATTGCCTATCGCGCCGACGAACTGGTTGCGCGGATTGACCACGTTGAACGCGTAAAGCCAGGAGAAGATCGCCGCCCCGATGATGAACCACCAGTAGATACTGAGCGCCATGTCAATGGTGCGTAGAAGCGCGAGCATTCCGGTCTCCCCAGAGTTTCGCGACATGTAGCCACTGGCGTGCGGCCCGGCAAGTCCTGCCGCAAAGCCATGCTTGACAGCCATGGCGGCCAAGACCTAAATGCCCTCCATTCCGGCGATACGGGGCTGTAGCTCAGTTGGGAGAGCGCATCGTTCGCAATGATGAGGTCAGGGGTTCGATTCCCCTCAGCTCCACCAGCCGGGCTTTCCCGCAACAAGTTACGGAAATAGTTGGTCCAGGGCAAAATGATGCGCGCGGGACCGCGCGGATTGCGCTAAGGGGCAACCACAGCCGCCGACCTGCGGCGAGAAAACAGCGCCGCGTCACTTCCCATGGACTCCGCCGAAACTTCCGCTCCCGAGGACCGCTATGCCGCCTTCCGCCACGGCGCATTCACGCGCTATTGGCTGGCGCGTCTGCTCGCATCCTTCGCGGTGCAGATCGTCTCCGTGGCGGTCGGCTGGCAGATCTATGATCTGACGCGCGATCCCTTCGATCTCGGCCTCGTTGGCATCATCCAGTTCGCGCCCTCGCTTCTCCTGTTCCTGGTCACAGGGGCGGTGGCCGACCGCTTCGGCCGGCGCATGATCATGGGGCTGTGCATAGTCCTTGAGGCGGCTTGCGCCCTGGCGCTGCTGCTGTTCACCCTGCGCGGCCTTGGCACGGTGCTGCCGGTCTTCGCCGTCCTCGCCGTATTCGGCGTCGCGCGCGCCTTCATGGGACCCGCCTCGACATCGCTGATCGCCAACCTCGTACCGGCGGAAGACTTTGCCAATGCGGTGGCGTGGAACTCCACCGCATGGCAGGTGGCGACAATCGTCGGGCCGGTCGCAGGCGGGCTTCTCTATGGGCTTTCGGCTGAAACGGCCTACGGCACCGCGACGATATTCATGCTGGCGGGAGCGGTGCTGATCTTCTCCATCCCTAAGCCGCAGCAGCGGACGGAGTCGGAGCGCCCCACGCTGGAGACGCTCTTCGCCGGTTTCCGCTATATCTGGCAGGAAAAGATCGTGCTCGGGGCAATCTCGCTCGATCTCTTCGCCGTGCTGCTGGGCGGCGCAGTGGCACTGCTCCCCGTCTATGCGCGCGACATCCTCGATCTTGGACCTTGGGGCCTGGGGCTGCTCCGCGCCGCGCCGGGCATCGGCGCGCTGCTGGTAGCGGTCTGGCTCGCCGGCCACCCGATCCGCGACCACGCCGGCAGCATCATGTTCTTCTTCGTCGCCCTATTCGGGATCTTTACGGCCGTCTTCGGCATTTCCACCATTCCCTGGCTGTCCATCGCGGCGCTCGCCGGGCTGGGTGCTGCCGACATGTTCAGCGTCTATATCCGTGAGACCCTGATCCAGCTCTGGACCCCGGACCGGCTGCGCGGCCGCGTCAACGCGGTCAACATGGTCTTCGTGGGCGCCTCGAACGAGCTCGGCGAATTCCGTGCCGGCACCATGGCTGCCTTTGTCGGCGTGGTCCCCGCGGTGGTCTTCGGCGGGGTCGGCGCGGTGGCGATTGCGGGCCTTTGGGCGTGGCTCTTCCCGGAACTGCGCCGCGCCCGCCACCTCGACGGACGGCCTTGAGGCCCCCGGCTCAGGCCATGCCGAGCGCGGCCTTGTAGAGATCGAGGATCGCCTCCTCCTCCTGGCGCTCGGCCTGATCCTTCTTGCGCAGGCGGATGATCGTGCGCACCGCCTTCACGTCAAACCCCGATCCCTTCATCTCGGCGAAAACATCCTTGATGTCGTCGGCGATGGTCTGCTTCTCCTCCTCGAGCCGCTCGATGCGCTCGATGAAGGCGCGCAACTGCCCGGCGGCAACGGTCTGCGCTGTCTCATTCGTGATGTCGTCGGCCATGGCTTTCTCCGGCTGAAGGATGAGGTCCGCGACTCGCGGGGCGCGGCAAAGATGCGGTTCGATGCCTCAGCGAATTCGCAAGGTCAAGGCAGTTCGAACCTCTGGCAACAGGGCAGCTGAATCCCCATATGAACTTTCAATTGCCCGGCCCGTGCACCCTTTCGCACCTGCGAAAAAACCTGTATGAGCGCGGCCAACGAAATATGTGACGCGTCCCGTCGCGTCCACCGACCTCCAAAAGAGCGAACATGAAAATCCGCAATATCGCGATCATCGCCCATGTTGACCATGGCAAGACCACTCTCGTCGATGCGCTGCTGAAGCAGTCCGGTTCCGTGCGCGACAACCAGCGCGTCGAAGAGCGCGCCATGGACTCGAATGACCTCGAAAAGGAGCGCGGCATAACGATCCTGGCCAAGGCGACCTCGGTCGTCTGGAAGGATGTGCGCATCAATATCGTCGACACACCCGGCCACGCCGATTTCGGCGGCGAGGTGGAGCGCATCCTGAACATGGTGGATGGCGCGGTGTTGCTCGTGGATGCCGCCGAAGGGCCGATGCCGCAGACCAAGTTCGTGGTGGGCAAGGCGCTGAAAGTGGGCCTCAAGCCCATCGTGGCGGTGAACAAGGTCGACCGGCCGGACGCCCGGGCCGAGGAAGTGATCAACGAGGTGTTCGATCTCTTCGCCGCGCTCGATGCCACCGACGAGCAGCTCGATTTCCCGATCCTCTACGGTTCGGGCCGCGACGGCTGGATGAATGTCGATCCCGCCGGCCCGAAGGACCAGGGCCTCGCCCCGCTCTTCGACCTGGTGCTGAAGCATGTGCCGGAGCCGAAGGTGGAGGAAGGCCCGTTCCGCATGATCGGCACGATCCTCGAGGCCAACCCCTTTCTCGGCCGCATCATCACCGGGCGCATCGCCTCCGGCAGCGTCAAGCCGAACCAGGCGGTCAAGGTGCTCGGCGTCGACGGCAGCCTTCTGGAACAGGGGCGCATCTCCAAGATCCTCGCCTTCCGCGGCCTTGAGCGCACGGCGGTGGAGGAGGCCCATGCCGGCGACATCGTGGCCATCGCAGGCCTGTCGAAGGGCACTGTCGCCGATACGTTCTGCGATCCTTCCGTGACCGAGCCCATGGCTGCCCAGCCCATCGACCCGCCGACCGTCACGATGAGCTTCCTCGTCAATGACTCCCCCCTCGCCGGAACCGAGGGCGACAAGGTGACGAGCCGCGTCATTCGCGACCGCCTCTTCCGCGAGGCGGAGGGCAATGTCGCTCTGAAGATCGAGGAATCCGCCGACAAGGATTCCTTCTTCGTCTCCGGGCGTGGCGAATTGCAGCTTTCCGTGCTCATCGAGACGATGCGCCGCGAGGGCTTCGAACTTGCGGTCTCGCGCCCGCGCGTCGTCATGAAGAAGGGCGACAACGGCCAGCTGCTGGAGCCCATTGAAGAGGTCGTCATCGACGTCGACGAGGAGCATGCGGGCATCATCGTGCAGAAGCTGTCGGAGCGGAAAGCCGAGATGGTGGAACTGCGCCCCTCAGGCGGCGACCGCCAGCGCCTCGTCTTCCACGCGCCGACCCGCGGCCTGATCGGCTACCAGTCGGAGCTGCTCACCGATACCCGCGGCACGGCCGTGATGAACCGGCTGTTCCATTCCTACCAGCCCTATAAGGGCGAGATTCCAGGACGGGTGAACGGCGTTCTGATCGCCAACGAGCCGGGCGAGGCGGTGGCCTATGCGCTCTGGAACCTGGAAGATCGCGGACCGATGGTCATCGATCCGGGCACCAAGGTCTATCAGGGCATGATCATCGGCATCCATTCCAGGGACAACGACCTGGAGGTGAATGTGCTGAAGGGCAAGAAGCTCACCAACATCCGCGCCGCCGGCAAGGACGAGGCGGTCAAGCTTACGCCCCCGATCCGCATGACGCTGGAGCGTGCGCTCTCCTGGATCCAGGACGACGAGCTGGTGGAGGTGACGCCGAAGTCAATCCGCCTCAGAAAGCTTTATCTCGACCCCAACGAGCGCAAGCGTTTTGAGAAGCAGAGGCTCGCGGTCGCATAGGCCGATGGGGCGGGGTATTTCTCACCCCGCGTAAAACGGCTATCATCGCCGCCGGCTGAATGGACGGCGGCATCATGGACCTTTCCTCGCTGATCATATTCGCCGGCGCGCTCTTCGTTGCGGCCGGCTCGCCGGGGCCCAGCGTTGCGGCGCTAGTAGCGCGGGTCATCGCGCGCGGGTTCAGCGACGTCTTTCCTTTCCTGCTTGCCATGTGGATCGGCGAGGCGATCTGGCTTTCCTGCGCGATCTTCGGCCTGGCCTTCATCGCCGAGACGTTTCACCTTGCCTTCCTCCTCATCAAATATGCGGGCGTAGCCTATCTCCTCTATCTGGCCTGGAAGATGTGGACGGCGCCGGTCGCTGTGGAAGCCGGGGAGCTCCCCGAGACGGGCGGCCGCTGGAAGCTCTTCTTCACGGGGATGGCCGTCACGCTCGGCAATCCGAAAATCATGATGTTCTATCTGGCGCTGCTCCCCACCATCATTGATCTTTCGGCCGTCGGCTTCGTCGGCTGGGCGGAGCTTACCGGGACAATGCTCCTGGTGTTGATCGCGGTGGATTTCGCGTGGATCATAGCTGCCGCCCAGGCGCGCCGGCTGCTGAAGAGCGCCCGGGCTCTGCGCATCGCCAACCGCGCAAGCGCCTCGATGATGGCGGGAGCCGCCGTGGCGATCGCAGCCCGGAACTAGGCTTCCCGGCCTCCCAGCCACTCGATCCAACGCCCGTGATAGTCGCAGTGGGCGAGGTCGCGCGCCTCGCCGCCCGGCCAAAATGTCAAGCGCAGGGTCGCGAAGGGCTCCGCCGTTGAAATCGGCTCCATGCGGAGCCACGCGATCGGCGCCGCGTCCGCGGCGTTGCCGGCTTCATCGAGGACAGTTTCGATGCGGCGCTGGGTCCTGTCCGGCACGTACTGCCACATGATGGAATGGAAGAGGACGAAGACCTCGTCCTGGCTTCGCGCCGCAACCTCCCGCTCGAGGAAATCCGCGGCGTCGGCCTTCTCGACCTGCACCGCTGTTTCGCGGGCGAGGGAGATGGCTGCATCGAGCCGCTCCAGCCTTGCTTGCTGATCCGCCCAGACGAAGGATTTCAGGCGCAGCGCTTCGGCACTGTCGCTCACATCGAGCGGCGCCGTGTCGCACCCGGCGCGCGACGCGATGTCGAGGAAGCCGCCGAGCGGCGGCGCTTTGCCCCGCACTTCCGGCGCGAGTTTTACGGGCGAGGCCTCATCGCCCCAGCACGTATCGCCGTAGCGATAGTGGAACCGGTCGAAAAGGAGGTTGAGCCCGGCGCTCGCCCCGATCTCGCGGACGGCCATGGGCATGCCCGTTTCCCGTCCGATGGCCAGGAACCCGGGCAGGAGCATCGCGGCCCGGGCGATCTCGTTGGTCTGCGGCGGCGAGCCGAGGGCTTGAGCCAGGCGCGCATCGTGACGGTGCAGAGCGCCGGAGACCGCCTTCTCCAATGCCTCGTCGGAGACGTCGTTGGGCGGATAGGCTTCGGCAAGCTCGGCGTCGTCGCCGGACAGCACCAGTCGGTGCAAGGCGCCGATGAGCCTCAGGGCCAGAGCGTCGGCGCGGGCATCTCCCGGCCAAGCGGCGATCAGGCCGCCGGCCACCGTGTCTTCCGCCAGCAATCGGGGCAGCATGCGGCAGAGGCGGGCGGTGAAGGGAGAGCCCAGCCGGTCGCAAGCCCTTGCCTGCCCTTCAAAATGCTCCTGTTGCATCGCAAACCGCTCCTTCGCCGATCGGCAGCCCAAGCCTCACGAGCGCTCGGAAAGCGCCTGCTCGATCTGGGGCATCAAATCCTCGCGCAGGCTTTCCGGCGTGAACGGCCCCACATGCTTGTAGCGGATCCTGCCGTCCGGCCCGACGAGGAACGTTTCCGGCACGCCATAGACGCCCCATTCGATCGCCCCGCGTCCGGTCCGGTCGACTCCGATCGCGTCGAAGGGATTGCCGAGCTCGCCGAGGAAGCGGCGGGCGTTTTCCGGCTGGTCCTTGTAGTTGAGGCCGACGAGCCGGATATCGCTTTCGCCCGCCAACTCCATCAGCAGCGGATGCTCCTGCCGGCAGGGCACGCACCAGGAGCCCCAGACATTCACCAGCGTCACCTTGCCGGCAAAATCGGCGGGATCGACGCCCGGCAGAGGGAGGCCTTCCAGCGGCGGAAGCTCCGTCTGCGGGGCTGGCTGGCCTATGAGGGCGGAGGGGACGACAGAGGTGTCGCGGCCGGAGAAGAGCTGGACGAGGAACACCGCCGAAAGCGCCAGGAAGGCGGCAAGCGGCATGAGGAGGATCAGCCGGCGCCGTCTCGGCGAGATCTCGTCCGCCGCGCTCATTCGGGAGCCTTCGCGGAGCGCCGCCGTATGCCGCGCGCTTCAAGCTCCTTCAGCATGCGCTTCTGCGCCGACTGGTCGAATATGATCCAGCCGATCAGCCCGGCGATGGCAAGTGTCGAAACGCCGTAAGCGGCTGCCACGTAAGCCAGATGCGTCATGCCCTGTGCTCCGCCGCCGGTCCGGCCTCGGCTGCGCGGGCGGAAAGCCGGCGCATGGCGATCACCCGCCTTCGCCAGATCTCGGCGCGCATGGCCATGAGGTGGAGCGCAAGGAACAGGAATGTGAAGCCCAGAGCGCAGATCAAGAGCGGCCAGAGCAGGCTTGGGTGGATGGTAGGCCCGTCCAGCCGGAACACTGAGGCGGGCTGGTGCAGCGTGTTCCACCAGTCCACGGAGAACTTTATGATGGGAATATTGATGAAGCCGACCAGCGTCAGGATCGCCGCCGCCCGCGCCGCCCGGCCGGGGTCGTCCAGCGCCCGGGTCAGGGCGATGATGCCCAGATACATCAGGAACAGTACGAAGACCGAGGTCAGCCGTGCATCCCACACCCACCAGGTGCCCCACATCGGCTTGCCCCAGATCGAGCCGGTGGCGAGCGCGAGCGCCGTGAAGACAGCGCCGATGGGCGCAGCCGCCTTGAGCGACACGTCGGCCAACGGATGCCGCCATACCAGCGTGCCGAGCGCCGATCCCGCCATCATCGCGTAGCAGAACATGGAAAGCCAGGCGAAGGGCACGTGGATGTACATGATGCGCACGGTGGAGCCCTGCTGGTAATCCTCGGGCGCCGCGAAGGCCATGACCAGCCCGACCGCCAGCACCAGACCCGCCGCTGTCGAAAGCCAAGGCAGCACCGTGTCTGCCAGCGCGAGAAACCTCGATGGGTTGGCGATGTCTGTCCAGCGGCGGACGGCGGCGTTCTGGCTCATGGGTCCTAGATAGAATGACCTGCCTTTCCGCGCAATCGAGGGGCGGTCAACGAGACGTGAGGCCTTTTGTCTATTCGGCTGCGCCGCGCAGCGCGAAGGCGGCGGCCGCGCATCCGATCACCGCAAAAAACAGGGTCAGCGCAGTCAGGATGAGAAAGGGCGGCAGGAAGGGGTCCGGCTCCGCCACCGCTCCGCGCGTCGCCGAGACGCCGAAGATGAGCACCGGGATGGTGAGCGGCAGGATGAGCACGGAGACCAGCAGCCCGCCGCGCGGCAGCGCCGCCGTCAGCGCCGCCCCGACCGCACCGATGAAGGTGATCGCTGGCGTTCCCACCAGGAGGGTCAGCGTTGCGGCGGCAAGACCCGGCAGCGGTACGTTCATGAAAAGGCCGAGGAGCGGGGCGATCAGCACGAGGGGCAGCACGCCGGTTGTCCAATGTGCCAAGCATTTAGACAACACCGTCAGCGCCACCATATGCCGGCTGTCGGCCATCAGAAGAAGATCGAGCGTGCCGTCCTCGCGGTCGGCCTGGAACAGGCGCTCGAGGCCCAGAAGGCTCGCCAGCAGCGCCCCGATCCAGAGGATCGCCGGGCCGATGCGGGCAAGAAAGTTCAGGTCCGGGCCGACGCCGAAGGGAATGACGGCGACGACGGCCAGGAAAAACAGTACACCCGTCAGCGCGCCGCTGCCTGACCGGATGCCGAGCTTTGCTTCGCGGAGATAGAGGGCAAGCATCAGCGGGCGGCCCGTTTGGAAATGCGTTGCCCCTGCGCGCGCCCCTCCGGGCTGCCGCCCATCTCCCACACAAAGGGGGGGATCAGGCCGGCCGCTTGCTCCGGCATTTTTGCCGCGATGTGGGCGATTGGCGAAAGTCTGCCTGACCGCCGGTCTCCCCCCTTGTGAGGGAGATGTCCGGCAGGACAGAGGGGGGCGCGGCGAGTACTGACAATAGAGACTATTCTCATTCCCCCATCCTCAATTCCCGTGCCCCCTTTAGCCCCAGCGGGAGATGCGTCGCGGCAACAATGATGCCACCGTCTCCAAGATGGCCGCGCATCAGCTCCGCAAACCGCGCTTCGGCGGTTCGGTCGAGGCCCGCAGTCGGCTCGTCGAGCAGCCAGACGGGGCGGTGCGAGACGAGCAGCCGGGCGATCGCGGCGCGCCGGCGCTGGCCGGTGGAGAGGTAGCCGAAGGGCAGGTGGGAAATATCGCCCAAACCCACCATCTCCAGCGCCTCAACAGGTGAAAGCAGCGGCTCGCCCAGAAAATCGCACCAGAAGGCGAGATTCTCTACCAGGCTCAATGCGGTCTTCATCCCGTTCAGATGGCCAAGATAGTGGCAGGCCGCCTTCGCATCCGGAAAAGTCTCGCCTCCGCCGGACAACTGCACTGTGCCTTCCGCCGGCAGGAGCAGCCCGGCGATGACGCGCAGAAGCGTCGATTTGCCCGCTCCGTTTGGACCCGTGACTAACAGGGCCTGACCGGGATCGAGGGAAAAGGAGATGTTCGAAAAGATCAGTTCTCCGCCGCGCTCGCCGCTTACGTTCTCGGCGACAAGCCGCATGGTCCTTTTCCCCTCCAGCGATCGATCGCGGTTCTCCAAGCGCGGCAAAATGTGTCGCCTGCCGCCGGTGAAATGCCGTCACGCTATAGAACTCTTTTACGAATTTCTCTATATGCGGGGCAACCATGCCAGCGGTCGGCGTGGAGAGCCTTTGTGCCGAACCAGCGCACATGCCGCCTTTACCGGCTGGTACGCGGGGGACGGACGCGGAAATGACCGTACCCGCATCCTATGAGCCTGTCGCCTCAGGAAGTCCGTTCCCGTTCGGATGAACAGACCAGGATGGGATCGCACGTGTCTACTTCACTCGACAGCTACAAATGCCGCCGCACCCTCAAGGTGGGGAACACGGAATACACTTACTTCGACCTCAAGGAAGCGGAGAAGAACGGTCTTGCCGGCATTTCCCGGCTCCCCTTCTCGATGAAGGTCCTTCTTGAAAATCTCCTGCGCAAGGAGGATGGCCGCTCGGTCACCAAGCAGAGCATCGAGGCGGTGGCCGCATGGCTCTCCGACCGCGGCTCTGCCGGCGTGGAGATCGCCTATTCGCCCGCCCGTGTCCTGATGCAGGACTTCACCGGCGTCCCGGCGGTGGTGGACCTTGCCGCGATGCGCGACGCCATGGCCTCGCTCGGCGGCGACCCGCAGAAGATCAATCCGCTGGTTCCGGTGGACCTCGTCATCGACCATTCGGTCATCGTCGATGAATTCGGAACACCCCTCGCCTTCGCCCGCAACGTGGAGCTGGAATATCAGCGCAATGCCGAGCGCTACCGCTTCCTGAAATGGGGGCAGCAGGCGTTCCAGAATTTCCGCGTCGTACCGCCCGGTACGGGCATCTGCCACCAGGTGAACCTCGAATTCCTGGCTCGCGTCGTCTGGAGCCGCGAGGAGGACGGCGAGTTGCTCGCCTATCCCGACACCTGCGTCGGCACCGATTCGCACACGACCATGGTCAATGGCCTTGGCGTGCTCGGCTGGGGCGTGGGCGGCATCGAGGCTGAGGCCGCCATGCTCGGTCAGCCCGTCTCCATGCTCCTGCCTGAAGTCGTGGGCTTCAAGCTCACGGGCAGGCTGCGTGAAGGCGTTACCGCCACCGACCTCGTGCTCACCGTCACGCAGATGCTGCGCAAGAAGGGCGTCGTCGGCAAGTTCGTTGAGTTCTTCGGCCCGGGCCTTGCCAGCATGACGGTTGCCGACCGCGCCACCATCGGCAACATGGCGCCCGAATACGGCGCCACCTGCGGCTTCTTCCCCGTCGACGGGGAGACGATCAAGTATCTCACCATGTCGAACCGTTCCGCCGAGCAGCTCGCGCTCGTCGAGGCCTACTCCAAGGCGCAGGGGCTCTGGCGCGAGGAAGACATGCAGGATCCGGTCTTCACGGAAATCCTCGAGCTCGACCTCGGTGCCGTTGTCCCCTCCATGGCCGGCCCGAAGCGGCCGGAAGGACGTGTGGCGCTGGAAGACATCGCGTCCAATTTCGAGAAGGCGCTGGAGACCGAGTACAAGAAGACCGTCGACACCGCGAGGCGCTACGCGGTCGAGGGAGAGGATTTCGACCTTGGCCATGGTGATGTGGTGATCGCCGCCATCACCTCCTGCACCAACACGTCCAATCCGAGCGTGCTTCTGGCGGCCGGCCTGCTCGCACGCAATGCGAATCGCCGCGGCCTGAAGACCAAGCCATGGGTGAAGACCTCGCTGGCTCCCGGCAGCAAGGTTGTGGCCGAATACTACGAGCGGTCGGGCCTGCAGAAGGAGCTCGACCAGCTCGGCTTCAATCTGGTCGGCTTCGGCTGCACCACCTGCATCGGCAATTCCGGCCCGCTGCCGGAGCCGATCTCGAAGACCATCAATGACAAGGGCCTGATCGCGGCCGCCGTGCTCTCTGGTAACCGCAACTTCGAAGGCCGCGTTTCGCCCGACGTGCAGGCGAACTACCTGGCCTCCCCACCGCTGGTGGTGGCCTATGCGCTGGCCGGCACGGTGCGGAAGGACCTCACAAAGGAGCCGCTCGGCGAGGATCAGGACGGCAATCCGGTGTATCTCCGCGACATCTGGCCGACCTCGGCCGAGGTCCAGGAATTCATCGCCAAGCATGTCACGCGCGAACTGTTCGCGACGAAATATGCGGACGTCTTTGCCGGAGACGAGTACTGGCAGGGACTGGAGGCTCCGTCGGGCCAGACCTATGCCTGGGACCCCAACTCGACCTATGTGCAGAACCCGCCCTATTTCGAGGGTATGCAGCCAAAGCCGCGGCCCGGCGGCGACATCAAGGGCGCGCGCGTGCTCGGCCTATTCGGCGACAAGATCACGACCGATCACATCTCGCCCGCGGGATCCATCAAGGCGCAGTCTCCAGCCGGCCAGTACCTCATGGACCATGGCGTCGGCGTCGCCGACTTCAACCAGTATGGCACGCGGCGCGGCAATCATGAGGTGATGATGCGCGGCACCTTCGCCAATATCCGCATCCGCAACTTCATGCTGGGCGAGAACGGGCGCGAGGGCGGCTACACGATCCACTATCCCTCGAAGGAGGAGATGTCGATCTACGATGCGGCCATGCGCTACAAGCAGGAAGGCGTGCCGCTCGTCATCTTTGCCGGCGTGGAATACGGCAACGGATCCTCGCGCGACTGGGCGGCCAAGGGCACGAACCTGCTCGGCGTGCGTGCCGTGATCGCACAAAGCTTCGAGCGCATCCACCGCTCGAATCTGGTGGGAATGGGTGTCATCCCCTTTGTCTTCGCCGAGGAGACGGCGAGCT
This sequence comes from Chelativorans sp., assembly GCF_031180965.1. Taxonomy (GTDB): domain Bacteria; phylum Pseudomonadota; class Alphaproteobacteria; order Rhizobiales; family Rhizobiaceae; genus Chelativorans. The sequence goes on from NZ_JAPSLH010000001.1 coordinate 201,083, forward strand.
GGCGTGAACTGGGCCTCAAGGGGGACGAGATCGTCACCATCGAGGGTCTGGACAATATCCGGCCGCGGGCGAGGATGACCGCGAAAATCACCTACGCCGATGGGCAGGTGAAGGAAGTGCCGCTGCTCTGCCGCATCGATACGCTGGACGAGCTCGAATATTTCCGCAATGGCGGCATCCTGCAATACGTGCTGCGCGATCTGGCCGCCTGATCCGGCCTGCCGATCAACCTTTGAAGCCGCTGGCGCAAGCCGGCGGTTTTCTTTTTGACTTCACCGCAACGTGAGTTTGCCGGCTGGCCGATTCGCCGCTACGAATTGCCTGACCATCACGCCCTGAATGGCCCGGCTACAGACGGAAGAGCGGAATGCAGAGTCTCATTGCGCGCAGAACGCTGCTGAAAATGAGCCTCGCCGCGATGGCTCTGCCGGTTTCCCTCCGGCGGGCCCCGGCCGCGGGCGGAGCGGTCGCCGTCGTGGAGCTCTTCACCAGCCAGGGCTGCAGCCGCTGCCCGCCTGCGGACGCGCTGCTGGCGGAACTGGCCGAACGGGAAGACATCGTCGCTCTCGCCTACCACGTCGACTATTGGAACTATGTCGGGTGGAAGGACGAGCTCGCCACGCCGGAGAACACTGAACGGCAGAAAGCCTATGCGAAGGCCTTCGAGGCGGCCGTTTACACGCCCCAGATGGTGGTGAACGGACGCTACAATGTGGTCGGCTCGGACCGAGCGGCACTCTTCGCCGCTCTTCAGCAAGCCCGCCACGCAAGGGCACTGCCGGTCCCTGTCGGCCTCTCCTACACCGATCAAAGCATCGTTGTCGATATTGGCAAAGGCGGGACGGAGGCAGCCGACGCGCATGTTCTCGTCGTCTATTATCATCCGGGACAATTGGCGAAGATCGGCGGCGGCGAGAACAAGGGGAAGGAAATCGATTATCGCAACATCGTGACCGGTTATCAGACGGTGGGCATGTGGCACGGTGCGCCTCTGCGTCTGGAGCTGCCGAAATCCGATATCGAGGGTAAAGGGGGCCGCTGCGCGGCGTTGGTGCAGGCAATGGACGGCAGGGGCAGGCCCGGCCGCATCCTCGGGGCGGCACGCATGGCGGACCACGTTTACTGATTCCGCCTCCATGAAAAACGCCGGTGCGGCAATTGCCTGCACCGGCGTAATCTACGCGTCGCCTGTCCTTCGGGCAAAAGGCCCGGAGTTGGTTCGATCCGTAGCGGTCCCGTGGGCGGGGGGCTTGGGGTACGGAGCCGCTCCGGATCGAACCGTCTCAGGCAACGAACGGATGGTCGGCTTCAATTCGGGCGCAAGCTGGGAAAGAACGCGGCGACTTTGAGGCAGGCGATCACCAAATCCGACGCGAGGTATCTTTTGCGTGAGGCACAGCCTCCTCCGTTCGGGGTTGCTTTTCCCGTCCGCCCGCGCCACCTTCCTGTCACGACACCGCAACAAAAGGGTCCATACGGCATGGCTGATCTCGGAAATGCGGAGGGTAGGGAAGATTCCGGAAACCTCGTCCTGCTCGGCGAAGCCCGCCGAGCGCGGCTCAACCTCCCGGTGACCTTCAACCGGCGGGAATTGGATCAAATCCTGCGCATCTACGGGCAAATGGTGGCCGCTGCCGAATGGCGCGACTACGCCATCGATCATCTCCAGGAGCGGGCGGTCTTTTCGGTGTTCCGCCGCGCCAGCGAGGTGCCCTTGTTCCAGATCGTGAAGACGCCGAAGCTGGCGCGCAAGCAGGGCGCCTACAGCGTCGTGGCCGGGACGGGAGCGATCCTGAAGCGCGGCAACGAGCTCGGGCGCGTGCTGACCGTCTTCGACAAGAAGCTGCGTCTCGTCGGAACCTGAGAAGAGGGAGCGTCAAAGCCCCTGCCTGAAAAGCCTTTCGGGCAGCGAATCAGGATCCGGCGGGGTGGCTGCGCCGCCGTTCAGCGCAAGCTGCATGAAGATCGTGTCCAGCCAACGCCCATGCTTGTAGCCGCTGCCTTCTAGAACGCCGGCATGGCGAAACCCCAGCGCCTCGTGCAGCTTCACGGAGGCGCTGTTCGGCGAGCCGTCGCCGATCACCGCTGCGATCTGCCGAAAACCCAGGCGTTCGCATTCGGCGATCAGCGACCGCAAGAGCTTGCCCCCGACGCCCCGCCCTTGCGCGTCCGGCGCGACATAGATCGAATCCTCGACCATGAAGCGGTAGGCTCGGCGCGGCCGGAACGGCCCGGCATAGGCATAGCCGACAAGCCGGCCGCCATCGTCGGCGGCCAGATAAGGATAGCCCCTGGATAGCAGCGCTTCCATGCGGGACGTCATTTCGTCCAGCGATGGCGGCTCCAGCTCATAGCTGGCGGTTCCCGTGCGGACCGCGTGTGCGTAAATCTCGGTGATGGCCGGAAGGTCGGCAGGGGTGGCGGGGCGGATGGTGAGGATGTTCATTCTGGCGCGATTCAAGCTGGCATCCCCTTTCATTGCAGGCCTGCACGCAAAAGAAAAGGGCGGCCGCAAGGCCGCCCTTCCCGCTTTCGTTTCTCTTCGCGCTACTCGCGGTTGCTGCCCAGGAACTGCAGCAGGAACATGAACAGGTTGATGAAGTCGAGGTAGAGCCTCAGCGCGCCCATGATGGCCTTGCGGCCGGCGACGAGCTGGCTGTCGCCCTCGTAATACATCTCCTTGATCTGCTGCGTGTCATAGGCGGTCAGGCCCGCGAAGACCAGCACGCCGATCACCGAGATGGCGAACTGCAACGCGGAGGAGCCGAGGAAGATGTTCACGATCGAGGCTAGGACCAGACCGATGAGGCCCATGAACAGGAAGGAGCCCATGCCGGAAAGATCGCGCTTCGTCGTGTAGCCCCAAAGCGACAGAGCGCCGAAGGAAGCCGCGGTGATGAAGAAGGTGCGGACGATGCTTTCCCCCGTATAGACGAGGAATATCGTGGACAGCGAAAGCCCCACCAGGGCCGCATAGACCCAGAAAGTCGTCTGCGCCGCTCCTACGCTCAGCGTATGGATGCGGAAGCTCATGAAGAACACCAGCGCCAGGGGGGCGAAGATCACCACCCATTTGAAGGCGCTCTGGTAGATGAGCTGGCCGAAAGCCGTCAGCTGGCCGTCCGCCACCGCGAAGTTGAAAGCACCCCATGCGGCGAGGCCGGTGATGGCCAAGCCGAGAGCCATGAGGTTGTAGACCCGGATCATATAGGCGCGCAGGCCCTCGTCGATGCCCGCGTCCACGCGGGCGCCGGTCGCCACGCGGGGCTGGTAGTTGCGAAGGTCAGCCATTGGTTCCTCTTTTCTCGCACTCTCCCGTCGGGTGTCGGCCACGCGGCCGCTCGCCGCTGGCGGGAGTCCAGCATGCGTGGCATGAATATGATGTTTGTTTAGGCCAAGAGCAAGACCCGCTCTGGCGCAAAAGGACATGTCGGCCAACACTCTAAAGATTCCGCAAAACCGGCGCGGCCTTGTGGCCGAGCACGCGCCAGGTGCCGACGAGACCGAATCCAACGGTTAGCACCAGCGCGATTCCGACGGTCAGCGCCGCCACCTCGGGCAGAAACGTCCAGGGCAGCGTCATGATCTGCGTTACGACGTACCAGCCCGCGATCCCGCCAGCGGCGAGCGCGAAGACCGCCGTGGCGAGCCCGATGAGCAGGTACTCCAGAACGAAAGCCTTGATCAGCGTCCGCCGCGTCGCGCCGAGTGTCTTCAGCACCACCGCGTCGTGAATGCGCGCCCGGTTGCCTGCGGCGAGCGCGCCCGAAAGCACCAGCACGGAAGCAATGAGCGCCACAGCCGCCGCGGCGCGGATCGCGACCGCAAGCTGCCCGATGAGCTGATTCACCACCTCCAGCGCGTCCCGAACCCGGACCGTCGTGATGGTCGGAAATGCGCGCGTGACGGCGTTAAGCAGGCGCGCGTCGTCTTCCACATCCGCGCCGGGATCGGTGAGCGTGGCAAGCCAGGCATGCGGAGCGCCGGCGAAGGAATTGGGTGAAAAGACCATGACGAAGTTCATGGACAGCGTTTCCCATTCGACCTGCCGGAAACTGGCGATCCGGGCAGTAACGTTGCGGCCAAGCACATTGACGGTAATCGTATCGCCGAGTTTCAGCCCGAGCTGCCTGCCTTCTTCCGCCGTGAAGGAGACCAGCGGCTCGCCATCATAGTTTTCCGGCCACCACTCGCCTTCCGTGAGCGTGGCATTTTCCGGCTTGCTGTCCGAGTAGGTTATGCCGCGGTCCCCGCGCAGCACCCATGCGCCTTCCGGCGGCGCCTCGATGTCGCGCGTATCGATGCCGTTCAGCGCCGTGATCCGCCCGCGCAGCATCGGGACCGTCGCAAGTTCGCCGCCGGGCGCCTGCTGTTCCACGAGCCTGGTAAAATCCTCCACCTCGTTCGGCTGGATGTCGAGGAAGAAGAAGTTCGGCGCGACCTCCGGCAGGTTCCCGGAGATCTGCCGCCGCAGGTTCCCGTCGATCAGCGCAAGCGTGGCGAGCAGCGTCAGCCCGAGGCCGAGCGACAGGACCACGGAAGGGGTGAGCGCGCCCGGGCGGTGGATATTGCCGATGGCAAGCCGGAGCGCCGTCGAACGTACGCGCGGGGCGCGGCGGGCCAGCGCCTGCACAGCCCAGCCGACGCCACGCAGCACCAGGAAGGCCGCCGCCGCCGAGCCGACGAAGATCGACGCGATGTCCCGTTCCTCGGAATAGAGGATGGCCAGCAATGCAAGCGCGCCGGCGATCGCCGCCGCCATCGCGATATAGGCCGGGCGCGGCCAGCCCTTCGCGTCGATGCCCATCTCGCGGAAGAGGGCTGTGGCCGGCACGTCGCGCGCCCGACCGAGAGGCAGAAGCGCGAAGACCAGCGTGGTGAGGATTCCGAACAGGGCAGCAAGGCCGAGTGCCGCGGGATAGATGCCCGCCTCCGCCGGCACCGGAAGCACTGAGGCAAGCGTGGCCGTAGCCGCAAAGGGCATGAGCGCGGCAAGCGCAAGGCCCGCAATGATGCCGATCACGGCGATGATCAGGATCTGGATCAGGTAGACCGAAACAACGAGCCGGCCGGAGGCGCCGAGGCTCTTGAAGGTGGCGATCACGGCGCGCTTGCCGTCGAGATAGGCGCGCACCGCGTTTGCCACGCCGACGCCGCCGACCATCAGCGCGGTCAGTCCCACGAGCGTGAGGAATTGGGAGAAGCGCTCGACATTGGAGGAGAGCGATGGCGCGGCATTCAGCCGCGTGCGAATGCTCCAGCCGGCCTGCGGGAAGCGCTCGCCGGCCTCCTCCTGCAGCGCGGTGAGCTCATCGTCGCTCGTCCCGCCGTCGAGCCTCAGCTTGTACACGTACTCGAAGAGGCTGCCCGGCTGGATCAGGCCGGAAGCCTCGATGCCTTCAAGCGACAGAAGCAGCTTCGGCGCGAATGCAAAGCCGTCCGAGACGGCGTCCGGCTCGGTGACAAGCTCCGCCCGTATTTCAAAGGTCCCTTCCCCCAACATCAGCCGGTCGCCCAGTGACAGGCCGAGCCGCTGCATCAGGATGGAGGGTACTGCCGCGCCATAGACCCCGTTCCGCGCGCCGAAAAGCTCTTCGTGGCCCAGCGCGGGCGCCGTCACAAGCGCGCCATAGAGCGGGTAGTTGGGATCGATGCCCTTTGCCTCGACAAGCGCCTGGTCGGAGCCATCCGGCAGGCGCGCCATGGAACGCATATTCGCGCTGACGGCCACTTGACCGAGGCTCGCCAGCCAGGACTGCTCTTCCTCATCCGCCGGCCGCTGGTTGAGCTCGAAGCGCATGTCGCCGCCAAGAAGCTCCTGCCCCTGGGCTTCCACCGCCGTGCTGATGGCGCGCGCAACGGAATTCACGCCGCCGATCGCCGCCATGCCGAGCGCGATGCAGGCGAGAAAAACGAAGAAGCCGGAAAGCCCGCCGCGCATTTCCCGCAACGCAAAACGCAGCGCCAGAGACAGGCCCGCGCGCCGGGTTTCTACCTTCCGCGCGGCGGGCGAAAGGCCGTTTGCAATGGCGGTATCGGGTGAAGACATCTTCAGACGGCCGCGAGCGCTTCAGGCGCCGCCGTTTCGATCCGGCCGGAGCGCATGGCCACCTGCCGGTCGCAGCGGGCGGCAAGCATGGGATCGTGGGTAACGAGCACCAATGTGGTCCCGCGCTCGCGTGCGGTGGAGAAAAGCAGGTCCGCGATCTGCCGCCCCGTCGCCTGGTCGAGATTTCCGGTCGGCTCGTCCGCGATCATGATGGCCGGTTCCGGCGCCAGCGCTCGGGCGATCGCCACACGCTGCTGCTCGCCTCCCGACAATTCGCCGGGATAGTGGGTCAGCCGCTCCTTGAGACCGACCGCGTCCAATTCCCGTTCCGCCACTGCGAAGGCATCGTCGCGCCCGGCCAGTTCCAGCGGCACGGCGACGTTTTCGAGCGCGGTCATGTTCGGGATCAGGTGAAACGACTGGAAGACGATGCCGATCATCTTACCCCGGAAGGCCGCGATCGCGTCTTCGCCGAGTTGATCGATGCGCTCGCCAGCGATCCGCACGCTGCCGCTGTCCACCCTCTCCAGCCCGGCGATAACCATCAGGAGCGTCGATTTTCCGGAGCCGGACGGGCCGACGATGGCCGTCGATTCGCCACGTTCCACCGAGAGGCTGACCCCCTTCAGGACATGGACGGAAGAGGCACCCTCTCCCAAGCGCAAGGAAACCTCCTTCAGGTCGATCACGGGTGTGGTCACGGGCGAGGCGTCCTATATGTGAGAGAAGGGTGGGTGCGGCAGATATGGGTTGAGTTTCATGGCATTCAAATCTTTGCGCAAACTTTTCGGCACCGTCGTGTCCGCCGCGAAAATATTCTCCGCGCTGGCCGCGTTCCTCCTTCTCGCGCCGGCAGGCACGGCTTCGGCGGAGCCCTTCAGCATCGTCGGTTTCGGCGACAGCCTGATGGCAGGCTACGAGCTCGGCCCCGGCGAAGGATTTACGGAAAAGCTTCAGGCGGCGCTGCGCGCGCGCGGCCATGACGTGACCGTTGCCAATGCGGGCGTATCGGGGGACACGACGAGTGGCGGTTTGTCGCGGCTCGACTGGTCCGTACCGGACGGTACGGACCTGGTCATCCTTGAGCTTGGCGCCAATGACATGCTGCGCGGGGTGGCACCGGCTTCGACGGAAAGGAACCTGGAGGAGATCATCACGCGGCTGCAGGGCCGCGGGATGGAGATCCTGCTGGTCGGCATGTATGCGATGCCCAATCTAGGACCGGAGTACCAGCAGGCGTTCAACTCGATTTATCCGCGGCTCGCCGAAAAATATGACCTTCCGCTGGTCCCGTTCTTCCTCGAGGGGGTGGCTGGAAACGCCGCACTGCAGCTCGCAGACGGCATGCATCCCAACGCCGAAGGGATCGATCTCATGGTGAAGAACGTTCTCCCGACAGTCGAGCCCCTGATCCAGGGGGAAAAGGCAGACATGTAAAGGGAGAGCGGGAGAAACCGCTTGCCCCATCGTCAAATCAATGATTCGCTTCGCCTAAAGAGCGAATCGAGGAGGTTGCCATGCCGCGACTATTCACCGCCCTCGAGATACCGCGCGATGCGGCGCTTTCGCTCTCGCTTCTACGCGGCGGCTTGCCGGGAGCACGCTGGGTTGATGTGGAAAATTACCACCTGACCCTGCGCTTCATCGGAGATGTGGAAGGGCATGTGGCCGACGAGATCGCCAACGCGCTTGACCGGGTGCGCCGGCCTTCCTTCGCCCTTGCGCTTTCCGGCGTCGGCGCCTTCGGCCAGAAAAAGCCGCATGCCGTATGGGCGGGCGCTGCAGCTTCGCCCGATCTTTACGCTCTCCAGGCCGAAATCGAGCGCATTTGCCAGCGGCTCGGTCTCCCGGCCGATCCGCGGAAATTCACCCCCCATGTCACGCTGGCGCGGCTCAAGAACGCGGCGCCGCACGAGGTGGCCGGCTATCTTTCGGCGCGCGGAAATTTCTCCACGGCGCCGTTCCGGGTCGGGCGGTTCGTGCTGATGTCGGCGCGCGAATCGGTAGGCGGCGGCCCCTATATCGTTGAGGAGGCTTGGCCGCTGATGCGATCGGAAGCGCGCGCGGCGAACCCACCAGCAAGCGCTCCGGAAGCCTCGCGGATTGTGCAGTAGGGAGGAGACTCCTTCGCGCCTGCAAGGGCGGTGCGCACGAAGAGACGGTTGCTATCCCTCCAGGTGGCAGACACGCTTTGCTTTCCATCGAACTATCGTGACGGAGGCTTGCTATGGCTAGGCAGAAGCTCGACAGGGGCGAGGCCGAAAAGGCGCTGGCGGACCTTGAAGGCTGGGAACTTGCCCGCGACGGCGCTGCGATCCATCGCCGCTTCACATTCGCGAATTTCAACGAAGCCTTCGCATTCATGACGCGGGTGGCGCTGGCGGCCGAGAAGCTCGACCATCATCCGGAATGGTCGAATGTCTACAAGACCGTGGATGTGACGCTTTCCACCCATGATGCGGGCGGGCTCACCGAGCTGGACTTCAAGCTGGCCACGAGGATGAACACCTATGCGGCGCGATGATGGCGGCGCATCGGCATTGCATTTGCGCGCCGTCTTTCCCACATGGTCCGGTCGAGGAGTGGCACGATGGACGACGTGAAGATCGGAGAGATCCTGACTCCGGCAGGGCCGAAGGAAAACAGCCGGCGCGAGCAGACCGTACGCCTGAAGTTCTGGCGCACGGTGAAGAAGGCGGCCCGACGGGTACCCTTCATGGAAGATGTCGTGGCCGGCTATTACTGCGCCCTCGACAGCAACACGCCCACGCGGGTGCGTGGCATCCTCATCGGCGCGCTGTTCTATTTCGTCCTGCCGCTGGACACGATACCGGACTTCCTCGCCGCCTTCGGCTTCACCGATGACGTCGCCGTGCTCGCAGCGGCCTTGAGCGCGGTGCGTGCGCATATCACCCCGGCCCACAAGCTTGCAGCCAAGCGGGCGCTTCAGGATCTGGAATAAACGGGCTCGCCCGCGTTCCGCAGCTCGGCAACCTGCGGGAAGGGGACAAATTCTCGCCTTTTTCATCCGATTCAACCGTGGTGGGTACCCGCTGAGCGATCACCCTGGGAGCTCGAGGGTCTGGGGGAATCTTCACGAAGATCATCCTTTGGTAACCCAAATTAAATAAAAACGAAGCAATCAGGTCGAAGCGCCTGAAGGTTTCAGGGGCACTTTGGCAGGCAACGAGACGGTTACGACAATGCGTGGATTTCTCTCATCGCTCTTAGTGCTTTGCGCCATTCTGGCTGCCGGCCCGGCATTCGCCCAGGCGACCGCTGTCGGCCAGCATCGCGACTGGGGCACCTACAGCTACCAATCCGAGAGCGGCAAGGTCTGCTACGTGATGAGCGTGCCGAAGCAGAAACAGCCGCCCACGCTCGACCATGGCGATATATTTTTCTTCATCAGCCAGAAGCCCGGCCAGAATGTCGCATACGAACCGCAATTTATCGCCGGCTACGACCTTCGTGAAGGCTCCAAAGTGACGGTCACCGTCGGCAATCGCTCGTTCTCCATGTTCATTCAGGGCCGCTCCGCCTGGATGGAGAAGGCCGCCGAGGAGCCGCAGCTGATCGCCGCCATGCGCGCGGGCGCCGATATGCGCATCTCCGCCACCTCGCGACGTGGCAACAAGACCGACTACACATTCTCCCTGCTCGGCCTCTCCGCCGCGCTGCAGTCCATCCAGAACTGCAAGTAGGCGCTCCGCCCCCCCGACGGCTCCAAAGCGCGGCCGGCTTGCCGCCGGGCCTTTTCCTGCTAATAGTTCCGCCCGCGCGAGGGCTTGGCCCCGTATGCGCGTCCTGAGGCTGCGCGGAACCGGTCGGAACACACGATGGCGAAACACAAAGACGTAAGGAAGGTCGTCCTTGCCTATTCTGGCGGCCTCGACACTTCCATCATCCTGAAATGGCTGCAGGCGGAGCTCGGCGCCGAGGTGGTGACCTTTACCGCCGACCTCGGCCAGGGCGATGAGCTCGAGCCGGCGCGCCGCAAGGCCGAGATGCTCGGTATCAAGGAAATCTATATCGAGGACGTGCGCGAGGAGTTCGTCCGCGACTTCGTCTTCCCGATGTTCCGCGCCAACGCGCTCTACGAAGGCACCTATCTGCTGGGCACCTCCATCGCCCGGCCGCTGATCGCCAAGCGCCTCGTGGAGATCGCCGCCGAGACCGGCGCCGACGCCATCGCCCACGGCGCCACCGGCAAGGGCAATGATCAGGTGCGCTTCGAGCTGACGGCCTATTCGCTCAATCCGGACATCAAGGTGATCGCGCCCTGGCGCGACTGGACCTTCAAGTCGCGCACCGACCTTCTGAATTTCGCACGCGACAACCAGATCCCCGTGCCCAAGGACAAGCAGGGCGAGGCGCCCTTCTCGGTGGACGCCAACCTCCTGCACTCCTCTTCGGAGGGGAAGGTGCTGGAGGATCCCTGGAGCGAGCCGCCGGAATATGTGCACCAGCGCTCGGTTTCGCCCATGGACGCGCCGGACCGGGTGACGGAGGTCACCATCGGCTTCAGGCGCGGCGACGCCGTCTCGCTGGACGGAAAGGCGATGTCGCCCGCCACCCTGCTTGCAGCGCTCAACGATCTCGGACGCGACAACGGTATTGGCCGTATCGATCTCGTCGAGAACCGCTTTGTCGGCATGAAGTCGCGCGGTGTCTACGAGACGCCGGGCGGCACGATCCTGCTTTCCGCCCACCGCGCGATCGAATCCATCACGCTCGACCGCGGGGCCGCGCATTTGAAGGACGAGCTCATGCCGCGCTACGCCGAGCTCATTTATAACGGGTTCTGGTTCTCGCCCGAACGGGAGATGCTGCAGGCCCTCATCGACAAGAGCCAGGAGGACGTCGAGGGCGAGGTCCGGCTCAAGCTCTACAAGGGCAATGTCATTGTGACGGGCCGGCGCTCGGACAAGTCGCTCTACTCGGACGCGCTGGTGACATTCGAGGACGACCGCGGCGCCTACGACCAGAAGGACGCTGAGGGCTTCATCCGTCTGAACGCCCTGAGGCTGCGCACGCTGGCGGCGCGCAGGCGGAGAGGCTGATCCTCCCCGCCTGACCGTAACGGGCTATCCGTCTATCTGGCGTCCCATGATGGCGATGGCCTGCTGATAAACGCTCGCGGCGTTCCAGCCCTGGATGGCACGGAAGTTCGGCTCGCCCGGCTGGTAGCCTGCGCCCGCCCGCCAGCCATGTGCCCGCAGGAAGTTCGCCGTCGAGGCCAGCGCATCGGCGGCCGAGCCGATCATGTCGACGCGGCCATTGCCGTCGCCGTCTACGCCGTATTGAAGGGCATTGCCCGGCAGGAACTGCGTCTGGCCGATCTCGCCATGGGCGGCGCCCACGGCGGACGGATTCAGCATGCCGCGGTCGATCAGCGTCAGCGCTGCATAGAGGTGTCCGGTGAAAAACTCCGAGCGGCGGCAATCATAAGCAAGGGTGGCGACGGCCGAGAGGATGTGCTGGTTGCCGAGGAACCCGCCAAAGCCCGTCTCCATGCCCCAGATGGCGATCAGCGGACCGGCCGGAACGCCGTATCGCCGCTCGATGGAGTCGAAGAGCGAGGCGTAACGCTTCTTCATGGTCTTGCCGCGCGAGACGATCGCGTTGGCGCCGCGCTTCTGCATGAAGCTTTCCAGCGAGAGCTTGAAACTCGTCTGCCCCCGGTCGGCGGAGATCGTCTTCCGGGCATAGCTGGTCCGCGCCAGAGCGTCGAGTGCCCTGGGGCTCGTACCACGGGCGGCGGCCTGCTGAAGGAAGGCCGCTTTCCAGTTCTCAAATCCGCTGCTGTCATTGCCGCAGGTCTGCGCAAGAGCCGACCCGCCCATCAACATGGTGGCGAAAACGGCTGCGGCGAGATGGCGGGCCATGCCCCATGATGTCATGCAACTCTCCTGCTGAATATGAATGTCTTGCCAAATTGTGCCAGCGTTTGGATGCGATGTCACGCCAGTCAAATGCGGCCTGAATGAGGCGCCCGCCATACGGCCTCGGAACGAAACCGTATTCTGTTCGTTCTTGGCGTCGGAAGGGGTAGCTATGGAGAATTGGACATGAAATCGTTTACTCTCAAGGGCGCGACCGCGGCCGTCGCCTTGTTTGCGCTGTCCGGCATTGCCGCGGCGCAGACTCCAGCAACCGCCACTACCGAGTTGAATGTTCGCGCCGGACCGGGCCCACAGTACCCCGTGGTAGGCGTCATCGGCGCCTCGCAACAGACCACCGTTACCGGCTGCATGGAAGGCAGCAAATGGTGCCAGGTCAGCCACAATGGCGTGCAGGGCTGGGCCTATTCCGACTATCTGACTGCCAGCCTGAGCGGCGGCCAGACGATCGTTCTGACCGAGCGTCCGGCCGAGGCAGTGCCGACGGTCACCTATGAGACGACCGCCAGCACGCAGGGCACGGGCGCGGTTGCCGGCGCCACGACCGGTGCTGTCGCGGGCGCCATCATCGGCGGCCCGGTGGGCGCCGTTGTCGGCGGTGCCGCAGGTGCGGTGGCCGGTGGTGCAATCGAGACCGTCACGCCTCCGCAGGAGGTCGTCAGCTATGTGCGCACCCATCAGGCCGAACCGGTCTATCTGGAGGGCGAGGTCGTCGTCGGCGCCCAGCTTCCGGAGACTGTGGCGGTTCAGGAGATCCCGGATTACGAGTACCGCTATGTCTATGTGAACGGGCAGCCGGTCCTGGTCGAGCCGCAGAGCCGCCGGATCGTGCATGTGATCCGCTAAACACCAGCCGGCGCCGCCCTACGGAAGGCGGCGCCGCCTTTCTGCTATCAGGATTGCCGGCCACGCGCCGGCATCTTGACTCTCGACGCCTTTTCGGGTCTAGAGACGCGACTTTCCGCGACGAGTGCAAACTCCGAGCAGCCGACCGGGACTTGGATCCCGGAGGTCAACACCCGGCAGCGCGATGCGCCCCCGGGTGTTTTTCGGCATTGCGCGAGGTTTAAGCCAAGCCGCGGATGCATTACCTCTCGTGTCCTGGACACGGGATAAGAGGAACGCGGATGTTCGAGAACCTGCAGGAGCGCCTTGGCGCAATCCTGAACAATCTCACCGGGCGCGGCGCGCTGTCGGAAGCGGATGTTTCGGCCGCGCTGCGCGAGGTGCGCAGGGCGCTGATCGAGGCGGACGTGGCGCTCGACGTGGTGCGTTCCTTCACCGACCGCGTGCGCGAGAAGGCGGTCGGCGCTCAGGTGCTGAAATCCGTCAAGCCTGGCCAGATGGTCGTCAAGATCGTCCATGACGAGCTTGTGGAGATGCTGGGGGCGGAGGGCGAGACGATCGACCTCAATGCTCCGGCGCCCGTTGTCGTCATGATGGTGGGCCTGCAGGGCTCGGGCAAGACGACCACAACCGGCAAGATCGCCAAGCGGCTTTCCGAGCGCCAGGGCAAGAAAGTTCTCATGGCGTCGCTCGATACCCGCCGCCCGGCGGCACAGGAGCAACTCAAGCAGCTCGGGGAGCAGACCGGGATTGCAACCCTTCCCGTCGTCCCCGATCAGAGCCCGGTCGACATCGCCCGCCGCGCCGTGCAGGCGGCAAGGCTCGGCGGCCACGACGTGGTCATCCTCGATACCGCCGGCCGCACCCATATCGACGAGCCGCTGATGGCCGAAATGGCCAATATCAAACAGGTCTCGAACCCGCACGAGATCCTGCTCGTGGCCGATTCCCTCACGGGCCAGGACGCCGTCAATCTCGCAAACAGCTTTAACGAGCGTGTCGGCATCACCGGCATCGTGCTCACTCGCATGGACGGTGACGGGCGCGGCGGTGCGGCCCTTTCCATGCGCGCGGTCACCGGCAAGCCGATCAAGCTCATCGGCACCGGCGAGAAGATGGGCGCGCTCGAGGAGTTCCATCCCCGGCGCATCGCCGACCGCATCCTCGGCATGGGCGATATCGTCAGCCTCGTCGAGAAGGCAGCCGAGACCATCGACGCGGAAAAAGCCGCGGCGATGGCGAAGAAGATGCAGGAGGGGAAGTTTGACCTGAACGACCTCGCCGATCAGCTCCGCCAGATGCAGAAGATGGGCGGCATGGGCGGCATCATGGGCCTGATGCCGGGCATGGGGAAGATGAAGGACCAGCTCGCCGCTGCGGGGCTGGACGACAAGATGTTCGGCCGCCAGATCGCCATCATCCAGTCGATGACGCCGGCCGAGCGCGCCAATCCCGATATGCTGAAGCATAGCCGCAAGCAGCGCATCGCCCGCGGCTCCGGCACGGACGCCGCGCAGATCAACAAGCTCCTGAAGATGCACCGCCAGATGGCCGACATGATGAAGGCCATGGGCGGCAAGGGCAAGAAGGGCGGCGCGATGCGCGGCCTGATGGGCGGAATGGCGCAGAAGATGGGCCTCGGCGGAATGCCGGGCGGCATGGGCGGCATGCCGGACCTTTCGAAAGTCGACCCCAAGCAGCTCGAGGCGTTGCAGAAGCAGCTGGGCGGCGCCGGGGCCCTCCCACCTGGCCTGCCCAAGGGGCTGTCCGCTCTTCCGGGCGGTCTGCCGGGACTTCCCGGCCTGCCCGGCGGCGGTCTCCCCGGCCTGCCGCGGAAGAAATGAGAGGTGGAGCGGTGAGCATGGAACCGGACTCCGCGAGAGCGCGGCTTCTTGAACTGCGCGCCTCGATCGACAATCTCGACGCGGCACTGATTCATATTCTCGCCGAGCGCTTCCGCTGCACGAAGGCCGTGGGCAAGCTCAAGGCCGAGAACAACATGCCGCCGGCCGACCCCGCGCGCGAGCAGCAGCAGATCGCCCGACTTCGCCGGCTGGCGAACGAGGCCAATCTCGACCCAGATTTTGCGGAAAAGCTGCTCACCTTCATCGCCCGCGAGGTGATCCGCCACCACGAGGCGATCGCCGAGGCGCACGCCACGACGGCGCCTGCCGGGGGCGCGAACTGAAGATGATCCCCGTGCTTGAAAGCGAGCGGCTGGTGCTCCGTGGCTGGCGGAAAGAGGACTTCCCCGTGCACGCGGCTTTCTTCGCCGACGCCGAACGCATGCGCTACATGGGCGGCCCGAAGCGCGAATGGGAAGCCTGGACGGCCTTGGCCGCGATGGTCGGTGAGTGGTTCCTCAACGGCTACGGCATGTTCGCGGTGCAGCTGAAGGAGACCGGCACTCTTGTCGGACGCGCGGGGCTGTGGCACCCACCCTATATCGACGAACCCGAACTCGCCTGGAGCCTCAATGCGGGCTTCGAGGGCCGCGGCTATGCCACCGAGGCCGCCCGCCGCGTGCAGGTTTGGGCCGCACGCGATCTCGGCCTGCCGCCGCTCATGAGTTTCGTTCATCCCGAGAATCTGCCGTCCCAGGCGGTAGCCAAGAGGCTGGGAGCCGTTCCCATGCCGCCCACCACCTTGCGCGGCGAGCCGCGCTTGCGATTCCGGCACGTCCTGCCGGCCTGAAGCCGTCATCGAAAGGAAGAAAAAATGGCACTGAAGATCCGACTGGCCCGAGCGGGCTCCAAGAAACGTCCCTACTACCACATCGTCGTTGCCGACGTGCGCGCCCCGCGAGACGGCCGGTTCATCGAGCAGCTCGGCTCCTGGAACCCGATGCTGGCCAAGGACGCCGAGCGCGTGAAGCTCAACGAGGAGCGCATCAAGCACTGGCTGTCGAATGGTGCGCTGCCGACCGACCGCGTGTTGCGCTTCCTGGACCAGGCGGGCATCGCCAAGCGCCCGGCGCGCAGCAACCCCAACAAGGCCGAACCGGGCAAGAAGGCGCAGGAGCGCCTCGCCGCCCAACGCCAGGCCGAAGAGGCGGCGCGGGCTGCCGCTGCCGAAACCGCCGCTCCGGCGGAGGAAGCGGCGAGCTGAGCTCACGCGTTCCTGCAATCCAAAAATCCAATGGCGGGCTCCGGCCCGCCATTTTCATTTGGGGCGTATCATCTTCGCGCAACTGGGTGGTGGCGCAAGCCGTCGCACGCTCGTGCATTCGGCTGAGCAGGTCCGGCTCCCGGTCGCCCCGCGTCCCGGTGGGACGACGGGTGCACTATTCCGCCGCTACCCGGCCCTGCCCGAAGCGCTGCTCGATGTAGTCGGCCACCATCTTCTCGAAATCGGCGGCGATTGTCGGCCCGCGCAGCGTCGCAGCTTTTCTCCCGTCGATGAAGACGGGAGCCGCCGGCATCTCGCCCGTTCCCGGCAACGAGATGCCGATATCGGCATGCTTGGACTCGCCGGGGCCGTTCACGATGCAGCCCATGACGGCGACCTTCAGCGCTTCCACGCCCGGATATTTCTCACGCCAGATCGGCATGTTGCGGGAGATGTCCGACTGGATTTTCTGCGCCAGTTCCTGGAACACCGTGGAGGTGGTCCGCCCGCATCCGGGGCAGGCTGCCACGACGGGCAGGAACTGCCGGAACCCCATGGTCTGGAGCAGCTCCTGCGCCACCTGCACCTCGCGGGTGCGGTCGCCGCCGGGCTCGGGAGTCAGCGAAACGCGGATGGTATCGCCGATCCCCTGCTGAAGAAGGATGCCCATGGCAGCCGAGGAGGCGACAATGCCCTTCGTGCCCATGCCGGCCTCCGTCAGGCCGAGATGCAGCGCATGGTCGGAGCGGCGGGCGAGTTCCGTATAGACCGCGATCAGGTCCTGCACCTGGCTCACTTTGGCCGAGAGGATGATGCGGCTTCTGGGCAGGCCGATTTCCTCCGCGAGCTCGGCCGACAGCAGCGCCGACTGCACGATGGCCTCGCGCGTCACCTGCTCGGCAGTCATGGGCGAGCCGTTGGCCTGGTTCTCGTCCATCAGCCGCGTCAGGAGCTCCTGATCGAGCGAGCCCCAGTTCACTCCGATGCGCACCGGCTTGTCGTAGCGGATGGCGGTCTCGACGATGGCCGCGAACTGCCGGTCCTTCTTCTCGCGAAAGCCGACATTGCCGGGATTGATGCGGTATTTCGCCAGCGCCTCAGCGCAGGCCGGGTGGTCGGCCAGCAGTTTGTGGCCAATATAATGGAAATCTCCGACAAGCGGCACGAAGATGCCGAGCCGCTCCAGCCGCTCGCGTATCTTGGGCACGGCGGCTGCGGACTCGTCGCGGTCCACCGTGATGCGCACGATCTCCGAGCCGGCGCGATGCAGCGCCGCCACCTGGGCCACCGTCGCATCGATATCCGCCGTGTCCGTGTTGGTCATGGACTGCACGACCACCGGCGCATCGCCTCCCACCATAACCCCGCCAATGTCGACGCCGACGGCGCGCCGGCGCGGGAAGGGTGTGGAAAAATAGCCGGATGTCGTGTGGCCCGTCATCGATCGTTCCGTATCAGCCCTGACCTCCACGAGGTGGCGGAGCGCCAGGCGAATGTCAATGGCCGCGGCGGGAGGTCACGCCTCCGGGCTGCCTCGATTCTGGATACTTGCGCTTTGTGACGGTTTGATGCTACCCAACACGCATCGACAGGGGTGTCCCGTAGTGCCGGGGCTGAGATGGAGACGCGAAGTTTCCGGACCCTCAAGCTGATCTGGATCATGCCAGCGGAGCGAGTCATGTATGCCGGCGCACAAGTATCCCTTTATCCCATGGCTGACGATTTCGTCGGCATCATCCTCGGCGCTCTCCACGCGCTCGACCCCTATCGCGACGCGCTGAGGATCGAGACGGACGACATCTCCACCTTGATGGTCGGCCCGCCGGAAAAGCTTTTCCCAGCCATGCGCGACCTCTTTGTCGCGGCGGCGAAGGGCGGCACGCACTGCGTTCTCTCGGCCTGCGTCTCGCGCGGCTGCCCGGGCGAGCCGGACGACCCGTTCTGCACGCCTGCCATCCAGGTGGGCGCCGTCGGCCCGCTCAAGGAGCGCATCGAGGCCGCGCGCAACGCAGTCGTCGCCGCGGCGCTGACCGGCCAGCAGGCGGCCGCCCAGTTCTCGCATTACCCGCTCGGCGTCGGCCACCATATGGACGAGATCTATGGCTGCATCGAGTTCCTGAAGACCTCCGGGGTGTTCGACCGGCCGAAGAATTTCTGCACCAAGCTGCGCGGCGATGCCGGCCCTGTCTTCGCCACGCTCGAACAGGCCTTCCTCCACTTCGGCGCACCGCCGGAGGGGCACGTGACGCTTGACGTCACGGTCTCGGCCAACAGCCCCACCAAGGCTTGAGTGCTGCCGGCGGCCTGCCGCCATTTCCCATTCTTCCACGATCGGAACCGCTGCCATGTCCCCATCCCGCGCCTGGACTCTCCGTGAAATCCTGATCGTCGCCGTGCTCGGCGCCGTCTTCGCCGTCCTCTATCTTGCCTGGGTGCAGGTATGGCTGGTAGCCCAGGCCGCCTTTGGCGCCGTCACCATGGATGTGGTGATGGGCTTCTGGTTCATCGTCTCCATCATCGCCGCCGCGATCATCCGCAAGCCCGGCTCCGCCTTCATCTCCGAAGTGCTCGCTGCGGCCATAGAAATCCTGCTCGGCAGCCCGGCCGGGCTGATGCTCGTCGTCTCCGGCGCGATCCAGGGCGCGGGCGCGGAAGCCGTCTTCGCGGCGACGCGCTGGCGCAACTATTCGCTTCCCGTCCTGATGCTGGCCGGCATCGGCGCGGCAATCTTCTCCTTCGCCTATACCTGGGTGATGTTCGACTATGGCTCGCTTGCGCCGGGCCTGCTGATCGCCATGTTCGTGCTGCGCTGCCTTTCCGGCGCGCTGCTCGGCGGGCTGTTGGGCCATCTGATTGTCGAGGCGCTCTACAAAACCGGCGTGCTCTCCGGCCTCGCCATCGACCATGCTCGACGCTCCGCGCACGCGTGAGAAGGAGGCGACGGCGGCCTTCGATCAGGTCGCCGTCAGCTACCCTTACGAAAAAGATCCGGCCGTCGGGCCGGTGAGCCTTGCCGTAAGGGCCGGCGAGCGCGTGCTCCTGCTGGGCCCGTCCGGGTGCGGAAAATCCACCCTGCTTCTGGCCCTCACCGGGCTCATCCCCAAAACCATCCCCGGCGAGGTCGCGGGCACGATCCGCCTCTCCGGGGAGCCGGTGGACAGCCGCGACCCGGCCGGCTGGGCAGACCACGTGGCGCATTTCTTCCAGGACGCCGACCAGACGCTTTGCGGCATGCGGGTGGAGGACGAGATCGCCTTCGCGCTGGAGAACCGCGCCCTCCCGGAAGCGGAGATCGCGACGCGGGTCACCGCTGCCATGCGCCTTGTCGGACTGCCGGAAGACTGGCGCACACGCCGCACCATGACGCTTTCCGGGGGCGAAAAGCAGCTTGTCGCGCTTGCCGCCACGCTGGTGCAGGAAGCGCCGCTCTTCGTCGCTGACGAGCCCACCGCGCATCTGGCCCCCGAAGCGGCAAGCCGGCTGCACCGGCTTCTGGTGGATACGGATCCCGAACGTGCGGTGCTCATCGTCGACCATCGGCTGGACGGGCTCATCACCTCGGTGGACCGCGTCATCATGCTTGGCGGGGATGGCCGCATTCTGGCGGAGGGGCCGCCGCGCGCCGTCTTTCGGCAGATGCAGGCGGAACTCGCCGAACGCGGGATCTGGATGCCGCTCGCGAGCGGGCTTGACGCCGAGCTCGCAAAGGCCGGCATCGCCCCGGAGATGGCGCCCCTGACGCTGGACGAGATTTTCAGTGCCCTTGATGCTCGCAAAGTCGGTCCCGAGCAACTGCCTAAGGCCCGGGCGGTCGTGTCTGCGTTCGTCGATCGGCGCCTGCCGGCGCAGCCGGTTTCTTCGCGTGAGGCTCTCGCTCGACTGGAGGATGCCGACTGCGCGCCCTTCATGGGGCCTGTCGTCCTGCACGGTGTGACTATGGAAATCCGGGCAGGTGAGGTACTGGGCATTCTCGGCCGCAATGGCGCCGGCAAATCCACCCTTGCCGCGTGCCTTGCCGGCGTTTCCCGGCCGAAACGCGGGAGGCGCACCGGCCCGCTCGGCGGCATCGCCTTCCAGAAACCGGAGAGCCAGTTCACGGAGGGCTCGGTGCTGGATGAACTGATGGCGGCCCTTCCCCGCCTAGCCGGCAAGGAAGAGAAGGAGGCGCAGGCGCAGGCGATCCTTGCGCGCTGGGGTCTGGCGGAACTGTCCCGGCGCCATCCTTACGAGTTGTCGCAGGGACAGAAGCGCCGGCTCGCGCTGGCGGCCCTCACCGCCACTGACCGCTGGCCCTTTCTCGTTCTCGACGAGCCGCTGGCGGGGCTTGACGCGCGAGGCGCCGCGCAGGTGGAAGCCGATATCGAGCGGCTGCGGCAAGCCGGGCGCGCTGTCGCACTCGTCACCCACGACATGGATTTCGCCCTGAAGCTCTGCGGACGCTCCGTACTGGTCGCAGAAGGCGGCATCCTCGTCGAGGGGCCGACGCGCGAATTGCTGGCCGACGGGGATCTGCTCGCCCGTGCCGGGCTTCAGCCGCCCTCGATCATGCCGGCGCTGCGCTGGCTGGAACGGACGGCGCCGTGCTGAAGACCATCAACCCGCTGGTGAAGCTCGCCCTTTGTCTGGGCTGGATCGCGGCCTGCGTGGCGATCTTCGATGCGCGCTTCCAGCTTGCCACCATCCTGACCGTAGCGCTCTCCCTCATCCTATTGGACCGCATCCGCCCGCTCGTCGTGGTCGGCCTGATGGTCCCGTTCGCGCTGTTCGGCTTCGGCTTTCTGACGACCAATCTCCTGTTCCGCGAAGAAGCCGATTTCGCCCGGCATGTCGCCGAGCAGACCGTCTTTGCATCGCCCGCCTTCTCCGCCGGCCTGACCCTGTTCCTGCGCGCCATAGCCATCGGCATGGTCTCGGCTTCCTTCGCGCTGACCACCGATCCCGGCGCCTTCGTGCGCGCGCTCATGGCCTATTGCCGGCTCAGCCCCCGCGTGGGCTATGCGCTCTTCTCCGTGCTGCAATTGGTCCCCGACCTTGCCGCCGAGGCGCGGCAGGTGAGGCTGGCCCGGGCCATGAAACGCGGACGGCCGCCGCGCCGCATTCCAGGGCCCGGCGAAGCCGCCGGCCTGCTCATCCCGGTGCTCGCCTTCGCCATCCGCCGCGCGGGCCGGGCGGCAATCGCCATGGAGGCACGCGGGCTTCGTGTCGCAGGCGCGAGGACGCTCACGCATGTCCCGCCGTTCCGCGCCCGTGATTTCGCCTTCGCGCTCGCCGTGGTCGCGCTCCTCTCGGCCCTGGTGGCACTCCTCCTTTCCAACCCTGCCTGAGCCCGCGTGGAACCGGTGCGCCCGGCGCGCCGTTAGAGCGTGGTTGATGAAAAGGCAATTTCCCAGGAGGCCTCGATGCACCACCGGCACGAAGATATCGGCGAAGACCTGCGCGAGCAGATCGCAAGCCTAAGTCACGAAGTCGCGGCGCTGCGAAAGCAGGTGACCCGGCGTGGCCGCAGTGCTTTCCGCGAGACGCGCCATATGAGCGAGGAGATTGCGGAGATGCTGCGCGAGTATCTAAGCAGCGCCTTGCCGGAACTGCGCCGTGGAGCCCGCACTGTCCAGGTGCACGCGCGGGAGCATCCAACGACAACGGCTGCCGTGGCCGCCGCAAGCGTCGTGGTGCTGGGTCTTGCTGCAAGCCTTCTGCTGCGCCGGTAGCGGCGTCCGCCCACCGTCGTTTCATGCCGAGCCCTGTTCGGCCGGGGCTTGGCATTTTCTGCTGCGTTGCAATATCCTTGCGGTGAGGGAGACAGGCAGGCATGGGCAAGGCAGCTGTCATCACCGGTTCGACGTCCGGCATCGGACTTGCCATCGCCCGTGCGCTTGCGGCCGAGGGATGCAGCATTGCTCTCAACTCATTCACGGATAGGCCGGAAGACGAGGCGCTGGCCGGCTCGATATCGGATGAGTTCGGCGTCGAAGCGTTCTATGTCAGGGCCGATATGGCCAAAGCCGGGGAATGCCGCAGATTGGTCGAAGATGCAACCCGGCGCTTCCGCAGGCTGGACATCCTCGTCAACAATGTGGGCATCCAGCATGTGGCGCCGGTGGAGGAGTTCCCGACCGAGCGCTGGGATGCGATCCTGGCGATCAACCTGTCTTCTGCTTTCCACACCATCGCTGCGGCGGTCCCACATATGAAGCGGCAGGGCGGCGGACGGATCGTGAATATCGCCTCCGCCCACGGCCTGCGCGCTTCCCCCTTCAAGTCGGCCTATGTGGCCGCCAAGCATGGGGTGGTCGGTCTCACCAAGACCGTGGCTCTGGAGCTTGCGGAAGAGCACATCACCTGCAATGCCGTTTGTCCCGGATACGTGCTCACGCCGCTGGTGGAAGCGCAGATTCCCGACCAGATGAAGGCGCACAATATGGATCGTGAGACCGTGGTCCGGCAGGTGATGCTGGCGAAGCAGCCGACAAGGGAATTCGCCACGGTCGAGCAAATGGCGGCCTCGGTGGTGTTCCTGTGCTCGGATATGGCGGCGCAGATCACCGGCACCACGCTGTCGATCGACGGCGGCTGGACTGCGCAATAAACTTTGCCCAGCAGCGCCCCTTCGGGGATGATGCCTGCTATTTTTCCAGCGCCAGTTCGATCAAGCTGACGAATTGGCGCGCATTGTCCTCGGCTGCTGAACCGCAGCGGCCGCTGGCTTTCAGACCTTCGAGGATATTGAAAAGCATCTCCGCGAGCGCCTGGGCGGAGAGGCCTCTTTCTTCCAGCGTGGCGCCGCGCCTCAAGGCCTCCTCGCGGATCGCCCTTGCAAAGCAGTCCACCATCCCCTGCCGCCATTCGGCCACCATGTCGGCGGCAACGTGGTTGTTGAGGTCGACGAGTTCGTCGCCATGGGGCGACCCTTCCACCATGCGAAAGAGCTGGAACAGCGCCCTGTCGAGCGCCTCCATAAGTCGCTGCTCCAGCGTGCCATCCTCGCGCAGCGCCTGACATGCATTCACGCGGGAACGTGCGAGCAGGTCCTGCCCGACGGCACGGAAGATATCCGCCTTGTTGCGGAACAGAAGGTATAGGGCGGGACGGGATATATCCACCGCGCGGGCGATATCGTCCATGGTCGCACGCGAAAAGCCATAGGCAAGGAACACTTGCATGGCACCTTCGAGCACGCGGGCCCGCTTCGGGTCTTCCACCCTGTTGTCTTTATTTTTCAATGTGCTCACGGTTACTCCCAATTCACTATTGACAAAAAGACGGATTTTGTCAATGTGTCGCCTGCCGGAACGGCCGCAGGCGCCCTCGGCCGAAGCACTGCCCCGATCATCGTGACAAGCCGTTGTCAGGAGTGAAGGGCGGTACGCCTATTTTGGGGCGCAAAATCGCGATAAGGACGAGTTGTGGCATGCGCCTTCTAGGCAAGATTGAGTTGTCTGCCGGCCGGCACCATATTGGTGCCGACCTCGCTGCCTAGCGCCGTCATCAGCATATTGGACACAGTCATGGCAAAGCTCAAGTTCCACAAGATTGCGGCCGTGGCCGTTCTGGTCGCGACGGCCGCCTGGATCGCGACCGGCGAATTTTCCTCTGTCGGCAGCGCCCGCCAGGAGGAGCAGCCTGCGGGTGCGGCAGCGGAGCCTGAGCGCCCGGTTGTTCTGAAAACCGTTCAGGTGGCGGTGCCGCCGCGGCTTGAGCACGCGCGGATCATCCGCGTCTCCGGCCAGACACAGGCCGACAAGAGCGCGGTGCTCGCATCGCGCACGGCCGGCATCGTGCAGGAGCTGCCGGTCGATGAAGGCTCACGCGTGAAGGCCGGCGATGTCATCATGCGCCTTGAGACGGAGGGCAAGGAGGCGGCCGTCGAGTCCGCCCGCCAGACCGTTGCGCAGCGCGAGGCGGAGCTGAAAGCTGCCGAGCGCCTGGCCAAGAGCGGCAGTATCGCCAGCCTGCAGCTGGATGTCGCCCGCGCCAATTTCGCCAGTGCCCAGTCCGCCCTCGAGCAGGCTCAGGCCGAGCTCGACCGCGTGGTCGTGCACGCTCCCTTCGACGGCATCATCGACAAGGTCGAGGTGGAACAAGGCGGCTCGGTCATGCAGGGGGCGGAAGTCGCGACCCTTCTGAAGCTCGATCCCATCGTCGCGGTGGGCGAGGTGAGCGAGCGTGACCTCGGCACCCTGGAGCCGGGCGATAAGGCCGACGTCCGTCTGGTGAACGGACAGGAGCTCGCCGGGGAAATCCGCCATGTCAGCCGCGCCGCATCGCCGCAGACCCGAACCTTCCGGCTCGAGGTGGTCGTTCCCAACCCGGAGGGTCAGATCCCGGCCGGCATGACCGCCGAAATCGCCGTTTCCACGGACAGCGTCGAGACGGTGGCGCTGCCGCGCTCCGTCGTCACGCTCAACAATGATGGCGAACTTGGCATCCGAGCGGTGGACGAGGCCGGCGTCGTGCAGTTCTTCCCGATCGACATCGTGGATGACACGCCCCAGGCGCTGTATCTCGCCGGCATTCCCGCGGGCGTTCGGGTCATCGTCGCCGGGCAGGATCTCGTCACCGACGGCGAGAAGGTGCAGACCGCTGAGGCCGATGCGGCGACTCTCCGTGAACTCGCCAATGTCGCCGACGCGGCAAAGTAAGGCATCGATCCTATGGATATCGTCCGACTTGCCATAAGCAATGCCCGACTGACGCTGTCGATCCTTCTCTTCTTCGTCGTCGCCGGCACGCTGGCTTATGTCAACATCCCGAAGGAAGCGGAGCCCGACGTTCCGATTCCAATCATCTATGTGAGCCTGGCCTATCAGGGGATCTCGCCCGAGGATTCGGAGCGCCTCCTGCTGCGGCCGGTCGAGACCGCACTGAAGGGCCTGGAAGGCGTCAAGGAGATGCGCTCCGCCGCCTACCAGGGCGGCGGGTTCGTGCTCGTCGAGTTCCAGGCCGGCTACGACTTCTCCAACGCCATCGAGGACGTGCGGGCCAAGGTATCCGACGCCCGACGCGACCTGCCTGCGGACGCCGAGGAACCATCGGTCGTCGAGGTCAACGTCTCTGAATTCCCGATCCTCGTCGTCACCCTCGCGGGCAACCTGCCCGAACGGCAGCTCACGCATGCGGCCAAGGAATTGCAGGATCGGATCGAGGAGATACCTGGGGTCCTTGAGGGCGCACTGCAGGGGTCGCGCGACGAGCTGGTCGAGGTGATCATCGACCCGGTCAAGCTTTCCTCTTATGGCATTCAGCTCGATCAGCTGGTTGGCGCCGTCAATCAGTCGAACAGCCTTGTGGCGGCCGGCGCCCTGCAGGGTCAGGAGGGCCGGTACGCAGTCAAGGTGCCATCCCTCATCGAAACACCGGAGGACATCGCCAATCTGCCGATCGTGGCCACCCCCAACGCGGTGGTAAAGGCGAGGGACATCGCGAATGTCCGCTCCACCTTCGAGGATGCCGAGACAATCACGCGCCTCAACGGGCACACCGCCATCGCCATCGAGGTCAAGAAGCGCGTCGGCGCCAATCTCGTCGAAACGGTGGACGCGGTGAAAGCCGCCGCCGAAGCGTTCGTGAAGACCCTCCCCGCCGGTGTGACCGTCACCTACAGCCAGGACAAGTCGGTGATGATCCGCGACATGCTGGACGAGCTCCAGAACCATGTGCTGATCGCGATCATCCTGGTCTTCATCGTCGTCCTTTACATGCTTTCGGGCCGTGCCTCGCTGCTCATCGGCCTGGCGGTGCCCGCCTCCTTCCTGATGGGCATCTTCGCGCTGTCCATGCTGGGCTTCACCGTGAACATGGTGGTGCTGTTCAGCCTGATCCTGGCGGTGGGCATGCTGGTGGACGATGCCATCATCGTCACGGAATTCGCCGAGCGGCGGATGACCGAAGGCATGCCGCGCGCAGAGGCGTTCGAGCTTGCCGCCAAGCGCATGGCGGGCCCCGTGATCGCCGCCACCATGACGCGTATCGCCGCCTTCTCGCCCCTGCTCTTCTGGCCGGGCATCGTCGGCGAGTTCATGAAGTATCTGCCGATCACCCTTATCGTCA
The DNA here is from genome assembly GCF_031180965.1 of Chelativorans sp. GTDB lineage: Bacteria > Pseudomonadota > Alphaproteobacteria > Rhizobiales > Rhizobiaceae > Chelativorans. Next base: position 227,036 of record NZ_JAPSLH010000001.1, read on the forward strand.
CGCTCGCCGCGTCGATGCTTTATGCGCTGATCTTCACGCCCACCCTGGGCGCCCTGTTCGCCAAGGCGCATGTGCAGGACGAGCCCGGCCCTGACGGCTGGTACATCAAGCTCGTCAAGCAGGCCGTGCACTATCCCAAGACGGTGCTTCTGCTCACCATCGCCCTTCTGGTCGGCGTGCAGATGTCCTATTCGCGCTGGGGCGCGGGCGTGGAGTTCTTCCCCGCCGTCGAGCCCGAATACGGCCTGATGTATGTCCATGCCCGCGGGAACATGTCGCTGGAGGAGATGGACCGGCTGGTCCGGCCCGCCGAGCAAAAGCTGATCGGCTGGCCCGGCATCGAATCCGTCTATACCCGTGTCGGCCAGACGCGCGGCGGTGGCCAGGACATCGACGAGGATGTGATCGGCATCATCCAGTATGAGTTCATCGACTGGCGCGAGCGCAAGCCCGCGAGCGAGATCCTCAACGATCTGCGCGCCGAGATGGCGAATATGCCCGGCGCGGAGATCGAGGTGCGCGTGCCTGATGCCGGACCGCCCACGGGGCAGCCCATCCAGGTCGAGCTCTCGGCGGCCAACCCCGAGCATCTCAACGACCACGCACGCATGGTGGCCGAGCGGATCGGCGAGATCGATGGTGTGATCGACATTGCCGATGGGCTCCCGCCGCCCGGCGTCGACTGGGCGGTTGAGGTCGACCGCGCAAAGGCCGCGCAATTCGGCGTGAGCCCCGTCTCGGTCGGCAATGTCGTCCAGCTGGTGACCACCGGCCTCAAACTTTCCGATTACCGGCCTGCCGGCGTCGACGACGCGGTGGATATAAGACTCCGCCTTCCGGAGGACCGGCGCACGCTTTCAACCCTCGACCAGCTGCGCGTGCAGACATCCGAGGGCCCGGTGCCGATCTCGAACTTCGTCAACCGAAAGCCAGAGCTGAGTTCGGGCATCCTCAACCGCATCGACGCGCAGCGCACCATCACGGTCACCGCGAACGTGGCCAGCGGCTTCCAGGTTGCCGATGTGCAGGCGCAGGTCACGGCGGCGCTTCAGGACATGCAGCTCCCCGGAACGCAATGGAAGCTTGCCGGATCGAGCGAGGAGAGCGACGCGGCGGCCTCCTTCCTCACCAACGCCTTCGGCGCGGCGATCTTCCTCATCTTCATCGTGCTGCTTGCGCAGTTCAACAGGTTCACCAGCGTCTTCCTCGTCCTGATGACGGTGGTGATGGCAACAATCGGCGTGTTCCTCGGTCTGCTCATAACGGGCCAGCCCTTCGGCATCGTCATGTCCGGCATCGGCGTCATTGCGCTGGCCGGCGTGGTCGTGAACAACAACATCGTGCTGATCGACACCTACGACCGGCTGCGCGAGGAGGGCATGAACAAGTATGACGCCATCATCGAAACCTGCCGCGAGCGCGCGCGGCCGGTGGTTCTGACGGCGTTCTCGGCTGTGCTGGGCGTGCTGCCGATTGCCTTCGGCCTTGGGCTGGAGCTGTTCCATCACGAGGTGACGATCGGTGCGCCGTCCACCCAGTGGTGGATCTCGCTCTCGGGCGCGATCGTCTACGGCCTGACCTTCGCAACCATCCTCACGCTGGTGGTGACGCCCTCCGCTTTGATGGTGTTCACGCGCGAGAAGCGGCCGGCAGGCGAGAAGCGGCGCGGCTTCTTTGCCAGGCTCTTCCGGCGCGGCCGTAAGGAAGAAACCCTGGACCAGCCAGCGGCCGAGCCGGATCAGGGCGGGCTGACAGCCTTTCCGAAGGCAGCGGAGTAAAAACACGCGAACGCGGCGGGCCGGAACCCGCCGCGTTTGCCGCGCGTTGTCCTGCGCTACGTCAACTGCGACAAGGACGACGCCATGTCACTTGGCACTATACTTATCATTATTTTGATCCTCATACTGATCGGCGCCATCCCCGCCTGGCCTCATTCGCGCGGCTGGGGATACGGCCCGTCGGGCATCCTCGGGATCATTCTCATTGTGGTGCTTATCCTGGCCTTGATGGGCAGGATATAGGCGCACCGTAAGCGCCTGCCGTCCCGGCCGCGCCCTCTTTTGGATCAGGTGGAGGGCGCCGGCTGGGGCGAAATGCCGTCGGCCGGCCGCACCAGATCGGCCATCAGCAGGACGACCGCAAGCAGGACCGAGAAACCGAGAAAGACCGGTGCGAAGCCCGTATGCTCGGCGATGAAGCCGACCAGCGACGGGGCGAAGAGAATTCCCGAGTAGCCGATGGTGGTGGCGACGCTCATGCCGGCGGCCGGCGAGATGCCCGGCTGGTTTCCGGCCGCCGAAAAGACGATCGGCACCATGTTGGCGACACCGAGGCCAGCCAGGGCGAAGGCCAGGGTGGCCAAGAGCGGCGTCGAAGCCAGCCCGGCTCCCAGCATGCCGATGCACGCCACACCTGCCGAAATGCGCATGGTCTTCACCGCCCCCAGGCGGTTTCGCACGCCGTCCCCCAGGAAGCGCATGACGGCCATCACTCCCGCAAAGGCAGTGAAGGGCAGGCTCGCCGTGAAATAGTCGGCGCCCATTTCCTGCTGCAGATAAAGCGCCGCCCAGTCGAGCACGGCACCTTCCGGCATCATGCAGAAAAGCGCGATGACGCCCGTGACGTAGACGAGCGCCGAGCGGGGGAAGCCGCCCCTGCCTCCCTCCGCCTTCACCGCCGGCCTGTTCTCCGCGATCAGGAGCGGCATGGTGACCAGGACCAGAACCAATGAAAAGACCGTAACCACCGCTATGTGGGCTACATGGCCCCAGTTCTCCACCATGAGACCGCCCAGCCCCGCGCCGGCAAAACCGCCAAGACTCCAGAAGCCGTGGGAGGAGGACATGATCGCCTTCTGCAGCCGCCGCTCCACGACGACTGCGTTGGAGTTCATCGCCACGTCCATGCTCCCCAGCATGGCCCCGAAAAAGAAAAGGGCGGGCACGACGAAGGGAATGCCAGGCGCCGCCCCGATGCCGATCAGGGAGAGGCAGCAGAGCACGCCCGTGATACGCGCGACCGGTCGCGAGCCGTAGCGCCCGATGAGATAGCCGCAAACCGGCATGGCCAGCACGGCGCCGACGCCGAAGACGACGATGAGCAGCCCGAGCGCGGTTTCGGAAAGGGAGAATCGCGCGACAAGAACGGGTATCTCCGGCGCCCAGCTCCCGGTCACGAAACCATTGGCGAAAAAATAGGCCGCAACGGCCCAGCGGCCATAAAGCGCGTCGTCTCGAAGCATGATCGGGTATCTCGAAGCCGGCGCGGGAGGAGCGCCTTCGGTTGCTGCTAAATCGATTTAGGACCTACGTCAATTGCCAGAAGTTCCATTCTGCAGGACCAGGAGCAGGTCCTTGGCGTCGATCTGGTCGCCCGCCCTGACAAGCACCTCGACGATCTTGCCGTCGCGCTCGGCATGGAGGGCGGTCTCCATCTTCATCGCCTCGATCGAGAGCAGCACGTCGCCTGCCTTCACCGCCTGACCGACGGCGACGGCAACGGAGGAGATGACCCCCGGCATGGGAGCGCCGACATGCGTATCGTTTCCGGCTTCCGCCTTGCGGCGCACTGCCAGCGCCGAGGCGCCATGCAGGCGGTCCGGCACCTTGACGCGGCGCGGCTGCCCGTTGAGCTCGAAGAAGACGGTCACCATGCCCTTGTCGTCCGGATCGCCGATGGCGAGACAGCGGATCACCAGCGTCTTGCCGCGCTCGATTTCGACAAAAATCTCGTCCTGCTGCCGCATTCCGTAAAAATACACGGGGGTCGGCAGGACGCTGACGGGACCGTAGGTCTCCGTTGCCGCGGCGAAATCGACGAAAACCTTCGGGTACATGAGCCAGGAGGCGAACTCGAAATCGTCCACCTGTCGGCCGAGCTTTTCCTCGAGTTCCTTTCGCCCGGCCTCGAGATCGGCGGGGGGAAGCAGCGAGCCCGGACGCACCGTGATCGGCTTCTCGCCCTTCAGCGCCTTCTTCTGCAGCGCTTTCGGCCAGCCGCCGGGAGACTGGCCGAGATCCCCGCGCAGCATGGAGACGACGGACTCCGGAAAGGCGATATCCTTCTCCGGGTTCTCCACATCGGCGACGGTCAGGTCCTGGCTCACCATCATCAGCGCCATGTCGCCCACCACTTTCGAGGAGGGCGTAACCTTCACGATGTCGCCGAGCATCATGTTGACGTCGTGATAGGCGCGCGCCACCTCGTGCCACCGCGTCTCCAGGCCGAGCGCCCGCGCCTGTTCCTTGAGGTTGGTGAATTGGCCACCGGGCATCTCGTGCAGATAGACCTCCGAGGCCGGCCCTTTCAGGTCGCTTTCAAAGGCGGCGTACTGGCTGCGCACCGCTTCCCAGTAGAAGGAGATGCGACGCACCCATTCCATGTCGAGCCCGGGGTCGCGCTCGCCGCCCTTCAGCGCCTCGACGATGGAGCCGAGACAGGGCTGCGATGTGTTGCCGGAGAAGGCATCCATCGCCGCGTCGATGACATCCACTCCGCTCTCCACGGCCGCAAGCACCGTTGCTGCGGAGATACCGGAGGTGTCATGCGTGTGGAAATGGATCGGCAGGTCCGTCTCCTGGCGCAGGGCGGTGAAGAGGACGCGGGCCGCAGCGGGTTTCAAAAGGCCCGCCATGTCCTTGATGGCGAGGATATGGGCGCCGGCGGCCTCGAGTTCTTTGGCAAGGCCGAGATAGTATTTGAGATCGTATTTGGGCCGGTTGGGGTCGAGAAGGTCGCCGGTGTAGCAGATCGTCGCCTCGCAGAGCTTGCCTTCCTCGCGCACGGCATCCATCGCCACGCGCATATTCTCCACCCAATTCAGGCAGTCGAAGACGCGGAAGAGGTCTATCCCGCCGCGCGCTGCCTGCTTCACGAAATAGCGCACGACATTGTCGGGATAGTTCGTGTAGCCGACGCCGTTCGCGCCGCGCAGCAGCATCTGGAGCAAGAGGTTCGGCGCGCCTTCGCGGATCAGCGACAGCCGCTCCCACGGATCCTCCGTCAGGAAGCGCATGGCGACATCGAAGGTCGCCCCGCCCCAGCATTCGAGCGACAAAAGCTGCGGCAGCGCCCGGGCATAGACGCCGGCGATGCGGGCTGTGTCGAAGGTGCGCATGCGCGTGGCGAGCAGCGACTGATGCGCATCCCGCATCGTCGTGTCGGTCATCAGCACGCGCGTCTCGGCGCGCATCCATCTGGCGAACTCGTCAGGCCCGAGGCGATCAAGACGCTGCTTTGCGCCGTCGGGAACAGGCCTGTCGATATAAGGCGCGCGCGGGGGAGCGGCGTCCGGTTTCGGCCGCGGCCGATCGCGCACTTCCGGATGCCCGTTCACTGTGACATCGGCGAGGTAGTTGAGCAGCTTGGTGGCGCGGTCGCGCCGCTTCACCTGCGCGAAAAGCTCCGGCGTCTCGTCGATGAACCGCGTCGTGTAGGACGCATCGCGGAATCGTTCATGACTGATGATCGCTTCCAGAAACGTAAGGTTCGTCGCCACGCCGCGGATGCGGAACTCGCGCAGGGCACGGTGCATGCGGCTGATCGCTTCCTCCGGAGTCGGCGCCCATGCGGTCACCTTTTCCAGCAGCGGGTCGTAATAACGGGTAATGACCGCGCCCGAATAGGCGGTGCCGCCGTCGAGCCTGATGCCGAAGCCGGTGGCGCCGCGATAGGCGGTGATCCGGCCGTAGTCCGGGATGAAATTCTGCTCGGGGTCTTCCGTGGTGATGCGGCACTGCAGCGCGTGGCCGTTGAGCCTGATGCCGCCCTGCGCCGGCACCCCGGAACGCGGGTCGCCGATGCGCTCGCCTTCCAGGATGCGGATCTGCGCCTTGACGATGTCAATACCGGTCACCTGCTCGGTCACCGTGTGCTCGACCTGGATGCGCGGGTTGACCTCGATGAAGTAGAAGGCGCCGGTCTGCGCATCCATCAGGAACTCGACGGTGCCGGCGCCGACATAGTCGGTCGCCTCGGCGATCTTCAGCGCATGGCCGCAGAGTTCCGCGCGCCTGGCATCGTCCAGATACGGCGCCGGGGCGCGCTCGACGACCTTTTGGTTGCGCCGCTGGATGGAGCAATCGCGTTCGAAGAGATGCACCACATTGCCATGGGTGTCGCCCAGCACCTGCACCTCGACATGGCGCGCGCGCTCGACCAGCTTTTCGAGATAGACTTCGTCCTTTCCGAAGGCGGCCTTCGCCTCGCGCTTGGCCTCCATCACCTCGCGGCTGAGGTCGGCCTCCGAGCGTATGACGCGCATGCCGCGCCCGCCGCCGCCCCAGGAGGCCTTGAGCATTACGGGGAAACCGATCTCGGCCGCCATCCTCGCCACCTCGCCCATGTCGTCGGGCAGGGGCTCCGTAGCCGGCACGACCGGCACGCCGACCTCAACGGCAAGATTGCGCGCGGCCACCTTGTTGCCGAGCCGCCGCATCGTGTCCGGCGACGGGCCGATGAAGACGATGCCGTTTGCGGCGCAGGCCTCGGCGAACTCGGGGCTCTCGGACAGGAGGCCGTAGCCAGGATGGATCGCATCTGCTTCCGAAAGCTTCGCGACCCGGATCACCTCGTCGATGGAGAGATAGCTTTCGATGGGCCCCAGGTCGCGTTCCAGATGCGGCCCGCGTCCGACCTGGTAGGATTCGTCCGCCTTGAAGCGGTGCAGTGAGTATTTGTCCTCCTCCGCCCATATGGCGACCGTGCGGATGCCGAGCTCATTGGCGGCACGAAAGACGCGGATGGCGATCTCGGAGCGATTGGCGACAAGGAGTTTTCTGATCTGCACGGAGGTGGCCCTGGGGATGTGCGATAGGCGGGATATGGCTCAGACTTTATTCCTGTCGATATTGCGGCGCAATAAACTCCCATGAGGAAGGGTCCATCTGCCCGCGCATATGCTTCCTGGCCAAATCATCGGGATGGCGGCCTCGGCGCTTGAGGCCGCAATCGACGACTAGCTGCGGGCGGGGCCTTTGCGCTCGGCGGAGGCGGCCCAGAGATTGATGTCGGCCTCGCCTGCGTAGCGGTCGATCTCCGCCAGTTCCTCGTCGCTGAAATCGGGCTGTCGCAGCCCGCCGACGATCTCCTCCACCTGTTCGGGGCGGCTGGCGCCGATCAGGGCCGAGGTCACGCGGCCGCCGCGCAGCACCCAGGCGATCGCCATTTGGGCCAGGCTCTGGCCGCGGCGCTTGGCGACCTCGTTCAGCGCGCGGATATTGCCGATCGTCTTCTGGTTGAGGAACTCCTTCCTCAGCGACTTGCCCTGGGCGGCGCGGCTGTCCTCCGGAATTCCGGCGAGATACTTGTCCGTCAGCATGCCCTGTGCCAGCGGCGAGAAGACGATGGAGCCTATTCCGAGTTCGTCCAGCGCATCGAGCAGCCCGTCATCCTCGATCCAGCGGTTGATCATCGAGTAGCTCGGCTGGTGGATGAGGCAGGGCGTGCCGAGCTCCCTCAGGATCGTCGCCGCTTCGCGCGTGCGCTGCGAATTGTAGGAGGAGATGCCGGCATAGAGCGCCCTGCCCGAGCGCACGATGTGGTCGAGCGCCATCATGGTCTCTTCCAGCGGCGTATCGGGATCGAAGCGATGGGAATAAAAGACGTCGACATAATCGACGCCCATACGCTTTAGGCTCTGGTCGCAGCTTGCGACCAGATATTTGCGGCTGCCCCATTCCCCGTAGGGGCCGGGCCACATCCTGTAGCCGGCCTTCGACGAGATGATGAGTTCGTCTCGATGCGCGGAAAGGTCCTGGCGCAGGATTTCGCCGAACGCCTCCTCGGCCGCGCCGGGCGGCGGGCCGTAATTGTTGGCGAGGTCGAAATGGGTGATGCCGAGGTCCACGGCTTTCCGGCAGATCGCCCGCTTCACCTCGTGCGGGCGGTCCTCGCCGAAATTGTGCCAGAGGCCGAGCGAGATCGCCGGCAGCTTGAGGCCGGACCGGCCGCAGCGCCGGTACGGCATGCCATGATAGCGGTTTGCGGCCGGCACCCAGCTCATGCCAATGCCTTCTCGGCCAGCAATTCGCGGGCCCTCTCGGGATCGAGCGCGGCGGGCCGCTCGCAGGTGGTGGTCAGATCGACGAAGCTGCCCTTTTCGGCGGATTTCAGGATCGATGTCATCACGTCGATTGCATGCAGCGACATCTCCAGCGAGCAGCGGTGCGGCCGGCCTTCGAGGATGGCCACGGCCATGTCGGCCAGACCCGCGGCGCGGTAGTTCGCCAGCCCCTTCCCGTCCCTGCCGTCCTGGTTGGGAACGCCCAGCGGATGATCCCATTGCGGCAGGTCCACCACCTTCACCTCGTCGGTGACGACGAGCTCACCGCCGAAGAAGTTGGGGTCCGGCACGTGGAGCGAGCCCTTTTCGCCGTAGAGCTCCATATTGGCGTGCTTGTGGTGCCAGACATCCCAGCTGGCGCCAAGCGTGACGACCGCTCCGCTCGCAAACTCCATGACGGCGTGGATCGTCGTCGGCGTCTCCACTGTAATCTTCTCGCCGCGGCGCGGCTCCGACAGGATGATGCGCTCGCGCGTGGGAATGGAGGCGAGCGCCCCGACGCGCTTAACCGGCCCGACGAGCTGGATCAGATTGGTCACGTAGTAGGGACCGACATCGAGCACGGGGCCCGCGCCCGGCTTGAAGAAGAAGTCCGGGTTCGGGTGCCAGTGCTCCATGCCATGGCTCATCACATGGCATGTGCCGCTGACCACCTTCCCGATCGCGCCGGAATCGATCACGCGGCGGGCAAGCTGGTGCGAGCCTCCCAGAAAAGTGTCGGGCGCGGAGCCGACGCGCACGCCCTTCCGTGCGGCCAGTTCCGCCAGCGCCTTCCCCTCCTCGACCGAGAGCACGAAGGGCTTTTCCGAATAGACGTGCTTGCCGGCCTCGATCGCCCGGCGGGAGATTTCGTAGTGGGCCGCCGGAATGGTCAAATTGACCACGATGTCGACCTCGTCATCGGCGAGCAAGGCGTCGACCGACTCCTCCCGCAGGCCGAACTCCTCGGCCCGCGCTCTGGCCGCTGCAGGATTAACATCCGCGCAGGCGCGCATTTCGATGCCGCGGAAGAGCGGCGCCAGCCGCATATAGGCCGCGGAAATATTCCCACAGCCGATCACGCCCACACCAAGTTTTCTGGCCATCTGCTTCCTCAAAGCTTGCTTGCGTTTTCGATGGAGCGGCGGGCGAAGCGCTCGTGATCGTTCGGCTTGTCGTGCTCGATCACGAAGAAGCGCGCCTTTGTCTTCTGCCGGACCGTGTCGAGGATCCTCTTCCAGTCCACCGTGCCGCTGCCGACGTCTGCCCACCCGTCCTCGTCCGCCGCCTCGCCCTCCGGCGCGATATCCTTGATGTGGATCGCCGAGAGCTGGTCGGCATAACGCTCGATCCATTCGATGGGATCGGCGCCGCCGCGCACAATCCAGGCGATATCCGCCTCCCACGAAAGTCCGGGGCCGCCGCGAAAAATCTCCGCCATGGGAATGGAGCCGTCCGGCAGCGGGCGGAACTCGAAATCGTGATTGTGCCAGCCAAAGGTAAGGCCGGCGCCGTTGAGCGGCTCGGCCGCCTTTCGCAGCCTCTCGCCGAAGCGCGCATAGCCTGCCGCGTCGGACGGACGCTGGTCCGGCACGAGAAAGGGGCAATAGACGGCCTGCATGCCCGTGGCGCGGGCGATCTCCAGCACTTTCTCGGGCTCCGTCTCGATCGTGTCCAGGCTGAAATGGCCGGAACTCATGGCAAGGCCCGTCTCGGCGAGGGCCGCCTTCAGGCCGTCGAGATCGCCATAGACGCCGCCATAGCCTTCCACCTGGTCATAGCGCAGCCGCTTCAGCATACGCAGCGTCTCGTCAAGCGGAGGAAATTCGCGGGAGGAATAGAGCTGGTAGGAAAAATCCGTCATGTCCTTGCGTCTCCAGAATGGGCGGCCGTCAGAGCCGCCGGAACTTGTCTGCCCGGTCGCAGGCCCGGGCATGGAACGGATGTGGGCAGAACCCGCAATGTCGCTAAAGCCGCATCTCCGTCTCCGCGTCGAAGATGGAAGCGCGGGCCGGGTCGAAGCCGATCGGCACCCGCTCTCCTGTCCGGATGGGCACCTGCCCGTCGACGCGGAAGCGCAGTTCGTGGCCGTCGAGCTTGGACCAGACAAGCGTGTCGGCGCCCATGGGCTCGATCACCTCCACGTCCACCTCGGCCGTAAAGGGCTCCTCGGCCGCGGCGCGGCCGAGGAAGATGTGTTCGGGCCGGATGCCGAAAGTCGCGCCTCCAGGCTTGGGTCCGTTCCCGGAAAAGGCGTAGCGCTCGATCCCGATCCGCGTCCTGCCGGCCACGAAACTGGGCACTCCATTCATTTCGATCGTCCCATCGATGAGGTTGATGCTGGGAGAGCCTATGAAGCCGGCCACATATTTGTTCACCGGCCGGTTGTAGATCGTGTGCGGCTCGGCCAGCTGCTGTATTGAGCCCGCGCGCATGATGGCGATGCGGTCGGCGAGCGTCATCGCCTCGATCTGGTCATGCGTGACATAGATCATCGTCGTGTTTTCAAGCTGCTGGTGCAGACGCTTGATCTCCACCCGGAGTTCGGCGCGCAGCTTGGCGTCGAGGTTGGACAGCGGCTCGTCGAAGAGGAAGACATCGACGTCGCGCACCAGCGCCCGGCCGATCGCCACGCGCTGCCGCTGCCCTCCCGAAAGTTGCGCGGGCTTGCGCTTGAGCAGCGGGCCCATATGCAGGATCTCGGCCGCGCGGGCGATCCGCCGCGCAATCTCGTCCTTGGGCACGCGAGCATTCTTCAGCCCGAAGGAAAGATTTCCTTCCACCGTCATCTGCGGATAGAGCGCGTAGGACTGGAACACCATGCCGATGCCGCGGTCCTTCGGCTGCTCCCAGGTGACGTTGCGGCCATTGATGAAGATCTGGCCGTCGGTGATGTCGAGAAGCCCGGCGATACAGTTCAAAAGCGTGGACTTGCCGCATCCGGATGAGCCGAGCAGCACGAGGAACTCGCCCCGCTCGATCTCGAGATCGAGGCGCTTCAGGACCTCGACATCGCCGAAGCTGAGCGTGAGTTCCTTGATGGAGACGCTCATCGCTCAGCCCTTCACCGCACCGGCGGCGATGCCGCGCACGAACAGTTTTCCCGAGGCGAAATAGACGATGAGGGGAACGAGCCCGGTAAGCAGGGTAGCCGCCATGTTCACGTTGTACTCCTTCACGCCCTGGACGGAGTTGACGATGTTGTTGAGCTGGACGGTCATCGGATAGCTCTCCGGCCGCGTGTAGACGACGCCGAAAAGGAAGTCGTTCCAGATGCCGGTGATCTGGATGATCAGCGCCACCACGAAGATCGGCAGGCTCATCGGCAGCATGATCTTGAAATAGATGCCCCAGAAGCCCGCGCCATCGACGCGCGCCGCCTTGAACAGCTCCTCCGGCAGCGAGGTGAAATAATTGCGGAAGAGCAGCGTCAGGATAGGCATGCCAAAGATCGTGTGCACGAGGACGAGGCCGCTGAGGCTGCCGTAAAGGCCGATCTCGCGCAGGATGATGACCATCGGGTAGAGCATCACCTGATAGGGGATGAAGGCTCCGAAGATCAGGATGGTGAAGAAGACGTCGGCGCCCTTGAAGCGCCAGTTGGCGAGCGCGTAGCCGTTGAGCGAGGCGATGGCGATCGACAGGATCACCGAGGGAACGGTGATCTGCACCGAGTTCCAGAAGCCGCGCGAAAGCCCATCGCAATTCAAGCCCGTGCAGGCCTCGGCCCAAGCCTTGACCCAGGGCTCGAAGGTGATCTCCATCGGCGGAGAAAAAACATTGCCGAGACGGATCTCCGGCATGCCCTTCAGCGACGTGACGATCATCACATAGAGCGGCAGGAGATAGTAGACCGAGATCACAAAGAGGGTGCCGTAGAGGAAGACATTGCGGCGCGAGATGGCCCGGCGCGGGCGGGCGCCCCTCGGGCCGGCGAGGTCCTTCGACACGGCATCTGCCGCGACGCCCGCGGTGTTGAGAGCGGCCACATCAGCCATGCCGCTTCCTCCCGCCGAATTCCAGATAGGCCCAGGGAATGACGACGATCAGCACCGACAAAAGCATCATCGTCGATGCGGCGAAGCCCTGGCCGAGATTCTGCGAGGAAAACATCATGTCGTAGACATATTTGGCCGGCACCTCCGACGCGATGCCGGGGCCGCCGCTCGTCTGCGCGACGACGAGGTCGTAGACCTTCACGATCGCGGTGGCGATGATGACCAGCGCGGTGATGAGCACCGGGCGCATCATGGGGATGACGATGAAGAGATAGGTCTTCCACATGGGAATGCCGTCGACCCGCGCGGCCTTCCATATATCCTCGTCGATGCCGCGCAGGCCCGCGAGCATGAGGCACATTACGAGGCCGGTCGTCTGCCACAGGGCCGCGATCAGGATGCCGTAGATGACGATGTCCGGATTGTAGAGCGGATCGAAGGAGAAGCTCTCCCAGCCGAGCCCCCGCACCACGCTCTGCACGCCGAAATCCGGGTTCAGGATCCACTGCCATACAAGTCCGGTGACAATGAAGGAAAGGGCGAACGGGTAGAGCAGAATGGTGCGGAAGGTGTTCTCGAAGCGGATCTTCTGGTCAAGCAGCGCGGCGAGGACAAAGCCGATGACCAGGGCGAAAACCATCTTGCCGACGCCGAATATGGCAAGGTTCTCGACGGAAACCAGCCAGCGACGCGTCGACCAGAGGCGCTCATACTGGGCAAGGCCGACGAAGTTCAGCCGCGGCAGCAGGCCGGAACTGGTGAAGGAATAAAGGACCGTCCAGAGCGTCCCGCCCACGAAGACGATCGTGGCGGTCAGGATCATCGGAATGGCCGCGACCTTCGCATGCAGGTTGCGGAACAGCTGGTTCGGGCGGCGTTGCTGCGGCATCGCACGATCTCCGGCCGACGGGCGCAAAGGGATGGAAGGGCCGGTCCCGACAGGCCGGGACCGGCGCCTTTTTCACGATCGCGCGATCAAGTGGCGCTGCCGACGATGTCGGCGAAACGCTCCTGCGCCTCCTCGGCAGTCATCGACGGAGTGCTGAAGAATTCCGCCATCAGGTCGTTGATCTGGTTGATCGAGTCCTGCGACATCAGCTGCTCCTGGGAGGGGACTGCCTGCCCCTCGGCCAGAAGCGTCAAGCCCTTCTTCATGCAGTCATTGGCCGCGTTGACATCGACATCGCCGCGAATGGGCACCGATCCCTTCTTCAGGTTGAAAGCGACCTGCACCTTGGGATCCAGCATCACCCTGGCGAGGTCCTCCTGTGCCTTTGCCTGTTCCGGATCGTCCAGGAGCGGGAAATAGAAGGCATCTCCTCCGGTCTCCAGCGCCTGGCCGACCCCCAGCGCGGGAAGGCAGGTGTAGTCCTGCCCCGCGACTTCCCCGGCCACCTGGAATTCACCCTGCGCCCAATCGCCCATGATCTGGCCGCCGGCCTGGTCGGTGATCACTAGATTGGTCGCCTGGTTCCAGTCCTGCACGTTGGACTTGGCGGCCATCTTGCGGGCATCGTCGGCGGCCTTGAATATCTTCGCCACTTCGGGGCCCGCGGCGACCTCAGCATCCTTCTCGCCATAGACCTTCTGATAGATGTCGGCCCCGGCGAGCGAGATCAGGAGCACGCGGAACACGCCATGGATCTGCCAGGGCTGACCGCCGACTGCGAGCGGGACTTTGCCGGCCTTCTCCAGAGCCGGAGCGGCGGCGACGAACTCGTCCCAGTTCTGCGGCACCGGCACGCCCGCATCCTCGAACGCCTTGTTGGAAAGCCAGAGCCACTCCCAGGAATGGATGTTGACCGGCACGCAGTAGATTTTGCCGTCCAGCGTGCAGCTTTCGAGCAGGCTCGCCGGCTTGACGATGTCGCGCCAGCCCTCTTGCTCGGCAAGATCCGTAAGGTCGCGCATCAGGCCCGCTTCCACCAGTTCCTCGGCCTGCCGGCCATGGTTGAACTGGGTCGCGCCCATCGGGTCGCCGCCGGTGATGCGGCTGATCATGATCGGCCGCGCAGTGTTGCCGCCGCCCGCGATCGCGCCGTCGACCCATTTGTTGCCGGTGGCGTCGAAGGCCTTGGCGAATTCGGCGACCGCGGCCGCCTCGCCGCCGGAGGTCCACCAATGGGTGACCTCCAGATCGGCTGCCTGGACTGCCGTGGCGGCGGCCAGGACGGTGGTGGCGGTCAGGAATGCTTTGATCGATGTCATCTCTTCCTCCCTTTCTGGAGCTCTGCGAGGCAGGCCAGCTCAGCCGCACCGGCCTCCACCGGTGCGCTCGAATGACCACGCGAATGCGCGGTTTCAATCGATTACAGTCAGGTTCGATTACAGCAGCAGATGAGTCAACCCATCGCCGGGGAATTTTTTTCGCATCCCGAAAGAAATGCCCGCTCGCCGCCGCGAAGGCTCGCTCTTACCGGACGGACTCTTCCCGCGGGAGGGAGCCGAATCGCACCTTTTGGCCGGCCATCAGCGCATCGCTAATAGGTAGCGAGCCCGTTCACCATGAGCCGGATCCGGTAGAGCGAGGTGGTCGCGGTGATATAGAGGACGTTGCGCTTGGCCCCGCCGAAGACGCAGTTCGCCGCCACCTCAGGCACGCGGATTTTTCCCAGAAGCGTGCCGCCGGGATCGTAACAGTGGATGCCGTCGCCGGCGCTGGTCCAGATGCGCCCCTCCTCGTCGAGGCGAAAGCCATCGAAAAGCCCCGCCGTGCAATCGGCAAAGACCCGGCCGCCGGAGACCTTCCCGCCCTCGCTTACATCGAACACGCGCATATGGGCGGGGTTCTCCCGGCCGTGGGTGCGGCCTGTATCGACCACGTAAAGCTTCCTTTCGTCGGGCGAGAAGGCGAGGCCGTTCGGCCTCACCATGTCCGTGATCACCGCTTCCACCGCGCCGGAGGCCGGATCGACGCGATAGACATGGCAGGCGTCGATTTCGCTCTCGGCCTTGTTGCCCTCGTAGTCGGAGTCGATGCCATAGCTGGGGTCGGTGAACCAGATTGAGCCGTCCGACTTCACCACCACGTCGTTCGGCGAATTGAGCCGCTTGCCCTGCCAGCGGTCGGCGATGGTGATGATCCTGCCATCATGCTCGGTGCGGCTGACGCGGCGGTTGCCGTGCTCGCAGGTGACGAGCCGGCCCTGTCGGTCGACCGTATTGCCGTTGGAATTGCCGGCCGGATGGCGGAACACGCCGACATGGCCGTCGGTCTCGTCGAAACGCAGCATCCGGTCGTTCGGGATATCCGACCAGACGACATAGCGGCTGGCGGCGAGCCAGGCGGGACCCTCGGCCCAGGAGCAGCCGGAATAAAGCCGCTCCAGCCGGGCGCTGCCATTGACCAGCTTGGCGAAGCGTTCATCGAGGATTTCATAGATGTCGTCCGACATGATTGTCCCTCCAGATCACGTGGTGCGCCGTTCAGCCTTGCTCCCCCTTGCGCAGAAAGGCGATGGCCCGGGCAACGAGTTCATCCACCGGGAGCAGTCCATCGAGCGCGAGCGCCGCCTCGTCCGGTCCGGGCGGCTCCAGCGCGGCGAACTGGCTCTCCACCAGGCTTTCCGGCATGAAATGCCCCTTGCGGAGCTTGACGCGCCGGCGCGCCGTCTCCGCATCGATCACGAGATGGAGGAATATGGCCGCGGGGTTCGCCCGCCGCAGCTGGTCGCGGTAGCGGCGCTTCAGCGCGGAACAGGCCGCCACCGCCCCAAGGCCGGCCCGCGACTTTGCGGCAAGCTCCTCACCCACAGCCTCCAGCCAGCCCGCGCGATCGGCGTCGGTCAGCGGCTGACCGCTTGCCATCAGCGCGACGTTTTCCGGCGGGTGTAATGCGTCCCCTTCCACAAAGGCCGTGCCGAGCGCCTGCGCCAGCGCGGAGCCGACCGCCGTTTTGCCGCAGCCGGCCACCCCCATGACGACGACGGGGGGCGTGCCGGCCGTCTCCGACCCTCTGCGCTCATCCATCTGTAGCAACGGACCCCTCACGTTCCGCCGGGAAGCATGGCGACGATCACATACCGTTGTAAAGCCGGATTCCACCCTTTGCCGGCGCTTGCCCACGGTGGAGGCGCTCTCGCGGCGGTGACCTGACCCATTCGGCCTCGCCGTCTGGCCCAAGGAAAGCGGCCGGCAGCGCCCTTCTCACCATCAGCGGCTCTGGTGTAGAGCCGTGCTGGCGAGCTTGCCGATGGGGCTGGAACGGTGGGGCCGGCCATTGCGCGCCTCCGAATCGAAGGGAAAACGATGACAGCTCAGCCCGCCGCCGCGCCGGCCGCCGAGGACCACCGGGCGATCCGCCTCGGCATCCTCCTGATGCTGATATCGATGCTGCTCTTCTCGCTCAACGATGCGATGGGCAAGTATCTGGTCGCCACCTATTCCGTCGGCCAGGTCCTGCTCATCCGCAGCGCGGCGGCGCTGCTCATTCTGGCGCCGCTCCTGTGGCGAGCGGGCCTGCGGCCGCTTCTCAAGATCGAGCGGCCGGGCATGCAGACCCTGCGCGTGCTTCTCTCGGCGGCAGAGGTCTACGGCTTTTATTTCGCCGTCGGCTATCTGCCGCTCGCCGATGTGATGACCTATTGGCTCGCCGCGCCGATCTATGTGGCGGCGCTCTCGCCGCTTCTCCTCGGCGAGAAGGTCGGCTGGCGTCGCTGGACTGCCATCTTCTTGGGCTTTGTCGGAGTCGTCATCGCGCTCGATCCGTCGGCGGCCACGCTCACGCCGCCGGCCATCATCTCGATCCTGGGGAGCTTCGCCTTCGCCTTCCTGCTGCTCTCCTCGCGCGCATTGCGCGCCACCCCCGACCTGACGCTGGTCTTCTGGCAGACGCTGGGCGCGGCTTTCGTCGGCCTTGCCACCGCTCCATTCGGCTGGGCGACGCCGAGCGGCGGCGATTTCCTCCTTCTCGGCATGCTCGGCGTGGTGGCGATGCTCGCCCATATGGGCATGAACCGCTCCATGAAGCTCGCCGACGCGGCGACCGTCGCGCCCTTCCAATACACGATGCTGCTTTGGGCGGTGGTGTTCGGCTGGGCGTTCTTCGGCGATGTTCCGCGGCCCGCCATCCTGGTAGGCGGCGCGATCATCGTCGCGGCGGGCCTGTTCATCTTCTTCCGCGAGCGGAAGGTGAAAGCGCCGGTCATCGCCGAGCACTAGAGGCGCAGGCTTTTTTCTTTTGCAGCCGATGGTTTTGCGTCACCCTCCTCCTGAAGTTGAATAGGAGAAACCTGATGGCGCAGAACTTCATCTTCGACGGGCCGGAGGATGCCGGCGTCACGCTTCTCCTCGCCCATGGCGCCGGCGCTCCGATGGACTCCGCCGCCATGACCGCGGTCGCGAGGGCGCTGGCGGAAGCCGGCCTGCGCGTCGCCCGCTTCGAGTTCTCCTATATGGCTGCCAGGCGGACGGGTCAGCGCAAGCCCCCGCCGCGCGCGGAGACCCTGATCCCCGAATATCGCGCCGCCGTCGAGGAGCTCGCCGCGCGCGCTCCCCTGATCATCGGCGGCAAGTCGATGGGCGGGCGCGTCGCCTCCATGGTGGCGGACGAGCTCCATGCGAGCGGCCGCATCGCCGGCCTGCTCTGCCTCGGCTACCCCTTCCATCCTCCCGGCAAGCCCACGCAGCTGCGCACCGGGCACCTCGCCGGACTGAAGACGCCGACCCTGATCTGCCAGGGCACCCGGGACGAGTTCGGCACGCCCGACGAGGTGAGGGCCTATGCGCTCTCGCCCAGCATCGAGATTGTCTGGCTGGAGGACGGCGACCACGACCTCAAACCCCGCAAGAGCGTCTCCGGCTTCAGCGCCGCGGATCACCTGAGGACGGTAGCCGCGACTGTCAGCGCCTGGACGGCGCGCATCGCAGGCTGACCGGCCCGCGCTGGGCGGCAGCGGACTGCCCTATCGCCCATCACCGGCCACGGGACGGACGGCGCAGACCGCATCCCACGCCGCCGTGGCGCAATCGACGGCCGCCGCGAGCGCTTCGGGGCGGGCACCGTCGCGCGCCTCCACCGACAGCCCATGCAGGACCGCCGTGTAGAAGCCCGCCACCGCCGCGGCATCCGCCTCTTTCGGCACATCGCCTTCCTGCTTGCCGCGCTCGATGCGCTGGCGCATTCTTTCCCGCCCCTCCTGCCGGTTCTGCGCCACATAGGCGCGGACCGTCTCGTTCTCCGGCGCACCGGTGATCGCGGAGAGAACGACCATGCAGCCCGTCGGCCGGTCCGGCCGGCAATAGGCGGTGGCGTTGATGCGCAGCGCCGCCTCCACCGCCGCGCGCGCCGTCGACGCCTCGCGCATCGCCTCGTCGATCGGCGCCCCCTCGACGGCGCCATAAAGCTCGATCGCCTCGCGGAAAAGCGCTTCCTTACAGCCGAAGGCGGCGTAAAGGCTCGGCTTGTTGATCCCCAGCGCCTCTGTCAGGTCGCCGACCGAAGTGCCCTCATAGCCGCGCGACCAGAACAGCTCCATCGCCTTGCGAAGAGCCTCGTCGCGATCGAAGGAGCGCGGCCTTCCCCGTTCTCCCATGGCAATTTCCTTTCTGTACCAAACCGTAAATAATCTTCTTGACGGCCGCCTGCAACGCATCTAGCTAATATGTACCGAAAGGTACACAAAGGAGAGATGGACATGCAGGGACTGACTGGCAAGGCAGCGCTGGTCACGGGCGGCAGCCGGGGCATCGGAGCGGCCATCGCCCGGCGGCTGGCGAGCGAAGGCGCCGACGTGGCGATCACCTTCGTGAAGGGCGCCGACAAGGCGCGCGCCGTGGTGGAGGAGATCGAGAGCCTCGGCCGCCGCGGCCTGGCGATCGAGGCGGACAGCGCCGATGCCCGCGCGACCGCGCGGGCGGTCGACCGGGCCGCGGATGCCTTCGGCCGCTTGGACATACTGGTCAACAATGCGGGCATCTTCCTCTACGGCCCGCCGGAGGAAGTGACGGTGGAGGATATCGACCGGATCCTTGCCATCCACGTGCGCTCGGTCTTCGTCGCCTCGCAGGCGGCGTTGAAGCATATGCGCGAGGGCGGGCGCATCGTCTCCATCGGCTCCTGCTTCGCTCAGCGTGTCCCGGCCGCCGGCGTCACTCTCTATTCCATGAGCAAATCGACGCTGATCGGCTTCACCAAGGGTCTGGCGCGCGACGTCGGCGGGCGCGGGATTACTGTGAACGTCGTGGACCCCGGCCCCACGGATACCGACATGAACCCGGCGGACGGCCCCAACGCTGAAGAGGAGCGGAAGCAGATCCCGCTCGGCCAGTATGGCAGGCCGGAGGATGTGGCCGCCATGGTCGCGTTCCTTGCCGGCGAGGGCGGCCGCTTCGTCACCGGCGCCTCCTTCGCCGTGGACGGCGGCATCAACGCCTGATCCGCCGCCCGCCCGCTCATTTCCGGCTGGCATCCCCGAAAGGATGCGGATAGACCCGGCGCATGGCAATACGAGAGCGGGCGGGCATGAAATCCTTGTTCGAGACCCTGGCCGAGGAGGCGAGCCGGCTCACGGCCTTTGCGGGAAACACACTCGACAGACGCTCCGAGCAAAGGCCGGAAGGGTGTCTGGAGGAGGCGCTGGGCGATGCGCGCGCGCTCGTCTACGCCGTGTCGGAGAACCGGCTGCTGATAAAATTCGGGGAATCGGCCGATGCCCTCTTTACCCTCGGAGAGATCGAGCCGCTCCGTCCCGATCTTGTCGGCGCGATCCTCCTCGGCTTCACGCAAGGCGGCGAGCCGCGCCTGATGATCCCGCTGCAGGCAAAGGCGGAGGAATTGCCCGCGCCAATCAAGGCGCTCGACTACCGCTCGGTCTACCAGCAGCATCTCCTTTCCCCGGCGCAGCTCGGCGAGATGGCGCAGGGCGCAAGCCTGCTTGCCTGGAACCAGGCCACCCGCCATTGCGGCCTCTGCGGCGCCCCGACGCAAGCCAGGGCCGGCGGCTATCGCCGCTATTGCGACACCTGCGACAAGGAGTTTTTTCCGCGCACGGATCCCGTCGTCATCATGCTCGCGGTGGACGAGGAGGCTGATTGCTGCCTTCTCGGCCGCAGCCCCCATTTCCGGCCCGGCATGTTCTCGTGCCTCGCCGGCTTTCTCGAGCCGGGAGAGACCATCGAGGGTGCAGTGCGCCGCGAGACCCTTGAGGAGTCCGGCATCAGGCTCGGCCGCGTGCGCTACCATGCCAGCCAGCCCTGGCCTTTTCCGCATTCGCTGATGATCGGCTGCTATGGCGAGGCGCTGTCGCGGGAAATCAGCTTCGACGGCACCGAGCTGGAGGATTGCCGCTGGTTCTCCCGCGCGGAGGTTCGGGCGCTGCTCAGCAGCCCCGGCGGCCAGGCGCCGTCCGTGCCGCCCGAGGGCAGCATCGCGCACCGGCTGATCACGGACTGGGCTTTGGCCGGAGAGCGGCAGTGACCGGGAGCCGGTGCCGCCTTCACTTCCGCTCGCCCAGCGCATAGTTTTTCGCCATGGCACAGAAGAAAGCCTATGAAGTCGACGGGTGGCTTGCCCGGCCGGACCGCAATATTTCGGTCGTGCTGCTCTACGGGCCGGACCGTGGGCTCGTTTCCGAGCGCGCGCGCATCTTTGCCCAGAAAAGCGGACTGCCGCTGGACGATCCCTTTTCGGTCGTGAAGGTCGATGCGGCGGAAGCCGACCAGCCGGGACGGCTTCTCGATGAGGCGCGCACCGTGCCCATGTTCGCCGACCGCCGCCTGGTCTGGGTCCGCGGCGTCGGGAGCCAGAGCGCGATCGCCGCCGATGTGGCCGCGCTTGTCGACGAGCCGCCGGCCGACTGCCTCGTGCTGGTCGAGGCGGGCGATCTCAAGAAGAACGCGGCGCTGCGAACCGCCGTCGAGCGCGGCGAAAAGGCCATGGCGCTGCCCTGCTACAGCGACGATGCGCGCAGCATCGACGCGGTCATCGACGATGTGCTCTCGAAAGCCGGGCTCGTCATTTCGCTGCCGGCGCGGCAGCTCCTGAAGGCCAATCTTGGCGGCGACCGGCTGGCGACGCGCGGCGAATTGGAGAAGCTGGCGCTCTACTGCGCGGGAGCCGGCGAGGTGCGGCCCGAGGATGTGCGCGCTCTGGTGGGCGATGTGTCCGGAACGGGCGTGGACGAGGCGGTGGACGCGGTCATGTGCGGCCGCATTGCCGAGTTCGATTCACTTTTCTCCCGCCATGTTTCCGCGGGGAACCCGCCTTTCCTGATGCTCTCCGCAGCGCTCCGCCACGTACAGGCCCTGCAGCTGATGCGCGAGCAGGTGGAGGCGGGGGGCAAGACGGCCGCCGCGGCCGTGGCCTCGGCGCGCCCGCCCGTCTTCTTCGCGCGGCGCTCCATGGTGGAGCAGGCCGTGCAGCGCTGGAACCAGGCCATGCTGCAGGCGGCGGCAGAGCGCCTGCAGGGCGCGATCCTGAAATCGCGCCAGCATCCGGCTGTGGCCCAGTCCGTCAGCCGGCAGTCGCTTCTCGCCCTCGCCATCGAGGGCGCCCGGGCCGGGCGGTAGCGCGTCGATTAAGGCGCCACCGCCTGCGCGTCCCCCAACGGCCCCTGCGGAATGTCCTTTCGCGCGGCCAGCCCGACGAGAAGGCGCGGCGGACGATGAGCATGCGGAACTGAGGCTTTACGCGATCCGATCCAAAAAACCGAGCACCGCGCCGTTGAAAAGCTCCGGCCGCTGCAGCGGCGCGAAATGGCTGACGCCGGGAAGAACGATCAGTTCGGCATCGGGAATGCTGCGCGCCAGGTATTCGGCATGCTCCATCCGGATGAACTCGTCGTCCTCGCCGAGGACGACCGTCACCGGCACCTTTATGCCGCTCAGTTGCGCGGCGCTGTAGTTCGGCTCGGTCTGCATCATCCGCGAAACGTCGGCCACGAATGTATCGAATTCCGTCGGCGTGGCGGACAGCGCCTCATAGTCCTTCCTGTGGCGGCGGAAGCATCGGTCGATCACCGGCGTCGGCTTGAACTCGTGGGTGCCGCTCGGGTCCATGTTGCAGGCAAAGAAGAAGACGCCGGAGACGCGCTCCGGATGCTTGTCGGCGAGGATGAGCGCGGTGCAGGCGCCGTCGCTCCAGCCGACAAGCGCCGCGGTTTCGATCCCGAGGTGGTCCATCACTGCCAGCACGTCCCCCGCCATCCGCTCATAGCTGAAGGGCCGGGCGTCGCGCATGCTGCGGCCGTGTCCGCGGCTATCGATGAGGACGACTGTTCGGCCCGCCTGGACAAGTGCTGGGACCTGGTAGCCCCAATTGCCCGCATTGCCGAGCCCGCCATGCAGCAGGATGACGGCGGGGCCGGAGCCATGGACGGCATGCCAGATACGCGCGCCGTCGTTCTCGACAAAGCCCTCTGTCCTCGAGGGGGGAAGCAGCGGCGCTCCGTTCGCCTCGAAATTCACAAGCTCGTCGTCCGTTACCTGCATCGGCCTCTCCTTCACTCCTTCAGGATAAAAGACGATCGGATGGGCAGGCTCCAGACATCCAACCTTGAAAATTGCCTGCTCGCGCTCATTGCTGCCGGGCCGAGTCGTCCAGTCAAACGACGGCGTGGATGAGATTCCTCGCCCCCCATAAAAATTCCGTAGCAAAAACAAAGGCCGGTCAACTTTTTTGGACCTTTCCGGCTGTTTTTTATCCACCCCTTTCCGCCCTCCCTTATCATCTGCCCATCGCTCTTGCGGGAACCGGATGCGCACCGGGTGTTCGGGAGAGCGGCGGCAACCTCCCCCTCCAGGGATCGGTACCTGGAGGCATGATGAGGGCCCGCGACAGGCCGGCGGTGCCGGGATGCTGGGTGACAGACAGCATCTTGGAAAAACGGATGCTGGGTGAGAGACAGCATCGCGGAAACCGCGGAGAAGCCGCTAGGGCTTTTCCTTCGGCCCGGCAAAGACCACCCCCTTCATTGGGTGCAGCCGGGACGGAAGAGAGGCCCGAGTGACCGGCCAATGTCGGGACAGCGGCCGGCGGGGCGCGTGAGACGCGCCACGATTAACTAACAGAGAGGCACGGACCACGCGCCCCGCTTCCCACCTTCTTCAATGGCCAGACGGCGAAAGCCGGGCGTGGCGGCGATGAAACGCGCCAAAAGCAAGAATACACGATGGATGCGATTTTTCCTCGCATTGCATTTGCGCCCCCGACGCGGGACAATCGGCCCAACGGACAATCAGGAGAGAACCTCATGGAGGAGATCGGTCATTTCATCGGCGGAAAACGCGTGGCCGGCACCAGCGGCCGCGTGCAGGATGTCATGCAGCCCATGGACGGCACGGTGCGCGCGAAAGTGGCGCTCGCCTCGGCCGACGAGGTGCGGCAGGCCGTGGAGAACGCCAAGGCGGCGCAGCCCGCCTGGGCGGCCACCAACCCGCAGCGCCGGGTTCGCGTGCTGATGAAATTCCTTGAGCTGGCGCACAAGGAATATGACGCCCTCGCCGAGCTGCTGGCGCGCGAGCACGGCAAGACGATCCTCGATGCCAAGGGCGATATCCAGCGCGGGCTGGAGGTGGTCGAGGTGTGCATCGGGGCGCCCCATATGATGAAGGGCGAATATACCGAAGGCGCAGGCCCCGGCATCGACGTCTATTCCATGCGTCAGCCGCTCGGCGTCGTGGCCGGCATCACGCCCTTCAACTTCCCGGCCATGATCCCGCTGTGGAAGATCGCCCCGGCCATCGCCTGCGGCAATGCCTTCATCCTGAAGCCGTCCGAGCGCGACCCGGGCGTTCCCATGCGCATCGCCGAGCTTTTCATGGAAGCCGGCCTGCCCGCGGGCGTGCTCAATGTCGTCAACGGCGGCAAGGAGGCCGTGGACGCCATCCTGGACGATCCGGACATCCAGGCGGTGGGCTTCGTCGGTTCCACGCCCATTGCGAAATACATCTACAGCCGCGCCACGGCCAACGGCAAACGCGCCCAGTGCTTCGGCGGCGCGAAGAACCACCTGATCATCATGCCCGATGCCGATATGGACCAGACGGTGGACGCGTTGATCGGCGCCGGCTACGGGTCGGCGGGCGAGCGTTGCATGGCGGTCTCCGTGGCCGTGCCGGTGGGCAAGGAGACGGCCGACCGGCTGGTGGAGAAGCTGATCCCGCGCGTGGAAAGCCTGAAGGTCGGCCCCTCGACCGATTCCACCGCCGATTTCGGCCCGCTGGTGACAAAAGAGGCGCTCGAGCGCGTGAAATCCTACGTCGACCTCGGCGTGAAGGAAGGCGCCAAGCTCCTCGTCGACGGGCGCGGCTTCAAGATGCAGGGCTATGAGAACGGCTACTATATGGGCGGCTGCCTCTTCGATGAGGTGACGCCGGAGATGCGCATCTACAAGGAAGAGATTTTTGGGCCGGTGCTCTCGGTGGTTCGCGCCGAGAACTACGAGGACGCGCTGCGCCTGCCCAACGAGCATGAATATGGCAATGGCGTCGCCATCTTCACCCGCGACGGCGATGCCGCCCGCGATTTCGCCGCTCGCGTCAATGTCGGCATGGTGGGCGTGAACGTGCCCATTCCCGTGCCGATCGCCTACTATACCTTCGGCGGCTGGAAGGCCTCCCATTTCGGCGACCTGAACCAGCACGGGCCGGACGCCTTCCGCTTCTATACCAAGACGAAGACGGTCACCTCCCGCTGGCCGTCCGGCATCAAGGATGGGGCGGAATTCGTCATCCCGACGATGCGTTAGCGGACCCGTCTGCCTGCGGGAAACGGCCCGCAGGCAGTTCCGCGCGGGCAACCCGCCAGTCTTCGCAAGAACACATCCCCTGCCGATTTGCGAAATTTGGTGGAACAGCTTTCGTTTTCTATCGTTAACACTGCCGAAACCCGCTTGAAACCGCGGAACGACAGCGTCGCCGCAGACAGAGCGATATGCCTGCACGGCGGCAGGAGGTAGTGACATGAAGAAGACTGTGCGAGCCAGCTTCGGTCTGGCAGCGATGGCCTGCGTCGCTCTTTTCACCGGTGCCCAGCAGGCGACCAGCCAGACCGGCGGCGATGTCTGTGCCCCGCGTGACGATCTGGTCGCTCAGCTCGGTGCCCAGTACAGCGAACGCCAGAAGGGCGTCGGCCTGCTCGGCGAGCAGGCGGTGATGGAGGTCTTCGCCTCCGATCAGGGCAGCTGGACGATCCTCACCACCGACATCAACGGCACGAGCTGCATCGTGGCCGCCGGCGAAGGCTGGGACGACACGTCTTCCGCGACGCTTGTCGGCGAGGGCGTCTGATCCACCGCTGATCAGGGCCGCGCTATCGATTCCGCATCCCTGCGCAGGAGGCGCATCAGCGCCTCCGCCTCGCGGCCGGCTCCATCCTCATCGCGATCGAGAATGGCGCGGATGAGCCGCACATGCTGTTCGGCCGCGCGGGCAAGGTCGCTCTCGCCCCGGTAGCGGAACCAGAAGCGGCGGCTGTGCGTCTGCAGCGGGGCCGCAAGCCTCGCCGCGTAGGGATTGTCGGCGGTCTCGGCAAGCGCCTCGTCGAGCAGCTTGTCGGCATCCAGGAAAGCCATCGCGTCCGCGCTCAGCACCGCCTTTTCCATGTGCAGCGCAGCGTTCCGGAACTGTGCCACCATGGGCCCGGCTGCATAGCGAGCCGCGGAGCGGGCAAGGAGCACCTCCACTCCCAGCCGCGCGTCGATCACCTTCACCCAATCGCCCCGGGTGAGCGGGGCGATCGCCAGGCCCGAGCGCGGCCTCACCTCCACCAGCCCCTCCCAGGCCAGCCGCTGGATCGCCTCGCGCACGGGCGTCCTGCCGAGGCCGAGGCTCTCGATCAGGGCGCCCTCCGTCGTGGTTGCGCCGGGGGGCAGCTGAAGCGTCACGATCATCTTTTCGAGCATCCGGTAGGCTTTCGCCGCCACGGGCTCGAAGGATCTCGCCTTCGGCTCGCTGGCTGGAGTAGCTTCGGCCAAGCCGCCGGCATCGGGATGATATGTCAAGGCGCACCTCGTTGACAGCATGCACACCTCTGTCATATACGACTGATATATCAAGAGGAGAAGCGCCATGTGGAGCGGCATATTTCCGGCGGTTACCACCAAATTCACCCCGGAGGACACGCTTGATCACAAGGAAATGGAGCGCTGCTTCGGGCTTCTGATGGAGGCCGGCTGCGACGGGCTGATCGTCTGCGGCTCACTGGGCGAGGGTCCGATGCTCTCCCATGACGAGAAGCTCGAGGTGTTGCGGACAGCCAGGGACGTGGCGGGCGGCAAGCCGGTGCTGCTCACGGTAAACGAGGCGGCGACGCGCGATGCGTCAAGCCTTGCCCGTCGCGCAGCCGCGGCCGGCGCGGACGGGCTGATGATCGTGCCGAGCCCGATCTACCATACGGACGAGCGGGAAACCGTGGCGACGCTGAAGGCTGTCGCCGCGGCCGGCGGTCTGCCGGTGATGGTATATTCCAACCGCATCGCCTACCGTGTCGATGTCACCGTTCCGGTCATGCAGGAACTCGCCGGCGACGATCTCTTCGTGGCGATCAAGGAATCCTCGGATGACATCCGCCGCACGACGGATGTCATCAACGCGTTTGGAGACCGTTTCGCCGTGCTTACCGGCGTCGACAATCTCGCCTATGAGGCGCTGGCCGCAGGCGCCGTGGGCTGGGTGGCCGGTCTGGTGACCGCCTTCCCGCGCGAGACGGTGGCGATCTACCGCCTGATGAAGGCCGGCCGCTGGGAGGAGGCGCTTGCGGTCTACCGCTGGTTCCGCCCGCTGCTGGACCTCGACGTGTCCACCTATCTCGTGCAGAACATCAAGCTCGCCGAGGCCATCGAAATCGGGACCAACGAACGCGTGCGCATGCCGCGCCAGCCTCTCGCGGGTGAAAGGCGAGCCCGGGTGGAAAAGCTCGTAAGGGAGACGATCTCCCGCCGTCCTCGCCTCCCAACCTTGTGAGTACCCAGTGACAGGTCTCGAGCCGGCGCGGGATTCTCAGGTCATCGTCATCGGCGGCGGCATCGTCGGGGTCGCCATTGCCGCCTATCTCGCGGAAGCCGGGAGGAAGGTTCTCATTCTCGACCGCTCCGGGATTTGCGAGGAGACGAGCTCCGGCAATGCCGGGGCACTCGCCTTTACCGATATCCTGCCGCTCGCCCACAAGGACATGCTGTCCAAGCTGCCGCGCTGGCTGCTCGATCCGCTCGGCCCGCTTTCCATTCCGCCCGCCTATCTGCCGCGTCTTCTGCCCTGGCTCTGGCGCTTCCTGCGTGCCGGCCGCCCCGGCAAATTCGAAGCCGCGGTCTCGGCCCAGGCTGCCCTGACCAAGCTTTCCGAGCTCGAATGGATGGACCTGATGGGCCGCTTCAACATGCGCCACATGCTGCGCGAGGACGGCTGCCTGGAGCTTTACGAGAGCGAGGCGGAGTTCCGCGCATCCGAAGCGGGCTGGAAGCTGCGCGAGCGCTTTGACATCCCCTTCCATCACCTGGAGAAGCAGGAGATCGCGCAGTACCAGCCCGGCCTTTCCGATGCCATCGTGCGCGCCACCTTCGTGCCTGGTTGGAAGACGGTTTCGGATCCGCAGCGGGTCGGACAGGCGGTCTGGGCCCAGGCCGAGGCGCAGGGCGCCCGCTTCGTGCCGGCGACCGTCCAGGCCGCAGTGAAGGAAGGAGACGGCGTCACCCTCTTTCTTGAAGGCGGCAAAAGGCTTTCCTGCGACTTGCTGGTGGTCGCCGCCGGCGCCTGGTCCAAGCAATTCGCGGCCTCCTTCGGCGACCGCGTGCCGCTGGAAACCGAGCGCGGCTACAACACTACCCTGCCGCCCGGCGCTTTTGACGTAAAGCGTCAGCTCATCTTCGGCGGCCACGGTTTCGTCATCACGCCCCTGGAGACGGGCCTGCGCATCGGCGGCGCGGTGGAGTTGGGCGGTCTCAGGCGCCCGCCGAACTACGCCCGCTCGCGCGCCATGCTGGACAAGGCAGCCCGCTTCCTGCCGGGAATGAAGACGGAAGGCGGGCGCCAATGGATGGGCTATCGCCCTTCCCTGCCCGATTCCCTTCCCGTGATCGGCCGCTCGCGCAACGAGCCGCGCGTGCTTTATGCTTTCGGCCATGGCCATCTGGGCCTGACCGAATCGGCGGCGACCGGCCGGCTGATCCGCGACCTGGTGCTGGACAGGCCGCCGCCGATCGATATCAAACCCTATCGCGCCGCACGCTTCTGGGGACACTGAAATGGCAAGGCATTCATTCTTCTGCATCGACGGGCACACATGCGGCAATCCCGTGCGGCTGGTGGCGGGCGGCGGTCCGCAGCTCAAGGGCGACACGATGCTCGAGCGGCGAGCCCATTTCATGGCGGAATATGACTGGATCCGCACCGGCCTCATGTTCGAGCCGCGCGGCCACGACATGATGTCCGGCTCCATTCTCTACCCCCCGACGCGCGAGGATTGCGACGTGGCGATCCTCTTCATCGAAACGTCCGGTTGTCTGCCCATGTGTGGCCACGGCACCATCGGCACGGTCACCTTTGCCCTCGAGCACGGGCTCGTGCGGCCTAGGACGCCGGGGACGCTCCGTCTCGATACCCCGGCAGGGCTTGTCCTGGCGGAATACCGGCAGGAGGGAGCCCATGTGGAGGAAGTCCGGATCACCAATGTGCCGGCTTTTCTCCATTCGACGGGACTCGAAGTGGATTGCCCGGATCTGGGCCGCTTGACGGTGGACGTCGCCTATGGCGGCAACTTCTACGCCATCGTCGAACCGCAGGAGAATTTCCGCGATATCGCCGACCATACGGCCTCCGACCTCGTGCGCTGGAGCCCGGTGCTGCGCGAGCGGCTCAACGCCGCCTACGAGTTCATCCATCCGGAGCAGCCCTCCATCAAGGGGCTTTCCCACATCCTTTGGACCGGCGCCCCCACCAAGCCCGAGGCGCACGCGCGCAACGCCGTCTTCTACGGCGAGAAGGCAATCGACCGCTCGCCATGCGGCACCGGCACCTCGGCGCGAATGGCGCAGCTTCATGCCAAGGGCAAACTCAAGGCAGGCGACCCGTTCGTGCATGAATCGATCATCGGCTCGCTTTTCAACGGGCGGGTTGAGAAGGAGGTGGAGGTGGCCGGCAGGCCCGCGGTCATCCCGTCGATCGGCGGCTGGGCGCGCATGACAGGCTTGAACACGATCTTCATCGATGAGCGCGACCCGTTCGCGCACGGCTTCACGGTTCGGTGATCTGCGCCGCAATGGTTGCCAAGGTGTAGAGGAATGCGCAAGAATATACTGCCTGGCCTTTGCTTCCGGCGTCTTTCTTCGAAGTGCGGGACAAAATCCGGAACGGAAGGCAAGGACATTGCATGATGCCGATGCTAGCTTGCGCGCCGCAAACAGCACCCGTATTGAGTGTGGATCATAAGGCTGAGGGGCAAATCCGGCCAGCGCCGGCCTCCAACCAGCCAGGGGAACGAAAACAATAAAGGGATGCGCCGCCCGGCGACATTCCCCGGGAGTGTTGCAGTATGGAATATTTTCTCCAGCAGCTGATCAACGGGCTGACGCTGGGTTCCATCTACGGCCTGATCGCCATCGGCTATACGATGGTCTACGGCATCATCGGCATGATCAACTTCGCCCATGGCGACATCTTCATGATCGGCGCCTTCATATCGCTGGCCGTGTTTCTCGTGCTGACCTCGGTGCTGGGCTTCGCCTTCCTGCCGGTTGTGCTCCTCATCGTCATCATCGTGGCGATGCTCTTCACCTCCGCCTGGGGGTGGACCGTCGAGCGGATAGCCTACCGCCCGCTGCGCGGCTCGTTCCGGCTGGCTCCGCTGATCACGGCCATCGGCATGTCGATCGTGCTTTCGAATTTCGTGCAGATCACGCAGGGCGCGCGCGTGAAGCCGCTGCCTCCGCAGATTCCCGGCGGCGTCACGCTGATCCGGGCAAACACGGAAGCCGGCACGATGGTGGTGCAGCTCTCCTACATGCAGATGATCATCATCGTGACGACGGTGGTGCTGATGGCAGGCTTCACGCTTCTCATCAACCGCACGCCGCTTGGCCGCGCCCAGCGCGCCTGCGAGCAGGACCGCAAGATGGCCGCCCTCCTGGGCGTGGATGTGGACAGGACGATCTCCCTCACCTTCGTGATGGGCGCGGCGCTTGCCGCCGTGGCCGGCTTCATGTTCCTACTGCTCTACGGCGTGATCGACTTCTATATCGGCTTCGTGGCCGGCGTTAAGGCCTTTACCGCGGCCGTTCTGGGTGGCATCGGCTCGCTGCCTGGCGCCATGCTCGGCGGCCTTCTGATCGGCCTGATCGAGGTCTTCTGGTCCGGATATTTTTCCGTCGAATACAAGGACGTGGCGGCCTTTTCCATTCTCGCCATCGTCCTCATCTTCCTGCCTTCCGGCCTGCTCGGAAAACCTGAAGTGGAGAAGGTCTGATGGCGGGCACGGGCACCGAGGCGCCAGCCTCCACACAAAAGCCGGTGGGCGCGCAGGCAAGGAGCGAGGAGCGGGCCGCCGCTCCCCATACCGCCGTGCCCGGCGCGGCTTCCAATCGGATTGGTGAGGCCCTGAAGGACGCGGCCGTCGCGGGCTTCCTCGCTGGGGTCCTCGGATTCTTCTTCATCGGGCTGAGGACCGACCTTGCGCCGGGAGGGCTTGACATCCGGTCGCGCTGGACCGCCTGGCTCGTTTCCATCCTGGTTGTCTTCGCCGTTCGGCTGGCGCTTAATCTTTTCGTCTTCAAGACGGACCGTCCGCTCGGCCGGGGCCTCGGCGCCAGGCTTTCGGGCCTGGCGGTGGCCCCGCCCGGCGCAGGCAAGTGGCTGATGCGGGCCCTGTTCGTCTTCGCGCTGGTGCTGCCGTTTTTCTTCACCACCTTCTTCCCCGGCCGCGACCGTCAGTTCATCGATCTCGCCATCCTCATCATGACCTATGTCATGCTAGGTTGGGGGCTCAACATCGTGGTCGGCTTGGCGGGCCTGCTCGACCTCGGCTATGTCGCCTTTTATGCCGTGGGCGCCTATTCCTTCGCCCTGTTGGCGCAATATTTCGAGATCGGCTTCTGGACGGCGCTTCCGCTTGCCGGCATCCTCGCCGCCTTTTGGGGGATGATCCTCGGCTTTCCCGTGCTGAGGCTGCGCGGCGACTACCTGGCCATCGTCACGCTGGCTTTCGGCGAGATCATCCGTATCGTGCTTCTCAACTGGTACCAGTTCACTGGTGGCCCGAACGGGATTTCCGGCATACCGAGGCCCACCTTCTTCGGCCTGGAACTCAATGGCAGCGATGATGGGATGGCGGCCTTCTTCGGCTTCGAACACGATCCGATCCACCGCTTCATCTTTCTCTACTACATCATCTTCGGCCTGGCGCTGCTCACCAACCTGGTCACCATCCGGTTGCGCAAGCTGCCGATCGGGCGCGCCTGGGAAGCGCTGCGCGAAGACGAGATCGCCTGCCGCTCGCTCGGCATCAACACGCGCAATACCAAGCTGACCGCCTTCGCCATCGGCGCGATGTTCGGCGGCTTCGCCGGCTCCTTCTTCGCCACGCGGCAGGGCTTCATCTCGCCGGAGAGCTTCACCTTCCTGGAATCGGCAATGATCCTCGCCATCGTCGTGCTCGGCGGCTTGGGCTCGCAAATCGGCGTCGCGCTTGCCTCCGTCGTCATGATCGGCGGCATCGAGATGCTGCGCAATCTGGGCTTCCTCACGCAAATCTTCGGTGCCGGCTTTGATCCGGTGCAGTACCGGATGCTGATCTTTGGCCTGGCCATGGTGCTGATCATGGTCTGGAAACCGCGCGGACTGGTCTCCACCCGCGAGCCGACCGCGGCGCTCAAGGAGAAGAAGCGGATCGGTGCCGATCTGGTCGCGCAGGGTGAGGGTCACTGATGGCTGCCATTGCTGAGACGAGCGCGGCCGTCGCTCCGGCCGCACCCCGCTGGGAACGGGATCCGGTGCTCACCGTCGAGCATCTGACGATGCGCTTCGGCGGGCTGGTCGCCGTGGGAGACCTTTCCTTCGATGTCGGCCGCGGCGACATCACCGCGCTGATCGGTCCGAACGGCGCGGGGAAGACAACCGTCTTCAATTGCGTGACCGGCTTCTACAAGCCCACGGAAGGGCGCATCGTCATGCGCCACGGCCCCGGCCGGCAGGAGGAATTGGCGCGTCAGGTCACCGACAGCGGGCTGCGCTGGAAGAAGGATGGCGACCGGGGCGTCTTCCTCCTGGAGCGCATGCCGGACCATGAGATTTCGGCCAGGGCCAAGGTGGCCCGCACCTTCCAGAACATCCGCCTCTTCGGCGGCATGACGGTCCTGGAGAACCTGCTTGTCGCCCAGCACAACCGTCTGGTGGTGGCCTCCGGCTTCACCTTCGGTGGGATTGTTGGCCTGCCGGCCTACCGCCGCGCCGAAACAGCCGCCGTCGAGAAGGCGGTCTACTGGCTGGAGCGCACCAAGCTCATCGACCGCGCGGACGATCCCGCCGCGGATCTTCCTTACGGCGCGCAGCGGCGGCTCGAGATTGCCCGCGCGATGTGCACCGATCCTGAGCTTCTCTGCCTGGACGAGCCGGCCGCGGGCCTCAATCCGCGCGAATCGGCCGAGCTCAACGAGCTCCTGAAATTCATCCGCGACAACGGCACCTCCGTCCTTCTCATTGAGCACGACATGGGCGTGGTGATGGAGATTTCCGATCACATCGTCGTCCTCGACTACGGGGTGAAGATCGCCGACGGCGATGCGGCCAGCGTGCGCTCCGACCCCAAGGTCATCGCCGCCTATCTGGGTGTCGAGGAGGAAGAGGACATCGACGTTCCGGAGGTGCTGGAGGACGTGGTCGAGGCCGTGGGCGAATTGCCGGGGGCAAAAGCGGCAGAGCCGGCTGCGGGAGAGACATCGGCCAAGGACATCGGTGCGGGCAAGGGCGGGGGAGGCGAGGTATGAGCACCGAACCGCTGCTCTCCATCCGCGGAGTGGAGACCTACTACGGCAAGATCGTTGCATTGCGGGGGGTGGACCTCGAGGTGCAGCGCGGCGAGATCGTCGCCATGATCGGGGCCAACGGCGCCGGCAAGTCGACGCTGATGATGACGATCTGCGGGACGCCGCAGGCGCGGACCGGTCAGATCATCTACGACGGCACCGACATCACCACTATGCCGACGCACCAGATCATGCGGCGCGGCATCGCCCAATCGCCTGAAGGGCGGCGCATCTTCCCGCGCATGACCGTGATGGAAAATCTGCAGATGGGCGCAAGCATGGTCGATCCCAAATATTTCGAGGACGACCTGAGGCGCGTTTTCACCCTGTTCCCCCGGCTAAAGGAGCGCCTCGGTCAGCGCGGCGGCACGCTGTCCGGCGGCGAGCAGCAGATGCTCGCCATTGGCCGCGCGCTCATGAGCCGGCCGAAGCTGCTTCTTCTCGACGAGCCATCGCTCGGCCTCGCGCCGCTGATCGTGAAGCAGATCTTCGAGGCCATCCGCGAACTCAACGAGAATGAGGGACTGACCGTCTTCCTCGTGGAGCAGAACGCCTTCCATGCCCTCAAGCTTGCACATAGGGGCTATGTAATGGTGAACGGCAACATCACCATGAGCGGTACGGGCCGGGAGCTCCTGAAGCGCGAGGAGGTGCGCGCGGCCTATCTTGAGGGCGGGAGGCACTGATGGAGAACGAGAATTCGCTGCTTTGGGAGGTCTCGTGGTGGGAGTTCGTCTTCGTCACGATTTTCCTTGCGGGAGGCGCTGCCTATCTTACCGGCCGCGCCATAGCGCGTGCCTGGCAGCCAGACCTGCTGCTCGCCGCCTATATCGTGCTCCTGGCGGCCGCCACCCGCTTCATTCATTTCGCGCTTTTCGGCGGCTCGCTCCTCACCTTGCACTACTACCTGGTCGATCTCATCGTGCTCCTGATCATCGCCTTTATCGGCAAGCGCATGACGCGATCGCGCCAAATGACCACGCAATACGGCTTCCGCTATGCGCGCACGGGGCCGCTCAGCTGGAAAACCAAGGACTGAGAAGTTTTACCATGGCTGCTCTAAGCTCTTTATTTCAACGCGAAACTGGGCTTTGATGCAGCTCAAGCGGGAATGCCCCGCGCTGCATAACCGGAAAGCCGAACACCATTTCCGGAATGCTGAGGGAACCTCTGGTGTTTTCAAGGGAGCAACCATGAAGACGACACTCTTGGCCGGCGCTGCGCTCGGCCTTGCAATGACCGGCTCCGCCTGGGCGGATATCACCATCGCGACCGTGGGGCCGATGACCGGACAATACGCCTCCTTCGGAGCGCAGATGCGGGCCGGCGCCGAACAGGCGGTGGCCGACATCAACGAGGCGGGCGGCGTCAACGGCGAAATGCTCAAGCTGGAAGTGGGCGACGATGCCTGCGATCCCAAGCAGGCCGTTGCGGTGGCGAACCAGCTTGCCGGCTCCGGCGTTGCCTTCGTTGCCGGGCATTTCTGCTCCGGCTCGTCCATTCCCGCCTCGCAGGTCTATGCAGACGAGGAAATCGTCATGATCTCGCCGGCGTCAACCAATCCGGCCTTCACGGACGAACGTCCCGGCGATGGCGTCTTCCGCGTCTGCGGCCGCGATGACCAGCAGGGCGATGTGGCCGGCAAGTACCTGGCCGAGAAATTCGCCGGCAAGAAGGTGGCCTTCATCCACGACAAGACTGCCTATGGCAAGGGTCTGGCCGACGCCACCATGGCCGTTTACGAGAAGGCCGGCGGCACTCCGGCCCTTTACGAGGCCTATACGGCCGGCGAGAAGGACTATACCGCCCTCGTCTCCAAGCTGAAGCAGGAAGGCGTCGATGTGCTCTATGTCGGCGGCTACTACACGGAAGCGGGCCTGATCATGCGCCAGATGCGCGAGCAGGGGATGAACACCGTCCTCGTCTCCGGCGACGCTCTGGTTGCGGACGAATACTGGGCCATCACCGGCGAGGCCGGAGAGGGTACGCTGATGACCTTCTCGCCCGACCCGCGCAACAACCCGGAGGCGAAGCCCGTCGTCGACGAACTGCTTGCCGCCGGCAAAACGGCAGAAGGCTATTCGCTCTACACCTATGCGGCCATCCAGGCTTGGGCGCAGGCGCTGAAGACCGCCGGTTCGACCGAGTTCGACGATGTCGTGAAGGCACTGAACGAGGGCAAGTTCCAGACCGTGCTGGGCGAGCTCGAATTCGACGACAAGGGCGACGTGACGCTGCCCGGCTACGTCTTCTATGAGTGGAAGGACGGTAAGTACGCGCAGCTCGAGCAGTAAGCCGCAAGGCTATTGCCAACCCCGGCGCTGCAAGGCGCCGGGGTTTTGTTTAAAGAGCTTGCTCTTCGCGCTCTGACAGCTGCCCGAACGAAGAGCCCAGCATGCACGATGATGCCATGGGCTATCTTGGCCGGCGCACCGCTCTGACCGTTCCGCTGGTTCCGCCGCCGCAGAAGAACTGTTCGCCGCCATCGAATTCCAGACCGGAAACGCCTGTTCCCGCCGGCAGTTCTATCCGTTCCAGAGCCTCGCCCGTTTGCGGGTCGATGCGCCTCAGATCGCTTTCATCGCCTTCCCAGGTGCCGTGCCAGAGCTCCCCGTCGACCCAGGTGACGCCGGTAACGAAGCGTGTGGTTTCAATAGTACGCAGGATCGCGCCCGTATCTGGATCGATCTGATAGATTTTGCGCTCGCGATAATGTCCGACCCACAGAGTCCCCTCCGCCCAGGCAAGGCCGGAATCGCCGCCGCCGCCCGGCGCCGGGATCGTGGCGATCACGCCGCCCGTCTTGGGATCGATCTTCTGGATGCGATCCTCGGCGATCTGAAAAAGGTGCCGGCCGTCGAAAGCCGTGCCCGCATCCGCGGCGATATCGATTGAGCGCACCGTCTCGCCGGTTGCGGGATCCAATGCGTTCAGCCGGTCACCGGCGGCGAACCAGACATGCTTGCCGTCCCAGGTGACCCCGGCGACATTGTTGGTGTCCGGGAAAGGTCCGTATTCCCGGATGATTTCCGCTGTCGAGTGTTTCATGACACGTTCCTTGCTGCTGGATTTTCCATGCAGCAACCCTAGCCGCTGGGGAGCGGGCCCGGGAGTAACAAGATTGTCGGGAGCCCGACGGGCGGCGTTATCCAGCGCATGGCCCGCCCGCGGCCGAAGGATTGCACCTTTCCCGAGGCCGAGAGTTGCTCCAGCGCGCGCTGTATCGTCCGCGGGCTTGTGCCGAGCGCGATCGCCAACGCCGAGCTCGACCATGCCTCGCCGTCAGCAAGCAAGGCTAGTAACTCCGCGTGCTGCTCGTCCACGGGCGGGGCCAGCACGACCACCTCCGGCGCGCGCGGGGTCAGCAGAAAACCTTCCGTGGTTGCGCTGAGCTCGGCATGGCGCTCCATCTCCGCCCGAAGGCGCCCGATCTCGACGCGCAGCCGCGCCCGATGCGATTCATCGGCATATTTCGCGCGAAAGGCTCGCGCGATCAGCGTGCTGCGCGCAACATCTTGCGGCCAGGCTTCCGCGAGCGCCCGCAAGAGGGCGAAGAGAATGGGACGCGTGGCAAGGGAAAGCGCCGTGCCTGCATGCCACACGACGTTGCGCAGGGCGTCCACCACAAGCGCGTCTGATGCAAGCAGCGCTTCCACCTCCTCGAGCAGAAGAACACGTTCCTCGCCGCCGGCGAGCAGCCGTGCCGCCGGCCTCCTGAGGAAAAGCGACGCGGTTTCCACCTCCGCCGCCAGCGCGGGGATGCCGGCCTGGCGCGCTGCGGCCTCCGCCCTGGCGAGTGCCGAGCGTGCGGTTTTCGTCTGCAGCTTTCGCATGGCTATGCCGGCAACCACCAACTCATGAACGGTCCTGGATGCTGGCGGGAGGGCGCCGGGGTCCATCTCCGACAGCCTCCGCTCGGCCTCCTCGAGACGTCCAACGAGGACAAGCCGCCGCGCCTGAAGATAGCGGGCATGTGCCGCGTTCACCCGGTCGCCGTGCTCCTCTAGGGTTTTCCGCGCGGTGTCCAGCGCCTTCTCCGGCCAGGTGAGGTCGCGCGAGACGAGCGCGATCTCCGCCTCGGCGACCACACACCGGGCGCGCGCGACCGCTTCCCTCGGACTATAGGCGCGGGCAGCACGCCGCAGCAGAACCTTTGCGCGGGCAAGGTCGCCGAGCTGCGCCATCGCGATGCCGCGAAGTGCCAGCGCCGCTGCATCCTCGCGCAGCGACACCCGCTTCAGCGCGCCAAGAGGATCGCCTGCTGCGAGTGCTCGTGCCGCCCCCGTGATCAGCGAGTCCATGCGAATCCCGTCACACTTGTCACTCTCACCATGCTGCGTCCGGGCCTAGTCTATCTCACGACTGACAACCAGCAGGAGATGGATGATGCGAAATCAGGTCGTTTCGCGCGAGGAATGGCTGCATGCGCGCCTTAAGCTACTCGCGGCCGAAAAGGAATTCACGCGGCAGCGCGATGCGTTGGCCCGCCGTCGCATGGCTATGCCATGGCAGCGTGTGGAAAAGACCTACCGCTTCGAGGGGCCCGATGGAGCCCTGTCGCTGGCTGACCTCTTCGGCGGGCAGTCGCAGCTGATCATCTATCATTTCATGCTCGCACCCGATTGGGAGGAGGGCTGCAAGTCCTGCTCCTTCTGGGCCGACAATTTCAACGGCATCCCGATCCATCTCAAGCATCGCGATGTGAGCTTCACGGCCGTTTCCCGTGCGCCTCTACGCAGGATCGAGGCATACAAGAGCCGGATGGGCTGGAGTTTCCCATGGGTCTCGTCCCATGGAAGCGACTTCAACTTCGACTACCACGTGTCCTTCACGCCCGAAGAGATCGCCGAGGGCAAGGCAATCTACAATTACAAAATTCAAGCGCCGACAGTGTCGGATCAGGTCGGCGTCAGCGTCTTCTATAGGGATGAGGTGGGCGAGATGTTCCACACGTATTCCTGTTACTCGCGCGGGGTCGACATGCTCAATGGCGCCTATCACTACCTCGATCTCACGCCCAAGGGGCGCGACGAGGAGAGCCTCAGACAACCAATGGAGTGGCTGCGTCGCCACGACCGGTATGAGGACCTATGAGCCCGCGAACTGCGACGGTCGTAATCAACAGACGAAGGGCAGCTTTCTTCGCGCCGCGCGAGTTCGGCCGAAACGCCTGCCCAGAACGGAGACCACAATGACGGAATCCCAATATCGCTGGGTCATCGTTGCGGCGGGCGGCCTTCTCGGCTGTGTCGCGATCGGGGCCATGTTTTCGCTTCCCGTCTTCCTCCTGCCCATATCGCGGGACACGGGCTGGTCGGTCACCGGCGTCTCCGGCGCCATGACCATCGGCTTCCTTGCGATGGCGTTTGCCAGCATGGCCTGGGGCAGTCTGTCGGATCGCTGGGGTCCGCGCCTGGTCGTCTTGACCGGGTCGGCCGTCCTTGCGGCCGCGCTGGCCGTTGCCAGTCAGGCGGCGTCGCTTTTGCAGTTCCAGCTCGTCTTCGGGCTTGTGGTGGGCGCGGCGACGGCGGCGATCTTCGCGCCGTTGATGGCCTGCGTGACGGGCTGGTTCGACACGCACCGCAGCCTTGCCGTATCGCTTGTCTCCGCCGGAATGGGCATGGCGCCGATGACCATGTCGCCCCTGGCTGCATGGCTCGTCTCCGTCTATGACTGGCGAACCTCGCTCCTCATCATCGCAGCAATAACAGCGGCGCTGATGATTCCGGCTTCCCTCCTCATCCGCCGTCCGCCGGCGCTCGACCGCCCCGGCCTGGTCGCCTCGCCCGAGGAAGCAGATCAATCCAGCATGACCGTGGCGCAGGCGATCCGGTCGCGTCCGTTCATCATCCTGCTTTTGACGAACTTCTTCTGCTGCGCGACGCATTCCGGACCCATCTTCCATACGGTGAGCTATGCCATCACCTGCGGCATTCCGATGATCGCCGCGGTCTCGATCTACAGCGTGGAAGGCCTGGCGGGCCTCGGCGGCCGGGTGGCCTTTGGCCTGCTGGGCGACCGCCTGGGCGCCAAGCGCGTCCTGGTCTGGGGATTGCTGCTGCAGGCTTTTGCCGTACTCGCCTATGTTTTCGTGGGGCAGCTCAGCGAGTTCTATCTGGTGGCCGCTCTGGTCGGCTTCGTCTATGCGGGCGTGATGCCGCTCTATGCGGTCCTTGCACGCGAAAATTTCCCGCTGCGGATGATGGGCACGGTTATTGGCGGCACTGCTATGGCCGGCGGTCTCGGCATGGCGACGGGGCCGTTGGCGGGGGGCCTGATCTACGATGCCTTCGCCACCTATACCTGGCTCTATGTCGGCTCCTGGGGGATTGGCCTGGGTGCGTTCCTGATCGCCATGACCTTCAAGCCCTTCGGCAGGCCCCAGCCTGCACTGGCGGCGGCATAGGGGGAGCGGCACGGCAGCCGCCATCCTCAAGCGCAATGGCCGCAAAGCAAATGCCTCGCCGGCCGGAGCCGGCGAGGCATGAGCAATATAAGGGGCAGGCCGATCTCGCTCGTCTCTTGTCGGCAATGGATGCGTCCGGCGCAAGAACGAGCGCCGGCGTTCAAACGGAGCGCCGGCCGTTCGCTTCTTCACGCCAGGCGATGATCGGCGCGATGGCCTCGCGCAGGGCGGCAGTGTCTGCGGGCTCGATCCGGCGGAACGGCCGACGCGAATGCCCGCAGGGAACGCCCATGATCTCGAGCAGTGCCTTGGACCCGGGCATGACCC
This sequence comes from Chelativorans sp., assembly GCF_031180965.1. Classification (GTDB taxonomy): domain Bacteria; phylum Pseudomonadota; class Alphaproteobacteria; order Rhizobiales; family Rhizobiaceae; genus Chelativorans. Next base: position 266,756 of record NZ_JAPSLH010000001.1, read on the forward strand.
CTACCTTGATCAGCACCTGCACGACCCGGTTCGCCATGACCTGCAGCTTGCGCGCCTCCTCGAGGCGGCCCGCGGCTGCCGCCGCACGCAGGGCGACGAACACGTCTCCCATGAAATTATAGGTGGTGCCGATCGCTCCCTGGGCTCCCATGGCGAGACCCGCAAGGCACATCTCGTCATAGCCGTTGTAGACGATCGCCTCGGGTGCGGCGTTGCGGATGCGCTCGAGCTGGAACATGTCGCTCGACGTGTGCTTGATGCCGATGATGTTCGAGTGGGAGAGCAGTTCAACCAGCTCGGCCAGCGTGAAGCTGCTCGTGCGCGCGGGGAAATTGTAGACGATGAGCGGCAGGCCGGACGCGTCGGCAAGCGCCCGGTAGTGGGCCATCACTTCCGGTCGCGAGAAATCGTAGTAGAAGGGCGGGATGGCCGAAATGGCTTGATAGCCGGTCTTTGCCGCCGCCTCGGCGAGGCTCAGCGCATCTCTCGTCGCGATGGTGCCGACATGGGCGATCAGCTTGAGCCGCCCGCCCGCCGCCTCCGCCACCTGGGAGAGGTAGGCCGCCCGCTCCTCCAGGGACTGCAGCATCGCCTCGCCGGAGCTGCCCCCCACATAGACGCCGTCGACCCCGAGCCGGACCTGGAAATCGATCAGGGGGGCAATCGACCGCCGGTCTATCGACTCGTCTTCGGAAAACGGGGTGAGGAGGGCCGAGAAAATCCCTTCGAGTTTTGTCATTGCTGTCGCTTTCAAAGGCTCATGGAAAGAGTTCGGGCAGGTCGCGCCGGGCCGCCTCGCCGAGCGCAGTGACCGCCTCGGCGGGCGCGGAGCTGTAGGGCCAGAGGAGCGCCGGCCCGATGGTGCACCAGCCGCCTGCCGCCGCCATCGCCTTGTCGAGCGCGGCATTGGAAAGTCCGTACCTGGCAGAGAGCGGCAGCACGCGCTCCTGCATGAAGCGCACGACCCGCTTCTCAAAAAGGAGGGCAGCGTCCGGCTCCACCCGGAGTTGCCGCCACCACCGCACGGCACCGGCGGGACTGAGGCATGCTACGTTGGAATAGGAGCCCCGGCCGCCGGCAAGACACCCACTTGCCATGAAGTGGCCGGGAATAAAGACGGCGAGGTTCATGAGCGTCCTGCGGAGCGTCTTGTACCAGGCGTCGTCGCCTCCAGGCAGCTTGGCGCCGACAAGTGTGGGTACCGCGGCCTGCAGCGCGGCGATCTGGTCGAGGCTCAGCCGGCGTTTGGCATGCGGCGGATTGTAGAGCACCAGCGGCAGGTCCGGCGCGGCTTCGGCCATTCCTAGGACAAAGCGCTCGGCTTCCTCATAGGTGGGCGCCCACCAGTCCGGCAGCGTCACCTGGACGGCGTCGGGCCGGAATGCGGCAGCGCGGGCCAGCCGCTCGCGCGCGACGCGCGCATTCGTATGGGAGACGCCGATCTGGAACGGGAGCGCCGCGCCACGGCAAAAGCTTGAGACGATTTCGGTCAGGCGATCGAACTCCTCCTCGATCTGGTTGTGGAACTCGCCCGCTGTGCCGTTGGTATAGATCCCGTGGAGCCCGCTTTCGCGAAGGGCGCAAAGCTGCTCCTGCAGTGCCGACCATTCTATGGCGCCGCCCTTGCCGACCGGCAGGAGCACCGCCCCCCAGACCCCTTTGAGGGATTTTTGAAGAAGGCTCATCGGCCATCTCCCAGCATCTGATTGGGCAGGAAGGTAACGAGCCCCGGAAAAAGCGTTATGAGGATGAGAACGACCACGAGCGGAACCAGGAGCGGGAGGATGCCCCGCGCAAGCAACCCGAACGGAATGTTGGCAACCTTGGAGACGACGAACAATGCCACCCCCATAGGCGGGGTCAGGATGCCGATCATCAGGTTGAACACCACCATCACCCCGAAATGAACAGGATCGACGCCGTACTGAACCGCGGTAGGGACCAGCACCGGCACGATCAGCAAGAGTATGGCAAGGGCCTCGATGAAGGTGCCGAGCGCAAGCAGCATCAAGTTGACGAGGATCAGAAAGGTAAGGGGGTCGCTGGAATAGGCGAGGAAGAAGGCGGCCACATGCTGCGGCACCTGCTCGCGCGCGATGACATAGCCGAAGAGCGATACGCCCATGATGAGGAGCCCGACGGCGGCCGTGTGGCTCACCGTCTCGCGCAGCACCGTGACGAGCTTCCCGAGCGTGATTTCCCGGTAGACGAAGACGCCCAGGAACAGGGCGTAGCTCGCCGCCACGACGGCGGCTTCCGTCGGCGAGAAGACGCCTGCAAAGATGCCGCCGATGATGATGAAGGGCGTAAGCAGCGGGATCAGGGCGCGCCAGAAGGTCGACCAGATCCGGCGCAAGCTGGCGGGCTGCTCGGTCGGATAATCCCGCCGCCGGGCGATGACATAGACCATGACCATGAGCGAGGCGGCGCAGAGAAGGCCGGGCACCACGCCGCCCAGAAAGAGGCCGCCGATCGAGGTGTTGGCGATCACGCCATAGACGACGAGCGGGATTGAGGGTGGGATGAGCGGGCCGATGATGGCCGATGCTGCGGTGATTGAGCCGGAAAACTGCTCGTCATAGCCAGCATCGCGCATGGCCTTGATTTCGAGCTGGCCGAGTCCGGCCGCATCCGCCACCGCCGAGCCGGACATGCCCGAAAACATCACGCTCGCCATGATGTTCACATGCCCGAGGCCGCCACGGATATGGCCGACCAGCGCCTTTGCGAAATCGAAGATCCGCTCCGTCACGCCGGAAAGGTTCATGAGCTGGGCTGTCAGAATGAAGAAGGGAACCGCCAGGAGCGGGAAGCTGTTGAGGCCCGCCACCATGCGCTGCGCGGCGAAGTTCAGTCCCATTCCCTGCCACAGCATATAGGCAAGTGCCGCCACGATGAGCGTGAAGCCCACCGGCATTCCGACGACAAGCAGAGCGAACCATCCGCCGAACAGCGCAGCCATCACAGATACCTTTCGGAGGCAAGATCCAGCGGCTCCGCCCTGCCGCCGCGAAGCGCACGGACGTCGCGGGCCATTGCAAGCAGCACCCGGATTGCCGCGAGGACGGCGAAAACCGGCAAGGCGCCGTAGAGCCAGGATTCCGGCACGCCGATGGCGACCGACATGACCTTGTGGGCGCGCATCGCCCCGAATGTACCGTAATAGGCAAGGATCAGCAGCGCGGCGAAGATCAGAAGGTCAAGCACGATCCGGAGCATGAGCCTGATGCGCACCGGAAGCAGCAGCGGCACGATGTCCATGGTGATGTGCGTGCGCGAGCTCACCCCTTCCGCCGCACCGAGAGCCACGATCCACACGAAGGCGTAGCGCGCCGCCTCTTCCGTCCAGAACAGGGGATCGCGGAAGACGAAGCGCGTGATGATCTGCAACGCGATCACGCCGAAGGCGAAGACGAGCAGGGTCGCAGAAAGCGTCTCCTCGATACGGGCAAGGCTGCGCCAGCGGCTTGGGTGAGCCATGGGTGAAGATCCTGATTGGGAGGAGGCGCCGCCGGAACGGCGCCTGATCGTCATCAGCGCAGGTCGATAAGCGACTGAACCGTTTGCTCGCCGAACTGCTTGTCCATGTCGGCATAGACGGGCTTCATCGCCTCCTGGAACGCCGCTTTGTCGGGCTCCACAACGGTGATGCCGCGCTCGCGGAACGCCTTCACAAGGCTCTCTTCCTTCTCGGTGACCGTCTTGTCGTTGAGGGCGCCGCCCGCCTCGAAGGCCTCCTTGACGATCTGCTGATCGGCCGGATCGAGCGCGTTCCAGGTGTCTTCCGACATCAGGATGATCTGGTCCTGCACCAGGTGCCCCGTCAGCGAAACATGCGTCTGCACCTCGGTGAACTTCATCGCATCGATGATGGGCAGTGGGTTCTCCTGACCGTCAACCTGGTTGGTCTGAAGAGCGAGGTAAACCTCGGCGAATGCGACGGGTGTGGGACTTGCGCCCATAGCCTTTGCCCAGGTCAGCAGCGGCGCGGAGTTGGGCACGCGCAGCTTCATGCCGGCAAAATCCTCGGGCGTCTCGATCGGCTTGTTGGCGGTGGTGTGGCGCGTGCCGAAATACCAGGAATCGATCATGCGCCAATTGTGCTCGCTGCGCATCTCCTCGACGATCCGCTGGCCCCACTCGGAGGCGATGATCTTCTGCAGATGGTCAAAATCGGCGACCACATAGGCGGTGCTGGCCACGACCGCCCGGGGAACCCAGGCGTCCATTCCGCCAAATGGGTTGAGCGTGAAGTCAAGCTCACCAAGCGTCACCTGCTCCATCATCTCGGTGAACGTCCCGAGCTGGGAGTTGGGGAAGATCTCCAGCTTGAGGCGGCCGCCGGACTTCTCCTCGATCATGCGCGCCGCTTCCGTGACGCCTTCGAATTGCGGGTCGCCGGCGGTGCCCTGCATGCCCAATCGAAGCGTCCGCGTCTCCTGCGCTGAAGCGGGCCAGGCGGCCAGCAGGCCCGCGAGCGCAAGCGAAATCATTGCAATCTTCATCTGGGTTCCTCCCTGTGATCGAGTTATGGATTGGGCTGCCTGTATTTGCGCTCGGCGCGCTCCAGGTGCTCGCGCATGACGCGTCCGGCGCGCGCAGGATCGCGCGCACGGATGGCCTCGACGATCGCCACATGGCCCGCAAAACTCTCCCTGTTCGAAATCTCCGGCCGGGCCGGAAGCGGCCGCTGGCTGATCAGCCAGTCGACAAAGGCGTCGTGCACCGCGACAAAGATGGGATTGGAGACCATCTCGGTGAGCGTGCGATGGAACGCGACGTCGGTCATCGCGAAGGCGCGGGCCTTGCCGATGGTCGCCTCATTGCGGGCGAGGGCCGCCTCGATAGTTCTCATCTGCGCGTCCGTGACATGTGCCGCGAGATGCCGCACACAGCCTTCCTCCAGAAAAAGGCGCGCCTGCTCGAAATTTGCGACGCCTTCCGGCCGGCCAAGAAGCATGCGCGCGGCCCCGGCGAGCGAGGAGAGAAAATGGTCCGGTGTCGGTCGGGTGACCCTGGCGCGCTCGCCTGTGTTGATCTTCACCAGCCCCATCCGCTCCAGCGCATAGAGCGCCTCGCGGATCGACGGCCGCCCGACCCCGAACATCTCCATGAGGTCCCGCTCGGACGGAAGCGTGGTGCCAACCGGATAAATTTCCTCCCGGATCATCTCCTCCAGCCGGAGGCGGACCTCGTCGGAAAGCTTCTTGCGGATCGCGAGCGTTGCTGTCATGGGCAAACTGTTAAGGTGTTATACCACGAGAAGTCAAGAGCCGATCCCTCCCCCGTTGTTCGCCGTCCGGACGTGGAAGGGGAACCGTTCAAATCGAACTCTCACGCCGAGCTCAGAAGAACGCCCATAACGCTGACTTGAGCACCGCTCTCGGGCGCCTGATATGCCATTGGTTGGCGGAAGGCTGCCACCGCCTAGACCACCATTGGCGGGTCGGAAGCATACCTCGTCGAGTCTTCCGCTCCCGGGAAGGCAGAGCGAGCACTGAGCTGCGCGCGGATCAAAGAGAATCGGCAGATACCGCGTTCCGAGTCCTCATGGCACGGGACCAAGGAAAGCTGCGAAGGCCACGCGGCGCAACAATTTCCAGCGGAAGCGACTGAGGCAGGTGCGGTCTTGTTGCGCTTGCAACCTTTCGACCGTGCCGTGGCCGCAGCTCAGCCATCGCGGGCGGGAGTGGTAATTTCCATTTGTATGGAAACATGTCTTGCATCGCCCGCCGACAGCGGGTATCGTATTTCCATGGACATCGAAGAAGCAGCAACGCAGCTCGAAGCGCTCGGCAATACTACGCGGCTCCGGGTCTATCGCGCGCTGGTCCGCGCAGGAGAGGACGGGCTGCCGGTCGGCGGGTTGCAAATGAAACTGGGAATTGCCGCATCCACGCTTTCGCATCACCTGCACCGGCTGATTTCAACTGGCTTGGTGACCCAGGAGCGGCAGGCGACCACGCTGATCTGCCGCGCCAACTATACCGCCATGAACGGCCTTGTCGGTTTTCTGGCAGACGAATGCTGCGCCGATGCACCCTATGCCGTGAAGAAGGAAGGCGCAGCCTAGCGGCTTTTGATCGATTTCGATAAACGCCGGAAGGGCGGATGGAAGTGTCACTGCATCATGTGGAGTGGGGCGCGGGCGCTTAACAATGATCAAGGCCAGATCAGCCGTTCTATCGCCTGCCGCAATGGTCTGGGTGCTCGGCATCACACAGATCGTCGGCTACGGCACGCTTTACTATAGCTTCGCCATCCTCGCGGCTGACATCGCGGACGAGTTCGGCCTCTCGGTTTCATCGATCTTCGGAGCCTTTTCGGTCGCGCTTCTGTTCGGCGGCCTCGCGGCACCCACTGTTGGCCGATATATTGACAGCCATGGAGCGGCACGTGTGATGGCGGTTGGCTCCATTGCCTCGGCCGCCGCTCTGGTGGCGACTGCACTGGCACCCGGCCTGATGACCTTCGGCCTCGGCCTGATAACGGTCGAACTCGCGGCAACGCTCGTCCTCTACGATGCAGCTTTCGCCGCGATCGTGCAGGGCGGGGGAAATGAACCGCGCCAGCGAATAACGCACCTCACGCTGATCGCCGGCTTTGCCTCGACGCTGTTCTGGCCGCTGACCACCTGGCTCCACGGCGTTCTTGGCTGGCGCGAGATGCTGCTCCTTTTCGCCTGTGCCAATATGTTCATTTGTTTTCCGCTACACCTGTTGCTTGCTGCCAGCCGGCGCCGATCTCCCGAAGGCGCGCCAGCGAGCACTGAATTTCCGGGGGAGCCCGTGCTGCCTCTGGAGCTGCAGTCTCGCGCTCTCCTGCTCATCACCTCCGGGTTTGCGCTGTCCGGCTTCCTGCTGTCGGCTGTGCTGGCGCAAATGGTGCCGATGCTCCAGTCGCTTGGTTTAGGCGCGTCGGCGCTACTGGTCTCTGCACTGTTCGGCCCAGCTCAGGTTCTGGTTCGCTTCGTGAATATGATCTTCGGCGTGAAGCGCCACCCCCTGTTCATCACGATTTTTTCGGCGGCACTGTTTCCCGCTGCGATCCTCATGCTGCTCGGGACAGCGCCCATGGTCGTTGGAGCCGCGGCATTCGCGATACTGCTCGGCTTCGGTTCCGGCCTGAAGAGCATCGTACAGGGCACACTGCCCCTCGCGCTGCTCGGCAGCGCGTCCTATGGAGCGCGGCTAGGACGTATGGCTCTCGTCCGGCAATTTCTCGCGGCGATGGCGCCGTTTGCTTTCGCGCTGACGCATGACCAGCTCGGACCCGAAGCAGCCTTAATTGCACTGGTGGTCGTAGCCTTGATGGGACTCGCCGCATTCATCGAAGTGGCTCGAATGCGCCACCTGATGCTGGTCCCTCTCGCTTCAGCCAAGCCGACGTCGTGATTCCATTCGCTGCACTCGTCCTGCCCATACGCGCCTTGCACCCATACGTCAGGTTTTTACGGCGGCTACGCGCACTATTTCAGCTTCAGGAATGGCAGCAACCCCATTCATTGTGGTCGTGCGGGCAGACCTCCGACGTGTGTAACCTCTCCCGCTGAACGTTAGCGAATCAGATTCGCATGACGCTGAAGCGCAAAAAGCCGCGGCGTTCCGCGGCTTTGAGAACTTGTGAAGGCTGAAGCGCGCGAGGATTGGCCCGCGAACTCGATGGAGAGCAATCTCCGACCGAGGCGAGAGCCCGATGCGCCCTCAGTAGCCCCTGCTTTGGCTGCCCCCCTTGCGGCGGTCCTTCTTTGCGGCCTTGCGGGCGGCGTAGCGCGCGTCGCGGGCGGCCTTCTGCTCGGCCTTGAGAAGTGCGTCGCGCTCGGCCTCCTCGGCGGCACGGTGCGCTGCTTCCTCGGCCGCGAGGCGCTCGGCTTCCGCAGCAGCCGCGGCCGTAATCTCGGCCTGGCGCGCCAGTTCGGCCTCCTGCTCTTGCCGGGCGCGCTCGCGCTCGGCCTGCCGCTCCTCCCGGGCTGCGGCGATCGCCTCGCGCTCACGGCGCTTCTCGACCATTCGCGGATCGTCCGGCCCCGGGGCCGAGCGGAACTTTTCCAGCATGGCCTGGCGTGCCTCCGCCTGCTGCTTGCGGCGATCGTTCAAATCCGGGGTAGCGTTCTTTCTCATCAGTTCAGTCACTGTCCTTGTTGGAGTATTGTCTGCGGGGTAAGGGCCACCCGAGGAGTAACGTTCCCGCTGGAGGCCACTTTTTGCGGCAGGATTATCGACTGCCCGGCTGTAGGCAAACATCGCGATTTCACGCCGCGCCGAGCCCGCAATCTGGTAACCGCGCGGTAACCCTGGCCTGTCGAGGTGGGATTTCGGATTGCGATTTCAACCGCCTTAAAAATACGAAAGCCGCGGCGCTCCGCGGCTTCGAAGACCTGGAAAACTGGAGCGGGCGAAGGGATTCGAACCCTCGACCCCAACCTTGGCAAGGTTGTGCTCTACCCCTGAGCTACACCCGCTCGCGCGGCGGAAGCCGCAAGCGGCGTTTATATGGCCGAACTCCTCGGCAATTGCAACAGGAATTCGCCGCCGCCTCGCGACCCTTGGACGGACGCACGGCTTTTCCGGGGGCCGCCCGGATGCCCGCATCCACGAGCCGCAGCGCCATGGCGACAGATCATGCCGGGACCTCTCCAAGGCGCCTTGCGTGACCGCGGCCATAGCGCATAGACGGGAAGGAGCCACGGGAAAACGTAAAATGCCAAGGACGACAGCGGACCTGATGCGCCATTTCGCGGAGCTCGGCATCGAGGTGGAGACATTCGAGCATCCGCCACTCTTTACCGTCGAGGAATCACGCAGCCTGCGTGGCGAGATTCCGGGCGCCCATACCAAGAACCTGTTCCTCAAGGACAAGAAGGACCGGTATTTCCTGGTGACGGTGGAGGAGGATGCGCGCGTGGACCTCAAGACCATTCACCAGACGGTCGGAGCCTCGGGCCGCGTGTCCTTCGGCAGCGCCGAGAAGCTGGGCGCCCTCCTCGGCGTGGCGCCCGGCGCGGTCACCGTGTTCGGCGTCCTCAACGACGGCGAGGGGAAGGTGACGGTCGTCCTCGACGAGCCGCTCATGCGGCACGCCGTCATCAATGCGCACCCGCTGCACAACGAGGCAACCACCTCGATCGCGCGCGCCGACCTGTTGCGTTTCCTGCAATCCACAGGCCACGAGCCGCTCATCTTGAAAGTATCGCGATGATCGCCACATCAGGATGGCCGCTTTGCGTTTGTCCGATCGGCTGCTATTCGGCTGCAACCAGCTAAGTTGAGGAAGGGGCGCAGATGAACAACCGGGACAACCCATATGCCGGACCTGGTAACGGGTCCTCCGCCACCATCACCTTTGGCAATGCGGCTGGGCGGGCACCTGCGGCGGCAAGCGACCCCGGGGGGCTCGCGGGTGCCGCTCGTCCGGCCGCCGATCTCATCAAGGACACGACCACGGCGGGCTTTACCGCCGATGTCGTCCAGGAGTCGCGGCGCCAGCCCGTACTGGTCGATTTCTGGGCGCCTTGGTGCGGGCCGTGCAAGCAGCTAACGCCCGTGCTCGAAAAAGCGGTGCGCGAAGCAGGCGGCCGCGTCAAGCTGGTGAAGCTCAATATCGACGACCACCCCGCCATCCCCGGGCAACTCGGCATCCAGTCCATTCCGGCGGTGATCGCCTTCAAGGACGGCCAGCCGGTGGACGGGTTCATGGGTGCGATCCCGGAAAGCCAGGTTCGCGAATTCATCAAGCGCGTTTCTTCCGGCGGCGGCAGGCAGATCGAGGAGGCGCTCGCCGCGGCGGCCGAGGCGCGCAATGCCGGCGACCAGCAGATGGCGGCGCAGATCTATTCGGCCGTCCTGGAGCAGGAGCCGGAGCATGTCGAGGCCCTGGCGGGTCTGGCGGATCTCCTGTTCGAAGCCGGACGGCCGGAAGAGGCAAGTTCGGTGCTCGACCAGGTTCCAGAGGCCAAGAGGAATGCGGCCGCGGTGGCCGCCGTCCGCGCCAAGATGGCGCTCGCCGAACAGGTCGCAGGCCTCGGCGATCCGGCGGAGCTGCAAAGACGGCTTGAGGAGGATCCGGCCGATCATCAGGCACGCTTCGACCTGGCGCTGATTTGCAACGCGCAGGGGCGGCGCGAAGAGGCGGCCGACCACCTGCTCGCCATCGTGAAGGCCGATCGGAGCTGGAAGGATGACGCCGCGCGGACGAAGCTGCTGGAACTGTTCGACGCTTGGGGCATGAGTGATCCGGCAACGCTCGCGGCACGGCGCAAGCTCTCCTCGCTGCTTTTTTCGTAAGCGCTGCCCGCCGGAACGCCGGGCGGGCCTGCTGTGCTCGCCCCGGCGGAAAAGTCGGGGCCGGCGCTGAGGAGGTGGAAATGAAGGCGGGAAACGCCCATTATCGTGACATCTCCGACCTGCCGGAGGTCGTTCCGGTCTTCCCCCTTGCGGGCGCTCTCTTGCTGCCTGGCAGCCGGCTGCCGCTCAATATATTCGAGCCGCGCTATGTCAGCATGATCGACCAAGCGCTCGCCGGCCGGCGCATCATCGGCATGATCCAGCCGCGGCTCAATCTGCCGCATTCCGAAGCGGGGGCGGCAGCGCCGGAACTGGCCGGGATGGGGTGCATCGGCCGCCTGGTTTCCATGGCGGAGACCGGAGACGGGCGCTATCTGGTGGCGCTGGAGGGCATTTGCCGCTTCCGCGTCGGCGAGGAACTGCCGCTCGGCACGGCGTTCCGCCAGTGCCGCATTCTTCCGATCGCGGCCGACCTGCAGGAAGACAGATCGGCCGGGAAGATCGACCGGGCAAAGCTCCTGCGCACCCTGCGGGCCTATCTGGACGCCAATGAGTTGACGGCTGACTGGCAGAGCTTCCTGCGTGCCGAGAACGACGTGCTGGTGAACGGATTGTCGATGATGGCTCCTTATGGGGCCGCGGAAAAACAGGCCCTGCTCGAAGCGCCGGACCTGCTGGCCAGGGCAGAGACCCTGATCGCTATTACGGAAATGGTGCTGGCCGGCGGCAAGGGAGACAGTGACCAGACCCTGCAATGACGAAAAGGCGGTCCGGCCGAGGCCAGCCGGCAATGGCGGATGGGTGTGGGATGGCATTCTTGCAGCGTGTGAGCGGCTGACCTGATGGGAGATAGAATGGCAGAAGCCGGACGGGGCGAACGGAGCCTGGTCGACCCAAAGCTCCTGGAACTGCTGGTATGTCCCCTTACCAAAGCTCCGCTGAAACGGGATATAGGGGGCGAGCTTGTGTCCGCTCAGGCGGCGCTTGCCTATCCCGTGCGCGACGGCGTCCCGGTCATGCTGCCTTCCGAAGCACGGCCACTTGATGCGGGCAAGGCAACGCGCTCTTAAGAAGCACATCAGTGGCGCGAATATGCGTGGCGGCGATGACCATCGCAGGAAGTGAGATGGTCGAGGGATGACAAGTTGCCTCAATGAAAATTCCGTCCCTTCGGCATGACCTGCGTGACGGAAGCCGTTTCCTCCGCCCCCGCCTTCCTCCGCAACAGCGCGAGCCGAGCGCCCGTATCTACGGTGGCCGGGCGCACCATCTTCTCCGCTTTTGCCGTATCTTCCGCTTTCACCATGGCTCCCCATTCCTGCCCCTCCTTCATCAGCAATCCGAGCCTGGAGCTGAGATCCACGATTCGCTCGGCGATCACATGAATGACGCCGGACGCGCTCTGCACAGGCCCGTCTATGCGCACGAAGCGGGCGCCCAGCACCTGCGGACGAAAGCGCTCGAATGTCCTTTTCCACACGACGATATTGGCGACGCCTGTCTCGTCCTCGATGGTCATGAAGATGACGCCCTTGGACGTGCCCGGCCGCTGCCTGATCAGCACCAGGCCGGCGACGGATACACGCCGCCCATTGCCAATGCCCGGCAGGCATTCGTTCGCGATCACTTTTTCGGCCGCAAGCGCGCCGCGCAGGAAGGAGACGGGATGCGCTTTCAATGAAAGGCTGAGCGCCCGATAGTCATGCACCACATGCATGCCAAGCGGCATGGGCGGAAGCCGCATTTCCGGCTCGCGGTCGGCAAGGCGCAGGTCAGGCCTGTCGAGGAGCGGCAGGCGTTCGGCGGTGCCGATTTCGTCCAGCGCCTGAACGGCCCAGAGGGCTGTGCGCCGGTCGAGCCCCAGTGAGCGGAAAGCGTCCGCCTCGGCAAGCCGAAGGATGGCGCTTTTGCCGATACCTGAACGCAGCCACAGATCGCGTACCGAATCATAGCCCGCCCCGCGATTGGCGAGGAGCTGCTCCATGTCGGCCTTCGCCAAGCCCTTCACCTGGCGGAAGCCGAGGCGCACGGCGCGCCGCGACCTAATGACGGAGCGCATATCCGCATGCCGCGCCGCAACGCCGGCAGGATCAAAGGGTGCGTCTTCGAGCGTGCAGTCCCATTCGGAGGAGTTGACGTCCACCGGCCGGATGTTGACGCCGTGTTCGCGCGCATCGCGCACGAGCTGCGCCGGCGCATAAAAACCCATGGGTTGGGAGTTGAGAAGTGCTGCGCAAAAGACATCCGGATAGAAGGCCTTGAACCAGGAGGATGCGTAGGCGAGCAGCGCAAAGGCCGCGGCATGGCTTTCGGGAAAGCCGTACTCGCCAAAACCCTCGATCTGCCGGAAGCACCGCTCGGCGAATTCGCGCGGATAGCCGCGCGAAACCATGCCTTCGACCATCCTGTCGTGATAGTCCTTGATCGTTCCCGTGCGTTTGAAGGTGGCCATGGCGCGGCGCAATTGGTCCGCCTCCCCCGGCGTGAAGCCGCCGGCCTCGATGGCGATCTTCATGGCCTGTTCCTGGAACAGAGGTACCCCCAAGGTCTTTTGCAGGATGCGCTTCAGTACGTCGCTGTGATATTCGACCGGTTCCTTTTTCTCCCGCCGGCGCAAATAGGGATGCACCATATCGCCCTGGATGGGGCCCGGCCGGACGATCGCCACCTCGATGACGAGGTCGTAGAACTCCTGCGGTTTCAATCGCGGCAGCATGGACATCTGCGCGCGCGATTCGATCTGGAAGACGCCGATCGTGTCGGCGCGCTGGATCATGGCGTAAACGGCGGGCTCATCCTGAGAAATCGTGGCCAGTTCGAGGGGCCGGCCGTGGTGGTCCCGGACATCATAATGTTCCCTGAGGAGATCGAAGACGCGGCGCAGGCAGGACAGCATGCCGAGCGCCAGCACATCGACCTTCAAGAGGCCGACATTGTCCAGGTCGTCCTTGTCCCACTCGACCATCTTCCGCTCGTCCATCGCCGTTTTGACGATGGGGACGATCTCGTCCAGCCGATCCTTCGTGATGACGAAGCCGCCCACATGCTGGGAAAGATGCCGCGGGGATCCCATGATCTCTCTGGCTAGGGTGACCAGGTGCTTTGTCCGAGGATCCGCTTCGGCGAGGCCGGCAGCTTTGATCGCAAAGGCGAGTTCCCCGTTAGCCCAACCCGAGATGGAGCCAGAGAGCGCGGTCATGACATCTTGGGAAAGGCCCAGCGCTTTGGCGACCTCCCGAAGCGCCGAACGGCCGCGATAGGAGATGACCGAGCAGGCAAGCGCCGTGTGTTTCTCGCTGTATTTCTCATAGATATAGGCGATGACCTCGTCGCGCCGGTCATGTTCGAAATCGACATCGATATCCGGCGGCTCGTCGCGCTCCTCGGAGATGAAGCGTTCGAGCAGATGGTCCATGATGTCAGGCCCGACATCGGTGATCCGCAGGCAATAGCAGATGATGGAATTGGCCGCCGAGCCGCGCCCCTGGCACAAGATGCCTTTCGAGCGGGCGAACTTCATGATGTCGTGGACGGTGAGGAAATAGCGCGCATAATTCTTCCGCTCCACGAGGGCGAGTTCCTTGCGGATGAGGTTCTTCAGGTGCTCGGAAACGCCCGAGGGAAAGCGGTCCTTTGCGCCCTCCCAGGTTAACCGCTCCAGTTCCTCCTGCGCCGGAAGTCCGGATTCCGTCGGCTCGTCTGGATAATTGTGCTTGAGTTCGCCGAGCGAGAAGGTGAGGCTTTCGGCAAAGCGGAGCGTTTCGGCCAGGGCTTCAGGATACTGGCGGAACAGATACGCCATCTCCGCCCGCGATTTCATGTGGCGCTCGGCATTGGCCTCCAAAGCAAAACCAGCTTCGGCGACCGGCACATTCAGCCGGATCGCAGTGAGCACATCCTGCAGCGCACGCTGCTCTGCAGAGTGATAAAGAACATCATTGGTGGCCATCAATGGCAGGCCGACTGCTTCCGCCATGCCTGCTGCCTGAGCCAAGCGCCAGCGGTCATCGCCATGATAAGAAGGGGCGACGGCAAGCCAGGCACTCTCTTTAAACCGGCCTTTCACGGATTTCAGGAAGGCGAGTGTTTCATCCGCCGGTATTTGGAAGTCTGGCAGAATGGCAAGGGATATCTGGTCGCCCCATTCCCAAAAATCCTCCGCAAGAAGTACGGGCGCGCCCTTTTCGCTCTCCTCGCGCATATTGGCCTTGGTCAACATGCGGCAGAGATGGGCCCAGCCCTGCCGGTTCTGGGGATAGGCGAGGATATCCGGCGTGCCGTCGGAAAAGACGAGCCGGCAGCCGGGGTGGTAAGGAATTTGGGTGGGTTCGGAATTCTCTGCAAGTTTGATGTACTTGGATTGGACCCAGGCGCGCACCACGCCTGCCACCGTGTTGCGGTCGGCAAGGCCTACGGCTGAAAAGTCGAACAATCTTGCCGCCACTACCAGCGCTTCCGGCCGCGAAGCGCCGCGTAGAAAGGAGAAATTCGACTGTATGCCGAATTCGGCATAGGCGGGGGCGGCGGGCGCATTCATGGGAACATTCCATGCATGAACCAGCGCGGAGCAATCTCCCCGCCATAAAGCCCTTCCCGAAAAAGCCAGTAGCGGCGGCCGTCCACGTCCTCGACGCGAAAATAGTCGCGCGCGGGCGCGGGCGGGTCCTCACGCCACCATTCGGAAGCGATGCGCTCCGGCCCCTCGGCGCGGGCCACGCGATAAAGCGCCCGCCGCCAGCGGAAGGAAAGAGGCGGGCCTTCAGGCACTTCCGCCGAGGCTTCCACGGGCTCGGGCTTTTCCAGGAGGCGAATGGGGCGAAGATGGGTCGTCGGTTTCGCCTCTCCGGCCGAACTTGGCTCCACTGCTGAAGGGCTCTCACCCCCGAAGGGAACGAAACGGGCTCTTCGCTCGGGCAGATGGCTTTCGGCCAAAGCGGGCACGAGAATGGCCTCATCCCCCAGACGCGCGCGAATGCGGTCGGCGAGCAGCGAGAATTCTTCCTCTTCCGCCGAGGCGGGGCCCGAGAGGTCCGTCTGCAGCGCCGCATAAGGTGCAGCGGCAACAACCGAAAGCCGCACCAGATCGAAGCCGTAGCCGGCATCAAGACCGCTTTCGAGGGCAGTCAGCCGCTCGTGGAACAGTTTTGCGATCGTCAACGGCTCGCGCAGCGGTCGCGAGGCGCCCACCGTGATGCGCGCCACAGCGCCATCGACGCGGAAGAGGGCAAGCTGCAGCCGCCTTGCGCCTTCGCCGCGCCGCTCCAGATCCTGCCGCAAGGTGCGGGCAAGGACGAGGACCAGCCGCTCGATATCTTCCGTTGTGCCGATCGGCTCTGCAAGCTGGCGCTCGACCGAGAGCGGCGCCACCGGCAGACGTGGCGAGATGGCCTCCTCCGCCCCCCCCAAGGCCTGGTCCAGACGGGTGACGAGCATGCTTCCAAAACGGCGGGCGAGCGGCGCGCGGGGCGCGCCGATAAGCGCGCCGACATGGCGCAGGCCCACGCTTTCGAGGCCAACCCTTGCCTTTTCCTCCAGGCGCAGGGCGGCGAGCGGCATGGGGGCGAGCGCCAGCTCCTCCTCGCCTGGCGCCACATTCCGGTCTGGCCCTCTGCCATAGCGTGCCGCCGCCCAGGCCATGCCCGGCGTGGAGGCCAGCGCCGCGCGAGCGTCGAACCCCTGGTGCCTGAGCCGGCGGAGGATTTCTGAAAGCATCGCATCCTCGCCCCCGAAAAGGTGGGCGCAGCCGCTGATATCGAGGAAGAGCCCATCCGCGCCGTCGAGCGCCACCAGGGGCGTGAAGCGGTCGCACCAGTCGGCAAGACTCTCGAGCAGGCGCCGGTCAGCGCCCGGATCGGCTTCGACGATCTCGATGGCCGGATGCATGGCGCGCGCATCGGCGATGCCCATTCCCGCTTTCAGGCCTAGCGCTTCGGCCCCTTCGCTGAGGGCGGCGATACGCTGCGCATTGTCCTCGCGGCGGCTTATGACCAGCGGCGGGAAATCAGCCTGCCCGCCTCTCCCGCACAGGCGCCAGCCCGCCCCGTGCCGCCGCCGCAGGATCCGGTCCGTCGAAAGATGCGGCAGCCAGACAGCCAGGATCCTGCGCTCTTCGGCCGCTCTTGCGAACAGATCCCCGTTCTCCGGAGGGCCATCTTTCCTGAAAGGTGAAGTCATGGGGGTTCCAGTCCAGCACGAATGTTCCGCTTCTCCCGGTCCGGCTCTTGGACAGGGCCACTGCGAAGGCCGGCGGGCCAATGGAGCGGGGCAGCGGGCCGGTAAGCGTTTCCCGCAGGGGAGAGGGCGCGGGAGAGACGAGGAGGCGCGTCGGAGCGGCCGTCGGCTCCGGCGCCCCCGAATGGCGGATGAGGAAGAGCGGCCGCCCGGCTTCCCTTGCGCGATGGTGCAGGCGGCGCGTGGCAGTCAGGTCGAGCTTTGCCGGATTGCCGCGCAATTCCAGGAACACGGCGGAAAAACCGCCGAGCCGAATGGCTTCTTCCGCCACCCAAAACGCGTCTTCGAACCTGTTTGCCCGTGCCAGCAGGAATTTTTCAGGCGCAAGGCCGAAAAACCGCTCGATGCCCGGCGCATAGGGAAAGCCGGCCTCGAAGAGCATGTCGGCCAGGCCGATCCACAGAACAGGCCGCTGCGCTTGCCTGCCGCTCCGCGCGGCGGTGGCGGCAATAGCCAGGGCGAAACCGGCAACGATTCCGCCGTCGCGGGTCTCCCGCCCGGCGATCTCCGTCAGGGCAGCCTTCAGGATGCCGCCGCCGAACGCCGCGTCGAAGCGGGGCGTTCCCGTTCCGGCGAAATCCGCGGCGCCGGCGGGGCGGCCGTAGCGGCGCAGGACAGGCTCGCCTTCCGTCTCCGGCGCCTGGAGCCGTTCCGGCAGGCTGCCCTCGATCCTGGCGATTTCCCGGCGCAGGGCAAAAATCTTCTCCTGCGCCATGGCATTGCGCGCCATGTCGTCCGCTCCGGCTGCTCATCTGTTCCTGTTATGTTCCTATCGATTCCAGAGCCCGCCCGAAGAGTCAAGCAGGATTCTTTTCCTCCTCCGGCGCGCGCGGTCGGGATTTTCCAGCCATCTCGAATCCCGCGCCAGAAAGCGCTATATGCGCGGCAAAGGATACATCATGGCGCGCATCTATCAGACCCGAGCCTGGCACGATCAGCTTCCCCCCTCGCTGGAGGAGTTCGAACTCCTGGCGATGGAGACCTATGCCAACCTGCCCGAGGAGTTCCGCAAGCTCACCGGCGAGATCATCATCCAGATCGCCGATTTCCCCGAGGAGGAGATTATGGACGATCTGGCGCTCGAAACGCCCTTCGATCTGCTCGGTCTCTTCGAGGGCCGCGGCATCGCCGAACGCTGGAACCCCGCCACCGGCGAGGGCCCGAACCGCATCACGCTCTATCGCCGCGCCATCCTCGACTATTGGGCGGAGAACGACGAGACGCTGGGCGATATCGTGGCGCATGTGCTGATCCACGAGATCGGCCACCATTTCGGCCTGTCCGACGAGGACATGGCGCGCATTGAGGAGAGCGTGGACGAGCAGCCCTTTTCCGGCTCGTGATCACGCCCTTCAGGGCGCCGGCTGCGCGCCTCCCCCTCTTGCCGCGCCGCGCGATCAGTAATCGCTAAGCTTCATGTCCGGCGTATAGTCCAGCCCGTCCACTTCCTTGTAGACGGCCTGGCCGCAGCGCATGGTCTTCGTCTCGGGATCGTAGGCATAGGTCGGCGAGCCATGCAGGAGCCAGCCCTTGTTCAGCGCCGCCGTCACCTTGTGGCAGAAGCTCGCATCGTCCGGACCGGTCAGAAAGCGGTAGAGCCTCATTCGCCGTTCTCCTTGATGGCTTGAGCTTTCTTGAGCAACGCCTCGGCCTGTTCCAGATGCAGCCTTTCGATCATGCGCCCATCGAGCGAGATGACGCCGCGATGGCGGTTTTCCGGCCTGGCGAACTCCGCCACCACCGCCTCGGCCTCCGCCATTTCCCGCGCGGTGGGCGAAAAGGCGGCGTTGGCGGGTGCGATCTGCGCCGGATGGATGAGCGTCTTGCCGTCGAAGCCCATGGCGCGCGATTCGGCGCATTCGCCGGCGAAGGCCTCCAGGTCGCGGAAATTGTTCGACACGCCGTCGAGCGCTGTCAGGTTGCCGGCCCGGGCGGCGAGCACGACCTGCATCAGCCACGGGCGCAGATTCTCGCGGCCGGAAACGCGCGTCTCCTTGGCAAGGTCGTTGGTGCCGGCGACCAGGCAGGAAAGCCGCGCCGCGGGGTCGCGGCCAAGCTCGGCGATGGCGCCCACATTGAGCACGGCGCGCGCCGTTTCGATCATCGCCCAGAAGCGGATCGAGCGCGGCGCGTCGGTCTCGTCGAGCGCCGCATCGGCATCGAGGATGTCGCGCGGTCCGTCCACCTTCGGCAGGAGGATCGCGTCCGGCCGGCAGGCGCGGGCGGCCAGGAAATCCTCCGTGCCCCATTCGCTCGAAAGCGGGTTGATGCGGATGACGGTCTCGCATTTCGGCCGGCCGGACCCTTGCAGGAGTTGGCGCAGCCGCTCGCGCGCATCCGCCTTCTGCTGCGGGCCGACCGCGTCCTCCAGATCGAAGATGACGGCATCGCAGGGAAGCGAGGCGCTCTTGGCAAGCGCCTTTTCGTTGCTCGCCGGCACATAGAGGACGGACCGGCGCAGGCGGGAGAGCGGTTCGTGCATGACAGGTTTCATGGCCCAGCCGGAACGAGGGCGCAAGGGGCTTTGCCTCGGCCGTCCGCTTGATGTAAAGGGTGGCCAGCAAGCATCCTGCCAGACCGGATTAGGCAAGCCCATGGAAAAGTTCACGACCCTCACCGGCGTTGCCGCGCCTTTGCCGATCGTCAATGTCGACACCGACATGATCATCCCCAAGGATTATCTGAAGACGATCAAGCGCACCGGCCTCGGCACGGGGCTTTTCGCCGAGATGCGCTACAATGAGGATGGTTCGGAGAACCCGGATTTCGTGCTCAACAAGCCGGCTTATCGCAACGCGAAAATCCTGGTGGCTGGCGACAATTTCGGCTGCGGCTCCTCCCGCGAGCACGCCCCCTGGGCGCTGCTCGACTTCGGCATACGCTGCGTGATCTCCACCTCCTTCGCCGACATCTTCTACAACAACTGCTTCAAGAACGGCATTTTGCCCATCACCGTCAGCCCGGAAGATCTGGAAAAGCTGATGGACGATGCCGAGCGCGGCGCCAATGCCACCCTGACGGTCGACCTCGAGCACCAGGAGATCCGCGGGCCGGATGGCGGCGTCATCTCCTTCGAGATCGACGCGTTCAAGCGCCACTGCCTCTTGAACGGCCTCGACGATATCGGCCTGACGCTGGAGAAGGCGCCGGCGATCGAGACTTTCGAGCAGAAATACGCCGGCAGCCGCCCCTGGGCCTGAGGGGACGCTCTTGCGCCGCCTGATCTCGACCGGCTCGCCTTTCGAGAAGACCGCCGGCTACAGCCGCGCTGTGGTCGATGGCGAATGGTGCTTCGTCTCCGGTACCACCGGCTACGACTACGCCACGATGACCATGCCGGAAAGCGTCGAGGAGCAGACGAGGAACTGCCTCGCCACCATCCGCGCCGCGCTCGCCGAGGGCGGCTTTGCGATGGAGGACGTGGTGAGGGCGCACTACTACGTCACCGACCGCGCCTATGTGGACCTCGTCTTTCCCATCCTGGGCGAAACCTTCGGCGGGATCAGGCCCGCCGCCACCATGATCGTCTGCCAGCTCAACAAACCCGAGATGAAGATCGAGATCGAGGTGACGGCGAAGAAGCGCGACTCCTGACCAATCTGAACGGAAGCGGCTCCAGGCTCAAGCGAAGCTCAGGCCAAGATGCTCCGCCATGGGGAGGAAGTCGCGATCGTCGTGCAGAAGAGCGTGGCGATGTTCGATGCAGAACGTCGCGATAATGAGGTCGGCCAGGCTCTTTGCCGTGATTCCGAGCCTTCGCAGCCCGGCGACAATTCAAGGCCGCTGCGATCGCCAGACCATCATCCATCATCGAGACGACAGGAAAGCGCCGAAGGCTGGTCTCCAGATCAGCCGAATGACGGTCGTCGCCTGCGCCGCGCAGGATTTCGAGCAGCACCACGTCCCCAACAAGCACGTTTCCTCTGGCGACTTCCTGCCGTAGCCGGATCGTGCGCGGTCGCTGGACACCTCGGAGAGCGAATATCCAGACCGAAGTGTCAACGACGATCATGCCTGTCTTTCAAACCCCAATCGCGTCGGGCGTCCAGTCGTTGCGCATTTCGTCAAGATCGCCTTCCCAGCCTGTTCCGATAAGGGCATCCAAGGCTGCCATCTGTTCGGAGATTTGGACGACCATGTGCAAGGCAGCTTCGACGGTAGCCTTCTTTGTCCGCTGGCCGGTCGCCTTCATCGCCTTTTCCATGAGCTCATCGTCTATGTCGATGTTCGTTCGCATGGTCATGCTCGAATGTGTATTGATCCCTCCATATGCACACACTGTCGGTCCTTGTTCCAAGACATTCAGGCTATAGGGCCGCGTTTTGGCTTGCGCGCCCATCGGGCGATGTTTAGCAAGGCGCCAGTTCATGCATAGGCATTCGGGGGAAAATCTCATGGCAACCCGCAAGCTCCTTCTCCTGCCCGGCGACGGCATCGGCCCGGAGGCGATGGCGGAGGTCTCCAAACTCATCGCCGTGATGAATTCCGAGTTCGGCGCCGGATTCGAAACGGAGACGGGGCTCGTCGGCGGCTCGGCCTATGACGCGCATGGGAAGGCGATCTCGGAGGAGGACATGCGGCGCGCTCTTGAAGCCGACGCCGTGCTCTTCGGCGCGGTCGGCGGGCCGAAATGGGCCGACGTGCCCTACGAGGTACGCCCGGAGGCGGGGCTCTTGCGCCTGCGCAAGGACATGGAGCTTTTCGCCAATCTGCGCCCCGCCATCTGCTATCCGGCGCTCGCCGCCTCCTCCTCGCTGAAGCAGGAGGTGGTCGAGGGGCTCGACATCCTCATCGTGCGAGAACTAACCGGCGGCGTCTATTTCGGCGAGCCGAAGGAGATCGTCGATCTCGGCAACGGCCAGAAGCGCGGCATCGACACGCAGGTCTACGACACGTTCGAGATCGAGCGCATTTCCGGCGTCGCCTTCGAGCTCGCGCGCACCCGGTGCAACAAGGTGTGCTCGATGGAAAAGCACAATGTCATGAAGTCGGGCGTGCTCTGGAAGGAGGTCGTCACGGCTACGCATAAGGCCAAATATTCCGACGTGGAGCTCACGCACATGCTGGCCGATGCCGGCGGCATGCAGCTCGTGCGCTGGCCGAAACAGTTCGATGTGATCGTCACCGACAATCTTTTCGGTGACATGCTGTCCGACGTGGCGGCGATGCTCACGGGCTCGCTGGGCATGCTCCCCTCCGCCTCGCTCGGCGCGCCGGATCCGAAGACCGGCAAGCGCAAGGCGCTTTACGAGCCGGTGCACGGCTCCGCGCCCGATATCGCGGGACAGGGCATCGCCAACCCGATCGCCATGGTCGCCTCCTTCGCCATGTGCCTGCGCTATTCTTTCGATATGGTCGCGGAGGCCGACCGGCTGGAGAAGGCGATCGCCGCCGTGCTGGACGACGGCCTGCGCACGCGGGACATCATGCCCGAGGGCATGCGCGAGGTCGGCACCTCCGCCATGGGCGATGCGATCGTGCAGAAATTCCGCGAGCTTTCCGCCTGAATTCCGGCCGGCGCCGGTCAGGAGAGCGCCAGGGCGACGGCCAGCACGACGATGCCCGCCAGCCCGCCGATAAAGATCGCGCGGCGCATCGGCGTGCGCAGCACGACATCGCCCTGCCGGGCTTCTTCACCGGAAAGCGTGGTGGGCTGGCGGTTCTCTTCCATCGGTCCGTCCTGACGGATCAACCGGGGAGCGCCGGCATTGTTCCCTCGCCGACGGATCGCGTCGTGCCTCCGACCCACTCCTTCGCCTGCAAGCCTTGGCATGAGACGCCCAGGTCCAACTGCTGCCAAGCCTGTCGACGAACTGCTCCCCAAGGGAATAGGCGCTTCGCGCCAATCTAAGCATCGGCGATTGGCGGCGATGCTGATGCCGGCGATATCTCTCCCCCTGCGGGAGAGAAAGCAAATTCTTGGATTTGGGCGTCTTGTCCGCCGCAGCCCAGAGGGCGAAGGCGGAAGCCCAAGTCCTTAGAATTTGCAAGAGAGGGGTACCTCGGAAACCTATCCCCCACCACGCCGGCCCTGAAGGGTGTGGATCAAATCGGCCCCGCCGCTCCAGCGCGCAAAAATAATGTGCAGCAAAAACAAGCTCCTGCACGATTTCTGCATTTTTTCGCCGGAAAATTTATCCCCGTCCCCGACAGCCCTCTTACAATCCACCCATCGCTCTTGCGGGAACCGGATGCGCACCGGGTGTTCGGGAGAGCGGCGGCAACCTCCCCCTCCAGGGATCGGTACCTGGAGGCATGCTGAGGGCCCGCGACAGGCCGGCGGTGCCGGGGTGCT
>NZ_JAPSLH010000002.1 GCF_031180965.1 Chelativorans sp.
CGCACCGGGCTTGCCGTGCCGGTCATGGAGGTGAGCGGCCGGCGCAGGATGATGACGCCCTGCATATAGTCGAAGGAATAGTCCTCGCCATAGGACAGGACGCGCCGCTCGGTGACGCGGCCGGTGATCTCGCGTCGCGCGAGCGCGGTGAAGATCTGCTCGAACTGGTCTGGGTGAAGGGCGTGGACGTCGTCTAGGATAGCGAGCGGCTTGACCGTCAGACGCTGTCCCATCCAAGGAATATCGATCTCCTGGATGCATTCGAATGGCTGATAGGGTTCAGTCGCTGCCTTTGGCAATTTGTCGATATCTGGCGGCAGCAAGCTCGCTCCGATAGAATAGATGGCGCGCTGCACTTCGAGCGCGCGGTCGCGAATGCCGACCGCGGTCAGCCCGCCAATCTGCTCGAGGTGCGCTTCCGATGCCTCCCGAGCGATGAAGCGGATCTCGTCGAGCCGCCGATGGTCGCCATTCGTAAGGCCTCGAAGCAGAGCGAGCATAGTGCGCGCCTGGACCAGCCACAGGGCGAGCTTCGTCTTGACGCTGTCCTCATAGGGCAACTCCCAAAAGTCGCGATACTCGGATTCCATAGGAATGCGGACAGCCGCGACCCCGGGCTTTCCGTCTTGCAGAAAACCCGCCCCGGCGAGGGCGATGGAGAGCTGCTTATTGGTGTCATTGGCTGGGTCGCGCAGGATCGTTTCGACGAGGCGAAACTCGGCCAGCATGGCTAGCATCGTTTTACCGCTTCCCGGCGCGCCGACGATGCGGATGGGCAGGTCGAAAATGTCGGCCTTGCGGGGATGCTCGGCCAAAAATGTGGTGAGCGGCGCCGGGCTCACGATCTCAAGGAAAGTGGTGTCGTCCCGGATGTATTCGGTGGCGCGACGGAGAAACGGATTTGCCATGGTCAGCCGTGCCTATCACGCCGACGAAACAAGGGCTGCATCGCATGACCATTTTCATTGGTCGTTTCCGCCCAGAGTAGCGGAACGCTGTTGTTTGGCGTGTTGTGCTCAAGGACAAGTGGTAAGGCGCAGTCAGCATAACCCATTTTGAAATCGGACTGCTCTGCTTCGCCTGCATGTTCGATCAGCCGCCGGTAGAGATCGTGATTATAATATTTTTCGCAAAGCGCGATGACGGCATCGTCACGGCCTGGACTGAGCTTGAGCGAGGCGGGCAACAAGGTACCTTGGGTCACATCTATTGACCCGAAGGTGCGGTCCGCCCATTCGAGATTGGCCAATTCGGTGCGTTGCAGGAGCGCCTCGCGCGCCTGGGTGGTCGAGACATAATGATGAATGTGCAGCGCGTAATTCTCGACGATCGGGAAGGTCTTGCCCTGTGCCTCAACCGCCTTGCGCGCCCCGATCAGCATGGCGTTGAACTTCTGCAGCTTGCCCTTCCACTCGCCATCCTTGAAGCGAATGAAGGTCGTACCTGAGGCTGTGAAATCGTCGATCAAGTAAACGTGCTCGAACTGCTCGTCGCCGGCATCGGCTTCCTTAATTTTCTTCGCGAGATCGAGCCATTTCTCTGTGCCTATATTCATCATCGGCACGACCTGTTCCTGGGTGATGCGGCCGCTATTTGCGCGACGCATTATGTCGATGCGGCTACCGTCGCTCATACCTATGAATAGAGAGCGTCGCCTAATCCGCTTGAAGGCTGCTACCCCATCCCTGCTGCCCCAAACTTCATGGGGTGGGATGCCAGCCTGCTTGGCTGCAAGGCGCCGTAAATGCGGGGTCACCGTTTCTGGGTAGAAGGCCTCGATCACGCGATAAAGTTCAGCATTGGAGATATAGACCAGCCGGTGCTTGATGAAATCATAGGCCGTCTGGCGGTCCTCGGCATCGAACTGTTTTAGCCAGATTGCCAAGTTTTCGATGAAGCGGGATCCCGCGCGGAAATCGCTGTAGCCGTCATACTTGGTCGAGGCCATAAGCCGCAGCCAAGAATACTCGCGGTTGCCACGCCATCGTCGGTCCAGTTCATGATTTGCGCAATAAGGCGCAGGCCGAGCAGATTCATCGGCACCACACCGTAACTTTTTTGAATATTGTCGTGTCCACGGATTCTCCCCCCTAGAAAAATTTGTAGCGAATTGCTCGTCGTCGGCAAAGCACCTGAATCGCGCTTTCAGTGGAATGATCCCTTACGCGCATCTGGCTTCGGCGCATGCGAAACGCCCGCCTGTGGCGAGCATTTGCCCGTTCGTCAGCGGTCTCACTTGCGTAATATGCGAAAACACGGTTCGGCTTCCGAGCATCGAAAGCTAAGCTCGGCATTTCGGAGTGGAAGAAAAGATCAATTAGACTATGCTACAAACGTTGGCTTCGCACACGATCCGCCAAAGCGGGCAGTCGGGAAATGTCCAGCCAATAGATGATGAATGAGCACGGCAGAGTGCTAGATGATCGTCTGCTTCTAGGATCGCGCGATGACGGGCTGAACGGCTGAGATGGGGCGCACAGCAGGTCCCAGCAGGCGACTATCGGAACACTTCACATTGCTTGCCCCACTCGACTGGAAACCCCCGCATGAGCGGCTGCAGCTGCAGCGTCTTTGGGTGCCTGCCGTCGAGGATCGCTTCGACCAGTTCGGGGGCCAGGAGGGTTAGGCGAAGCACGTGCGCCACATAGGACACGTTCATGCGTTCGGCCGCGGCAAGTTCGCTGATGGTGCCAAAGGTTCCTTCATCCAATAGATGCTTCCATCGGAATGCAAGGACCAGGGCCCGGCAAAGGGTCTTGTCGACCTGAGGACGTTGAGGCGCCCAGGGCTCCTCTCCCGCAGGCGCGAGCACCAGCTTGCGCCCTCCCCTTCGGCGCACGGCCAGCGGAATGCGGATGGTCATCGACTGGCTCTCGGTTTTCGCCTTCATGTCGTCGATCTTGCCACTTTCTGTGCAGGCGCTTCCTGCCGAAGCTCCGCGATCAGACTCGCCAGTCCTTCCGTCCTGAGCCGGATCGAGATGCCGTCGACATCCACATCGATCCGTTCGACCAGGAGTTGGACGATGCGCGCCTGCTCGGCAGGGAACAGCTCCTCCCAAAGCGGATCGAAGCAGATCAGAGCCTCCCTGACCTCTCCCTCCGAGAAACCGAGATCACCCGCCCTTGCAGCAGCCCAGGTCTGCACGATGATCTCAGGAGAGCGCAGGAGCAGCCTGAGCTGATTGACCACCGCCCTCTCGATCTCGCCTGCAGGGATCCGGCGGACAGGACATGTCTCGGGCCCGACCTTCACCACGCTGGTGGTGACATAGTTACGGTAGAGCCTGCCCTTCTTCCTCGTGTGCGTCGGGCTCATCGCACGCCCGTTCGGCGCGAAGAGAAGCCCCTTCAGGAGCGCCGGCGTCTGTGCCCGGCTACGCGCCGCACGCTGGCGCGGGTTCTTCGCCAGGGTTGAATGCACCTTGTCCCAGAGATCGCGCGCGACGATCGGTTCGTGCTCGCCGGGATAGGCTGTCCCCTTATGCACCACCTCGCCGATATAGACGCGATTGTTGAGGAGCTTATAGAGGAAGTTGCGATCGACCAACCTTCCCGAGCGGGTGGTCACACCCTCCTTGTGGAGCCTGCGGGCTAGATGCGTGGCTGACCCGCATTGGAGGAAGCGCTCGAAGATCATGCGGATCTTCGCCGCTTCTTCGTCTTCGATGACGAGCTTCCTGTTCTCGACCCTGTAGCCAAGGGGAACATAGCCGCCCATCCACATGCCCTTCCTCCGTGAGGCGGCGAACTTGTCGCGGATGCGCTCGCCGATCACCTCACGCTCGAACTGGGCAAAAGACAGGAGGATGTTGAGCGTCAGCCTCCCCATCGACGTGGTGGTGTTGAAGCTCTGGGTGACGGAGACGAAGGTGACCTCGTTTCCGTCGAAGATTTCCACCAGTTTGGAGAAGTCGGCTAGCGCGCGCGAGAGGCGGTCGATCTGTAGACGACCACCACATCGACCAGCCCCGCCTCCACATCGCGCAGGAGACGCTTCAGCGCCGGCCGTTCCAGCGAGGCGCCCGAGAAGCCGCCATCGTCATAGCGGTCCGGCACCAGAACCCATCCTTCTGCCCGCTGGCTCGCCACATAGGCCTCGCAGGCCTCCCGCTGGGCATCCAGCGAGTTGAACTCCATGGCAAGGCCCTCTTCGGAGGATTTGCGCGTGTAGACGGCGCAGCGCAGCTTGTGCAGGGTCTGCGTGCTTTGAGGCGCGTGCATGTTCATCCCCGCCTCCCCTGCTGCGTCTTCAGGCCAAAGAAGACGAGGCCGTTCCAGCGCGTGCCGGTGATCGCGCGGGCGACCGCCGAGAGCGATCGGTAGGGTCGGCCCTCATATTCGAAGCCGTCCGTCAGCACCGTGACGGTATGCTCCACGCCCTGCCAATCCCGGATCAGCCTGGTGCCAGCGATCGGCCTGTTGTCGATCCGCTTCCCGCGCCCGCGGCCGCGCGTGTCCATCTCCTCCGCAAGTGCGGCAAGCCGCTTCCGCGTCTCAGGCCTGAGGCCACCATAGGCCAGCTCCTGGATGCGGTAGATCAGTCGGCTCTCCAGATACTTGCGATTGTGACGCGGAGGCTCCGCAGCAAAGAGCTCACGCCACATCGCCTTGAGGCCCTCCATCTCCATGCTCCTGATCTCGGCGATCCGCGCGAGTACATGCGGGTCGTCATAGCGTCGGCTGTGTGGTTCTGAGCGATTTGTCATGCTGTCCCTCCACTGCGGTGGGACCGATACACGCTCTCTTCCGCGAGGGAGTGAAGCGAACTTTTCGCCTCGGCAGCAGATACTTTGCTTGACGGTCGCGACCTCAGCCGAACCAGTCCGGCAGCCAGAATGGAAGCCACCTCGGACAGACGCTCTTGTGCAGAGAGCTGGTCCACCGCGACCGGGTTCGGGCCGAGGGATTGTCTGAGGAGCGAGTTTACAGGGGTAACTTGCATGGCAGGAGCTTGTCCAACTCCAAGCCTCCTGAACAGGCCGCCAAGCCGACGCAGAGCGCGCCCGCGACATCAAACTTGCGCACGCGGACAGGAACGCGAGGCTGACGGAATAGGCGTCAGCTTACGATTTCAGACCTCATCTTCAGAAACGACTCGACTCTTCACGCCTTGAGAACATAATAAGAACATCGTAGGCAAGTCTTGTCCATGGCGTACCATGTCGGAGCTCAGTGTCAGTTATCCTTGTGACGCCGTAACTCTCGCGCCCAAGCGGTTGCGGACCTCTCGAGTGGCGGCTGTTGCAAGCTCGATGCGAGAGCAACTGGGACTCTCAACCTGCCGGCTCGACGTGGAGCTTCTCCAGTTGGTCTCGCGCGTAAGACGGCTTCTGGTGAATGGGATGCTGCTGAGCATCCGTTGGAACCTGGACGAGACTGTGAAGGACTGCTCCGGCCAGCCCGTCTATGGCTCCTGTAGACTAGTCGCGCCTGGTGCCCTCCTCATCAGCCTTAATGTGCAGATCGTTGGTGACGTGCCCATCGCCCGCAGCACGGCCGCACACGAACTCGGACATGCAGTGTTCGATGCACCGGCCTGGTTCAGCGGCGCAGCGCAACCGACGCCGGCCGCACCGCGCCGGGTGTTCGGGGCGCCGGAGCGTTATCGCCGGGAGGCATCGGACTGGAGCGAATGGCGGGCCAACGAGTTCATGGGAAGCTTTCTGGCCCCCCGCCGGCTGCTCCATGGGGAACTGTTGAGGCTTGCGCCGGCATGTGGCGTTCCTCTGGTCAAGGGCAGGTTCTCCAATGAACCTCCTGTCGCTGCAAACTGCCCCGAACTGCCCTTGCTGTTCGACGCATTGGGCGATGCGTTCGGTCTCACCCCCTCGTTCATATCGGTGCGCCTGGCCAAGTACGACCTGATTGCGCTGTCCCGACCGAGGGAGGGTTGAGCATGGGCCTCCCTCCCCGCTCCGTCTACACCTTGGACGAGATCGCCCAGGCCTGGGGCGCCACTATAGGAGAGCTGCTGGGGCTGGCAGTTGACGGCAAGCTGACGATCTCTGTGCTTCTGTTCGGGTCGAGAGTGGATTCGTGGCACGGCCACCAGGATCCGCTGCCGGCAGGGCGGAGACAAGCTCATGGTCCGCATGGCGTGTTCGAGAAGGATCTCTGGGCGATCAACAGCCGGGGCGCGGTATATCTGCGCAGGTTCAGGACTGAGGATGGCTTCGTCGAGGTGCTCGAGGACGATCTCGGGATCGAGGTGACCAAATCGGAACTGGTGGTGACCGCCGAGGAGCGCAGGCGGTTCGAACAGGAGCACGACATTGTGCCGAACGTCGGCGTCGAGCCGGACGATCTGTGCTTCACCCATAGCCCGGATTATTCCGAGATCAGCCTTGCCGGACGAGCCTATCGCCTGAGCCCGAAGCGGCGTGCCGTTGTGCAGCTTCTTCATGAAGCGTGGCTGGCTGGAAGACCATGGATGCGCGACGAGGTGCTTCTGTCGCAGGCCGGCTCCGCATCGAGCCGCATGGTCGACCTGTTTGCCCCGCTCGAGGGATGGCGCAACATCCTGCGCTGCGACCACCGTGGCAGGTGGAGGCTGAACATTCCCGACCGTCAGAGCGCATCGGGCATTCAGCGCACTTTCCGGCGACCGAAGCTCTACCTCGTTCGATAATCGCTGCAGCGCATCCATCGGCGCTGTCCAAGATTGTCAGCCGGGTGCACTTACCTGTGGAAAAGGCAAAATTCCTGAGTTTCCCACGTGGGAGCGATTCTCCCACGACGGCAATGCGCAGCCAAGGCACTGCGCAACTTCCGCGACAGCCGGGCCATCACCGGCATTCCCACCTTCGAGCCAGATCTCCCACCTTTTCCCACCTTTGCTCCGACCCCTCTCCCACCGACAAGGCTTAAGAGATCTGCTTTCGTGTTCGGCGTGACCAAACGTTTTGGAGATGCCGAATGACGGACCACTTCTACACCCCCAAGGACCTGGCAAAGCGCTGGGGCATGTCGACCAGAACTCTCGACCGCTGGAGGCGGATTGGACAGGGTCCACGATACCTGAAGATCGGCTGGCTGGTCTTCTACCGCAAGACGGACGTGGCGGAGTATGAGGAGCAGCAGACTCGGGACCCGGAACAGCTGGGGACCGACACATGAACCTGCAGACCTTGGCTCGAGTGCTCGGCGGTCAGGTAAGTGGGCCCTCCCGGATTCACGTTCCGGGGCCGGGACACACGCCCCGGGACCGGTCCCTTTCAGTTCAACTCGATCCTTCGGCGCCGGACGGCTTTTGGGTGCACAGTTTCGCTGGCGACGATTGGCGGCTCTGTCGCGAGCATGTCCGTCGGACCATCGGCCTACCACCCTGGGGATCGCTACCATCAGTCCGGCGTCACCCGCGTCGCAGTCCTGCACCGTCAGTTGAGGACCGAATTGGCTTGGCCCGCCGGCTGTGGGAGACGGCCGTTCCGATCACCTCCACGCCGGCAGCCATCTACCTGCTGTGGCGCGGCGTGGGCCTGCCAGCGGAGGTGCTCCAGGGGACGGTGCTGAGGTATCACAGTGCTTGTCCCTTCCGACTCGAGAATGGTTCGACCGTCAAACTCCCCGCGATGCTAGGCGCTATCGTGGACATCCGGACGAACGAGTTCTGCGGTATCCACCGCACCGCATTGAAGCCGGACGGCAGCGGCAAGGCCGACTACCCTGGGCTCGGCAGCCCGAAGAGGATGCTGGGCAACGTAAGCGGCGCCTGCATCAAGCTCTCCGCGGACGATGAAGTGACGTTCGGGTTGCATGTTGCCGAAGGCATCGAGACGGCACTTTCCTGCAAGGTGATGGGCTTCCGCCCAATTTGGGCAGCGCTTTCGGCTGGCGGCATAGCACGTTTCCCGGTCCTTTCCGGAATCGAGACGGTCACCATCATGGCCGACAACGACGCAAGTGGGACCGGGCTTTCCGCTGCTCGCGATTGCGCACGGCGCTGGGTGGCAGCGGGACGTGAGGCGATCGTGCTGGCTCGGAGCGAAGCAGGACGTGACTGGGCCGATCCGATCGGGAGGGGTGGGTGAACTCCTGGTATACCCCGGAACAGATGCTGGCCGAGATCGGAGCTGTTGTCGAGCGCTACCGGCCTGGCGAGGCCGTCCCGTCCGCTCCACCACCATTACCGTTGGAGACCGTGAGCGCCTCGATCTTTGCATCTCAGGCAACGCCACGACGCAGCTTCCTCGATGGTGCAGCACTCTTTCCCTGCCGGAACGTAACCATGCTGTCCGGCGACGGCGGCACCGGAAAGAGCCTGCTTGCCCTGCAGCTGGCGGCAGCGGTCGTCACGGGATCGAAATGGCTCGGCATCGATGTCGAGACCGGGCCGGTTGTCTACCTCTCCGCCGAGGACGATCTCGATGAGATGCATATCCGCCTGAAGGACATCTGCGCCGCCGAGAACCTTTCCATCGGCAGAATGAAGACCCTGGAACTTGCGGTGCTGGCCGGCAGGGATGCAGTTCTGGGAACCGAAGCGCAGAAGGGTGGCAAGGTCGAGATGACGCCGCTGTTCGATCGGCTCCGGCTCAAGCTGGCGCGTTCCCGCCCGCGTCTGCTCGTGCTCGACAACCTTGCAGACGTCTTTGCCGGCAACGAGAACGTGCGGCCGCTGGCCCGCCAGTTCGTCAGCGCGCTGCGAGGACAGGCGATAGAGTTCGACTGCGTCGTGCTGCTACTCTCCCATCCATCGCTGTCGGGCATCAACAGTGGCTCCGGCATGAGCGGCAACACGGCATGGAACAACTCCGTGCGATCGAGGCTCTACCTGCTGCGCGAGAAGGAAAAGGACGGAGCGGAACTCGACCCCGACAATCGGCTCCTGCAGACCATGAAGTCGAACTACGGCCCGAGCGGCGGACAGGTTCCGCTGCGCTGGCAAGCTGGACGCTTCATTCGAACGGACGCCCCTGCAGCACCCGGGCAGAACAGAGGCTTCTTAAAGGCGGCCTGGATCGAGGCGAAGTTCCTCGATCTGCTGCGCTGGCACGCCGACAAAGGCTTGCGTCTCTCCCCGATGAAGGGGCCGAACTATGCGCCGGCCGTGTTTGCAAGGCACCCTCGGGCCGAAGGGGTCACGAGCCGCCAATTTGATCGCGCCATGAACGTGCTGCTCGAGACGGCACGCATAGAGGTAGAGACCACCGGCCCGCCGTCGAAGCTCCGGCAACTGTTACGCGCCACACCCGCCCCCCATGATGAGGATGGACGCGATTGAGCGCTTCATTTGCTCGTCTGTGCCCACGCCTGACAGCACCTGGTCCATCCGAACTACTTCCAACCGGCTTCCAACTGGGTGTTCCAACCACATTCCAACCGCTTCCAACCCAGCAATTCTGCGGTTCCAACTGGGTGTGTTCCAACCCATATCTAAAGATATGGCCGCCGCAGGCGCGGCCAATCCCGATATTCGGCCGAAGGCCCCGATCCTGCAGAATGCCCGCAAGGCTTCAGAAGGTGGTTCTGAGTCGCCCGCAATCCAGTTGCCGATTCGAACATCGATCGTAGCGCTGCCCCGGGCGGGTATCGGAAGTTGCCTGAAGGCGGCGCCTTGGAGCGATGGCGCCATGGTCCGCCAGATAGCGCACGACCCCGCCCCGCACCAATGGGAGCTGGCTGTTGGGGTTTCTGTATCATCCCGGTTAGCCGCGGACTCCTGCGGGCTGTTGAGCAGAGATGTCGGAATCCGTCGTGCTATCAAAGGTTTAGAAGATCTGATAAATTGCCAGCATGAACATGCGCGCACCCCTGCCTGACCCGGGGGCGTGGTAAATTGGGAAAGCTGTGATGACGATGCACGACAGCCCGCTCAAGGTGACCTACAGGCCTGTCGACGTCCTGATCCCCTATGCGCGCAACGCCCGCACGCATTCGGATGCGCAGGTGGCGCAGATTGCCGCCTCGATCCGCGAGTTCGGCTGGACCAACCCGATTCTGGTGGATGGGGAGAACGGCGTCATCGCCGGTCACGGGCGGCTGCTCGCGGCCAGAAAGCTAGGGCAGTCCCAAGTGCCTGTCATCGAGCTTGACGGCCTCTCGGAGGCGCAAAAGCGCGCCTACATTCTCGCCGACAACAAGCTTGCCCTGACTGCCGGCTGGGATCAGGAACTGCTGGCACTGGAGTTCACCGACCTCGACAGCCTTGGAGTTGATCTGTCGCTCACCGGCTTTGCTGACGAGGAGATCGCTTCGCTTCTGAGCACAGGCACGCAAGGTTTGACCGATCCCGACGACGTGCCCGCTGTTCCCGAGCAGCCAGTCACGCAGCCAGGCGACCTTTGGCTCCTGGGTGATCACAGGCTCCTCTGCGGCGACAGCACGCGCAAGGAGGATGTCGATCGCGTCCTGAATGGCGTAAAGCCTCACCTGCTCACCTCGGATCCGCCGTATGGCGTGAGCTATGATCCGACCTGGCGCGAGCGCTTCAGCAAGAACGGCGACATTGCCCGTGGCAAGGTGCTCAACGATGATCGTGCTGACTGGCGTGAGGCATGGCTCCTCTTCCCGGGCGATGTCGCCTATGTGTGGCACGGCGCCCTTCACGCCGGCACAGTAGCCGAAAGCTTGGAGGCCTCCGGCTTCGTCATCCGCTCCCAGATCATCTGGGACAAGACGCGTCTGGTGATCGGGCGCGGAGATTACCACTGGCAGCACGAACCGGCGTGGTACGCGGTCAGGAAAGGCCGTAAAGGCCACTGGTCCGGCGATCGCAGGCAGACCACGATCTGGCAGATTCCCCATCGCAAGAACGAGACCGGCCACGCCACGGAGAAGCCGGTCGAATGCATGAAGCGGCCGATCGAGAACAATTCCTCGCCGGGCCAGGCGGTTTATGATCCGTTCTGCGGGTCAGGAACCACCATCATCGCCGCTGAGATGACCGCGCGCTGCTGCCAGGCCGTCGAACTGAACCCGGCCCATGTTGATGTAGCTGTCATGCGGTGGGAAGCGTTCACAGGAGAAAAGGCCACTCTGGATGGTGCTGATGGCAGCTTCGCCGAGGTGAAGGCTGAACGGACCGGGCAAAGCGTATGACCCGGGGGGCATCATGAAGTCCGCAGCCTTTCCAACGGAGACCGGTGGCGTCCCTTATCTTTCACATCCGCGAATATCCGAAGGGGGTCACCTTCATGGTCATCTGCACACGATCGGCACAATTCAGCCATTCCTGGCCTGGCGGGACCTACAGATCGGGCCTGTTCCAGTCGACCAACTCTGAAGGCCAAGGGGCAGGATGATGCGAGGACGCAAGCCGGTGCCAACGGCACTGAAAGTGGTGATGGGCAATCCCGGCAAGCGGCGCCTCAACCACCTCGAGCCAAATCCGCAGCCGGTCATCCCGACCTGCCCGGCACACTACAGGCCACCGCAAAGGCCGAATGGAAACGCCTTGCCCGCCAGTTGCATCAGCTGGGCGCTCTCACCGAACTCGACCGCGCGGTGCTCGCCGCCTACTGCCAGGCCTATGGCCGCTGGGTGGAGGCCGAGCGTAAGCTCAAGGAGACCCCCACCCTGCTGAAGACACCAGCCGGCTATGTGCAGCCCTCGCCATGGCTCGCAATCTCCAACAAGAGCGTGGATCTCATGCACAAGTTTGCCGCCGAACTCGGCCTCTCACCCGCATCACGCAGCCGCGTCACGACAAGGCCACTCGGCCCGAAGCCTTGGGAGTTTGCCTCCAATGACACTGATGACGAATTCTTCTCCTGACACGTACCAGAAGCTCGCAATGTGCTCGCCAGGTTGGGAGACCTGTTTCGTCACGCCAAAAGAACCTATCCGGTAGAGGTACAGCGGCTCGCGGCAGATGTGGTCAAGGCAAAGGGCCTCACATCACGGGCTGCGGATGATGCCTTCACCAGCTTCCTCTCAGATAACCCGGCAGACATTTCCTGGGCGGCCAAAGCGTAACGAGCGCCGGCGCCAGCAGGAGGCCAAGAAGCGGAAGCAGATACAGCCGGCCTAGCACAAGCCTGCTCGTATGACTTAGCGGCTGTGCTGGATTTGGAGGCCCGAGGCAACTGACATTGACCGCGGGTCATCCCTCTGTGGCCTCGCGCCCGCCCGGGGGTGGAAACCGCGACGCATCGGAGAAGGAAATGGTGACGGTCACCCCGGCGTCGCCTTGGATATCGAGCTCGCCCCCAATCTGCTTCACGAGAGACCTAATTAGCCCGTAACCGAGTGACCCTTCCCGAAAGTTAGCCATGCCGACGCCGTTGTCGCGAACGACAATCTCGACGCGGCCGGGACCGCTCCGCTTAGCTTGGACCAATATCATGCCCGAGCGGTTGTCGGGAAAGGCGTATTTGACAGCGTTGGTGATGAGCTCGGTCAGAACGATGCCGATCGGGAAGGCTGCATCGGCATCGATCAGGATGTCCTCCTCAGTCCGTGCCCTGAGCGAAATGCGTCCATCTCCGCCTGCGAGGGACTTCAAGGCTTCGCAGAGTTCGGCCACATATGTCGCCACATCGACACGCTGCGCATGTTCGGAGCGGCTAAGCATGTCGTGCACCCGGGCCATAGCGTTCAGGCGCTCAGCTGACTCTTCGAAAAGCGCCCTTACTGCCTGGTCCGTCTGCCGTCGGCCCTGCAACTGTAGCAGGGCCGCCCCCACGGATAGGCTGTTCTTGGCCCGATGATTGACCTCGATCAGAAGCATCTCGCGTTCGGCATCGGCCTGATGGAGCGCTGCGTTTGCAGCCTCCAGCGTTCGAGTGCGTTCCTCCACCCGCCGCTCCATGTCTGTGGCGAGCGTTCGGAGCGCTTGCTCAGCCTCATGGCGGCGGGTGATGTCGAGATAGGATAGAAAATGATTGGTTACGCGGCCCTGCCCGTCGTCCAGCGGAGTTGCAAAGAGCATGGCCCGGAACGGCGAGCCGTCCTTGCGATACTGCAGGATCTCAAGGGTAGCGTCGCGACCCTCCTGCATGGCGGTCTCATAAGCAGCAATGGCCTCGGGATCGGTTTCCGAGCCATTCATGAAATGAGGATTCTGACCGAGCAACTCCTCAAACGTGTATCCGGATAGTTCGACGAACGCCGGATTAACAAAGGTGATCGGATTGTCGGGGAGCGTAGCGTCGGTGACCATCATCGGCATCCGCGTCACGCGAACCGCCTCAACGAACACGCCTCCGCGTTGCCTCACATTTTCGAGGTCGCGCTCGGAAGCGGTGCGGGCGGGCGTGCCTTCCAACTCCTCCTGAAACTCGTTCATATGCAAACACCTCTTCTTGCTGGCGGCCTAAGGAGTCGCCGTCCCGCCGGTCACGTGACCAACGGCAGCCTCGGGCTGCTCAAAAGACCAGCAAGGCCACGGCTGCGACAGCGGCGATAAGAGAAACCGCCAGCAGAAAATCTTCTGCACGCGCTCGCATTCATTGCCTCCAACGGCGTACCGTCCCGCGTGAGGAATAGATCGGGAATACCGTCGAAATAAGGCCCGGGGTCGGGGATTAGTCGGCAACAAGGAATGCGATCGCGAACACACCAAGTAATATTGCGAGCAGTAATGCGCCGTCTTCGTGGCCTCTAGGTGACATAGGGACATAGGTCTCCGACCAAAGACCCAAGTGATCAAAAGAACGGTAGTTCCAATTTCAGCTAATTCTGCCGGTGTGGAGAAGTGGTCTATCTCGCCTGCCTCATAAGCAGGAGATCGCGGTTCGAATCCCGCCACCGCAACCAGATCAGGACCGAGTAGCGATGGCGAGTACAACCGCAATGATCAGCAAAAGCGGCCCCATCCATTTGAATTGGCGGATGAGGTGCGTCTGCCATGCCGGTCGTCCCGGGTTGGTCGGAACCGAGAGAAAGCCAAATCCCACGCCGGTCATCCATAGGCCGACGCAGAGCATAATGAACTCGTCAATATAATCGGCGATCACGATATTTCCTCACTCCCTGCTATCAAGGCAGGAGACCACACATGGCGCTGACCGACAAGATGGAAGCGTGCGGTCCAGCCGTGCCTGACCGCCTGAAACAGCGCGACTAGCCGCAACTTGCGCGTATGAGATTACCCTGGGCATCGGTTTCGAGGTTGAGACGCGCTTCGCTGTAGTTCTCGATGACTGCCTGACCAGGCGCGATCACCCGAACTTCCCCTTTGGATTGGACCGGTGCGCCGCCGACCCGAACATCCTCAGCGGTACTGCCACTAACGGGCAAGCCCATCTTGCCTTGGAGAGCGGCGGCGCCGCAATCCGGAGGAGTTGGCAGGTGTGCGGTAGGAGGCGGCAACGGGCTGCTGCATGCTGCCAACACGAGTGTTCCGGCAACTGACACTACAGGAAAACACAGGCGTGGTGGCATGGCGATTCTCCTCAGGGCGAAATGGCCGGCATGCTTCCACCTAAGCAGGAGCAAGGCAAGCGCCCAGGTCGAGAAGGCGGGCGCCGCTATCAACCTGAAACAATCCAAGCCCACTGTTGTTGGTTGTTCATGACCGTGATGGACGACCTGCACGCCTCGGAGATCAACTTCCGCGTCATCAGCTTCTATGACGGCGGCTTCGCTGCATCCATCGGCGGAGATGAGATCGAAGGGTACCAGGCAAACGAGAAGGGGCTTGCTGACTGGGCCGCAGTCGAGGCCTGGTTGATCTACCGCGCTCTTGAGCTCTATCCCCAGAGCGAGTCGCGAAGAAGTATTGGTCGCACCGGACCGCGAGAGACGCAACGCCCTGAAAAGAACTTGCGCAGCGGCAGGTTGGAACCAAAGGCCTTCTCACTAGCCCCGTGAGCGCGTTGGAAGCAAGCCCGATGCAGAGAGTGCTCCCGCCACAACCAGCATCGCCCCTACCATAGTGCCAGTCGTTACGACACCGGCACCGAACAGCGCCAACAGCAGGAGCGCTACCAGCGGCGTCAGGTAGGCGATGCTGGAGACAAGCGCGGTGTGGCCGGTTCGAGTTGCCCGATCCCAAAGCGTATTGGACAGCGTGAGGGGTGCCAACCCGATACCGGCTATGGCGAGCATCTGTACGGGCGCCAGGGTCGAAGGCGCTTCTATCATCAGGTGCGTGCTTAACGAGAGCAGGGCGATCAACCCCATGGACGGGCCAATCACATCGTGCGTCTCCCGTCCGCCCGAGCGGACGGCTGAGTAGACAGCGAATGCCAAGCCGCTACCGAAGGCAAGGAGTGCACCAGTCGGGTCGAACCCTCGTTCAAACGTCGGTGCAATGGCAAGGACCGCCCCCAAGAAGCTCAGCGCGAAACCAAACCAGCGGACGGCTTGCAGCCGCTCGCGGCGGATTCGAGCCATGATTACGACCAGCATGATTGGCCAAAGGTAGGCGATCACGTTGGCCTCCGCCGGACCGATCCGGGGCATGGCGAGAAGGTAGAGGATGTTGTTGGTTAGGAGCCCAACCGTCACGATCGCCAAAGTTCTTGGTCGGGTAGACACGAACGCGCGGACTTCTCCGCGAGCCGTGGCACGAGCAAGTGACACGGCAAAGCCAACGGCAGCCGCAAGTCCAAACACGAGAAACGGCGGAGCAGGGGCAGCCAAACCAGCGAGGGTGGGCCAAGTTGCCCACAGCAGCACTGCTCCCAAAGAAAGCGCAGCGGCCCGCATCCGAGGCCCCAGGGCCGGCAGGGCTTCCGCAAGGAAACCAATGCGATAGGAAGCGATAGCTTCCATTCTGGCCCTCCCTTCTTGAGCTAGAGCTCTTGGTCCGCCTCGCTGCCGATCATTCCATCGTGGGGCGTTATTCGCAATGGCCAAGCTCTTGAGGTCGAAGACACGCCTCCCCGGTCTCGCCTCTCGCCTCGGCTATGCCCCAGGAGACGAAAGGCGGGGGATAAGAGCCATGCCGCAATGACATGAACAGAAGTGGGGCCGGAGCCCTCACTCGGCGCAGCTATGATCTTTCGAATTCTCACCGCGCCCATCGCGCGGTCGGAGGAACCCGCAGTGAAGGCATGCTGCGAAGGCTGGGATGAAAGGAGAAAGTCGGGGTGAGGCGACCTAGAGCTGATCGACGCCGAGCGCTACGAAAAGCGCAGAAGCGATGACGGCTCGTGGATGGTTTATAACACCTTCACGGGCGAGCCGGCGCAAAGTGTCGGCGGCGGCCCTTATTGGGCTGAATGAGGAGGAAGCCGACGAGTTGTTGAGCTTGATCGATGAAGGCATGATCGAGCTGGAGCCAAGGCCAGATAGCCGTTGACAACAACCGGCAACTGAATCGACTGGGGGTTAGTGGATGAGGAAAATCTATGACCCAAGACGAGCCCGCGATCAGGGAATTTGAAGCGCACAAGGGCAAAAAGTGGGAGGACGCCACGGATGAGGAGAAGAAGGACTGGCTGGCTGCGTTAGCTGAGCTCGCCCAAATCATAAATGCGCCGTGGCCGGAGCTGAAGCAGAATCGGGGCGGCGATGCAGTATCGTGAAGCGCTAACCGCCTGCTCTTGATCCGCCCGTACTCTCTACATACCTTTTTCGTGGACCTGGTCGCGGCCAGAAGCTAGGTTCTCTGCACCCTCTGGTGTCTTCGCCACATAAGCTAGGTCGGGCTACAGCCCGCGCGTCAGCCCCCATCTGACCGGGCCGTATTCCTTTGAAAGACGCAAACAACCCCGCCGGCATCCGAAGAGGCCAGCGGGGTCGGAGGGGTGACTGAAAGGCGACCGGGAAAGGTCTTCCTCCTAACCGTGAATCGGCCGAAAGGTTTCGCGTCGGTGGAAGCGTGTGACGCGTCGCGGAGGCTGGCAAATGCGTTGACGCAGGGCGGTCTGATCATTAGCTTTGTCGCGTCTAAAACAGGTTAGGTTCGGGAAGGTTGGCCCGGCCCCCGCTTGGCGGGTCCTTCCGTCACTAAAGGTGACGGCCCAAGACTATCAAGGCGTACGCATGGTGCGGCCGCCGATAGGAAGGGTATGGCCATGAAACCACGTATTTCCGTTCTCACGCTCGCTGTCTCTAATCTTGAAAAATCGCTTTCCTTTTACCGCGATGGGCTGGGCTTCCCCACCCAGGGCATCATCGGGCGGGAATTTGAGCATGGCGCGGTTGCATTCTTCGATCTCCAGAGCGGTCTGAAGCTCGCCATCTGGGCGCAGGATGACCTTGTCCATGACACCGGATTGCCGAAGTAGCCGATCTGCAGCACCGCCAGCAGCATCGGGCATAATGTTCTGCGACGCGAGGATGTCGATGACATCATGCGCAAGGCCCAGCTTGCTGGGGCACAGATTATCAAGGCACCGCAGGATACGTTCTATGGCGGGTATGCAGGCTATTTTACTGATCCTGACGGACACCTTTGGGAAATAGTCTGGAATCCCCAGATGTTGCCATCGGACTAAGCCCAGCGAACATGAGAGCCATGACGACGCTTGTACCCAAAGCCACCCGGTCGATGCGCATGTCCGACCGGCTAAAGGATTGGCGCCTCTCCTTTGCCTGGCCAGGCGCAATTCACGATGGCGGGGTTAGCGAATTCGGGAATAGACGCCGATGCGGGCGATTGCGGTGGAGGCTGGCGTGGGTGTCGGCAGCGTCAGCACTGACTAGAGAACCTGCCGGATGAGCCAGCGGCTCACGTCGCAGAAGGTGCGGCTGCGACGTCGGCAGCCCGTAGCTGCAACAAGATCGACGCCGCAACCCGACCGTCTGCTATCAGAGGTTATCTAGCCAAAAGCAGCCATCATGCTTCCCGCCGCCATTGCAGCCGCTCGCAGCGGATGATTGTAACTGAACTTGGCGTCGGGCGGCGGATGTGCTCAACGAGGCTGATTTGGGGGCTTGAATGGCGGCGAAGAACTGGATTCTCGGTAACGCCCAGTCCTTGGCCCTAGCAGTTCTTTGCGCAGTCGGTGCAGAGCTGCTTGCAGCATACTCCGATAGCACTGGCGATATTGGCCGTATCCTTTTCGCCTTGATCTTTTTCATGGCCCTTTATGGGGCCCCCGCCTTGCTCATGCGCGAGGTTGCCCGGCGCTTTGGATGGGGGTGGCCCTCGCTGCTTTTGCTCTGCGCTGCTTTGGGAGTTCTCCAGGCCTGCATAATCGATCAGTCAATGTTTGCCGATCAGTATGGCGGATACGCCGGCTGGGAGGAGAGCCGATCGGCAACCTTCATCCCCATGTTCGGCATCAGTGCGTACAACGCCTACAACTTCATCATTGGGCATATTATCTTCAGCTTCGCCGGCCCAATCGCGATAGCGGAGGCTTGGTCGCCCAAGCGTGCGGACGCACCTTGGCTGCGTCCCATCGGGATGATCGTTGCAGCGGTTTTTTACGTGGGATCAGCTGCATTGATAATGTTTGACCCACAGTCGCGAAGTGCATCTCAAACCCAATTAATTGTTTCTTGGCTCCTGGTCGCCGCATGTTTTCTGGCGGCTGCTCTGATTGGCCGCATCAATATCAGTGCTTGGTCAAGGCCAATCGCCCGTGTGAACGCTCTTGCGGTGATGGCGGTGACGTTCGCTGTGGCTGTGCTTGGCAACTTCGCGGGAGAGGATTGGATCGGCGTGGCGGTCGGGCTGGGTTCGACCCTCCTAATCGTGGCTATGATCATTTGGTTAATGATGCGATTTGACTGGACTACGCGGCACTCTGCAGCGGTGGCAATCGGCTACCTACTCAGCCGTGGCGTGCTTGCCTTCACCTACTTCCCGCTTCTTGGTGAGGTGGAGCCTTTGCCCAAATACCTGCACAACACAGCGATGCTGGCCATTGTGCTTGCTGCGGGCGCCCTCGCCTTCAGGGCTAGACGCTCAAGAGACAATGCAACCACAGTTGACGAGCGAAGGCATTGATCGCCCAAACCTGTGCAAGCGGAACGACCGCGTGCTGCGGTTCACCGGCTGAAACCTGCCGGTCCGCTCCCGAGCCGCACCAAGCAAAAAGATCCGCCGGCCGAAGCCAGCGGAGGTCAATACGATTGACATGCAGCGGCAATACTCAGCGCATCTGCTTCGCACCAAAGGAGAGGGCAAAGATCGGTCCCTCCTCGTCAGTGACTTCCATCCGCCATTCAGAATCGAAGGGTAGCCCTTCCAAATCACGGATCAGCTCGCCAAAAGTCCTCGTGGCCTCTTTTAGGGCGGCCTCCGCATCCGGCAAATGAACGTCTTCGATCACGCTGTGAGGAAGGACCTCATCTGGTTTGAGGCGAAAATTGTAGAATGGCATTGTGGGCGTCTACTCGTCTAAGCTGCGAAGCTCTTCTTCAAGCGTTTCACGAACGTCTTCGCGAGTGGCATCCGCTTCAGGATGCGCCTCCAGCAGTTCGTCCGCCTTTGCCCCAGTATCAAGACCGGGATCTGCGCTGGCAACAGTGTCAGCTATATCGATGGCCAAAGGTAACGTAGGCATGTTCCATTCCAGGTCGCCCGCCGCGTGCCCGTTGTGCGTCGAACTATGATGCTCGCGGAACGTTCCAGCGGTGAAGCAGAGTGCCGCCGGGCTGTAGCTAGAAGCGGTGCTCTCAGAACACAAATATGTAAAGCAAGATAATCACGAAAAGCGGCACGCCGAGCCACCATAGAGCGAGACCTTTCAGCATTTCATCCTCATTCTTGCTTGCCGGGACTCCGGCGAGCGTCATCGCCGTTGTTCCCGTTGCAGGGAAACTTGCAAGGCAACGCCACGCCGGCACGTACTGTTCCGGTTTGGGCCGTAGCTCCGTTGGCGTATGGACTTAAGTCCGAGCCTAGATCCGCGCATTGGTCTGAGTTGCGTCCGCTGAGGAGCTTGCTTGCAGTGCACCCGCTGCGGCCGGAGTCGCAATCAGCGAGTCGATGGAAAATTCCGTCACATTTGTAACTCTCACCCCCCGGTTTCGGGTCCTAATCTATTTCCTGACCGAACATTGCTCATCATAGGAGGATGATATGCCTGCATCCGCACCCCAGAAGTGTCCCTGGTCAATATCGACCTGGCTTTCCGTCCTTTCCCTCACCTTCGGGAGCTTTGCCCTGATCAGCAGCGAATTGCTGCCGATGGCAGTGCTCACGCCAATGGCGGCTGAACTCGGAGTCACCGAAGGCGCCGCCGGTCAGGCGGTGACCCTCACGGCTCTGTTTGCTGGCATCGCAGCGCCCACGGTGGCACTGATCATCGGCCGCTTGGACCGCAAGCTGATCAATCTGGCGCTCTGCGCCCTGGTGATAGTGTCCAATATCGCCGTCGCCTTCACATCCGATTATTTCGTGCTGCTGGCCGCCCGCATGCTCCTGGGCATCGCCATCGGCGGGTTCTTTGCCCTGGCTGGCGCCACTGTCGTCCGGCTCGTCACGTTGGAGGACATGGGTAAGGGCATGTCGATCGTCTTCATGGGTCTCTCAGCGGGGCTCGTCGTCGCTCCAGCGCTTGCCACCTTGATCGGAGAAGCTTTAGGCTGGCGTGCGGCATTCATGGCCGCTGCCGGGTGCGGCTTGCTCGCCTTGCTCTTGCAAACCGTCTGCTTGCCGAGGGTTCCGGCAACCAGCGCAACGAGCCTGTCGAGCCTCTTCGGCTTGCTGAAGCGGCAGCCTGTGCGGGTAGGCCTGGTCGTTGGGCTGCTGTTCTTTGGGGGCGAAGTTAGCGGCTTCACTTTCATGCGGCCTTATCTGGAAACGAATGGCGGCCTCGATCCGACCTCCATTGCCGCGGCTCTGCTGACGCTCGGTCTAGCCAGTCTGGCCGGGAGCGCAGTCGCGGGCGTATTCGCCGACCGCATGTTGCGCGAGGGTTTTGGCGCCACGTTCCTGGTACTGGCGATCGCCACAATCGGTCTGTTGACGCTCAGCAACGCCTACGTCGCAATCATTGTCTTTGCCGCTGCCTGGGGCATCGCCATTGGCGCGGGACCGGTGATGACGCAGACCTGGATGGGTCGCGCCGCCCCGGATCACCTCGAAGGCGTGGGAGGACTCTTTCTGGCCGTCATTCAGCTCGGGGTCACTCTCGGCGCGATCGCCGGCGGCATCGCTGTGGATGTCGTTGGGACGAGCGCACCGCTCTACGTGACCGCGATCTGTGCCATTCTCGCGGCCGCGCTGATTGCAACGCAAAGGGCTCCGGGTGCGGTTTCGCAGACGCCTGCACTGGCGCCGGCCGCTGCTGAGTAAGTGGAGGGGCTCACTGGCCGTTGAGCACGGTCCATCAACAACAGGAGATGATCATGTCCCATGACAAAACGGATTTGGCAGCACCTGCAGTCGTAGATCGAGCCACGTTTCAGGCCCAAGTCGAAGCATTGCGGGTGCGTGAGAAAGCCCACACGAGAGAAGGCGACGCCATCGCGGCCGCTCGCCGGCGACTCCCCATGGTGAAGGTGGATGGCGCCACTCCGCTAATTCGCGAAAACGG
Source organism: Chelativorans sp. (assembly GCF_031180965.1). Lineage (GTDB taxonomy): Bacteria > Pseudomonadota > Alphaproteobacteria > Rhizobiales > Rhizobiaceae > Chelativorans. Next base: position 21,329 of record NZ_JAPSLH010000002.1, read on the forward strand.
CCCGGTGGCGCTGTCGGACGCGTTCGAGGGTCGCCGGATGCTCATCGCCTATTACTACATGTGGTTCGACGGCCATCCCGCGCCGGAGCAATGCGAGGGCTGCACCTTCTTCACTACTCAGGTTCGCGAGCTTTCCCATCTCCATTCGCGGGACGTTACCTACGCCACCTTCTGCCAAGGGTCGTATGACGAGAGCGTCCGTTATCGCGACTTCATGGGCTGGCGGACGCCGTGGTACTCAGTTCCAAAGGCATCGCTCGAGACGCTCCTCGATGGACGCCGGCCAGGCATAATGTACCTGATCTGCTATCTGAGGCAGGGATCAAACGTCTTCGAGACCTACTGGACGACCCGTCGTGGCGTCGAGGCGATGGACAACAGTTACCGCCTGCTCGACCTGACCGTCTACGGGCGGCAGGAGGATTTCGAAGACTCGCCCGCCGGATGGCCCCAGTACTGGGGCGAAACGAACCATCCGTTTCGTCGCGACGGGCGGCCCATCTCTCAATGGCGTCGCCTGGAGGCGGGTCATTCCGACGATCTGGGGACGGGTGGACGCTGAAGAGCGCCTTCCGATTCCTCGATCACCGCGCCCCGTCCTTCTTGGTAAGACTGTCCCAAGGCAAAAAACCCCGCCGGCCGAAGCCAGCGGGGCATGGGGGCGGTCACAATGGGGTAATGACGCGCCCTACCATTGCATGCGGAAGCCCACCGTCCCGGTGATCGAATGGCTATCGCCGAAGTTCTCCAAGCTCGTCTTTGCTAGCGCCTCGCCGTAGAGGGAGTACTTGTCGTCGGCAAAGTTCAACAGCGGATGACCTCCGGCGCATTGCTACGACTCAGTATTCGAGGGCTGAGTGAACGCAAGGAACCGCGAAGTCTAATCCCTTGCAAGCGGCACGCGTCTCGAAAGTAGACGTTCACTTGCGGCCATAGCGTAGGCCCTCGGTGTAGGGAAGGGCGGTAGTGCTCCTCGGCTACCACGCGTCCCGCCTAGCGCGTTTGGAAACGCCTTTCCTCCGAGGCAGCAAGATTGCCTTCTGAACTCGACTTCAACGCCTCCCCGTGCGCGTTCGGGTACGCAGCCACAACCAGAGCCCGAAAGCTCCGGAAGAGGCGCACGCTCCTCCAAAGCTGTGGAGTGATCGATGTAACGCTCCAGAGCCGCGGGATGAAGGGTGATGAGCGGAGTCTCTCTATCGGCATGGGCAAGCTCGCCATTAATCTCTTCCAACCGCTGTTGGCAGTTCTACGGTGCGCGTTCGGCGTCATCATCACGATGAGACCCCCACGACGAGATCGACCGCGCGCTGCCGCTTTCAGGTCATCATGCCTGAGCCCCTCCCCTCCATTCAACTGTGGCCCGCCACGGCTTTTGGCCGGTATGGTGCCTCGAGCGCCGCCACGTCTTCGCCGGTCAACGTCACCTCCAGCGCAGCGATCGCATCGTCGAACTGGTGGAGCTTCGAGATACCGACTATCGGCGCCGTGATTCCGGGCCGCGAGGCAACCCATGCATAGGCGATCTGCGCCATCGGTCTTCCGTGCCGCGCCGCCACCGCCTTGAGCGCGGCGATGACCGCGGCGTCCTGCTCGGCCGTCGCGCCATAGAGCCGTTCGGCCACGGCGTCCGTCTGCGCCCGGAGCGTCGTCTCGCCGGCTGCCGGCTCCCGGCCAGCCAGACGCCCACGCGCCAGCGGGCTCCACGGGATCACGCCGATGCCCTCGCTCCGGCAGAGCGGCAGCATCTCGCGCTCCTCCTCGCGGTAGAGCAGGTTGTAGTGGGGCTGCATGGAGACGAAGGGTGCCCAGCCGTGCTGGCGCTGCAGTCCCAGCGCTTTCATGAACTGCCAGGCGAACATGGATGACGCGCCGAGATAGCGCACCTTGCCGGCCCGAACCACGTCATTCAGCGCGTCGAGCGCTTCTTCCAGGGGCGTTTCGTAGTCGAAGCGGTGGATCTGGTAGAGGTCGATATAGTCGGTGCCGAGCCGTTGCAGGCTCGCGTCCACCGCCTCGAAGACGTGCTTGCGGCTAAGGCCCCGGTCATTGGGATCTTCGCTCATCGCGTTGAACAGCTTTGTCGCGAGGACGAGCTGGTGTCGCTTGCGCAACCGCTTCAGGACGCGACCCGTGATCACCTCGCTCTCGCCGCGGGAATAGACGTCGGCAATGTCGAAGAAGTTGATGCCGAGCTCGACCGCCCGCTCGATGATCGGCGTAGAGGCTGCCTCGTCGAGAACCCAGGGGGCCCAGGTAGGCGAGCCGAAACTCATGCAGCCGAGCGACAAGCGCGAAACCTTCAGGCCGGTGCGGCCCAGATTGACATACTGCATCGATACACTCCCTCGGCTGTGGTGGCTTTCCCAGTCAGCAGCTTATGACAGAAAATGTGCCGGCTCGACAATCGCGACGTGAAGGATCCATCCGGGTGTAGTGCCCAAGTAGGGCATTAAGGGGTTGTATTTGGTCGTATTTTTTTGATGGCGGAGAGCTTATTGCACTCGTCAGAAAAGCTGCTAGTCTCGGTGTATTAATCCAGTAGCACACATGTTCCCAGTAAACGCTTCCTCCATCGACAAATCGCTCCCCGTGCCGGTTGGCACGCAGCTCTACGGGCTCTTGAGCTACTATCTCTCGCATTCCGACATCCCCTTCGGCACCAAGCTCCAGTCGGTGCGACAGCTGGCGGCGGAACTGGGCATTGCCCCCATGACCGTGAGTCAGGTCTACCAGCAGCTCCGCGATGCGGGGCTAATCGAGATGCGGCGCGGATTGGGGGCCTTTTCGGCTCGCGACCCGCACCAGCGGCTGGGGGATGAGGCAGCGCTCGCCGGGCTGCGCCGCGAGATCGACACCATCCTCGACAGCGCCGAACGGTTGGGCATCTCACCCTCGGCGCTCGCCACCATGATCACGGCGCAGGCACAACTCAAAAAGCCGCGCACCGCCCTCACCATCGTCTTTGTGGGCATCTTCGAGGCGCCGACGCGAGATTATATCACCGACATACGGCCCGCCCTGGGCCCGGGGGACCAGATCCACCTCGTCACACTCGACCAGCTCAAGGCATCCGCCGAGGCACGCGCCGCGGTGGCGCGGGCCGATGTGACGCTCACCTTCGTGCACCGGGAAGTGGAGGTGCGCAAGGTTGTGCCGGAGGCGAACGTGCTGGCGATCCGCTTCATTCCGTCCACGCGCACGCGCCAGGCGTTGGCCGGGCTGTCGCCCAAGGCACGCGTGGCGGCGATCACCTTCTTCAAGGATTACATCGCCATCATGAAGCCCAGCGTGCGCGAGTTCGCGCCGCACATTTCCGACATCACCGTCACATGGGCCGCCGCTCCCGACCTGCCGGAAGTGCTGCGCCGCTGCGACGCTATCGTCTATGCCACCGGCGCCGACCATATCCGCGAGCTCGCGCGGCCGGAGATTCCCTGCTTCGAGTTCCGCCACGCGCCCGATCCGGACGCGCTGGAGAATCTGCTGGTGCCCTATCTGGCGCAACTGCGGCGCGCCAAGGCCACCCGCGACATGGGAGCTGAAGGCGCTCCCGTGAAAGCATCAAGCCGCAGCAACGGCCGTATGGCCGAAGTCCTGTCCAGAGGGAAATGACCGATGAAAAAGATCTTCCTTTCCACCAGCGCAATCCTTCTCGCGCTTGCCGCAAACCCCGCTTATGCGCAGGAAGCGATCGTGGTGGGCACCGATGTCGACGCCGGCACGCTCGATTCCCGGCTGACGCGCGACACGACCGCCTATCGCGTCGCGGACCTGATCTATTCGGGGCTCGTCCACATCACGCCGCAGCTCGAGGCGGTGCCGGACCTTGCCGAAAGCTGGGAGACGCCTGACGCCACAACCTTCATCTTCAAGCTGCGCCAGGGGCTGAAATTCTCCGATGGGACGCCGCTCACGGCCGATGACGTGGTCTTCACCTACACCACGCTCGTCCAGCCCGATTTCAACGCGCCCATGCGCGCGCTCTATACGCCGATCGCCTCGGTGGAGAAGGTTGATGACCTGACGGTGAAATTCAACCTGAGCGCGCCCTATGCGCCGCTCCTTTCCTATCTCGACCTCGGCATCGTGCCGCAAGAGCTGGTGGAAGGCGGGCGCGACATCGCCAATGAGCCGGTGGGCGCCGGACCGATGAAGCTCGCCTCCTGGAACCGGGGTGCGGAGATCGTGCTCGAAGCCAATCCGGACTATTGGGCGGGCGCGCCGGAGGTGGAGAAGGTCACGCTGAAGATCATCGCCGACAATTCGGCCCGGGCGCAGGCCTTCGAGGCGGGCGATCTCGACGTCATCCAGTCGCCGCTTTCGCCCCAGGACATCACAAGGCTTGCCGGCGACGACCGTTTCGGCAATGTGATCATCCCCGGGCTCGGCGTCACCTACATCAACTTCAACACCAAGGACCCGCTGCTTGCCGACCCGAAGATGCGGCAGGCCTTCTCGATGCTGATCGACCAGCAGACCATCGTCAACGATCTCTACCAGGGCGTCGACCAGGTCGCGAGCTCGATCATCCTGCCGTCCTCCTGGGCCTATTCGGCTGACATCAAGCAGCCGACCTTCAATCTCGAGGGTGCGACGAAGCTCTTCAACGAGCTCGGCTGGACGGATTCGAACGGCGACGGCCTGCTCGACAAGGATGGCAAGAACCTGACCGTCACGCTCGCCACGCATAGCGAGGATCCGAACCGGGTGCAGACGATCGAATTCCTGCAGGCGATGTTCACGCAGGCCGGCGTCGACGCGAAGACCCAGATCACCGACTGGCCGAGCTTCTCCACCAACTACGTGCAGAAGTCGCAGCACCAGATCGCGCTTCTGGGCTGGCTCAACATCGTCGATCCCGACCGCCTGCTCTTCGGCCAGCTTTCGACGGGCGGCCCGACCAACTGGGGCGGCTATTCCAATGCGAAGGTCGACGAACTCCTGCAGAAGGGGCGTTCCTCGCTCGACCAAAAGGAGCGTGCGGCGGCCTATCAGGAAGCGGCGAAAATCCTGGCGGAGGAACTGCCCTATTTCATCGTCTCCTACCAGGGCTACCAGCTCTTCTACGACAAGGAACTGCCGACGCAGGTGGTGGCGACGCCGCGCGGCTATCTGCGCGGGCTGATTGGGATGGAGAAGTAGGGATGGGGTCGACCCCCACTCCGATCGGCTTCGCCGACCACCTCTCCCCCGCTCGACGGGGGAGAGGAAGCCGCGGCCGCGATGCTCGGCGCCCTTCCTCTACCCCACGAAGTGGGGGAGAGGTGGCCCGCGTAGCGGGACGGAGTGGGGGAAAGGCGGCATCTGCGATTGTTCTGCCCTTGAGCGAGAAATGGCCTCTCCTCGACAAAAGCTCGGCAGGCCAGAGGGGGGTGGGGAGACGCGATGTCTTCAGTGACACTCCCAGCCCAGCGGGAAGGCGTAATGTCCGCCGGAGCCGCATGCCGTGATCGCCTATATCATCCGCCGCCTGCTGCTCTTCATTCCCATGGCCATGGGGATGGTGATCGTGACCTTCGGGCTGCTCCTCATCATTCCCGGCGATCCGGCCTCGGTATTGCTCGGGCAGGAGGCTTCGCCCGAGGCGATCGAGCGGCTGCGCGACGCGCTCGGCCTGAATGACCCCTGGTATCAGCGCCTGTGGGACTATTTCGTGCAGCTTCTTTCCGGTGACATGGGGCAATCGATCTTTCAGAACCAGCCGGTGGCCACCATCATTCTCGGCCGGCTGGGTGCAACCATCGAGCTTTCGGTGGCCGCGCTCCTGATCGCGACGGTGGTCGGCGTCGCGATGGGGGTAATTTCGGCCATACGGCAGGGGTCGATCGTCGACACGATCACCATGTTCTTTGCCCAGCTCGGCGTCTCCATGCCCGTGTACTGGCTGAGCCTGCTGCTCATGCTCGCCTTCGCCGTGCAGCTCGGCTGGCTGCCCTCCATCGGCCGCGGCGCGCCGCTCCCTGAAGCTCTTTGGGCGGCGATCACCGGCCGGCCCGGCGTGCTCTGGGACTCGCTCAGCCACATCCTTCTGCCGGCGCTGGCGCTTTCCGCCACGCCCGCGGCCATCATCTCGCGGCTCACCCGCACCTCTATGCTCGAAATGCTGCGCGAGGATTTCGTCCGCACGGCCTATGCCAAGGGCCTGCGCCGGCCGCGCGTCATTGTCCGCCATGTTCTGCGCAACGCTCTCCTGCCGGTCCTTTCGGTGATCGGCCTGCGCTTCGGCATGCTGCTCGGGGGAGCCGTGCTCACCGAATCCATCTTCGCCTGGCCGGGGCTGGGGCAGCTCACCATCGCCGCCATCTCCCAGCGCGACCTGCCGCTGATCCAGGGGATCGTGCTCACCTTCGCGCTGATCTTCGCGCTCGTGAATCTCGTCGTGGACCTCCTCTATGCGGTGGTCGACCCGCGCGTGAGGCTCGGATGATGCGGCTGCCCAAGGCGCTTCGCAATCCATCCCTCGTCGTCGGAGCGGCGATCACGCTTCTCGTCGTCGGCTGCGCGCTGCTTGCGCCTTTTGTCGCCACCCATGGCATCGAGCAGATGGATATGCGCAACCGCTTCGCCGGCCCGAGCCTGGAACACCTGCTCGGCACCGACAACTTTGGCCGCGACCTCTGGAGCCGCATGGTTTTCGGTGCCCGCATCTCGCTCATGATCGCACTCACCTCGGTAGGCGGTGCGGTCCTGATCGGCGCGACAGTGGGGCTCGTCTCCGGCTATTTCGGCGGCTGGGTCGATCTCCTGCTCGGCCGCATCACCGACATTTTTCTCGGCTTCCCCGCCATCATCCTGGCGCTCGCCATCGTCGCCGTGCTTGGGCCCGGCATCGTCAATGTCTCGCTGGCGCTGATCGTCGTCTTCTGGACCGAATATGCACGCGTCGTGCGCGGCGCCACACTGGTGCTGCGCGAGCAGAACTATGTGCAGGCGGCCCGGGCGCTGGGCGCGAGCCCCCTGCGCATCATCTTCCGCGAGATCCTGCCCAATGCGCTGGGACCGATCATCGTGCTCGCCTCGCTCGGCCTGGGCACCGCGATCATCGCTGAGTCCGCACTCTCGTTCCTGGGTTTCGGCCTGCCGCCGCCGGCCCCAACCTGGGGCTGGACGCTCTCCTACGGCACCCGCTTCATGCGCGACGAGCCCTGGCTCGCCATCGTCTCGGGTGCGGCGATCATGATCACCGTGCTCGGCTTCAACCTGCTCGGTGACGGGCTGCGCGACGTGCTCGACCCGCGCCAGCTGTCGCGCGGCGGCGGCGCGCGCGCCAAAGGCGCATGACATCAACCGGTCCATCCATCGGAAAGAAGGAAAAACAGATGGTCAAATCGACAAGAATATTGAGACCGAAATTCACCACCCATGCGGATGGCTCGGATGCCGTTCTCGTCATGCACGAGCTAGTCGGGGAAACGGATGGGCCGACGATTGGCCTTTCGGCGGCGATCCACGGCAACGAGAACACCGGCGCGCAGGCGATGGTGGATATTTGGCGCGCCATCAAGGACCTGCCGCTCAAGGGCCGCATCCTGATGCTGCCCGTCGCCAATGCGCGAGCCATGGCCGTGAACCACCGCTTCACGCCCATCGACGAATTGAACTTGAACCGCGAATTCCCGGGCAACCGCAGCGGCAACTACACGCAGCAGCTCGCCGCCGCCATCACATCGGAATTCCTGGAGAAGATTGACGTCCATATTGACCTCCATGCCGGCACGGACCGGCCGACGGTCGACTACGTCTATATCTGGAACGACGAGGAGCTTTCGCGCGCCTTCGGCTCGAAAATCCTCTACCGGCCGGTGATGGACAAGGGCGGCACAGTGTTTTCCGGCACCACCAAGGCGGTGACGCTCGACCGCCGCGGCATACCTTGCGTGGTGATCGAGCTTGGCGGCGGCATCGTCGACCAGACGCCTTATGTGACGCGTACGGTCGACGGCGTGCTCAACATGCTTAGACACCTTGGCGCCATCCCCGGCGATGTGAAGCCGGCACCGAAGCAGATCGTCGTGGACGAGATCGAGACGATCCGGCCGACGCAGGGCGGCTGGCTGGAGCCGCTCTCACCGCCGCTTGGCGAGGTGATCGAGAAAGGCCAGCTTCTGGGTCGCGTGGTCAGCCCCTACACGTTCGAGACGCTGGAGGAGATACCGACACCCTTCGACCGCGGCATCATGATCCTGTCGCATCTTTCCCGCAACCTGGTGGAGAGCGGCGACTTCGGCTTCATGGTGGGCAATCTCGCGCGGGCGACGGACTGAGCGAGCGCGGAACGATGACCACGCCCGCCACACAGCCGGCGAACGGGAATGCGGTGCTCGCCGTGGAGGATCTTCAGATCCGCATCCGCGGCGAGCAGGGCGCCTATGCGGTCGTGGCCGACATGAGCCTTGCGGTCGGCGCGGGCGAGACTCTGTGCATCGTCGGCGAATCCGGCTGCGGCAAGTCGATGACGGCGCTGGCGCTGATGCGCCTCCTGCCCGAAGCTGCCGAAGCCGCCGGCGGGCGGGTGGAGGTCAACGGCGTCGACGTGCTCGCCCTTCCCACGCGGGCGGTGGAAGACCTGCGCGGCGAGGAAATCGCCATGATCTTCCAGGAGCCACTGACGGCGCTCAACCCAGTCATGACGGTCGGCGATCAGATCGCAGAGGTCGTGCGCCGGCACCGGAAGGCAAGCGCATCGGAGGCTATGGAGCGGGGGATCGAGACCTTGCGGCTCGTGCAGATGCCGGATCCCGAGCGGCGCGCCCGGCAATACCCGCACGAGCTTTCGGGCGGCATGCGCCAGCGCGCCATGATTGCGCTCGCGCTTGCCTGCGACCCGAAGATCGTGATTGCCGACGAGCCCACCACTGCGCTCGACGTGACAATCCAGGCGCAGATCCTGGGCCTCATTTCCGATCTGCAGAAGCGGCTCGGCACGGCGCTGATCCTGATCACCCATGACCTCGGCGTGGTAGCCGAGGTGGCGGACCGGGTGATCGTGATGTATGCTGGCCGCAAGGTCGAAGAGGCGTCGGTCTACGACCTCTTCGACCATCCTATCCACCCTTACACCAAGGGCCTCATGGGCGCCGTGCCGCGCGGGCGGAGCGCCGGACGGCTCACCGACATTCCCGGCACGGTGCCGCCCATGTGGGACCTGCCCAGGGGATGCGCCTTCGCGCCGCGCTGCCCGGGCGCCTCGGCGCGCTGCCTTGCGGAACGCCCCCCTTTCCAGGAGAAGCGGCCCGGCCACTTCGCCGCCTGCTGGGAACACGACAATGACTGAGGCGCCCATCCTGGAGGTCGAAGGGCTTACCGTCCATTTTCCCATCCGCAAGGGTGTGCTGCAGCGGCAGGTGGGCTCCGTCAGGGCCGTGGACGGCGTCGACTTTTCCCTCAAGCGCGGTGAGACCTTGAGCCTCGTTGGCGAGTCCGGCTGCGGGAAATCTACGACCGGCCTGGCGCTCATGGGGCTCGTGAAAGCCACGGCAGGCAGCGTGACGTTCGCAGGTGAGCGCATCGGAAAACTGCGCGGCGCGGCGCTGAAGAACTTCCGCCGCCGCGTGCAGATCGTTTTCCAGGATCCGTTTTCCTCATTGAACCCGCGCCAGCGCGTGCACGACATCATCCGCGCGCCCCTCGATATTCACGGCATCGGCACCCCGGCGGAGCGCCGCCAGCGCGTGGCCGCGCTGATGGAGCGGGTGGGGCTGAGGCCCGACCAGGCGGAGAATTTTCCGCACCAGTTCTCGGGCGGCCAGCGCCAGCGCATCGGCATCGCCCGCGCGCTGGCACTCGATCCCGAAATCATTATCTGCGACGAGCCCGTCTCCGCGCTCGATGTTTCCGTACAGGCGCAGATCCTGAATCTGCTCGCCGATCTCCAGCGCGATCTCGGCGTATCCTACCTCTTCATCTCGCACGACCTGGGCGTGGTGGAGCACATCTCGCACCGAGTGGCGGTGATGTATCTCGGCAAGATAGTCGAGATCGCCGACCGCGATGGAATTTTCGAAAACCCCACCCACCCCTATACCGAACTTCTGATGAGGTCCGCGCCGGCGCTCGATCCGCGCAGGCGGCGGGCTTACAGCGCCAGCGCCGACAACATGCCGAGCGCGACGGAGAAGCCGTCCGGCTGCCCCTTCCACACGCGCTGCTCCCTGGCGACCGAGCGCTGCCCGATACACGAGCCGGCGCTCACGCCGCGGCCGGACGGCCGCCTTGTCGCCTGCCATTACCGCTGAGGAAAGGACCGCATGACCAGCTTTCTCTTCACCAATGGTAGGGTGCTCGACCCCGAGGCGGGCGTAACCCGCGGCGGCCTGGATCTTCTGGTCGAGGGCAATCGTATCAAGGCGGTCGGCGCGAATCTCGACGTTCTCCCCAGCGCAACACGTATTGACCTTGCTGGCCGCACGCTGATGCCGGGGCTGATCGACTGCCATGTGCATGTAGTGGCGGAAACGCTCGACCTCTGGGCCAACATCATCGCGCCCACTTCGCTTTCCGCCCTGCGCTCCGCCCGCGTGATGGAGGAGGCATTGCAGCGCGGCTTCACCACGCTGCGCGATCTCGGCGGGGCCGATATCGGCCTGGTGCGCGGTGTCGAGGAAGGCCTGATCAAGGGGCCGCGCCTCGTCATCTGCGGCAAGGGACTCACCACCACCGGCGGTCATGCCGACCTGCGCCAGCGCACCGACGACCGCCCGGGCATGATGTCGGACCGGCTGGGCTCGATGGGTTATGTGGTGGACGGCGTGGACGCCTGCCGGCTGGCCGCCCGCGAAATGATCAAGGCAGGCGCCCGCTTCCTCAAGATCATGGCAAATGGGGGCGTGTCCTCGCCCAACGATCCGATCGAGTCTATCCAGTTCTCGCGAGAGGAGATCGCGGCAATCGTCGAGGAAGCAGAGAACGCCAATATATATGTTTCCGCGCATCTCTACACGGATCGCGCGATCCGCCGCGCCGTCGAGCTCGGCGTCCACTCGCTGGAGCACTGCAACCTGATCGAGCCCGAGACGGCCCGGCTCGCAGCGGAAAAGGGCTGCATCGCCGTGCCAACGCTCGTCGCCTACGAGGCGCTGCATCTGGAAGGAAAGCGCTTCGGCTTCGGCCAGACGGAAATTTCGAAGATCGACGTGGTGCGCAAGGGCGGCCTGCGCTCGCTGGAAGTGATGCGCGAGGCGGGGCTGAAAATGGCCTTCGGCTCGGACCTGCTCGGGGAATTGCGCAGCTACCACTGCATGGAATTCGAGCTTCTGGCGAAGGTGCTGACGCCGGCGGAAATTATCCGCTCGGCCACCGTAATCGGCGCGGAGCTCTGCGGCTATTCCGGCGAGCTCGGCATTGTTTCGCCTGGTGCGCTGGCCGACCTCGTCGTAGTGGATGGCAATCCGCTCGAAGACATCTCCCTTCTGCAAGACGACGGAGCGCATCTGTCACTCATCATGCGCGACGGCACTATCTTCAAGAACGCGCTGCACTAGTCTGGCTCGCCTCAGGTGGTTGGAGCACGGCTCCGCCAGCCTGAACTACAGTAGGAAGTGTAGAGAGCTTCGACGGCGTCGCCTCGCTCCGCCGCGCGGCGGCCGGGGCGAACGGAGGTTCTAACGAATGGTTCTGGTCGATCCGGACCGTGGTGAAGACATTTTGCCGTCGGCCAGATTGGCGATCTCACGGCTAGGGCGGGCTTGGCGCCTGCTGTCGCAGTCGCAACACGCGGCTGGAGGAAACCGGGAGGATGTCCTGCAAGCGAGTGGGAGGCGGTGCGGGAAGACTATCGCGTAGGTTTAGGCAGAACCTGCGTATGCAAGACTCGTCCAGCGTGCCTTTGGTGGACGAGAGACTCTTGATGCGCGGAATCGCCTGGGACCATCGCACCTGATCTTCGGGGTTACGAGCAACGGCACCGAACAACATTAGCTCAAACATCACACGAGGAGGAGCGCTTCCGCTCCGTACCGTGAGGATAGTTGAACCCGTTGCTCGGTGTCGATCTGATCAATCTTTGATGAGAGACGCCACGGCTTACTCCCACCGCTGAGGACGTGTTATCGCGATCGAAGTTTCTTACAGCATTCGACTCACCGCAGAATGCGTGCTTCCCTCAGCGTCCGCCCGTGCATGCCCAATCGACGCGGAGAGGGTTGGATGTAGCCAACCCTCCCTCTACCACAATTTATGTAAATTTTTCAAGCGGTTAGAAGAGAGCGACTGGCTGGGAATCCAGCACTTTATGTCGCGCAATGTTGCAACCAGTTCCCTTGATTTTCGAGGGTTTCCCTCACACTCGGCTACTCCACGCGACATGGATGCGACATGGTAGGCCAATGCAACTGCCTTGCCCCGTCGACGTGGAGGGGAGGGAGCAAAATTGAACACGAACCCAGGCGCAACGAGACCAAAGCGAGGCGATCGCCCGATTGACCGGGTAAGAGATAGCGCCGGGCAGCTTCCGTAGGAACGGAGGAGGACGGCGTGATAACGGGCATGATCCCGTTGTCGGCCGGCCCTCCTAGGCTCGCGTCTCGATGACTTGTATAGAACTTTTGCCATGATTTCAGCGACACCATCTGCCCTCAATACCGTAGTGGAAGGCAAGGTGGCTCACTTCCCAGGTTCGTTCCCTCAACTGGCAGGCCACGTCGTGGATCACGGACGCAAGCGGTAGTTTCCAGTAAAGGGGGACCCAACCCTTGACCAAAGCAGGCGTGGTATCGAGGCTTCGTCCACGACCGCCCTTGCAGGCGCTAACCACCCCGTCTCGACTACTTGAAGTCGGACAGAGGCGCATTCTTCTTCCATCAGGAAGCCGTTCGGCCTGAACTTCCCCTTCAAAGCGCCCATGATTCTCTTGGGCTGAAGCCTCCCCACCAACGATCACGCCCACCCAGTCGTTAAGGTCCAACGAGCGCGTGCGCTGAAGTCTAGCAAAACGCAATTCAAATGATCGAACGCCCGCCGAAACTTCGGTTTGGCAGGTGTGGAAAGTGACGGCGGGTATAGCACTTTGAGAAACGCCGGATCCTCCAGTTTGGGATTGCACTCCAGGATCCTGCTCGCACAATGGCCCGCATACTGACGAACGTGCAAGGAATGCCGTGAATTGGTGATCCTTGAAGTCACTGCGATGGAGCCTACGCCGGTCCCCGCAGGACAAACTGCTCATGGATTGACCATAATCGCTTCTGCTCCGCTACATGGTCGGCGTGGCCCTCATTGAAAAGTGCGTGGGAGAATATCCCTATCAACTTGAAGGTCTCGCGGCCAACCCCAGCGAGGATGATGTCCTTTGTACGCGGAGCGGGATCGTTCTCTCCGATCGATATGCCGAGGTGGAAATGGTGGTAGCCCAAAACGTTCAGAACCTTGTCCTTGTCAGACCATCTGTCCTCTGGGGATCCACTACGACCTCTGGCGACTGCGGGGCTTGAATGAAAGGTGTGGAGTGAGGTCGACGCCCCGCCGCACCTTCTCCAGAAACGATTGTATAGCGGTACGGTGGCTAATCCACCTTGCATCCGCCATCGCGGGTGGTTCGATGGTGACTTTCCGCGGCCGCGGAGCAATGTAGCGCGATCGCCAATTAAGAAAATCGGTCAACAGCTCTGGCAGGGACTTCTGTTGGAGGTCCAACAGACTTGCCCGATTATTAGGCACGCGCGGGACGACTTTGGCGAGATCCCCTTTAAGCCTCCTTAGCCTCTGCGATGCCACGTTATGCATTGCTTGAACCCCTTCGGCCGCCAGGACGATTCGAAGCACCGATTATATCGCGGGTGTGGCATGTGGGGCGGCATCGAATCAGGCAACGAAAATGGCCTCCCGCTAGCTGCCCGGGTGCGGCCGGGTGGTTCATTTATTTTGCCAACCCAAGCGTTCTGCGAGTTTCTGCGACAGCGCGACTGCGGCGTTGATGTCGCGGCCGATCTTCATGGCGCGATCGGTCGCCAGTGAAGGCATTGAGGACACCTCCGGCTGGTGCATCTTGTTCAGCCACGCGATGCGCGCGCGGAGCTGCACGTAGTCGGCCAGATCGTCCGCGGTGCTGAACCGCTGGCGGCCCTCCTTTCGATCCGGCAGCAGCAAAGGCAAAGGTGCCCCAAGAGACAATCGCCGAGGTTGTGCAGGCATTGAACTTTTTTGATCCTGCGCCACCGACACAGCAACTGAACGCAAAAAACCCCCGCCGGCCGAAGCCAGCGGGGCGGAGGTACGACTGAAATCACGTTGGAACCAGGTTGGCTCGGATTAGTTCTCGCCCTTCAGCAGAAACTGGAGGGGCGCATCTTGAAATCGCTAGAAGAGCTAGATTCCAGATCATCGAGTGTTCCGTCGTCTCGGTCCGTGGCGGAAACCATCTGCGAGCACGCAATCGAAACCATACGAGCTCGTCCTGGATCCCACAGACAATTGGCTCGTGTGGGATAACCTTCATGATGCTCCGGCTGACGGACAGATCGTCACGAACGATTGAGCCGGACTCTGCGCAAACGAAAAACCCCGCCAGCCTTTCGGCCTGCGGGACATGGGAGCGGTAACACTAGGGGTGGCGCGCCCTACCATTGCATGCGAAAGCCCACCGTCCCGGTGATCGAATGGCTGTCGCCGAAATTCTCCAGGCTCATCTTCGCCAGCGCCTCGCCATAGAGGGAGTACTTGTCGTCAGCAAAGTTGAGCGAGCCGCCGACGCCAAGGCCGCCCCAGAGCGCATCGTCCTCGCTTTCGATGTCCACTCCCGCGACATCCACATTCGAGCCGCCGTCGAAGTCGTAGTAGAGATTGGCGATGCCGTAGACATGCGAGCGGTTGATGCTGCCCGAGGAGCCCTGCCACTCGGCCTGGCGGTCGAGCGTGATGCCGAGGCGCCCGACGAGGTTCTCGGCGCTGCCGAGCGACACCGGCGCCCCGAAGGCGTCGGTGAAGTCGTCGAACTCCACGGCCGAGTAGGTGAGCTGCGCCTGCGGGGTGGTTGCCCAGGCCGGCGTCAGCGCAATCCGCTTGCCTGTTCGAGACTGAGCGCATAGCCCACGCCCTCATTGCCGTCCTCCAGCACCAGCCCGGCCGTGCTGGATTCGAGATCGCTGTCGAACCAGGTCACCTGCGCCTGGCCGTCCACATAGAAGCCGTTGTCGGCATACCAGGTGAGCGTGCCGCCTGCGCCGTAGCCAGAGCCGTCGATGGAGCCGTCGCCATGGATGGAGGCGACGTCGGCCGAGAAGGTGCCGTAATGCAGGCTCACCCCGCCGATATGCCATATTGGCCTCCGATAATCTGTCCGGAAGCTTCGTTAGCGATGCCACCGCCAAGGTCAGCATCAAGCAAATAGATGCCGACAGCCGAGGTGCCCCTAATAAGTCCACCATTAGTGATGGTGAGCGGAGATCCGGCCGCGCCCGATACATATAGGCCCTGCTCGTCGCCGATAATCTGTCCGGAAGCTTCGTTAGAGATGCCACCGCTTACGTTAGTATTAACCAAAACGATGCTTATCGCCGTCGTGCCTATCACGTCCCCGCTGTTGATTATCCTTCCCGACATCGTTGAATCAATAAGAGCAATGCCGCTGCCTCCTCCCTGGAAGGTGCCACTATTCACGATGTCACCGGAGAAGACAGCCCCGCTCTCGAGGACCATCCCGTAAGTCGCCCCGGCTACGGTGCCAGAGTTGGTGAGTCCCCCAGCCAAGGCCCCGTTGACGAGGCGGATGCCATAGATGTCACCTGCGATAGAGTTGTTATTTTCAATCAAGCCATCGATGGTGGAGGCACTGACCCGAATGCCCTCGGCTCCGCTGATTTGGCCGTCGTTCTGGACATTGCCGGTCACAGTGCTGTTCTGGTCTACGGCCAAGCCAGCATTGGCGGGCTGGTTGAGCACACCAGATGCGGTATTGGTGACGTCACCGGTGATCGTGCTGTTCTGAATGTGCACGCAATCAACGCTAGTGGAATTGGTTACCGATCCTTCATCCGACGTGATCATCTGGCCGGTAACGCACTGCGCTAACGCGTCAGTTGGAAGCACAAAGAATGCAGCGGCCAGCGCAAGAGGCGCGCAGGAAGTGCTTGGACATAAAAAAAGCGCCCGGCGGCGCGTTTTAACGGGCTTCTGATCGTGAAAAAAAGTTCGGCAACAACGCCGCCCACCTGTCTGTCCATGGATGACCCCCTTGGATTTGAAGATGAGCGTAGAGCCTGAAGTTTATTCAAGGTTCAACGAATTTTACGCTCAAAAGAAAAAGGACGGCGCAGGCATGCAAAAGTGCAACACAACGCTCTATTGTAAAACAGCTAGACGGAAGGCGCAGTGAGTACCTACTTCATGGCCAAGATGGACAGGTTGCCTGGGGCAAGCCGGACTACATGCGTGTGGACAAAACGCCCGCAGGCATGGCCAGCGGGGCAATCACGTCCCAGAAGGTGCGGTTGCGCCGTCGGCAGGCCGCAGCGGTCCAACTGCTGAGCGCGCAGCAACCGGTATCGCTCCCACGCGATCCGGGTTACGATGGGTAGCTAAGAACGGGCGCGCCTCGTCCGACCACCTACGTCAGGAGGGCAGTGTGAAATCGCCACCAGTGAGAGTTATGGCCGCGGCCGAGCAAGATCTGGCGGGCGGAACAGTCATGCTGGCGTTTGCAGCGGACCCTATGGCGCGATGGACCTGGCCGCAGGCACACCAGTACCTTGCGGCCATGCCGCGACTTATTCGGGCGTTCGGGAGCAACGCATTCTCTAACGGAAGCGCCTTTTGCACCGACGGCTATGCCGGGACGGCGCTGTGGCTAACGCCTGGAGTACATGCGGACGAGGAAGGGCTTGGTGCGGTGCTCGAGAGCACGGTTGCGCGCGCTCTTGCCCCCGAGACCGCGGCCATCTTCGAACAGATGGCCACGCATCACCCCGCCGAACCACATTGGTACCTGCCCTTGATCGGAGTGGACCCGGCGCATCAAGGCGAAGGTCACGGCGACGCCTTGATGGCGTACGCACTCGCCCGGTGCGATCACGATCACGCGCCCGCCTATTTGGAATCCTCGAACCCGCGCAACATTCCGTTCTACCGACGCTACGGCTTCGAACCGCTCGGCGCGATCCAGGTTGGTTCGTCGCCGACACTCGTCCCGATGCTGCGGCGGCCGCGTTGAGCTTCAGTTCGAAGATAGCTTCTGGCATACGGGTGCCAAGCGCTCGGCACAGCCGCGAAACGCGGCTAGAATGGACCGGTGAAAACCTTGCCGGCGTGCGCCTGGCGCGTTGCCGCCGAAGCTCGTTGGCCCGGTCAGAGGCAGCTTTCGCGGCGTAGCTGCCCGAAACCTGCCATTCCGTTCCCATCTCTTTGCAGCCGCACTAACGCAAAAAAGCTTCGCCGGCCGTAGCCAGCGGGGCGGTGGATATGAGCGCAGGGAACGCTCTGCCTGGTCAACGGCTGAGACCGAAGCGCGTTCCCATCAGGGCTAAAACTCAGTCGTCGTGCTCCAGAACGGATGGCAGCTGTGGATCAGCCGAGCAAAGCTGTTGCCCGGTATTTCCTCCACCGGCATCTGCACAACCCAGGGGCCGACTTGCTGGGTGCCGACAGGCCTACTGGGGCTCGACCTGTCACCCTCCTGTCGTAAGAGGATCACAGGCACACGCTCGAAACCGAAATCGGGATTTCCCCGGAACCAAGCGATCCCGATATATTCGCAAAACGCGGAGCTTCGTGAACTCCGCCAGGATCACGGCGTAACCGTCATCGTTGCTCGTCAGGCTGAGGATTCGCAGCTTGGAAACGACCGGATGGTAGCGCGTCTCCATCTTTGGCCCGACTGTGTAGACGGTGAAGACGGTGGCCATGAAAATGACGGAGGCGCAGAATGCCTTGAAAAGGAACAGCGCCCAACTCACCGCGGTCTCACGGCACATGGAAGCCTCCTCTGAAGAGGAAGTTCGATATCAGCGCGACGGCGGAAGCGCTGAAGGTGGCGAGTACCCACCACCCCAAGCGTTGGATACCTGCAATGCTGGCCTCGATGCGCTGCAGCCGATCGTTGAGGTGCTTCCGCTGCTCATCCCGCGCCGCCCGCTCGACCTGTATCAGCGTCAGTTCTTCATTTGTCTCGCCCAGACGGTCGGTGAACACGGATAGGCTCCGGGCATGGTCGGTCAGATTGCGCTCAACCATGTCGAGCCGGCGCAGGTGGATGAAATGTCGTCAGTCGCCGGCATCGGGTTTCCCTCTCGTCGCTACTATTCGCCAAATGCCCAAACCGAAGCGCGCCGGCTGATCATTCCCAGCACCCCCGCCCCGTTCCGAACGAATTGTGTCCCGCCACTTGTTCAGCAAACGGGCGGTCATTGCGGATGATGAAGTCTCTCGTCTGCGGGGCCGGCGTCAGCTCGCGCCAGCCGTCGCACTCACTGGCAGGTGCCGTCGTCTGACATCCTGCCGCCGAGAGCAGCGCAAAGAGCAGCATCGTCCATGTTGCGAACTGTCTCATCGGAGGCATTCCTTTCGCGGAGGAGATCAACGGAGCGCTCAAGCGCAGCGCTTCGCTCGGAATTCGCGCCTGCTCGATATGCCGCTGTGTGAGACCAGGCTAGTGCCGCAAGGACGGCAACAGCCGCACCTAGCTTCAGCCATATGCCGAGGCCGAACATCACGCACCTGCCGGGGCGGCGTCGCCCTCGTCTGTCTGCCGGCTCTTCCACCAGCCGTATGCTGCCCAGGAGAGGCCGCCGAGCACCAGGAGCACGGCCACAATGGTGAGAGTGCCCGAGAGCCATTCGAGGCCAGGAATGTCGGCGAGGCGGTCCGCCGCGCTGTCGATCTGCTGGCGCGCTGTCTCGATACCCGCGCCGGTGACGACAGCCGCGCCGCCCTGTTTGGCCTCCTCGGTTTCAAACGGCCCCACGGCGCCCGGCTCCTCCTCCGGGGCGACCTTGAAGGCCGCGAGCGCGCGCATCGTCTCCGGCCCGGCCACTCCGTCCACCGCGAGCTTGTTCTCCCGCTGAAAGTCGGTCACGGCCGCCTTCGTGCTCGGCCCGTAATCCCCATCGACCTTCACCGCATAGCCGGCACGCACAAGGAGTGCCTGCAGCTCGCGCACCCGCGCGCCTTTGGATCCCATACGCAGCATGCTCGCTGCTGCGGAAACCGGCTTCTTGCCGGAAAGCCGGGCATAGGCCGCCGCCATCTTGGTGTGATAGCCGTTCCGGGCATAGCCGGGGCCGTTGTAGCCGCGGGCGAAGGCGGTGAAGTCCTTCCGCCGCAGTTCATCGGCAAGGCCGAACTCCTCGATGTAGCGGGCCATCACAGCGATCTGGCCCGCCACGTCCTTGCGCACGGCCGCGACCATGGCCTGCACGCTCGCATAGCCGAGCGCTTCCCAGTGGGCGCCCATGACCTGCCCGATGCCCCAGGACGTGCTTTCCAGCGCCGCCTGCTCATCGATCGCCATGGCGGCCTTGAGCATGCGCCAGCGCGCAGCCTGGCTGGACGGGTTCTTGACGCCGCCGGCGGCGGGATGCGCCAAGCCTTCCTTTCGTGCCCGCTCCCGCTTCTTTCCCTCAAGCAGCCGGTCGAAATAGTGCCCCTCGAAGCGGATGAGCGGCTCCTGCCGTCCGTTCAGGAGGGCATAGACCTTGCCTGCGCTCTCCACCTCCACCACGGCCAGGAGCACGTTCGTCTCCACCTTCAGGCGCGCAGCAGTAAGGCCGACCGCGCGCACGGTCGCTTTATCGAGCATGAGATGGTCCTTTCGGGAGTTCAGTCGTAGCGAAGGGCCGCCGTCACATTGGCGTCGGGCGAACCGGTGTGATTTTCTTCGCATTGGGGCATCGGTCTGCCGCCCCGGCAGACTGACAATTCGCGGGGGCGAAACAGATGAAATGGTGGTTCGATCAGGACGAGCGGACGAGATTCTACACTGCCGCGGTTGGGCTTGTTGCCTTCTGTATAGCTGGTGTCACTTTGATCCTGCAGATTGCACCGCATCTGCGCTAGGCCGGCGCCACGACACGATCTGAAACAGCCACTACCTGCCGAGGAATGCGCGAATGCCGGTTTCCTGTTCTTGACAGTTGCGTGACAGTTTGATGACTACTCGCATGACGTGAATAGTTGGAGGACTGAATGACCAGGATAGTGGCAATTGTTGTATTGATCTCATCCGCATCTGTGACCCACGCGCATGCCTATTTAGACCCTGGTACTGGGAGTATGATCCTTCAAGGGATCATTGGCGCGATTGCTGTGGCCGGTGCGACGGTGACTCTCTACTGGCACAGAGCTAAGGCGTTCGTCCGCTCGGTACTGCACAAGAGCAGGCCTGAATAGCCAGTGGAAAGCAATGTCCTGCTTCGTCTGCCGGGCTCCTTCCGTGACCCGGCAGGGTCAATCTACATTTCCGGGGACCGCGTTTTCCGTACGGTCTCTCAAACAGCTGCCCCGCAGTATGAGACCGCGCGTGAAGTTCTTCGCAGCCTTGTCGCGCAGGGCCGGCTTGCAGACTTCGAAGAACGGCCTGTCGACGGCTTTGAAGATGCTGCGTATCTCCTGGAGCATCCCAAAATATCACCGTGGACGCTTCCGTATGAGTGGTCCTTCTCACTTTTAAAGGAAGCAGCGCTGTTCCACCTGGATCTGCATCTCTACCTTTTGGAAAGAGGGTTCACACTTTCAGACGCCTCGGCTTACAATGTCCAATTTATCGGTCCGCGGCCCGTCTTCATTGACCACCTTTCGATCCGGCCGTACGTCGAGGGTGAGTTTTGGGCCGGTCACCGGCAGTTTTGCGAGCAGTTCCTGAACCCTCTACTCCTACGCGCGTATTTCGATATAGCGGCGAATGGTTGGTACCGGGGCGAGTTGGAAGGCATTCCTACGGCGGCCATAGCCAAACTTCTTCCACTTCGCTCTCGCCTAAGTTGGAGGGCGATGACGCACGTCATTCTACCGGCATACTTTCAGCAAGGGGCCACAAGCGACAGAGAAGTCAATGCCGCCCTAAAGAATAGAAAACTTCCTCTGGAAGGCTTTCGCGGGTTGCTCCGGCAATTGTTCCGGTGGATTGAAGCACTTCGACCGGCAAATATCAGCGCCACCACGTGGGCGAATTATGCCTCCACCACCACATACGATCCCGCTGAAGCTGCTCAGAAGGGCACATTCGTCGGTGAATTTATAGCGGAAACAAGACCAAGAACGGTTATCGACCTCGGCTGTAATACAGGCGACTACAGTTCCATAGCCTTGGAACGCGGAGCAGATACTGTCATAGGTTTTGACTTCGATCAGCAGTCGCTGGATCAAGCGTTCCAACGCGCAAAGGCCGGAAACCTAAACTTTCTTCCTCTATTCCTCGACGCGAGGAACCCTTCTCCCTCGCAGGGGTGGATGCAAAGTGAGCGGCTGGGGTTTTCGGAACGATATTCTAGCGACGCTGTACTCGCGCTCGCCTTCGAGCACCACTTGGCCATCGCACACAATGTGCCACTTGATCAGGTTGTTGAGTGGATCGTCAGCTTGGCACCCACGGGTGTAATAGAGTTCGTTCCAAAATCCGACCCAACCATCACGAAGATGCTGGCTTTCAGAGAGGATATCTTCCCCAACTATAATGAAGCTCATTTCCGGGCCACCCTCGAAAAGCGCTCTCATACTGTTCGTCAAAAGCGGATATCACGTTCTGGTCGCACCCTCTTCTGGTACTCGCGATAGAGGGAACGCTACTGTCCGGCAGTCTCGGTATCAGCAGGCCTCTGGTGAGGCGTGAGGGGCGAGCGAAGAGGTAAAGGGTAGGTGTACCACCAGCGCGGTGAAGTTCTACGTTGCTGCGGTCGGCTGATCGTATGGTGCATCCCGGGGGTGTTTCTCCTTGCAGGATTCCCACAGCTCCTTTGAAAGCATAGACCACAACTTGAGAGGCAACCGCTACTTCGGGAGGAGAAATGCAGCGATTGATCCCAGTCCTAGCGGCCATATTGCTGCCCGGCCTCGTGTTCCTAAGTTTTTCACCAGCTGTTATCCAGGCGAACGCAAACGAGATCGCGTTCACCGCACGCGCGCTTTACGCGGTTTGGGCCCTATTTTTGGCCTCATCCGCCGTACTGGCTGTGATCGCTCTTGCTTGCCGATCGAGCGTCGTCTTCCTCACCAGCTTCGCCATCAACGTGATAGCTTGGAACGCAGCCTACCCTCACATCTGGCTACACTCACCCATAGCGATGTTAGGGGCCGTCGCTGCAGAGGTTGCCCTTCTTGCAATCTGTACTTGGATCGCGCTCCGTGTTCCGTTCGACGTACTGGCAAAGGCCGCGGCTCTTTTCGCCGTCCTGACAGTGGCATTCTCAATTCCGCAGCATTACGCTTTGTGGCACGTCTTAAAAGGCAAAACTGAGGGGCCACCCCGCCCTGAACTTGTTAGAGCCGCCCCGACCAGCGCCAGCGCCGCGAAGTTTCAAGGTAACGTCTATCACGTGGTGCTGGACGCTTTTGCCTCCCCCTATTTTAAATATCGACTTAACAGCAAGAACAAGCCCGAACTGAACGGGTTCACCTTCTTCCCAAATGCAATCGCAAATTACGGGCGAACAAACTTGTCCATGCGCTCCGTGTTTACAGGTCAGCATCATCCATCTCCGATTACAAATTGGGATGAAGCCTTCAACAAAGGGTTTTCGGCCTCCCTCCAAAGCGCCGGTATCTCGACCCACTACTTCCCCTTTTATCCGTACTTTTGTGATCCGGAGGCCTCTTTATGCGAGGCCACAACGGTTTTATATGCCGCAAACCGAAAAAACCTTGGCACTACCTTTGCCGTCGACATTCTCTTTCAAAGCTTGATCCCGGTATCGGTGCGAGACTACTTCCTCGGATCGCTCCAGCACCAACAGCGCCCGGTAGATACGTGGGAGTATGGGTTCTCCCTAACGAGTTCTGTTCGTGGGCTCTTTGATGGAAGCGAAGGGTTCCCAAAATGGCGCCAGCCCATGCAAGCAGCGACTATGGACACGCTGGAACAGTTCCTAGAGGCAGAACAGTCTCTGCCCCCTCGTGGACGCTATGTTTTTCTTCACTTGATGGTGCCGCATTCGCCATTTGTATTTGACGCTTCGTGCTCCTTTGCCCATCCGGACCGGCAAGCTCAAAAGAGCCACGACCAGCAGATAGATGACCAGTTCGCCTGTGCTGTGACAGTGATGGAACGGATTACGGAACAGCTGCGAGAGCTAAACCGGTTCGAGAATTCACTTGTTATCTTTCATGCCGACCACGGTCTAGGGGATGCCGCACTTCTGCATAGGTGGGACTCAACAGTAAAACGTGATCCTTCGGCCCCTTACATTGACCGTGACACCGGTGATCTCTCCAAATTGCCAAGCCATTTTGTTGAAGGCGTGGCTGGCGCTCTTTTGTTGATCCATCCTCCTGGCGCAAAGGAATCCAAGATCAGCGATGCCCCCGCACAGTTGCTGGACATTGCCCCCACGGTGATGGACTTCTTCGGCCTGGCATATACTGGTCCTGGCGTGTCCCTGCTTTCCGTCGAGCCACCAGCGGATAGGCCGGCCATTTATTTCGAAGCCCACACCGCAGAACTCGGCAATATAGATCGCTTCGCGAAGTTCCTCCGCGAGAAGGACGGGTGGAAATTTCAAGGTTGGGAGGCTCAGCAACCCGCCACAAATCAGGCGCAAGCTCCCGCAAAGTAAAGGTGCTATGGGGTCCAGGAGGCCTCCCACCGGATCGCCTATATATTTTCACCGTCACAAAGCGCCGCCATCGTGCGCCGCTTTGGGTTCTTGGTACCGTGCGGTCCACGAATTTGCCTTTCAGGTGGTCAGGTTAGGTTGTAGATCACTCGGGATTGTACAAGGTGCGCATAGAGGGGCCGTTGGGGTTTTCTCCTCCGGCTTTATGCGCTAAAGGGACCACTCCATTCAGCCAGGGGGGCGATGATGGATAACATCAAGCATGATCGAACTAGGCGCGAGAGCCAGCATAGTATCCGATCCGAAGGTTTTGCGCTGGGCCGTCCCAGCCATTGCCGCGATGCTCACGATTCAGGTGTCTCTTGGCACCGTCTTCAGAATGGAAATCAACCCGGCGCATTTTTTGGCTCCTGTCGTCGGGCTGGCGGTACTATTTAGCCTCAATGACAGGCTAGCAACGGCGTTCATCGTTTCAGGGCTGTGCGGCCTCGGTTCCGTGTTCGCAGCGCACATCATCAGCCCAGACATTCTTCACGGAAACATCGCGGAACTCCTCATTTGGACGATGTTTGCGCCGAGCTTCTTGTTTTTGGGTCGGCTCGTGCCGCTGCGTGCGGCTGTCCGCTGGCTGGGAATATTCTCAGTAGTCTTTCTCGTCACTGCGACGCTGCCTCTTCTGGTGACCGGGGAGCCGGTACGCGGGGTGTACCCCTTCGGCACTCCTGGCCGGGATCCAGGCACAAGTTACATGAATGTCCACATACTCGGCCTGCCCGTGTTCGCCTCCTACGGCGTCAACAGCATCGCCCCACTCTTTTGCATGCAAGCAGCTCTTTTGTGCGGCGCTATCTTCTCCTGTAGCAATTCACTTCGCATCCTTTTCAGCGTCGGGCTGGCGTGCGCAATCTTCCTTGTGATCGGCAGCGAAAGCAGAGCCTCTCAGGGAGCTCTCATTCTGCTTGCTCTATTCTTCGGGGGCTATTGTTTCTGGAGGCGACAGGGTCCGTGGCTGGCCTATACGCTCATTGCCTCGGCCGTGGTTTTGGCCGGGGCCGCTGTGTCGATACGGGTAGACGAAGTGACTAGAATGGCTCACTTGGTGCAGGGATCAGCTTACTTAATGAAATCGAAGCAGACCCACAACGAACGCACTGCGGAACCAGCCCACGATCTTAGCGCCCTCACTACTGGGCGCACCGATCTATGGACCGTCGCCGCAAGAGAGTTCGCGGCAAGCCCACTTATTGGCAACGGCTTTTCGGGATTTGGGCGCTTCGAACCTATCGGTAAACATCTGGGCGCCAACACTACTCCCCACCTGTATTACCTCAACATCCTGTGGAAGGGCGGGCTACTGTTTGCGGTGCCCTTCGCCTACTTCATCTTTCTTGCATTCAAGGCGGCATGGGAGCACCGCCGCGCCTACCCAGAATGGGCATTCAGCGCGGCGGCCGTGGTCGCAATGTTCGCCGTCGCCCTGACTTGGGACATACTGATGATCCCAGGTGCCGGCGTTCTCACGTGGTTTTTGCTGGGCTCAATGGGAGGGGAAAATGACGAGATTGCTTGAAAGCGTTGTACTCGCCCTCCTTCTTATGGTGTCGATCACCTACCTCGCCAACCGCATCGGGCCGACTTCCGATATATGCTACATGTGGGACGGATCAGCCGTGAACTGCCCGGTTGCCAGCAACTATTCCGGATCCCCTGCTGATCCTTTTGATTAGACTAGACGCCGAGCCGCTCGATCCGTTGTGCCCAGTGCGTTCCGGGAGTTGACGCGCCTACAGCGCTTCCAGCAACCATGCGGGTCCAGCCTTGAACGATAAAGCGATCAGGTGCAGCTCCTTGGAGCACCCTTGCGGACACTTTCAGGGGCACAAAGTCGCCCACATCCCAAGTCGACTGAGCGGGCGGAGCTGTAAACGACGCCATCGCCTGATCGCCTTTGCGCCGCCCGTGTACCGTCGCGATGTTCAAGATCTCCGTAGTGGCTCCGGCAATTCGGTTCCCGCGAGCCGTCAGATGCCGGCCTCCACCGAGGCGTGCACGCGAACGTGCGGCAACCCGGTCGGTATCGGCTCGGAGCCGTCACTCGCCGCAAACAACCTGAACGGCTCCTTCGCGCCCTATTTCGGTCGTAAGGCTGGTCGTTCCACTACCTGAAAGCGGACATCCCACCGGGACTGCACTGCGGCGTCGGGGTGTCTCTGCCAGCGTCTTGCTGGCGGGCTTCTCGGCGCTCGAGCAGCGCCCGCACCGATCGTTATCTGGTAAAGCTCGTCGAAAACCCGATGCTCCGGTGCACGATCAGCACAACCGCGAGGGTCAGGGAAATCAGCAGAACAGAAATTGCGGCGATCAGAGGGTCGGACCGCGATTCCAGGTGCCTGAACATCTCGACGGGAAGGGTTGTCGCCTCTGGCCCAGCCAGGAACAGCGTAACGACGACCTCATCGAAGGACACGAGAAAACTCAATGCGCCTGCCGATACCAGTCCCGGTGCGATGAGTGGAAGCGTGATGCGTCTGAAGACCGTCAGCGGTTTTGCTCCCAGCGAAGCGGCAGCCTCCTCCACGGTAACGGCGAGCGCATTTAGCGCGGTGGCCAGAATGCGCAGCGCGTAGGGTAAGGTCAGCACGAGATGGCCGAGCGCGATGCCGAGGCGGGTCCCCAACAGCCCGACAGATGCGAAGATGATGAGGATCGCAAGTCCGATAACGATGGTGGGCAGGAGGAGAGGAGCTGTAAAGAGGTTGTAGAGAAGCTCGGATCCTCGGACCTTCAAGCGCACGATCACATAGGCCGCCGGCAAGGCAATCAGGATTGTGAGCACCGTCACGACAGCCCCTATCACAAGGCTCGTCCGGAAGGCGCCCCACATCCGGTCATTGCTCCACAGCTCCCCGTACCAGCGAAAGCTCCAGCTGTCCGGCGGAAAACGCAGCGTATTCTCCCCACTGAATGACAGCGGCACAATCACAAGGACCGGCACCAGCAAGAAGACGAACAAGACCGTCACTGTCACCTTCAGCAGCCAGCTTGGTTTCCTTTCTTCCATCGCTCCCTCAGTCGAATGCGCGCAGCGCGCGGGTGTAAAGGATCAAGGACAGCCCGAAGACGACGAGGACCAGGATCGACAGCGTCCCGGCTGCCGGCCAGTTCAAGGTCACAATGGCCTGGTCGTAAATCTCTGTGGCCAGCAGGAAGACGCGCCCTCCGCCGAGAATGCGCGGCGTGATGAACGAAGAAACCGCCAGGACGAAGCACAAAAGGCAGCCCAGCGCGATGCCAGGCGCCGTCAATGGCAGGACCACGCGCCAGAAAGCTTGTATGGGCCTGGCGCCGAGCGTCAGAGCCGCCTCTTCACAGCGCGGGTCAAGCCGTCCGAACCCGGCCAGGAGCGCAAGGATCATGTAGGGCATGAGGATCTCGGTCAGGCCGATGACCACTCCGGTCATATTGTAGACCAGGCGGAAGGGCAGGGTGATTCCAATCTGCTCCAGGCCGTTCTTAATAAGCCCCGTGTCCGCCAGCACTGCGACCCATCCATAGGTGCGAACGACCGCCGATGTCAGCAGCGGCGATACGACCAGAACCAACAGAAATGTCCGCCACTGCCCTGAGGAGCGATGCAGGTACAAGGCGATGGGATAGGAGCAGAGGAGCGTCAGAAAGGTGATCAGCAGGCTCATTAGTACCGAGCGGAGCAGCGCCTCCATGTAGAACCGGTCCTGGACCAATGTGCTCCAATTGGCCCAGGTGAACTCCGTGCCAATGCCGCCGCCGGGCAGCGCCTCCTTGAAGGACGTGCTGAGAAGGTTCAGGACGGGGTAGAGGAACACGCCCACGTTGACGAGCACGATCGGCAGAAGCAAGGCTATTGCAAGCCCGTTGCGCCGCGTTTCATCGCCCTGCTGCGCCATTTTTCTGCTAGCCCGCGCTCTTGAAGGCGAGGGTATCTTCAACCCTCCAGCTCAGGTCCACTTTGGCTCCGATCGGGCTGAGGGTGGCGGAAGCGGATGTCGGCTGCTCAACGGACCAGTTCAGTCCGTCGACATGGACGACATACTGGATCAAGTCGCCAACATAGGTGGTCCGCCTGATCTCCCCCTGCACGCGGTTGGTTGATTCTGTGGCCGCCGAGCCAGCTGGCTCAAGCTGGATTCGATGCGGGCGCACCATCACCTCTATGTTTCCCTCCATTGGCTGGGTCAGGCGCAATTCGCGTTCGCCGACCTTCGCCTTCGTGCCCATGGCCATGGCCGGCAGTCGGTTGATGCGCCCCACGAAAGAGGCAACAAAGGGGTTTGCAGGACGTTCATAGAGTTCGGTCGGCGTGCCAAGCTGCTCCAGGCGTCCGGCGTTCATGACCGCAACCTTGTCGCACATGGCCAATGCTTCCGCCTGGTCGTGCGTCACGAACACGGCGGTGATTCCCAGTCGTTGCTGGATGTCGCGGATCTCCGTGCGCATCTCGTCGCGCAGCTTGGCGTCGAGGTTGGACAAAGGCTCGTCGAACAGGAGGATGGACGGCTGTATGACGAGCGCGCGCGCAAGCGCGACACGCTGTTGCTGACCCCCTGAGAGTTCTCGCGGGCGCCGCTTCTCCAGCCCCTGGAGGCGCACCATCGCGACCGCCTCCTTCACCCTTTCGGCCACCTCGGCCCTGCCGATACGGCGCATCTCCAGGCCGAAAGCCACGTTGCGCTCCACCGTCATGTGCGGAAAGAGGGCGTAGCTTTGAAACACGAGGCCCATGTCCCGCCGATAGGGCGGTTCTGAGGTCATGTCACGGCCGCCTACAAGCACGCGCCCGCCGGATACCGGCGTCAGGCCGGCAATCATCCTCAGCGTGGTGGTCTTGCCGCACCCCGAAGGGCCGAGCAATGCTACGAGTTCTCCACGCGGCACATCCAAGTACAGGTGATGGACGGCGGTGAAGCCCTGATAGCGCTTGCCAAGCCCCTGCAGGGAGAGGAAGCCCCCCGCGGCGGGCTCCTCTTGGCCGGTACCATGGCGCATATCCGCTTCTGCCAAGGTCATGTTCAGCGGCTTAGCGGGATGACGCGTCGGCGCCATTCCTGGGTAACCTGGTCGCGTATCTCCGCGATCGCCAGCCAATCCACATTGAGGACGTTCTCCATCTGCCCGGCCGATGTTCTCTCGAGTGCTTCGGGGGAGACTTGCGCCTTGCTGTTGGTCGGGGCGTAGAACATCGCCTCCGTGAATGCCTTCTGTGCTTCCGGGCTCAGCATGTAATCGATGAATTTCTTGGCCGCCTCGGCATTGGGAGCATCTTCCACCAGCGCGACGGCGTTGATCTGAAACAGTGTCCCTTCCTTAGGAATGGAGGCAGCCAGAACGCTTCCGGGCTGATCGGCAAAGACCTGCGCACGCGCATTGTAGCCAACACCCATGGCCGCTTGCTGGGCCATGATCATGCCCCAAAGGTCTGGCTTTGGATCCCAGGTGAGCACGTGGGGAGCAAGGGTCATCATTTCCTCAATGCCCTTATCCAGATTCTTATTGTAATCGCTGCCGCCCGCCATCTTTTCGAGCATGATTGTCAGGGCAACGCCCAGAATGTCCGGCGTGGCATGCAGCGCGACCTTGCCTTCAACCGCGGGATCCCACAACGCGCGCCAGGAATCCGGCTTTTCCTTCACAACCATCTTGTCGTAGACCAGCACGAGGCTGTCAAAGGTCATGCCGACGGCATTCACACCTGGAATCTTGGCCATCGGGTAAAGATCTGCCACATGTGGGCTGACCGTCTCGTCAATTGGGGCGAAAAGCCCCTCATCGGTGCCGGCCTTCGCCAGCGTGATGTCCATCATCGCCACGTCAAGCTGTGGCGCATTCTTCTGTGCGCGCAAGGCGCCAAGGATCGCGGCCGAGTTGCCGGGTGTGAAATAAACAACCTTGATATCAGGATTCTGCTTCATGAAAGGCTCGATCACGGCCTTTGTGTAGAGGTCCTGAAAAAGCCCCGTATAGCCTGCGAAATTCACGACCGTTTCGGCCGAAGCAGAGCTTATCGCCAGCATGGCCCCCGTCGCCGCCATTGCGGCTGTCTTTACCCATTTCAGCATTTCTCTTCCCCTTCTTGTCGCAGGCTACCAGGCGGTGCGCACCATATTTGCTTCGACGATTGCCGTTGCGCCGCTAATGTCTGGCAGTTTCTCTCCGGCGCGCAGCCTCTCATGCGTTGTCGCCTCGGCCTTCTGCATTGCCAAGGCCCGCTCCGCGGACTCCCGTGCAAGCTCGGGCGGAAAAACGAGCACGCCATTTTCATCGGCCAGCACTGCATCGCCGGGATTGACGACCTGGCCACCGACGGAGATGGGAACGTTCAGGGCGCCCTCAATCCCCAGAAGCCGAGTGGTGATGGAGGAGAGCCCGCGACACCACATCGGCAGGTCGAATTCCTGTATCTCCGACAGGTCGGTCGCGGGCCCGTCGATTACGCCAGCCTTTACGCCCGCGAGCTTCATGGCAAGTGTCAGCCCGCCGCCCCAGCACGCGTATTTCATATCGCCGCAACGATCGATCACCACGACGTCACCCGGGCGAACCAGTTTGGTCGCGTAATGAAGGAGCGTCGAATCCGCGTGCGGCAGGCGCAGCGTAACGGCTGTCCCCGCCACGCGCTTCCTGGGCTGAAGCGGTGCGATTGCCCGGTCAACGAAGCCGCGATGAAGGAAATGGCCGGCCGTCGCCGTTTCGGTTCGCTCAAGAAGTTCGACCAGCGAGCCATCCAGCTGCGGGGGCATGTCGTTGACGGTGAACATATCGGATCTAAACCTGTCGTTGGAAGTGAGGCAGACGCGTTTTTTCTATCCGAAGGCATAGAAGTTTTTACGCCCGCCGCGGCCCGAATGGAGGAGCCCGGACCGGCAAGCGTTCAAGCCACGGGTGGCTTAGGCGAGCACGTGGTGATCAGCCAGAGGAATGCCGCGGCGCGTTTGCTCGATTAGCTTCTTGTCGAGGCGCGCGGTAATGAAGCCCGGCCGATCGGAAGCCTGCGCAATGATGTGCCCCCAGGGATCGATCGCCATCGTATGGCCCCAGCTGGCCTTCTTGCCATCAGCGTAGGTGCCGATCTGGCCCGTCGCTAGGAAGTAGGTTTGCGTCTCGATCGCCCGCGCCCGGGCGAGCACCTCCCAGTGATCCTTGCCGGTCTGCAGCGTGAATGCCGCCGGAAGCGCAATCACATCGGCGCCTGCGTCCCGCAGTTTCCGGAACAGCTCGGGGAAGCGCAAGTCGTAGCAGATGGCGCAGCCTACCGTGAACTCGCCGATGCGGTAGGTGACGATGTCTTCGCCTGGAGCCACAGTGTCAGACTCCTGGAACACCATGCCACCGGGCACGACCACGTCGAAGAGATGGATCTTGCGATATTTCGCCAGCAGTTCGCCCGAGGGGCCGAAGACGACGGTCGTATTGTGGAAGCGGTTTCCGCTTTTTTCCACCACACTGCCTGCGTGGATCGTAACCTTATGCTTTTCGGCAAGGGCAGACATCAGGCGGAAGGATTCTCCGTCGGGATACTCTTCGCCCGTCGCCTGCTGATCGGCAGGATCGGCGTTCAAGGTGGCATAGTACTCGGGGAGGACAATCAGATCCGGGCGATCGAGTCTTACGGCCTCATCGATGAAGTCTGCTGCCGCGCGTAGATTGTCCTCTTTGGACTCACGCGTGTTCATCTGTATCTGGGTAATCTTCACTGCCCGTCTCCTGACCTTGCCGGAGATCATCGGGCCACAAGCACAGGACTGTCCAACGGGAAAAAATCATCCAAACCTATAGAAAAATCTAATGCACTGGCGCGTGGCTTGCGATCAGGAACGGCAAAAGGCCGCTGCTGCCTCCGCGGCAACCTCCGTTACCAGAGCGGGGAGAGGGCGCTCCTCCGTGCTGAGATAAGCGCCAAAGATTGGTATGGGCGGAAGTGGCTGCCGCACGTTGAGAGTGCGGAGGCTTCCGTTCTGGATCTCCTTGGTAACGGCGGCGACCGGTACGACGCCGATACCGGTGCCCTCGACGGCGAGGCGGATGATGGTCCCCAGCGGCGCTGCAAGGACGCGGGTCTCATCATGGCCGGCGTCGCATAGCATCTGCGTGATGGAGGCGTGGAGCTGCGAATCTCTTGAGTGAGAAAGGATACGCAGATGCGCGAAATCCTCGACGTCGAGCCTGCCGTTCGGCAGATCGACCCGGGGGCTTGCCACCCACGCGCAGGGAAACGCGCACAGCTCGATGCTGGCGACCCCCACGCCGCTGACTGAACCCATGAGCAGCCCGACATCCAGGGTGTTCCTGCGGATGTGCTCGCCGATCTCGAGACTGGTGTAGGTGGCGATTTCAAGGGCGACGTCTGGCAGGCGCTCGTTCACGAGATCGATGAACGAGGGCAACCAGGTATGGGCGACGGTGCCGATGGCGCCGATGCGAACCGTCCCGCGCAGGGCTTTTGGATTGCTGAAGCGATATTTGAATTCGGTCGCGAGTTGCACAAGCCTCTCCGCCTTCCCGAGGGCGTCTACACCCTGAGGCGTCAGGCTCACGTCCCGAACGTTCCGTTCGAGTAGCCGGACCCCGAGCTCGCGTTCCAGGGTGGCGATCCGATGAGACACGGCAGCTTGGGTCGTGTGCAGCTGTTCGGCTGCAAGACTGAAGCTTCTAAGCTTTGCCACCCACACAAAGGTCTCAAGGAAGCGCAGGTTCAAGATATACTCCGCCTGTTTTCCTTCAGCTGGCTAGGCTCCGCTTTTCGGATCCCTTGCCATTGTTCCACCAGCGAGCCGGCATGGCTTCACGGCGATCGGAAATGAGCATAGCGCTTCACGCCAGCTGGGTCGACGCTGCGGAAGGGCCGAAGCCCTAACTGGAATTCAGCGCGTCCGCGCAGGGCTAGTTCTAGCAGGCGTCTCTGCTCCGATCTCTCCGGGTGCGATTGCGGTCAGTCAGCTTCCGGCCCCGACTGATTTGATCTCAGCTTTGTGTTAGCGATGCCAAAGCGTGTGGGCATTAACTGTTGGAGCGCCTAGCGCCTCCTCTAGCCGTTGGCGCGGGCCCGAATCTTGAGGTTCGCCCCATCCTGAACTGTCGGGTCAAGCGTTGACGAAACGAGCTTTGCCGAAATCGACGCGCTCAGAGATTTTGATCCCTTCTAGAAGCCAGGGGAGCTTCTTAACGAGCTCGTCAGGGATTGGCTGCTCGACCTTTCGTTACTCTGGGGAAATATGCAAGAGCAGTGGGAGGTATGTAGCATGTTACGCTTCCGGCTACGTTCTAAATTTAATCCTGCTTTACGTCGTCGCCGACCAATTGGGTTATCCACACCAGGTAGTGCAGGCTTTCGCTATCGTCATCGTAGCCATTTTCCTTTTTTTCACGCTGAACGCGTTTGTGTTCCGCAAAACTCCGGCGCCGAGAGGACGATGATTTTCTGCCCTTCCTGCGGAGGAGCGCTGGCCAACAGCGTGGCGCCATGGTACCAGTTGCGGATTCGAGCTGGAGGTGATTGACGGTTTCCCGGCCTGGGCCCCGTATTCTGCACATTCCGGCGAAGGGTTTAACCCGGAATCGTTTGCGAAGCTCGCCGAACTGGAAGCGGGGAATTTTTGGTTTAGGGCAAGGAACGAACTCATCATTTGGGCGCTGCGGCGCTATTTTATGCCTGCGCGCTCGCTACTCGAGATTGGGTGTGGAACCGGCTACGTTTTGACTGGCGTGGCTGCGGCATTCCCTCAAGTACGTCTTGTCGGAAGTGAAATCTTCATCGCGGGGCTCGCGCAGGCCAAGTCACGCGTTCCTGACGCTAGTCTGATTCAGATGGATGCACGGCATATTCCCTATCGCGGAGAGTTCGACGTAGCTATTGCTGCCGACGTTCTTGAGCATATCGAGGAAGACGAGCAGGTTCTATCACAGCTATTCAAAGCGTTGCGGCCAGGTGGCGGCGCCATTATCACCGTCCCTCAGCATCCATGGATGTGGAGCGGCGCCGATGACTATGCCTGCCATGTTCGCCGCTACACCTCGTCCGAAATACGCAGGAAAATCGTCGCTGCTGGCTTTGCAGTCGAGCTCAGCACCTCGTTCGTATCGCTCCTGCTACCCCTTATGGCCGCCTCCCGTATATTGAACCATAGGGCCTCCCAACCCAATCCGCACGCTGAATTCAATATCCCTCGGCCGGTCAATTCTCTGCTGGAACAGGTACTGAGGAGCGAGCGTGCAGCGATTTCCATCGGTCTCCGCTTTCCTTTCGGAGGGTCCCGTTTTGTGGTCGCACGCAAGGCAACTTGATCACAGCCCCCGAGACGGCGCAGCTATCCGCGCGCTAGCGGGCAGCGCGGCGAATGTTTACCCCACACGACGCAGCGACAGGCTGGCGATCAACTTTCGCCACCATAGGCCGGCTCCTCCAACCGAAGTCGTGGCAGGATCGAAGCGCTTGTGTCGGGACCGGCCGAGAAGGAAGATCGGACAGTTAGGGTAGAGAAGACGGGCTCGATCGCGAAATTAACGCTGAGATCGGGGGCAAAGATCGACTTCACCCGGCGCCGCTGCAAGAGGAGATGCACTCACGATTTGGCGGAAGAACGTTGTACGACCCCAGACTAGCAATCTTGCAGTGACGACCTTAGCTTCGGCGCACCGGCAGGATTTAGCGTCCGTCAATAGCCGCCGGAAAGGAAGATCGCCTCGCCGGTCATGAAGCTGCAGGCATCGGAAGCAAGGAAGACGGCGGCACCCACCATCTCGTCAACGTGCCCCGCCCGACCCATCCAGTTTAGCTGCCGCACATAGGCGGCCCAGCCCTCGGGATCGGTATCGCGCCGGGACGCGTTCCGGTCCGTGTCGATGAGGCCGGGCGCCAGCGTGTTGAGGAGCACGCCGTTGGCCGCATATTCGCGCGCGAGGCTCTGGACAAGATTGTGCTGGGCGGCCTTGGTCGCGGCGTAGATCGAGACGATCCCCTTCGGCCGCAGCTGGTTGATGGAGCCGATATTGACCACGCGGCCCCAGCCGCGCTCGGCCATGCCGGGCAGAACGGCCTGCAGAATCTCCACCGTCGAGCGCAGGTTGACGTTCACCTGCGTTTCGAAGTCCTCATCCTTCACCGCATCGAGCGTAGCGTTGATCTGGGCCGAGGCATTAATGACGAGGATGTCGAGTGGGCCTGCGACCTCTTCCGCCCGGCGGATCAGCTCACGCCCCGCACCGGGCGCCGCAAGATCGCCATGCACGGCCTCCGCGGTGCCTCCAGATTCGAGGATCGCCCGCAGTGGATCGCATCGAGTCCGGCGTCTGGCCGTGCACCACTAACCTTGCGCCGAACTCCGCCATGCCCTTCGCGATGGCCGCGCCGATCCCGCGGCTCGAGCCGGTAACGAGCGCCGTCCGCCCGTCGAGACGGAAGAGCTCTCCATAGCTGCGCGCCATCGCTAGTCCCTCTCCAGTCTGAAACGGTTGGCGGGCACCCCCTTTACACCGGCCCTGCAGGCGAAGATGCCGCCCGAGAGCGGCGCTTCTGCCAGGGTGGAGGCCGGCAGGCGCGTGCGCGCGCTGGTGATGTAGAGCGTATCGAGATCGGGGCCGCCGAAGGCCACACTTGTCGGGCGCGGCACGGGCAGGTCGATCACCCGGTCGAGTATGCCGTCGGGGCGGTAGCGGTTTACGCGCCAACCGTCCCAGATCGCGCACCAGAGGAAGCCTTCCGCATCCACCGCGATGCCGTCCGGCCTTCCCTCCTCCATTGGAATGGTAGCGAAGATGCGGCGGTTGGCGATGGTTCCCTGCGTGGAACAGCAATCGTATGCGTAGATATGGCCGGGCACCGTGTCGACGAAATAGAAGGTGCGGCCGTCGGGGCTCCAGTCGAGCCCGTTGGCAACCGTAATGCCCGCCTCCTTGCGCTCGACGGCGCCGTCCGGCGCGATCCTGTAAAGACCGCCGCTCGGCCGGCTGGCGTCGAGTCGCATGGAGCCGACCCAGATGGCGCCGGCCGCATCCACCTTGCCGTCATTGAGCCGGTTGTCGGCGATGCCGGCTTCAGGCTCGGCAAACGTCTCGAACGTGCCCGTGGCGAAATCAAAGCGCTCGATGCCGTCTTGCGAGGCGACGAGCAGCGACCCGTCCGCCGCAGGGAATACCGCGCTGACGAGCTTGTCGACCTCGCAACTTTCGTTGCGGCCAGTCTCGGGATCGAAGCGATGAACGGCAGGATGCAGGATATCCACCCAGTAGAGTCGTTCCTCGCCGCCGATCCAGACCGGCGCCTCGCCGAGTTGTGCCCCCCAGGGCAGGACGCAGGTGACGGGAATGGAGGAGGCGGAAGAGGAGCGCGGGCGTGGGCCGGAGCTGATCGCCACTGTGCCCGCATAGCCAGTAATGCGGCGCGCCGCCGCCATGAGTTCGCGCCCGGTCGGGTGGATGTTCTCGGCGTCGAGCCGCGAGGAGGGTCCGAGCGCGACAAGCGCGCCGACCGGCGTTCCATCCTGCCCGGTGATGGGGG
The DNA here is from genome assembly GCF_031180965.1 of Chelativorans sp. Classification (GTDB taxonomy): domain Bacteria; phylum Pseudomonadota; class Alphaproteobacteria; order Rhizobiales; family Rhizobiaceae; genus Chelativorans. The sequence goes on from NZ_JAPSLH010000002.1 coordinate 57,551, forward strand.
CTGCGACCGAATTCACGCCCGGCAGGTGCTCCTCGTAGGAAACAGCATAGCCGCGCGCCCGCGTCAGCGTCATATCGGCCTGGAGCTGCTGCTGATCGGTGATGGTCTTGTCGGTGTAGCGCTCCAGCTTCAGCCGGGCGGTGAGCGCACGCGCCAGTGCCGGCTCCTGGAAGGCGAGCAGCACCTTGCCTGCCGCCGTGCAGTGGACAGGGACCCGCCGTCCCGCATCGACGCGCACGCCGAGGCCATCGCCCGAGCGTTGCTCGAGATACACCACCTGCTCGCCCTCAAGCCGGCACAGCGCGACCGTTTCGCCCAGCTCGGCCGAGAGACGCTCCAACTCCGGGATGGCGGCTGAGTTCAGGTCGAACGTATCCCACACGCGGTGCGAGAGTTCGAGGAAGCGCTGGCCGAGCGAATAGGTGCCCGTCTTTTCATCGTGACGCACAAGACGGAAAGCGATCAGGGTGCGCAGGATGCGGGCAAAAGTCGGCTTGGGCAGGCCCGAGCGTTTCAGAAGCTCGGCAAAGCGCACAGGTCGGTTGGCATCCGCCACCATGTCGAGCAGGGTGAGACCCTTGGCGAGGGCGGCGGTGCCGGCAGGTACGTCCGGCTCGTCGCGGGTCAGTGTTTCCTCGACCGCCATGCGTCTGCCGCTTCGCTCAACATTCGTTCGATCGACCATTCGGGTTCATATCCGAGAACGCTGCGAATCTTCGCGTTCGACGTGTGATAGTAGACGCCCGGCCCTGGAAGATCGATCCGCACCACGGGCAATCCGGTCACCTCGGACATCGCATCGAGCAGCATGGGGAAATCGACCGGATCGGTGGCGCCGAGATTGAAGATCTCACCCGCTGCCTCAGCCCTATCCGCCGCAAGCAGAATGCCCTTCACCATGTCGCGGGTCTCGGTGATGTGCATCCGGAATGGCCGGCCTTTCTCGTTGCAGGCGAGCACATGTGCTTCGCGGCCGGGATCGGCCGCGCGCAGAAGCTCGGCAACCGCATGATTGCCGAAGGCTTCCTGTTGCCGGATGCGCGGGCGCAGGAAAAAGCGCGGGCCGGAGAAGAAGCTGTCCGGGTCGAGCAGTTCGCGCGCATCCTGCGTGTGGGAGAAACGCAGGATCACGGTCTCCATGCGCCCGAGGCGCTGGTGGAAGCGCACAAGCTCCTCCCCCAGAAGCTTCGTCAGCCCATAGGGAGAATTGGCATTGAGCGGATGCTCCTCCGTGATGGGCAGGAATTCCGGCTTGTTCTCCGGATAGACCTCGCCGGAGCTGGCGAAGACAAAGCGGCGCACGCCCGACTCCGCCGCACAATCCAGCAGGATGCGGGTACCTTCCACATTGGCGCGGAAGAGCCGGTCGCGGTCCTGCGGCTTCCAGGACATGAAGGCGCCAAGATGCAGGATGGTGTCGACGCCCGCCACGGCCCGGGCACAGGCTTCGGCATCATCAAAGGAGCCTGTCACCTCCGAATAGCGGGGCGACAGTTTGCCCGAGGAATTCAGGTCGAAGCCGCGCACGGTATCCCCGCGCGCAAGAAGTGCCTCCACCGTCGCCCGTCCGACGCGGCCGGCCGAGCCGGTAACCAGAAAGGTCATGTCAGTTCAAAGCCTCGCCGCTTCTGCCTTCGAAGAGATGAACTCGGGCGGGATCGAAGGAGAGCTTCAGCTCTTCGCCTTCCGCAAGCGGGCTAGAATGCGCGAGCCGAGCAATCAGGCCCTTGCGCGCCTCCTCGTCATTGAGGCCGCTGAACGTGTGCTCCCCGGCGTCGAAATAGACATATTTCTCCGAGCCCAGACTTTCGATCAGGCTCGGGCGGACGATGAATTCCGTGCCGCCCCCCTCGGTGGAAATGTATTCCGGCCGAATGCCCGCAACGATGCCGCCGTTGGAATGCGCCTGCTTCAGGCGATCCGCGCTCACATTGACCGGCACCTTCTTTCCGAAGAGCTTGATGGCGGCACCATCGGCCGGCGCGGTCGAAAGGAAATTCATGCCGGGCGAGCCGATGAAACTCGCCACGAACAGGTTCTTCGGCTTCTGGAACAGCGTGTCGGGATCGGCGATCTGCTGGATGAGGCCGTCCTTCATGATCACGACGCGGTCGGCCATGGTCATGGCTTCGATCTGGTCATGGGTGACGTAGATCGTGGTGACACCAATGCGCTTGTGCAGCGCGCTGATCTCCGCGCGCATGTGCACGCGCAGCTTGGCGTCGAGGTTTGACAGCGGCTCGTCCATGAGGAAGGCCTGCGGCTCGCGCACGATGGCACGTCCCAACGCCACGCGCTGGCGCTGGCCGCCGGAAAGCTGCTTCGGGCGCCGGTCAAGCAAATGCTCGACGGCGAGGATGCGCGCCGCCTCATCCACCCGCCTTCTGATCTCGGCGGCGGGTATGCCGCGCATCTTCAGACCGAAGCCGATATTGTCGCGTACGGTCAGATGCGGATAAAGCGCGTAGTTCTGGAAAACCATGGCGATATCGCGGTCGCCGGGTGCCAGATCGGTCACGTCGCGCCCCCCGATCAGGATGCGGCCGCCAGAGGCGGGCTCCAAACCCGCCAGGATCTTGAGCATGGTGGACTTGCCGCAGCCAGATGGGCCGACAAGCACGACGAACTCGCCATCCTCGATCTCCAGCGAGAACTCCCTGAGGACGTTCAACGCGCCATAGTTCTTGTAGACGTTCTGGATGCTGATGCTGGCCATTTACTTCTCCGCGCCGGCGGTGAGCCCGCCAACAAGGTAGCGTTCGAGGAAAAGGTAGATGATGAGGATCGGAACTGCGATGAACACGGCCGCGGCGGCGACCTCGTTCCAGTCCGTCACGTACTCGCCCTTCATGGTGGTGATGCCGAGATTGGCGGTCCAGCTGCCCTGCTCGTTGGTCAGGAACGTGCGCGCATAGGCATAGTCTGCCCACGAGAGCACGAAGGCGTAGAGCGCAGTGGCGGCGAGGCCGGGCGTGGCGATCGGCAGGATGACACGCACCATGGCGGAAAGTGGCGAGCAGCCGTCCACCATCGCCGCCTGTTCCAGCTCGCGCGGGATCGTGTCGAAATAGCCCTTCATCATCCAGGTGGTGAAGGGGATGATCAGCGTCGAATGGGCGATCACGAGCGACCAGAGGCTACCGATGAGCCCCACGCTGCGGAAGATGCTGAAGAGCGGGATGACGAGCAGCGTTGCCGGCAGCATCTTCGCCGTCAGGATGAAGAGGCCGAGGCTGTGGCCGCCGCGCACGGAGAAGCGCGACAGGCTGTAGCCCGCGAGCACCGAAACAAACATGGACAGCGCCACGGAGCCCACCGCCGCGAGCGTGGAGTTCAGGAGCCAGAGCGGGATCGGCCGCTCGGCCCAGACCTTGGCGAAGGTCTCCCATTGCGGGTCCTTCGGCCAGAAGGTCGGGGGAAGCTGCGTCAGTTCCGCACTGGTGGCGAGCGCCGTGACGAACAGCCAGTAGATCGGGAACAGCAGGAATGCGCAGACGGCGATGACGCCGGCATAGAGCGCGATGTTTTGGGCGGTGATTCGCTTCATCGGTGGTCCCTCAGTACATGGCCTTGCTGCCGCGGCCGAGCATTGCCATGCTGGCAATGACGCACAGAAGCAGGGTGATGACGCCCACGGCCGAGGCATAGCCGAATTTGAAGAAGCCGAAGGCTTCGTTGTAGGTCATGATCGACAGCGTCTGCGTGGCCTTGAGAGGGCCCCCATCCGTCAACACCTTGATGATGGAGAAATCGCGGAACACCCACAGGACGACGAGAACCATCGTCACGCCGAGCACCGGCATCAGCGAGGGAATGGTGATCCAGCGCAGGCGCTGCAAGGCGCTGGCGCCGTCCACCTTGGCGGCATTGTAGAAATCTTCCGGGATAGACTGCAGACCGGCAAGGCACATGATGGATACGAAGGGATAGCCCTTCCAGACCATTGTGGTGGCCACCACCCAGAAGGCGGCGGTGGTATCCGAGAACCAGGCGACCATCTGGTTCGCGAGGCCGAGCTTGATGAAGAGCCAGCCCATGAGGCCAAAAGAGGAATCGAAGATCCAGGCGAAAATAACGGTCGCGATCACCTCCGGAACGGCCCAGGGAAGCGCCACTGCCAGCCGCGCGATCCTGCGGCCGCGAAAGCGGTTGTTGACGAGAAGGGCGGTGGCGAGACCGACGGCGAGACAGGCAGTGGTGACAACCACCACCAGCTTCAGCGTCACCCAGCAGGTGTGCCAGAATTCCGGCGAGGAGAACAGATCCTGATAGTTCTCCAGCGTAAAGGGTTTACGCGCCGCGCCCATGCGCGGCAGCTTCACGTCCTGGAAGGAAATGTCGATGGAAATGAGGAGGGGATAGGCGATGATGGCGGCGACGAGGATCACCGCCGGCGCGAGCAGGATGTAGCCCAGCCAGTGCTGCCGGCTAGGCCGCGCGAGATCGATGAGCTTCCGTTTTCTCACGCCGGCCGACCATCGGCCGCCCTGACGATCCGCCCCCACATAAAAGCCTGCACGTCCTTCTCGAAGGTCTGCTTGATCCATAGCACAAGGGCTCCCTCGAATGGCGCAGGGATCGGCCGGTCCCCATCGAATGCGGCAATCTCACCCTCTGCAAAGGGTTGAAAGTCGCCGGGGCGGGCCAGGAACCGCATCTGCGCCGTGCGGGTGATTTCAGGATATTCCACGACGATGTCGCGCCGGGGCCGCGTGTCACGCCAGGTTGCGAGCGCTGCAAAATCGGCGTCCGAGATCATGCCGTTGAGTTGCAGAAGCCTGGCGACAGCCGCCTGCGCCACCAGCTTGCTTTCGGCGGCAAAGAACAGGCCGCATTCCAGCGTGATGCCGATGGCATTGGAGTGCGGATCGGAGAACTGCCGATAGTTGGACAGGGTGGGCGCGTGCGCACTGCCCTGGTTGAAGAGGAAGCGGGTGTGCGGCAGTCCGATCCGCTCTGCCAGGCCAATGGCGCGGGTGCCCGGCCGCAGCACGAAATAGGGCGAGGCTTCATAGGGCGTCGCGTGGAGGTCGATGAGGAAATCCGCATCGGCAACAAGCGGTCGCAGCTCGCGCGCCCGATCGAGCTCAACGGAATGCCCCTCCCCGTCCAGCTTCTCATCCGACCAGACGCGGTTGAAATCCTCCTCCACGAAGCGGGTGCCGTAGGGGTCCACCCCGTTGAACGCCTCGTAGGCGGCGACATTGCAGATGGCGAGCGACAGACGCCCGCAGAGCGGCCGTATTCCGTGTTCCAGGATCGCCAGGACTGCCTCCAGCCCGCCCGGCTCGTTGCCGTGGGCGAGCGATGTGACAAGCACATGCGGGCCGGCGCGGCCGCTGTCGAACGTGAAGGCGTAGGGAATCCCCGCATTGCCACGCCGGTATGGCTCGAGGTCGCGCTTGGCGATGCCGGCGCGGCGGCGCTCCTCTTCCAGGCGCGCGGTCACGCGCCCTGCTTCAAGGACCAAGGCTTCCGCATCCGCAAGGTCTGCAGTGTCGTTCATCGCGGTCTCATGCTGTTTGCGGAGGATTGCCGGCCGGCTTGGGCCCGGCCGGGCACCCCTTTGCGCTCTATTGCAGCGCGACGGCCTTTTCATGCATCCGCTTGGCGACCTCGGCGGGGTCGAGATCTTCGATGATCATCCGCTGCGCCTCCTCCTGGATCATCTTCGAGAACTCGTTGAAGGGGATCTCCAGGCCGACCGGAATGCGGTCGACACCGGCCTTGTTGGCCGCCTGCTGCGCCTCGACCAAAAGGTCGAAATGCGGGATCTCGGCCTTGGCCGCGCTCACATCGGCGCGCGGGCTGGGTGGTGTCGAGGCGGCAAGCTTGGCAAAGGAAGACTGGAACTCGTCGGACGTGGCGATGCTGATGAATTCCCAGACGAGTTCCTTCTTCTCCTCGTCGATCTCGCTCGGCATCGCAAGCACGTTCGAGGAGCCGCCGAGCGGCGGATCGAAGGGCACCTTGGCCAGCTTCAGCTTGTCCTTGGCGGCGCCCTGCTCCATGATCGAATAGAGCCACGGGCCATCTACGCGCATGGCGATGCGGCCATCGGCGAAAAGCTTGCGGATATCGCCAGCGGAAAGATCGCGCGGGCTCAGATTCTCGCTGATCACCGTTTTCCAGCGCTGCAGGCCTTCGACCATCTCGGGCGTGTCGATGGTCACTTCCCCTTCCGCATTGGTGTAGCTGGCGCCGGCATCGAGAAGATAGCTCGCCATCTCCGCCAGATACTGGCCGGCGCCGCCCTTTGTCTCATGGCCGGTGCCAAACTGGTCCGGAATGCCGTCGCCATTGGTGTCCTTGGTGAGCTTGCGGGCCGCCGCAAGGAACTCGTCCCAATTGGTGGGAACCGCGACGCCCTCGCTTGCCAGCATCTCCTCGTTATAGGCGAAGATCGCCCCATAATAGAGCATCATGATGCAGACGACCTGGCCGTCCCAGTTGCAGGCCTTCTGGCCGGACCAACCATCGAGATTGAGTCCGGACTTCTCGGTCCAGGGGGTCAGATCCTCCAGCCAGCCATTGTCGGCGAAGCTGTGAAACTCAAAGGAGGCGAGGTGCACGATGTCAGGCGGATTGCCGCCGGCAAAGAGCGTTGTCATCGTGTCGGCATAGGCCGCGCGCTCGACCTTCGTCCATTCGATCTTGTGCTCTGGATGGCGCTTCTCGAATTCGGCGATGACGGAGGCCCACCAGTCACCCACGCCCTTCTCGTCCTTCTGCCAGGAAACGAATTTCAGTGTCTCGGCAAGTGCCGGCGTCAGCGCCGTCGTCGCCAGCATCGCTCCCACCGCGAGAGCGGCGGCGGCTTTGAGAAAACGTGCTTTCATCTTGATCTCCTCCACGTGGTCAGTTGCTTTTCAGTAGTCCCAAGGCCTCTTCCGAAGGCTCCACTCCAAGGCCGGGGCCGCTGGGCGCCGTGTATGCGCCCTCCCGGCAATCCATGTCGCCCACAAGCAGGCGTCGGTTGGGTTCGAAGATCGAGTGCTGGAATTCGTGTGCGGTGACGTTTGAAAGCGCGGCACTGGCCTGCAGGCTCGCAGCGAGGAAGATGCCAGCGCCAATCGTTGCATGCGGGATGACCTCGATGCCGTACTCCCTGGCATAGGAGCCGATGCGCATGAACTCGGTGATGCCCTTGTGGCCCATCTCCGGCTGGACAATGCTGATGGCGCATTGCGGCACGCGGTGATGCATGTCGTAAACGGTGCGCCACTCCTCGCCCACCGCGATCGGCACGTCCACCGCCGCACAGACTTTCGCAAGCCCGGCGATGTTTTCGGTCCGCACCGGGGCCTCGGCGAACCAGGGCGCGTGCGGCACCATCTTTTCGATAAGCGCGATCGCCTCCTCGGGCGTGTGCGCCCAGTGCATGTCGCAGGCGATGCGCACATCAGGCCCCAGCCGCTCGCGCAGGGTGGCGTATTCCGCTCCGGCTCCGTCGTCGGCTACCGGCAGTGCGAACTTGAAGGAAGAGAAGCCGCGCTCGCGCCAGTGCTGCGCAAGGTCGGCGCGCGCCTCACGCGTTTTCTCCGGCAGGCCGGAGACATAGGCGGGAATACGCGCCCTCGCCCTCCCCCCGAGCAGTTCCGCAACAGATTTGCCGGCGATCTTCCCGGCGATATCCCAGAGCGCAATATCGATCGCCGCGAGCGCATCGACATAGAAGCCGCCTGTATAGCCGCGCACGCGCATCAGGTCATAGAGGTCGTCATGAACAGCGGCAGGATCGGTGGGATCACGGCCAATGGTGAAGTCGGCAAGCAGGTCATCGATGATGGCAATGACGGCGCCGGGCGCCACCAGCCCGTAGGTCTCGCCCCAGCCGGTCACGCCCTCCCGCGTGCGGACGCGGACAAGGACGCTGCGGTCGAAGGTGGGATAAACGGTCTTGTTGCCCTTGCGCACGAGATAGCCGCGCGCGTTGGGCTCCTCTCCCGGGCGCGGAGCGCCGAGATAGACGGTCTCACGCGATATAGTGAGGGTGAAAACCTCAACGCTGGCGACGCTGTCCGCCATCAGAGGGCCCCCGCGACCTTGACACTTGCTTGCAGCGGAGCGTGAAGCGGCAGCGCATCGATCTCGGCAAGGCATGCATCAATATCCGCAATCGCCTGCGCATCGAGTTGCGGCGTGGGCGCGCGCACGATCGTGTTCTCGCAGACGCCGCGCCGCATCAGCACATGCTTCGAGAGCCGCATGCGGTAGATAGCCTGCAGCGTGAGCAGCGGCAGCGTTCGCACATAGATTTCCCGCGCCAGCTGAAGATCGCCCGCGCGATAGGCACGGTCGAGCGCCACATGATGCGCAGCGATTTCCACCGCCGGCATGGCAGCACAGGCGCCGCGCGCATATTCATCGAGGATATAGCGCGCGCCGCCGCCGCCGATCACGCCCGAGAGATGCGCAGGCGCATCCTCGATCAGACGGGAAATGGCGGGTCCGGCCGGCAGCGTCTCCTCCTTCACATAGGCAATCGCGGGAATCTGCCGGACGACGGCAAGGATCGTTTCCGGCGACAGATCGCTACCGCGCGGCGCCGGCGCATTCTGAAGAATGATCCGGGCTTCGGGCAAGCCGCGGCTCACCTCACCCATGAAAGCGGCCACGGCTTCGGCAGAGCTTCCCAGCGACTTTGGCGGCTGAACCATCAGATGGTGGATACCGAACGCGAGCGCCTGAGCGCCATGGCCAATCACCTCCGCAGCAGTCGGAGCGCTGGCACCTGCCACGATTGGCACGGCGCTTCCCACTTCCTCCACGCAGACCTGCAACAGCGTCTCACGCTCGCTGGCCGAGAGCATCTCAACCTCGCTGGCGAAGCCTGGGAACACCACCCCATCCACGCCGGCACCGAGCGCGAAGCGCACAATGCGCCGCATGGCAGCGGCATCAACTCCGCCATCCTCCGCGAAGGGCGTCGGAAGCACCGGCAGAATTCCGCTCAGGTTTTGATCCATCCGTTAGTCCAAACTGTGAGACTAAGTTTCATAAATTGACACTACCAGCCAGCTGCGTCTATGACAAGAGCCAATCAGCAGGGGAATGCCGATGATGAAATCCGAGGAGAATGCTCACGCGATCGTTGTCGATTGGGGAACCACCTCACTGCGCGCTTATCTAGTCACGCGCGACGGCTCCGTTCTGGCGGAAAAGGAGACCGAGAGCGGCGGCATCCAGTTCATCAAGGACGGCAGGTTCGAAGACTGCCTGATGGAGGCGGTGGGCGGTTGGCTGAAACGGGCCGGAAAGATTCCGGTCATCGCCCTGGGGATGGTGACGAGTCGCAACGGCTGGGTGGAGGTGCCCTATGTGCCCTGCCCGGCCAATACCCAGGCACTAGCGAACGGGGCGACAAGGCGGACACTACCCAATGGCTCGAACCTGATCTTTTTGCCCGGCCTAACAGACCCGACCGCATCGCCTTTCCCGGATGTCATGCGCGGCGAGGAAACGCAGATCGTGGGCTTTGGGCTCACAGAGGACATTACGATCGTATTGCCCGGCACTCACAGCAAGTGGGCGCGGGTTTCGGACGGAGCCATCGGCTCCTTCCAGACCTTCGTCACCGGAGAACTCTATGCACTTCTCACCAGGCACTCGTTTGTCGCCAGAAGCGCGGGGGCAGTAGTAGAGGGCCAGCCGGACTGGAACGCTTTTGATCGTGGCGCGCGGCTGGCGGCGGAGAGCCGGTCTCCCATGCTTCTCTCCGATCTATTCTCGGCCCGTACCGGCATGCTCGTAGGCAAGCTCAGGCCGGAGGAGATTCGCGACTATGTGTCGGGGCTGGTTATCGCGCACGAGTTCGCCCAGGCCCGCCAGCGAGGCTGGTTCGCCTCGGGCGACCAGATCGGAATAGTCGGCAACGACGGCCTGAACGAGCGTTATGTGCGCATAGCACCGCTTTTCGGTCTTTCGGCGTTCCGCGGCGAGGACGACGCAGCCATTCGCGGCGCGCTGGAGATCGCCGCCAAGCTCTGAATCGATGATCAGACCACCGGCGTGAAATACACATCGCTTACCCGGGGGTGCGGCGGAGGCTGATCTACGATGGCGCAGCCTTTTGCCTTGAGTGAAGCCGCCACTGGCTGGCACGGTCGGCTCGGTCAACAGGCTTGCCGCGTCTGACAACCTCGGCAGCAGCGCCGCAACTGGCAATGCACCCCGACTATCTAGCCCCGCCCGCCTTAAATTGCTTCCGCTTGCGGCAGCCGCTAAAACGCCGGCATGGCATCGATCGAGTCCGTTGTTGGCCCGTTTCTCCTGACCGGCCGCTTGCTTGTGCGCTTCTGGCCGCAACTCCTGCTGGTCGGCGCCGTCGGCTATCTGCTTCGGGACCTCCTGTTGCGCGCCGCGGCCACGGTCGGGCTGGTGCACCCACTGGGCGGCATGGTGATCCTGTCGCTGGTGGTGCTCGTTAAGCTGGCCGTCGTGGTGATGTTGTTCCTGGTCATGCGGCCGGGCTTGCCGGCGCTCGCCTCTCTGTCGCAGCCGGAGCCCTCGGTGCAGACTAAGCACGCATCGGCGCGTGGCGGGCGCATGCTCGCCATTACCGCCGCGGCCATTCTGCCCTTTTTTGCCTATTACGCTGCCTGGGGCTTTCTCGGCGACACGGTACGGGAATATTCCCGGCTTGCCCTCGACCAGGTGCAGTTCGGCGAGGAAGCGCGGTTTCTCGATCTCCTGACTTCGCGGGGGTTGCTCCTGTCCATCGCCGCCTGCTGGGCCATTCGCTGGCTGGCAAAGCGCATGAACAAGCGGAGCCGCTCGCCCTATTGGCGTCTGCTGGTGGTGGCGGCGGATGCGAGTTGGATCTTCATCGGCCTCTATGGCCTGAGCATCTGGAAGGACGCATTCATCACATGGTTGGGGGCGGGCGAATTGCTCGATTCGGCAGGCGCGTCCGGCGGCGCATTGCTGGTGAGCGTTGCCCATGCAGCCGAGAGTTTTACCCCGGTCGAGTTCCAGCCGCCCGACTGGCCTGCCCAGATGCAGAGCCTCTTCTTCTACGCCCTGCTGCCAATCGTATGGCTGGTGATGGCCGCTATCATCAACGGCTACGAGCTTTCTGGAGCGGGCCGTCAGTCTGTTCCCGCAGCATCCCCCGCCGGAACTTTGCGAAAATGGCTGGCGGATTTTACTGACCATTTCGTCTCGGGCTACCGCGCCCGCTATCGCCCCGTATGGATCTGCCTCAAGCTGACACTCGGGTCGGGGCTCGTCACGCTGCTTTCCTTCATCGTCGCGTATCGTCTGATCGGCTGGATGGGCGCTTGGGCCTGGTATGCACTCACGCGCATGCTGGCGCCTCAGGATCTGGTAACCTGGCAAGCGATCTTCGGTGTCGCCGGCGTATTCATCGGCAGCCCGAGCGACCTCGACGGCGGCATCTTGCTCGACGCCCTGCGCGTCGCGCTACTTGCGGGGATGCTCGAGCATGCCGTCGCGCGTCGGGGCGCCGCGCCTGCTATGGTTTGAGCAGGAGAGTGTCCGGCTCGGCCTCGGCAAGGCCGATCAGCAAAGCCAGGTCGACGGCATCATGCGGGACGAGGAATGTGGCGACCATGTCAACCTTGCCGCCGGGCCCGGCTTCGGCAAATGCCGGGCCGCCGCAAAGCGGCCGTTCTTCGATCCCGGGATATGCTTTCCGCGCGATGGGCTCGAGCGTAAATGTCGGCGCCCAAAGCCGCCCATCGGCATCGGTGAGGCGGATCCGGCACATGCCCGCCATGCTTGCCGTGTCTTTCCCGACCCGAGCCTCGAATTCGGCCAGCACCACCGCTGCCTTCGCAGACGGCCCCGGCAGTCTTTTCAGATACACGAGCCGCCACGCGGCGCCCGCATAGATCGGCGATACACCGCCTTCGACCAGGATGGGCTCACGGCCGTGCCGATCGTACCATTCGGCAAGACTCCCCCAGGAATGGGCCAGAACGGCAGCCGGGAGCACCAACCCGAGCGCTGCCATGCTGCCCCAATACGCGCGTCTTTCGCTTACCGTTTTGGAGGGCATCTCACTCACGCCTTATTGCCCAACGGATGTCGCCTTCGCTGCGCAGGATGGTGAGGGAGGGCGACACGGAGTTTGGCAGGACGCCGGCTATGTCGATCCGCAGTTGCTCGTCGAGAGGGATCAGAGCGGATCGGGCGAGCAGGAGCCGGCCGCCGGCTACCTCCTTTTCCGGCACCTCGAAAGCGAGAAGGAGGGGGGTGGGCAGGCCCGGATCGAGGCGCTCGTTCACAAGATATCCGGGCTGGTTCGAGAATCTCTGGCTGAGCGCATAGCGGATACCGGTGGGCCCGAGCCATTCAGCGGAGGTGAGTGTCAAGCTCTCCACCTTCGCCACCCCTGCGCCTTCCACCAAAAGCCACACTCCCGACGTGGTGTACTCCTTCACCTTGCCGAAGTTTTCCGTCCTCAGGCTGCGCGCAAGATGCGCCCTCGCCACGCCAAAAGCGAATGTGTCCTCCTCGACGCGCTCGCCGGCCTTCCCATCTATCGCGATCGGGGACGTGATGTCGCCATAGCCCGGCGTCGAGTGCTGCATGCCATAGAGCGCCGCCGCTGCGAGCACCAGCGCCAGGGCCATCCCAAGGACTCGGCTCATAATAGCGGTTCCTTCCGGCCGACCGGCATGACAACCACGGCCGCCGTGCCGTTGCGGAACCAGCCGGGGGAGCCATAGAGATTATCCCGGGGCTTGTAGATTTGGCCGGCCACGGTCAGACGCACCTCACTGGGAAGCGGCTTGTCGCGGGGCCACTCCCAGGTGGCGATCACACGCTCGGACATATTCGGGTTGATGCCTCCGGCAATCCACCGGTCGCGCGCCAGATAGTAGGTCGGTCTGGGCAGACCCTCGACAGCCGGCTCCGCAATGGCGACCAGCTCCTGGAACGCGTTGCTTGTTCCTGCCGAGCGGTTGTCGAGGTCCATTTCCACCATGAGGAACCGCTTCGGCTCGAACGGCTTCGTGCCTGTGGGAGGAATGTCGCCGATCCGGGCGTCGCGGATTGTCACCAACCAGCGTCCGGTGTCTACCGTTTCGTTCGCCGATAGTACCGGGATCGGATCTGGATTTGCGGCTTCATAGACCGACATCGCGAACGAGACCGCAGCTGCGGTGGTTCCGCCCAGCCCGGCGATGAGCAGCGCGTAGATCCGCTGTTTGAGGCTAAACGGCTGCTTCCCCACGACTTCCCTCTTGGCGCGGCAGGAAAGCGCATGTAGCGCACCGATCCGAGCGCTCCGTGTGCCGGCGGCGCCTGATAGCTTTTCGGAACAATTTCCCGACCACCATGCGGCGGTCATTATCACCGCCCTCCGGGTGGTGCAAAGAAAATGGCGGGCACCGCCCTAGAGCGCGGCTCGGCCGTCGAACTCGATCACCGGCACCTTTTGAATCTCGACGGCCTCAAGACATCGGATGTTGATATAGGCTGTGCGCTCCCCGCCTTCTGCGGCGTCCTCGGCATAGACATGCATCCCGCAATTTGGGCAGAAGCGGTGCGCGATTGCTTTTCTGTGGAAGAGATAGCTGCTGGGCTCCGTCTCTGCCGCGACCGTCATCTTGTCGCGCGGCACAGCCCAGAGCAAGGCGCCCTTTTTCGAACATATCGAACAGTTGCAGGAGACCGCGACCTCAAGATCGCCCTCCACCTCGATTGAGACCTTCCCGCAGTGACATCCGCCTTTGTAAAGCATTCCCTTCTCCTCTGTCGTCCCACGCTGCATGAGCGGAGGACGAAAGAAGAGCAGGCTTTCCGACAGGCGAGAAGCATTCTTTCATATGCTGACGGGTGGCAGCTTGGGTCTACTGCCCTCAGATGGCTTTGGCGGCCTTCGTCTCCGCCCTACTTGTCTCGGCGGATCGGGAAGGTGGCGTCCCCGTCTTCCTTGCCCGAAAGCACCTTCGGGTTCGCGCTGGAGACACCGTCATTGCTTCCGCCTTTGTGCCGCTTCTCGCTTTGGCCTTCGGCATCGGCTTCCGGGCCCTCCTTTTTCTCGGAGCGCTTCAGCTGGCGGTCGATGACTTCGCGCGATCCCTCGGCGGGATCTTCAGGGTGTTTGTTCTCTGGCATAGCGCATCCTCCGTTTGATCGGCACAACCAGCAGAGGCGCCGCAAAGTTCCTGCAGACTCATGTACCCCCTGACACCGCGATCATCCGCCCCTATATGAGTGCAACCGTTCACGACGAGGAAATCCCATGGCGATATCCGGGAAAACCCGATTAGCAGTTCTTTTCTCCGGATTGTTCCTGGCATTTTCCCTTGTTGCCATCGACTATGCCGAGGCACGTCGCGGTGGCAGCTTCGGCAGCCGCGGGATGCGCACCTTCCAGGCAGCGCCGCCGACCAGGACGGCGCCGCAGCCGACCGCCCCGGTTGAGCGCTCGATGACACCGAGCACAGGTCAGAGCAACGCGGCTCGCCAAGCGCAACCGGCAGCGCAGCGTCCTGGCTTCATGAACGGATTCGGCGGCTCTATGCTGCGCGGTCTGATGCTGGGCGGCTTGATCGGGCTGCTGCTCGGCCACGGATTTGGCGGGCTGGCCGGCATGTTCGGCCTTCTGCTTCAGCTGCTTCTGATCGGGGGTGCAGTACTGCTGCTTCTCAAGATGTTCAGGACGCAGCCGGCGCGGACTCCCGCGCCCGCACTCGCGGGCCATTCCCGCGATGCCGGCGGCTTCGGCTACGGTGCGGGCGGCGTCACCAACCCATACCCCGGCTCCTCCACCCGGCCGGAAAGTATCCTCCGTCCGGGCGCCGACGAGATCGGGCTGACGCAGCACGATCTCGATACGTTCGAGCGCCGGCTGACGGAAGTCCAGGAAGCCTTCGGACGCGAGGACCACGCCGCCCTGCGCCGGCTGACAACGCCGGAGATGGTGTCGTACCTTTCGGAAGAACTCGCCGAGAACGCGAAAAACGGGCTGAAGAACGATGTCTCTGACGTGAAGCTCCTGCAGGCAGACATTTCTGAAAGCTGGCGCGAGGGCGACACCGACTATGCCACGGCGGCCATGCGCTATTCGTCACGCGACGTCACGCTCGAACGGGTCAGCGGCAGGATCGTTGAGGGTGATGCCGATCGGCCGACGGAGACGACTGAAGTATGGACCTTCACGCGACACAACGGCGGTGACTGGAAGCTCTCCGCCATCCAGCAAGCCTAGGCATCTTGCCGCCCTTCACCGCGGCACGGCCAGCCTACGGCAGCCCTGCGCCAAGCCGCCCATCAGCCTCGCTCTCGCCCAGTTCGATGCGCCGACCTTCGGCATCGAAAAGGTGTAGCTGGTCCATGCGCGGCTGAGCGAAGAGGACATCGCCCCGCCCGATCCTGCTTTGGCCGGCTTCATGAATGAGGATCGGCGCGCCGCCCGGCGTCGTGCAATGGAGATAGCTGTTGGCGCCGTGCTGCTCCGCGATCGTTATTTGCAGCGGCCACCCGTTCCCGTCATTCGAAAGGACGAAATGCTCTGGGCGGATGCCGAGCGTCACCTGCTCTCCGGCGCGTACCTTGCCGGCCATTGCGGGCACCCCCAGTGGAGGCAGATGCGGGGCTTGGAAGGTGATTCCCGCTTCCGTCGCCTCGGCAATGGCGCCGGACACGAAATTCATGCGCGGCGAACCGATAAAACCCGCCACGAACATATTGCAGGGGCGGTTATAAAGCTCCAGCGGCGCACCCACCTGTTCGATCACGCCCTTGCGCAGCACCACGATCTTGTCGGCCATGGTCATGGCCTCGATCTGGTCATGCGTGACATAGATCATCGTGTTGCCGAGCCGCTCATGCAGGTTGGTGATCTCCACCCGCATCAGAACGCGCAATTCGGCGTCGAGATTGGAAAGCGGCTCGTCGAACAGGAAAATCTTGGGGTCGCGCGTGATGGCACGGCCGATGGCGACGCGCTGGCGCTGCCCGCCTGAGAGCTGCTTCGGCCGGCGTTCCAAAAGTTCCTCGATCTGCAGCATTTTCGCCGCCGCTTCGACCCGGCGTGCGATCTCCTCCCTGGACATGCGGATGTTTTCGAGCCCAAAGGAGAGGTTCTCGCGCACGGTCATATGCGGGTAGAGAGCATAGGACTGGAAGACCATGGCAACGCCGCGGTCCGCCGCGGGCACGGAAACGACGCTTTGGCCGGCAATGCGGATGTCGCCGGACGTCGCCTCCTCAAGGCCAGCGATGAGCCGGAGCAGCGTGGACTTGCCGCAGCCCGACGGCCCGACGAATACGACGAATTCGCCGTCCTCAATCTGCAGGTCGAGGCTCGGTATGACCTCCACCGCACCGAAGGATTTCCTGAGTTTTTCCAGAACGAGATCTGCCATTTGGTCTCTACTTGATGCCGGTCGAGGCGATGCCGCTGGCGATATACCGCTGCAGGAAGATGAAGGCGAAGGCCAGCGGCAGCGCGGTCAGCGTGGTCATGGCCAGGAGCTGGTCGTAATGGATCTGGTTCTCGTCCTGGAAGGAGGCGAGCGCCAGCTGCAGCGTGTAGACCTCACGCCGGTTGAGGACGACGAGGGGGAGCAGAAAATCGTTCCAGCGCGAAAGAATGGAGAAGATCGCCACCACGGCCAGAGCGGGCGCGGAGAGCGGCAGCACGACGCGCCAGTAGATGCGCCACTCGCTGGCGTGGTCCATGCGCGCCGCCTCGATCAGTTCGTCCGGGATGGTGAGCATATACTGCCGGAGCAGGAAGACGCCGGTGGGCGTGGCGACGGTTGGCAGGATGACGCCCCACAGATTCCCGACCAGCCCGAACTGAGCCACGATGAGATAGGTGGGCACGAGCACAACGGTCGGCGGGATCATCAGCGTCATCAGGATGGCCACCAGGGCAACCGTGTTTCCCCTGAAGCGGTATTTTGAGAGCGCGAAGGCCGCCATGGAGTTCATGATGAGGGTGATGATGGTCGCCGCGACGGTGATGAAGAGGGAGTTGTAGACGAACAGCCATAGTTCCGACCCGGAGGTCGACAAGAGCCGCGCATAGTTTCCGAAGGTGAAGAGAACGCGCCGCACCGGCTCCGCATCCGCCACCTGCACCACAATCCTGCCGGCCTCCGGGTCGGCGGGGTCGATCATTTGGGCTCTCAGTCCCACCCGGCGCACCTGCGCCAGCAGCCGTGTCCCGCCGTCTTCCGTTCTGACCTCGAAAAGGGGCAAAGGCTCGTCATATCCCTCCACCGTCACCGTCTCGGTGGCGTAGGGGAGGAAAGTGGGCGGAAACTCCGCCAGATTGGCAGGCGTCTTGAACGAGGAGAGCGCCACCCACAGCACCGGCGCGAACATGATGGCGACGCCGAGGAACAGGTAGATGTAGGTTGCCCAGTCGGACCAGTCCGCCCGGATCCTGCCGCGGCGGCGGGTGAGGAATCGCAGGACGGACCCGTGCCCTCCGCGGGCCGCGAGCTCAGCCATAGCTCCGCCCCCGCGCCACCCGCAGTTGAACAAGCGTGAAGATGAGGAGGACCATGCCGAGCAGCAGCGAGGCGGCGGCCGCAAGCCCGAAATTGCGCGGCTGGATGGCAAAGCCGGTCTCGTAGATGAACTGCACGATCAGAATGGTCGCCGAGCCCGGCCCCCCGCCCGTCAGAACATAAAGCTCGTCGAAGGTCTGCACGGAACGGATCACGCAGAGGATGAAGACCACCAGAAGCGTCGGCTTGAGCATCGGAAGCGTGATGCGCGTGAAGACGCGCCAGGGGCTCGCCGCATCCATCTTCGCCGCCTCGTAGACGTCGCGCGGGATGGATTGCAGCCCGGCGAGCAGGATGATGGTGAAGAAGCCCATATGCGCCCACACCGTCACGAAGACCGACCAGAAGAAGGCGGCGTCCGGAAGCACCAGCCAATTGATGGGCTCCAGCCCGATGGCGGTGAGCAGCCCGTTGAGCGCGCCGTTGCGCTGCAGGATCCACTGCCAGGTGAGTGCTACGACCACCGGCGACAGCATCACCGGGAAGAAGAAGATGCCGCGGAAGAATCCCCTGCCCCGGATGTCACGGTTCAGGCAGATGGCGGTCAGAAGCGCGATCCCGATCATCGCCGCCACCTGCACGGGAACGAACAGGAGCGTGTTGCCGAGCGCCCGCCAGAAGAGGTCGCGCGAGCAAGTGGACGGGTCGAGATAGTCGCGACAGTCGAGCAGCGTCTCGTAATTGGCCGCGCCCACATATGGCCGGTCAAGCGGAAACAGCCTGTCGCTGCCGGTCACCGAATAGAAGATGTTTATGAAGACGGGCAGCAGCGAGAAGAGCAGGACGGCGGTGAGATTGGGGATCAGGAACACCCAGGGCATGCGCTTGATGCCGAGGAGCTTCTGCAGCCCGTGCATGAGAGGCTCGACCACCCTGGCCGGCAAGGCGGCTAGGGTGGCGAGCGCTCCGGTTAGGCGGGTGGCCGCGCTCATGCGCTCTGGCTCGCGCGGGCTAGTTGCCGCCGGTCTGCGCCGCGCCCATGGCCAGCTCGACATCCTGCTTGATGCGCTCCAGCGCGGCATCGACGGTCAGCTCGTCATTGATGACCTGACTGATGCGTGTGGTGAGCGCGTTCATCATGGCCCGCTGGAAGCGCCAGCCCTGGAAGCGGTAGGCGGCGGGCGCCATCTTTGGGATCTGGTTGGTGAAGGTGGCAAGCGCCTCCTGTGTGCGCTCCGACGCGCTGGGATATTCGACGCCGCCCTCGATGAGCGAGGCGGCGGCGGGAATCTCTACGGAAGCCGCGATGATCTCCTTATAATTTTCCGGCTGCGCGACATAGGCGATGAATTCGCCTACCAGTTCGGGGTTCTTCGTGTGCTTGAAGCCGACCAGCGCTCCGCCGCCGGGCATGACCGTGCAGGAGGACGGACCGCAGGGAGCGGGCATAACCGCCCACTCGAACAGGTCGCCCACCTCGGTATCCATCTGGTTCAGCGTCCAGGAGCCTCCGAAATAGAATACCACATTCGCATTGAGGAAGTCCGTGAAGAGCTCGCGATGGGTCGCGCCGCCGACCGCGCCCCAGAGATCGAGCGGCATCGTGCCGTTCTTGTGCCACTCGACAAACCTCTCGATCGCCGTCCGCAGGCCGTCATCTACGACCGGGTTCCCCTGCTCATCCACCAGTTCCGCCCCGTGGCTGATCGCAAAGCTGGCGAAGCGGTGGCCGGAGCGGTCCATTTCCATGGGGAAGTCGGTATTTGTCGCCTCCGCCACCTTTCGCGTGGCCTCGGCCCAGTCATCCCATGTGGCGCCTTCCTGCGGAACAGGGATGCCGGCCTGCTCGAACAGCGTCAGATTGACATAGGCGCCGTTCACCGTAAGCGATGTAGGCATGCCGTTGATGGCCTTGCTTGCCGGGTCGCTGCCGCGCAGCCATTGCAGCGTACGGCCGAATTCCTTTTCGAAATACGCGGCATCAACATAGGACGTAAGATCAAGATAGTAGCGGCTAAGGCCGCCTAGATCGGTGATGATGGCGACGTCCGGACCTTCGCCGGATTCAAGCTGCACCGGCAGCGCCTCCACGATCGTCTGGTAGGAGACGGTCTCGAGCCGCACGGTCTTGCCTGGATTCTCCTGGTTGAACCTTTCGACCACCGGCGCCATCGCCTTGCAGCCAAAGCCGAGATCGTCGCACTGGACGGTGATCTCTTGCGCCTGGGCCGCCGCAGCGACCGCAAGCCCGAACACGGTACCCGACAAAATACCGGCGAACTTCATGGACACTCTCCTCCTCTCGGGCCGCAGGGCGCCCGATGCACCTCGTTCGACCACCTCCTTGCCGATAAACCGAAAACGCGGCCAATCGGCATTGGTCTAACCAGAGAAGATTCCGTGTGTTGCACCAGAAAGTCAATAGGTCAGAACCAGAGGCAGCGACAGCGTTGGTTTGTTCGACCTTCTCCAAGGTTCCAAGTGCAAAAAGAGACGACGATCGGCAGGCTTGACATACTTTGATGATTCCGGTCTGGTCTGACCGAACGGAAGACCGGCCGGATTCCTACGGACGCCATTAGCGCGGGTTTGATCGCTTCGGTGAGGCGCGCTTTGAGGAGGGAACCTCGGGATGTTGAGATTTGCCGCCGTGGGCATCGACCACGGACATATATTTGAACATGTGAACGGCCTTCTGGCGGAAGGGGCGGAATTTGCCGGCTATTGCCCGCAGACTTCCGTGCCGGCCCTCATGGACCAGTTCCGCAAGACCTATCCGGACGCCAAGCCTCTCGACCGCGACGCCATCTTCGCCGACGAATCCATCGACGTCATCTGTACCGCCGCCATTCCTCGCGACCGGGCGGGCATTGCGATCACGGCCATGCAGGCCGGCAAGGACGTCATGGTGGATAAGCCGGGCGTCACCACGTTCGGGCAGTTGGAAGAGGTGAAGAGGGCAGTCGAGCGCACCGGCCGCATCTTCTCCGTCTGTTTTTCGGAGCGTCACTGCGTCCCCTCCGCCGTGATGGCCGGCAAGCTGGTGGCCGATGGCGCCATCGGGCGCGTAGTTCAGACGGTGGGGCTTGGACCCCATCGCAAGGCGCCATCCACCCGTCCGGACTGGTTCTTCGAGTTCGATGCCTTCGGCGGCATCATCAACGATATCGCCTCGCACCAGATAGACCAGTTCCTCTTCTACACCGGGTCGCGAACCGCCGAAGTCGTGGCAAGTTCGGTCGCCAATTTCGCCACCCCGCAGTCGGCCGGATTCGAGGATTTCGGCGAGGTCCTGCTACGCAGCGACAAGGCTTCGGGCTACATCCGCGTCGACTGGTTCACGCCGGATGGGCTGCCCACCTGGGGGGACGGGCGGCTGACGATCCTCGGCACCGAGGGCTACATCGAGCTTCGAAAATACATCGACATAGCCGGTCGCGAGGGCAAGGACCACCTGTTCCTGGCCGACCGCTCGGGTGTCCGCTATATGGATTGTTCGCGCGAGCCGCTCGTATATTTCGCCGCCTTCGCCAGGGACGTGCGCGACCGCACGGAAACGGCTATGTCCCAGCAGCACGTGTTCGAAGTCTGCCGCCTTGCCCTCGAGGCGCAGGTCAAGGCTGCCGTGATCGCTTCCAAACCACAGGGCTGAAATCATGACCAACAAATTGCGCGTGGCGGTGATCGGCGCGGGGATTGCCCAACGTCATCTCGCCGGCTTCGGCTGGAACAAGGACCTTTTCGAGGTGCCGGTGCTCTGCTCGCTCGACGAGGACCGTGGCAAGGCGCTTTGCGAGGAGTTCGGCATCCCCGAATATACCCAGGACGCGAATTCCCTGTTCAGCCGGGACGATATCGACGTCATTGATGTCTGCACGCCACCGCACAACCATTTCGAGCTCTGCCGCCGCGGGATCGAGGCGGGCAAGCACGTCATCTGCGAAAAGCCGCTCTTCGGCTCGCTAGCCGATGTGGATGCGATGGCCGAGATCGTCGCCCGCAGCGACCGCAAGCTCATGCCCATCTTTCAATACCGCTACGGGGCCGGGCTGCAGAAGCTGAAGCTGCTGATTGAGCGGGGCCTTGCCGGCCGGCCTTTTATGACCACGATCGAGACCCATTGGTGGCGCGGCCCCGCCTATTACGAAGTGCCCTGGCGCGGCAAATGGGCGACGGAGCTGGGCGGCGGGCTGCTCGGCCACGCCATCCACGCGCACGACATGTTGAACTATGTCCATGGTCCCTGCGCCGAGGTCTTCGCCTTTGGCGCCACGCTGGTCAATAAGATCGAGGTCGAGGACACGATGGCGCTTGCCGTACGCATGCAGAACGGCTCCCTAGCATCGCTGTCGATGACGCTCGGCTCGCGCAAGGAAATCTCGCGCCTGCGCTTCTGCTTCGAGAAGCTCGTGGCCGAGAGCATCCTTGAGCCCTACACCATGGGCCGCGATCCCTGGACCTTCGTCGCCGGCGATCCGGAGCACCAGGAGCGGATAGACAAGGCGCTTTCCGAGTATGTGCCGACGGAAGACGGATATACGCGCCAATTCGAGCTTTTCCACCAGGCGATCCGGAACGGCACCGAGCCGCCGGTGACCCTGCAGGATGCCCGCAACTCCCTCGAACTCGTGACGGCGGCCTATCACTCGGACCGAACCGGCCGGCCGACGCCGCTGCCCATCAGGCCCGATCATCCCCTTTACCGCTCTTGGCTGCCGGCGCCGGACATGGCGGCCACAAAGAGCGCGTAGTATCCTCGCCAAGCCGCTCCCGAGCCTCAATGCTTCGGGATCGTTCATTCGGGGAACGGAGACCAGTTTGGAGAAGGCTCAACGCAGGACCCGCATCCTGGTGTCCAAAAGGCTGTACCAGATCGTCGCGCGCCGGATCGCCCGCATGATCGAGGAAAATTCCGGCAAGCCGGACTGGCGCCTGCCCTCCGAGCGGGAGCTCGCCGAAGAGCTTCAGGTAAGCCGCACGGTCGTCCGCGAAGCGGTCATCGCACTGGAGATGCGCGGCATCGTGGAGGTGCGCGGACGCGCCGGCATCATCGTCCTGCCCACCCGCTTCAGCCAGATCGGCTTCGACGCCATCGACACCGATATCGGCCCCGGCCCTTTCGAATTGCTGGAGGCGCGGCTCGCCGTGGAATCCGGCGCCGCCTATCTCGCCGCCCAGCGCGCCACGAATTACGACATCATGGAACTGGAGGAATGCATCGCACGTATGCAGCAGGAGAAGGATGCGCCGCTTCTCAGCGAAAAGGGCGACCGCGACTTCCACATGACCATTGCTGGGATGACCGGCAATGCAATCATCTTCTCCATGGTCGAGGCGCTTTGGGCGCAGCGCGACGCTTCGCGCATGTGGAAGAAGCTGCATGAGCATATCCATGCCGAGAGCGTCCGGCCGCTATGGATCGGCGACCACCACGCGGTCGTTGCGGCGCTCAGGATGCGCAATCCCGAGGCGGCGCAAAAGGCGATGGCGCACCACATAGCGAACGTTATAAATGAGCTGCTTCAGGCAGACGAACGCGGCCGCTTCGCATCCGACGTAAAGTAGCGGCCCAAACGTAGGGAGGCGCTTTGTGCTGAAGGGCTTCGAACACGTGGGCATGACGGTGCGCAACATCGACCGGAGCCTCGCCTTCTACGTCGACCTCCTTGGCATGGAGCTCGTCGTCCGCCGGCCCGGGCGCGATGGCGACGAGGTCGCCTTCCTGAGCGCGGGCAACTGCATGCTTGAACTTGTCAGCCCGGCGACCGGCGCCCTGCTCGCCGAGGATGTGGCCGTCGGCCGCGCCGGCGTCCGGCATCTGACCTTCTGCTTCGACAGCGTGGACGACACCTATCGCCGGCTGGAGGCCGCCGGCGTGGAGATGGTCGAGCGGCCGCGGCTCGCCTACAACTCCGACATCGTACACAAGGTCGCCTTCTGCCGGGATCCCGATCGCCTGCTCATCGAACTGACCGAGCATTGATATCTGGATCAGGATGGCTCCTGCTTCACCCGACGGGTGCCTCCTCCGACATAGTGCCGCCGCCGCCGACGATCTGTTGCCGGCCCGCGCCGGAAGCCAACCATGTTCGCATTTCCAGCGGCGGCCGCCCGTCGCACTGTCCTCCGGAAACATCTAAGAGGACTGCATGAAGGACATTGTCATCGTGGGCGCCGGCAAGATCGGCTCGACCATCGCCGACCTGCTTGCCGCGACCGGAGACTATGCGGTGACCCTTGTCGATCAGTCTGGGGAGCGTCTCGCGGGCCTGGAGCTTTCGCGGCCAGTAGAAGCCGCCATCGCCGATGTCCGTGACAGCACCGCCCTGACCAGGCTGCTCGATGGTCGCTTTGCCGTGGTGAACGCTGCCCCCTATCATCTTACGATACCGATTGCTGAGGCTGCCGCAGCCGTCTCCATCAACTATTTCGACCTGACGGAGGACGTCGTCAGCACGCGCAGGGTGAAGTCGCTCGCCGCGGGCTCCAGGGCGGTGTTCATGCCGCAATGCGGGCTCGCACCCGGATTCGTCTCGATCGTGGCCAATGACCTGGCGAAACGGTTCGATGAGATCGACAGCATCCGCATGCGCGTCGGCGCCCTGCCGCGCTATCCCTCGAACGGCCTCAACTACAATCTGACCTGGAGCACGGAAGGGGTGATCAACGAGTACTGCCAGCCCTGCGAGGCCATCCTCGACGGCGAACTGGTAGAGGTGCCGCCCCTCGAGGAGCGCGAGGAGTTTTCGCTCGACGGCGTCACCTATGAGGCGTTCAACACGTCGGGCGGCCTCGGCACGCTGTGCGAGACCTATCTCGGCCGGGTGCGCACCCTCAACTACCGCACCATCCGCTATCCCGGCCACGCGGCCATCATGAAGGTGATCCTCAACGACCTGGGCCTCCGCCACAGGCGCGACGTGCTGCGCGACATCCTGGAGAACGCCGTGCCCTCGACCATGCAGGACGTGGTGGTGATCTTCGTGACGGTGAGCGGGCGGAAGAGCGGCCGACTGATGCAGGAGACCTATGCGAACAGGATTTACGCCCGCAATATCGGCAGTGTCACCCGCAGCGCCATCCAGGTGACGACCGCGTCGGCTATCTGCGCCGTCCTCGATATGGTCGCGGGCGGGCTGTTGCCGGACAGGGGCTTCCTGCGCCAGGAGGATGTCGAGCTCGAGCCGTTCCTCTCGAACCGTTTCGGGACCGTCTATGCAACGGGCGATGCGACTCTTCGTTCGGCCGCCTGATGCTACTCGGCTGCAAACTGCGGGCGACCGGCCACGGCCGTTCCCAAGGCCGAAGCGCCCCGCTGGAAGTGCTTTCCGAGGACTATCCAGGAACGGCAGCTCTCGACGCCGGCTATGTGGAGGATCTCGTCCAGCACGGCGTCTATGTCCTCCACCCTCGGGGCCTGCAGGACGATTGCCAGATCGTAGTCGCCGCTGATCGTGAAGCAGCTCATCACCTCCGGCAGAGCCTTCAGTCCTTCGAGAACCTCGCGCTGGCGCTTCTGCACGATGTCCAGCATGACGAGGGCGAAGGTCGCCTCCTGGAACGGATCCTGCGAAAGGATCGCCGAATACCCCGCGATCACGCCGCTTTTCTCCAGCCTCGCCATCCGCTCATGGACGGTCGTGCGGCCGATCCCCAGCTTCCTCGCAAGCGCGGTGGTCGACTCCCGGCCATTGGCGAGAAGAAGCCCGATGAGTTGCCGGTCGATATTGTCGCGTATCTCGTTCATGCAGCAAGGGTCGCGTTGGTCCGCAGGGACAGCGGGACAGATCAGGAGCAGGCTGCACGTTTCCGTGGAATTATCAAGACTGCATGCGTGAACCCACGGGAATTCCGGATCTCTCGAATATTTCGTCTTGCGCTGGCAAAGCGCATTGCTGAGAAGCTGCGGCCTGTCTAGAGCGGGACTAAGGTGGGGAGACGGGCTCGAAACATGGACGAATACAGCGCCGACATTGCCGTTATCGGCGCAGGGATAGTCGGGCTGAGCTGCGCACTCGAGCTTATGGAGCGCGGCAAATCCGTGACCGTGCTCGACTCAGGCGATCCGGCCGGGCGCGCATCCTTCGGCAATGCCGGTGTCATCAGCCGAGGGTCGATCTTCCCCGTCGCGGGACCGGGCGTGCTGCGCAAGCTCCCCCGCTATCTGCTCGGACGCGACATCGCCGTGCGCATACGCCTCGCATCGATAGCGAGCAATGCCGCCTGGGTCGCTTCCTTCGTGCGTGCTGCCAACGAGACAGCGTGGCGGAAAGCCGCGGCCGCGCTCGACCCGCTGGTCGGTCTGGCCTATGAGCGCCACCTGGCGCTTGCGGCAAAGGTCGGGGCGGGCCACATGATCAAGCGCAATGGGTATCTCCGCCTCTACCGGAGCAAGGATGCCCCTGCCGCCGCGCGGCTGGAGCGTGCCATACTCGACGAGCACGGCGTGCATGCCGAGCTCCTCGGCGGTCCTGAAGTCCGCGAGCTGGAGCCGCATCTTGCCCCCCGCTTCGAAGCCGGCCTGCTTTTTCCCGAGAGCGGCTCCGTCGAAAGCCCCGGAGCCCTCGTCGACGCCTATGCGCGCCATCTGCTCGCGCGCGGCGGTAGGATCGTCCATGGGACTGCCGAGACCATCCAACAGCACAATGAGGGCGTGACGGTAAGGACCGCCACGGAAACGGTGCGGGCCGGATTGGCGGTCATCGCCGCTGGCGCACGATCGGGCCGGCTCGCCGCGAAGCTCGGCTATCGCTTCCCGCTCGCGGCCGAACGCGGCTATCACCTGCATCTGCGTCCGCGAGGGAACGCCGTCCTCAACCGTCCGGTTCACGATGCGGAAGGCGCTTATGTGATGTCCCCCATGGAGGGGCTAGTGCGGATCCTGAGCGGGGTGGAACTCGCCGCCCCCGACGACCCCCCTGACGAGACCCAGCTTCGCGCCGTGCTTGCCGACGCACGAAAGTCGCTGCCTCTGGAGGAGGCCCCGGATCAGAAGGTCTGGGTAGGCAGCCGCCCCTCCACACCGGACGGGCTGCCGGTGATCGGCTTCGCCCCCCGGCATGACCGCGTGCTCTTTGCCTTCGGCCATGGCCATATCGGCCTCTCCACCGGGCCGGTGACCGGCCTGATCGTGGCGCAGCTCGCAGCCGGCCAGCGCCCTGCCCTGCCGATCGGGCCCTTCTCGCCGGCGCGGTTTGGCGCCTGAACGTCAGGCCAGCATCAGCCCGCCGTCCACATGCACCACCTGGCCGGTGATCTGCCGTGCCTCCCGCGCCAGCAGGAAGGCGGCCGCCGCCGCAATGTCGGCGGGCTCGGCCAGGCGCCCCGTGGGCGTCAACTCGGCAGCCGATTCCATTGTCTTTCGCGATGTGGCAGCGTGGCCCGCTGCATCCTTGCGGGTGAAGCCCGGCGCGATGCAGTTCACCGTGACGCCGAGCGGTGCCAGTTGCGCCGCAAGCGACTTCGCCAGCGCCTCGAGCGCCGCCTTGGCGGCCGAGGAAGCGGGGAAATGAAGCCCGTTGGTGCCGAACAGATGCGCGACGAAGGAGCTGATGGCCAGCACCCGCCCCCAATCCGATTTTTCCAGATCCGGCAAGGCCGCATCGACAAGTCGGAAGAACGCAAAGGGCATGGTCTCGAAGGCGTTCTGCAGGTCCTCGTCGGTGAGGGTTCCGAACCGATTCTGCTGCGCCTGACCGGCATTGCTGACGATCTGATCCACGCGCCCGAAACCCTGCCGCGCAGCCTCAACCAGCCGGGCGGGAATCTCGGGATCGGCCAGATCACCGAGAAAGGTCGCGGTCGCCGCTCCTTTTGCCGCGCACTCCTGCGCCAGCGCGCTCAGCCCGGCCTCGTTAAGGCGGGTATGGAGCATCAGCGCCGTGCCGGGCGCCGCCAGTTGCCGCGCAATGGCTGCGCCGATTCCGCTCGCTGCGCCTGTTACCACCACCACTCGCTCGATACCCTGTTGCATGGATGGCTTGCTCCTCTACAGCAAATGGCGGGCGATCAGGATCACCGCCGATGCGGTCGATATGGCAAGCACAACCACGCGCACCCGCCCCTTGTCCACGAAGGCCCGCCCCCATCGGGAAAAGAGAAAGCCCACAAAGGCGAACGGCGCCAATATGGCCGCCAGCACGACATCGCCCCATTCCGCATTCCCGCTCAGGAAGAGGGCCGTCACCGAAATCACCATGCCGAAGACAAAGAAGGCGTTGAGCGTAGAGCGCATCACCGGGCCGGCGGAATTCTGGTAGGCGATTGCCATCGGCGGCGCCCCGATGGAAGTTAGCGTACCCATGAAGCCGGATGCAGCCCCCGCTGCGAAGAGCGTCCCAGGCGTGGCGGCGATCCTGAGGCCAAGCACCGAGAGGAGGACGGCGACGAGAACGATCGTCCCGAACACAAGGGAAAACGTCGCCTCGTCCAAAAGCCCGAGACAGAGCACGGCCAGGACCGCCGCAATGACCCGCCCTGCCAGGGAGAAGCCGAGCCCTCTGACATCGATGGACGAGGCCTCCCGCACCGCACCGCCGATGCACACGAGGCCGGCGATGATCAGCATCGGGCCCGGCACGAAGACCGGGTCGATGACAGCAAGGATCGGGGCCGCCAGCATATTGAAGCCGAACCCGGCCGAGCCCTGCACCGCGCCTGCGGTAAGGAGCGCGGCCACGGCCAAGGCGAGGAGCGGCCACTCGATCGATAGAACAGAATCCAAAATTGCGACCCCGCATAGCTCCGCTCTCCCGAAGCGGCGGTAAATAGGTACCCGGCAGGCTGCCGTTTTTGCAATCGCGCTTTTCCGCCCTCGGCCCTGTCCGGCAAATCGTCTTTGGAAGCGTGAATTCGTTGCCTTTTCTTGTCCCTATGGGGCGCTTTAGGTTTGACAACCCAGCACCTTAAGAAACAATCTGTCGCCAGTCGCCCACGACACCGCCATAGAAGAATAAGCCGCAGAGGGGGTTATCTATGTTCAAACACATGCTTGCCGCCGCCGTCCTTGCCGCCAGCCTCTCGGCTGAGACGGTGCTGGCGCAGTCGATCACCATCGCCATCGGCTCCGAGCCTTCGACGCTGGATCCGCAGCTGCGCGACGATGGCGGCGAACGCCAGGTCAACGACAATATCTACGAGACCCTGCTCGCCAGAACGCCAGAGGGCGAGTTGGTGCCGAGCCTTGCCGCCGAGATGCCCAAGCAGGTCGACGATCTCACCTGGGAGTTCAACCTGCGCCAGGGCGTCAGCTTCCATAATGGCGAGCCGTTCAACGCCGATGCGGTTGTCTACAGCGTAAAGCGCGTGATCGACCCCAAGAACAATTCCGAGCAGTTGGCCTATTTCGGCACGATCGCCGGTGCCGAAAAAGTGGACGACGACACGGTGCGCATCACCACCACCGGCCCCGATCCGATCCTGCCCTCGCGCATGTACTGGATGAAGATGGTCGCGCCGAAACATGCGGAGGAAGGTGACCTTGCCGCCCAGCCTGCCGGCACGGGGCCGTACCGGTTCGTTTCCTGGAACCGCGGCGCAGACCTCACCCTCGAAGCCAATCCGGACCATTGGGACGGCGCGCCCGAGATCGACCAGGTGACCTACCGCTTCGTCACCGAGCCCGGCACGCGCCTTTCCGGCCTGATGGCGGGCGAGTTCGACGTCATTACCAATCTGCTACCCGAGTTCACCGCCTCCGTGCCCAAATTCGCTGCCGTCAGCGGTTTGGAGACCTCGGTCTTCGTTCTGGGGACCGACAACGAGGTGACGTCGGACCCGCGCGTGCGCGAGGCATTGAACCTCGCCATCGACCGCGAAGCCATGGCCGAAAGCCTGTTCCTCGGTTATGCGACCGTCGCCAAGGGCCATCACGTCAACCCCAGGGCCTTTGGCTACAATGACCAGCTCCAGTCCTACCCCTACGATCCGGAGCGCGCCAAGGCTTTGATCGAAGAAGCCGGTGCCACGGGCAAGACCATCGGCGTCTACGGCGAGTCCGGCCGCTGGCTGAAGGACCGCGAGCAGATCGAGGCGGTGGCCGCCTATTGGCGCGAGATCGGGCTTGCTCCCGAAGTCCATATCGAGGAGTTTTCCCAGTATCTCGACACGCTTATGGGCGATGGCCCGCGCCCTGACGCGATCTTCATCGCCAATTCGAACGAGTTGCTGGATGCCGACCGCGAGGCCTCCTTCATCTACCACAAGGACGGGCCCGCTGCCTCCAATTCGGACGCGGAGATGGCCGAGATGATCGACAAGGCGCGCGTGACGACCGACACCGAGGCGCGCAGGAGCCTCTATCACGACGTCTTCAAGAAGGGTCACGATCTTAGCTACACGGTGCCGCTCTTCAATCTGCACGACATCTACGGCATGTCCGAGCGTATGGAGTGGCAGCCGCGCGTTGATGCCAAGCTCATGGTGAAGGAGATGTCGGTCACGGAGTGATCCTACCGCGCGCCGCATTACCCGCGCATAGGGGAAACAACGTGAAAGATGCTGAGGAACGGGAGCCCCGCCTCCGTCCGGTCGACTTGCCGCACGAAATGTCGGAGCGGGAGGCGGCGGAATTCGCCGAAGGCGTGGCGATATTGGAGCGGTTGTCTAGACAATTAGACGATATCGTGCACCGGCTGCAGCGGCGCGAGGCAGGGGAGCGATGAGCAGTTCCCGCCTGGAGGGGCTTTCCGTCAGGCAATTGGCGGAATGGGTCGCTTCGCGCCGGCTGAGCGTGGCCGAGGTCACCGCCTATTTTCTCGAGCGCATCGCCCGTTTCGACGAGCAGCTCCGTGGCTATAACCATGTCGCGGCCGACCGGGCGATGGCGGCGGCGCGCGAGCTCGACGCGCGCATCGCCAGGGGCGACAAGCCGGGCGCCCTCGCCGGCATCCCCATATCGGTGAAGGACATTGTCGACGTCGAAGGACTGCCGGCCACTGGCGCGTCGGCTACCCGCAAGGGCCGCATTGCGTCCTCCGACGCCACGGTCGTGCGGCGGCTGAGACGGGCGGGCGCCATCGTCCTCGGAATGGCCAATTGTCACGAGCTAGCCTTTGGCGGCCCCTCCTTCGACCTGCCCTGCCCGCCGGCGCGCAATCCGTGGAACACGGATTTCTTCTCCGGCGGCTCGTCAAGCGGTTCCGGCGTCACGGTCGCCGCGGGGCTGTGCCTGGGCTCCGTAGCGACGGACACAGCAGGCTCGATCCGTTTGCCTGCCACGCTCTGCGGCGTTGTCGGTCTCAAGCCCACCCATGGCGCGCTGCCGCTTGACGGCATCTCTCCGCTCTCGCTGTCCATGGACCATGTCGGACCGATCGCAGCGACGGTGGACGACTGCCGCATCCTCTTTGCCGCAATGCGCGGTGAGTCGATGCCAGAGCCGCTGCCGCCCGAAGCTTCCTTTTCCGGCCTGCATCTCGGCATTCCCCGCAATGCGTGGGGTATTGGCGACCGGCTCGACGCCGATATGGGCGCCGCCTGGCAGGAGGCCATCGCCGTCGCCCGCTCCGGCGGAGCAACGATCGTTGAACTCGATCTGGAGGAACTGGAGACTTTCCATGCGCCCGCCATGGTGGTCATGATGCGCGAAGTCGCCGATGTCCACGCAGCGAAGGTAAGGCGCGACTTCTCCAGCTACGGCGAGATGTTCCGCGGCCGGGTGCTGATCGGCGACGCGATCGACGAAAAGGCTATGGAAACCGCCGGCCGCGCACGCGTCCTGCTCACCGAGCATCTTTCGCGCGCGCTGGAGACCGTCGACGCGATTCTAGCGCCGGGCGCGCTGACGCCGGCAACACTGCTGCGTGCAGTCAACAAATACTATTTCATGAAGGACCCCATCCCGAATGCGGTCGCTGCCTTCACCGGCCATCCCGCCCTTGCCTTTCCCTGCGGGCTCTCCTCGGCAAAGCTGCCCGTCGGCGTCCAACTCATCGGCTTGAAGGGCGCAGAGGAGCGGCTTTTCGACATCGCCGCGCGCTTTCTCCAAGCCCGGCCCGATTGGTCGCCGCGCCCCGTTTCGTTTTTCGAGGCGGCTTGAGCATGCACAGCAGCTTGCGTCCCGACACTTCGTCCGGCGCGGCGGGATTGTGTCGGCTCCTATCCCGGAGAGGCAAGCCTGCCGCGTTGACAAGCCACCGCCGCAGGGAACACTCTCGCCATCCCGCCGGGTGGAGAGCGGGAAGAAAAGAACGATACCGCACAGGGGAACTTGAATGAACGACACCTTCAGACGGGTGCTTGCAGCCGCCGTTTTTTCTGCGGGGAGCCTTACGGCCGGGGCGGTCCTTGCCCAGTCGATCACCATCGCCATCGGTTCCGAGCCTTCCACGCTGGACCCGCAATTGCGTGACGACGGCGGCGAGCGCCAGGTCAACGACAATATCTACGAAACGCTGCTCGCCAGAACGCCGACCGGGGAGCTGGTGCCGAGCCTTGCCGCTGAGATGCCCAAGCAGATCGATGATCTGACCTGGGAGTTCACGTTGCGCGAGGGCGTCACCTTCCACAATGGCGAGCCCTTCAACGCCGATGCCGTGGTCTACAGCGTCAAGCGAGTCGTTGCTCCGGAGAACGCTTCAGAGCAGATGGCCTATCTAGGTACGATCGCGGGTGCCGAGAAGGTGGATGACTACAAGGTGCGCATCACCACCAGCGGCCCTGATCCCATCCTGCCCTCGCGTATGTACTGGATGAAGATTGTGCCGCCGAAGCATGCGGAGGAAGCTGATCTTGCCGCCCAGCCGGTCGGCACGGGCCCGTACAAGTTCGTATCTTGGAACCGGGGTTCCGACATCACGCTGGAAGCAAATGCCGACCACCGCGACGGTGCGCCCGACGTCGAGCAGGTGACCTACCGTTTCGTCACCGAGCCCGGAACGCGGCTTTCCGGCCTGATGGCGGGCGAGTTCGACGTGATCGTGAATCTCCCGCCCGAGTTCACGGCCACCGTCCCCAAGTTCGCGGCAGTGCGCGGCATCGAAACGTCGACTATCATCCTCTCGACGGACAACGAAGCGACGCGCGATCCGCGTGTCCGCCAGGCGCTGAACATTGCCATCGACAGGAAGGCCATCGCCGACAACCTGTTTCTCGGCTATGCGGAAGTGGCCAAGGGCCAATTGATCCATCCGAACGCGTTCGGTTTCAACAAGAGCATCGAAGCCTACCCCTATGACCCGGATCGCGCGCGCCAGCTGCTGGCCGAAGCGGGCGCGGAAGGAAGCACGATCGAGCTCCTCGGGGAATCCGGCAGGTGGCTGAAGGACCGCGAGGTTATTGAGGCGGTGGCCGGCTACTGGACCGAAATCGGACTGAAGGTGGACGTGCAGATCGAGGAGTTCTCGCGCTATCTCGACCGGCTCTTCGACATGAAAGTGCGCCCGGACGCCTATTTCGTGCTCAATTCCAATGAACTCTTCGACGCCGACCGCGAGATGTCCTTTGCCTATGAGGCGGGCGCCGGCGGCGCCTCGAACTCCGAAAAGGAGTTGGCGGAAACGATTCGCGCCGCCCGCACCGAGACAGATCTTGAGGAACGCTCCACTCTCTACGACAAGCTCACCGCCAAGCTCCACGAAGAAGCCTTTGACGTGCCCCTCTTCAACCATCAGGACATCTACGGCATGTCCGCCCGGATGGAATGGCAGCCGCGTGTTGACGGCAAGCTCATAGTAAAGGAAATGTCGGTCGCCGAGTAGGGCAGTCCCCGAGGCAACCGATCGAAAGAAGGCGCATGGGCTCATTCATCCTGCGCAGACTCTGGCAAGGTCTGCTGGTCGTCCTAGGCGTGACGCTGACGGTCTTCGTCGTCACCCGCGTCTTCGGCGACCCGGTGAGCCTGATGCTGCCGCTTACGGCTACGGCCGAACAACGCGCCGCCTTTGCTCATGAGATCGGGCTCGACCGGCCGCTGCTCGTGCAGTTTCTCGGCTTCATGCGCGACCTCGTCGCGCTGGACTTCGGCAACAGCCTGTGGCAGCGGCGTCCGGCCATCGAGGTCGTCTTCGAGCGTCTGCCCAACACGCTGCTTCTGATCGTCGCCGGATTGGGGTTCGCCATCCTGGCGTCCATTCCGCTCGGCATCATCGCGGCGCTTCGGCCCGGCGGTATCGTGGATCGGCTGACTGTCAGCCTCGGCCTCATCGGCCTTTCCATGCCGCAGTTCTGGGTCGGCCTTCTCTTCATCGTCATTTTCGCTGTGCAGCTGAAGCTGCTGCCGACGTCCGGAATGGGAACCCCGGCGCATCTTATCCTGCCCGCTCTGACGCTGGGTCTCACGCCTCTTGCGCGTCTGACGCTGCTGGTACGCTCCTCGATGATCGACGAATTGAACCAGCAATATATCAAGGCCGCCCGCGCCAAGGGCCTGGGCCTCAGCCGCATCCTTGGCGTACACGCCCTGCGCAATGTCCTGATCTCGTTCCTGACGCTGACCGGCTGGGAACTGATCTCGATCCTGGCCGGCTATACGGTGGTGGTCGAGACGGTCTTCGCCTGGCCGGGGCTCGGCCTCACCGCCATGCAGGCGATCCAGCGCGGAGACCTGTTCCTGATGCAGGCGATCGTCTTTTCCATCGCGTTTCTCATCGTGCTGATCAACATCGCGCTCGACATCGCCTTCAAGATGATCGACCCGCGCATCAACCTCAACTGAGACTGCCGTGTCCAGCGCCTCCACCTCATCCCTTCCATTGGCGCTCTCCGGCGGCACGCGCCTTGCCGGCGGCTTCCTGCGCGAATTGTGGCACGACAAGCCCGCCGCCATCGGCCTGCTGGTGATCCTCCTCATCATCGCCATGGCGATCTTCGCGCCGCTGATCGCGCCCTATGATCCCGCCGCGCAATCCCTAATCGCGCGGCTGAAGCCGCCCGCGTGGCTAGCCGGCGGAAGCTGGGCGCACCCGCTCGGCACGGACCATCTC
Organism: Chelativorans sp.; assembly: GCF_031180965.1. Taxonomy (GTDB): domain Bacteria; phylum Pseudomonadota; class Alphaproteobacteria; order Rhizobiales; family Rhizobiaceae; genus Chelativorans. The sequence continues at coordinate 91,914 of NZ_JAPSLH010000002.1, forward strand.
GGTCGCGACGTGCTTTCGCGCGTCATCTGGGGCTCCCGCGCCACGCTTCTCATCGGCTTCAGCGTGGTTCTTCTGGCCGGTACTTTCGGCGTCATTGTCGGGCTATGGGCGGGTTACGCGGGCGGGCGCGTCGACAGCCTCGTAATGCGCCTCGTCGATATTCAGGTGTCCTTTCCTGGCATCCTGCTCATTCTGCTGATCGTTTCCGTCATCGGCCCGAGCATCACGACCATGATCGTCGTGCTGGCTGTCACCAACTGGATGGTTTATGCAAGGCAGGTGCGCGGGATTGTCATGTCCGTGCGCCAGACGGCCTATGTGGAAGCCGCGGAGGTGATCGGCTGCCGGCCCGGGCGCGTCATCTTCCGCCATATCCTGCCAAATCTCTTCTCGCCGATTCTCACGGTGGCTATCCTGGAATTCACGAACATCGTGCTCGCCGAAGCAGCGATCTCCTTCCTGGGTCTGGGGGTGCAGCCGCCGGCCACCAGCTGGGGCCTCGATGTCGCCGCCGCGCGCGATTACATCTTCATCGCCTGGTGGCTGATCACCTTCCCCGGCCTCAGCATCGTCGCCACCGTCCTGTCGGTCAATCTGTTCGCGAATTGGGTGCGCATCACCGCCGACCCGCAGGAGCGGGAGAAGCGGTTTGCCCGCGCGCAGGCCGCCAAGCGCCGGCGGGCGCGTGGCGATCAAGCGACGGTTCCTGCCGAATGAGCACGCCCGAGCCCCTCCTTGAAGTCGAGCAGCTACGCGTGGAGTTCGAAACCCGCGCCGGGATAGTCCACGCGCTCAACGATGTCTCCTTTTCCATCGCCAAGGGTGAGACGCTCGGCATCGTGGGCGAGTCGGGCTCGGGCAAGAGCGTTACGGCCCAGGCGGTCATGGGCCTGGTCGACCTGCCCGGCCGCATCTGCGGCGGCGATATGCGCTGGCGCGGCCGCAGCCTTCTCGGGCGCGAAGGCCAGCGCTACGGCCGCTCCATACGCGGCAAGGAAGTGGCGATGGTCTTCCAAGATCCCATGACCTCGCTGAACCCGCTGCTCACCATCGGCACACAGCTATGCGAGGTGACGGAGCGCCATCTCGGCCTCACGCGGGCGCAAGCCCGGGGACGCGCGGAGGAACTACTCGCGGCGGTGGGCATCAGCGCACCGGCCCGCCGGCTTGGGCAGCATCCGCACGAGCTCTCGGGGGGCATGCGCCAGCGCGTCATGATTGCCATGGCGATCGCCTGCGAGCCGAAGCTCCTGATCGCCGACGAGCCCACCACAGCGCTCGACGTCACGATACAGGCGCAGATCCTGGAACTGATCGCCGAACTCCAGCAGAAGCTTGGTCTTGCCGTGATCCTCATCACCCATGATCTCGGCGTGGTCGCGGGCCTCTGTCACCGGGTAGCGGTGATGTATGCGGGACGCATCGTCGAGAGCGCGGATGCCGATGCGCTCTTCACGCATCCTGCCCATCCCTACACGCAGGGCCTGCTGCGCTCGACGCCGAGCCTGGACGTGGTGGAGGAACGGCTTGCCTCGATCGAAGGAACGCCGCCCAGCCTGCTCGACCCTCCGCCGGGATGCCCTTTCCGCCCGCGCTGCCCGGTAGCTTTCCATCGCTGTCTGGAAATGCCGCCCATGGCACCGGTGATCGCCGGCGGGGAGGCCGCCTGCTGGTGGGCCATGGAGAGGGCGTTGCCGGAGAACGCATTTCTCGGGACGGCGGACTAAAGTCATGCTCCAGACATATGGCACCGCCCGCGCCGGCACCGCACCGATCCTGAAGGTAGAGGATCTCGCCGTCGAATACCCGCTTGGCAAGGGCTTCCTCTGGAAGCCGAAGCGGACCTTCAGCGCCTTGGATGGCATTTCCTTCGAGCTTGCGCGCGGCGAGACACTCGGCCTCGTCGGCGAGTCGGGTTCCGGCAAGACAACGATCGGCCGGGCGGTCCTGCGCCGCGTGGCGGCGGCCAGGGGCCGGATCATCTTCGACGGCAAGGACATCACCGATCTTGCCGGCGAGAAGCTGCGCCGCATCCGCGCACGCATGCAACTCGTGCTGCAAGACCCCTATGCAAGCCTCAACCCACGCATGCGGGTCCTCGACATCGTCGCCGAGCCGCTGCTCGTGCACGGCGTGGTGCGCAATCTGGAGGAGGCCCGTCCCCGCGTCCGCGAACTGCTCCGTCTCGTCGGCCTTCCCGCCGACGCGCATGAGCGGCACCCACACGCCTTCTCCGGTGGGCAGCGCCAGCGCATCGGCATCGCCCGCGCACTGGCGCTGAAGCCGGAATTGATCGTTGCCGACGAACCTGTCTCGGCGCTCGACGTTTCCGTCCGTGCGCAGGTGGTGAACCTCTTGCAGGACCTGCAGCAGCAGTTCGGCCTCAGCTACCTTTTCATTGCGCACGATCTTTCCGTGGTGCGCCACATCTCGCAACGGGTGGCCATTCTCTATGCCGGGCGCGTGGTGGAACTGGCCGACCGCGAGGCCATCTACACCAGCCCGAGGCATCCCTATACCGAGGCGCTGCTTTCGGCCGTGCCGATCGCCAATCCTAGTCTGCAGCGGGCCCGCAAGAGGATCGTCTACAAGAGCGAGGTGCCGGACCTGGTCAATCCGCCCGCCGGCTGCCGTTTCCACACGCGCTGCCCCTGGGCAAGCGACCGCTGCCGCACCGAGGCTCCGCCTCTCATGGAAAAGGCACCGAAACACTTCGTCGCCTGCTGGCACCGGGACTGACTGCCGGCGGCGCCATTCAGCACCGGCGCACTGTGACCGTTGCGGGGTGGGATCGCGCCTTACCGCGACTTCTGTTGGTGCTTGCCAGCGACCTCGGCTATGAGGCTCATGGCAGCAGATGCGGGGTGAACATGGGAACTGTGGTTGATCGGTGGCGGCCCGAGACGGGAGCCGGAGGGTATGCGCGGGACGACGAGGCGGTGGAATTCTACACACGGCTCAACGCGCTGGTGACTCCGGACATGGTCGTGCTCGATCTCGGCGCCGGGCGCGGCTCCCGCTTCGACGAGGGCAGCGCGCCTTTCCGCAGGACATTCTGCAACTTCCGTGGCCGCGTCAGGCGGGTGATCGGCATGGATGTCGATCCGGTCGTGATGAGCCATCCGGCGCTCGATGAGGCGCATGTGATCGAGCCGGGCGGGCGCCTGCCCCTGGCAGACGGCAGTGTCGACATGATCATCTGCGAGTGGGTGCTCGAGCATGTCGAGCATCCGAAGGAATTCGCGCAGGAGATCCACCGGGTCCTGAAGCCCGGCGGCTGGTTCTGCGCCCTCACCCCCAACCGGTTCGGCTATGTCGGGATCGGCAACACGCTCCTTCCGGAGGCGCTGAAAGGCAGGTTGATGCGGGTATTGTGGCCCGAGCGGCCGAGGGAGGATGCCTTCCCGACCTTCTACCGCCTGAACACCCTGCGCCGCATCGGCCAGGTCTTCGGTGAGGAAAACTGGGCGCACCACAGCTATGCGTCCAACGGCACGCCAAAATATCACGGCGGGACGGCCGTGGGTTTTGCTTTCGTTTCCCTCTTCCAGTCGCTCATGCCGCCGCCGATGCGCACAAACCTGATGGTTTATTTGCGCAAGCGTCCGCATTGATACGTAGGAGTAGTTTCCGGCCGCAAGGGCAACACGGCTAGATCGATAGGAAGCAATCTCCCGCGACTCTCTCGATGCGAGTCGTAACCCCGGCTGGCATCAGCCGGGGTTACGGTTGACTTCGTGCTCAGCCACCGCCGCCGGCAGCCCCGTCATCGGTCCCGCCGGTGTCGTCACCGTCGTCCGTGCCCGTGCCGCCGCCATCCGTGTCGGTGCCGCCGGTGTCGTCGCCGTCGTCGTCGGCCCCGCCACCGTTGTTGCCACCGCCGCTGCCACCATTGTCGGTGCTGTCGTCGTCGTTACCGTCGTCGCTCGTTCCGCCGGCTGCTGCGTCAGCCGGCACCATGCCCGGAGGGCATGCTCCCGGTGCCTCAGCCGTGGGCGTGTCCTGGCCGGACGGCTGGAAATCCGCGGTTCCGCCTGTGGCCTCCACGCAATCTCCCGGAGCCATCGCCTCGCCTTGGGGCACCAGCCTCCATATTCGCTGGGTGGTGTCCTGCGCGGCGGCAGGGGCCGCCATGCCAAGCAAGACGGTGGATGCTATCAAGAGTTTCCTACGCATGTGCTCTCCTTCCTCGGACATAATCAGCGACCGAACCGGAGAGCCTCGTTTAGGTTCCGTCAGGCCCGCAACCTATGCGATCCCTCCGGCATCCGGTCAGATCAGTGCCTCGATGAGGAATGGGCCGCGGCGCGAGAGCCCGGCAGTAAGGAGGTTCGTGAATTCCTCGGCGGTTGTGGCGCGCGCTGCCTCGACGCCCATGCCTTTGGCTAGAGAACACCAGTCGAGCGCCGGATCGTCGATCTCCAGCATGCGCCGGGCGTTGCGGCCGAACTCGTTCACGCCGACATTGCGCATTTCGCCCTTCAGGATCGAATAGCCGCGGTTGGAAAAGACGATCGTCAGGATGTCCAGCCGCTCCCTGGCCTGGGTCCACAGGCCTTGGACCGTGTACATGCCGCTGCCATCGGCCTGCAGGGCGACCACTTTGCGGTCTGGACATGCGACCGCCGCGCCCACGGAAAGCGGAATGCCGATTCCGATCGCTCCGCCGGTGAGCGGCAGGTGGTCGTGCGGCGCCATGTTGGGCGCAAGTTCGGCGAAGCGGCCGGCCGAGGTGATGGATTCGTCGCAAAGGATGGCGCCCTCGGGAAGCGCGCGGGCGACCGCTTGCGAGATCGCGGACGGGGTCAGGTCGCCTGTCGGCGCCGGAAGGTCGCGCGCCGTGAACGGACCCGTCACGGCGGGAGCAAGATGCCGGGGGCCCAATTCGTCGGCGAGGGCCTGCAACACCTGATGAAGGTCGTGCTCGACGCCGGCAAGCTCGATCACGTCGCAGCCATCGGGCAGCAGGAAACCGGGCTTCTCGGGATAGGCGAAGAAGCCGACGGGCGCCCGTCCGCCGATCAGGATCGCTGTTTCGAACTCCTGCAGTGCGGCGACGGCAAGTTCGATATTGTAGGGCACCGGCCGGGGAGAAACACGCCCCGCGCCGCGCTGCCAGCGTGCCGCCCTCTCCGTGAAGAGCGTCGCTCCGGTGCCGGCGGCGATCCTGCCGGCGATATCGAGCGCATCGGCACGTAGGGCGCGACCACCCAGGAAGAGCGCCGTCTTGCGGCCGCCGCGGAGCGGCGCCGCGGCTGCCCGCAGCGCTTCGGGCGCGACGTCGCGCCGCGGGGGCAGCGTCGCCGGCACGAGCGCTTCCTCCGCCACCTCGCTCCATGCCGCATCCGCCGGCAGGATGAGCGTCGAAACGCCCGGATTGCTCATCGCCGCGATATAAGCCTCTTCCGCTCTGCTGCGGATGTCAGCAGCGCTCGACACACGCCCGACCCATTGCGACATGGGCCGTGCGAGACTCTCGATATCGCTTGTCAGTGGCGCGTCGTGGCGCAGATGGTAGGTCGCGTGATCGCCGACAATATTCACCATCGGCGTGCGCGCGCGCCGTGCATTATGGAGATTGGCAAGGCCGTTCGCGAGGCCAGGGCCCAGGTGCAGGAGCGTAGCGGCCGGCTTGTCGGCCATACGCGCATAGCCGTCCGCCGCCGCCGTCACCACACCTTCGAAGAGGCCCAGAATGCAGCGCATCTGCGGCTTGCGGTCGAGGGCCGCTACGAAATGCATTTCCGACGTGCCCGGATTGGCAAAGCATGTGTCAACGCCATTGGCGAGCAGCACGTCGCACAGGCGGTCGGCCCCGTTCATCTTTTCCCTCGCTGCTCCTGATGCGATTTTTCGGACCGCCCTCAGGCGGCCGCCTGCGAAACCAATTTCGTCACCAGATAGGCTTCGATAGCCTCCGACCCGCCTTCCGTCCCGTGGCCGGAATCCTTGACGCCGCCGAAGGGTACTTCCGGAAGGGCGAGCCCATTGTGATTGATCGTCGTCATGCCCGCCTCGATTCTCATGGCCAGTTCATGCGCGGTCTCGACCGAGCCCGTGAAGGCGTAGGAGGCAAGGCCGAAGGGCAGGCGGTTGGACTCCTCCACCGCTTCATCGAGCGTGGAGAATGGGTTGAACACGGCGACGGGACCGAAAGGCTCGTCGTTCATGATCCGTGCTTCCCTGGATACGTTGGAAAGAACCGTGGGTTCGAAGAAATTGCCCTTGTTGCCGATGCGGCGGCCGCCGGTCTTGAGCTCGGCGCCGTGGTCGAGCGCGTCCTGGATAAGGGATTCCAGCGCCGGTATGCGCCGCTCATTTGCGAGCGGGCCCATCTGCGTGCCCTCCTCCAGCCCATTGCCGACCCTTATGGACTTCGCCGCCGCGGTGAAGGCATCGACCACCCGATCATAGACCCGCTCCTGAACCAGGAATCGTGTCGGCGAAACGCAGACCTGGCCGGCATTGCGGAACTTCGCGGCGGCAAGCACCTTCACCGCCTTGTCCAGATTTGCATCCTCAAAGATGATCGCCGGTGCATGGCCGCCAAGCTCCATGGTAGCGCGCTTCATATGCGCACCGGCGAGCGCAGCAAGATGCTTGCCGACCGGAGTCGAGCCGGTGAAGGAGATTTTGCGAATTACCGGATGGGGAATGAGGTATTCGGAGATTTCTGCGGGGACGCCATAGACCAGATTGACCACGCCTGCCGGAGCACCAGCTTCGGCGAAGGCGCGGATGAGTTCGGCCGGCGAAGCGGGTGTTTCCTCCGGCGCCTTGACGATGATGGAGCATCCGGCGGCAAGGGCGGCCGAGAGCTTGCGGACGATCTGGTTGATCGGAAAGTTCCACGGGGTGAAGGCGGCAACCGGCCCCACGGGCAGCTTCACCGTCAATTGCATCACGCCCGGCGCCCGACCCGGAATGACCTGGCCATAGGTCCGGCGCGCCTCCTCGGCGAACCAGTCGATCACGTCGGCGCCCGCCATGACCTCGCCCTTCGCTTCGGCCAGCGGCTTGCCCTGCTCGCGCGTCATGATCTCCGCGATTCTGTCGCTGCGCTCGCGCAGCAGCGCAGCGGCCTTGCGCATCAGCTTGGCGCGGTCAAAGGCGGAGACCGCGCTCCATGTCCTGAACCCGCGCTCCACCGCCGCAAGGGCGGCATCGAGATCCGGCCGCGTCGCATGCGCCACCTGCCCGATCACCTCGCCGGTCGCCGGATCCGCGACGGGGATCGTCTTTCCTTCGGCACCGGCGCGCCACTCGCCGTCGACGAAAAGCTGCGTGTCGGGATAAGCGGAGGGGGTCCGGTCCATGATCTTCCTTTTAGTCTCTGAGGGCGCTTCCGGGGGATTCGAGAGCGCTTCCGCCCGGCATGGGCTGTCTGACAGCCCGCCGAGAATGAGGATGCCGTCAATGCCGCCATGCATGTCGCGCGCTTCGCTCCCAATTTCAAGCGCCTACACTGTCTTTGGCCGGGAACGTAGAGGGCTGGCTAACGGCGACGGGCGACCACGGGCGCTATTTTCCGCCGCCCCCCATTGACTTGCCGTGCGAACCGGCGAAGTATGTATCCTAAATGGATACGATATATTCAAATAGAATACAGGCCGAAAGCGGCGTCAGACCTTTGACGACTGCGCTGAAGACGCTGGCGGTTCTCGACATATTCGCCGGCAGCCCGCGCAGCCTCCGTCTGCCTGAGATCGCCAAGGCTCTCGGGCTTTCCCGCCCGACGGCCTATCAGCGCCTGCTGACGCTCGTCGAGGCGGGCTGGATCGAGCAGGATGAGCAGGGCCGCTACCGGCTTTCCATGCATGTCTGCCGGCTTGCCGCCGCCGCGCTCGAGCAGGCCGATCTTGGCTCGCGCGTTCAGCCGGTCCTGCAGGAACTCGTCGACCAGGTGAAGGAGACAGCCTCGCTTGCCGTTCTCGACCGCGGAGTCCCTTGCATCATTTCGCGCGTGGAATCCGACAGCGTCCTTCGCGCCGAGCAGAAGATCGGCACCACCATGTCCCTCGAGGGCTCGGCGTCGGGGCGCATCCTCACCGCCTTCGCGGACGAGATCACGCTGCGGCGCCTGAAGGAGACCGGGGACCCCCTGGCCTCGGAGGACGTCCTCGCTGCTGCCCGCGCCGACGGCTATGCGCTTTCGAGCGGCTACACCCAGGTGGGCGTCCGGGCCATTGCCGCGCCCGTCTTCGACGTCCACGGCAAGTGCACCGCGACGCTCTCGCTGGTGATGCCGGAAACCCGCTTCAACCTCGAGTCTGTCCGCAAGCCGCTGCTCAAGGCAGCCGAGAAGATCACGAAAATGCAGCAGGGAGCGCGATAGAGGGCATGACCGCACTGCGCGAGGCAGCGTTAACGCAAGCGGCCCCGCTGCCGAGGCCAAGCAGCGAGATGATGCGGCCCGAGCGGCTTGCCGCCTTGCAGCCGAGCCGTCTCAGCGTGACGCGTGCGCTCGTGAACAAGCTGGTCCGCGAGCGCTGGGACATTTCCGTCGAGCGGTTCGACGTCGACGAGACCGCCTCCGGCACCGTCGTCTACTCCATCAAGGCGCCGCGACAGGAGTTCAGTTTCATCGCATTCTCCCGTCCGCCGAGCAGGAAAGCGCGCACAGGCCGCATCATCGGGCAGTCCTGGGACATGATGGGCACCCTGAACGAGGGGCCCGCTACGGAAGCCGATATCCGGTCGGCCCGCGAGGAACTGCCGAAGCTCTATCGCGGCCGCGCCACGCCCAATGCGCTCGTCTGGTGCCGCTCCAACCGCTCCATGCGCGTCTTCGACCAGACGCTCGCAGCTCTTGCCGAGGGACGCCAGCCCTCGATCGACGAGTTGGCGCAGGTCTGCTACCTCATGCGCAACACCGGGCTCGACGGTAATGGCACCTTCGGCACGCGCCCCTTCCCCTCGCTCGGTCCGGACCATGCGCTGGGGCGCCCGCTGGAAGCCCAGCTCCTTACTGCCTATCTGATGCGGGAATACTCCTGCGATCTCGTCGAGCATCTTGCCCGCCTCGCCTCTCCCAAGGCGGTGCCGCTCGACCCGGCAATCCGCCGCTATCTAGGCGTCGGCAACGGCTCCGCTCTCGGCCTCATCTTCTTCATCCACAAGCATCCGCAGCTGATCAGCAGCTTCATTGCCGCCCGCGAGCAGGCGATCGCGATTGCGCGCGGGCTGCCGCTTGAAAAGGGCGATCTCCGGATCGGGACCCTCCTGGCGCTGGTCAGGCGCGCAATCACCTTTCGAAGGCAAGACCGCATGGTCTACGAGACCTTCGCTTCCAGTGCGGAGGTCGCCGACGATCTGGAGAAGGTGGCCGCGGCCCTGGCGGAGCTGCACGAGACGGGGCTCGTCGACGGCCGGCGTGCGGTCTACCCGTTGGACGCGTTGGCAGAGCGTTTCGAGAAGGCGCTCCAGCCGGAATCCTTCGAGACCTATCTGTCGCTCCTGATCGAGCTGGTCCCCGACGAAGCGGATGCCCTCCTGCCCTCGATTGGTGGCCCCGACGAGGTGAATGTTTCCCCCGCCGAAAGGGTAGGGAGCCTCTCGGCGCTCATTCAAAAACAATACCGGTGGGCCCTCGACATCGATATGTCCGGCCCCGACGCCTACAAATATGTGTGGTACAAGTCCGAGGCCGCCGAGGAGCCGCGCCGCGGCGCCCGCGAGGAAGTGCCGGAAGCGCTTGATCTCGGCCTCGACATCTGTGGGGGGGTGCAATCCCTTCTCGCCGACCTCGGCCGCGAAGCGCCGGACCTGTCCGTCGCGCGTTTCCTGGTGAAGTACCCGGCCCACCGCTATCTGGTCGCCCGGATCCAGACGCTGCGCGATCTGCCATACCACACGCCGATGGCGAATATAAACGCGGAGGATTTCATCCCCATCCATCTCGTGCGGCTCATGAATGTCGGCATCCACGGCATTGACAAGACTCGCGATTTCCTGCGCCGCAACCTGCGCGGCGTCCTTTATCACGGCGCACCGACGCCGGCCGAGATCCGCGCCGGCCGCGCCGAATTCTGGGCCTACCCGGCGGAGCCTCGATGATGCAGAACCTGCAGACCGAGCAGATGCTGCGCATCATGCCGCGCGAGATGCGGATGATGACGGAGCGCGTCTTCTCGCTCACCGGCCTGCCAAAGGGCTTCTTCCTCGCCGCGCAGGACGTGGTCATGTATTCGCACAAGCTGGGCCTCGGCGGCTTTGCGCTGTTGGAGGAACGGTTCGAGCGGCTGAAGAGCGCTGATCCTTCGCGCATCAAAATCGTGGCGGAGCAGCAGAACCGCCTGCGGATAGATGCCGGCGGCGAACACGCCTGGTTCGTGCTGCCGTGCTTGATCGATCTTCTGGGCGAGACCGCCCAGAAATACGGCACTGGCAGTGTTGTCGTGTGCAATGCGCTCGATTCGGACGAATTGCAGGTGGCCCTGCCGCTGGCGGGACGCACGGGGCTGTTCACCACCTTCTCCGGCGGCGACGAGCCCCTGTTCGTTGCTTCACCCGATGCTCCGTCCGGCGACCTCAGCCGCGACGAGCCGCTCCTCTGGGATCTCCTGCAAGAGGGCGCGCAGATCGAGGCCGAACTCTGGTGGCGCATCTATCATCTCGCGCAGAAGGCGCTCACGCCCGACAGCGTCGTCTCCCGCCGTCATGCTGGTCCCCTCATCGTCAACGACGACGGCACGGTGATCGGCCGCAAGGACAATGACGACGAGACCGACATCACATTCCTCACCTCGCCCAGGATCGGCGGCATCGAGACGGAGGGAGCCCAGTCATGATCATCGACGGATTGCAATGCGGCCATTTTGACCGCCAGGCCTTCACCTCGCTTCAGGCGGCCGGCGTTGGCGGCGTGGTCGTCACCTGCGGTTTTTGGGAGGGTGCCGTCGAGTCGCTCGATTCCCTCGGCAGATGGCGCGATCTCGTGCGCGAGAACAGCGATGTCGCCGAGATCGCCACCACGGCTGCAGCCGTCAAGCGCATCGGGGAGGTTGGCAAAGTGGCGGTGATCCTCGGCTTCCAGAACGCCAACCTCTTCGAAGGCCGTATCCGTTTTGTCGAACTCTTCGCCGAACTCGGCGTCCGTGTGGTCCAGCTCACCTACAACAACCAGAACGAGCTGGGCGGAAGCTGCTACGAGACTGAGGATTCCGGCCTTGCCCGTTTCGGCAAGGAAGTCGTGCGCGAGATGAACCGCGCCGGCATCCTGGTCGACTGCAGCCATGTCGGCGACCGCACCACGCTCGACGCGATCGAGGTGTCGGAAAAGCCGATCGCCGTCACCCATGCCAATGCCCGTTCCCTCTTCGACCACAAGCGCAACAAATCCGACGACGTGCTGAAAGCGCTCAGGGAGACCGGCGGCGTCATCGGTTGCGCTGCCTACCGCAACATCACCGGCGACGAGTTCTGCAAGTCCATCGAAGCCTGGTGCGGCATGGTCGCCCGCACCGTGGAGATCGCCGGCATCGATTCCGTTGCCATCGGCACGGACCGCAGCCACAACTTCACCGCGCCCGACTATGCCTGGATGCGCCAGGGCCGCTGGACGCGCGGCGTGGACTACGGCGCCGGCTCAGCGGCGCGCCCCGGCAAGGCGCCACCGCCCGACTGGTTCAAGTCCGTCGAGGACATGCAGGTGATACCCAACGGCCTCCGCAGCGTGGGTTTCTCGGAAGAAGAGGTCGCGAAAATAACCCACGGCAACTGGCTTCGCCTCTACGAAGCCACCTTCAGAAACACCAGAGAGGAGAACTGAACATGACCAGGTCCAGGCCCGGGTCGCCGACCCTTCTCGCCCCCGATCGCCGCACCTTCCTGAAGGCGGGCGGCGCTGCTCTCGCTTCCACCCTTGCGATGCCCTACATCGCGCGGGCGCAGGACAATGTGCTTTACGTCAACACCTGGGGCGGCCCCTGGGAAGAGGCGGCGAAAGCGCACATCTTCGACCCGTTCACCGCCGAGACCGGGATCGAGATCCGCACCGTTTCGCCCGTTTCCTTCGCCAAGCTCGCGCAGCAGGTGCAGACGGGCACCTACGAGTTCGACGTCACCACGCTCGGCGCCGGCGAACTGATCCGCGCGGAACAGGCCGGCATCATCGAAGAGCTGGCGGATGCCCCATACGAGGGCGCGCTCTTCCACAACGGCGTTGGCTCGCATGCCTTTGCGACCGTGATCGCCCACCGCACCGACAAGTTTCCCGACGGCGGCCCGCAGAACTGGGCCGAGTTCTGGGACGTCGAACGCTTCCCGGGGCCGCGATCGCTGCAGCGTTATCCCGCGCGCGTGCTGCCGCTGGCGCTGCTTGCCGATGGCGTGGCTGTGGAGGACCTCTATCCCCTCGACATCGACCGCGCCTTCGCTTCGCTCGACAAGATCAAGGAGCACGTCCTCGTTTGGTGGACCGCCGGCGCTCAGTCGACGCAGATCCTCCGCGACGGCGAGATCGACCTCATCGGCATCTGGCACGGCCGCTATTTCGAAGCGGAGGAGGCCGGCGCCCCCGTTGCCATGACCTGGAACCAGGGCGAGATCGAACGCGCCTACTGGGTGGTGGCAAAAGGCACGCCCAATGCGGAGAACGCGAAAAAGTTCATCGACTTCGCGGTAAGCGCTAAACCCCTCGCCGGCTTTGTCACGCAGGCCGATTACGGGCCGCTTAACCCGGCGGCCAACGAATTCATCTCCGCCGAAGACGCCGAGCGGATGCCGACCTCGCCGAAGAATTATCCGCACACCTTCGAGCAGGAGATCGACAATTTCGGCGCCGATATCGAGGAGGTGGCGCAGCGCTTCGAGGAGTGGCTGGCGAGCTGACCGGCTGCGGTTGCCGGGGCCCCGCATGCCGCCGCGTCTGGGCGAACCCACGCGGCGGCCCGCTCAACCTGACAAGAACAAGAAGGGGAGCAGCAATGGGAGCGACGATTTCGCGACTGGGCGAGCGGCCCAATCTCTGGCCGTGGCTGCTTCTTGCGCCGCTGACCGCCTATCTGGCCATCTTCTTCCTGGTCCCGCTGGCCGATGTCGCCGTCATGAGCTTCACCGAGCCGCGGCTGTCGCTGGCCAATTATCAGAAGATCGTTACGGGAACGCTTTATCAGCGCGTCTTCCTCAACACGTTCCTGACTGCCGGCCTTGTTACGTTGGTCTGCCTCTGCGTCGGCTATCCGCTCGCCTATCTGATGAACAATTCCAAGCCGCGCACGGCCATGCTCATCCTCCTGCTCGTCACCATGAGCTTTTGGACGAGCTTTCTGGTCAGGACCTATGCCTGGATGGTGCTGCTCGGCAATAACGGGCCGATCGTCGCGCTGCTTTCGGCGCTCGGGCTGACGAACCCGCCGCAGCTCCTTTTCACGCGCTTTTCCTCGACCCTCGCCATGGTGCACATCCTGGCGCCCTACATGATCATGAACATCTACTCGGTCATGCGGAAGATCGACCCGGTACTGATCCGCTCGGCCGAGAGCCTCGGCGCGCGTGGCTTCTCCCTCTTCCGCCATGTCTATCTGCCGCTGACGGCGCCGGGCATCGCCAATGGGTGCGTGCTGGTCTTCGTACTCTGCCTCGGCTTCTACGTCACCCCGGTGCTGCTCGGCAGTCCGCGCGAGCAGATGATCGCGGGCCTGATCGGCCATCAGATCGAGGAGTTCCTGGCCTTCGGCATGGGGTCCGCCATGGCGATGGTGCTCCTTGCCATCACGCTTGCAATCCTCGCCGTTTACCACCGCCGCTTCGGCCTCGACAAATTATGGGGCTGACATGGACCGCCTGATGCGCCTCGTCGGCATTGCCGTCGTCATCTTCATCGCCGCACCGCTGGTCATCGTTGTACCGATGTCCTTCTCCGACGCGCGCTCCCTGCAATTCCCGCCGCCCGGCTACTGGCTGGGCTACTACCAGGCCTATTTCACGGATGTGAGCTGGCTGCGGCCCACCTGGAACAGCATCATCATCGCCGCCGCCACCACAGTGCTCACAATGGCGCTGGTCGTGCCCGCCTGCTTCGCCCTCGTGCGCCACCGCTTCAAGGGCAAGAGCATCGCCGACCTCATGATGCTGATGCCGCTTGCCGTGCCGCATATCGTCATCGCGGTCGGCTATTATTCCTTCCTCGGCGATCTCCGTCTCGTCCACACCCATTTGGGCGTGGTGCTCGCGCATACCTGTCTGTCCGTCCCGATTGCCTTCCTGGTTCTGTCGGCAAACCTGAAGGGCTTTGACCGAAACCTGGAGAGGGCCGCGCAAAGCCTTGGCGCGAGTCCGGTCCAAACCTTCCTTCACGTGACGCTGCCCATCCTGCGGCCGGGCCTGGTGATCAGCGCGCTTTTCGCCTTCATCCAGTCGTTCGACGAGACGGTGGTGGCCATCTTCATCTCCGGCAGGGATGCCGAGACGCTACCGCGGAAGATGTTCGACAGCATCCGGCAGGAGGCCGACCCGGTGATCGCTGTCATCTCCACCCTGCTCTTTGTCGCCGTGCTGCTTGCCGTAATCGCGCCCTTCGCCTGGCGCGGCATCCGCAGCCGCTTTGCAAGAACCGCGCTGCCGGCTCCTTCGCCGGCCGGCCGGTAAGCCAGGATCTTCCATGGACCAGTATCTTCAGCTCAACGGAATCACCAAGAAATACGGGGATTTCACCGCGCTCGCAAAGGTGAAACTCGACATTAGGAAAGGCGAGTTCGTCACCTTCCTGGGCCCCAGCGGCTCCGGCAAAACGACGACGCTCATGATCATCGCCGGTTTCGAAAAGGCGACGGCGGGCGACGTTCTGGTCGAAGGCAGGTCGCTTTCGGGCCTTGCGCCGCATGAGCGCAATATAGGCATCGTCTTCCAGAACTACGCGCTCTTCCCCCACAAGACGGCAGTGGAGAATGTCTATTTCCCGCTGCAGATGCGCGGCATCAAGCGCACCGAAGGTCTCGGGAAAGCGGCCGAGATGCTCGAGCTGGTCGGCCTTAGGGGCCTCGGCCAGCGCTATCCGAAGGAGCTCTCCGGCGGGCAGCAGCAGCGTGTGGCGCTTGCACGCGCGCTCGTCTTCGAACCGTCGCTGCTTCTCCTCGACGAGCCGCTCGGCGCGCTCGACAAGAATCTGCGCGAGCAGATGCAAATCGAGATAAAGCGTATCCAGCGCACCCTCGGCGTGACAACGATCTTCGTCACCCATGACCAGTCGGAAGCCATGTCGATGTCCGACCGGATCGTCGTGTTCGAAAAGGGCGAAATCCAGCAGGCGGCGACGCCGCTCGAGATTTATCACCGGCCGCGGACCAGATTTGTGGCCGGCTTCATCGGCGAGAGCAACCTGATACCGGCGAGGATCACCGATGCCGCGGGCAAGGCGGAGAACCCGGCTCTCGGCACATGCGACTTCACGCCGGTCGAGACGCTGTCGCAGGGCCAGGACGTCACGCTGCTGATCCGGCCCGAGCACATCCGCCTTTCGCGCAAGCCCGTCGAGGGACGCAAGAACGCGGCAATGCAGGTCGAGACCATCGTCAACTATGGCGACAACGCGCTCGTCATCGGCCGCGTCGGCGATCTTCCCATGCGGGTGCGCGTGCTCGGCGCCGACGTCGTCATCATCCAGGAAGGCGAGGAATGCTGCATCAGCTGGCTGCCGGAGGCTGTCTTCGTCATCAGCCGTTGAGCGAAGGGCAAAGTGAGAAATGACATGACATTGGCAATAGACAGCACGCCGGCGGCAGAACTCATCAAGCGGTTCGGCATCGGGCCGCGCGCCAGCATCGCCACGGTTCTCGGCGGAACAGGCTACTTCGCCGTCACGCCGGAAGCCCCCTATAACGGCGGCCTCTCCACAGCCGAGCAGACGCGGCAGCTCCTCGCCAAGGCCGAAGCCCGCCTTGCGCAGATTGGCAGCGGCAAGGACCGGCTCGCCTTCGTGGCGATCATCCTGGCCGACATGGCGGACTACCAAACCATGAACGCGGTCTGGGACGATTGGGTGAAGGATGTCGAGCCGCCTGCCCGCGCCTGTTTCGAGGCGCGGCTCGCAAGCCCCGATCTGAAGGTGGAGATGATCATGGTCTGCGCCGCGGCGAGATGAGCGCCAGGCCGTCCTTTAAGCGCAACAGGAGGCGAAAGGGCAGGCGTGGCGCCCGGTCGGTGGCGATCCTCATTGGGCCGGTCGTGCCCTGAGCAGTGGTGTAAAAGAGGGAGGAGAGAACCTATGACGAAACCATCAAACCTGTCGGTTACCCGCCGCCAGTTTATTGCAGGCTCGGCGGCGCTCGCCGGCAGCCTTGCCTTGCCCGGCTTGTTGCGGGCGCAGGAAAAGCGGCTATCCATCAATTCCTGGGGCGGCTCCTGGCTGGACTCGGCGCGCAAGCACCTTTTCGATCCGTTCACGGAGCAGACCGGCATCCGCATTGAGACGGTCTCGCCCGTCTCCTTCGCCAAGCTTGCGGCCCAGGTGGAAACCGGGGTCTACGAGTTCGACGTGACCACGCTCGGAGCGGCCGAACTCGTCCGCGCCAATCAAAACGGGCTGTTGGAGCCGCTGCAGGAGACCTATCCGGGTGGGCTTTACCAGAACGGCATGGCCTCCCATGCATTCGCCACCGTGATGGGCTGGCGGAGCGACAAATACGGCAGTGAACCGAAAGGTTGGGCGGATTTCTGGGATGTACAACGCTTTCCCGGCACGCGCTCGCTGCAACGCTACCCGGCGCGGGTTCTGCCGATCGCGCTCCTTGCCGATGGCGTCACTAAGGAGGACCTTTATCCCCTGGATGTGGACCGCGCCTTCGCGTCCCTCGACCGCATCAAGGACCATATCATCGTCTGGTGGACGGCCGGCGAGCAGTCTGCTCAGATCCTGCGCGACGGCGAGGTGGACATGATCGGCATCTGGAACACGCGCTTTTTCGCCGCGCAGGACGCGGGGGCGCCCGTCGAGATGACCTGGAACGAGGCGATCCTGGACAAGGCCTATTGGGTGGTAGCCAAGGGCACGCCGAACGTCGATGCCGCCAAGGAGTTCGTAGCATTCGCCACCTCCGCCAAGCCGCTGGCCGGCTTCGCCGCCGCGCAGCAGGACGGGCCGCTCAATCCGGCCGCGCTTGAGCTGATCGATCCGGCAGAGGCCGAGCGCATGCCCACCAACAGCCGCTACGCCGATCAGGTCGTCTCCCAGGACATGGAGCGTCTCGGGATTGATCCCGCGGAACTCGCCGAGCGGTTTGAGGAATGGGTCCTAAGCTGATAGGGATCGGGCAGGTCACCCTTTCGGCGTGACCTGCCGAACCCGTCCCGATCGGGGCGCGGCGCTGCCATTCCCCGCAGGCGGCTGCCGCCTGTTCAAATTCGAGGAAGTCATGACGCTCGCTTCCGGCCGCAAATACGTCGCCATACCCGGCCCTTCCGTGGTGCCCGACCGCGTGCTGGCGGCAATGCATCGCGCCTCTCCCAACATCTACCACGGCGAGTTACACGAGATGCTGCCGGGCCTCCTTGAGGGCCTGCGAAAGCTGGTGGGAGCAGACGAGGCCCATGTCGCAATCTACATCGCCAACGGGCATGGCGCGTGGGAGGCGGCCGGGGCCAACATGTTCTCGCGCGGCGACCGGGCTCTTGCCGCCGTGACCGGCCATTTTGGGCACGGCTGGGCCGAGAGCCAGCGCGCGATCGGCGTGGAGGTGGAGGTTCTCGATTTCGGCAGGCGCGCAGCGGTCGATGCCGCGAGAATTGCCGAGGCGCTCGCGGCCGACCGGGACCGCTCCATCAGGGCCGTGCTGGTGACCCACACGGACACCGCCAGTACCGTACGCAATGACATCGCTGCAATACGCGCGGCAATGGACGCTACCGGCCACCCTGCCCTGCTGGCGGTAGACGGCATCGCCTCGATCGGATGCGAGGCGTTCCGATTCCGCGAATGGGGCGTCGACGTGCTCATCGGCGCCAGCCAGAAGGGTCTGATGATGCCGCCGGGTCTCAGCTTCATCTGGTTCTCCGAAAAGGCGCTTGCAGCCTCCGGGCGCGCAGACCTCGTCACCCCCTATTGGGACTGGAGGACGCGCTGCCTGAGCAGCGAATTCTACCGCCATTTCGCCGGCACCGCGCCCGCGCAGCACCTCTATGGTCTGCAGGAGGCGCTTTCGATCCTCTTTTCGGAGGGCGTTGAAAAGGTTCTCGCGCGCCACGAAGCGCTCGCCCGCGCGGTCTGGACCGCAGTAGACACCTGGGCGAGGGAGGGCGACATCGGCCTCAATGTTCCGCTGCCGGAGGCCCGCTCGCGCGCCGTCACCTCGGTCAGGATCGGCGGCGGTGGCGCCACCCGACTGCGCGACTGGACCGAACGGAATGCCGGCGTCACGCTCGGCATCGGCTTGGGCATGGCAAGGCCGGAGGAGCCCACCTATGGCGACTATCTGCGGATCGCGCATATGGGACATGTGAACGCGCATATGACGCTCGGCGTACTTGCGGTGATGGAGGCCGGAATGCAGGCGCTCGGCATCCCGCACGGGTCGGGCGCCCTCGATGCGGCGGCGCGCGTCGTTGCGGAAGCTGCGCGGCCTGCCGCATGAGCGGCGGCAAGAGCGGCCACCGCGCTCTAGCTGCGCTTCGCGGCCGCCGTTTCGATGAGCGCCGAGAACAAAGTCGTGGCGACGGGGTCCTCGCCCGGCGCATCCTGCGTCAGCCGGAAGGTGGTGGCCACAAGGCCACCCTTGCCGAAGGGGCGCTCGGCGATCGTCGCCGCCGGTTTATGAATCCAGCCCACCGCCAGTCCGGCATGGATGCGCGTCTCAAATTCCCAGCGGCGGAAGCCGGTCATGACGTGCAGCGGCACCACGCGGTCGAAGGAAAGGTCAAGCAGCGGCCCGCCGGGCAGGCGTGCGAATGCGCCCTGCCGCCTGATCCAGGAGAAGCTGGCGATCCAGTCCCCGCGCCAGATCGTGCCCTCGCGCTGATGCAGTCCGATGCCCGGCTCGCGATGATGTGTCGGTGATGGAATCCCGGGAATCTCGTCCACGACCGGCATGAAGGGCTGCTCTCGCGGCGGCGGATCGGAGCGCAGCGTGCCGTGTGTTTCGACGCTGCCGTCGGCCAGGACCAGGTAGCACGCGCCAAGCCGCATCGCCTCCATGTCGTCCTTGGACAGCGCCCGGGAGACGATCACGTCGGCCGTCTCCGGCGATTTCACGTCAAGCCCGAGCCCCGCCAGATAGTCGGCCAGGGCATGATCGCGCGTTGCCACGCTCGGAAGGCCGATGCTGCTTCTTTTTGGATAAAGCGCAATGTCGACGCAATTGCGCGACAGCTCGTCCCGGCCATGCCGCAGCGTAAGATCGAGCCGGAACATCCGCGCCGAGTCTACTTCCGGCAGCGTCAGCACGATCTCGGCCGCGTCCCCCGTGGAAAGCGGCGGGACGGGAGGCACTGCGACGCTGCCGTGAAGCGCAAGGCCGGCCAGGGACCATTCCAGCCTCGCGCCCTCGGGGACGCCACGGCCGCCCGAGGCTATGCGCGGGGAGAAGCGCAAGGTGCTCCCTGCCCAGTGACCGCGGCGGTCGAGCATGGGCACGATCACCGTGTCCGCGTTGATCTCGCCGAAACGCTCGTGAAACACGCGCGGATTGCGCTCCATGTCGAGCAGGCCGTTCGACTCCCAATGCACGTCGGTGAATTCGGTGATGACATAGCCGGCGATCGATGCATGGGCGCGGATCGTCTCGATCTCGTATTTCAGGTTCTCGAACTGATACCACTGCGCCGCCTCTATGAAATCGTCGAAGGAGGCAAAGACCTTGTCAAGGCCGCAGGCGGAAAAGCGATGCTCGATGCCGTGCGGATAGGCGACGCCATCGCCCCAGTTCTGGCCCGTCTCGAACCACCACGGATCCGTCCCCTCCCGGCGCAGATCGGCCGGGTTGGGCAGACCCCAGACGCCGAACTCGGAGACGACCAGCGGCTCGCGCCCGGTCCGTTCCGCATCGCCATGCGGGCTGAAAGACCAGGCGGGACGGCCGGCGAATTCTTCCGTCAGCCTGTCCCATTCCGCGCGCCGTTCCGGCACCGAGCGGTAGTAGTGGAAATCGTCGATGTCGGTCTTCAGGTGGAAATTCGGGATGCAGGCGGAGTTGTCCACCACGAGCCGCGTGGAATCGGCGGCCTTCAGCCAGTCGAAGGTGGCTTTGAGCCACGCGCGGTGTTCCGGGTTTTCCGTCAGCCGCGTTCCCCAGTCCTCATTGATGATCGTCCAGCAGATGATCGAGGGATGGTTGAAATCGCGCTCCAGAATGCCCTTCATGGTTTCGATCAGCCGCTCGGCTGAAGATTCTGAAAAATGGGCAGCATTCGGGATTTCCGTCCAGACCAGCATGCCCAGCCGGTCGGCCACCTCGTAGTAGCGCGGATCGGGAACCTTGATGTGGCAGCGCAGGCAGTTGAGGCCGAGCTGCTTGGCCTTGCGGAGTTGATCCTCGAGGAACTCAACCGACGGCGGCGTGCAGATGCCGTCGGGATAGTAGTCCTGGTCCAGCGCGCCGCGCAGATAGAGCGGCTCGCCATTGAGGTAGAACCGCCCGTCGCGGGCCTCGAAACTGCGAAAGCCGAAATGGTCGGCGATGCAGTCGACAACGGCGCCGTCGGCGACGAGCTCGGCCCGGCATTGGTAGAGCTCCGGTCGGTCGGGCGACCAAGGGATCGGACTCTGCACCGTCAGAACGATCTTGGTCCCATCGGAGGCGGGCACCTCTGCCTCGGCGACCACTCCGTTCAGGGAGTGAAGGATCTGCAGCCGCAATCTCGCGCCAGCTGGAGCGCCGGCGAGCGCAATTTCGGCTTCCACCCGGCCGGTCAAAAGCTCCGGCGTAAGCTTCATGCGCCGGATATGGCGGGGGTCGCGCGCTTCCAGCCTGACCGATTGCCAGATACCGCCCAGCGGCCCGTACCAGCTCTGCTTGCCATGCGGGATTTCCGCAAAGGAGTAGTTCGGATCGGTACTGCTGCCGCCTTCGGGCAGGGTAGCCCATACTTCGAGCCGGTTCTTCTCGCGCAGGAGATGCCCGGGAACGACCACCTCGAAGGGGAGATAGCCACCCTCATGCCGGCCGATCTCCTCCCCGTTCCAGAAGACGACAGCAAGGTCACTGACGGCGCCGAAGAGGAGGGCCACTTCGCGCTCGCGCCATGCGGCTGGAATTTGCACCGAACGGGTATAGACGCCCGTGCCAGCCGCCCAGCGCAGATCGTCGAATTGCGCCTGCCATGGCCCCGGCACCGTGGCCGTGCGTGCCTCCCCGTCGCCCCAGCGGAATTCCCATGGTCCGTCAAGCGAAAGACTGGAACGCACTTGGGCCGTTTCCTCGAAGATCGGCATCGCAGAAAGTCACCATCGGTTGTCGGTAAGAGGAACACCCGCCGGGGCTCGGGAGGAGGTCGGCCCCGGCGGGCTGGTGCATGATCCCGAAGGTCAAGCCTCGCCTGGACGAGGGCTGTGCGGCCTTCGAGAAGGACCATGCTCTTAAAACATGCGGACCCGCATCAACGCTGGGAGCGCCGCAGCGTCTGTTCCACGCGCCGCTGCATGCTGGGCAGCACATCATCGACCGACTTTCCGGCCAGCCAGATGGAGCTCAGCTCGCTCACCATGATGTCCTGTATCGCCCGCTGGCCGGGAATGGCCGGCAGCGCGCGGGCGATCTGCGACGTCTCGGCGTAGTTCGAGCGTTGCGGCAACGCGTTGAACTGCTCCGATTCCAGGACCGAGGTGCGGACGGCAAGATGCCCGGTGCGCGCCCAGTCGTAATTGTGTTCGTTGAGGAAGGCGAGGAAGGCGAGCGCGGCCTTCTGCTCCTCGTCCGAGCGGCTCTGGTCGACCGGCATCACCCACAGATGGCTGTCGGACCACACCGCGTCCTGGCTGAACAGGTTGGGCAGATTGGCGACGCGGTAATTCTTCAGGCCCGCCTCACCGCCTTCGGCCTGGGTGGAATAGGAATCCACCACCCAGGTGCCGTTGATCAGGATCGCGACATCTCCGGCAAGGAATGCCTGTTCGGCGGCCGCATAGTCGTGACGGGAATTGATGTGGCCCTCGCTATAGAGCGTCGCCAGAAGCTCCGCTGCGGCGCGGCCGGCGTCCGAATCGAGATTTGCGGCCGAGCCGTCCGCGGCGATGACATCCTGCCCCTGCTGCCAAACCCAAGTATTGAAGAGACGAACGGGCATGAATTCCGAGGCGCCCGATTCCATGGCGAAATAGTTCTTCCCGGTCCGTTCCTTCATCTGCTTTGCATGCTGCAGGAGCTCTTCGGGGCTCGAAGGCAGGACCGGCTGCCCATTCTGGACAAGTCCCGCCTGCTCCATCAGGTCCATGTTGATGTGAAAGAGCAGCGCATGCAGATCAAAGGGCAGACCGTAAACCGTTTCCCCCACCGTCACCGCCTCAAGCGCAGCGGGCGCAAAGTCCTTTGTGTCCACCCCCACCTCGGCAAACCCCTCCGCAAGAGGCTCGACGAGGTTGCGGGTGGTGAAATTGGGCAGGACGCTCCGGTGCATCACCGCGATGTCGGGAATGCTGCCGGTCGAATAGGTGGCGGAGAGCTGGTCGTAATAGGTGCCCCAATCCACGGTCTGCGTGTTCACCGTGGCGCCGAGATCGTTCTCCGCGTTGAACTTGTTGGTGAGCACCTGGATAATGCCGCATTCGCCGACCGCTTTATCGAGTTCGGTGACATTGCCGTACTCGTTGGCGCAATCGCCGAAAAAGCGGATCAGGTTCAGCTCCACGCTGTGCGCCGGAGCGGCGTGGCCGAGGGCCAGCACCGTCCCGGTGAGTAGGGCGGCAAGAAAACTGTTTCGCATTTGGGTGTCTCCTTCCTGTTGCGCCGGCAGGGCCGGGCCTTGATTGCTTCGCGAGCCTCGCGGAGCCGAGGGTGCGGCATTCTTCGGCCGCGATAGAGGTCACCGGGTCGAGCCCATGGCAACGCCCCGCACGATGTATCTTTGAAAAATTAGGTAGATCAGAACGACCGGCAGGCTGGCAAAAACGGCCGAGGCCATTACCGAGCCGAGCCCCTGGGTTTGGGCAAAATTCCCCTGGATTGAGGCGAGGCCGACGGTCACCGTGTACATGTCGGTCTCGGTGGCCGAGACAAGCGGCCACAGGAAATCGTTCCAGGCATGCAGGAAGGTGAAGAGCCCTAGCGTGGTCAGCGCCGGCAAGGACAGCGGCAGCATGATCTTCCAGAAGACGGTGAAGCGGCTTGCATTGTCGAGTTCGGCCGCCTCCTCCAGCTCGCGCGGCACGGCCCTGAAGAACTGCGTCATCAGGAACACGCCGATCGGCACGGCCACGCGCGGCATTGTGAGCGCCACATGTGTGTTGTGCATGCCCCAATCGGCGAACATGGTGTGAAGCGGAATGAACACCGCCTGCTCGGGCACCATGAGGCCCGCCAGCACCAGGATGAAGATGATCCGCTTGCCTGGGAAGTCGAGGCGCGCAAATGCATAGCCCGCGAGCGAGGAGACGATCAGCGTCAGCAGGGTCATCGCCACGGCAACAATCAGGCTGTTGATCAGCCAGTTTGGCACCGCCGAGACCTGCAGCAAGTCGGTAAAGTTCTGCAGCGTGAAGGGGATGGGCAGGAAACCCGCCGTTGAGCGCATCAGGACTGCGTTCGGCTTCAGCGACATGACCACGATCCAGATCACCGGGATCAGCCACATGGCGGCCATGAGAATGAGGAGGACCAGGACGAGCCGGTCGAGCCAGGGATTTTGCACTTGAACCGTCGCGTCGCGGCTCATCGCTCAATCCTCCCGCCGCCCGATATAGAGCTGCAGCATGGAAACGAAGAACATCAGCACAAAGAGCAGCATGGCCATTGCGGAGGCATAGCCCACCTGCCAGTCGCGGAAAGCCGTGTGGTAGATGTTCTGCACCAGCGTGCGCGTGCGGTCCGCCGGGCCGCCCTGGGTCATGAGGAGCGCCTGTCCAAAGACCTGGAACTGCAGCACGATCTGCAGGACGATGACGAGGATGACCGTGCGGTGGATCGCCGGCAGCGTGATCTTCCGCAGCACCGTCCACCGCGAGGCATTGTCGAGCTCCGCCGCCTCGTATAGCTCCCCGGGAATCTGCTGCAGCCCAGCGATGAACAGGGCCATTGGCAGGCCGACACTCCACCACAGCGTCGCTACCACCATGGAAGGCATGGCCCAGAAAGGGTGTCCCAGAAAATCGATCGGTGCGATGCCGAGCGAGCGCAGGAGATGCGCAATCAGCCCGCGCTCACCATTCAGCACCATCTGCCAGATCAGCGTGACCACGCTGACGGAGAAGACGCTGGAGGCAAAGAAGATGCCGCGCAGGATGCCATGCGTGCGCGTGCGCCGGCTGACGCCGAGCGCGAGCGCCAAAGACAGGACTGTCATGGCCGGGACGGTAAGCGCCACGAAGGTGAGCGTGTTGCGCACGGTCAGCCAGAAGATCGGGTCGTACCAAAGGTCCTCGTAATTCAGAAAGCCGATATATTCGCGGTAGCTGCCGACAAGCTCCCAATCGTGCAGGCTGATCCAGAAGCCTTTGAACAGCGGGTAGACGAGGAAGACGAGATAGACGAGCAGGAACGGCGCGAGGAAGAGATAGGCCGCCCAGGCCTCGCGTCGGCCCGTGACGGTCTCGCGCCGCTCTGCAAGCGAGGATGAGGCGGTGGCGGTAATCGTCACGGAACGCTCCTTGGGATCACGTCGCCGCGGCCGTCGAAAAGATGCGCCGCGGCGGGGGCGACCGCGAGCCGCACGGTCTCTCCGACATGCGCGGGGCAATCGCCGCTTTCTTCCGCCACCACCTGCGCTCGCCCGCCCAGATCGACATAGATCAGCGTCGAATTGCCGAGCTGTTCAACCACATCCACGCGGCCGGTAAGCACGCCCGAGCCGTTCGCCGCCAGCTTCAGATGTTCAGGCCGTATGCCCACGGTCACCGGTCCGGGATCGATCCGGCTGCTCACGGGCACGGACAATGGCGCGCCGTGGCCCACATCCACCAGCACCCGGCCCTCCCCCACCTCGCCGATACGGCCTTCGAGGAAGTTCATCTTCGGACTTCCGAGGAAGCCGGCGACAAAGAGGTTTTTGGGGTTGCGGTAAAGATCGAGCGGAGCGCCGACCTGTTCGATATGGCCCTCGCGCATCACGACGATCCGGTCGGCCATGGTCATGGCCTCCACCTGGTCGTGGGTGACATAGATCATGGTTGCGCCGATCGTCTGGTGCAGCCGCGCCAGTTCGGTCCTCATCTGCACGCGCAACGCCGCGTCGAGATTGGACAGCGGCTCGTCGAAGAGGAAGGCTTTCGGCTTCCGCACGATCGCGCGGCCGATAGCAACGCGCTGCCGCTGGCCGCCGGACATCTCGCGCGGCTTCCTGTCGAGCAGCGCCTCGATCTGCAGGATCCGCGCTGCCTCGGCGACACGGGCGTCGATCTCCGCCTTGGGCGTGCCGATGTTCTTGAGACCGAACCCCATATTCTCGGCGACCGTCATGTGCGGATAAAGCGCGTAGTTCTGGAATACCATGGAGATACCGCGATGGCGCGCAGGCGTCTCGTTGACGCGCTCGCCGCCGATCAGAATCTCGCCGCTGGTGATCGATTCTAGGCCGGCGATCATGCGCAGGAGGGTGGACTTGCCGCAGCCCGACGGCCCGACGAAGACGACGAACTCACCCTCCTCGATGTGCAGCGAAGCACCATGGAGCGCCTGGAAATCTCCATAGCGCTTGGTGACATCTCTCAGCACCACGCTTGCCATCGCTCCTCCTCCCTGATGAGGCGATGCGCCCTAGGCTCTGTTGCTAAAAATATTGCTTATAATATTATCAGCCGTCAAGCGGAGTTTGCGCACGGCATTTGCGCCCGGCGATTTGCGGCCGGGGCGGTGATCCGCTAAGCCGGCGCTGCAAAGAGCGGGACGCGGGTTTGAGCTCCACCGGAAAGCGGCCGACTATGATCGATGTAGCCAGGCACGCCGGCGTGTCGCAGGCGACGGTCTCGCTCGTGCTTAATCACGTGCCCAATACGAGAATTGCGGCCGAGACGAGAAGGCGCGTGGTGGCCGCGGCGGAGGAACTCGGCTATCGCAAGCAGCCCCTCCACGCGCCCCTCGACCATAATGTACCGGTAATCGGGCTGCTGATCGACGAGCTCACCTCGACGCCCTTCGCCGCGCCGTTCCTCGAAGGTGCGCGCGATGAAGCCGCGCAGGCCGACTGCGTCGTCGCGACCTTCTCCACGCGCGGCGATCAGAGCCTCGAGGACGCAGCCCTCGACGTTCTGATGGGGCGGCGCCTGGTGGGAATCCTTTATACGACTCTTCTGACGCGGCCCGCCGAGCCGCCGGAGCGGCTGCGGGGCATTCCGACCGTCCTGCTCAACTGCTATGACAAGGACGGCTTCTATCCTTCAGTCGTGCCGGGCGATGTGGCCGGCGGACATGCGGCGACGGAAGCGCTCTTGCGCGCCGGCCATCGGCGGATTGCCCATATCGGTGGCGAATCGTGGATCGAGGCGAGCGGCGACCGCATTCACGGCTACCGGCAGGCGCTTGCCACCTGGGACGTTCCCTTCGATCCCGAGCTGCTTCGCCCGGGCGGCTGGACGCTGCCGAGCGGCCGCAGCACGACGCGCGAATTGCTCGCGATGAAAAATCCTCCCACTGCGATCTTCTGCTTTAACGACCGCATGGCATGGGGGGCTTATGAGGCGATCCGCGAGCGGGGCCTGCGCATCCCGCTGGATGTCTCCGTGGTCGGCTTCGACGACGAGGAGCTGTCGAGCTATCTGGATCCGCCGCTCACCACCGTGGACCTGCCGCACGATGCGATGGCGCGCTGGGCCGTCGGCCAGCTCCTTGACAACAAGGAGGCGCTGACCGCGCGCCGCAAATGGCGCAAATACAAGATGGAATGCGCGCTGGTCGAGCGCGCATCCGTCGGCACATGGGTGGGCGTGCCAGCCTAGTGGCTTAGCGCGAAGAAGGTTTTTCGCTCCGCGCCTTGGCGGCCGCAGCGTCCCAGTTCTGGAAGGGCCGGCGGAAGGTCGGCAGCCGGTCCTTCGCCTCCGGCAGCTTCCCGAAGGGCTTGTGCGGCTCGGCCTGGTACCAGAAGGCGACGGAGGAGATGTCATCGGAGCGGCGGTTGGCATGACCGTGCTCGATCGTCACCCGGATGTTCTTGCGGAAGACCACCGGGTCCTCGATGTGCCAGCGGTAAAGGGTGACCGGCTCCGTCCAGTTCGGCCCGCCCGCGGCGATGATGCCGTGATAGGGGCCGCTATAGTCCTGCGTCGGACACCAGGCGGTGTTGAAGTAATCTTCCGTACCGGTGCCGTGCAGGGTGGGTGGCCAAGCGTCATTGGCGCCGGGACGGCTTTCCGGACGATCCTCGACGAGCGCCGCACGCTGCCCGATGCGAGGATCGGGCTTGCGGACCGTATCGGGCACGGAAAGGCCCGGCTCGCCATCGATGAAGATCATGTCGTCGCCTTCGCCATACCAATCCCATTCGGCGGAGCGCCTCCGGGAATAGACGCTGTAGAGCACGCCGACATAGTGGCCATGCCCCTCCGCCTCGAGGATCGTGTAGTTCGTCCGGCCATCGACATTCTCGCCGCCGAACAGATACTGCTCGTTGGTGAGCCCGGTCTCCGGCGTGCCCTCCGGGCACTCCTGGCGGTATTGCGCATGGAAGCGGCCCAGCCCGTCCTCGAGCTGTTCGTGCAATTCCAGGTCGACATAGTAGTAGAAGAGCAGGTCGTCCTCGGCGTCGTTGGTGACCGTGATCTTCATGTGCGAGCCGAAGGGCATTGGAAAATAGCAATTGAACGCTTTACCGTCCTCAGGACTCGCCTGCACCGGCAGGCTGGAGAAATTGCGCGTCCGCGCATGGCCCATGCCGAAGAAGTCGCCGATCGGGGTCTCGACGCTCGGGTTGTCCTCTCCGTCCCAATAGGCCCTGAGCACGATCTTGCGCAGGAAATCCTCGCTCTTGCAGGCGAGCGTCGCCCAGATATGCGTCACGATTCCCGCGCCGTGGTACTCGGCAATAGTCACCGTCTGGCCAGGCTCGATATGCAGCCGGTCGTCATTGCCGCCGGTGCGGTCATAGCTGGAAAAGCGGCGGGTCTTCACCTCCCGCAGTTTCGCAAGTCCCCGGAGCGGCGACAGGCCGGCATTGGTCATCGGTTTCTCCTTGAATGGGTGGGTCATTTGAGGCCGCTGGTCTTGATGGAATCCATGATCTGCCGCTGGAAGATCAGGAACAGGATGAGCATCGGCAGCGCGACGATGGTGGACGCCGCCATCATATAGTTCCATGAAGCCGAGTACTGGCTCTTGAAGTTGGCTATGCCGACCTGCACGACCCAGAGATCAGGGCTGGAGGTGATGGTGAGCGGCCAGAGGAAGGAGTTCCAGTTGGCGAGGAAGAAGAGGATGGTGAGCGCCGAGAGGATCGGCCGGCTGAGCGGCAGGATCACGCTCCAATAGATGCGCCAGTAGCCTGCGCCGTCGATCACGGCCGCTTCCTCCAGCTCGCGCGGCAGCGAGAGGTAGTATTGGCGCAGGAGGAAGATGCCGAAGGCGTTGAAGATCGCCGGCACGATCAGGCCGGCATAGGAATCCAGCATGCCCAGCGCTTTGACCACCAGGAACAGCGGCACGATGATGACCGGCAGCGAAACGAGCAGCGTAGAGAAGATGGCGAGGAAGATCGCCTCCCGGCCGGGAAAGCGCAGCCGTGCCAGCGCATAGCCTGCCATCGAGTGGAAGAACAGAGCCACGACGGTCACGGCAGCCGAGACGAAGAGGCTGTTGGCCATGTAGCGCACAAAGGGCACGCCCGTGAGAACATAGATGAAGTTCTCGATCGTCGGCCTCGTCGGGATGAGACTCGGCGAGAAGGACTCGGCCGGCGTCTTGAAGGCGATCGACACCATCCAGAGGAGCGGAAAGAGCGTCATCGCCGCAAGGATTGCGGCAACGGTCATCCAGATGAAACGGAGGATGATGGCCTGAGAGGACGCGGGACGGCTACTCATGCTCGAACCGCCCGCCGCGGGTGAGGAGAAACAGGACAGCCGTCAAGAGCATCAGCGTGATCACAAGGATGGACGCCATCGCGGCGGCATAGCCGAAGGCGCCGAATCCGAAAGCCTGCTGGTAGATGTAGAGGATCAGCACCGAGGTGGCATTGGCGGGCCCGCCCTTTGTCATGACATAGATGATGTCGAAGGCCTGGGCGCCCGCGACGGCCGCAACCATCGAGACCATCAGCACGAAGAAGCTCGTGGGCTTCAGGAGCGGCAGCGTGATGTGCCAGAACCGCTGTAGCGGCCCCGCGCCGTCGATCTCGGCGGCCTCGTAATATTGCGCCGGAATATCCTGCAGCCCGCCCAGGAAGATGAGCATATAGTAGCCCATCAGGAACCAGAGGCTGACCGCCACGACCGCGACGAGCGCGAAGCTTGGATTGCCGAGCAGCGATACGCCGGTCAGTCCCAGCGCCGACAGAGCGCGGCTGAGAACGCCGATCTTGTCCACCGCCATCAGCTGCCAGACCAGTGCGACCACCACGAGGCTGACGATATGCGGCGCGAAGAACATCGACCGCATGACCGCGTTGAAGCGGTTCGTCTTCTGCACGAGGAGCGCGAGACCAAGCCCGAAGACATAAAGCAACGGCACCAGCATGATCGCATAGAGCGCCGTCACCTTGGCGGAAGACCAGAAGAGCGGGTCCTTCATCATGCGCGCATAGTTCGCGAGCCCCACGAAGCGGTAGGAGCCGAACCCGTCCACCTCGAAGAAGCCGATGACGAGCGAGAGCACCATGGGCACGCCCAGGAAGACGAAAAGGCCGAGCGCATCGGGCAGGACAAAGAGATATCCCGCCAGCCACTCGCGATGTTTGGTGGACAGGCCCCGGCGTTCCGCCGCGTAGCCCATCTCCGCAACCTGATCAGTCATGACCGCCCTTTCGGCCCAGGTCCGCAAGCGGGCCTGATTTGGGTGGGCGGCCGAGCCCGAAGGAGACGGCCGCCCGGGAGGAATTATAGGATGGGCGCTCCGCTATAGGAGGCGAGGAAGGCATCGAGCTGCTGCGAGGCCGCCGTCGCGGTCGCCTGCGGGTCGGCGCCGCCCAGTTGCGTCTGCTGGATCGCGTCGGAGATGATCTTGTAGACCTCTGGTGGTACGCGCGGCTCGGCCCGCGTGCCCGGATGGATCTCCTTGGAGAACACGCCCATGATGCCCTGGTTGAAAGCGTCGCCGCCCGCCTGAAGCGCACTGTTGCGCGGCGGCATGTCGGATTTCGCCTTGGTGCACCAGGTCACGACCCGGTCGATCGAGTCTTGCTCCATGGAAGCCAATGCCCAGGCACAGAATTCCGCCGCAGCATCGGGGTTCTTGCCCTTTGCATTCGCGACGAACGCCCAGCCGCCGCCCACGGTGACATATTTGCCGTTGGGCGGCGTGGGCAGCCGGAACACGCCGAAGGGCACATCCGGCGCATTGTTGGTGAGCTGCGAGATCGCCCATATGCCGACATTCTGCATGGCGCAGTAGCCGGACCCGAGGTTGGCCGTGGCGTCATTCGCGCCGTTGCCCAGCACCTGCCGCGGGGCCGCGCCGCTGTTGATCGCGTCCTGCCAGAATTTCAGCGCCTGCACGGTGGCGGGGGAATCGAAGGCGCTCTTGCCGTCGACGGTCTGGAACTCGCCCCCGCCCTGCCACAGGAAGGGGTACCAGGTGAAGTTCTGGTAGTAACCGGGCGTGGTCTCGAAGAGCACCCCGTAGCGCTCCGGCGTCGTCAGCTTTTGGGCGACTTCGAGCAGTTCCTCCCAGGTCTTCGGCACGTCGTTCTCGTTGAGGCCCGCCTCCTCGAATGCCTTGATGGAATAGTACATGGCCATCGGCTCGACCTCCATCGGGATGCCGTAGATCTTGCCGTCGACCATGCGGTTGGCGATCACGCTCTCCGGGAAGTCGGCGCGCGCCGCCTCGTCGATGAAGGGTGTGAGGTCGTGCAGCACACCGCCATTGTAGTAGCGCAGGAAATCCCCGGGCGAGATGATGAAGATGTCCGGGCCCGTCCCCGACGCGAAGGAGGTCGCGAGCTTGGTGCCGTTGATGTATTCGGAGTTCGGCACATAGACGAGCTCGATCTTCTGCTCGTGCCCGTCGTTCCAATCGGCAATCGCTTTCTCGAACCATTCGACCTGCGGCGCCACCTGCCCGCCCGGCGCATAGAACTGCCAGAACTGCAGGGGTGCATCCTGGGCGCGCAGCGCCATCCGGTTGATGAAGGGGAAACCGGTAAGGCCGCCGGCGGTCAGCGCAGCGCCGCCGGCCAGGAGCTTGCGCCGGCTGAGGCCGGCACCTTGATTTGCGTTCTTGCTGAAACTGTCGGTCATCAGATCCTCCCTGACCACGCTTGTTGATCCCTGGCGGCGGGTCTCCTCCCGCCGCATTTTGCTTTCGCCCCGCCTCAGGCCGTGTCGAACTCCCGCAGGAAGCACGGCACCACCTCGCTGCGCGGCGGGCCGTCATACCTGCCGCCGAGCCGTTCGAGCAGCATCTCCGTCGCGCGCTTGGCAAGCGCAGCCGGACTGTTGCCGACCCGGGTGAGTTTCGGTCGCACATATTCGAGCTGCTGCTGATCGCCGAAGACGGCAACCGCGATATCCTGCGGCACGCGGAGACCGCGGTCGTAGAATTCGGCAAGGGCCCCGGACGCCATGAGATAGTTGGCGAAGAAGATGGCCGAGGGCAGGTTTCCGCCATGCTTCTCCAGCAACCAGATCGCCGCCTCGCGGCCGGAAGGCGCAAGATAGCTGCCTTCGAAGCGCAGGTCCCTCGCGACCGGCGCGCCGTGATCGGCAAGGCCCCGCTCGAACCCATCCGCGCGCGCCATCGCCTCCTGGAAAAAGGATGGGCCGGTCACGTTGGCCACCCGCCGATGGCCCTTCTTCGCGAGATACGCGCCCATCTGGTATCCACCGCCAAAATCGTCGATCTTGACGCTGTCCACTGCCTGGTTCGGCAGGTCGCCGATAAAGACCGTCGGCGTATCGATGCCGATCAGGTGATCGTGCATGCCGTGCAGAGCGAAGTCGCCGACAATCAGGCCGTCGACGCGCTTGCGGCCGATCTGGCGCAGATATTCTCGGCCATGTTCCTCGGACCGTCCGCCGGGGACGTCCGTGTTGAAGATGAGCATGTCGAGCCCGACCGCCTCGAGCTCCGACTGGGCGGTCTTCACCAGTTCCGGATAGAACGGGTTGCGGATGTCGGGGATAAGCATCGCAATGATGTTGGTGCGCCCCGTGCGCAGGCTCTGGGCCTGTGGGTTCGGCGCATAGCCGAGTTCATCGATCGCTTTTTGCACGCGCTCGCGCAGCGACTTCGAGACGCGGTCCGCATGGTTGATCACATGCGACACCGTAGTCCGTGAAACGCCTGCTCGCTCGGCCACCTGTGCGATCGTGCTCATAAATGCAGCTTAGCGCCGCACAAATGCATTTGCAAATCGATTTGCACTCTCACGCCTGGCCTAGGGCGGCTCGCTGAGGTTTGCGGCGGAAGTGGCGCAGCCTAGCGGGGTGTGCCGACCGCGGTCGTGCTAAAGACCAGTACCAAGCTCGGGCGAAGTCTGGTCCCCGGCCGGGCCCGCAGCGCCGGTGATGGCTGCGCCTGCGGCGCCTTCGATGGCTGCGGCGCTGCAGGGCACCAGCGCGGCAGGTTCGAAGGGCCCGCCTTCCACAAGCACAGCGCCGGCCGATTGTGCCTGCGATATGCGCAGCTGGTACTGCGCGGCTTCGCCCTCGGCCGAGCATATCGCGCCGATCTGGTATACGCCTTCAGAATTCACGATCTGCTGGAAGCCGCAAAAGGCGTGGGCGGGCGTTGATAGACCCGTCTGCGTGATTTCCCATCTCGCGCTCGGGCACAGCGCCTCATTGGCTGCCCATCTGCCCACATAGAACGGCTTCGGCCGTCCCTCCACCAGACCTTCCGAGACAGAGAGGACCTCCTGGACGCTCGGCTCGGACGCAGCTCCGCAGCCGCCCAGCAGAACACCTCCAAGAATTATAAGCGCAAGTCGCATCCAAATTCCCCGATGAGAAGGTAACCGATAATGGAGAGCGGGCGCGTCCGCCGCAGCGTCGATGCGCCCGCCCTCCCCTTCGGAACAAGCTTTTAATCGAGCGGTTAGCGGATAGCTATGGAAAAGCTTCTCGGAAAAGGCATGGCCCTCGCCCCTTCGCCATCACCTCGTCGGATGCGGCGCGGCAGGTGGGGCCGGCAGATCCGCTGCCGGAGAGAACCTCTCACGGAAAGCCTCTCCGGCCGAAAGTGTGCCGTCCAATGAGCCGCTCGGCCGAGCTCCCGTCAGATGACGGCCGCGGGCGCGATGCGCGCTGGCCCTCCCAGATCCCCGGCCGCGGATGGAAGGACGTGCTGTGGCGTGTCTGGTATCAAATCGGTGAGGATCGGGTATTGCTGGTCGCGGCCGGGGTCACATTCTACCTTCTCCTCGCCCTCTTCCCAGCTCTTGCAGCCTTCGTTTCGATCTACGGCTTCGTGGCCGATCCCGTCACTGTGGCCGACCACGTCGCCTATCTCGGCGGCCTGCTCCCAACGCCGGCCATCGAAATCATCCGTCAGCAGCTCCAGGCGCTTGCGACCGAAGACGACCGCTCCCTCCGCTGGGGTTTCCTTCTTGGCCTGGCAATCGCCATCTGGAGCGCCAATGGCGGTGTCAAGGCGCTCTTCGAGGCGATGAACATCGCCTATGACGAGAACGAGAAGCGCGGTTTTTTCCGGCTCAATCTGCTGTCGATCTGCTTCACCCTCTGCGCGATCCTGATCGGGATCATGCTGATACTGGCGGTTGGGGTGGTGCCCGCGGTTCTCGCATTGCTCCATCTCGGTGCTTGGTCAGAGACGCTGATATCGCTCTTCCGCTGGCCCGTCCTTCTGCTTGCGATCATCACGGGAATCTCCTTGCTCTATCGCTTTGGCCCGAGCCGGGCCCACGCAAAGTGGCGCTGGCTTACCTGGGGCTCCACGATCGCCGCACTGGTCTGGATCGCCGCTTCCTCAGCATTCTCCTTCTATCTGCAGAATTTTGCCGACTACAACGCCACCTATGGCTCGTTGGGCGCCGTCATAGGACTGATGATGTGGACCTGGATTTCAGTGTCGATCCTGATCGTCGGGGCCGAGCTGAATGCCGAGATCGAGCACCAGACCGCCATCGACTCCACCACCGGTCCTGCTCAGCCGATGGGCGAGCGGGGGGCGATGGTTGCGGACACGCTCGGAAAACCTGCTGATTCTTGAGTGCGTTGCTCGTCACACGAAGCCGAGCGTCGGGGGCTTCCGGCGCCGGGCCGGCTTCAGACTCTTTGCCGAGGTTCGGAACACTGCCCGCTTCCGAAGGTTGGGGCGGTTTCAACCGGGAGACTTCCCATGAACTCCATAATTTACCTCATCGGGCTCGTTGTCGTCGTTCTCGCGATCCTTTCCTTCCTCGGCCTTGCATAGGAGTGAAAGATGGCTACGACACCCTACCCCTCTGGGCCCTCCCAGCAGAGCGCCAGCGATCCCAGCATCCAGGATAGTGCGCGTGAGGCGGCCGAAAGCTTTAGCTCCGCGGCGCGGCGCCAAGCCGGCGATCAGATCGACTCCGCTCGGCGCAAGACTTCCGAAACCGTCGGCGCCTTTGCCGAAGCCGTCCGCAAGGCCGGCGACGAGCTCGCCGCCAAGGATGAAGGGCCGGCGGCACAGCTGCTGAGCCAAGCTGCCGGCGGTCTGGAGCAGCTCTCGACCGCGATCAGCCAGAAGCGGTTGGAGGACATCGTTGGCGATGTGCGGCGTTTTGGCCGCGAACATCCCGGCGCTTTCATGATGGGCTCCGTCCTGGTGGGCATCGCGCTCGGCCGGTTTGCGCAAAGCGCCATGCCGGCGACAAGCTCGAGCAGTCACCCAGAACCGGCAGGCAACCAGCCGACCTATCCCGAACCTGCAGAAAGCCCGCCGACCTATCCCGAGCCGGCAAGCCGCCCGGCCGCACCCTTCTCGCCGCAGCCGAATTTCAGCCAGACCCCGGGAGGAACCGATGAGCTCTAACGAAGATCCTCGCGGAATTACCACCCTCATCTCCGATCTGACCGACCAGGCGAGCCGGCTCGTCCGGACGGAGTTTGAGCTTCTGCGCACCGAAATGTCCGAGAAGGTTGGCCAGGTCAGGAACGGCGCGATCGAGGTTGTCGCCGGGAGCATCTGCCTTCTCGCAGCGCTGCTCATCCTCCTGCAGGCGCTGGTGCTGGCGCTTGCGGAACTCGGTCTCGGAGTGGGCTGGGCATCGCTCCTGGTAGGCGTCGTGGTGGCCATTCTCGGGGCGATCCTGGTGCGAACCGGAAGTTCCAACATGTCCACGGCCAATCTCACGCCGGAACGGACCCAGGATCAGCTCGGCCGCGACGCGCGGGCAGTGAAGGAGCAGATGCGATGACACAGAAATCCTCAGCAGAGCTGGCGCGCGAGGCCGAAGCCGTCCGCGCCAGGATGACCGAGACGGCAGAAACGCTTCAGCATAAACTCTCGCCCGGCCAGCTCATCGATGAGTTGGGAAACTATTTCAAGAATTCCGACGGCTCGGTCGCACTCGAGAATCTGAAGACGCAGGTCCGTGACAACCCCCTGCCACTTGCCCTTGTCGGCGTGGGCCTCGCCTGGCTTTTCATGGGTGGCGGCCCGAAGGCCGGCACCCTGGCCGAACAAATGCGCGGCAGCACAGCGTCTTCGGGTTCGGAGCCCTGGTCGGCCGACCCGGATCTGCAAGGGTCTGGCCTGGGAATGACGCCAGGCGAACTCACCGGCGGCGACGAGGGAGGCGATTCCGTCTTCGGACGGGGAGCATCTGCTCTCTCTGACGCTGGATCCTCCGTGTCCTCCACCTTCCGCTCGGCCGCCGAAGGGGCACGCTCGGCGGGCCACAGGATGGGCGCGGCCGGCCACGGGGCCGCCTCGCGCCTGGCCTCCGGCGGCAGCCAGGCCCAGCGCATGTTCCGCGACACGCTCGAGCAGGAACCTCTGATCATCGGCGCGCTGGGCGTCGCCGTGGGGGCTGCCATCGGCGCCATGTTGCCGAGAACCAGGATCGAGGAGGATACGCTCGCTCCCTATGGAGCGGCTGTTCGCGAGAGCGTGACGGAAAAGGTGAGCAGCGGCATCGAACGGGCAAAGGAGGCAGCGTCCGCCGCGTTCCAAACGGAGGGAGACGAGGAGAAGCAGGACGAAGCTGGCAGGTAAAGTTCGATGTCGGCATGGGAACGGGCGCATATATTCATGCGCTCTTCCCTATTGCCCGCCGTCCGTCCCGAACTGGACCGGGGCTTTGATTTGCGGCATTTTCAGTACGTCCATCGCGATTAAGACACGGAGGTTCTGATGAAGATGACCCGACGCCGGTCGCTGCAGCTGGGCCTTGCCGCTATGGCTGGGCTTGGCACCTCGGTGATGATGCCGTTCTCCGCGCGTGCCCAAGGGGAGGCGGGCGACAGCTACGACACGGATAGCGGCAAGATCACCATCCATCCCATCTCCCACGCCTCCTTCGTGATGACCGTGCCGGACATGGTCATCTATGTGGACCCGGTCGGCGGGGCCGCGGCCTATGAGGGCCATCCGGCACCGGATCTCATTCTCATCACGCACGAGCACGGCGACCACTTTGATCCCGAAACGCTCACCGCCATCGTCGCCGACCAGACCCGGCTGGTCACCAACCCGGCCGTGTTGGAGAAGCTGCCGCCCGAACTCAAGGAAAAGGCCTCGGCGATAGCCAATGGAGAGACCACGGCGGTTGGCGACCTGCAGATCGAGGCGATCCCCGCCTACAACACCACGCCGGACCGCCTGCAATATCACCCCAAGGGGCGGGACAACGGCTATATCCTCTCGATCGACGGCCGCCGCATCTATATTGCGGGCGATACAGAGGATATACCGGAGATGCGCGCCCTCTCCGACATCTACATCGCATTCGTGCCGATGAACCTGCCCTATACGATGGATGCGGATCAGGCGAGCTCCGCGGTCGCCGAGTTCAAGCCCGCCTTCGTCTATCCCTATCACTACCGCGGCAGTGACCCTGAAGCATTTGCCGCGAAGGTGGCTGAGGCGGGCGGGGATACTAAAGTGGTGCTGGGCCCCTGGTATGAGTGATCGAAGCCGGGCGACTGCTCCGAGGATGGTTCGACCGGCGCCGAACCATGCCCGTTAGAAATCGACTTCAGCCCGCGCTAACCGTCCGGGGGCGATCCCCCCGTCTAGCCGCACATCATGCCTCCTCCAGCCACACGCGGTGGAATTTCGGCGAATGCAACACGCCGAAGACGAAATCCTTCACCCTCGGCGTCTCGATGGACATCGCTGAAGACGTATACTGCGGCAGGTGGAGGGCCTGCTCGACCACAAAGCGCTGGAGCTTGGCGAAGGCCTGCTTGCGCTCCCCCCTGCCCGTCGTCGCCACGGCCGCATCGAGCAGCTCGCGGAACCCCGGCGCGAGCTAACCAGCACCCTCCCCAGCCCGGTCCTTCACATATTAAATTAGCATATTCTGAAATTCCGTCCACAATTTCACGTATGTGAAGTTTACCGCCCGTGCCCGCTTGCGGCATCGCGGCCAGCCCGTCCGCAATGCCTGATCAGCCGCCAATCAGAACATCGGCGGATAGGGACGCCCGCCGCGGTCAAGCGTGACCCAGCGCGTCTCGGTGAAGGTCTCGAGCGACCAGCGGCCGCCATGCTTGCCGACGCCCGACGCCTTGAAGCCGCCGAAGGGCACATGCGGCTCGTCGTTCACCGACGAGCAGTTGATGTGGCAGTTGCCCGTGTCCAGGCGGTTGGCGATGGCAAGCCCCCTCGCCTCGTCGCGCGTCATGACGCCGGCCGAGAGCCCGTACTCGGTATCGTTGGCGATGGCGATCGCCTCCTCGTCGGTCCGGAAGGGAATGACGGGGACCACTGGGCCGAAGGTCTCCTCCTGGTAGAGCTTCATCTCCGGCGTGACGCCGGTGAGGATCGTCGGCTCGATATACCGGCCGTCGACCTTGCCGCCCAGCACCACCTTGGCGCCCTTGGCGATCGCATCCTCGAGCTGGTCCTTCACCTTGCCGGCCTGCTTGTCGTTGATGAGCGGGCCGATGATGTGTTCCTTGCTCTTGGTGGGATCGCCCACCTTGAGGCGGCTCGCGCGCTCCACGAACCTGTTCAGGAAGTCGTCGTAGATCTTCTCATGGACGAGCACCTTCTCGACGGACATGCAGATCTGCCCCTGGTGCATGAAGGAGCCGAAATTGGCGGCCTGCGTCGCCCGCTCCATGTCGGCGTCCTCGCAGACGATGAGCGAGTCCTTGCCGCCCAGCTCCATGCAGAACTTCTTCAGATGCGCCGCCGCCTTCGCGGCCACCTGCCGGCCCACGGCGGTGGACCCGGTGAAGGAGATGCCCTTCACAAGAGGATGCTCGATCAGCACGTCGCCGACCTCCTGGACGTGATCGCGCGAGCAGGTGATGACATTGAGAACGCCCTTGGGAAGCCCCGCCTCCTCAAAGATTTCCGCGAAGAGCAAGCCGCCCGTATAGGGCGTCTCCTCCGACGGCTTCAGGACGATCGTGTTGCCCGCCGCGAGCGCGAAGAGGAAGCCGCGCCCTGTCAGGATGCAGGGAAAATTCCACGGGCTGATGACGGAGATGACGCCCATCGGCCGCCGGACGGCCATGGATACCTTGCCGTATTCGGAGGGCAGCACCTCGCCCGTCGGCTGCCAGACGGAGGCGGCGGCCGCATGGAAGATTTCCGTGACATAGCCGGTCTCGAACATGCCCTTGCCGAACCAGCCGCCGCCCTCGGCCTGCAGCGCCTCGACAATTTCCATACGGCGCTTTTCCCAGATCTCCGCCGCTTTGTGGATCACATGGGCGCGCTTGGAAAAGGGCAGCGCCGACCATTCGGGGAACGCGGCATGCGCGGCCTCCACCGCCGCCGTTGCTTCGGCCTTGCCGGAATCCGGCACCTCGGCCCAGACAGAACCGTCGGCCGGGTTCAGGTCCTTGAACGTACCGCCTGCCGGGGCCCAGCCGCCGCCGATATACATTCCTTCGAATACGCGTGCCATTTCAGCTTCTCCTCCTGTTGCGGCGCTGCCGCCGATCTCCTTTGCTTGTGGATACGACGCCTCGCCGGCCGAAATCGCGCGGGCGCCACGCCTATGCGATAAACTCGACCTCCCTCCGGCCTGCGTGAGGCGGATTCACACCTCTGCCCTTCTCATCGCGATGATAATTAGGGCACCTTACTGCTTGCGATTGTTATTCACCGCGTGAGCGGCCGCAACTGCTTTTGTCGGCACGGCGGCGGATTCTTCTCGCGGCAGTCGCCGGACCCAGGCGATCCGGCGTTGGGCCTCATCAACCGGCGGAGACCCGATGGGCTCAGGCCGCACCCGGCTTGAGCCGCGTTCCGCCCGCATCGAAGAGAAGGATCTGTTCCGGATCGAAGGTGAGCCAGCAAGCGGCGCCGCGCTCGACCCGTCCCTTGCCCGGCATGGTGACCGTCGTCAGGCCGACCATTTCGGGCAGGCGGACATGGATGAGCGTCTCGCTGCCCAGATGTTCAACGAGTTCGATACTGCCGGCGACGCTCCCGTCCGCCGCCTCGCCTGAAAGGCCGACCGCGTCGGGACGGATGCCCAGCGTCAGCGCCGCGCCGGGCTCCACCGCCGCCGACAGCGCCGGCGGGAGCGGCACCTGGTCGCCGGCTCCGAGGCGGAGGACCGCCATGCCTTCCCTGCTCTCAGCCCTGACCTGGATGAAATTGATCCTAGGCTGGCCCAGAAAGCTCGCCACGAACATGTTGTCGGGGCGCTCGTAGAGATCGAGAGGCGAGCCCTGCTGTTCCACGCGACCCTTGTTCATGACCACGATGCGGTCGGCGAGCGTCATCGCCTCCACCTGGTCGTGGGTGACATAGATCATCGTCGCATCGAGCTCGGCATGGAGCCGCGCGATCTCGATGCGCATCTGCGCGCGCAGGCCTGCATCGAGGTTTGAGAGCGGCTCATCGAACAGGAAGACGCCGGGATTGCGAGTGATGGCCCGGCCGATGGCGACGCGCTGGCGCTGCCCGCCCGAGAGTGCGCGTGGCTTGCGGTCGAGCAACTCCTCGATCTGCAGCACCGCGGCGGCCTGGGCGACCTTCGCCCTCACCTCCTCCTTCGGCACACCCGACATTTTGAGGCCGAAACCCATGTTCTCGGCCACGGTCATGTGCGGGTAGAGCGCGTAGGACTGGAATACCATGGCGATACCCCGGTCGGCGGCGGGCACATCGTTCATGCGCTTGCCGCCAATCCTGAGTTCGCCTGACGTGATCTCCTCCAGCCCCGCGATCATCCGCAGAAGGGTCGATTTCCCGCAGCCGGACGGGCCGACGAAGACGACGAATTCGCGGTCCTTGATGGAAAGCGAGACGTCGCACACCGCCTCGACCGCCCCGAAATTCTTGCAGACCCCGCTGAGCTCGACCGATGCCATTCTTACTGCCCGCCCTTCACGGCCCACATTTCGATCTCGACGAGGAAGCCCGGAAGGAGAATGGCCTGCACCGCCGTTCTCACGGGGCGGGGCTCCGGCAACATCGCCTCGTAGACGGCGTTGAAGCGCTCCCAGTCGGCAAGATCGGCAAGATAGATGTTCGCCTTGAAGACGTCCGCCAGGCCGCAGCCGGCAGTGGCGAGCTGCCTCGCGCAATTGTCGAGCGTGGCGCGCGCCTGCTCCTCGATTGTGGCGCCGATCACCCGCCCTTCCATGTCCACCGCTACCTGGCCAGATATGACGACCAGCCGGCGGGCATCGATCTCCAGGACCGGCGAATAAGGCCCGGCGGTGCTGTGCTGCACCGCGCCGGCCGGCAGGCGCTTCAACGGCTGGGGGCCTTCTTCACGTTTAGCGTCCATTGGTTCAGCCTTTCACCGAGCCGGCGAGCAGGCCTTCCACGACGAAGCGCCAGACCAGCACGACAAGAACGAGCGAGGGAATGATGGCGATGAAGATGCTGGTGTTGAGCAGGCTCCAGGACACGTCGGTGTTGCGCGCAAGCGCCGCCATCACCACGGATACGGGGCGCGAGCGCGCCTCGCCCGAAAGCACCAGCGAGAAGATGTATTCGGAATAGGAAAGCATGAAGGCGAAGAGCCCCGTCGCCCCGATGGAGGGCAGCGCCAGCGGCAGGGCTATGCGGAGGAAGCCCTGCAAGCCGGTGCAGCGGTCGAGCACGGCCGCCTCGAAGAGCTCTGCCGGGATCTTCCGGAAGAAGACCGACAGGATCAGCACCGTGAAAGGCAGCGCCTGAGCGGTATGGACGAGGATGATGCCGTAGATGGAGCCGATCAGCCCCAGCGACTGCATGAGCATGTAGATGGGCACGACCAGCGCCGTGGTTGGAACGAGCGGCGACAGGATGATGAACATGAAGCTCGCCTTCTTGCCCGGGAAGGCATAGCGGGCGAAGACGTAGGCCGCCGGCGCGCCGAGCAATATGTTGAGCGCCATGGCGGCGAGCGCGATGCGCGTGGAGTTCCACAGGCTCTGCGGCACCTGGCGGGCGGCATCGGAGATCATGGAGCGGTTGGCGCCCTCCAGGAGATAGGAGGCAGGCAGCTCGCCCGTGAAGACATAGCGGTAGGTTTCGAAGGAAAGGCCGTGATCGAGGATGGAGATGTTCGGGTCGAGCAGGATCCGGTCCGGAACGACGCTGCCGTAGAAGGCCAGCAGCACCGGCCCGCCGGTGAACAGCAGGATGAGCCCGGCGATCAGGGCGGTGGAAAGTCGGCTTCCCCGCCGGGCCATCACGGGCGCTCCTCGAAGAGGTCGGAGGGCAGCGCCCGGGTGATCAGCACGATGAGGAGCCCCGCTACCGCGACCATGACGAAGGCGAGCGCCGACCCCGCGCCGAAATCATACATGGCAAAGCTCTCACGCCAGATCTGGAACGCGAGCAGCGTGGTCGCCGTGCCCGGCCCGCCGCCCGTCATGGCATAGACGAGATCGTAGGTCGTGAAGGCTACGAGCGCGTTATAGACGATGAGCACGACCACCATCGCCTTGATCTCTGGAAAGATCACATGCCAGAAGCGCTTCCAGCCGCTGCGGCAGTCGATCGTTGCCGCCTCGAGCGTCTCGGCATTGATGGCCGCGAGCGCCGCCATGGTTAGCACCACAGCGAAGGGGATCTGCGTCCAGATATGGGCAACGAGGACGCAGGCGAAGGCGAGCGTCGGCGTGTTGAGCCATTGGATGG
This sequence comes from Chelativorans sp., assembly GCF_031180965.1. Classification (GTDB taxonomy): domain Bacteria; phylum Pseudomonadota; class Alphaproteobacteria; order Rhizobiales; family Rhizobiaceae; genus Chelativorans. The sequence goes on from NZ_JAPSLH010000002.1 coordinate 134,330, forward strand.
GAGCGTTTATGGCGCCCGCCCATTCGAGCAAGCCGTTGATGATTCCAAAGCTCGGGTGGAAAACCCAGATCCAGAGCACCGCGCTTATGGCGCCAGGGAGCACCCATGGCAGGAGCACCACCGATCGCACGATCATGGAGCCGGCGAACCGCCGCTGCAGGAACAGCGCGACGGAAACGCCGAGGATCACCACCAGAGGCGCGGCCAAAGCCATGAACACGACCGAATTCAAGAAGGCGGTCCTGAAATAGCCGGAGGAAAGCACGCGCTTGTAGTTGTCGAGGCCGACAAAGGGCTCGCCGGGAAACAGCAGCATCACGCCATGCAGGCTGGTCCAGAAGGCATAGGCGACCGGATAGACGATGAACGCCGCGACCGGAAGGAGCGCGGGCAGCAGCCACAGCAGCGGATAGCGTCTGATCGTCCACATGGAGGCGTGACGTCCTGAGAGGTGGAGACGAAGAGGGAGGTGAGGCGGATCGCGCGCGCCGCCCCACCCATGCCGGCCTAGCGGCTGGCGAATTGCTCGCGCAGCATGTTCCAGCGCTCCGCGCCGTCGCGCATTGCCTGTTCGACGGGGATCTCGCCGACAATGGCGCTGGCGAGGAGCGGCCGGAAATAGGCCGACCAGACGGCGGTCCACTCGGTCCAGGTGCCGGGCCTCGCATTCTCGATCTGCTTGGCGAGCACATCCATGTCGACCCACTTGCCCCAGGCCTCCTTCACTTCCGGATCCTGGAGAAGCGGCAACTGGCCGAAGCCGAGCCCATTCTCCACCGCCCAGCGCTTGGCCACGTCATAGGGTTGCCCGGCCATGAAGTTGATGAACTTCCAGGCGGCCTCGGCCCTCTGCGGATCCTGCGCGGTGGTGGCGGTGACGGCATAGAACTTGGCGAAGCCGAGGGTCGAATGCGCCTCGCCCGGCATCGGCGCCAGCGCGAACTGCCCGGCAAGCGGCTGCTCCCCTGCATTGTTCATTGCGGCGAGCACGTAGTTGTAGACGATGGTGAAGGCATGCTTGCCCGTGTTCATCGTCGTGATGATGTTGGATTCGTGGTTTTCCGGCTGCACCAGTTCCTTCTCGAAGGCCTCGCGCAGCCATTCCAGATGCTTGTAGGCCGCATTGTCGGGCTGGTCGAAGACGGCGTTCAGGTCCTTGTCGAAGAGCTCGCCGCCGCGCCCATAGACCTGCGCCACGAAGGCGTCGAAGAAATTCGGCAATTCCTGATTGTACTCATAGACGATGGGCCGGTCGATGCCCGCCGCCTTCAGCTTCTCCGACGCCGCCATCACGTCTTCCCAGCTCTGCGGCACCGCGATGCCGTGCTCATCGAGAAGATTCTTGTTGTAGAGGAAGGAGATCGTGTCGGCGTAATAGGGTAGGCCGTAGACCTTCTCCCCATAGGTCACGTCGGAGAGCGCAAAGCCAGCCATCTCTTTGGTCAGCGTGTCGATCATGCCTTCCGGCGCGATCTCCTCCAGCGGCGCCAGCCAGCCGGCCGAGGCCCAGGCGGGCAACCAATCCTGACCGCCATAGAGCACGTCGGTCTGCGTGCCGCCGCGGAAACGCAGCACCAGGCTGTCCTGATAGTCCGGCCAGGTATAGTCGGTCACGTTGACCTTGATGCCGGGATTGGCCTCCTCGAACTTCTTCACATTGTCCTGGATCGTGTCGAGCGCATAGTTCCAGACGACGAATTCCAGCGTGATATCCTGCGCGAATGCCGGCTGCGCGGCCCAAGCCGCGCCAAGGAGCGCGGTGGCTGCGGCGAATTTCTTCAGTGACATGGATCTCCCTCCTTTGGCTCACCCTCGGCGGCACGTCCGGCTGCGGCAGAGGTCGTTGACACCGCGTCCGGAGACTGCACTATAGTGACCATTCTAAATCAATTGCAACCGTTATGGAGTACTAGGAGGTTGGAACGGCTGTCCGGATTGGCACCACTTCCTATACGTGCAAGGGTGCGGCGATGTTCAGGGGCAAAAGTCAATCAGATCGCTCGCGTTCACTCATACGGGTGAAACAGCTCGGCGGCGGATGAAAGAAAACGTCCTATGGGTACGGAGAGCCTGGCATGCGCTTTGAAGACCTAACCTCGCCCGAAATCGGTGCCCTCGACCGGGACAAGACCGTGCTCCTCCTGCCGATCGGCTCCGTGGAGCAGCACGGAAATCACATGCCGCTCGGTACCGACACGATGCTGGCCGAGGGCTTGTGCCTTGCCGCGGCTGAGCAGCTTGCGCCGAATATCCTGGTGCTCCCGTCTCCCTGGTACGGCTATTCCCCGCACCACATGCGCTTCCCCGGAAGCATCACGCTGAGGCCGGATACGCTGCGCGCCCTTGTCGCGGATATAGTCGGCAGCCTGGTTCGCCACGGCTTCCGCCGCATCGTCATCGTCAACGGCCATGGCGGCAACGCCAATCTCGTGGGCGTAATGGCGACCTCGCTCGGCGAGGATTACTACGGAAAAGCCCGCATTGCCGGCCTCACCTATTTCCACCTTGCGGCCGCCGAGATCGCGCAACTGCGCAAGTCGGAGAAAGGCGGCACCGGCCATGCTTGCGAATTCGAGACGGCGATGATGCAGCATCTGCGGCCCGGTCTCGTCCGGCTCGACCGGGCAGCTTCCATCTACCCCGAAACGGGCACGCCCTATCTTTCGACCGACCTCGTCGAGGGCAGCCGCGTCAGCACATATCTCGATTTCGCCGACCTGTCTCCCACCGGCACCTTCGGCGACCCAAGCCTCGCCAGCCCGGAGCAGGGCGAACGGTTCTTCGCCGCCTGCACGGATGTGCTGGTGCGGTTCCTTGAGGATTTTGCCAGATGGCCGGTCGCGGGGGGCAGCAAGATATGAAGCAGCTGAGGGTTGGGGTCATCGGTCTTGGCTATTTCGGGACGCGCCATGCCCGCATCTATGCGCAGCATGCGGCGGCCGAGCTCGTCGCCGTCTGCGACAGGAACGCCGATGCGGCCAGCGCGGTTGCGAAGGCCACCGGGGCCGAGTCCTGCACGGACATGACGGCGCTCCTCGCCCGCCCCGACATCGAGGCGGTCAGCATATGCCTGCCCGACCGGCTTCACGAGGAAGCCGCGATCGCCGCCGCCCGCGCCGGCAAAGCCATCCTGCTCGAGAAGCCGATGGCCCATGATGCGCCTACGGCGCGCCGCATCGCGGCGGCTATCGAAGAATGCGGCGCAAGGCTGATGGTCGGCCACATCCTGCGTTTCGATCCGCGCTATGTGCAGGTCTACGAAGCGGCCGCGCCCGAGCGGCTCGGCCAGCCCATCCATCTGCGCGCCAAGCGCAACGGCATCCGCTCCACCGCCCGGCGGCTGGGGCCGGCAAGCTCTATCCTCTTCTATATGGGCGTGCATGACGTGGACGCGATGCAGTGGATCGCCAGGTCGAGGATTTCCCGCGTCTACGCGCAGAAGCGCGAGGTGCTCGGAACCGGCAACGAGGACGCGCTCTATGCGGTGGTGAATTTCGAGAATGGCGCCATCGGCAGCATCGACTACAGCTGGGCCTGGCCGGACGGGCTGATGAACGGCTACCGCGCGGCGCTGGAAATCGTCGGCACCAGGGCCGCGGCCTATCTCGACTGCACGGATCAGGGTTTTTATACGGTGCTCGACAGCGGCACGACCGGCGGCGACACGCATCTGTGGCCGGAGATCAATGGCCGCATCACCGGCGACCTTGCCGACGAGCTCGACCATTTCGTCACGGCCACCCGCGCCGGCACGCCCTATCTCCAGCCCTGGCGGGAAGCTTTTGACGCCATTCCCGTGCTTGATGCGCTTGCCTTGTCCGCCCGCACGGGCCAGCCGGTGGAGGTCGAGCGCTGAACAGCCAGGATTGCTCCGGAATGGTTGACTTCCCGCACAAGACAGGGTTTCTCAGCCGCATCCTCGTGCCCACGCCAATCGAATCATGAACACCGCCGCCCGTCCCCTCGAACTCAATGTGGTGACTTCCAACGAGAGGGCCACCCCCTCGCTGGTCTACCGGGCGCTGCTCCGGTCCATCCGCGAGGGCATCATGGTGCCGGGTTCGAAGCTGCCCAACGAGCGCGAGCTTGCAAGCCAGCTGAACACCAGCCGCACGGCGGTGCGCACCGCGCTTGCCATCATGGAGCGCGAGGGTCTGGTTACGCGGCGCGTCGGCGCCGGCACCTTCCTCACCGAGGACGCCGACCACGTCTTCGAGCGCATGGACCAGACCGACGCTGACGACCACGACAGCGTGCCCTCCTTCATCGAGATCGTCGAGGGGCGGCTGCTCTTCGAGCCCGCCATGATGCAGCTGGTGGTGAGCCGCGCGGAGGAGAACGACATCGCCGCCATGCGGCAGATTTTGAAGAACATCCTGGACGCGCCGACCTGGCGCGACTTCAAGGAAAGCATCTATGGACTGCACGAGCAGATGTTTTCCGCCACCAAGAACCGCTTCCTGATGCAGATCATGGAGAGCATCTTGGCCGACCGCCGCGCCGTCGCCTTCGACGGGCGCGAGACCGACAAGCCCGCCCCGCAGCCCGTGCGCACCCAGACCCACAAGGACCTCTCGGCCATTGTCGAGGCTATCGCCGCGCGCGACGGCAAGCTCGCCGAAAGCCTGCTGTCCGACCACCTGATGCGCACCCTGGCCACCATCAACATATGGCAGTAGGAAGCCGAACGCCGCTGCCGTGCCTTCCTCGACCGGTGAGCGCGACGCCTGACCACGCACGGTCGCGGCTCACCTGGAAGGACCTCCGCCTCTTCCGCGCGGCTAATTAACATGTTACGCGACGTCCAGCCGGCAACACCGTCGTCCCGCGGCGTGCGGCGATCGAGGTGCGGCTGCCGATAGGACGCCAGCAAGAGGCAGAATGGTCAAGGCGCTCGGGGGCGCCGCCATCACTGAGGAGACAGGAATGGAATCGATCAGGGGCAAGGTGGCCATCGTCACGGGCGCCAGCAGCGGCATCGGACTCGGCATCGCGAGGGAACTGGCGCGCGACGGCGCCGTCACCGTCCTGGCAGCGCGCAGCGCCGACAAGCTGGTCGCCATCGTCGAGGAAATCGGCCGCGAGGGCGGAACGGCCTTCGCCGTGCCCACCGATGTGACGATCGAGGCCGACGTGCTGAACCTTTTCCGCGAGACGGAACGGCGCGCCGGCCCGGTCGATATCCTCGTCAACAATGCCGGGATCGCTGACGCCACGCCGACCGATGCGCTGGAGCTGGAGCGCTGGCGGGAAGTGCTCGACACGAACCTGACCTCGGCCTTCCTGTGCAGCCGTGAGGCCATTCGCGTCATGAAGCGGAACGGCGGCGGGCGCATCATCAATATCGGCTCCTTGTCGGCGAAATCCCCCCGCCCACACTCGGTCGCCTATACGGCCAGCAAATTCGCCCTCGAGGGGCTCACGCGCTCCATGGCGCTCGACGGCCGGGAGCACAACATCACCGCCTGCGCCGTGCATCCCGGCGCCACGGTGAGTTCGCTCGTCCCCGGCGTCACGGACAGGCTGGAGACCGACCGGATCGAGCCAGCCGATCTCGGGCGCCTCGTCGTGCTGATGGCGAGCCTGCCCTCCGACATCGCGGTGCTCGACACGACGATCCTCCCCGTCCGCGTTCCTTTCCTCGGGCGCGGCTAGCCCTCCTGCCCCATCTTGCCGGGATTCATGATACCGGCAGGATCGAGCGCGGCCTTGATCCGCTTCATCACGTCGACGGCAGCCCCGTGCTCGCGCCGCATGAATTTCAGCTTGGCTATGCCGATGCCGTGCTCTCCGCTGGCCGTGCCGCCGACGGCGAGCGCCCGCTCCACGAGCCGGTCGGAGAGCCTTTCCGCTTCTGCCAGGTCGGCCGGGCTGTCGGGGTCGATGAGATAGGCCGTGTGGTAGTTGCCGTCGCCCACATGGCCGACGATCTGCCCGGTCAGCGTCGACGCGTCGATGTCCTCGCGCGCCGCAACGATGCTTTCGGCAAGCCGCGAGATCGGCACGCAGATGTCGCTCGTATAAAGGTCACAGCCGGGCCGGATCGCCTTTGTTGCCCAGAACAGGTCATGCCGCGCCTGCCATAGCCGTGCCCGCTCGTCGGCGTCGGTGGACCAGCGGAAGCCGTTCCCGCCTTGGTCGGTGCAGATCTCCTCGGCAATGCGCGACTGCTCGGCAACCCACGCCGGCGTGCCGTGGAACTCGAACAGGAGCGTCGGCGCGACCTCGAGCGCGAGCTTCGAGTAGTTGTTCACTCCCGATATGGCGACCTCGTCGAGGAACTCGACGCGCGCCACAGGAATGCCGTACTGCACCGTCGCGATCACGGCCTCGACGGCGCTGCGCACACTGGTGAAGGAGCAGATCGCGGAGGAGACCTCCTCCGGGATCGGGTGCAGGCGCACAGTCAGTTCGGTGATGATGCCGAGCGTCCCTTCCGCGCCGACGAAAAGATGCGTGAGATCATAGCCGGTCGATGACTTTTTCGCGCGCGATCCGGTGCGGATCGCGGTTCCCTCCGGCGTGACGACGCGCAGCGCCATCACGTTCTCCCGCATCGTGCCGTAGCGCACCGCCGTCGTCCCGCTGCCGCGCGTCGAGGCCATGCCGCCCAGCGAAGCGTCCGCGCCGGGATCAACGGGGAACATCAGGCCGGTGTCGCGCAGCTCGGCGTTAAGCTGCTTGCGCGTCACGCCCGGCTGGATCACAGCAATGAAATCCTCCGGCCGCACCTCCAGGATGCGGTTCATCTCGCGCGTGCTGACCGAGATCCCGCCTTTGATCGGGATGGTGTGGCCCTCCATCGAGGAGCCGGCGCCGACGGGAACCACCGGCACGCCGTGGGCGGCGCAGGCACGCACGATCGTCTGCACCTCCTCCTCCGTCTGCGGGAAGGCGACGGCGTCAGGCATGGCCGGCGGCAGGCGCGAGGTATCGCGGCTGTGGTGCTCGCGCACGGCGCCGGATGTGACCAGCCGGTCGCCGAGGACCGGCTTCAGCATGTCGATGACGCGCAGCGCCGCTTCAGACATAATGGCCGCCCCTCGCCGCCCCGGCAGGATATTTGGAAGCGGCGAGCTCCTTGCTCGTGATGAATTCGAGCAAGGCGGGAACCCCCTTCTGCGTCTGCTCTATACCGCGCCGGATGGCCGGGATGATCTCGCTCGGCTCGGTGATGCGCTCGCCATAGCCGCCGAGCGCCTTGGCGAACTCGGCATAGTTTCCGGAAATGTCGGTGGCACGGTACTTTTCCGTGGAGACGCCCATGATCGGCAGCTCCATGGCCATGGAGAAATTGTTGAGCAGGATGGAAAGGATCGGGATGCGCTCCCGGACCGCCGTCTCGAAATCCATGCCCGTGAAGCCGATCGCCGCGTCTCCCCACACATTGATGCACAGCTTGTCCGGACAGGCGAGCTTGGCGCCCATGGCAAGGCCAAGCCCGTAGCCTAGCTGGGTGGACTTGCCCCAGCCGATATAGGTGAGCGGTTCGGTGGTGACCCAGAAGGGCGAAAGCTGGTCGCGCGGGCTGCCCGCGTCGTGGGTGATGATGGTGTTGGCGACGTCGACGGTCTTCTGCAGATCCCACAGCACCCGATATGGCGTCATCGGCGCCTCGTCGGAGGTGAGCCTGGGCATCCATTCGGCGAGCCAGCTTTCGCGCACTTTGGCGATCTCTTTCGCGATCTCCTCATGCGGGCGCGCGGAGACGCCGCGCCGGTCGAGCTCGGCGAGCACCCCATCCAGGATGAGCCCGGCATCGCCGACCAGCGCGACGGCGGCCTCATAGTCCTTGTTGATATGGTCGGCCGAAAGCGTGCCGTGGATGACGGTCTTGCCGCGCGGCATCTGCACGCCGAAGGAGGTTTCGGTGAAGGAGCAGCCGATGCCGAAGATGAGGTCGGCCTCGTCGAGGAAATGGCGCACCGTTTTCGGTATCGCCGCGCCACCCGATCCCAATGCCAGCGGATGGTTCTCCGGAAAGGCGCTCTTACCTTCAAGGCTTGTGCAGACAGGGATCGCGAGCCGCTCGGCAAGCGCCCGCAGCTGCGGCCAGGCCCGCGCATAGTGCACCCCCTGCCCCGCATAGATGACCGGGCGCTTCGCGCGGGCGAGCAGCTCCGCCGCCTCGGCGACGGCTTGCGGGTCGGGGCCGCTGCGCGTCGAGACGACGGGCCTGTAGGACAGCGGCTCCGGCACCTCTTCGTTCCAGATGTCGTTCGGTATCTCCACGAGGACCGGCGCTTTTGTGCCGTTGCGCAGCCGCGAGAAGGCACGGCGAAAAATGTTCGGAATGTCCGCCGGCACATTGATGGGCTCGGCGGACTTGGTGATGTCGCGCATGGAGATGACGGCGTTGTAGTTCGGCTCCACATGCGCCAGCCGCCGCGGGTAGCCGCCGGGCAAGACCAGGATCGGCACGGATTCGGAATAGGCCTGCGCGATCGCGCCGTAGGAGTTCTCCGTGCCCGGGCCGAGCTGCATGGCGAAGACGCCGATCTTTCCGCCCGAGCTCAGCCGCGAGATGGCATCGGCCATATGGATCCCCGTCCGCTCCTGGCGCACGATGATCGGCCGCACATCAGCCATCGCGGCATATTCCAGGATATGGTTCACCGGGTACCCGATGATCATCTCAACGCCTTCGCGTTTGAGGATTTCGACGATCGCTTCGCCGACCTTCATGGCCCATTCCTTTGTTCTTGCGCAGGGATGCCCGGCGTTGATCCGGACGCCGGCCCGAGCGCCGCACTCCGCCGATCCTTAATATGTTCTCATTCCAGCCGCCATGTCCATACGTGTATTCACGGCCAGCAGAGCACGCGGGCTGCCCGGCCTGCCCGCTCCGCGGCCGACGGCCCCCGTTGCAGGAAGCGGCCTGCTCCGGAATCTGCGGCAGAAAGCCTTGTGTTGAGAGAAATCCTGTGATGAACTTCACGGCAGAAACGTGGAACAGGATGTGCAGCAGGAGCACGTGTCCACGCGTCGATCTGGGAGGAAGAATGTATACACGAACTCTGGCAGCCCTGGCGCTTGCCCTCGGAACCGCGCAGGCTGGGATGGCGGCGGAAGTCGAACTCACCCTCTCGCACTGGGTGCCGGGAACGCACCCGCTTCAGGTGACGGGAATGGAGCCCTGGGCAAAGTCCATCAGCGAGGCCTCGAACGGCCGGATCGAGATCCAGATCTTCCCAGCGCAGCAGCTCGGCGCGGCGGCCGATCACTACGACATGGCGCGCGACGGCGTCGTCGATATCGGCTTCATCAATCCCGGCTACCAGCCCGGCCGCTTCCCGATCATGGCCGCGGCGGAGCTGCCCTTCCATTTCGCCAACGCCAAGGGCGGCGTGCGTGCCCTCACCGAGTGGTACAAGCCCTATGCAGAAAGGGAGATGTCGGACACCTATTTTTGCATGGCCCTGACGCATGATCCCGGCACCTTCCACGGCAAGTCGCGCATTCTCGTGCCCGAGGACGTGCGCGGCAAGAATGTGCGCCCGGCGAACGCCACCGAGGCGCGCTTCGTCAACCTGCTCGGCGGCGCCTCGGTTCAGGTCTCGGCCGCCGAGATGCGCGAGGTGCTCTCCAAGGGCACGGCCGACATGACGCAGGCGCCGTGGGAATCGCTTTTCATCTTCGGCGCCGACACGCTCGTCACGCATCACCTCGACATGCCGATCTACGCTTCCATCAACGCCTTCGTGATCAACAAGGCCAAGATGGATGGTCTGTCGCCCGAGGACCGCAAGGTGATCGAGGATCACTGCACGCCGGAATGGGCGGAGAAGATGTCGAGCGGCTGGGCCGATGTCGAGGCGGCCGGGCGTGACAAGATCGCCGCCGATCCCAAGCACACGCTGCACAAGCCGAATGCCGAAGAGGCGCAGCAGTGGAAAGACGCGGCCGCGCCGCTGACGGAGGAATGGAAAGCGACCATCACCAAGGCCGGCATGGATCCGGAGCCGATCCTGAACGGGCTTGTCGAGGCGCTGAAGAAGTACGACTCATTTGCGGGAGAATGACTGCCGGAGGAAAAGTTCCGGCAGTCGCAAATTATCTGGGAGGATAGAATGAAGTTGAGGACCCTGCTTGCTTCGGCGGCGGTCGCGGCCATGACGGCCGTGGCGCAGGCCGCCGAGGTCGAACTGACGCTTTCCCATTGGGTGCCGCCCACGCACCCGCTGCAGCCCGGCGGCATGGAGCCCTGGGCGGAGTCCATCAAGCAGGCCTCCAACGGGCGGATCGAGATCACCATCTATCCCGCCTCGCAGCTCGGCGCCGCGCCCGACCATTACGACATGGCGCGCGACGGCGTCACCGACATAGCCTTCATCAATCCGGGCTATCAGCCCGGCCGCTTCCCGATCATCGCCGCCGGCGAGATCCCCTTCACCATCTCCAACGCCAAGGCCGGCTCGCGCGCGCTCGACGAGTGGTACCGCCAGCATGTCGACAAGGAGATGTCGGACGTCTATTTCTGCATGGTGCATCTGCACGATCCCGGCACACTGCACGGCACCAAGGGGCCGATCCAGGTACCCTCGGACCTGCGCGGCAAGACCATACGCCCGGCGCATGGCACCATGGCGCGCATGGTGAACGCGCTCGGCGCCACCTCGGTGCAGGTTCCCGCCGGCGAGATGCGCGACCTGATCAACAAGGGCGCTGCCGACATGACTGCCTCGCCCTGGAACTCGCTCTTCACCTTTGGCATCCAGGACGTGGTCACTCATCACCTCGACATGCCCTTTTACGTGACCACCTTCGCCTTCGTGATGAACAAGGCGAAGATCGATGGGCTTGCGCCCGAGGACCGCAAGGTCATCGACGACCACTGCACGCCCGAGCAGGCGCAGAAGATGGCCGAAAAATGGGCCGATGCGGAGGCGGCCGGGCGCCAGAAGATCATCGATCTGGGCAACCACACGCTCTACGAGCCCACGCCCGAGGAAGTAACCCAGTGGAAGGAGGCCACGGCCCCGCTCAATGAGGAGTGGCGGCAGGCGGCGGCGGCGAAGGGGATCGACGCCGAGGCTGCCTGGAACGGGCTGGTTGAGACCCTGAAGAAGCACGATTCCTACATCGAATAGTGCGGCGCATGGCGTGTTCATCGGGGCAGGCGCCGCCGCGCCTGCCTCACCATTGACGGGGGGAAGGCAAGGATGGGTCGCCTTATCGAACGGTTCTGCACGGCAGTCGATATCGTCGCCGGCGTCCTTCTGGGACTCTGCACGATCCTGATCGTCGCTTCGACGGCCAGCCGGTATCTCTTCTCCTGGGCCGTGCCGGACGCATTCGACCTGTCGCGCCTCCTGATCGGCGCCTGCGTCATGTGGGGCTTTGCCTCCGTCGCGTATCGCGGCGGCCATATCGCCGTCGACCTTCTGTGGGAGGTCCTGTCGCGCCGCTGGAAACTGGCGCTGGACCTCTTCGCATGGGTCACGATGCTGTTCTTCACGGTCCTTCTCGCCGTGATGACCTATACGCGCGTCACGAGCGCCTATGCCAGCAATGAAAGCACCTTCGATCTGCGGCTGCCGGTCTGGCCGATGCTGGGCCTGATCTGGCTCGGCTGCGCCGCGAGCGTGATCACGCTCATTTTCGCCCTCTCCCGGGTGCGGGCGGGAACGCAGTCGCATGGCGTGGAGGGCCAGATCGAATGAGCATGGGCGACCTCACCGCCATCATCGGCTTCATCGCCATGTTCGTGCTGATGGCGCTGCGCGTGCCCATCGGTATTGCCATGGGGCTGGTCGGCGTGTTCGGCTTTGCCGCAATGCGCGGCATGATGCCGGCGCTCAACCTTCTCACCACCTCGCCCTTTCGCGTCGTCACCGACTTCAACCTGACGCTGGTGCCCTTCTTCATCCTGATGGGCGCCTTCGCCACCAATTCCGGCATGTCGCGCGAGCTCTTCCGCACCGGCAATGCCTGGCTCGGCTCTTTCCGCGGCGGCCTTGCCCTTGCGACGATCTCCGCCTGCGCCGGCTTTGCCGCGATCTGCGGCAGCTCCGTCGCCACCGCCGCCACCATGACGCGCGTGGCCTTGCCGGAGATGCGCGGCGCCGGCTATCACGACGCGACCTCCACCGGCGTCATTGCCGCCGGCGGCACGCTCGGCATCCTCATTCCGCCCTCGGTTGTGATGGTCGTCTACGGCTATTTGACCGAGACGGATGTCGGCCAGCTTTTCATGGCGGGCATTTTCCCGGGCGTCCTGGCGACGGCGATGTATATGGGAACAGTGCTGGTGGCCCATGGCAAGCGGCTGCCGCCGGGCAAGCGCTTCGACCTGCGCGAAGCTTTTGCCTCGCTGCGCGACGTCTGGGCCGTGGTGCTGCTCTTCATCGCCGTCATCGGCGTCATTTATCTCGGCATCGCAACGCCCACGGAAGCGGCCGCCGTCGGCGCCTTCGCCACGATGCTCATTGGCATCATGCGCGGGCGGCTCAACACGCGGAGCATCCTCGACAGCCTGGTGGAGGCGCTGCGCACCTCCGTCGTGCTCTACACGGTACTGATCGGCGCGATGCTGTTCGGCTATTTTCTGGCCATCACCCAGTCGCCGCAGAAGCTGACCGCGCTTCTGGTGGGCCTTGATCTCGGCGCCTATGGCACGCTGGGGCTGATCCTCGCCTTCTTCTTCATCGCCGGCGCCCTGATGGACGAGATGGCGATGATCGTCCTGATGGTGCCGATCGTCTTCCCCGTCATCGTGCATCTGGGCTTCGACCCGATCTGGTTCGGCGTCATCCTGGTGACGTCGTGCCAGCTCGGCATGATCACGCCGCCGGTCGGCATCAACATGTTCGTCATAAATTCCATAGCCAAGGACGTGAAGCTCACCACCATCTTCCGGGGGGTTGGGCCCTTCATCGCGGCCGATATCCTGCGGCTGGTGATCCTGGTGATCTTCCCGGCCATCGCGCTGTGGCTGCCGATGACCATGAGGTAAGCCATGCAGCCTCCCTCCCTCCGGCCGCTCTGCCGCATCACTGCCGAGCTCGCGCCGCCGATCGAGAAGGGAAGCGGCACCGGCGCCCGCTGGCGCATCATCCCCATCATCGGCGGCGTGGTGGAAGGCGAGCGCCTCTCCGGCCGCATCCTCAATCTCGGCGCGGACTGGCAGACCATTTTTGCCGACGGTTATGCCGAGCTCGACACCCGCTACGCGATCGAGACCGATGACGGCGCGGTGATCGACGTGCGGAATTTCGGCTTCCGCCACGGACCCGACGAGGTGATGGCGCGCCTGGCGGCCGGCGAGCAGGTCGATCCCGCGCTCTACTATATGCGCACCCATCCGCGCTTCCATACCGGCGACCCGCGCTATGCCTGGCTGAACCGCACGATTTTTCTCGGCACCGGCGAACGGCTGAAGGATTCCGTCAGGATCGATATCTTCGAGGTGCTTTGAATCCCTGCGCTCACGTGGGTTCATGCGAGGAGATCCTGAAGGCGCGTTTCATCGCCGCCACGCCCGGCTTTCGCCGTCTGGCCATTGAGGAAGGTGGGAAGCGGGGCGCGTGATCCGAGCCTCTCTGTTAGTTTATGTGGCGCGTTCCACGCGCCCCGCCGGCCGCTGTCCCGACATTGGCCGGTCACTCGGGCTTCGTCTCCGTCCCGGCTGCACCCAATGAAGGGGGTGGTCTTAGCCGGGCCGAAGGAAAAGCCCTAGCGGCTTCTCCGCGGTTTCCGCAGTGTCGTCTCTCACCCGACACCCGTTTTTCCGAAGTGCTGTCTGTCACCCAGCACCCCGGCACCGCCGGCCTGTCGCGGGCCCTCATCATGCCTCCAGGTACCGTTCCCTGGAGGGGGAGGTTGCCGCCGCTCTCCCTGATCCCCGGTCCGGACCCGGTTCCCGCAAGAGCGATGGGCAGATGATAAGGGAGGGCGGAAAGGGGTGGATAAAAAACAGCCGGAAAGGGCGAAAAAAGTGAGTGGTCCCTTGTTTTTGCTGGCGAATTTTTTTGCGGGCGGGAGAATCGATCCACATCCTCATCCGCCTTGCGAGGAGGGATGGTCGAAAGAGCCCCTCTCTTGCGTTTCCAAGCACTTGCTCGGGGACAAGCCCGCTCGCAAGTGCAGGAAAACGCTTTCTCCCCCGCAAGGGGGGAGATATCGCCGGCATCGGGCCTTTCCGCCGATCACCGAGGTGAGCGATTTGCAGACGCGTCGGCGCAAGCGCCTATCTCCCCCCTTGCGGGGGAGAAAGCGATTTCAGCACCTTAGCTGAAGCGAAGCGAAGGCTAAGTGCTAGAAATCGCAAGAGAGGGGTGGCTCGAAGACCTGACCTCTCTGCTGCGTTTCCAAACCCGGCACCCCCTTCCACGACCGCCGGCGGCGCGACGGCGTTCAGGCATGGATCCTCGGGTCAAGCCCGAGGATGACGAGGGCGAAAGAGTCCCCGCCAATCGTCGTCTTCGGGCTTACCCCGATGAGCGAAGCAGGCTTCATTTCTGCGCCTCCAAACACTCCACTCCGCCCGGCTTTGCCGGTCGCCCCTTCCCACAAGGGGAAGGGTGAGCGTTTGCGCCCATGGCCGGGTGACAGCGGGTGGGCGGCGCTCTGCGCTCCCCTCCGCGGCCCCACACTCCGTCAGGCGAAGTGGATGGTCTTGACCTCCACATAGTTGTCGAGGCCCTCAGGCCCGCCTTCGCGGCCCATGCCCGACTGCTTGAAGCCGCCGAACGGGTGTTTCGGATCGACGATCATGCCGTTGACCGTGACGCTGCCGGTGCGGATGCGGCGGGCCACTTCATAGCCGCGCTCCGGATTGGAGGTGTAGATCGCCCCGCTGAGGCCATAGGTGGAATCATTGGCCTTGCGGATCGCGTCCTCCTCATCCGTATAGGTGACGACCGAGACGACCGGTCCAAAGATCTCCTCCTGGAAGATCTTCATCTCCGGCTTCACATCGGTGAAGACAGTCGGCTCGATATAGTAGCCCTTGTCGAGACCCTGCGGCCGGCCGCCGCCGCAGGCGATCGTGGCGCCTTCGCTGCGGCCGGATTCGATATAGCCCTGCACCCGCGTGAGCTGCCTTTCCATCGTCAGCGGGCCCATATGGGTGCCCGGATCGAAGGGGTCGCCGACCTTGATGTTGGAGACGGCGCCGAGGAACATGTCCAAAAACTCCTGCTTGCGCGCCTCCGGCACGAGGACGCGCGTCAGCGAAAAGCAGACCTGGCCAGTGATGGGCATGGAATAGACCATGAGGCTCGGCAGCGCCTTGGCGAAGTCGGCGTCGTCCAGCAGGATCGCCGCCGACTTGCCGCCGAGCTCCAGGCTGACCCGCGCGAGGCGCTCGGCGCAGACCGCAGCGATATGCTTGCCGGCCGCCGTGCTGCCGGTGAAGGCCACCTTGTCAATATCCTTGTGGCGCACCAGGTAGTCGCCGCTCTCGCGGCCGGCGGGCACGAGGTTGAACACGCCCTTGGGAAGCCCTGCCTTCTCGATGCATTCGGCCAGCATATAGGCTTCGAGCGGCGTCTCGGGCGAGGGCTTCGCCACGATCGTGCAGCCCGCCGCAAGCCCTGCCGCCACCTTGTAGGAGAGCAGCACGAGCGGCGCGTTCCACGGCGTGATCGCCGCGCAGACGCCGACCGGCTCGCGCACCACCTTCACCTTGCCGCCGTCGTCGCGCTGGCGGTCGTCCACGAAGGGATAGCTCTCGGCAAGATCGGCATAATAGTTGAAGAGCGTCGGGTTCTGGCCGACGAGCTTCTTCGTCAGCATGATCGGCGCGCCCACCTGCAGCGTCCAGGCATGGGCGATGTCGTCGAGCCGCTCGGCGAGGAGCTCGGCTACCTTGCGCAGATAGCCGGCGCGCTCGGCCGGGCTCATGCGCGGCCACGGCCCGTTGTCGAAGGCCTCGCGCGCGGCGGCGACCGCCCGGTCCATATCCGCCTGGCTCGCCTCGGGATAGCTGAGCACCACCTCCTCGGTGACCGGCGAAACCACCTCCAGCATCTTGTTGGACAGCGGCTGCACCCATTCGCCGCCGATGAAGAATTTCTCGGGCGCCTTCGGCGCTTCTATCTTTTTCGCCATGACGTTCATGTCAGTTCTCCTCCGTCAGAACAACTTCAAGAAGCCGCGGTCCCTTCATGTCGAGAAGGTTCCGCAGGCAGGACCGCAGCTCGCGGCCATTCGCGCATCTTACCGCCCGGCAGCCCTGTGCCTCGGCAATCGCGACGAAATCCATGTGCCCGATTTCGACGCCGGCCATGCTGACGGCCTGGCTCTTCTTGGCAAAGCCCTTGAGGGCGCTGTAGCCGCCATTGTTGAGGATGATGACCAGAAGGTCGACGTCATATTCCGCCGCCGACCACAGCGCCTGAATCGAATAGAGGCTGGAGCCGTCGCCGATGATGCCGATGACGGGCTGCGGGGGACTGGTGAGCGCCGCGCCGACCGCAGCCGGCAGGCCGTAGCCAAGCCCGCCGCTCGCGGTGGCGAAGAAGCCGCCGGGCCGCTCGATGGGGAAGAAGTCGTGCAGCGCGTCGCGGGCGCTCGGCGCCTCCTCGACGACGATGCTGTCCTTCGAGCGCAGGTCCGACAGGGTCTGGTAGAAGAATTCGGCGGAAATGCCGTCCGCTTCCGGCAGGCGCGGGATCGTCCGCGCCGGCCCGTCGCGCCGCTCCTCGCGCCTGCCGATGCGCGCCAGAAGCCCTTCCGTCGCGAGCCGGATATTGCCGCAGATGGCCCGGCCGACGGCGGCGGCCGCGATCTGCTTCGGGTCGTCGGAAATGAGGCAGAGCTCGGCGCCCGATGGGATATGAGCGGTGCCGCCGCCGACGAAATGATAGGTGAAGACGGGCGCGCCGAGCACCAGGACGAAGTCGGCGCCCGAAAGGCAATCGGAGATGCCCGGCTGATAGGCGGGCAGGAAGCCAGCAAAGAGCGGATGCCGCTCCGGGAAGCTGCAGCGCGGGGAAAGCGGGCTCGCCCACACCCTGGCCTGCAGCGCTTCGGCGAGCGCTACCGTGCCGTCCCATGCCTCGTCAATATCGGCGCCCGGGCCGACGACGATCACCGGCGCCTTCGCCCGGCCGAGGGCCTTGCCAAGCTCGTCGAGCGCTGCGGGATCGCAGCCGAGCACGGTGGAGACCTGGCGCGGCTCGAGCGGGGCGGCGATCTGGTCCCAATCGCCGAGCGGCACCGAGAGCACGACCGGCCCGCGCGGCGCCTGCATGGCCATGTGATAGGCGCGCGCCAGCGCAGCGGGCACATCCTCCGCCCGCGCCGGCTCGTAGGCCCATTTCACATAAGGCTTCGGGAATTCCGTCGGGCTTTCGGCGAAGAGGAAGGGGTCGTAGGGCAGGAGCTCGCGCGTCTGCTGGCCCGTCGTTATGATGAGCGGCGAGCGGTTGCGGAAGGCGGTGTATACATTGCCGAGCGCATGGCCGAGGCCCGCGGCCGAGTGCAGGTTGATGAAGGCGGCCTTGCGCGTGACCTGGGCATAGCCGTCAGCCATGCCGACCACGACCGATTCCTGCAGCCCCAGCACATAGGAGAGATCAGGCGGAAGGTCGGCGAACATCGGTAGCTCGGTCGAGCCCGGATTGCCGAAGATCCGGTCCATGCCATGCGCACGCATGAAGTCGAACACCACCTCGCGCACGGTCTTGCGCGCCGTCCTGGCGAACAGGGGATCGGGCACGATCCTGTTCATTTTTCCTCCCGGGCAAGATTTTTGCCGAAGGGATTTTGCCAGAACCACCCCTTTGCGGGAATTGATGAATTTTCACAAAGCCATTACTGTTCGGCATGACCTTGGACCTGAGATCCGCTGCCGTCCTGATCGAGTGCGTCCGGCGCGGCAGCCTTGGCCGCGCAGCCGCGGCGCTGAACATGACGCAGCCGGCGGTGACGCGCACGATCAAGCTTCTGGAGGCCGGCTACGGCGTGCCGCTTTTCGAGCGCAACACGCGCGGCGTCGTGCCCACCCTCTATGGAGAGGCGCTTCTGCCCTATGCCAAGCTGCTGGTTTCCGAGGCGGGCAATGCCGACGACCTGATCCGGCAGATGCGCGGCGCAAGCCGCGGCGTGGTGCGGGTCGGCGGTGTGGCCAGCGTGCTCGGCGGGCTGCTCGTCGGCGCCATAAGGCAGATGCGGCAGCACCACCCGGATGTGCAGTTCCGGATCGTGGAGGAGCTGGAGGACAGGCTCTTGGACCGGCTGAAGAGCGGCGACCTCGACCTTGCGATCTCGCCCGAGCCCTATGCCGACGACGAGATCGCCCTGGCGATGCCGGACGCCTTCCACGACATCGTGTCCGCCTATGCCGGCACGGGCAACCCGCTCCTGAAGCGCGCGCGGATTTCGCTCGAGGACGTGGCGCGGGAGGACTGGGCCCTGCCCCCGGCGGGGACGCCGATCGTGCGCGAATGGCTGCGCCGTTTCCACGGCCGTGCCATGGAGCCGAAGCCGCCATCGATCGTCTCCCGCTCGGTGCAGGTGATCAAGGCGGCGGCGCTGGCGGGCGACCTTCTGTGCTGGATGCCGCTGCCGCTGGTGCGGGAGGAGGTGGAGCGCGGGGAGCTTGCGCGCGTGCCCGTCGCGGAACTGGACTGGACGCGGACCTTCCGCGTCTACCGGCGCAAGAAGGGGCTGATGTCGCCGTCGGCCGCCATCCTCATCCAGTGCATCCGCCGCACGGCGGAGCACTTGGAGGAGCCTGCCTGAGGAGCCGCGCGTCGGGATCGCCGGCGCGTCAGACGACCAGCGCCAGGCCCGGCACCTGGCCGATGAGGCTGCGGTCCTCGTTCATGACATATTCCAGGTTGCGGCGGGCGGCGCGCGCATGCTCTCGGGCGAGCGCCTCGGCGCGGAAGCCCTCCCGGTCGGCGATGGCGGAGACGATGGCCCTGTGCTGCTCCTGGGCGGTGTTGAGCGAGCGGCGGAAGACGAGGAGGTCCGTCCTGTCCTGCAGGAAGGCCGAGGGCGAGGCGAAGGGAAAGCGCGTGGAACGCTCCACCTCGCGCTGCACGATCTCGCTGCCGCAGAGGGCGGCCAATTCCTTGTGGAAGAGCGCGTTGAGCTCGCGATAGCCCTCGAAATCCACATCGGCGGGCGCCGGGCCGAAGCAATCGTCGAGGCTGGCGACGATGGACTGCATGCGGGCGAGCATCGCCGGCGGCACGCCGCGCTCGGCGGCGAGCCTGGCGGCCGTGCCCTCCATCACGCCGCGCAGCTCGATCGCGTCGATGAGGTCGCTGTAGCGGAAGGTCCTGACGACGAAGCCGCCATTCCTCACCCGCTCCAGGAGCCCTTCCTCGGCGAGCCGCAGCAGCGCCTCGCGCACGGGCGTGCGCGAGATCTTCAGCTGCTCGGCGAGCGGAACCTCGAAGAGCCGCATGCCGCCGGGCAATTCGCCATTGAGGATCTTCTTGCGCAACTCGATCAACGCCCGGATTGCATGGGTCCTTCCGGTGCTCTGCTCCATCAGCCTCTCCTCTTCGCGTCGAGTATACACGCGGCGGAAAGGCGAGCAAATTCAGAGCAGGCGGGCGGCGGCGCAGCATGGAGGAAGAAGCCCTGGATGCGCCGGCGGGGCGGGGCTTCAGGCCGGCTCTTCGTAGACGACGACGCCGCAGCCGGTGATGGCTGGGAAGGTGTAGTAGCGGTGCACTTCCTTCACCTTGTCGGAGAGGGCGCCGCGCATGGAGAACCAGATGGCGAGCTCCGCCGCCTCGGTGCCGCCGAGCCGCATCAGCTCCTCCTGCGGAATCGCGACGAGTTCCTCGGTCTCGTCCTTCAGCTTCTCCAGGAAGTAATGGTCCAGGGTCTCGTTGGCGATGCCGAAGCGGGCGCCGCTGATCTGGTGCGACATGCCGCCCGTGCCGACCACGACGATCCGGTCCTCACCCGGGAAACTGTCGATCGCCCTGCGGATGTCCTTGCCGAACTGGTGCAGCCGTTCCGAGGTGGGGATCGGGTGGCGCACCATGTTGATGGCGACAGGCACGACCGGGATGGTCCAGGGCAGGTCCATCAGATAAGGCAGCCAGGAATAGATGCCGTGGTCGACGGCAAGGTCCTGGCAGACGGTGAGATCGTAGCCGCCGCGGACGAGCTTTTCCGTCAGGTGCCAGCCGAGGTCGACATCGCCCACAAGGCTCGGAAAAGGCCTGAGGCCCCAGCCCTCGTCGGCCTGCCGGAACTCCGGCGCGACGCCGATCGCCATGGTCGGGTAGGCGCTGAAGTCGAAATGGTTGAGATGGTCGTTATAGACGATGATCATCCTGTCGGGCGCGGCCCTTTCGAGCCAGGCCTTGACCCCGCGCGTGCCGTCATACCATTTCTGCCAGCGTGGCGAGAAACCCTGCGCAAGGCCCTTGTCGTATTCGAGGCCCATCGAGGGCGTGTGGGAGATGCCGAAGCCGCCGACGATCCTCGCCATCACTTTTCTCCTTCCGGCAGGGCGCTGACGGTGCGCGGGCAGATGCGCATCAACTCCTCGACCTCCATGCCGGCATTGTGGGCGCCGATATGCCAGAGATTCTGGCCGACCGTGGCCGCCACCTTGAGCATGGCCTGGAGATGGCCGCCTGCCTCGATCAGTCCCGTCCAGTCGCGGGCGAGCACCAGACGGATCTCCTCCTCGTTGAGGCCGGCCTCCCGCATATAGGCCGCCTCGTCCTTCAGGAATCGCTCGCGGTTGGCCGGATCGCGCAGGCTGAGGCCGAAGCGGGTGAGCTTGAAGCCCTTGGTCGCCATTTGCCCGGTATAAAGGTAGGTCCCGGGAGGATCGAGATTGAAAGGGATCGAATTGCTCATGACACCGCACCCTTGCTTGTGGCTTTCTCCGGCTTCTGCCAATTGAGGCTCGCGGCGAATTCCAGGACCGCGGCGGAAAAAGCCTCGCTTTCTTCCAAATTGACCATATGTCCGGCGCGCAGAAAACGCTTCACCCGGGCGCAGGGCAACCGCTCCGCGAGAAGCTCCGCGATCTCGCCATAGCCGCCGACGTCGCGTTCGCCCTTCAGTACAAGCGCCGGCACGCGGATCTCTTCTAGCAGATCCCTGAGCGGGAGGGACGGCGCCTGCAGGTCGGGATTCTGCCAGTGCCAGCCGCTGTAGTCGGTCACCATGGCGCGAACGGCCTCCAGCGCGTCGGGGCGATCCGCGAGCGAGGCGAACAGCGGATGGGAAAGCCAGAACCGCTTTCCGGCCTCGACGCCATAGATGCGGGCGTAGTTCCGCGCCGCGTCCGGCGGCCGCTCCTCCTTCCACTCGTAGCCGGGCAGGCCGGGCGAGGCGAGGACGAGGCCGGCGATCCTACCGGGAAATTTCGCGGCAAAGGCAAGCGAGACATTGGCGCCCAAGGAAAGACCGACCAGGAGCGGCCTGTCGAGCCGGAGAACATCGAGCACGCGCGCGAGGTCCTCGGCATGATCATATTGGGAGCGCGGCAGCGAGGATTTTCCGAAGCCGCGCAGATCATAGCGCACCACCCGGTGCCGGCGCGCAAGCAGCGACACTTGCGGCTCCCATGCCCGCATATCGAAGGAGAAGCCGTGCAGGAGGACGATGGGCGGGCTGCCCTCGCCGCAGCTCTCATAGGCCAAGTGTCCTTCGGATATTTCGATGGAGCCGGCCTCACTTCCCATCGCGCACCCACTCATCCTTGGTGGGCAGTTGCGGAACGGTCTTGCTGAGGAAGACCGGCGTGATGCGGCGCGCGGCGATCAGCCACTGGCCATCCGGCGAGCGGCTGTAGGTATCCTCGACATCGGCGACGTTGAAGGGCGTGGCCGGTGCGATCGGCAAAGGCCCCTCCCCCGCGAAGGTGGTCCAGAGGCTGACCGCGCTAGCCTTGTCTTCCCCGAGGAAGGTGATCTGCAGGCCGCTATAGAAATGCCTGGAGACCCGGCCGCTCTCCGCCCTCCGGCGGAAGAAGGCGAGCATTTCCTCGCGCCCATTGAGAATGCGCGCGCCGTTGGAATAGACGACGTCCGGGGTGAAGAGCGCGACGAACTCCTCGACCCTGCCGTGGTCGAGCAGATAGCCGAACCGGTCGTTGAGCGCCCGGATCGCCAGCTGGTCGCTGAGGCGAAGGTCGCCGGCTTCTCTCGATGCGTCGCTCACGGGCGGGCGCCCCTAAACCTTGCGGACGGGGTTTTCGAGCCGGCCGAGGCCGGTGATCTCGATCGCGACTGGCCCGCCGAGCGCGGTGACATTGGCCGTGTGCAGGCTGCGCCTGCCGCCGGCGCCCGGACGGAAGGCTGTGCCGAGCGCGATGACGTCCCCCGGCCACAGAGTGTGGAAGCGCGTGATATAGGCGATCACCTCGGGGATCGAATAGGTGTAGTAGGCGGTGGAATCCTCGGCGATGAGCTCGTCCTTGTGCCAGCAGCGCACCTCGAGCGCATGCGGGTCGGCGACCTCGTCCCTGGTGACCAGATACGGCCCCATCGGGCCGAACGTGTCGGAGCCCTTGTAGCGCGCCGTATAGGAAAGGTGCTGTTCGCGACGCTCGAGCTGGTTCGGATCGTCCTTCGAGGGGTAGAGCGCGTAGTAATGCACCATGTCCTCGCTGCGCATCCCGTTGCCGGTGACGTCGTTGAAGATCGTGTAGCCGAAGACGCAGTCGAGGGCCTCGGAGACCGGCACGTCCCTGCAAATCCTGGAGATCACCACCGCCAGTTCGGGCTCCGGATGCACGCTGCCGTAATAGTCGCGCACCTCGATCGCTTCGCGATGCCCGATAAGGCAGGAGGCCGGCTTCAGGAAGAAGAGCGGGTGGTCCGGCGCGCTGATCTTGCGTGCATCGCTCGCCGAATTGTTCATGGCGATGCCGCAGATCTTGTAGGGCCGGCGGACGGGCGGATGCCAGGACACCTCCGCCAGCGGGATACGCTCGACCGAGGCGGCATTGCCGGCAATGAAGCGCTGCGCCGCGCGCGCCGCTTCAAGCGCCGGCTCGCCATCCGCGATGAACGCCATCATGTCGTGGAAGCGCTCGGGCCTGCCCAGCGCCTCCAGCGCAGCGTTAAGGTCGACCAGCGCGCTGTCTGCCTCGAAGCCGATCCTTTCCTTCTCCGCATAGCGAAAGCTGGCGAGCTTCATCCTGTACCCTTCGTGCGCAACCGGCCTGTGATAGTGTTGGGTCTTCCTGGCTGTCAAGCACGATGCTAAACATATTAATAAAATAGGTAGGGGCGGCGAGATGAAGCCTCGCCTTGCAGGCAGCAGGGGCTCATAAATGTGATCTTTCGGGGTGGCGCGCCGCGGCCAGCTTCCCGCGTGTCAGCCGCGGACCGCGCTTTTGGGACGGCCTCGCTGCTGCCCGCTGCTGAGCTGGCTGATCTCGGGGCTGAGCTCATTCTCGGGATAGACGATGGGAGGCAGCTTATCGAGCTCCTGCGCGAGTTCCTTCAGAAGCGACTGCAGGAGCTCCATCTTCTCCTCGCCGAAGACGCGCGTGATCTCGCCATAGATGCTCTCTGAATAGGGGGCCACCGCGTCGATCAGCATGTAGCCTTTGGGCGTGATCGAGACGAGCGTGCGGCGCAGGTCCTGCGGAACCGTGCTTCTTTTGACGAGGCCGCGCTCCTCCATGTCATTGACGATGCGCGAGAGCGACGGCGCAAGAAGGCAGGTGGCTTCCGCGAGCGCCGTCACCTCCATTGCCTCCACAGAGCTGAGGGCGCGCAGCACGCGCCATTGCTGCTCCGTGATGTTGAAGAGCCGCAAGGAGGAGCGGAAGCGGTTCATCACGGCTTCGCGGGCGCGCAGCAGGGACATGGGAAGCGACCTGGAAAAGCTGCGCAGGCGCACTTTCACCCGCCCGCCAACTATCTCGCTCATCCGCTCTCTCTTTTTCTGCCGGGAGTTTGCAAAAGGATAGGCGCGTGCACGGACGAGAGCAACGAAAAACCGGCTCTGGGCCAGCCGAAACAGCGCCAGGGGCAAAAAAACTTCACTTATTTACCATCTGCGGAAGCGGCTGGGCGGAACGCCGGCGGCCTTTAGGAAGAAGCGGGAGAAATAGGCCGGGTCGGGATAGCCGAGGAGGATGCCGATCTCCTTGACGCTCAATGTCGAGAACTGGAGGTAGCGCTTTGCCTCAAGGATGATCCTCCGCTCGATGAGCGAGAGCGCCGAGCGGCCGAGGACTTGGCGGCACACGCGGTTGAGATGCGTGGGCGTGACGCCGAGCTCGCGTGCATAATGCGGGACAGAGCGCGTGTCCCGATAGTCACGCTCCACGAGCGCCTGGAAGGCGCGGGCGAGCTGGCCCGCGCGGCCCATCCCGTCCGTCTGCCGGGGCGCCTCGCCGGCGCCAAGGCGGAAGACGGAAAGGAGGACCAGCAGGATGCGCGCCCTGAGCGCCGCGGACCTGCCCGGCGCCGGCCGGTCCGCTTCGCGGATGAGGCCGCGGATCGCATTGTGCAACTCCGCCGCGCCATCCTCCTCCTCGCGGGCGGTGGTGACCGAGGGCCTCAGCAGCGCATCTCCTACCTCCGGCGCGTCGGCCAGCAACCCGCGCACCTCCCTTTCGAAAAGGGTGAGCACGATCCCCTCCACATCCTCGCTGAACTCATAGCCATGCACGCAGAGCGGGGGCACTGCCACCACGGAAAGCGGCGCCAGCTGAAAGCTCTCGCCGTCGATCAGCGCCTGTGCGCGGCCCTTTCTCAGCAACAGGATCTGGAAGAACTGCTCGTGCCTGTGCGGCGCGATGCGAAAGCCGTAGAGCCGGCTGCGCGAAGTGATCGTCTCCCAATGGAGCCAATCGGCCTCTTCGGGGTAGCGCTCTTCGCCATAGAGTGCGTAGATCGGGATGAAATTCATGTTCCGATCATCCAAGTCTTTGCCCGCTCTGTCCATTGGCTTTTTCGTGCGCGCGCCTCACCCTTTCGCCTGTATAGAGGAAGCGGAGCGCAGATGCGGACGCAGGTGGTGATCATCGGGGCCGGGCCGGCCGGACTGACGCTGGGGCGGCTCCTGGAGCGTGCCGGGATCGATGCGGTCATCCTCGAACGCCGCAGCGCCGACTATGTGCTCGGCCGCATCCGCGCCGGCGTGCTCGAGCAAAGCTCGGTGGAGCTTCTGGACGAGATCGGCGTGGGCGAGCGGATGCGCAAGGAAGGCATCCCGCATGATGGCGTGGAACTCTCCTTCGACGGTGACATGCTGCGCATCGACTTCCAGGACCTGATCGGCCGCAAGGTGATGATCTACGGCCAGACGGAGGTCACCAAGGATTTGATGGACGCACGCGCCGCCTCGGGCGCAGTGACGATCTATAAGGCGGGCGATGTGAGCCTGCACGATTTCGGCGGCGCGAGCCCGAAGGTGCGCTACGTCAAGGACGGGGTCTCGCGGGAGATCGCCTGCGACTTCATCGCCGGCTGCGACGGCTCGCACGGCGTTTCGCGGTCGAGCGTTCCGGAAGATGCGGTGCAGACCTTCGAGCGCGTCTATCCCTTCGGCTGGCTGGGCGTACTGGTGGACAAGCCGCCGGTTGCCGACGAACTGATCTATGCCCACCACCAACGCGGCTTCGCGCTCTGTTCGATGCGCTCGCACACCCGCAGCCGCTATTATGTGCAGGTGGATGCGGGCGAGAAGGTGGAGGCCTGGCCCGACGGGCGCTTCTGGGACGAGTTGCGCGCGCGGCTCAATCCCGACGTGGCGGAAAGGCTGCAGACCGGGCCGAGCATCGAGAAGTCGATCGCGCCGCTGAGGAGCCTCGTGGCCGAACCGTTGCGTTTCGGGCGGCTTTTCCTGGCCGGGGACGCCGCCCATATCGTGCCGCCGACCGGCGCCAAGGGACTCAACATGGCCTTCCACGACGTGCGCATCCTGGCCGAGGCGCTGATCGAGCATTACGCCGAAAAATCCGATGCCGGGATCGACGCCTATTCCAGCCGCGTGCTCGCACGGACCTGGAAGACGGAGCGCTTTTCCTGGTGGATGACCTCGCTCCTGCACACATTCCCGGAGACCGGCCCCTTCGGCCGGCGCATCCAGCGGGCCGAGTTCGACTATCTCGCCTCCTCCCGCGCGGCGCAGGAGAGCCTGGCGGAGAACTATACCGGGCTGCCGGGATAGGTTGCCGCCGGGATTTTTCCCCGCCCCGTCTTCCCGGCCGCGGCTACTCCACCCGCTCGACCAGCGGATAGATGATCTGCCCGTCCTCCTCGCCGCGCGGGAACTTCCCTTCCTGGCTTTCCTTCATGGCGAGCTTGTAGCCCGACGGGCTGGTGCCGATGTGGCGCTTGAACATGCGCGAGAAATAGTAGACGTCCGAATAGCCGACCAGCGCGGCCGTCTCTATCACGGCCTTGCCGCTGGCAAGCAGGTTCATCGCTCGTTCCATGCGCTTGAACTCCTGGAACTTCTTCGGGGTCCAGCCGATCTGCCGGCGGAATTCGCGCTTGAAATAATCGGGATTGTAAGGCGCGGCGGCAACCACGCGGTCGGCGATGTCGTCGTCGAGCGGATCGGCCGTGATCTGCGCGGCGGCCAGCATGATGGCGAGCGAGATGCCCTCTGCTCCGCCCATCGCCGCGGCGGTCTGCGTCTTCCAGGCGATGAAGGCATCCTCCAGGAACTCGATCAGGATGAACATGAAGAGATGGTGCTGCAGGAGCGTCGTCGAGGAGGCGGGCGCGATGGCGTGGTAGTAGCGCACCACCGGCTCGAGTATCTGCCAGCGCGAGAAGCGCACGGTCCTGTTGTACTCCATCTGCGACAGGAGGTCGTGCTTGCCGAAGAGGTCGAGCGTGAAATGCTGGGCGACGCCCGTATAGGCCTCGCCCGACGCGTGCCAGCCCACGAAGCGGCTGCCGGCCGGGATCAGCATGGCGTCCCCCGGCGTAAGCGTATAGGCCGCATCGTCCATGATGTAGCTGCCGCTGCCGCTGAGGCACACGACGAGGTCGTGCACCGTGTTCAACTTGTCGACGCGCCAAGTGGGCGAATGCTGCATTTTGATGGTCGAGCGCGTCAGCGTGAGCTTTAGGGCATTTTCGGGAATGCCCGCCAGCACGCCACCTTCTGTTTTGTCCATCCTTTTTTCCGGATTCGTCAATTCTAAACCGGGTCCTCCGGCAGGATAGTAGCTTCATCCATTGCGGCAAAGCGCGAAATCGCGCGGTTCTGGGAGGAATTGATGGCCGCCGACCGGGATTCGGCCTCATGGCCGAAAGCGGCCAGTGCCATCCGGCAAAGCCACATGCATCATTTCGCAGGTACCGAAATCCTGAAGGCCGGCACAGGCGCGCTCACCCCCGCCGCGGGAGTGGCTGGCTGATGGGCGGCGACAGCAGATATCTGGGCCTGGTCTATATCTCGCCCTATGTCGCCGGGCTCTTGATCTTCACGGCGATCCCCTTCGTCGCCTCCTTCTATCTGAGCTTCACCGACTACAACCTGATCAACGCGCCGCGCTGGTCCGGCCTCGACAACTATGTCGAGCTTGCCACACGCGACCGCACCTTCAGGAAGTCGCTGTCGGTGACGCTTCTCTACGTCTTCATGACGGTGCCGCTGAAGCTCGCCTTCGCGCTCTTCATCGCATACATCCTGAACTACCGGCTGAAATTCATAAACTTCTTCCGCACCGCCTACTACGTGCCGTCGATCCTCGGCGGATCGATCGCCGTGGCGGTGCTCTGGCGCTATATCTTCGCCGACCAGGGCCTGGTGAACATGGTGATCACGGGTCTCGGCGGCGAGCCGGTCAACTGGTTCGGCGACCCGAACAACGCGCTCTTCACGATCACGCTTCTGCGGCTGTGGCAGTTCGGCTCGGCCATGGTGATCTTCCTCGCCGCACTGCAGAGCATCGACAAGACGCTCTATGAGGCCGCGTCCATAGACGGCGCCGGCAAGTGGCACACCTTCTTCTACATCACCCTGCCGCTGATCACGCCGGTGATCTTCTTCAACCTGGTGATGCAGATGGTCCAGGCCTTCCAGGAGTTCAACGGGCCTTATGTGATCACCGCCGGCGGGCCGCTGAAAGCGACCTATCTGCTCCCCCTCTATATCTATGAGGAAGCCTTTCACAAATTCGACATGGGATACGCGTCCGCGCTCGCCTGGGTGCTGTTCGCCATCATCATGGTGCTGACGCTGATCGCCTTCTGGTCGTCGCGGCACTGGGTCTACTACGCCGGGGACAAGAGAAGCTGATGGCCGAGCAAGCTGCAATCGCCTCCCCGCGCGACGTCGACATCGACCGGACGCTTGCTGAAGGGCGCCGCATCCACGCAGTCTCCTCCGCGGTCCGCTACGCGGTGCTCGCGGCGGTGGGGTTCATCATGCTCTACCCGCTGATTTGGCTGATCGGCGCCTCCTTCAAGACCAATGCCGAGATCTTCTCCAACCCCGGTTTCATCCCGCTCAATCCGACCCTCGACGGCTATATCAGGGGCTGGCAGACCTCCACGCCATACACCTTCGCCACGTTCTTCTGGAACACATTCCTGATCATCCTGCCCAAGACGATCGGCACCGCGATCTCCTGCACGGCGGTCGCCTACGGCTTCGCGCGCTTCGATTTTCCGGGCAAGCGCATCCTCTTCGCGAGCCTCATCGCCACACTGCTCCTGCCCAATGTGGTGACGCGCATCCCGCAATATCTGCTCTTCCGCGACATGGGCTGGCTCGACACGTTCCTGCCGCTCTGGGTGCCCTCTGCCCTGGCGGGGGACGCCTTCTTTGTCTTCATGCTGGTGCAGTTCCTGCGCGCCATCCCGCGCGACATGGAGGAAGCTGCCCGCGTCGACGGCGCCAACACGTGGCAGACGCTGCTTTTCATCGTGGTGCCCATGCTGGCGCCGGCGCTGATCTCGGTCTGCCTGTTCCAGTTCATGTGGACCATGAACGATTTCCTCGGCCCTCTCATCTACCTGTCCTCGGTCGACAAATATCCGGTGTCCCTGGCGCTGAAACTGTCGATCGACACGACCGAGGCATTCCAGTGGAACAGCATCCTGGCCATGTCGGTGCTGGCGCTCGTTCCCTCGCTCACCGTGTTCTTCCTCGCCCAGAAATACTTCATCGAGGGCATCTCCACCGGCGGACTGAAGGGATAGGAATCATGGCCCGGCTGCAGATCAGGAACCTCGAAAAGGTCTACGGAAACGCCTTCAAGGCCGTGCACGGCATCAGCCTCGACGTGAACGACGGCGAGTTCATGGTGCTCGTCGGCCCGTCGGGCTGCGCCAAGTCCACGACGCTCAGGATGATCGCCGGCCTGGAGACCATTACCGGCGGCGAGATCCGCATTGGCGAGCGCGTGGTCAACAACCTGGCGCCGGGCCAGCGCGGCGTTTCGATGGTGTTCCAGAATTACGCGCTCTACCCGCATATGAAGGTGCGCAACAATCTCGCCTTCAGCCTGAAGCTCAAGCGCCGGCCCAAGCCCGAGATCGAGGATGCGACCCGCGCGGTGGCCGGCATCCTGGAGATCGGCGAATTGCTCGAGCGGCTTCCGAAGCAGCTTTCCGGCGGCCAGGCCCAGCGCGTCGCTGTCGGCCGGGCGCTGATCAAGAAGCCCGACATCTTCCTGTTCGACGAGCCGCTATCCAATCTCGACGCAAAGCTGCGCGCTTCGATGCGCGTGCGCATCACTGACCTGCACAAGCGTCTCAAGCAGGACGGGCTTTCCTCGACCGTGGTCTACGTCACCCATGACCAGACAGAGGCGATGACCATGGGCGACCGCATCTGCGTGATGAAGGACGGCCGCATCATGCAGGTCGCCGATCCCGTCACGCTTTACAACCGCCCGGAGAACACCTTCGTGGCCGGCTTCATCGGCAGCCCGGAAATGAACCTTGTCGACGGGAGCCTTGCCAGAAACGGCAGCCTGCGGATCAACATCGCCGGCCAGACGCTCGCCTTCGGCGAGGATCTGGCCAGCCGCCTCACAGCGCGCGACGGCGAAGCCGTGACGGTGGGAATCCGACCGCAGCATTTTTCAATCGCGGGGCGGGGCGAGGATAACGCGCTCGAGGGCCGCGTGTCGCATCTAGAGTTCATGGGCCACGAGGTCTACCTCCATGTGGAGGTGGGCGGGGCGCGTCTGGTCGTCGTCGTACCGTCCGACCGCTACGACCCCGCCGATATTGCCGACGAGCGCATCAGGCTGAAGCCGCGCGAGGAAGCGGTCCATGTGTTCGATCGGGAGACAGGCACCAATGTGAGTCTCTCGGCGACAACCGGAAACGCAAGCAAACTGGGAGGATAAGATGAGGAATACGGCGACGGCACTGGGCGTCATCATGACGCTCGGGCTTGCAGCGGGCGCGGCGGAGGCGGCAAGCCTGCGGATGTCCTGGTGGGGCGGCGACAGCCGCCACGTAGCTACACAGGAGGCGCTGAAGGTCTGCGGCGAGAAGCACGGCCATACGATCCAGCCGGAATTTACGGGCTGGACAGGGCACCAGGAGAAAGTGACGACGCAGCTTGCCGGCGGCACCGAGGCCGACATCATGCAGATAAACTGGCCGTGGCTGCCGCTGTTTTCGCTCGACGGGTCCGGTTTTGCGGATCTCAACGAGTACAAGCACATCATCGATCTGAGCCAGTGGCCGGAGGAGCAGCTCCAGGCCGGCGTGATGAACGGCAAGCTCAATGGCTTGCCCATCTCGACTACGGGCCGCGTCTTCTTCTTCAACAAGACGACATTCGAGAAGGCAGGGCTTTCGCTGCCGGCCTCTTGGGAAGAGCTCATCGCCGCGGCACCCGTATTCAAGGAAAAGCTGGGCGCTGACTACTATCCCTTCCATGCGGCCGATCTGAACGCGCTCCTCATCATCTCCCTGGTAACGACGCAGATGACGGGCAAGGACCTGATCGATCCGGCCACCAAACAGGTGAGCTGGACACCGGAGGAGCTGCAGAAGGGGATCGAGTTCTATCAGCGCCTGGTCGACCAAGGCGTGGTTCGGCCGTGGAAGGAGTGGGCTTCGGAAGGCGAGGTCCAGCTTGACCAGCTTCCCATGTGGTCAGAAGGAAGAATTGCCGGCTCCTACGAGTGGGACTCCACATACACGCAGTTTGCCGATCCGCTGCAGGAGGGACAGGAGCTCCTTCCGGTAAAGCTCCTGAAGGTCGACGGCGCAGTGACAGAGGGCGTCTACCGCAAGCCCTCCATGGTCTTCTCCATCTCCACGCGCAGCAAGGACCCGGAAGCGGCGGCGCAGATCGTCAACTGCCTGCTGAACGAGCCGGAGGGAATCATGGCGCTGCGTGATACAAGGGGCATACCGACGAGCCGCGTCGCCGCGCAAATGCTTGCCGAGAACGGGGCAATCCCGGAGAGCCTGATCGAGGCGCACAAATTCGTCATGGAGGCCGAAGGCCCGGCTGTGTCGCCGTTCAACGAGCATCCGGAAATCCGCGAGATCTTCGAGGGTACGCTGGAATCCTTCGCCTATGGTCAGACCTCGGCGGCCGATGCCGCCACGGAGATTATCGACGGCATCAACGGGGTGCTTGAAGAATTCTAAGACCAAAGCGGCAGCTGGACCTCCGGCTGCCGCCCCTCCAAGGATTTGTGGACCGGATCAGAGAAACCGGCCGGGCCGATTGTGTCTGGGCTCGGACTGATGCGGCTCCAGCCTGGTTTGAGTAGTGCTTCAAAGATTACCCTCCGCCCCCGGGTTTTGCACATGCTGATGGACTATTTCGAGAGCTACGTGTCCGCCTACAGCCCCTATAAAGGCGGCGCCTGGTGCTACGAGGATGGCTGCATCTATCGCGGCCTCGCCCTTCTGCACCTGGCGACCGGCGAGGAGCGCTGGGCGGCACATCTGAAGCGGCTGGTGGACGCGCAGGTCTCCCCCCGCGGCGAACTCGCCGGCTACTCCATCCAGGAATTCAACATCGACAACATCCTCTCCGGCCGCGCGCTGATCTATCTTTATCGGCTGACAGGCGAGGAAAAATATCTGCTTGGCGCGCAACTTCTGGCCCGCCAGCTTGCCGCGCATCCGCGCACGAAATCACGCGTCTATTGGCACAAGAAGATCTATCCGTGGCAGGTCTGGCTGGACGGGCTTTATATGGGGCTTCCGTTCCAGATCGAATACGGCCAGCTCACCGGCGAGGATGCGCTGGTGGAGGACGCCCTTGCACAGATCCACACGGCCCTGTGCCTGACCCATGTGGCCGAAGCCGGCCTTTATGCCCATGGTTATGATGAAAGCCGCAGTCAGAAATGGGCCGACCCGTTCACCGGGCGCTCGCCATCACATTGGGGCCGGGCGCTCGGCTGGCTGTCCATGGCCCTGGTCGACATTGCCGAGCTTGTTGGGAAGAAGGGCGCGGCCCAGGCTGGAATAGCCGAGGAGACGACCGCATTGCTGCGGCGCCTGGTGCAACTTCGCACGCAAAATGCCATGTGGCTGCAGGTGATCGACCGGCCCGAGCTGCCCGGCAATTATGCGGAGAGCTCGGCGACGGCGATGTTGGCCTACGCACTCATCAAGGCGGGCCGGCTGGATGGTTCCGGCGAGTTTCTCGCGGCCGGCCGGGAGAGCCTGCAAGCGCTCGCGCAGGGCCGCCTTGTGAAAGGCAAGGACGGCAAGGCCCATCTGACCGGCATTTGCCAGGTGGCCGGACTGGGCGGCTTTTCCGGCACCTATCGCGACGGCAGCGCCGGCTATTACCTGACGGAGCCCGTGGTGGATGACGACGCCAAAGGCGTCGGACCGCTGATGATGGCCAAGGCCGAAGCGCTACGCGCGGCGAAGAAACAGGAAGCGTTGCGGCAGCCGGATGCCAACGCCGCCTTTGGTACGCCTGCCTAGGAGACGCCGGACCGGAAAGGAACAGGTCAATTTTCCTCAGGCTTTGACCGCACCGGCCGTCAAACCTGCAATGATGTGCTTTTGCGCAAGCAGGAAGGCGATCACCGTTGGCGCGATGGTGAGGGTGATGAAAGCCAGGATCAGGTGCCAGTCGGTGGAATACTCGCCGCGATAGACCATGATGCCGAGCGGCCAGGGATATTTCTCCTCCGTATTGAGCATGATGAGCGGGACGATATAGCTGTTCCAGCTGCCGACGAAGGAGATGATGCCGACCGTGGCGATCATCGGCCGCGAGAGCGGCAGGGTGACATGCCAGAAGAAGCGGATATAACCGCAGCCGTCGACAAAAGCGGCGTCGAACAGCTCCGAGGGCAGGTTTCGGAAATAGTTGCGGAAGAGAAGGATGCTGACCGCCAGGCCGAAGGCCACCTGGGGCAGGACGACGCCCCAGTAAGTGTCGAGGAGCCCCAGATCGCGGATGCGGATGAAGAGCGGCAGGATGGCCGTCGCGGCCGGGAACATCAGCCCGATGAGGAAGTAGTTGACCAGCGCGTTGGCGCCGAAGAATTTCACATGGGCAAGGGCGAAGGCCGCCATCGACGCCACGATGATGGTGAGGCTCACCGTCAGCAACGCGATCAGCAGAGAATTGCCCATCTGGCGCCAATAGCGCTGACTGAAGAGTATGTCGGTGTAGTTCTGCACCTGCCATTCGCCGGGCAGGCCGAACGGGTTCGTCCGCAGGTCGCCGAGCGTCTTGAAGCCGCCCAGCACGGTGGTGACCAGCGGTATCAGCACGAGCGCCGCCACAATGAGAAGCGAGGCGTAGAGATAGACGCGCGTGGCGACCGTGACGGGGACTGCCGAGCCTGTGTCAGTCATTGCGCATCGCGCTCCGCTTATAGGTGAAGGCGAGCGTCACACAGATGACGAACAGCACCACGCCGATGGCGCTGCCGAAGCCCACCTGCATGCGCATCACCCCATAGGTGTAGAGGAAGGTCACCATGGTCTGCGTCGAGTTGGACGGGCCGCCGCCCGTGAGCGGCATGATCATGTCGAAGAGCTGCAGCGAGCCGATCACGGCGAAGAAGACGGATAGCCGGACGGTCGAGCCCAGAAGGGGCAGCGTGACATAGCGAAACTTCTGCCATCCGGTGGCGCCGTCGATTTCGGCGGCTTCCAGCACATTCTTGTCCATGGCCTGCAGCCCGGCGATGAAGAGCATCATGTGGAAGCCGAAATACTTCCATACGACGACGGCCAGGATGGCATAGATGGCGAGGTTTCGGTCGGCGAGCACATAGGGCGACTCCACGCCGAGAAACCCGGCGATCGCCGCAAAGAGCCCGTAGTCGCCATCGTAGACGAAGCGCCAGATCAGGCCCGCGGCCACGTCGGCAAGCACATAGGGCAGGAAGAAGATCAGCCGGAAGGTGACGGCGCCGGGGATCCGATGCGCCAGCATCATGGCGAGCCACAAGGCAAGCGGCACCTGCACGACCAGCGAGACCAGGATGATCAAACCGTTGTTCTTGAGCGCTGTAACGAAGGCACCGTGGTTGAACAGCACCTGGAAGTTGCGAAGCCCGACGAACTGTTCCGGCGCGCCGTAGCCGTTCCAGTGATAGAAGCTGTACCAGGCCGCCTCCCCCATCGGCAGGATGACGAAGAGGGTGAAGAGCAGGAGCGCCGGCGGCAGAAACAGGATCAGAACCGGCCAGCGGCCTCCCATGGTCGACGGCTTGCCAAGGCCGCGCAGGGGCAGCGACAGTTGGAACGGCCTTGCCGCATTGGCGCTGGTATCGGTCATGGCGCTTCGCCTTCGTCATCTCCGCCCGCGCTTGGAGCCGTGCCGCCGCGGGCGCGTCGGGATCAGGGGGCTCGCGGCGGCACGCTTCAAGAGGTCCGGGCGCGGCGGCGATCGCGCCGCGGCCGTCGGTAGCCGAGGCGGATCTCACCGGCGCCGCGCATGCCGGGGGACGCGGTCAGAGCCCTCGGCACGGGGACCTCTAGAACTGCTCCAGCTCGAATGCGTCCTGGATCATCTGCGCGCCTTCTTCGCCCGACATATTGCCGGCCGCGATCTCCACCGAGGCGTCATTGACGACGCGGCCGATGGACGGTCCGAGATCCTGGTCGAAGAAGTTTTGGTGCCAGGTGGAGACGGCAAGCTCGTCCGCGGACATCTTGAGCAGCGGATCGGTCACACCGTCCTCGGCGCCTTTGGCGACGGGAATTATAGCCTTGGCCTCTGCCAGCTTGCGCTGCGAGTCGGCCGAGGTGAAGAAGGCGAGGAAGTCGAGCGCCTCGGGCGGCGCGTTCCGGGTCACGGCCCAGCCATTCAGCGGTCCCAGCGTGTCGGTGATCTTGCCCAGGCCCCCCTCGACCTCGGGAAACGGGAAGCGGCCGATATTCTCCGCGGCCAGGCCCTTGCCATCAGCGGCGGCGTTTGCCTGGCCGATCTCGGTGTTCTGGAAGCCCAGGATCATCGCCGCCTTGCCGTCGCCGAACGCACCTTGCGTCTCCGGCCATGTGGCGGCCTGCCAGCCTGCCTGGAAAGGTTCGAGCGTGCCGAGTTCGGCCAGGTGGTCGCCAGCCTTGACGACCGCAGGATGCATGAAGCCTTCCCCCTCCCCGTTCTTGGCTTGGGTGAATACCTCTTTGCCGCCGCTGCGCATGACGAGAAGGCTCCAGTAGAAGTGGATCGGCCACTTCTCGCCCCCGCCGCCCGCCAGCGGGACGATGCCGGCCTCCTTCAGCTTCTTCACCGCCGCGAGGAAATCGGGCCAAGTCTTGATGTTCTCACCGTCGACGCCGGCTTTCTGCAGCAGTTCCTTGTTGTAGAAGAAGGAGATGGTGCCGAGTTGGTAGGGCACGGCCCAGATGCGGCCGTCGAAGGTGAGGCTTTCGAACGAAGCCGGGACATAGGAATTCTTCCAGGCGCCGCCATCGGCGTTCATGGCCTCGGTGAGGTCCATCAGCGCGCCTGTCTCCGACTGTGCTTTCAAGACGCCGCCGCCCCAGCTGTAGAAGATGTGCGGCGCGTTCTCAGACTGGAGCAGCGTCGGCATCTTGGCCTTGAAGGCTTCGTTTTCGAGGAACTGCAGCTGTACATCGACGCCGGAATGCTGCGCCTCGTACTCCGCCACCAATTGGTCCCACACTTCGAGCACCAATGGGGTGGACTGCGGGTGCATCAAGCTGACCACCGTCTGCGCGCTTGCTGCGGTGGCGATGGTCACGGCGAGCGCGGTCGTGCAGACAAGCTGCGACACGCGGCCGAACGATAGGCTTTCAACGTTGCTGGACATGGATTTTCCTCCTCCTCACCTGGGCTCGGGTCCTCCACCCGATTTAATCCCCGATGCGGAATAATTCGCCGAGCAGGCGCCGATGTCAATCGTTCCACGCGGCTTTTCACATGGCGCACCCTTGACATGCGCCCTTGGAGGCGGGCTATTTATTCCGCAACCCTGATTTTCTCCGCCGTGGCCCGCACCCTGACAAGCCAATGAAAACCGGTGATCCTGAACTGATGCGGGCCATCAACCGCTATGCGGTGCTGGACACGATCCGCCGGTACGGGCCTATGGCGCGCATCGACATCTCGGAACGGACGCAGCTCTCCACGACTACCGTGTCCGCCATCACCGCCTCCCTTCTCGATGACGGGCTGATTTCGCCGCGCCACGAGGGGGACCTGCGCAATGCGGCGACCCGCGGCCGGCCGCGCGTGATGCTGGAGCTGGCCGCCGACGCCGCGCGCGTGGTCGGCGCCAAGATCATGCCGAACTGCCTCGTCTTCGTGCTTGCCGATTTCCGCGGCGAGGTGATCTCCTCGCTCTCCCTGCCCGTCCGGGTGGACAGGCAGCCGGTGGCGGTGATCGCCGACCTCGTGGAGGACGGCATTCGCCGCTGCGTGGTCGATGCCGGCCTGTCGCTGAACGAGATCGACTCGATCTGCGTCGGCCTGCCCGGCGTGGTGGAGCACCGCACGGGGCGCGTGCGCAGCAGCCCGATCTTCCGCGAGGCGGATCTCGATTTCCGCAAGGAACTGGCGGACCGGCTCGGCACAGAGGTCATCATCGAGAACGATGCCAATGCCGTCGCCATGGCCCATCACTGGTTCGGCCGCGCGCGCGACCTGGACGACATGGTGCTGGTGTCGCTGGAGCAGGCGCTCGGCCTTGCCGTGCTGCATGGCGGGCAGCTCTTCCGAGGCGCCCGGGGCTTGAGCCACAATCTGGGCGACCTCGTGCTGGAAAACAGCGCCGACGGGCCGATTCGTCTGGCGAGCCAGGCCGGCGAGCGGGCGCTGATCCCCTCCGATCACGCCAACACCCGCTTTGCCGAGGCCGTGCGCCTGGGACGCGGCATGGCCCATGCGCCGGCGCTGCTCGCCACTGAGGGCGATCGCCTCGTCGCCGCAGTGATGGCGGCCGGCCAGGCGGTGGGTACGGCGGTGGCCAATATCGTCACCCTATTCGCGCCGCCGCGCGTGATCCTCGTCGGCTCGACCCTCTCCTTGGGCGAGCCTTTCATCGCCGCATTAAGCGAAGCCTATCATCGGGCCGTGCCTGCCTCGCTGGCCGGCGTGACCGAGCTTGTGATCGACAACCCGGCCGACGAATTCTGGGCGCGCGGAGCCGCGGCGGTGGCATTGCGTGAGCTCTATGAATCGCCCTGGAGCACCACGGGCCCGGCCCTTTAGACCAACGCACGGGGAGGAAAGGATGGAGAAAGTTGGCATCGGCATCGTCGGCTGCGGGAACATTTCCAGCGCCTATCTGAAAGCCATGGCCTCCTTCCCGATCCTGGACATCCGGGGTCTTGCCGACCTCAACCGCGCCGCCGCCGAAGCGAAGGCGGCCGAATTCGGGCTCAAGGCGAGGGAGATCGACGAACTCTT
This sequence comes from Chelativorans sp., assembly GCF_031180965.1. Classification (GTDB taxonomy): domain Bacteria; phylum Pseudomonadota; class Alphaproteobacteria; order Rhizobiales; family Rhizobiaceae; genus Chelativorans. The sequence goes on from NZ_JAPSLH010000002.1 coordinate 172,028, forward strand.
CTCCGACCCCGCCATCGAGATCATCGTCAACCTGACCGTGCCGAAAGCGCATGTGGAGGTGGGGCTGATGGCGCTTGCGGCGGGCAAGCACACCTATTCGGAAAAGCCGCTCGGCATCAATTTCGCGGAAGGCAAAAAGCTTGCCGAGGAGGCGGAGCGCCGCAACCTGCGTATCGGCGCGGCGCCCGACACTTTCCTCGGCGGCTCGCACCAGACGGCGCGCGCATTGGTGGATTCCGGCGTGCTGGGACAGGCGGTGGGCGGCACGGCCTTCTTCATGTGCCCCGGCCACGAGCGGTGGCACCCCAGCCCCGCCTTCTACTACGAGGTGGGCGGCGGCCCGATGCTCGACATGGGCCCCTACTACATCACCGATCTCGTAAACCTGCTCGGTCCCGTGAAGCAGGTGGCCGGATTTGCCACCATGCTGCGGCGCGAGCGCGTCATCACCAGCGAGCCACGCAAGGGCGAGCGCATTCCCGTTCATGTGCCGACCCATGTGGCGGGGGTGATGGCCTTCGCATGCGGCGCCGTGGTGCAGATCACCATGAGCTTCGACGTCGCCGGCCACGCGCATCTGCCGCTCGAAATCTACGGCACCGAGGGCACGCTGGTCGTGCCCGACCCGAACCATTTCGGCGGCAAGGTGGAGCTTCTGAAGAAGGGCGGCACCTTCGAACCGGTCCCCACCACAGAGCCTTATGACGATGGCAATTACCGCTCGCTGGGCGTGGCGGACATGGCGCACGCCATCCGCTCCGGCCGGCCGCACCGCGCCAACGGCGCGCTGGCGCTCCATGTGCTGGAGGTGATGGAGGCGTTCCACACCGCGGCCGGGACGGGCAGGACCGTAAGCATGACGACCACCGTCGAGCGGCCGGAGCCGCTACGCGCCTCGCTCGTCGACGGGCGCATCGCCAGGTAAGCAAAAGGAGGAACTTCATGCGCGAAGCGCTGATCGTCTGGGGCGGATGGAGCGGGCACGACCCGGAGGAATGCGCCCACATCATCAAGGGCATGCTGGAGGAGGACGGCTTCACCGTCTATCTCGAGCACAGCACCGAAGCCTTCGCCGACCCCTCGATCCACGATCTGAGCCTGATCATCCCGATCATGACCATGTCGAAGATCGAGAAGGAGGAGGTGAAGAACCTGTCGGCGGCTATCGAAAGCGGGGTCGGTCTTGCCGGCTATCACGGCGGGGCGGGCGACGCCTTCCGCGACAGCGTGGAATACCAGTTCATCGTCGGAGGCCAGTGGGTGGCCCATCCCGGCAACATCATCGATTACCGGGTGGACATCACGCAGCCGGACGACCCGATCATGGAGGGGATCAGTTCATTTCCCTACACGTCCGAGCAATATTACATGCATGTCGACCCGGCCAACGAGGTGCTCGCCACGACCACCTTCTCGGGGGAGCATGCCTGGTGGATTGAGGGCGTCGTCATGCCGGTGGTCTGGAAGCGCAGGCACGGGCATGGCCGTGTCTTCTATTCCTCGCTTGGCCATCGGGCGGCGGAATTCTCGGTGCCGGAAATGCGCACCATCTTCCGGCGCGGCGCGAACTGGGCGGCCCGCTGACCGCCCTCCCCACCCGGCGCGCGATCAGGAGAAGAGCACGCCACCATTGATGTCGAAACAGGCGCCGGTGATATAGGCGGCGTCGTCCGAGGCGAGGAAGGCGACGAGCGCAGCGACATCCTCCGAGTGCCCTTCCCGCTTGAGCGGCGCCGATGCCGCCACGCGCTCGCGCACTTCGGGTTTGGTGAAAGTGTCGTGGAAGGTGGTGGCGATCATGCCCGGGCAGACGCAGTTGACCCGGGCGCGCATGCCAAGTTCCTTGGCAAGGCCGCGCGTGAAGGTCATGACGCCGCCCTTCGATGTGGCATAGGCGACCGCGCCGGGCCCCCCGCCGTCCCTGCCTGCCTGCGAGGAGAACGTCACGATCGCTCCGCCATGCGAAAGCATCGGCAGGACCGCCTGGGTGGCGAGGAAGAGCGAGGTCAGATTGAGATCCAGCACCTCGTGCCAGAAGGTCTCGTCCATTTCCGGTATCGTCTTCCGCCCCACCAGCCCGCCGGTGACGTGCACGAACGCGTCGATCGTGCCGAACTCCTCCTTCACGGCCGCAACCAGGGCGTCGGCATCGGCCTTGCGCGTCAGATCCGCCCGGAACGCCCGCGCGGTGCCGCCCGCCGCCTCGATCTCGGCAACGACGGCTCTGGCGCTTTCCTCGGCGCGGTTATAGCTGAGCGCGACGCGGGCGCCCTCCTCGGCGAAGCGCAGCGCGCAGGCCCGGCCGATATCCCTGCCGCCTCCGGTCACGAGGACTGTCTTGTTCGCAAATCGCTGCATGCCCATGCCCTATGAAAGATCCTGCTTGGAAGAAGGCCTTTAGCCCTTCACGGAACCCGCGGTCATACCAGCGATGATCTGGCGGTTGAAGAAGAGGAAGACCAAAAGCGGGGGAATGGTGATCAGCACGATGTTCATGAAGAGAAGATTGTAGGCGGTCTGATACTGGCTCTGGAAATTGTAGAGCGTGAGCTGGATGGTCGCATTCTTGTTGCCGGGTAGGTAGTAGAGCGGATTGACGAAATCGTTGAAGATGGCGACGGACTGCACGACGATGACCGTGGCGGTGACCGGCCAGAGCAGCGGCAATACGATCCGGAAGAAGACGCCGAGCGGACCCGCGCCGTCGATGATCGCCGCTTCGTCCAGCTCCCGCGGGATCGTGGCGATGAAGGCGCGGTAGAGCAGCACGCAGAAGGAAAGGTGGTAGGCCACCTCGATGAGGACGAGGCCGTAGAGCTTGCCGAAGAGGCCGATCCCCTGCATGAGCCAGATGGTCGGCACTACGGCCGGCGGCATCATCAGCCCGGCCAGGATCAGGAAGTTGATCAGCCCGTTCCAGGGGGATTTGCGCCGCTGCAGGACAAAGCCGACCATTGCCGAGAACACCACCAGCAGGGCGACGCTCGAAACGGTCAGGATGGTGGAGTTGATGAAGGCGGTCACCACCATCCAGTTGCGGGTGGTGATCACCTCAACGAGATTGTCCCAGACGTGGAATTCCGTCGGCCACGAGAAATCGAGCACCGAGGACTGCCGCTGGTCCTTCACCGCGGTGAGCACGATGAATGCAAACGGCACGATGAAGACAAAGGTGGCGATCAGATAGGCGGCAGCGCTGACCGCGTAACGTGTCGCTCCCCTCATTCATGCCCCTCCTTGCGGTTGAGGTAGATGGAGAGCGGCACCGCGAGTACGGCGATGAGGATGAAGAGCACGACATTGCCGGCCGTGGACAGGCCATAGAAGCCTGCCTGGTACTGTTTGTAGATCACCGATGCGATCACGTCGGAGGAGAAGCCCGGCCCGCCCCGCGTCATGGTCCAGATCAGCTCAAAGGTGCGCAGGCCGCCGATGAAGCTGAGCGTGATGACCGTCACCGTGGCAGGCCGGCTGAGCGGCAGGGTGATGTAGCGGAAGCTCTGGAAGGGAGAGGTCCCGTCCACATGGGCGGCATCGTAATAGTCCTGCGGGATGGCCGCTATGCCGGCCATGAAGATGACGGTGGCCAGCCCCACACCCTTCCAGATATCGACAATAGCGACGGAGAAGATCGCCAGGCGCGGGTTGGTGAGCCATCCCGGCCCGTCGATTCCGAGGAGCTCCAGCCCTTCGTTGATGACGCCCTCCGTCGGATGCATCATGGCCACGAAGGTGATGCCGACACCCACGGTCGACACCAGCACCGGAAAGAAGACGATGGAGCGCAGGAGGCCGCGCGCCACTACATTCGAGGTCAGGAGAACGGCAAGCAGGAGGCCGAGCACGACCTTCGAACCGGAGGTCACGACGGCGAAGATCACCGTGTTGACCAGCCCCTTGATCAGGAACGGCTCGCGGAAGAACTGGGCGAAGTTCTCAAGTCCGATGAAGGTGGAATCGAAGAGCGTCCAGCGCGTGAGGCTGAAATAGACGGAGGAAAAGGTCGGCAGCAGGTAGAGGATGCCGTAGATGATCGCCGCCGGCAGATAGAACCATGCCGGATAGAAGGACTGGATATTGCGCCGCGCGGCGGAAGGCATGGAGCGCGGCGCCGTTCCGGTGATCACGGCCATTGTCGTCGCCTCCGTCCCGGCCGCCCGGACTTGTCGTCCGGGCTGGCCGGCTTTTCGCTACCAGCCCTTGAGGCCGAGCTGCTGGGCCTGCTTGCGCACGTCCTCGTCATAAAGGGCAGCCGCCTCGGCGGCGGGCCGAATGCCCGAGCCGACTTCCACCGTAATCTGCTCGAGCGCGGGACCCTTTATCGGCGAGACGAATTCGAGCGCCGGCGCGTTCCGCCCGCCCTCCTCGAAATAGGGCAGCATGTCCTTGACGGACGGCGGCACGTCGGCGGGAAGGGTGCAGCCCTTGATGAGGAAGGGCCCGGTCGCGCCGAGGGCCTTGAGGTTCGCTTCGCATCCGGCGGGGCTCGCCACGAAGGCGAGGAATTTCTTGGCCGCGTCCACGTTCGGGCTCGCCGCGGGGATATAGAAGGAGGCCGGCATCCACACGGTCAGCCCGTTCTTCTCCGCGTCGTCCCCGGGCTGGGCGAAGAAGCCGACATCGCCGAGCTTTTCCGGATAGGTGGCGCGGATCGCGCCGATGGCGAAGGTCAGCATCGGGTAGTGCGCGCCCCCGCCTTCGACGAGCATGCGCAAGCCGTCCTGGTACCCCGCCGCGCCGAAATCCTCGTTCATATAGCCGGCCTTGTGGACCGCCTCGAGGCGCTCGAACCCCTTCATCGCGGCCGGCGTGGAAGCGAATTTGGCCTGGTTGTTCGTGTAGCGCTCCGCGAAATCCGGCTCGACCGACTGCACATTGTAGTAGTCGGCAAGCAGCAGGAGCTGCGAAGTCCAGGTATCGCGATAGGTCTGGATGACCGGCGTGGTCCCCGCGGCCTTGATCTTTTCGTTGTTGGCCATGAATTCGTCCCAGGTCTTCGGGACCTGGAGGCCCAACTGCTCGTAGATCTTGCGGTTGTAGAAGATGCCGCCAGCCATCGCGGTCTCGGCCGGGACGCCGTAGACGCGGCCGCCCGAGGTAACCACCGCCTTGAAATTCTCGTGGATGTCGGCTTGCCACGGCTCGTCGGTCAGGTCGACGAGATTGTTCTGCGGGTTGATGGCCTGAAAGAGCGAACCGGAATTGTAGTAGAAGATGTCCGTCATCGAGCCGGTGGCGAGCCGTGTCTTGACGGTATTGTCGCCCTCCGCTCCGCCCGGCCGGGTCTCGATCTCGATATTGATGTCCGGATTGGCGGCCTCGAAGGCCTCGACCAGCCCTTCCGCCAGCTTCAAGCTGTTCGGCGAGCTGGAGGTGAGCAGCGTCAACTCAGTTTGTGCATGGGCTGCCGCCGAAAGGCTCGCGGCGAAGACTCCCGCGGCGATCCCGGCCAGCAGCGGCCGAAAACTCATTCTCATCGTGGTTCCCTCCCTGTTCTTCCGGACCTCCCGTCCGGGACGCAAGCTTCCGCCGACGGGCGGCCCTTACTCCTCCCCTCGCGCCAGCCGGAACGTGATCGTATGGGCTCCGGGCGCAAGCTCATGGCCGGCGCTTCCCGTTCCTCCGTGCCGGAGCGGGGTTCCGTCCACGAGGATGTCGGCATAATCGGGCGGCAGGCGCAGCGTGCCCGCGGCCCCTTCCGGTACGGTGACCGAGTAGGTGACCCGGTCGCCCTTCACCTCCCAGGATGCGGTCACCCGGCCCGCCAACGTGTCGTGATGGGCGGCGACCGGAGACAGCGCCGGGATGATCACCGGCTCGAAGATGATGCGCCTGAAGCCCGGCTGCTCGGGATCGGGCCGGAAGCCGGCCACGCCCTCGAACAGCCACTGGCATACGGCGCCATAGGCATAGTGATTGTAGGAGTTCATCTTCGGCTCGAAGATCGTGCCGTCCGGCTTGATGGCGTCCCAGCGCTCCCAGATGGTGGTGGCGCCCATCTTCACCTGATAGAGCCAGCCGGGCACCTCCTCCTGCAGGAACACCCTGGCCGCAAGCTCCCGCTCGCCGATCTTGACCAGGGCCGGAAGCAGCGCCGGCGTGCCGATGAAGCCGGTGCCGACGCGCCCTTCGGCACGCGCGATGGTCGCCTTGAAATAGCGCTTCGCCGCCTCGCGATGCTCTTCGGGGATGAGGTCGTGCAGGAACGCAAGCGCATAGGAGGTCTGGTCGTCATAGACGAGCCGGCCCGTGGCCGTCACGAATTCGCTGGCGAATGCCTTCTTCACCTCCTCAGCCATGCTTCCCATGCGCCTGGCCGTCTCGGCCTCGCCAAGCATGCCGGCGATCCTGCCGGTCAGTTCGGAGGCGATGTAGAGATAGATCGTGGCGGCGGCGTCGTCGCCGATGGTGGGCCAGGGCTTTTCCGTGGGCCCGCTCGGCTGCAGCCAATCGCCGAAGGTGAAGCCGCGCATGTGCCGCTCGCGCGGCGGCATGACGATCGGCCCGTCGCTGATCGACCAGACATAGTCCACCCAGCGGACCATGGCCGGAAGCGCCTCCTCCAGCATCGCGCGGTCTCGGTAGTGCAGCCAGAGTTGCCAGGGAATGATGGCGATCGCGTCGCCCCAGCCGGTCGAGCCGGCGAAGTTGGGGAAATTCTCCGGATTGAGGCGCGTCGGGTCCGGCGAGACATGCGGGACGGCGCCGTCCGGCCGCTGGTCCGCCATGACGTCGCGCAGATACTTGCGGAAGAAGCTTTGGCATTCGTGCAGGTAGCAGGCGGCGCCGGCGAAGACCTGGGCATCGCCGGTCCAGCCCAGGCGCTCGTCGCGCTGCGGACAGTCCGTGGGCACCTCGATGAAATTGGCGCGCTGCGACCAGATCGTGTTCTCCACCAGGCGGTTCACCAGCGGATGGCCGGAAGTGAAACTGCCGGCGGGCTCGCCGACGGATGTGATGGGGATCGACTCGATCTCAATGATCTCCGCCCGGCCATCAAGCGTGACGCGTGCGTAGCGGAAGCCCTGGAAGGTGAAGAGCGGACGGTAGGACTCCTCAGCCCCGCCTTTCAGCGTGTATTCGAGCCGGGCAGCTGCCGTGCGGAAATTGGCGTTGTTGAAACGGCCCTCGCCGTCCAGGATCTCTGAATGCTCGACGAGCACGCGGGCTCCGGCCTCGCCCCTCACCTTGAAGCTGACATAGCCCGCGCTGTTCTGGCCGAAGTCGTAGATGATGCGGCCTTCCTCGTCCTCCCAGGACTTTACCACCGGCAGGGCCGCGCGCTCGCGCACCGGCCGCGTCTCGTGCGGGATGAGGATCGAGGTGTCGAAGGGGAGCGTCTCGCTGCCGGCCGACGCCTCAGGAGTCACGCGCGCATCATAGATCTCGCCGAAATAGATGCCGGATCTGCGCACCGGCAGTTCGCCGCTCTGCCAGCTGGGGTCCGTTCGCAGCAGGACCGAGCCGCCGCCCTCGCCGCGCAATTCGGCAATGGCCCCGATCTTGTCGCCCCAGGTGTTGTAGATGGCGAGATCACGCCACATCATCTGCGAGCGCATCCAGCCGTCGGCGAGCCAGATCTCGATGCGGTTATCGCCCTGAAGAAGGAGGTCGCCCACCACATAGGACTGGTAGGAGAGGCGCTTGTCGTAGACCGTCCAGCCCGGGGTGAGCAGATCATCGCCCACACGCCTGCCGTTGATGAAGCAGCAGTAAAGGCCGAGCGCGCTGATCCTCAGCACCTCGTCGCCCCTCACTGCATCGAGAGAAAAATCCTTGCGCAGGAAAGAGGAGGGCGTGCCGACTCCCTTGTCCGCCAGCGGCCGGATCATCTGCGCCGACCAGCGGCTCGATCCCGCGACCTCCGAACGGGCGCGTGCGACGTCGTTCATCCGCCGATCCTCCTCCGACCGCGACTTAGAGTGCTATGTGTATCGTTCTACATTTCCATCCATTTGACAACCGGAAAACTGCAGGGTCAGGCTGGGGAGCGTAGCAAAGGAGGATTCATCTTGGACCTGTCGGGAAACGGCAGAAGAGCCCAACGCGTGACCATCAGGGATGTCGCGCGCGACGCCGGCGTTTCGGTTGCCGCCGTGTCCAAGGTCCTGCGCGAGGCCTATGGGGTCAGCGATGCGCTGCGGGCAAAGGTCCGCGACTCGATGGAACGGCTGGGCTACCGTCCCCTGGCGGCGGCGCGCGGCATGCGCGGGCAGACCTATACGCTCGGCGTGACCCTTTCCGACATCCGCAACCCGTTCTTCACCGACCTCATGGCGGGTATCAATGCCGCCCTGGAGCGCACGCAATATCAGCCGCTTGTCGGCATCAGCCATTCCACAAGCGCCATCGAGGCGGGGCTGATCGAATCCATGATGGACCGGCAGATGGACGGGCTCATTCTCGTGGCGCCCCACCTTACCGGCGCGCCCCTCGCCGACCTCGCCCGCCGCATCCCGATTGTCGTCGTCGGCCAGCATCAGCCGAATGCCACGGAGTTCGACACGGTGAACAATGACGACGAGCTCGGCGCAGAACTGGTGGTTCGGCATCTGGCGGAACAGAGCTTTGCCAGGATCGCCATGCTGAGCCTTGCTTTTGACCGCGCCGGGTCGGTCGAGGCGACGGTGAACGGGCGCCGCGAGACGGGCTACAGGCGCGCCATGGCCGGGCTCGGGCTCAAGCAGCACATCAATGTCGTCCGCGCCGCCCAGACGCTGCGCGAGATCCAGACCACTGCGCGGCATATGCTCGAGGGTCCGAACCGGCCGGAGGCGTTGTTCTGCTGGACCGATTTCGTGGCGCTGGAGGTGATCAGTGTGGCGACCGAACTCGGCCTGTCCATCCCGGACGACCTGGCGGTGGTCGGCTATGACAACACGTTTCTATGCGATCTCGCGCAGAACGACCTCACCAGCGTCGACCAATCCGGGGAGACGCTGGGCCTGCAATGCGCGCGGCTCCTGATCGAGCGCATCAAGGGGCGCGGTGAGGCGCAGCATTTCATGGTGAAGCCGCGGGTGGTGGTCCGCGCCAGCTCGCAGAAGCGATAAAGCGGGGTATCTACGAGATCGGTACGACCTGGTGCGGGTCCATCTGCACCCATGCCTCCGAGCCGATCTCGAACACGTCGGCGGGCGGCGCAACGACCCGCAGCCGCAGGCTGTTTTCTCCTGCGAACACATAGTCCCAGGTCTCGCCCAGGAATGCCCGTTCCACCACCCTGCCCTTGAGCTTCACCTGGTCGGGAGCGTCCGGCTCCTTTCCGCAAAGCCGCAGCGACTGCGGCCGGATGGACACCGATATCTCTTTTCCGGAGGATGGCGGCAGGCCGAGAATGTCGCTCGGGAGGGAAAAGCCCTCGAATATGACCGAACTGCTTTCCTTCCGGCCGCTCAGGAAGTTCGTGCGGCCGATGAAGCTGGCCACGAACCGCGTCCTGGGCTTCGTATAGAGCTTGTAGGGTTCGTCCACCTGCTCGATCCGGCCCTGGTTCATCACCGCTATGCGGTCGGAGGTGACCATGGCCTCGCCCTGGTCGTGCGTGACATAAACCGAGGTAATCCGGAACTCGTCATGGATGCGGCGGATCTCGAAGCGCATCTCCTCGCGCAGATTCGCGTCGAGATTTGAGAGCGGTTCGTCCAAAAGCAGGACGGCCGGGCGGACGACCACGGCCCTCGCCAGGGCGACGCGCTGCTGCTGGCCGCCCGACAGCTCCGCTGGATAGCGCCCGGAAAGGGCGCCTAGCCGCACCACCTCCAGGATCTCCCCGACGCGGCGCCTGATCTCCTCCGAGGGAAGCTTTCTCAGCTTGAGCCCGAAGGCGACATTCTCCTCCACAGTCATGTTCGGCCAGATTGCATAGCTCTGGAAGATCATGGACATGCCGCGCTTTTCCGGCGGCAGCGAACCGCTCGGCGCCGACAGCACCTTCCCGTCGAGGGAGATCGTGCCGCTGGTCGGGTCGATGAAGCCGGCGATCATGCGCAGTGTCGTCGTCTTGCCGCAGCCGGACGGACCAAGCAGGGAGACGAACTCTCCGGGCTTGAGCGAGAGGTCGACGTCGATGACCGCGTCGACCTCGCCGAATTTGCGGCCGAGGCCGCTCAGCACGAGCCCTTCCATCACGTCCTCCTCAACATGAAGTCGCGCCCAAGGAAGCGGACGCCGATGGCCATCACCCCGACGATGATCAGGAGCAGGACGCTGCCGAGCGCCGAGAGGCGTTCGAGCAGCCCTTCCTCGCTCATGTCGAGCAGCACCACGGACACGACGCGCGTGTTCGGCCCGACCAGGAAGACGGCCGTCGAAAGCTCCTGCGCCGCCGGCACGAAGATGAGCAGCCATCCGCTGGCCAGCGTGCGCTTCAGAAGCGGGCCCACGACCTTGCGGATCGCCGTTAGCCTGCCGCCCCCGAGGATCCGCACGGCCTCCTCCATCTCCGGATGGATCGCGCGCACGCCCGCCTGGCTCGTCGTATAGGCGATCGGCAGGAAACGCGTGGTGAAGGCGAGGATCAGGAGAAGATAGGTGCCGTAGAGCCCGACCGGCGGCAGCGCGTAGACGGCATAGAAGCCGATCGCAAGAACAATGCCGGGAATGACGAAAGGCGACATGGCCAGGAAGCCCAGCACCTCGCTCATGGGCAGGAGTTTTCGCTGCACGACATACGCAATGGCGAGCGCAAGGAGGATTGCGGCGGTGGCCGCGGCCGCCCCCGTGACGAGGCTGGTGACGAGCGCCTGCTGCGAGCTCGAATGCTCGAAAAGCACGTAGTGGAAATTCTGCAGCGTCAGATTGTCGAGGGAGAGGCCGCCGACCCACGAGCGGCTGAACGCTGCCATCATGAGCACCAGGAGCGGCAGAATGACGGAGATGACGACAACCAAAAAGCTATAGCCGAACACCACCCAGCGCCACCTGCCGAGCTTGACGATGCGCCGCTCCCCGCCCTTTCCGCTCACCGCGGTATAGCCTTTCCGGGCGAGGATCTTCCGCTGCAACGCCATCAATCCGGCAGTGATGAGCAGCAGCGGGATCGAATAGGCGGCGGCAACCTCGACGCGGAGCGGGAAGCTGAAGAACTCGGTGAGCTGTATGACAACGACTGGAAACCGGGCGGGGATCGAGATGAGCGCCGGCACGCCGTAAAGGGCGATTGAAATCAGGAAGGTCAGCAGCGCGCTACCCAGAATCGAAGGCAGGACGAGCGGCAGCGTCACCTTCATGGCCGTGGTGAACGGGCCGGCGCCAAGGATGTTCGCCGCATCCTCCATCTCCGAGTTGATCATCTCGAAGGCAGCGCTCACCAGGATGAAGATGGTGAAATAGGTGTTGATCGCCATCACCAGCACCAGGCCGGAGAAGGTGAAGATGTTCACGAGCGGCTCGGGGGACCCGGTGAGCGACTCCCACGCCACGTTGATCCATCCGGAATTGGGGCCGGCGAGCAGGATCCAGCCGACGCCGCCGAGATAGGGCGGCATGACGAAGGCGCCGAAGATGCCAAGACGGATGATGTTGCGGAACGGCATGTCGGTCCGCGTACAGGCCCAGGCGAGAGGGACTCCGAAGAGCAGCGACAGCACCACGACCGCCGCACTCATATAGAGGGTATTGACCAGCGCCTGGACGTGCCGTGCCTTCCCGTACGCGTCGATATAGTTCTGGACTGTGAAGCCGCCCGTCACCGGATCGGTGAAGCTTTTCGTCACCAGCATCCCGACCGGCGCGACGATCAGGAGGGCAAGGATGATCGCCAGGACGATCCAGAGGAACGTGCTTGGCTGCAGCCGGCGGAACCATGCGACACGCGCGGCGGGTTCGGCGGTGCCGATCTCCGTATGTGATGACGAACTCAGAACGGATGACATGGTCTTGGCGGCCTCGATCCTCTGCAGAAAGGGGCCGGCGCGGGCCAGCCCCTCAGTGTTGCGAGGTCGTTCAGATGCCGAAGGTCTCGCGGAACTTCTCCTGGATGTCCACGAGGCCTTGCATTGCCTCTTCGGCCGGCACGGTGATGACCTTGCCGGTATCGAGCGGGTCGATGCCTTCCGCCGGTTGCACGCCCGAGCGCAGCGGGTAGCGCTTGAGGCTGACGAGCCATTCCGAGTATTCCTGGCTCAGCATGAACTCCGCGAAGAGCTTGGCCGCGTTCGGGTGCGGGGCTCCGGCAAGAACCGCGGTACCGCTCGGCGGCAACATGAGGCCTTCCTCGGGCACCACGGTTGCGACCGGCTGCCCCTCCGCCTCGCCCTGACGCGACAGCGCGATCGCCGTGACGGCGACCTTCCGTTCACCCGAGACGATCAGATTGTAGCCATCCGCGATGGACCGGCCGATCTGTGGGTTGAGCTCGGCAAGCGTGTCGAAATACTCCCAGCCGAAACGGTCGCTCATCGCCAGCGTCCAGAGCCCGGCGCTGCCGGAGAAGCTCGGATGGGCGATGGCGATCTGGTCCTTCCATTTGGGATCGTTAAGGTCGGCCCAGCTCTTCGGCGCCTCTTCGGCGGAAACCAGATTGGTGTTGTAGGCGATGCCGTAGGGAGAGACGCTCGAGACGAAGAAGTAACCATCGCTGTCGTTCATCGGCTTCAGAACCGGCGACATGGCTTCCGCGCTCTGCGGCATGAACTTTTCCAGCGCGTTGAGCTTCTTGAGCTCGATCAGGTCCGACTGGTCGTTGGTGCTGAAGACGTCGCCCTGCACCGCGCCTGCCTGCACCTCCTGCATGACGCGCTGAAAGGTCACGCCGCCGGTAGCCCGCACGGGGCTGCATTTGATCCCCTCGTAGCGCTCCATGAAGAGCCCGCAGGCAGCTTCCGACATCTCGGTGGTGAACTGCGAGGTGTACCAGATCACCTCGCCTTCGGCCTTCGCCGCCTCATAGAGCTGCCGCTCCGAATCCGTAAGCTCCGCCTGCTGCGCGTGGGCGCAGAACGGAGACATGGCCAAAGCGGCCGCTGCCAGGACGTTCCTCAACATTTCCTTCCTCCCAAGGTCTGTGTTCCGTCGCAAATTGCATACAGCACTCCCGAATTGTATGCAATGCTTGCGCATTTGCATGCGCAGATTTCCCGGCCGGATCAAGCCTCCGCAGCGATCCGGCCATCGTCGATCGACAAAGAACTCATGGCCGACAGGAAGTCGCTGAACATATCACCCTGGACGAGGATGTGCTTCTCGATGAGGTCTTCCGCCTTTGCCGCGTCCCGGGCCCTGAGGGCCTGGATGACCGTCTCGTGTTCGGCAGCCGACTTTTCCAGCCGCCCGGGGACGCGCAGCTGGAGCCGGCGATACGGCTTCAGGCGCTTGTGCAGCGTGGTCGCCATATTCGCGAGGAAGCTGTTGCCGCTCGCCGCGTAGAGCAGCAGATGGAAGCGCTCGTTGGCATAGTAGTAGTCGTCCGAATCGCCCTTGCCGAGCGCCGCCTGGCAATCCGCCTGCGCAGCGACAAGCTCGTCGAGCTGGCGCGCCGTTATGCGGCGCGCCGCGAGGCGTGCGCACATGCCTTCAAGCTCGGCCATCACCTCGAACATGCCGATCATCTCGGGCAGCGTGATCTGGTTCACGAAGGCGCCCCGGTGCGGCTGGATTTTCACGACGCCCATGACGCCGAGCTGCGTCAGCGCCTCGCGGATGGGGGTGCGCGAAACCTTGTAGCGGGCGGCGAGGCTGGTCTCATCGAGACGTTCGCCCGGCTTGTAGACACCGGTGACGATGTCTTCCTCGATGGCGTCGCGCAGGAGCGCGGCTCTGCTCTGTTTCATCGGCTTTCCATTTCGTTGCCCGGGATCGACCGCCGACCCCGCGAGCAAGCTCTACTCCGCAGCATCGAGGGACTCAAACCGTGCGCCGAGATGCCTGAGGGCGGCAACGGCCGCCGTGGCTCCATCGCCCGCCGCCTCTGCGAGGAGAGCGGCCGAGCCCTGCCGGATATCCCCCGCTGCGAAGATGCCCGGCGCCGAGGTCTGCATGAAGCGGTCGGTGACGATCCGCCCATGCTCCGAGAGCTCGAGCTGCCCGCCAAGGAATCCGATGTTAGGCTCCAGGCCCACATAGACAAAGACCCCATCGACCGGCTCTCTCCGGGACGCTCCCGATGCGCCCTCCCGCAGCGATAGCGCCCTGACGACGTCCTCGCCGATGATTTCCTCGACTGTCGTGCCGAGGCAGATCTTCACATTGGCAAGGCCGGACACGGCGTCCACCAGGGGCCTTGCCGCCCGAAGCTTTTCACCCCTGTGGATGATGAGGACCTTGCCCGCATGTGCCGCGAGCACGCGCGCCTCGTCGAAAGCCGAATCGCCGCCGCCGATAACCGCCACGGTCATACCCCGGTAGAGCGGCCCGTCGCAGGAAGCGCAGTGGGAAACGCCCCTCCCCGCGAATTCCTCCTCGCCGGGAACGCCGAGTTTCCTGCGGTTTGACCCGGCGGCGATGATCAGGCTGCGTGCGGCGATCTCCCCTTCGCCGCATTTCAGTACGGGCACGGGGCCGTCCAGCGCGAGCCCCTCGACCGTGTCGAGGATGAACTCGGCGCCAGCCTGCTCGGCCTGCTCCTGCATGACAGGTCCAAGCTCGAAGCCGGCGATCGGTTCGGCGGCACCTGGAAAATTCTCGATCCGCTCGACGGTCATGATCTGCCCGCCGGCTCCCATTTTCTCGATCACGGCCACCCGCACGCCGTGGCGCGCGGCAGTCGCCGCCGCCGTCAGGCCGGCAACGCCGGCGCCGATCACCGCTACGTCGAACTCCCGCATCGTCCTCTCCTAGCGCCACTCGTCCACGGAGATGGTGGTCTGGTAACGGGCGCCCATGATCTGCCAGTAGCCGTTGCTCTCGCCGCCCACGACGATCACATTGATCTCCGGCAGCCGGAAGATGTGCACCATCGCGTCCGGGCCCTTCTTCAGCTCGCCCGCCATCGGTTCCTCGCCGAAAGTGGCGCGCGGGTAGACATAGTTCTGGATGAGCTGCAGGTCCCAGTAACGGCTGCCCGGCATCTGCGCCGTCTCATGCAGCCAGGCGATGAGGTCGGCCTTTTTGCTGAAGCCGCCGCGCTCCACGAACTGACGCGCGGCGATCGGGTCGAGCAGCAGCACCGGCGCAGTCACGGCGTCCGTGCCGAGCAGCATGTCCCGCACATGCTCGCGCCAATGCTTCTCGCGCAGGCCGAGAGAGAAGGTGGTCGAGCGGCAGCCGAAGAAGACGCTGACGGTGCTGGTGTCCGCCTCAAAGCCCTTCTGCACATGCAACGGCTCCCAGGGGGAGCGCTCCTCGTTCTCGGCGAAGGTCACGCTGTTATAGGCGTAGTTGTTGCCGAGCGAGCCCATGAAGGTCTCGCCGGGCACGGACCCGCCCTGCAGATTCTGCGACAGGAGGCCGTAGGCCCGGCCGATCGTCGCATTGGCGTGGTTGTAGGGCCCGAGAGCGCCGATGCCCGTGTTCATGCCGATCTGGTGCCGGATCGGTCCATTGACCACGGCCATGGCGGCGCCGGAGCTCGACGTGCTTCCCCGCGCGCTCACCTGGGTTGCGGCAAGGGCTAGGATGACCGGGAAATATTCCGGCCGCGCGCCGGCCATGACGGCGTTCACCGCCACCTTCTCGACCGTATAGCTCCAGGCCCCGCGATTGGCCGTCGGCTGCATCTTGCCGACGATCTCGTCGGGACGGCGGCTCGTGCCCTTCAGCATCTCCGCCACGCGCTTTTCCGTGGGCAGGACGATCGGCAGCTTGTCGGTCCAGTTGTTGCGCAGGAAAAGCTCGTGCAGGTTCTCTTCCGTGTCGGGCGGAAGGAGGCGGTCGGTCGGTGACTTCGAGGCGACCAGGTCCGCCGAGGTGGTCTGCACCAGCCCCACCGTCATACCCTCAACGATCTCCCGCATGACCGGTGCGCCGCGGACGGGATCGGTTCCCATGACATAGTCGCGCAGCTCCGCCGGGCTCTTGCCCATGACCGGCTGGGGCACAAAGACCAGGGGAAGCTGCGGCAGCCCGCCCATGCGGGTGACCGATTTCACCACTTTCTCGAACTTGTCCGTGTGCACGGCTACGGTCGGCACGCCGTATTTCGTCTCCAGCGTGATCGCGTGGGTGCAGACGGCGGGCGCGCAGGTGCTGCAATGGCCGACTCCCAGGATGGCGCCGTGTCCGTTGGCGCGAATTTCTTCCCAGAGCTGCGGATCGTCCTTGGCATAGGTGCTCGCCATCTGGACGATCTTGGTCTTCACGCCGGGCATGAACTCCCGGAACCAGATCTCGATCTGCTTCAGGAGTTCGATGGAGTCGTCGAAGCGGCTGTCGACGAGATAGATGGTCTTGCCGTCGAGCGTGCCGAGACGCGGGGCGGGAGTCTTGCCGGTAACCGCAGGCGGGTAGCCGCGCGGGTCGAGCACCGTGATCTTCGAACTGGTGGATACGCGTTCCTGTTCAGCGAGCATTCTCGACCTCCCTGGCATTCGGGCGTGCCGCGACCGGCGCCCATCCTTCCGCATAGTGCCGGCGCAGCACGTCCTTCTGCACCTTGCCCATCGTGTTGCGGGGCAGTTCCGTAAGGAAAATGATGTCGCTCGGCCGCTTGTAGCGGGCGAGGCGCTCCGAGAGATGCGCCTCGATGTCCTCCGCCTTGATATCGCGGCTGCCGTCCGGCACGACGGCGGCAATGACGCGCTCGCCCATATCCGCGTCCTCGACGCCGAAGACGGCGCTTTCAGCCACGCCCGGAACGGCATCGATCTCGGTCTCGATCTCCTTCGGATAGACATTATATCCGCCGGTGATCACCAAGTCCTTCTGGCGCCCGATGATGTGGATGTAGCCGTCGCCGTCGACCTTTCCCACATCGCCGGTAATGAAAAAGCCGTCCGGGGTGAATTCGGCTGCGGTTTTCTCGGGCATGCGCCAATAGCCCTTGAAGACGTTGGGGCCCTTGACCTGGATCATGCCGATCTGGTCCGTGCCCGCCGGCACGTTCGTCGCTGGGTCGACGATGCGCACGCTCACCCCCGGCAGCGGAAAGCCGACGGTGCCCGCGCGGCGCTCGCCGTCATAGGGATTGGAGGTGTTCATATTCGTTTCGGTCATGCCGTAGCGCTCCAGGATGGCGTGGCCGGTGCGCCGCCGCCATCCCTCGTGGGTCTCCGCGCGGAGTGGCGCGGAGCCCGAGATGAATACTCGCATATGCCGGCAGGCCTCCGCCGTCAGGCGGGGATGGGAAAGGAGCCGCGTATAGAAGGTGGGGACGCCCATCAGAACGGTGGCGGATGGCAGTGCCTGCATGATCGCGTCGGGATCGAATTTCGGCAGCAGGATGGCGGAAGCCTTGGAGAAGAAGGTCAGGTTGAGGGCCACGAACAGGCCATGCGTGTGGAAGATCGGCAGCGCGTGGATCAGGGTGTCCTCGGCTGTGTATCGCCAGCACTCCTTCAGCGCCGCCACATTGGAGAGAAGGTTGCCATGGGTGAGCATCGCTCCCTTGGAGCGCCCGGTCGTTCCGGAGGTGTAGAGGATCGCCGCCAGATCGCTCGCCGAAACCGCTGCGGTTTCGAAGCGGTCCTCCTGTTCGTCGACGACAGGATCAAGGCTCCCGCCGAGGCTTGCCACCGTTGTCCGCCCGTCGCGGCAAAGGTCCCGGGCGGCTCCTTCGCGAGCGGGATCGCAGACGAAGAGCGCCGGCTCCGCGTCCGACAGGAAATAGGAAGTCTCCGCCGTCGTGTAGGCGGTGTTGAGCGGCAGGTAGACCGCCCCCAGGCGCAGCGCGCCGAGATAGAGCAGCACGGCGCCCAGGGATTTTTCCGCCTGCACGGCCACCCGGTCGCCCCGCTTCACGCCAAGCGCGCCGAGCGCGTTGGCATGGCGCGCCGACATCCGGTCGAGGTCGCGATAGCTCACCACGCCCCCGCCCGGGATTATGAGGGCGGTGCGGTCGGCGTCAGCATTCGAGATCAGATGCGAGAATAGATTGTCCGCCATGGGCTATGCTTTCTCGATTTCGACAATGCCGAGCTGGATGAGCCGGCGCACCTCCGGCGAGGCGATCACCTCCCCGTTCTCGGCGAAGCGCTCGTGGTTCTCCTCGATCGCCCTTGGGTCGTAGAGATAATTCACCATGATGCCGAAGGACTGCTTCATGGCCGATGCGGACCTGTTGGCCAAAAGGTTGATGCGCTCAAGCCGGGCGCCATTGCCCAGATGGAAGCGGGAGACCGGGTCGAGGGGCCGGCCGTCGCCGCGCTTTGCATGAAGGAGATAGGCGGCGGCCCCCCGCAGCAGTGCGGCGCGGACATCCGCATCCTGCGCTGCAGGGTCGAGGAGATCGGCCGCGGCGAGAACATCCCGGTCGCCATTGCCGATCAGCCGCGACGAAGGTCTGGCCAGTTCTCCGCCGAGCCAGTCGGCAAAGCCCGGGACGGGCGACAGTGTGACGAACGTCCGCAAGTTCGGCAATTCCTGCTGAAGGTCGGTGACCACCTGCTTGATCAGGAGGTTGCCGAAGGAAATGCCCTTCAGCCCCACCTGACAGTTGGAGATTGAGTAAAAGACCGCCGTCGCCGCCGTTTCGGCGGGGATCGGCGTCCGCTCCGCATAGAGCAAACTGTCCATCGAGGTGGCGATCTCCCGTGCAAGCGCCACCTCGACGAAGATCAGCGGCTCGTCCGGCATCTGCGGATGGAAGAAGCCGAAGCAGCGGCGGTCGACCGGCTGCACCCGCCGGCGCAACTCATCCCAGTCGGTGATTTCGTGCACCGCCTCGTAGCGGATGATCTTTTCGAGGATGCTGGCCGGGGTGCGCCAATCGATCGCCTGCAGGGTCAGGAAGCCACGGTTGAACCAGGAGGTGAAAAGATGGACGAAGTCGGCGTCGACCGCCGCAAGTTCCGGCTCCTCGTCCAGGCGCTGAAGCAGATGCTCGCGCATGCGCACCAGCGCCAGCGTCCCGCCCGGCGCCATGTTCAGCCGACGGAAAAGCTCCTGACGCATCGGCTCGGCAGCCTTGTGCAGCCTGCCGGCGCTTTCCGGCCCCTGCTCCTCGCCATAGGCGTGAATGGCTTGCGCGAGCGCCCCCTGGTCGACGTCGAAGCGCCGTAGCAGCGTCTGGAGGAAGGCATGCTGCGCTTCCGGATCGGCCTTTGCATAGGTGTCGATTATGATCGAGGCGAGCGCCACGCCCGAGGCCTCTCCCCGGCGCGACAGCAGGATCTCGCACATCGCGCCGAGATCGGCCTCCTTGGCCTTGCCGGGCAGGCTGAGCGAGGGCCAGCGACGATCCGTGAGCGCCTGGATCAGGTCCGCCACGAATGTGGAAAATTCCAGCCGCTTTCCAAGACGCGCTTGCGACCACATGGCTCCGATCCTTCGCCTGACATTGCATACAATATGTTGTTTGCAGCATGCAATGCCCCCCCGGAAGGTAAAATACACCGATGGAGGACTAAGCGCGCGCTCATCACCACAGCCGGTCCCTTTCGTGCGGAGAGAGAGAGCCGGCAGGTCAGAAAATGGAACGGGGCACCACCACCCCCGCCCAGCGTAGGCGTTCAGTGCGCCCGCAGGTCCGCGATCGCCATCACCAGCTCGGGGAAGGCGATGAGGAGGACGATGATCACCAGGTCTGCCAGGATGAAGAAGGTCACGCCGCGGAACACGTCGTTGAGGCTGGCATATCTCGCGGCGACGTTGCGGATGACGAAGACATTCATGCCGAGCGGCGGCGTGATCATGCCGACCTCGAGCAGCTTCACCAGGAGCACGCCGAACCAGACGAGGTTTATGGATGCCGCATTGAGCAGCGGCAGGAGCACGGGAAGCGTGACCAGCATGGCCCCGAAGGGCTCCATGAACATGCCGAGGATCAGGTAGAGGATGACGATCATCGTCATCAGCTCCACATAGTTGAGATCCCAGGCGTTGATTGCGGCGCTGATGAAGCCGGCCGCGCCGCTAAGCCCCAGGAAGCGGGTGAACATCACCGCGCCGACGCCGATGATGAAGAGCGAGACCGAGGTGCCGACGGTTTCGAGCAGCGCCAGGCGGAAGCGGGGCCAGCTCAGTTCGCGCACGGCGAGGCCGATGACGATGGCTCCTGCCGCACCGATCGCCCCCGCTTCTGTGGCCGTGAACAAGCCGCTGAACAGGCCGCCGAAGACGAGCAGGATGAGCGCCAGGAGCGGCCACACGGCCCTGAACAGGCTCACCTGCGAAGAGGGCTGAAGGTCCTTCGGCGCCGGGGGGATGATGTCGGGACGCAGCTTGGCGACGCTGTAGATGAGCAGGCAGTACGCCACGGCCGTCAGCACGCCGACCGAGATGCCGCCCAGAAACACCTTCGTCACGGAAGTTTCGGCGAACACGCCATAGATGATCATGAGGATGGAGGGCGGGATCAGCGCGCCGATTGTGCCGCCCGCCGCCAGCGTTCCCGTCGCAAAGCTCGGGCGGTAGCCGGCCTTGATCATCTCGGGTATGGCGATCCGCCCCATCGCGGCCGCGCAGGCAAGGCTCGACCCGCAGACGGCGGCAAAGCCGGTGCAGCCAAGCACGCCGGCCATACCCAGCCCGCCAGGCACGCGCCGCAGCAGCCTGTCGGCGGCGCCGAACAGGCTCGTCGTGAGCCCGGCGTGATAGGCCACGAAGCCCATCAGAAGGAACATCGGAACGGCGGAGAGCGTCCAGCTGGCAATGAAATCATAGGGCGTGGTGGTGAGAATCCCGACCGCCGGCGTGAAGCCAAGCATCAGCCAGATGCCGGCGAAGGAAACGATGATCAGCGCCACGGCGACCGGCACCCGCAGAGCCAGGAGGACGAGAAGCGCACCTATCCCCAAAAACCCGGTCGTGACGCTCACGGTGCCGATCCCTGTTCGCTCTTTTCCGTGAAGGCCTTGGCTTCCTGGGTATCGTCCAGCCCGGCCAGGCAGAGATAAAGTTTAAGGACCGAGACGAGGCTGCCCAGCGCGAAAGCCACGGGCAATATGAAAAAACCCGGCCAGACGGGTATGGCGACGCTCAGCGACAGGACGAAGCTCTTGGCCTCATATTCCCGCATGGCGGCAAACCAGGTTGTGTAGGCCAGGAACAGAAAGGCGGCGAGGCTGAGGAGATGCACCAAGGCCCGGTTGACCCGGTCCAAAGGCCCCTTGAACAGGCTCTCGAGGATGTCGACGCTGATCATCTCGTCCCGCCGCTCCGTCCAGGCGAGCGGCAGGAAGGCGATGAGCAGCATATAATAGCGCGATACGATCTCCACCGTCGCCGGCAAGCCGCGCGAGAAGAGCTGCCGCCCCGCGACGTCGGCGGTGACGTGGACGAGCATGGCGAGCACGCCCACGGCGCCAACAAGCGCCAGGAAGTCGGTGAGATGGCGGGCAAGGGTGAGGATACGCGCGCGCATCGAGATTTCTTCCGCAAGAGGGTAGCGGCGCGGGGGAACTCCGCGCCGCGCGGCGCCTACATCCCGTATTTTTCGTAGTCGACTTTGTCCCAGACCTCCGCCTGGACAACCTCGGCGATGGCCTGCGGATCGTTTCCGGCTTTGTCCACGAGGCCGGTCCATTTCTCGACGAGTTCGCGGAAGCGGGCAATCTTGGCTTCGGCGTCGCTGATCCCGTACTGGCTTTCGGCGATCCCGGCGGCGGCCTTCAAGTCTTCCTCCACGAATGCGGCGGTGAGATCGACCAGCTCCTGTTCCGGCTGGATGAACTCGAGCCCCGCCTCTCTCGCCGCCTCGCGCGACTTGCTGGGCCTGTCCAAGCCCCAGTTCTGGGTGAAGGCGGCATTGGCCTTGTTCGCCGCCCGGACGAAGCCGCGCCGCTCCTCGGCCGTCAGCGCCTTCCAGGTGTCGGAATTCACGGTGAAGTTGGAGGTCGCGTGATACGTGCCGAGCGGCAGCTCGATGACATAACGGGCGAGGTCCACGAGCCGATAGGAGACGAGATCGGAGATCGAACCCATGCTTCCGTCGATGACGCCCTGCGACATGCTTTCGAACGTATCGCTGACGGGGATGCTCGCCGGCGAGGCGCCGACATATTCCGCCCAGCGGGCGAAAGGCGCACCGCCGCTTCTGAGCCGGATCCCCTGCAGATCGGCCCGCGTGCGCACCGGCTTGGTGGTGAGCAGGACGTAGACGTCCGAGGAACCTGCACCCAGGAAGACGGCGCCCAGTTTGGCGAACTCGGCCTGGCAGTCCTCGCAGGTGGCGATGTATTCGGTCGTCGCCGCGCCCATCACATGCGGGTTGCGGCCAAGAAAGGCGAGATCGCCCACCAGTGCCGAATTGGGCAGGTCGCCGGGGAAATAGAGCGGCAGCAGGTTGCCGACCTCGGCCACACCCGATTGCAGCGCCCCTTTCATGCCGCCGATATTGACGACCTCCGTTCCCAGCATGGTCCCGGTCAGCGAGCCGTTCGTCTCCTTGGGCAGCTCTTCGATAAGCGTGGAATAAAGTGGCGTATGGGCCGGGTGGGCCGGCGGCGCGCCGGGAGCAAGCCTCAGGTCGCGTGCTTCAGCCGCGAAGCCGGATACGCATAGGGTAAGTGCCAGTGCGGCGGTTGCTAGTACTGATTTCATGACGTCTCCTCCTTTATGCGCGATCCCCTGATCGCACGTGTTATTGAAGGCCAACCTCCCGACGGCCTTTTCAGATCTTCAATAGCCGGCGGGCGTTCTCCTTCAGAATGAGCGGCCTTACTTCGGGCTTGATGTCGAGCTTCTCGAAATCCGCGAGCCAGCGGTCCGGCAGGATCGCCGGCCAGTCGGAGCCGAACAGCACGCGGTCCTTCAGCAGCGAATTGGCGTAGCGCACGAGGATCGGCGGGAAATATTTTGGCGACCATCCGGAAAGGTCGATCCACACATTGTGCTTGTGCGTGGCCACCGCCAGTGCCTCCTCCTGCCAGGGGAAGGAGGGATGCGCCATGATGATCTGCATGTCCGGAAAATCGGCGGCGACATCGTCCAGATAGATGGGGTTGGAATATTTGAGGCGCATATTGTTGCCGCCACGCATGCCCGCGCCAACGCCCGTTTGCCCGGTGTGGAAGAGCGCCGGCACGCCCGCCTCGGCGATCGCCTCGTAGAGCACATAGGCGCTGCGGTCGTTGGGGTAAAATCCCTGAAAGGTCGGGTGGAACTTGAAGCCGCGTATGCCGAAATGCTCGACCAGCCGCCGCGCCTCGCGCGCCCCCATCTTGCCCTTGGCTGGATCGATGCTGGCGAAGGGGATCAGGACGTCGCGGTGCTCCGCCGCGAGCTCGGCCATCTCCTCGTTGTTGTAGCGGCGATAGCCGCTCTCCCGCTCGGCGTCCACCGGGAAGATCACCGCACCGATCTTGCGCTCGCGGTAATAGGCAGCCGTCTCCGGTATGGTCGGCGGATGCTTGAAGGGCGAGCGGAAATAGGTGTGCATCGCCGCCTGAAAGTCGTCATAGCCGTCATCGGCATGCGTGCCGCACGGTTCTTCCGCGTGGGTGTGGAAATCGATGGCGATCAGCGCATCAGGATCGAACATGGCACCCTCGCGATTGCGGCAGCGGTTTTCATAGGGGCGGCCATCCCGCTGCCTTCCGGAGCAGAAGCTGGAACTGCACATACTCCTCGTCCGAGAGCATGGCGAGCGCCCGCTGGTCGGCGTCCTGCATCAGCGGCACGAAGGCGTCGACCAGTTCGCGCCCGGCGGCAGTCACCCGCAGTTCCACCGAGCGGCGGTCGTGCGGCGGCACGAAGCGCTCCACCAGCCCGCGCTCTTCCAGGGAACGCACGAGCTTGGTCATGTTCGGCCACTTGATCTTCAACACGTCGGCGATGACGCCCTGCCGCACGCCCGGATTTTCCGAGATCGCCAGCAGGATGGTGAATTCGCCGATCTTCACGTCCCGGCGCTGCAGCTCGGCAAAAGTGCGCTCGAAGACGGTGAGCTGGGCGATGCGCAGGAGGAAGCCCACCGAGCGCTCGAACGGTCCGAAGGAGAGCCCGGCCTTGCCGTCCGCCTGTTCGACCGGTCCCGTCTGGATCGCCCGTGCCAGCGACATGTCAGGACTCCGCTTCAGGGATGGCCAGCCGGGCGGCCTTTTTTTCCAGGAAGGCGCGCAGCCTCTCATGGGCTTCGGGCGTCACCTGCGTCAGCGACGCGATCATCGACTCGAAGAAGAGCCCCTCGTCATAGCCGCTGTCATGGATGCGCTGCAGCGCGTTGATGATGGCATAGTTCGACAGGGGCGCGTTTCTGGCCGCGATGCGCGCAAGCTCCATCGCCTTCTCGAATGTCCCTCCCGGCTCGGCGAGGTAGTTGACGATGCCGTAGCGCTCGGCCTCGTCGGCTGAAAGCACGCGTCCCGTCAGCATCAGATCCATCATGCGCGAGACGCCCATCAGGCGGCTGACATTGACCGACCCGCCGCCGCCGACGAAGATGCCGCGCTGGCCTTCCGGCAGGGCGAAATAGGTGTTCGCGTCGGCGACCCGCACATGCGCAGCCGCCGCAAGCTCCAGCCCGCCGCCGACGACGGCCCCGTGGAGCGCGACGAAATAGGGGATGGCCCCGCGCTGGATGCGGGTGAACACGGCATGCCACTCGCGCGAGCCGGCGATGCCTTGCATCACCGTTTTCTCCACATGCTCGGCAAGGTCCAGCCCCGCGCAAAAATGCTTTCCTTCGCCCCTAAGCACCGCCGCCTTTGCCTCGCGCGCGGCCCGATCCACGGCCACCGCGAGATCGGTGAGCATGGCATCGCTCATCGCGTTCCGCTTCTCCGGTCGGGAGAGCGTCAGGACCGCGATGTCGTCGGCGAGTTCGTAGCTTACCAGTGCCATGCCTGCCCTCTGGAGCGCCAACTATGCAAATTGACACTGTACGACATTCAATTATTACTTTTTGAACGAACCCGATCATGGCTGTCAAGGATGTCTCGCGACGGCTAGAATTGCGGCGGCTTTCCAGGGGAGGACAAGCGATGGACCAGGCGGCGCTCGCACCGGCGTCCAAACCGACGGCACGCTATCGGCCCGTGCGGTTCTGGGAGCCGAACATCGTGGTGCGGCACGGGGAAGGTGGCGTCCTCTATCTGGAGCAGGCCGAGCCGCTCCCGCCCTATCCCGAGCGAATTGCCGACATGCTGGTCCATTGGGCGGAGCGGGCGCCGGAGCGAACCCTTTATGCCGAACGCGCGCCGGACGGCGGATGGCGCCGGCTCACCTATGCCGACGCGCTCGCCAAGGCGCGGCGGCTGGGACAGTTCCTGATCGATCGCGGCCTCTCGGTCGACGCGCCGCTGGCTATCCTGTCCGGCAACGATCTGGAGCATGCGCTGCTCAGCCTCGCCTGCGCCTATTCCGGCATTCCCTACGCGGCGATCTCTCCGGCTTATTCGCTGATCTCCACGGACTACGCGCGGCTGCGCGACACCTTCCAGGCGATCCGCCCGGGCCTGATCTTCGCCTGCGAGGCGAAGCAGTTCGCGCCGGCCATCGAGGCGGTCGCCTCGGACACGCCTCGGCTCTTCACGCGCGGCGCGCGGGGACCCGAGGAAGAGTTCGCGCGGGCGCTGACGACGGAGCCCACACCGGCAGTGGACGAGGCCTATCGCAGCGTTTCCGGCGATACGATCGCCAAATTCCTCTTCACCTCCGGCTCCACTGGCTCGCCCAAGGCGGTGATCAACACCAACCGCATGATCTGCTCAAACCAGATCATGACGCGCGAGACCTTCATCTATTTCAAGGACGAGCCGCCGGTCCTGCTCGACTGGGCTCCCTGGCACCATACGGCGGGCGGCAACAAGGTCTTCTACATGCCGCTCTTCAACGGCGGCACGCTCTATATCGACGACGGCCGCCCCACACCCGGGGAGATCGCCAAGACTGTGCGCAATCTCAAGGAGATTTCGCCCACCTGGTATTTCAACGTGCCGAAGGGCTTCGAGGCGCTGATCCCGCATCTGGAGGCCGACGAGAAGGTTCGGCAGAACTTCTTCAAGGACCTCAAGATGCTCTGGTATGCGGGCGCGGGCATGGCGCAGCATACCTGGGATGCGCTGGAGCGGATTGCCGAGGAGACGACCGGCGAGCGCATCCTGCTGGCGACGGGCCTCGGGGCTACCGAAACGGCGCCTGCCGCGCTGATGTGCACCTGGCCGCAGGAGAAGGCTGGCAATGTGGGCCTGCCGTGCCACGGCGTCTCGCTGAAGCTGGTCCCCATGGACGGCAAGCTCGACGCTCGGGTGAAGGGCCCCAACATCACACCGGGCTATTGGAACGCCCCTGCCCTCACGGCCGACGCTTTCGACGAAGAAGGCTATTACCGCTTCGGCGACGCGCTCCGCTTCGCCGACCCGGACGACATGACGGCCGGCTTCTTCTTTGACGGGCGGACGGCGGAGAATTTCAAGCTCGACACAGGCACCTGGGTGAGCACCGGCGCGCTCAGGACGCAGTTCATCAACCACTTTGGGGAAGCCGTGCGCGACGTGGCGATGGCCGGGGCCGACCGGCCTTTCATCGCTGCCCTTGTATTCCCGGACTACGCGATTCTGGCGCGGCTTGCCGGCGTTGACGCGCCATCCGAACCTCTCGCACTCTTCGCCCATCCCGCCGTGCGCGCACATTTCCAGGAAAAGCTGAGGACCCTGGCTGCCAAGAGCACCGGATCCTCCACCCTCGTGCGCCGCGTGATCCTGGTCGATCCGCCCCCCTCCCTCGACAAGGGCGAGATGACCGACAAGGGCTCGATCAACCAGCGCGCCATCCTGCGCCACCGGAACGAGTGGGTGGAGGAGGTCTATTCGGGATCCGACCGTGTGATAGAGATCTGAGCCGCGGCACGCGGCTGGCTGGGCTGAGGAGATAGAATGAAACCCGAAGGCGTGGTGGCGGTCGTCACAGGCGGCGGATCGGGGCTCGGCGCGGCCACGGCGCGCGCGCTCGCAGCGCGCGGCGCGCGAGTGGCGGTGCTCGACCTCAATGCAGCGCGCGCCGAGGAAACCGCCGGGAAGATCGGCGGCATCGCGATTGCGTGTGAGGTGTCGAATGCCGAACAGGGCGAGGCAGCCTTCGCCCACATTGAGGCTGACCTGGGCACGCCGCGCATCCTCGTCAACTGCGCGGGGATTGCGACTGCCGGGCGCACGGTGGGGAAGAACGGCGCCCACCCGCTGGATCTCTTCCGCAGGACGGTCGAGGTGAACCTGGTCGGCACCTTCAACATGGTCCGGCTTTTCGCGGCGCAGGCGCAGGATGCCGACCCGCTGGATGGC
This sequence comes from Chelativorans sp., assembly GCF_031180965.1. Taxonomy (GTDB): domain Bacteria; phylum Pseudomonadota; class Alphaproteobacteria; order Rhizobiales; family Rhizobiaceae; genus Chelativorans. The sequence continues at coordinate 199,282 of NZ_JAPSLH010000002.1, forward strand.
GGCGAGCGCGGAGTGATCGTCAACACCGCGTCCGTAGCCGCCTTCGACGGCCAGATCGGCCAGGCCGCCTATTCGGCGAGCAAGGGCGGGATCGTCGCCATGACGCTGCCGATCGCCCGCGACCTCGCCCGCTCGGGCATCCGCGTCGTCAGCATCGCGCCGGGTATTTTCCGCACGCCGATGCTCGACGAACTGCCGGAGGAGGCGCAACAATCCCTGGGCGCGCAGGTGCCCTTCCCGCCGCGCCTTGGCGATCCGGAGGAATTTGCGGCCCTTGCCTGCCATGTCGTCGAGAACCAGATGCTGAACGGCGAGACGATCCGGCTCGACGGAGCCATTCGGATGGCGCCGAAATAGCGGCGGCGCTCTTACGACTGAGCTCATCATCCACGCACGCCTTCGAGCCGGCGGAGATTACCCTTCACGTATGTGAAACTTCAGATGCATGATGCCTCGCGCAGCGCCTCAATGAAATCCCGCTGCAGCGCCGTCGGCTCCCAGTTGCTGCGCCGGGTCATGCCGATTGGCCGCTCCGAATGGGGAAGCGCGAAGGAGACAACGCTGAGGAGACCGGCGCGCTCGTCATACTCGATCTGCTGCCGCGAGAGGATCGTCAGGCGGTCCGTCTGCAGCAATATGCCCCTGATCGCCACCAGGGATCCCGTGACGATCGTTCCCTTCGACCTCCATTCCGCAGGGAATTGTTCTGCCAGCGCGTTGAAGATCGCGCGCGTGGGCGTGCCCTCGCGCGGCAGGACCCACGGATAGTCGGCCAGGTCCCGATGCGTGATCCTCCGCTTGGCGAGCAGCGGGTGGTCCGCACGGGCTATGATCGACACGCCGTCGCTGAACAGCGTCTCCTGGACGAGTCCTTTTTCGACGGTCTGCCGCCGCAGTGCGCCGACCAGGAGATCTATTTTTCCGGTCAGCAGCGCCCCCGCAAGGCTGTCATAGTCCCCGTCCAGGATTTCCACGCTTGCCTGCGGGCGCAAACTGCAGAGTTTTGCGACTGCGGCCGGGATGATCCTGGTCCGCACCAGGGGAAGTGTGCCGATCACCACCCTCCCATCGAACAAGCCCTCATATTCGCGCACCTCCTCGCGGGCGCTGTCGAGCTCCCTCAGGATCAGGTGCGCCCGGCTCGCCAGCATCGCGCCCGAGGGCGTGAGGCGCAGCGAGCGGTAGGCGCCGTCGAACAGCGGCACGGCGCCGACCCTCTCCAATTGCCGGGCAGCCCGCTGGACGGACGGCTCCGCCTGCCCGAGAAGGCGCGCAGCGGCCAGGAAGCTGCCGGCATCGGCGAAGGCGGCGAGCGCCCTCAGCTGCGCGATCGTCGCATGGACCTCCAGCAGGTCAGCCGCCAGGCCCTTGCCGATGCGCGACTGGCGGGCAAGGCTGACGCTCGCCTCGCGCAGAAGCTCAAGGCTCCGCCGCGCGCGCCGCGCAAGGATCGCGCCCCGCTCGGTGGGGAAGACGCCGGCGCCCTGCCGGTTGAGCAGCAATCCGCCGAACAGCGCCTCCAGCTTCGAGATGGCCTGCGAGGCGGCCGGCTGGGAGATGTGGACCGCTTCGGCGGCCCGGGAGAGCGAGCCGAGCACGACCGCCGCATCGAAAAGACGGATGTGGCGCAGATTGGGATAAGACTGCATGCCGTAATCTACGACGGCATCGGAGAATTCGGGAAGCGCCTGCTCCACGCGCTGAACTAGTTCCGGCACCGCCCGCTCACGGAAAGACGAAACCGTCCGCAAGCTTGCGCGCCGTCCGCAGCACGCCGGCGGACTGAACCTCGCCCCTCTCGTCGAGATTGGCGATCACGGTGAATTCGCCGGTCGGGTGCTCGACCGACATGGATTTGGTGCGGCCGTCCGGAACTTTGGCGTATTTCACCGCCGGCCCGCCCGAGAGCAGGCAGGCGGTCGCGACGCTCACCGCGCCGAAGACGCCGATCGCGTCATGAACGCGATGCGGGATGAAGCTGCGCGTCGAGATCACGCCGCCCTGCCGCGCCGGGCTGACCAGCACCATCTTCGGCACGGATTTTTCCGCCACCTTGCCGAGATTCATCATCGGCCCTGCCTTGAGGCGGATGGATTCGAGCCTTGCCTTGAGCTCCGCATTCGACTCGAGCTCCTTCGGCGACTCCTCTCCGGAGACGCCGAAATCGGCCACATCGAGGATGACGCAGGGCATGCCGTTGTCGATCAGCGTCACCTCGACGCCGTCGATCACATCGACCGGCTTGCCCGAAGGCAGGAGCGCTCCGCAGGAGGAGCCGGCAGTATCTTGGAAGACGATGGGAATGGGCGCCGCGCTGCCGGGCACGCCGTCTATGCGCGCGTCGCCCGCGTAATTGACCGTGCCCCCGGGGGTGTCTACCGTCGCGACCGCGATCTGACTGGTGTTCTCCATGAAGATGCGGATATCGGTCTTGCCAGGCTTTGCCGGCACGAGCCCCCGCTCGATGGCGAAAGGGCCGACGCCGGCGAGGATGTTGCCACAATTCTGCGAGTCCGTGACGATCGCCTGGTCCACGAAAACCTGCAGAAAGAGGAAATCCACGTCGACGCCTTCCCGCTCCGAGGGCTTCACCACGGCCACCTTGGAGGTGAGCGGGTTGGCGCCCCCCAGCCCGTCGATCTGGCGCGGGTCGGGCGAGCCCATGATGCGCAGCAGCAGCGCGTCGCGCTGTTGCGGCTCCTGCGGCAGGTCGGAGGCGAGGAAATAGCCTCCTTTCGAGGTTCCTCCCCGCATCCACATCGCGCGAATGCCCTCAGACATATTTCAGGCCCTTTTCCTTCAGCCTTTCGCGCATCTTGTAGATATCGAGGCCGAGTTCGCCGGCCGCTAGGCGCTGGCGCTTGGCTTCCTCGTTCGCGACGCGCGCCTGTGAGGCTTTCAACACCTCGGCCGCCTTCTCGCGCGGCACGACGCAGACGCCGTCATCGTCGGCGACGATCACGTCGCCCGGATTGACAAGCGCGCCGGCGCAGACAACCGGAACATTGACCGAGCCTAGCGTCTCCTTCACCGTCCCCTGGGCGCAGACATAGTGCGACCAGACGGGAAAGCGCATTTTCGTAAGATCGGCGATGTCGCGGACACCGGCATCGATGACGAGGCCCTTGCAGCCGCGCGCCATGGCCGATGTGGCCAAAAGGTCGCCGAAATAGCCGGCGTCCGACGGCGAGGTGGGCGCAAGCACCAGGATATCTCCATCCTTCACCTGCTCGATTGCCACATGCAGCATCCAGTTGTCGCCGGGTGGCGCCGAGATGGTCACCGCCGATCCGGCGATCCGCGCGCCCGAATAGATCGGCCGCATATAGGAGGCGAGAAGCCCGGTGCGCCCCTGCGCCTCATGCACCGTCGCAACGCCGCATTCGGCGAGACCGGCGATCACGTCCGGCTCGGCGCGCGCGATGTTCTGGACGACGACACCCATCACAGTTCATCCACGGTTCGCGGGAAGATGGACTGGAAGGCCTCGGCATATTTGGCCTCGCGGCCGCCCGCCTGCCCGCCGGAATTGCGGCGGAACTGGTTGGCCCGGTTCTCCGCCACATTGGTGTAGTATTCCCACAGGTGCTGCTGGCCTTCCATGCATTCGATGGCGGCGCGCTTTTGCTCCCACACTTCTGTGATGTCGAGGATGGTGTCCGGCTTCCAGTTGCACTGCTCGGTCTGATGCGGCTCGAAGAGATAGAGCTGCGGCGCGCCGAGCACCTTCTCGCCCGGATTGTGGCCCCAGGCCTGCGCGATCATGCGGCATTCGAGCGCCATCCTCGTCGCGTAAGGGTGATCGGTGTTGTAGGGGTCCTCCATGGAATGGGAGAGCATGAAGGCCGGCTGCACCTTCCGGATCACGTCCACCAGCCGGTATTTCGCCTCGCGGTCCATCTCCAGCGGGTAGTCGCCGAGATCGAAGAACTGGATGTCGTGCACCCCGAGCGCCTTGGCGGCACTCTCCGCCTCGCCGCGCCGTGCCGCCTTCACGCCTTCCAGCGTCGCGCCGGAGCTCTTCCAGAGCTTGGCGCTCTCGCCGCGCTCGCCGAAGGAGAGGCAGACCACGGTGACGTCCACGCCCTTTTTCTGGTGCAGGGCGATGGCGCCGCCGCAGCGCCAGACGAAATCCGCCGAATGGGCGCTGATGACCAGGGCCGTCTTGTTGCTCATCGCTGTGCTCCTCAGGACTGCGTCGCCGGGTCGAAGGGCGGCGTCCCATGCGTGTGGAATGTCTCGATCGTCTTCATGCCCCAGGCCTGCCCTTTCCTGCGCTCGGCCTCGGTCCAGGTGATCGGCTGCCAGTCGGGCCTGAGGATCAGCCGCGCGCCGGCATTGGCGATCTCGACCCGGTTGCCGGCCGGCTCGTATGCGTAAAGGAAGAAGGTCTGCTGGATCGCGTGCTTGTGCGGGCCTGATTCGATGAAGACGCCGTTCTCCAGATAGATATCGGCCGCGCGCAGGATCTCCTCCCGCGTATCAACCGCGTAAGTGAGGTGGTGGAAGCGGCCGGAAGCGCCGTAATGGTCTTCCGTGCAGGCAAGGTCGTAGCTCTTGTTGTTGACGGTGAACCAGCAGCCGGCAAGCCGGCCATTGTCGAGCACCACCTGCTCGGTGATGCGGCTGCCGAGCGCCTCGAGCATGAAGTCGCGGATCGCGGCGACGTCTCTGGCGAGCAGGTTGATATGGTCGATGCGCCGCACGCAGGCGCCGCGCCCGTGATAGCGCTGCGCCACATTCTTCAGCGCCGGCCGCTCATGCGGCGGGGCCACATAGAGATTGGTGTCGTAATAGAGCTCAAAGACATGGCCGTCCGGGCTCTTGAAGCGATAGGCGCGGCCGTGGCCGAGGTCACCGTCCACCCAGCCGATCCCGAGCCCCATCTTCTCGATCGCGGCGACCCGGCGCTCCAGCGCTTGCGGCGAGGACGCGCGGTAGGACACGTGGCCCATGCCGGTGGTGTCGGAACGGGTCAGCTTCAGCGAATGGAATTCGTAGTCGTCCCAGCCGCGCAGATAAGCGGAGTTCTCGTCGCGCCCGCTCTCGGTCATGCCGTAGATGTTGACGAAGAAGTTCAGGCTCTCGTCGAACTTGTTCGTCAGCACCTCCACATGGCCAAGATGGGCTACGTCGAAGCAGGGTTCAGCCATCGTCTTTTTCCTTCTTCTTGTCCGCAATCACGTCCTGCGCCGCCGGGCGCGGGTCATCCGTCGATGCGGCCCCAGACCTCGCACGCCAGATCCACGCATAGCTTCAGCTTCTTCCACTGATCTTCTTCGGTGAGCACATTGCCCTCCTCCGTCGAAGCGAAGCCGCATTGCGGGCTGACGGCCAGCCATTCCAGCGGCATGACGGCGCTCGCCTCGTCGATCCGACGCAGGATCAGGTCGCGGTCCTCCAGCGCCCCCGTCTTGGTGGTGAGCAGTCCGAGCATGATCTTCTGGCCGTCCGTCTTCTTCAGCGGGCCGAAATCGCCCGAGCGGTCGTCGTCGAACTCGAGGAAGAGCGCATCCACCTTGAGCGTCGGGAAGACAAGGTCGGCGATGGCGTCGTAGCCGCCGCTCGCCACCCAGCTGGAACGTGCATTGCCGCGGCAGATATGCAGCGACAGGAGCGTGTCGTCCCGCCGTTCGGCGATCGCCTGGTTGATCACCTCCACATAGCGAGACAGCGTGGTGTCGGGGTCAAGCCCCCTCTCCTGCATATGCGCCCGGTGGCGGGGATCGACGAAATAGCTCATCACCGGATCGTCGAGCTGGATATAGCGGCAGCCGGCCTCCTCCAGCGCGCGTATCTCGGCCCGGTAGAAAGCGACGACATCGGACCAGAAGGCGTCGATGTCCGGATAGGCGGCCGGATCGGCCACGCCGTCCCCGGCATGGAAATGCAGCCGGCTCGGCGAAGGGATGGTGATCTTCGGCGTCACCTTGGTGAGCGCGGCCAGGTCGCGGAAATCCGCCGCCATCACCGGCTCCCGCCAGACGATGCGCTCCCGCGCCGTCACATTGAGCGGCACGTGCCGGTTGCCCGCAAAGCTCTCCGACACCGCCGGCTGCTCGATCGAGATGCCGGGGATTGCCCGCGCGAAATCGATCCACCAATTCTCGCGCCGCACCTCGCCGTCGGTGACGGAGAGGAGCCCGATCTCCTCCTGCCGGCGCACCATCTCGCCGATCGCCTCGTTTTCGGCAGCGCGCAATTCGTCGCGGCCGATCTCGCCGTTACGCCAGCGGCGGCGCGCGGCCTGCACCGAAGGCGGGCGGAGGAGACTGCCCACCTGGTCCGCGCGGAAGAACGGTCGTTTGGCCAATTCGCCCTCCTATCCGATCATCGTGTTGGGCAGATAGAGCGCGATCTGCGGGAAGAGCACCAGGATGATGACGGCAAGCAGCATCACGAACCAGAATGGCGCCACGCCGATAAAGATGTCGCGCAGCGGCACATTGGGCGCCACAGACTTGACGATGAACACATTGACGCCCACCGGCGGGCTGATCAGCCCCATTTCCAGCGTGATGACGACGAGGACGCCGAACCAGATCGGGTCGAAGCCGAGTGCCATGACCGCCGGAAAGAAGATGGGCATGGTCAGCACCAGCATGGCGAAGCCCTCGAGGAAGAGCCCCAGCACCATGTAGCAGGCCAGGATGAGGGCGAGCACCGCCGTCGTGCCGATATCGAGCCCGGTCAGGAATCCGGCCACCTCATGCGGTATGCGGCTCAGCGCGAGGAACGGGTTCAGCAGGTGTGCCGAGATCAGGATCAGCATCACCGTGGCCGTGGTGACGATGGAATCGCGCAGCGCTCGATAAAGCGCGTCGGGTTTCAGCTGCCCGGTCAGGACACCGAAGAGGATCACCAGCCCCGCGCCGACCGCCGCCGCCTCCACAGGCGAGAAGAAGCCAAGATAGATGCCGCCGATGGTCAAAAGCACGATGATCAGGATCGGGATGGCGCCCGCCAGCGCCGCCGACTTCTGCTTGAGGCTCGTGCGCGGGCCCGGCGGGCCGTAATCGGGCCACAGATAGGACAGCGCCGTGATCAGGATGATGAACATGACGAGCAGCATCAGACCGGGCAGGACGCCCGCCAGGAAAAGACGCCCGATCGATTGCTGCGTGAGGATGGCGTAGACGACGAAGCCGGTCGAGGGCGGGATCAGGATGCCGAGGGTGCCGCCCGCGGCCACCGCGCCCGTCGACAGCTTCGGGCTGTAGTTGAACCGCTCCATTTCCCCGAGCGAGACGCGCCCCATTGTCAGCGCCGACGCGACCGACGACCCGCAGAGCGCGGCAAAGCCGCCGCAGCCAATGATGGTGGCGGAGGCGAGGCCGCCCTTGATGGAGCCGATCAGCGCATAGGCCGCATCATAGAGCCGGCGGCTCATGCCGCTCTCTGTCGCCACATTGCCCATCAGGATGAAGAGCGGCACCACGATCAGTTCGGCGCTGGAGGCGAGCGTGAAGGTTTCGCTCGCCAGCAGGTTCAAGGCGTTGCTAGGGCTGGAGAGAATGGAGACGCCAACGAGCCCAACCGTGAACATGGCGAAGGCGACCGGCACGCGCAGCGCGAACAGCACGAAAAGGACAACAAGGCCCAGGAGGCCGATGGCCGTCGTGCTCACAGCATCGCCTCCTTGCGCTCCTCGCGGATGCCGCCGACGAGGATGAGCTCGATGCCGCGCAGCAGCATGGTTAGCGAGGTGAGGACCGAGAAGGCGGCGAGCGCCCACTGGAACCAGGCTTTTGGAAGGTGGATGATGTTGGTGGCGAGGTTGAGCATCAGCGAAAGCTGCGCCGACTGGATCACTTTCCAGGCGATGGCGGCGAACAGCACGGCGCCAAGGAAGGCCACGGCGATATCGATCGCCTGATTAAGGCGCGGCGGGAAGGAGTTCTCGAAGATGTCGATGGCGATATGCCCGCCCTGGCGGCTGCAATAGGCCATGCCACCGAACACGATGATCACCATCCCCATCTGGCCGAGATCCTGCGCTCCGCGCAGCGGCGCGCCGAAATAGCGCCCGATCACGTCAAACAGGATGATGGCCGTGACGAGCGCCAGCGCGGCGCTCCCCAGGATGTTGGCCAGGCCGATCAGCCTGTCCACGAGCTTGCGCAAGGCCATCATCGGATCGCTTGGCCGGGCCGGCTCAGTTCTTCGCCACCATTGCGTCGAGGATCTCCTGGGCGTCCATATCGGCGATCAGCTTCTCGCGCAGATTGTCGGCGATCTCCTTGAACGGGGCGATCTCCTCCTCCGTCAGGTCGATCACGTTGTTGTTGGTGTCCGCGCGCACAGTCTCCATCGTGCGCTCGGCGGAGGCGTTCCACCCTTCCTCACCCTTCTGCGAAAGGCCGCGTCCGGTATGCTTGTCCAGGATGGCCTTGTGCTCGTCGCTAAGCCCGTCATAGCGCGCCTGGTTCATCACCAGATAGAACAGGATATGGCCGAGCGGCGCCCCCACCGTGTAGGAGTTCGCCACCTCGTCCAGCTTGAAATCGTTGATCGCGCTGGCGCCGGTGACGATGCCGTCGATCAGCCCGGTCTGCAGGGCGTTGTACATCTCGCCCGCCGGCATCTGCACCGGCGTGGCGCCGAGCGCCTCCACCAGCGCGCCAGGCACGGAGCCGGAAACACGGATGCGCAAGCCCCTGAGATCCTCGGGTTTGCGGATCTCGCGGTCCTTCATGATGAAGATGCTGGGTTCGGAAACCCAGAGCGCCAGCGGGCGCGTGCCGGGGAATTCGCCGGCGAGATGCTGCTCGAAGGCGTTCCAGAGCATGTCGTAGCCGGTCACGCCCTCGGGGATGGCGCCGGGCATCTCGACAATCATGGATTTGGGAAATTGCGAGGAGGTGTAGCCGGCGAGGCCCCAGGTGATGTCGGCGACGCCCTGGACGGCGCGCACATACTGCTCCATGGGCCCGGCGCCCAGTTCGCCGGCCGGATAGACGCGGATGGTCAGATCGCCGCCGCTGTCGGCCTCCACGCCTTTGGCGAGCGGCTCCACGACCGAAGCCGTGACGACGTGGCTCGGCGCAACGAAATGCGCGAGCGACAGTTCCTCGGCCATTGCGACCGCCGGCGCCGAGATGCTCGAAGCCAGCATGAGCAAACCGATCGAATGCTTCAGAAGAGCGTTCATCAATTCCTCCCAAACAGCGGCGCTGCCGGTCGGCCGTTCAGCCCCCTGCAGTCCTTCCGGATTGTTAGTCCCGAGCCTGCTGCTCGGCCAATTCGAACTCTGCCGCCGGGATAAGTTTCTCCTACAGATGCCTATAGCAACCTCAGCTCAGACCCTTGGAAATCATGGCTGATGTGGCCTCGGTCCGGACTGATGCGGATCGCTCACCCCTCGCGCTCGCCGAGCGCCTCGGAGACCAGGGCCGCCAGTTCGGCGGGCTCCTTGCCGGCGCGGATGGGAAGCTGCCTTTCTCCCACGGCACTCTGCAGCTCGGCGATCGCCGCGGCCAGCGCCTCCCCTTCCGGCAGGCCGAGTTCCCTCATGGCGAGCGCCGACTCGCGCATCTCCGCTGCGCGCCTGACCCCGTGCGTCGCCACGCGCTCGAACTGGTAGCCGACGAAGCGCTCCCATTCGAACTGCGGGAAGGACTTGGCGAGCGAGGCGAAAACGCGGTCCAGGCACCCCGCCCTGTGCGCAGCCACCATGGCCTGGACGGTGATGGCCTCCAGCCCCTTCACGAACAGGCTGCGCACCATCTTGATCGTGGCGGCCATGCCCGTTTCGGCGCCTACGAACTCTAAATCGAAGCCGAGCTTCGCGAAGAGATCCAGCAGATCTCGATCGAACTCGCCCGCTACCAGGACCGGCGAGCGGTGGCCGCGCGGATGGACCGGCGACATGACGGCCATGTCCACATAGACGGCGCCCCTGGGGGCGAGGAGTGCCGCGGTCTGCCGCTTCACCCCTGCGGAAACCGAATTGATGTCGATATAGACTTGGCCAGGGCGAAGCGCCTGATCTACCGACTTGGCGGCCGCCAGGCTGGAAGCCGCGGTCACGGCGGCGATCACCCAGTCGGCCGCTGCGACCGCTTCGGCGACCGTAGGCTCCATCCTCACGCCGGCCTGTTCGGCGGCGGCGAGGATGCCGGCCTCCTTCTCCGTCCCGAGTAGGATATCATAAGCGGAGAAAGTGAGAGTTGAGTCCTTTTCGCGCAGCGTTCCGGCGAAAGCGCGCGCCGCCTCTCCGAACCCGATGAATGCGATATGCATGGCCTGCCCTCCCCGACCCGGCAGCCCGCGTCGTTATTCCGGAAAGACGATGGTCTTGCTGCCGTTGATAAGCACCCGGTCGTCGAGATGATAGCGCACGGCGCGGGCGAGCACACGCCGTTCGATGTCGCGTCCCTTGCGCACGAGGTCGTCCGGCGTGTCGAGATGGCTGATCCGCTCGACATCCTGTTCGATGATCGGACCCTCGTCGAGATCGCCGGTGACGTAATGGGCCGTGGCCCCGATCAGCTTCACCCCGCGCTCGAAGGCCTGATGGTAGGGCTTTGCGCCCTTGAAGCCCGGCAGGAAGGAATGGTGGATGTTGATGCAGCGGCCGCTGAGCTCCGCCGCCATCTCGTCGGATAGGATCTGCATGTAGCGGGCGAGCACGATGAGGTCTGCCCCGGTCTCCTCGATCACGCGCTTGAGTTCTTGCTCCTGCTCAGCCTTCGTCTCCTTCATGATCGGCAGATGCCAGAAGGGCAGGTCGCTGAGCATGATGTTGCTGTAGGTCTCGCGCGGATAATTTGAGACAATGCCCGCCACGTCCATGGCGAGTTCGCCCGAGCGCCAGCGATAGAGCAGGTCGACAAGGCAGTGGTCGAAGCGCGACACGAGGATCAGCACGCGGCGCCGCGCATCGTGGTCCCTCAGCGACCATGTCATTCCGAACCGCTCGGCGACCGGCGAGAGGGCCGCGCGGAAGTTTTCCTCATGCTGGCCGCCGCCCCTGAAGAGGATGCGCGTGAAGAACTGACCGGTCGGGGTGTCACCGAACTGCTGCAGGTCCTGGATGTCCCCGCCGCCCTCGAAGATCGCCGTCGAGACTGCCGAGACGATCCCGGGCCGATCGCGGCAGAATGCGGTGAGCACAAAGGAGGTCATGGCCGTTTATCCGTGCTGCGCGGCGAAATTCCTGATCCACTCCGCCGTCGCCTTGACGCCCCCGAACGGGTAGAAATGGAGCGTCACGCTTCCGTGCACCTTCGGATCGAGCCCGGCGGCGAGATCATGGATGATCGGGTCGGGACCGGCGGTGTTGAGCAGTTTCGTGATCGACAGGCCGTATTTCGACATCACCTTGGCGGAGGCGCCGACGCCGCAGCGCGCCGCAAAGCGCAGCAGCGTCTTCACGCTCGCGGGGCCCGCCACGCCGATGCGCACATTGGAGTCGACGCCTTCCTCGCGCAGCCGCTCGAGCCAGGTGAAGACCGGCTCGGCATCGAAGCCGAACTGCGTCGTGATCTCGCACTCGTGGCCAAGGCCCCCGAGGATGCGGTGCTTCTCCTTGACCGCCGCCCAGAGCTTCTCTTCGGAGATGTCCGGATGGCCTTCCGGATATCCGGAGATGCCGACGCGCCTGATCCCGTGCTCCGCAAGCAGGCCCGTCCTTATGATGGCAAGCGCGTCCTCATAGGGACCTTCGGGCTGCGGCGGGTCGCCCGCCACTACAAAGGCGCTGTCGATCCCCGCCTCGTTTTTCAGCCGAGACAGGAAGCCCTTGAGTTCCGCCTCGGATTTTAGGCGCCGGGCGGAAACGTGGGAGACGGGCCGGAAGCCAAGCTGGCGCACCTTCGCGGCGGCTGCGACACGTGCGTCGACCTCCTCGCCGGGCAGGAAGGTGACCGATACGGAGGTTCCGGGCACCAGAAGCGGTGCAGCTTCCTCCAGGCCCTTCCCGTCCTTCGCGGTGATCTCAATCGAGTATCCCTTGAGCAAGCCGGCGGCCTCGCCGGCGGGCTGTTCGCCCCTTCCTATGCTCCGCGCAAACAATGTCATCAACATCTCCAGAAGCTTGAGAGAGCAAGGTGCCTGCGTCCGCCCTCGTGGAGCACGGCGAGACACGACGGTTTCTTTTCGGGTTGCGACGCCCGCGCCGGCCGAAGGGACCGACGCCCTCCGGCCTGGACGGCGTTTTGCTATGCGCTCGGGCCGCCTGCCGCGCGCCAGCCACCCTCGACATAGGTCTTGCGAACGGTCTCCACATAGGGGACCGGGCTCACGATGGCGCGAATCTCCATCTGCCTGTGCGGCTCGACGGTCGGCTTGGCCGTGCCGCCATTCTCCTCGCCCCACACGAAGATCACTTCCTGGCCCGGCTGGGCATACTCCTCCTCGAGGATAGCCAGCGTCAGCATCTTGCGCTCGTTCGAGCTGTAGCCGACCCAGGTGGAGATGCCGACGGTCTTGCCGTTGCCGGTGATCACCTTGTCATAAGGGTGCATGGAATAGACCGCGGACGGGAATTCCATGAACTTGCCGCGCCCGTCGCCCTTTTCCAGCTGCGAGGCGAAGACGCGGATGACGTCCTCGTTCTCCAGCGCGAGCGTCACCTTCTTGCGGTGCGGCTGCTTGGCGCGCGCTTCGAGCGCCTCGCGTCCGATGAAGTCGTGATCGAATTTCAGCACATGGCCGTAACCCAGATCCCAGGGCGTCAGGTAGTAATCCTCGATATTGCCGGAGGCGAAGCTGCCACCGATCGAGGCCTTGGCCTCGTAGCTGTCTTCCGTCAGCCACTCGCGGAAAGCCTTCATGCTCTCGCCCGTGTAGACGGCGGGAAGCGGCGATGGGACCCACCCGGATTCCAGCGTGTTGGAGGAATAGGCGCGGCCGCCCACCTGCAGCAGCCCGAATTCCTCGCCGGCCTTCACGAGCGCCTCGCGCACGGCCTCGCCTTCCGCCCAGGGGCCAAAGAGCTCGTAGCCCGGCTGGCCTGCCATGCCGTGGCGCAGCGCCCGCACCTTCTTGCCGGCGATCTCGATGGTCGTCATGTTGAAGAATTTCAGTTCCGGCGCCGGACGGCCCGTCGCCTTTTCCACCACCTTGACCGCGTTCGGCCCCTGCACCTGGAAGCGGTAGGACTTGCGGTTGAACGGATCGGGCCGCGCGGCCGACCGCTCGTCGAGCTCCACCTTGACGTCGTAGCCGCCGGTCTCCGCATGGAAGCGGACCCAGTTCAGCGCGGGGATGCGGCCGACGAGGTTGAAGCTGTTCTCGGCCAGATGGAACAGGATCACGTCGCCGATGACGTATCCGTCATAGCTGCATGGAACGAACTGCTTGGCCTTGTCGACGGTGAAATTGGCAAAGCTGTTGATGCCCAGATGCGACAGGAGCTTCAGCGCATCCGGCCCTTCCACCGCCAGATCCGCCATGTGGTAGGACTGGTTGAACAAGACGCAGGTCTTCTGCCAGGCCGCCTGCTCGTCACGCCAGTTGGTGAATTCAGGCGGGACGCCCGGATAGACGTTCGGTCCGGTCTTCTGGTTGCGGAGAAGTTTTGCCGGATTGCCGCTCTCCCGCAGCAGGTCCTCGAGACTGCGCTTTGCCATTCGACGCTTCCTCCCAGGTGGAGTGCAATTTCATGTATATGTAATTCCACACTCATGAAACACAGTGGAAGGCGCCCTGTCAAGCGCGGCACGGCAGAGCTGTGCGCCCGCCGGAAGAACCAGGTTGAGAAGGCCCTAGGCCGCCTCGGTTTCCCGGCAGCTCATCTCATCGATGATGCGGTTGATCTCTCCCGAGACCGTTTTCTCGGTGGATTGCTCGAAGCGGGGGGACGGGATGGCGACGCTGACGCTGTATTGGGTATCCAGCGCCACGCCGATGCCCATGACGCCGATCGTGTGTTCCTCCCGCGACAGCGCATAGCCGCGCGCTGCCGTAAGGCGCAGGTCGTAGCGCAGCTTCTGTTCGTCGGCCAGCGTATGCGGCGTGAAGCGCGTGCGCGGCACCTTCGCAAGATAGGCGTCGAGCTCATCCCTCGGCATGGCGGCCAGCAGCGCCTTTCCGGAGGCGAAGCTGTACATGGGCACGCGCATCCCCCGCTGTGGGGTGAAGCGCAATGCGTGGCTCGACAATTCGACTTCGACCACCTCGACGTCGTTATCGCGCCGGATGAAGAGCGAGGCCGTCTCGCCGGTCGCGCGCGCGACGGCGCGCACCATGGCAGCCCTTCGCTCGGTAAGGCTCGGCGGATTGCCGGACGCCACCCGCGCCAGCGCCGGCCCGATGACATAGGAGCGGTCGGGAGCGGGAGCGAGCCAGTTGCGGCTGACGAGCGTGGTGAGGAGATAGGAAAGACTGCTTTCGGGAATGCCCGTCGCGCGGCTGATCTCGCGCGCCGTGGCCGCGCCGCGGCGAGAGACCTGCTCAAGGATATCCATCGCGCGGGCCGCCGACTTGACAGAGGCGGAGGACTTGTCTTTCATCATCATGTAATTTCAAGTACGTGAAAACGAGGAAACGGTCAATTCGCCCGCGGATTGCGACGCCACCTTTCCGCTGGCGGATTCGCCGCCATCTGCGACCAGGATCTGCACCGTAGCGGGATGGCTGGCGACGGCAAGTCCGGGAGGAAAGAATGGCCGCGGATAACCTCGAGCAGAAGATCGCGGAGGCAGGCTCCCCGGTGCGGATGATGCGCAGTTCGCAGATGGGCGCCTATGTCTATCCTATACAGGCGGAATTCTCCAACTGGCGCGACGAGCAGAAGGCCTGGCGCGAAACCGCCGTCCTCTTCGACCAGTCCGTCCACATGACGGACGTGTATTTCGAGGGGCCGGATCTGCTGCGCCTCCTTTCCGACCTCGGCGTCAACAGCTTCAGGAACTTCGGCCCCAACAAGGCGAAGCAGTATGTCCCCTGCAGCCATGACGGCTATGTGATCGGCGACGCCATCCTTTTCTGCCTTGCGGAGGACCGGGCGAGCCTGGTCGGCCGGCCGCCGGTGATGAACTGGGTGGAGTTCCAGGCCAGGACCGGCGGCTATGACGTGGCGGTGGACCGCGACGAGCGCGCCGTCGCCAACCGGAGGGGCCGCAGGACCTACCGCTACCAGCTCCAGGGGCCGAACGCCTGGAAAATCCTTGAGAAGCTGAATGGCGGACCGCTCCCGGAGATGAAATTCTTTGGCATGGGCGAGATCAGCATCGCCGGTCGCAAGGTGCGCTGCCTGAAGCACGGCATGGCCGGCGAGCCGGGGCTGGAGTTCTGGGGGCCTTCCGAGGAAGGGCCGGAGATCCGCGCGGCCGTGCTGGAGGCGGGCGCCGAGTTCGGGCTGCGGCCTTCCGGCTTCCGCGCCTATTCCACCAGCGTGCTGGAAGCGGGCTGGATACCTTCGCCCATGCCGGCGATCTATTCCGGCGACAAGATGAAGGCCTATCGGGAATGGCTGCCGGCCGACGGCTTCGAAGCCATGTCCTCGCTCGGCGGCAGCTTCTATTCGGACAATGTGGAGGACTATTATCTCACGCCCTGGGACCTGGGCTACGGCCATGTGGTGAAGTTCGACCATGATTTCATCGGCCGCGCGGCGCTGGAGGAGAAGGCGAAGGGGCCGCACCGCAGGAAGGTGACCCTCGTCTGGAACGACGAGGACGTCATCCGCATCTGCCTCCTCGGCAAGGGCGAACCGGGCAAATATCTGGAGATGCCGGCCTCCCACTATGCCACCCTGCCCTATGACAAGGTGTCGATCGGTGGCGAGATCGTCGGCCTCTCCACCTATTCCGGCTACAATGCCAATGAGCGCGCCTGGCTATCGCTCGCCATGATCGACGAGCGCCATGCCGAACCCGGCACCAAGGTCGTCCTGACCTGGGGTGAGGAGGACGGCGGCACGCCACGGCCCGTCGTCGAGCGCCATGTGCAGATGGAAGTGCGCGCCACCGTCGCGCCCTGCCCCTATTCGGCGGTGGCGCGGGAGAGCTACCGGAGCTGAAGATACTTTCCCGCAGGGAACCGGCGGGAGTGCCGGACTGGCCGGCACTCCGCTGGCGGACCGCTCAGGCCGTCGAGACGGTGCGGTCATGCGAGTGCCAGAGTTCGGCCCCCGCGAGGATGGCCACGATCGCGCCGATCACGACATGGGTCATTGCGGCCCCGCTGAGGTCTGAGAAGCCGAGCGCCCACGGCGCGGCGATCGCCCAGATGCCGGCCACGAGGCTCAGCCATTCCTGCCACGGATCGAAAGCCGCCAGCGCCCAGATGGCGAGGATCGCGATGATCGCGCCGATGACCCAGGCGTTCCAGGCGGCTGCCGCCGTGCCGGTGAAACCGACCATCCACGGGCTGAGCGCGAGGCAAAGGCCGGCAATCACCTTGGCAGCATCGAGGACCATGTCCATCGAGCTATTCGTCACGTTCTTCCACATGGTTCGTCTCCTTTCCAGTCTGACAAGCGCCTCCCTCAATGGGAAGCGATCGCGGCGGCAGCCTTTCCGCCGCCGCGAAGCTCTGCAAAATCGTCCGAAACGGGCAGGCTGTCGGGCTTGTCCTCGGCCTGCGCGCGGCCGGTCAGGAGGTCATGGAGTTCCTCCTCCCGCCAGCTGCCCGCTGCGATCTCCCGCATGGCGATCTCCACATTCGTAGAGCCGTCAGCCGAAACGAGCGGCTCCGCGCCGCGATTGAGCGCGCGCGTGCGCGCGGCGGCGGCCACCGCCAGCAGGAAGCGGTTGCCCATGAACCGCTCGCATTCGAAAGGCAGGAACACGTTCATGCTGCACCTCCTCAGGCGGCCCGGCGCGGCAGGTCCTCCGGCGCGGCCGGTTCCGCCGTGCGGCTTGCAACCTCGGCCAAGGCAGGGAGTGAGGTTTCAATCTGCAATGCCTTCCGCGGACGGATCGCGGGCGATTGGGCCGGCCGCCGGTCAGCTCTGCCGAGCACCGAATAGGCAAGCCCCTGCCGCTCGGCATAGGCGATGGCCGCGTTGAGCGTGGGGAAGCTCAATTCCACCTGCACGAGCGTGTCGCGTCCGCCCGTCCATCCCATCAGCGGCTCGACGAAGGGCGGCGTGCGCCGCTCGAAGGTAAGGCGCCACCCGCCGGTCCCGCCGCGCGCCAAGGTCATCACCGACCGGGCCGGCTTCCAGATGCGTGCGACCGCGTCTTCCGCGAACAGCGAGCGTCCCATGGAAAGGGCCGGCGCTGCCGGCTGGTTGTCATTCGCCGCCGAAGCGGGAGCCGGGACCGCAAAATTCTTCACGATCATCTGCGCTCTCCTGCGATCAAGGACCGGGCGCGGCCAGTGACGGCCGGCCCAGCAAAGTCAGCTTCTGCCGTTGATCGCGATGCGCTTTGCCTTGCTCTGCGCGCGCTCACTCTTGGGCAGCGTCACGGTGAGCAGGCCGTTCTTGAAATGGGCATTCACCCTGTCCTCATCGATCTCGACGCCAAGTGGAATGCGCCGCTCGAAGCGCCCATAGAAGCGCTCGCTGAACTGGCGGTCCTTATCCTCGGTCTCCGCCCGCTTCTCGCCGCGCAGCGCCAGCACGCCGTCCTGGAGCAGGACTTCGATGTCCTTCTCGTCGAGCCCGGGCACCTCGGCGGTGATCTTGATGTCGCGGTCGGTCTCGCTCACCTCGAGGGACGGCCAGGTCGCGAAGGACGACAAGCTGCCGAAGGAAGTCGGCATGTTGAAGCCGCGGAATGCCTCGTCGAACAGGCGGTTCACCTCCCTGTGCAGGTCCAGGAAGGGATTGACGGCGGGCGTCTGGCTGTTGCCGCGCCCCCACGGTATGAGATCACGAATGGTCATGGTCGTTCCTCCTTTCCGGTATCTGCCAGGCGGACGCCGGCCTGGCCGGCGCCGCCATGATCTGCCGAGCAGGGTCAGGCAGCCTGCTTCTGGCCCTCGATCTGCATCGTCTTGTTGGAAGCGGGGAGAGCGTCCGCGAGCTGCACCTGGATGCGCCGCGGCTTCATCTCCTCGGGGAGTTCCCGCTTCAGGTCGATGATCAGCAGGCCGTTGTTCAGGCTGGCATTCACCACCTCGACATAGTCGGCCAGTTCGAAGCGGCGGACGAAGGAGCGGGTGGCGATGCCGCGATGGACATAGTCGCCGCTATCCTCGGCCGATTTGCTGCCGCTCACGACCAGCATGTTGGGTTGGTAGGTGATGTCCAGCTCGTCGGGCATGAAGCCCGCCACGGCCATCTTGACCTAGTAGCTGTCATCACCGGTCTTGACGATGTCGTAGGGCGGCCAGTTGTCGATGGGCTCGACAGTGCTGGCGCGTTCAAGCAGGTCGAAGACCCGATCGAAGCCGATGCTCGACCGGAACAGGGGAGAGAAGTCCAGAGTCCTCATAGTCCACATCCTCCTTTGAGCAACATGGATACGAAGCGTCCGGGACATGTGTCCCGTATGTCGGCCCCTCATGGGCGCCGACACCGATGAGATAGGAAGAAATGCCTAGAATTCAAGAGGTTGGACCGGCAAGCTTGGGCGAAGAAGCTCGGGTACTAGGCGGACGGACTTGCGGCGAAAACCCGGTCCGCAGGCGATTTCGGCCTGACGCCGGTCAGTTCCTTGAGATCCGCCTCGTCCAGTGTCTCCTTGTCCAGCAGCCTCTGCGCCGTGGCATCGAGCACCGGGCGGCGCTCGCGCAGGAGCTCGACCGTGCGGGCGAAGGCGCTGTCCACGATGCGCCGCACCTCCTCGTCCACGGTGGCCGCGGTCTCGTCGGAGAAATCGCGCTCGCGCGGGCCGCCGGCCATTGGATTGGGCGTCAGGAAGCTCCGCTGGTCCTTTTCCAGGGCCACGTGACCCAGCTTCTCCGACATCCCGTAGCGCGTGACCATTGCGCGGGCGATGTCGGTGACCTTGGCGAGATCGTCGGCCGCGCCGGTGGACAGATGACCGAAGACGATCCATTCCGCCGCCCGGCCGCCGAGAAGGACGGCCATCTTGTTCTCCAGCTCCTCGCGCGTCATCAGGAAGCGGTCTTCCGTCGGCCGCTGGATCGTATAGCCGAGCGCGCCGACGCCGCGCGGGATGATCGACACTTTGTGGACGGGATCGACGCCCGGCAGCGCCAGCGCCACCAGCGCATGACCCATTTCGTGATAGGCGACGATCTCGCGCTCGCGCGGATTGAGCAGCCGGTTGCGCTTTTCGAGCCCCGCGATGATACGCTCCACCGCGTTGTTGAAGTCCTTCCATGCTGACCGCGTCCGCACCCCGCCTCGTGGCAAGCAGCGTCGCCTCGTTGACGAGATTGGCCAGGTCCGCGCCGGTGAAGCCGGGCGTCAGCGCGGCGACCTTCTCGGCGTCCACGTCCGGTGCCAGCTTGGCCTTTTTCATATGCACGTTGAGGATCTGGATGCGGCCGATCCGGTCCGGCCGGTCAACGAGGATCTGCCGGTCGAAGCGGCCGGCGCGCAAAAGGGCCGGATCGAGAATCTCCGGCCTGTTCGTCGCCCCGAGCAGGACGAGGCCGGCGGCCGAATCGAATCCGTCCATCTCGACGAGGAGCTGGTTCAAGGTCTGCTCCTTCTCGTCGTGGCCGCCGGCGAGCGGGCCGATGCCACGGGCCCGGCCGAGGGCATCCAGCTCATCGATGAAGATGATGGCCGGGGCCTTTGCACGCGCCTGCTCGAAGAGGTCCCGCACCCGCGCTGCGCCGACGCCCACGAACATCTCGACGAATTCGGGGCCGGAGATGGAGAAGAAGGGGACGCGGGCCTCGCCGGCCACCGCTTTGGCGAGAAGCGTCTTGCCCGTGCCGGGGGGACCTACGAGCAGGATGCCCTTCGGCATGCGGCCGCCAAGCCTGCCGTATTCGCCGGGATTCTTCAGGAAGGCGACGATCTCCTTCAGCTCTTCCTTTGCCTCGTCAACGCCCGCCACATCCTCGAAGCGGACGCCGGTATCATGCTCGACATAGATTTTCGCCTTGCTCCGGCCGATCTGCATCAGCCCGCCGCCGAAGCCAGCGCTCATGCGCCTGAGCAGGAACATCCAGACGCCGATGAAGAGCGCGACGGGGATCACCCAGGAGAGGATGTTGCTGATCAGCCTGCTCTCGACCTCGCCGGAATAGCGCACGCCGTAGCGCTGCAGCTCCTCGGCGATCTGCGGATCGACGCGGGTGGTAACGAACTGCGTCTGGCCGCTGGAAAGGGGCTCCTTGAAGCGCCCCTGCATGAACTGGTCCGAGACGGCCACCTCGGCGATCCTGCCCTCGCGCAGATACTGCTCGAATTCGCTATAGGCGATGGGCGCGATCTGCTGGCTGGCCGTATAGAGATACTGGAAAATAAAGAGGCCGATAAAGGCAGCGATCCAGTACCAGATGTTGAACTGCGTCTGCTTGGTCATGCCTCGTCCCCGTGGCGCGCTTCACCTTCACTCCGACCAATATAGGTGTCCGACGCGGGAGGGCGAAGCGGGGCAGTTGGGCTCCCATCGGCAGATGTGCCTGTCTTGCCATTTGGCATCAACAACGATATATACTGCCAAAGGAGATACAATAATGCCGCGATTGCAGCCAGTAGAAACCGTGCCGCCGGACTTCACGCCAGAGCCGATCACGGACGACGAAGGCGCCGCCATGTTCCGCGCCGCCGTCAACCTCTTCCGGCTTTGGCGCCTGACGGACGAGGAGGCGGCGGTGCTGCTGGACCTGCCGCTGCGGACCTACCGGCGCTGGAAGGCCGGCGCGATGGGTCGGCTCGACCGTGACCAGAAGGCGCGGCTTTCCAACATCATGGGCATTCACAAGGCGCTGCGCATCATCTTCCGCGAGGCGCAGCGCGGCTATGACTGGATACGATCGCCCAACTCAGCCTTTGCCGGCCGCTCGGCGCGCGAGGTGATGCTGCGGGGCGAGCTTACCGACCTGATGCGGGTGCGCCGCTATCTCGACGGGGAGCGCGGCGCCTGGTGATCGACATTGCCGCCGTGCCGGTCTCCCATGTCGAATGGCAGGGCGCGGTGCGGATCATCCGCAGCATCTTTCCGCCGATCGACCTGTTCGAGGATATCGCCGATCCGGCCGACTGGCCTCTTCTGGTCTCTGCCGAGATGAAGACCAATCCGCGGCTGATGGAGAGCATCGGCAATCTCGACCTGGTGCCGCCCGAGCGCCGGGTCGCCGGACCTGGCGCGACCTATCTGATGGCGCCCTTCACCCATGTCAGCGCCGACCGGCCGAGCCGCTTCAGCCCGGGCACCTTCGGCGTGCTCTATGCCGGCAACACCTTCGAAGTCGCCCTGTTCGAGACGATCCACCATCACGCCCGGTTCATGGCGCGCACCAATGAGCCGCCCGGATGGACCTCGCAGTTCCGTGAGATCGTGCTCGACATCAACGCTCGCCTGCACGATATCAGGGGAGGCGACGACGCCTACGCGCCGCTGCTGAGCCCCGACGACTATTCGCAAGCCCAGGCTTTCGGCGCGCGCCTGCGCACCGCGGGATCGGAGGGCGTGGTCTATCCGAGCGTGCGCCGCGAAGGCGGAGAATGCGTCGGCCTCTTCTATCCCGACGGAGCGGCCAATCCCGTCCAGGGCCGCCATATCGACTATCACTGGGACGGCTCACGCGTGGACTTCTACCGCGAGGCCGGCAACGGCCAGGTCTATCGCATCGTCTGAGAAGCCTCGGGTCTCGCCCGCGCCCGTCGCGCATGCTATCGCCGGACACGGGGCCGCCGAACGTGCCGGCGGCGAGGGTCCTTGCGCCAGTGGGAGCATGCTGCCGGATGGAGGAGTTCGACTACATCATTGTCGGAGCGGGGTCGGCGGGCTGCGTACTAGCCGACCGCCTTTCCGCCTCCGGCCTTCACCGAGTGCTGCTTCTCGAGGCGGGCGGATCCGACCGGCGGGTCTGGATCAAGGTTCCGATCGGCTATGGCCGCACCTTCCTCGACCGTCGCGTGAACTGGGGCTTTACGACCGAGCCCGATGCCGGCCTTGCTGGGCGGCAGGGTTATTGGCCGCGCGGACGCGTCGTCGGAGGCTCGAGCTCGATCAATGCCCTCGTCTATTGCCGCGGCCTTCCCGGCGACTTCGACGATTGGCGCGATGCCGGCAACCCCGGCTGGGGCTGGGAGGACGTGCTGCCCTATTTCGAACGCTCGGAGAAAATGGTGGACGGCGCGCTGAGCCGAGGGACCGGGCCGCTCCATGTCGCCGATGTCTCGCGCGAAATGCACCCGCTGAGCCGCCACTATTTCGCCGCGGCGGAAGAGCTCGGCCTTCGTATCAGCGAGGACTTCAACGGTCCGGAGCCGGAAGGGGTGGGCTTCTATCGCATCACCACGCGCAACGGCTTTCGCTGCTCTGCGGCTGACGCATTCCTGCGCCCGGCCCTCACGAGGCGCAACCTCCGCCTGCGGACCGATGCGCTTGTGCGGCGCATCCTCTTTTCCGGTCGCCGCGCCACGGGGGTCGAGTACGAATGCGCAGGCCGCATTCTGAGCGCGTCGGCACGCCGCGAGGTCATCCTGAGCGCCGGGGCGGTCGGCTCGCCGCAGATCCTGCAGCTTTCGGGCCTCGGCCCGGGAGCGCTCCTGCAGCGCCTCGGCATCGGCGTGGTCCTCGATAACGTCAATATCGGCGGCAATCTCCAGGATCATCTGGCCGTCAGCTACTATTTCAAGGCGAGGGAGCCGACACTGAACGACCTGCTCCATCCCTGGCACGGCAAGGTCATGGCAGGGCTGCGATATGTGCTGACGCGGCGCGGGCCGCTCTCCCTGAGCGTCAACCAGTGCGGCGGCTTCGTCCGTTCCAGCCCGGCAGCGGCACGGCCGGACCTGCAGCTTTATTTCAACCCGATCACCTACGCCAAAGTGACCGCCGGCCGGCGCGAGCGGCTGATGCTGGACCCGTATCCAGGCTTCATCCTCTGCTTTCAGCCGACCCGGCCGACGAGCCGCGGGCGCATCGACATCCGCTCGCCGAAAGCCGGTGACCCGCCCTCAATCGTGCCCAATTCCCTCGCAACCGAGAAGGACGTTCAGGACGTGATCGCCGGTGGACGCTTCATGCAGCGCATTGCCGCGACGAGCGCGATGCGGGAGCTCATAGCCGAGGCCATTCCCCCCGTGCTCAGCGCCATGTCCGACGCGGACATACTGGAAGACTTCCGCCAGCGCTGCGGTACCGTTTTCCATCCCGCGGGTACCTGCCGGATGGGCGCGGAACCCGACGGCGCGGTGGTCGATGCGAGGCTGCGCGTGCACGGGACGGAAGGCCTGCGCGTGATCGACGCCTCGGTCTTCCCAAATCTCACCTCCGGCAACACGAATGCGCCGACGATCATGGTTGCCCAGAAAGGCGCCGACCTGGTGCTGGAAGGATAGGACGGGCGGGGGAGCCTTGCCGGCCTCCCCGCCCCGCTCCGCATGCCGCCTCGATCAGTTGAGCTGCGCCAGCAACTCGTTGCCGCCGCGATACATCATCTCCAGCGCGACATAGAGGATGATGGCGAGGCCCACATAGGCGATCCACCTGTGCCTGTTGAGCAGCCGGGCGATGAAGCTTGCCGCCAGGCCCATGAGCGCGATGGAAAGGACCAGGCCGAAGACGAGAACGCCCGGGTGCTCGCGCGCCGCGCCGGCCACCGCCAGCACATTGTCGAGCGACATCGACACGTCCGCGATGACGATCTGCCAGGCCGCCTGGGCGAAGGTCTTGCGCGGCGCCGCGCCGGCGACGGTTCCATCGCTGTTCAGGTCCTGACCGGCGACGGCCTCAGTGCCCTCAAGCTCGTCGTGGTGGCCGCCCGAGCGCAGTTCGCGCCACATTTTCCAGCAGACCCAAAGGAGCAGCACGCCGCCGGCGAACAACAGGCCGACGATCTGCAACAGCTGCGTCGTGACGGCCGCAAAGCCGATGCGCAGCACCGTGGCGGCGATGATGCCGATCAGGATCGCCTTGGCCCGCTGGTCCTTGGGCAGGCCGGCGGCCGCCAGGCCGATGATGATTGCATTGTCGCCGGCAAGCACCAGGTCGATCATGATGACCTGGAGCAGTGCGGAGAGGGCTTCAGGGGTAAGGAATTCGCTCATTTAGCACCCGATCTGTTTGGGTGCCCATGCGGCGGAGTCGCGTACCCAAGCGCCCACGGCCACATAAGTGGCACAGTTCTTGGGCGTCAGAGGGTCAGTCAGACTCCACCGGCATCAGGCCACCCGAAGGACATCCAGTCCGACATCACAGCCTGGAGAAGGCTGCCAGAGGGGCCCGGCCTGGTGCGACACGCATAGCGGCAAGATATCCCCCGTTCAAGAGGCGTCCAGAGACAACTCTGCTGAATTTTGCTCTTGCTTCCGCGTGACGGCGACGGAGGGCATTGTGTTGCAGGTTACTGGCGCGGTCGGGCCACCGGCGGGACATAGTCCTCGAGCTCCGGCGCGGGGAAGCGCACCGTCTGGCCGAGTTCGGCCGAGCGGTAGAGCCCCATGAGGATCTCGACCACGGCGAGCCCGTCATGGAA
The DNA here is from genome assembly GCF_031180965.1 of Chelativorans sp. Classification (GTDB taxonomy): domain Bacteria; phylum Pseudomonadota; class Alphaproteobacteria; order Rhizobiales; family Rhizobiaceae; genus Chelativorans. The sequence goes on from NZ_JAPSLH010000002.1 coordinate 223,753, forward strand.
AGTCTCGAGCGGCCTCTCGCCCTTCCGGAAGCACTCGACCATGTGACGGTTCTCGTCCGTATAGCCGTAGACGCCCGCCTCGTCCTCCAGCACCGGCATAAGGCCTTGTTCGGCATTCTGCTTTTCGACCAGGTCCTCGCCTTCCGAGCCGGTGACGGCGCGCGACATGAATACTTTCAGCCCCGTCCCGAGCGAGTTGAACTCCATAGCGTATTCCGGCCCAAGCAGTTCGAGCTGGATGCGTAGCCCGGCGCCGACATAGGCCCAGGAGGTCGTGGCCTCGATCATCAGCTCGTTGCCATTCTCGTCTTCCAATTCGACGGTGCCGCGGGCAAAGTCCTCGGACGGGCGGTTGCGGTAGTCGACCTCGGCCCCGTAGCGATCGCGCAGCAGGTCCGCATAGTGTGGACGCGTCCATTTGAGTGTGGCGACCGTACCGTTCACCGCCTTGACCTTCAGCGAGTTGCGCGGCGCGCCCGGCGCGGTGAGCAGATGCCGCGCCACCTCGACGCTATGGCACATCATGTCGGAGAGCACGCCGCCGCCCTGCTGGTCCCCCTGCCAGAACCAGGCCTCATGCGGCCCGGAATGCTCCTCCGCCGCGCGGGCGAGATAGGGCCGGCCGGTGGTGGAGGCCGCGCGCCGCCAGATGATCTCCTTGCCGCGCAGCACGGGCGTGCAGAAGACCTGGTTTTCCAGATAGCCGTGGTTGAGGCCCGCATCTTCCGCCAGCCGCACCATCTCGCGCGCTTCGGCCACCGTGCGGGCGAGCGGCTTCTCGCAGGCGACGGCAAAGACCTGGCTGCGGCCGCCCTTCACCTCCTCATGCAGCTTGCGCATGACTCCGAGGCGCGTGTGGTTGGGCGACAGGATCCAGATCGCGTCGACATTTTCGGCCCGCAACAGGCTTTCCAGGCTTTCATGGGCGGTGCAGGTTCCCAGCCCAAGCTCATCGACGATGGAAACGATGCGGTCGCGGCGCTCCGCGCTGCGGCTGTACACGCCCGTCACCTCCACGTTGCGCACGCCGATCATGGAGCGCAGATGGAACTGGGCGATAAAGCCCGACCCGACGAAGCCGACGCGAAGTTTTTCTTTCGGAAAACCGGTCATTCTCATTCTCCTATTCTCCTGGCGCGCTCAGCCGGCGGGCGCGGTCGAGCCCCTTACGCGGAAGGAGGTCGGCATCATGACCACCTCCCCGGTCCTGTCCTCGCCCGCGAGCACCTTGAGCAGCAGGCGCATGGCTTCCGTGCCGATCTCCGTCCGTGGCTGGCTCACCGTGGTAAGCGGCGGATAGAAAGCCTGACTTAGGAATATGTCGTCGAAACCCACGACCGATATCTTCTCGGGCACGGCGAGGCCGAGGCGTCGCAATTCGTTGATGGCGCCGAAGGCCATTTCGTCATTGGCGGCGAAGATGGCAGTCGGCGGCTGCGCCAGCGAAAGAAGCTCCCGGCAGCAGGTTTCGCCGGAACGCAGCAGATAGTCGCCCACCGCTTCGTAGCCTTGCGGGATGGGAAGGCCTGCTTCACGCATCGCCTGCCGGTAGCCTTCGCGGCGCAGCACCGCCATCGGCTCGGGGATGGGCCCGGCGATATGGGCGATGCGCGTATGGCCGAGCGAGAGCAGATGCGCCACCGCCTCGCGCGCGGCGCCCGCATTGTCGATCATGACGTGCGGAAACCCGCTCTCCTCGATCGGCTCCAGGGCAACCACCACCGGCAGGTCCGCCAGCTCCTGCGGAAAGCCTTCCCGCTCCGGCAGTTTTCCGGTGATAAGGATCATCCCGTCCGCATGGCCGTCCCGCAGCATGTCGAAATACTCGACCTCGCGCTCGGCATTGTTCTCGGTATTGCCCATGAGCACGGAATAACCGGCCTCCCGCGCCGCCGCTTCCACGCCCTTCATGATGTCGAGATAGAAGGGATTGCCGACATCGCGCACGACCATGAGCACGGCCATGGAACGCTGTGTGCGCAGGTTGCGCGCGCTCACATTAGGGCGATAATTCAGCCGCTGCGCCGCCTCGCGGATGCGGCTGCGTGTCGGCTCGGCGACCAGACCGGAATCGCTCAAGGCGCGCGACACCGTGGCGGGCGAGACCCCCAGCTCCTGGGCGATATCCTTGATCCTGGCGCGGTTCATGCACGCATGGCCCGCCCGCGGCCATAGAACATCATCAGGACGAGCAGGGTGAGGCCGAAGATCATCTGCCGGCCGGATTCGTCGATATTGATGGTGGTCAGAATGCTCTGCAGGATGACGAGCAGCACCGCGCCCGCCATTGTGCCCGTATAACCGCCCTTGCCGCCCGACAGAGGCGTACCGCCCAGTACGACGGCGATGATGGAGGGCAGCATGTAGAGTTCGCCCACATTCGCGAAGGACGTGCCGGCATAGCCGATGAGGCAGAGCCCGGCGAGCGCCGCAAATGCACCGGAAAGCGTGAAGAGCAGGATGCGTATGAGCCGCACAGGCACCCCCGCAAGCATCGCCGCCTGCTCGTTGGAGCCGATCGCGTAGACGCGGTAGCCGAAGACGGTGCGCCGCAGAAGGAAGGCCATCGCCACGCCGATCAGGAGCCACAGCCAGATGATGCCCGGCAAGCCCAGGAGGAATGGACGCGTGACGAATTCGGCGAGCGCCGGCGCGGCGCGGCCGGAAGGCACACCCTGGCGGATGACGACAAGAAGCCCCTGCAACACGCCGAGCATGCCGAGCGTCATCACCAGAGGCGGGATGCGCAGCAGCGTGACGCCGATGCCGTTGAAGGTGCCGAACAGCGCCCCGACGGCCAGGCAGGCGAGGATGGCGGGCAGGATGCCCGCGTCCGAGCCGTTCATGACATTGCCGGCAAGGATCGCGCTCAGGGAGACGACACCGCCGACGGAGAGGTCAATGCCTTCCCGTCCGCCCAGAATGACGAGGTTCTGCCCCGCCGCGACAATGCCGAGCAGCGCAGCGACGATCAGGAGACGCAGGATCTGCTGCGGGGAGGCAAAGCCTGGCGAAAGCATCTCCCCCAGCGCGAGGAGGGCGACGATCAGCACCAGGGCGATGACCAGCGGCTGCCTGACCAGCGCGCCCGCGGAAAAGCGCGACACCCCTGCCCTGCCGGCGGTCTCCACGCTCATGCCCGGACCCTCCGCGTGACAAGGATGCCCAGCATCAGCGCGAGCAGGATGGCGAGCCCCTGCACCAGGTTCTGCCATTGCGAGGGCGTGCCGACATAGAAGACGAAGGAGCTGATGAGCCCGATGATAAGCGCGCCCAGTACCGATCCCCCCACCGAGCCGCGCCCGCCGGAAAGCGCCGTACCGCCCAGTACTACGGCCGCAACCGAATAGAGCGTCATGGCGCCGCCCACCAGCGGATCGCCGCTCGCCGTGTCGCCGGTGATGCAAAGGGCGGCAAGCGCCGAGAAGAGCCCGCAGAGGACATAGCCTTTCAGCCGGATCGCGGTGACCGGCAGCCCGCTCTGGAATGCCTTGAACGCATCGTCTCCGACGGCGAGCATCTGCGTCGTGAGTCGCGCGCGGACGGCGATGGCGAGCACGATCGCGAGCGCTGCGACCACATAGAAGACGAAGGGGATCTCGAAGAAGCGGCCGCCATAAGTGCGCCAGTAGACCGTCGGCGCCGGCGTGCCCGCCACCGGCAAAACATAGAGCGCCATGCCGGTGAAGAGGATGCTGGTGGCGAAGGTGGCGACGATCGCCTGCAGCCGGAGCACCGCCACCACAACGCCATTCAGGAGCCCGCAGGCAAGCCCCGTCAGGATGCCGACCGCGCAGGCGGCGAGCACCGCGCCGCCGCCCCCGCCCCAGCGCTCCATCAGCACGACAATGGCGCAATTGACGAGCGAGAGGATCGCCCCGACGGAAAGATCCACGTCGCCCGAGTAGACCACATAGGTCTGCGCCACGGCCAGCATCATCAGCGCGAGATAGGTGCTGATGAGGCCGGTGATGGCACGGAAGCCGAGGCTGTTCGGCTGGAACCAGCCATTGAGCGCCAGGAGCACGATGAGGATGACGAGCGCCGGCAGGAAAGGAAACCGCTCCACGAGCCCCGCAATGCCCGACCGCGAGGCGGCTGTCGTTTCGCTGGCGCTCATCATGCGGCCTCGTATGCGGCGTGATAGAGGTTATAGCGGGTGCGGTCGGCGCCCTTGAGCTCGCGGCTCACCGAGCCGCCATTGAAAACGAGGATCCGGTCGGCATTCGCGAGCAGCTCGGCATCCTCGGACGAATAGAGCACGATGCCCATGCCTTCCGCCGCAAGCGAGCGGATCAGGGCGAAGAGATCGGCCTTGGCCTGGAGGTCGATGCCCTTCGTCGGGTCGTCGAGCAGGAGCACGTCCGGCCGGTCGATCAGCCAGCGCGCGATCACGATCTTCTGCTGGTTGCCGCCCGAGAGCGCGTTGACGGGCTGATCGTATCCGGCAAAACGCGTCTTCAGCGCCGAAAGGGGCTTGGCCGCGCGCTCGCGGAGGCTGCCGGGCCGCACTACAGATAGCTTATTGCGTAGGAAATGGATTGGCGTGACATTCTCCAGGATCGGGCGCCCATGCACCACGCCATCGCGCCCGCGGTCGCCGGAGACATAGGCAAGACCGTTGCGGATCGCCTCACGCGGCGAGCGGATCGTCCGTTCCTCGCCCTTGAGGCGGATGGTGCCCTGGCTTGCCGGGCTGACGCCGAAGATGGAGCGCAGCACGGCCGACTGGCCCTGGCCGTGCAGCCCGCCGAACCCGACAATCTCGCCGCGCCCGACCTCGAAACTGACATTGGCAAAGCCGCGCCCGCCGAGCCCCGTGACGGCAAGCACGGTTTCCGAACTTTCGGCGGCTGCCGCCGGCGGCGCGCCGTCCGCCGCCGCAAGCTCGCCCTGCTCGCCAACCATCTGGCGGATGATGGCGGAGGGGTCGGTCTGCGAGATGAGCGAGGTGGCGACCGTCTCGCCGTCGCGGATGACGGTGACCCGGTCGCCGATGGCGAAAATCTCGTCCATGCGGTGCGAGATGAAGACGATACCGCGGCCCTGCGCCTTCAATTCCCGCAATACGTCGAAGAAGCGCTCCACCTGGGAGCGGTCGAGAGAGGAGGTCGGCTCGTCGAAGATCAGGATTGGCGCCTCGGTCGCCAGCGTCTTCATGATCTCGACGAGCTGGCGCTGATCCTCGCGCAGATGCTCCACCCGCGTATCGGCGGAAAACCCCTTACCCGCCACATCAGCAAAGCGCGAGATATAGCGCTCCGCGACCGCCTTCAGCCGGTCACGATCGACGAAGATTCCGCCTTTGGCGGGCAGTTCCGGCAGGCCTATGTTTTCCGCCACCGTCCGGTGGGCGGCAAGGCTGAGTTCCTGATAGAACGTGGCAATGCCAAGCCCACGCGCGGCGCGCGGCCCGTCGATCGAAACGGGCTTTCCGTTGATCAGCACCTCGCCGGCATCGGGACGCACGCTACCGGCGACGATCTTGCACAGCGTGCTTTTGCCGGAGCCGTTCGAGCCGATGAGCACGTGGACCTCTCCCTCCTTGAGGTCGAAGTCGCCCCGGCTGAGCGCGATGGTCGCGCCATAGGCCTTGCGCGCGCCGCGGATCGAAAGATGCGCCATGCGATCACCATTGGATGCGCGAGCGCGCCCGCCGAAGGCAGGCGCGCCCCAGCTTCGGAGGAGCTTACTTGAAGAGAGCTTCGGCTTCCTCGATGGAAAGGGAGTGCGTGTAGGAATAGTGGCCCGGCTTGCCCTCGAGCTGGGAGTGGATCTCCTTCACATTGCTGCTGTCGATGAAGGGGATTTCCAGATACATGGCGTTGCCGTACTGGCCGGCCGTGGCGGGCTGCTTCAGTTCCTTGCCCTGCAGCATGAGGACGGCAACGTTTAGCGCGCTCGCCATCACGCCGGGAGGGTTCACCGAGGCCCCGGAGTTGAGGTTGTTCTCAACCCACAGATCGATGAAGTCCTTGCGGATTTCCCCGGTCGCGGCGATGTCGTTGGTCTTGCCGGCATCAATGATGGAGCGCCAGGCGCCCGCCGCCATGCCGTCCTGCACCCAGACGCCATTGATGTTGGGATAGGTGGCAAGGATGTTCTGCATGGCCTGTTGGCCCTGCGCCTGATCCCAGTTGGCGTTGACCTCGTTCACCACCTTGATGTCCGGATAGTCCTTGAACACGCTGCGGTAGCCCGCCACGCGCATCTCGTTGGCCGGATGGCCCGCCACGCCGTTGATGGCGACCACCTCGCCCTTGCCGCCCAGCGTCTCGGCAAGCCACTTGGCGCCGGCAGCACCCCAGGCGGTCTGGTCGATGCCGACATAGATGGCGTCGGGCGAGGAGACCTCGGCGTCGGTCGAGATCACCAGGATTCCAGCCTCCTTGGCCTGCGCGAAGACCGGATCGAAGGCAGTCGGGCTGTTCGGGTTGATGATGATCGCGTCGACGCCCTGGTTGATGAAGTTGCGCACATGGGCGATCTGCCCGGGCACGTCCACATTGGCGCTCTGCACGACGACCTCGACATTGACGCCCTTGTCCGCCCACTTCTTGGCCGCTTCCTGGGCTTCCTCGATCATCTGCGTGCGCCACTCGCTGCCCACCCAGCCGTTCGACAGGCCGATGGTGAAGTCCTGCGCCTGCGCGCCGACAGCAGAAAGCACTACGGCCGCGGCAGCGGCAAGCAAAACGGATTTCTTCATGTTCTCCTCCTTTGAAGCTCGATGAAATCGATTTCAGGCGGGATTTCTAGCAGATGCTCAGGCAGTGATCCAGAGCGGGAAGACGGAAAAAATCGCGCCTCTTTGAGGGAGCGGAAGGGACCGCGATCGAAAAGAAGCCCCTACCCCGAAACGAGCGCCTACCGGCCCAAAGGCTGCTTTGCCAGCGTGGTCAATTCGTCCTCGTCGGTGATCCCGGCAAGATAATAGCCGAGAATTCGCGAGGCGCGTGCTTCCCGGTCATGATCTGTTTCAGCTGGCAGGGACGTCTTGTCGAACACACGCCCAAGTAGTTCCACTTCAGCGGGATTCAGAATGCCTGCTTCTTTTGCTTTGCTGCGGTAAGGCATGGATAAAATGTATCGGAGGAGTTGTTAGGCCGTCAATCTCTCCTGCTCGCAGCGGACGGGCAGGAGTTTCGTGGCCGTATACTTCGCCTCATCGCACAGATTCTTGCATTACCACGCCGGCCCACGGCGATCGATGAAAAGGCCGCAGCGCCGCCCTTGGACCGGCCCTGCGGAGCGCCGCGAATTATTCTGCGAGAAGGGCCCGCGTCAGCGGATGAGCCGGATCGGCAAGGCCGTCGATCACGGAGAAATGATGCTTGTCCGGCTCGACCACCTCGGACGTGGCCGCGCCGAGGCCGGCCCAGATATTGGCGAGCAGCGCATTCTGGCGCAGGAATTCGGCGCGCTCGCCGCCGCCGACCCAGCAGGTGACGCGCGCCCCCTCCAGCGGCCGCAGCAACGCCGGGCTCTCGGCAAGCGCCTCCGCCTCGCCAATGCCGAGCGTGCCGTTCATCGCGGTGCGCATGATGGGACGGAGGTCGTGCACGCCGGAAATCGAGACGACGCGGCGGATCCGCGCCCGCATCTCCGCCGCAAGCGGCGTAGTGGCGGAGACCATCCGGCTGGCAAGGTGCCCCCCGGCCGAGTGGCCGGCGAGCATTACGGGCCCCCCCACCATCTGCGCCGCCGCTTCCACGGCAGCGCCGATCTCCTCCACGATGCCGGCGATCCTGATCTCGGGGCAGAGCGTGTAGGAGGGCATGGCTACGGCATAGCCGCTTTCCACCGGCCCGGCAGCAAGATGCGACCAGAAACTCTTGTCGAACCTCATCCAGTACCCGCCGTGGACGAAGACGACGAGACCTATGGGCGCCTTGTCGGGCAGAAAGAGGTCGAGCCGGTTGCGCTCCCTCTGTCCATAGGAGATGTCCAGCCTGGCGCGGCTGGCTGCGGCGAGCCGATCTCGGAAGTCCCGCGCCGGTTCTATCCAAAGGGCCGGCCAGCGGTCGCTGTTCGGGATGTTCGGCCCGTTTGCGTAGGCATCGTCCCAGTCGGCAATCCTTCGCTCGAACATCGGCCCCTCCGCTGAATGGCGCTGCATTGAGCGGCAGGAAAAGCATCCAAGTCAACAGCGCGCAGGAGAAGTTTTAGGCTTGAAGTATTTTTCGGGCAATGTCATGCTGGGAACCGTGTCACGAGAGTGGGAGGCTCGCCGTGCCGATCGTAATCCCCGCATGCTCCAGGCCCGGCCGAGGCGGCAGCCGCCGGCCTGCCGCGGCGCTTATGCGGAGAGCCCGGCCATGCTAGGTCCGTCGGCCCATATCGACACCTTCACGCGCGACAACCTTCCGCCGCCGGAGGAGTGGCCGGACTTCCTGCTCGACGGCTTCCAGTATCCCGAATATCTCAATGCCGCCGTGGAGCTCACCGACCGGATGGTCGAGCAGGGCTTCGGCGACCGGACGGCGCTGATCGGCAATGGCCGGCGGCGCACCTACAAGGAGCTCTCCGACTGGACCAACCGGCTCGCCCATGCGCTGGTCGAGAATTACGGGATAAAGCCGGGCAACCGGGTGCTGATCCGCTCCGCCAACAATCCGGCCATGGTCGCCTGCTGGCTGGCCGCCACCAAGGCCGGCGCGGTGGTCGTCAACACCATGCCCATGCTGCGCGCGGGCGAGCTTGCCAAGATCGTCGACAAGGCGGAGGTCGGCCTCGCCCTTTGCGATACGCGGCTGATGGACGAGCTCGTCGCCTGCGCCAAGGACAGCCGTTTCCTCAAGCAGGTGGTGGGCTTCGACGGCACGGCCAATCACGATGCCGAGCTTGACCGCATCGCGCTCGGCAAGCCCGTCACCTTCGAGGCCGTGAAGACCGGCCGTGACGACGTGGCGCTGCTCGGCTTCACCTCGGGCACGACGGGCGTACCCAAGGCGACGATGCATTTCCACCGCGATCTGCTGATCATCGCCGATGCCTATGCGAAGGAGATCCTGCAGGTGACGCCGGACGACATCTTCGTCGGCTCCCCGCCGCTTGCCTTCACCTTCGGCCTCGGCGGGCTGGCGATCTTTCCCCTCCGTTTCGGCGCGGCGGCCACGCTTCTGGAGCATGCGACGCCGGCCAACATGATCGACATCATCGAGACCTACAAGGCGACTGTCTCCTTCACCGCGCCGACGGCCTACCGGGCCATGCTGAAGGCCATGGACGAAGGCGCGGATCTTTCTTCGCTGCGCGCCGCCGTCTCGGCCGGCGAGACCCTGCCGGGGCCCGTCTTCGAGGAATGGATGAGGAAGACCGGTAAGCCGATTGTCGACGGGATCGGCTCGACCGAGATGCTGCACATCTTCATCTCCAACCGCTTCGGTGAGCTGAGGCCCGGCTCGACCGGCCGGGCGGTGGGCGGCTACGAGGCCCGCATCGTGGACGAGGACATGCGCGAAGTACCGCGCGGTACGCCCGGCAGGCTGGCCGTCCGCGGCCCCACCGGGTGCCGCTACATGGCCGATGACCGACAGCGCGACTATGTGCGCAATGGCTGGAACATCACCGGGGACACATTCCTCCAGGACGAGGAAGGCTATTTCCACTTCGTCGCCCGTTCCGACGACATGATCATCAGCGCCGGCTACAATATAGCCGGGCCGGAGGTGGAGGCGGCGCTGCTGGCCCATCCCGACGTCGCCGAATGCGCGGTGATCGGCGCGCCCGACCAGGAGCGCGGTCAGATCGTGGAGGCCCATGTGGTGCTGGTTGAGGGCGTGGCGCGGGACGAGGCCTGCGTCAAGCGGCTGCAGGATCATGTGAAGGCCACCATCGCGCCCTACAAATACCCGCGCTCGATCAGGTTCACCGACGCCCTGCCCAAGACGCTGACCGGAAAGATCCAGCGCTTCCGGCTGAGGACGGAGAGCCCCACTTGACCGAGCCCCACGATCCCGCGGCGGAAGGTGCCGAGATGTCGTTCCGGGACCGCATGTCCTATAGCGACTATCTGCATCTGGAGCGCGTGCTCGAGGCCCAGGAACCCCTGTCCTCCTCGCATGACGAGTTGCTGTTCATCATCCAGCACCAGACCTCCGAACTCTGGATGAAGCTTGCCCTGCACGAAATCAGCTCGGCGATGCGCATGATCCGCGCCGACAATCTGGAGCCGTCCTTCAAGATGCTGTCCCGGGTGGCGCGCATCTTCGAGCAATTGAACAGCGCCTGGGACGTGCTGCGGACGATGACGCCGAGTGAATACACCGAATTCCGCGGCGCGCTTGGCCAATCCTCCGGCTTCCAGTCCTGGCAGTACCGTGCCATCGAGTTCATGGCCGGCAACAGGAATCCCGCGATGCTGCGCCCGCATGCGCACCGGCAGGAGGTGGTGCAGAAGCTGGAGGCGATCCTGGCGGAACCCTCGCTTTATGACGAGGCGATCCTCCTGCTCGGCCGCAGCGGCTTCGATATCGGCGCCGACGGCAGGCGCAGCGACTGGCGGCAGGCCCGCTCCGAGAGTGAGGAGGTGCTGGAGGCCTGGCGCACGGTCTATCGCGATCCGCAGCGCTACTGGCAGTTCTACGAACTGGCCGAGAAGCTGGTGGATTTCGAGGACTATTTCCGCCGCTGGCGCTTCAACCATGTAACGACGGTGGAGCGCATCATCGGCCTGAAGCGCGGCACCGGCGGCACCGCCGGGGTTTCGTATCTCAAAAAGATGCTGGAGGTTGAACTGTTTCCAGAACTCTGGAAAGTTCGCACCAGGCTCTGAAAACATGAGCTTCTAGGGAGGATACTCGATGAAAAGCATTGCAGCAGGCATTTTCGGGCTGAGCCTCGTGGCCTCCAGCCTGGCCTATGCCGAGCCGGTGAAGATCGGCGTCATCACCACCTTGTCGGGCGGCGGCGCCGGGCTCGGCATCGACATGCGCGACGCCTTCACGCTCGCCATGAAGCAGGCGGGCAACGAGGAGATCGAGCTCGTCATCGAGGACGACGCCCAGAAGCCCGAACTCGCGGTGCAGATCGCCGAGAAGATGATCCAGAGCGACAAGGTCGACCTGATGACCGGCATCATCTGGTCGAACCTGGCCATGGCCGTGGTGCCCAATGTGGTGGCGCAGGACATCATCTACTTGTCGCCCAATGCCGGCCCCTCGGCACTGGCCGGCGCCAACTGCAACCCGAACTATTTCAACGTCGCCTATCAGAACGACAATTTCCACGAGGCGATGGGGCAATACGCCAGCGAGAACTACAAGAAGACATTCATTCTCGCGCCCAACTATCCGGCGGGCAAGGATTCGCTCACAGGTTTCAAGCGATTCTACAAGGGCGAGCTTGCCGGCGAGCTTTATACGCAGGTAGGCCAGACCGACTATGCCGCCGAGATCGCGCAGATCCGCGCCTCGGGAGCGGATTCGGTGTTCTTCTTCCTGCCGGGCGGCATGGGCATCGCCTTCATGAAGCAATACGCGCAATCGGGCGTCGGTATTCCCGTCATGGGCCCGAGCTTCTCCTTCAGCCAGGACGTGCTGCCGGCCGTGGGAGATGCCGCCCTCGGCGTGAAGAACTCGGCCTCCTGGTCCAAGGACCTCGACAACGAGGCCAACAAGAAATTCGTCGAGGCGTTCCAGGCGGAGTACGGCCGGCTGCCCTCCATCTACGCGGCACAGAGCTGGGATACGGCAAACCTCATCCTGTCCGCCCTGTCCAAGGCAAGCGTGAAGGACAAGGAAGCTTTCAGGGCGGCATTGAAGGAGGCTGATTTTGCATCCGTGCGCGGCGACTTCGAGTTCAATACAAACAACCACCCCATCCAGGACATCTATATCCGCGAGGTCATCAAGGAGGGCGACGTGCTGACCAACAAGATCGTCGCCACGGCCTTCGAGGATCACAAGGACGCCTACGCCGAACAATGCCAGATGCAGTAGCTGGGCGGCATGCGCGAGGCCGGAGCGGCTCGTCTACGGACTCCCTGCCGACCGGATATACGGGCCCCCGCAGCACCCCTCTCAGGCTCGACAGCCGGAGAGGGGTGTAAAGGCCGCTACAGCGAACTTTCTACCGGCGGTCAGCCACCCGGCATGACCGGTAGCTCGATGCCCTGATACCCCTTCCCCGGATCCTGCCCATTGTCCGCTGCCCTCCTCCTTGAACAGCTCCTGAACGGCCTGCAGCTCGGCGTCATGCTGTTCCTGATGGCGGCCGGCCTGACGCTCATCTTCGGCGTCATGGGCCTCATAAACCTCGCGCATGGCTCCCTCTACATGGTCGGCGCGTTTGCCTGTGCGATGATCGCGTCCGCCACCGGCTCCTTCTGGATCGGCCTTGCGGCCAGCCTGGTAGCGGCCGCCGCCGCCGGCGCGATCGTGGAGGTGCTCGTCATCCGCCGGCTCTATCAGCGCGACCATCTCGACCAGGTGCTTGCGACCTTCGCGCTCATCCTGATCTTTTCCGAAGGCACGCGCTGGCTGTTCGGCTCCTTTCCCCTCTATCTCGATATCCCACCGCTGCTCCAGGGGGCCGTGCCCCTGCCCGGCGGAGGCCAGTATCAGCTCTACCGACTGGCCGTCATCGGCGTCGGCGTCGTCGTGGCCGCCGGCCTTTACCTGCTGATTTCCCGCACCCGGCTCGGCATGCGCATCCGCGCGGGCGAGTCGGACCGCGAGATGATCGCCGCCCTGGGCGTCGACATCTCCACCCTCTATACGGTCGTGTTCGCCCTCGGTGCGGCGCTCGCCGGCCTTGCCGGAGCTCTTGTCGGCGCGCTGCAATCGGTGCAGGTGGGAATGGGCGAGCCGGTGCTGATCCTCGCCTTCGTGGTGATCGTGATCGGCGGCATCGGCTCCATCAAGGGCGCGCTGTTCGGCGCCGTCCTCGTCGGCGTGGTCGACACTATGGGCCGCTTCCTGCTTCCGCAGGCACTGTCGCTGATGCTTCCGGCCTCGCAGGCCAATCTCGTGGGCGCGGCGCTTGCCTCCATGCTGATCTATATCGTTATGGCGCTCATCCTGGCGATCAGGCCGAGCGGCCTGTTCTCCGCGCAGTCGTGAGGGGCCGATGACGCGCGAAACCTTCGCCAACGCGCTTCTTGCGCTTCTGCTTCTCGCGGTGCCGATCGCCGCCTCCTACATGGGCGAGCCATTCTATGTCACCCTTGCCACGCGCATTGCCGTACTTGCGCTGGCGGCAGTGGGGCTCAACATCGCGCTGGGGCTTGGCGGCCTCGTCTCTTTCGGCCACGCAGCCTTCTTCGGGCTGGGCGGCTATGCCGCGGGCGTGCTGGCGACCCACGCCTTCAATGCAGAGCCGCTGCTTTTCGGGATTGCCTCCACGACCTCCATGCCGGTGATCTGGCTCGTCGCGATCGTCGTCTGCGGCCTCGTCGCGCTGCCGATCGGGGCGGTGAGCCTGCGCACCGCCGGCGTCTATTTCATCATGATCACGCTCGCCTTCGCGCAGATGATCTATTATTTCGCCGTCTCCTGGCCCGCCTATGGCGGCGAGGACGGGCTTTCCATCTATGTGCGCAACACCTTTCCGGGGCTGAACACGGCGCAGCCCCTCCCCTTCTTCCTCATCTGCTACGTCCTGCTTCTTCTCGGCCTTCTGCTCTTCCGATTCCTGCGGGATTCGCGTTTCGGGGCTGCACTCCAGGCGGCAAGGCAGAACGCCACCCGCCTCGCCGCAGTGGGCATTCCGCCCTTCAAGATCCGTCTGGTCGCCTTTGCCATTTCGGCGATGGTCACCGGGCTGGCGGGAGCGCTCTTTGCTGACCTCAACCGCTTCGCCAGCCCCTCCATGCTTTCCTGGCATATGTCGGGCGAGCTGATCGTGCTCATCGTGCTGGGCGGCATCGGCCGGCAATTCGGGCCGGTGGCCGGCGCCATGCTCTTCGTTCTGCTTGAATATGTGCTGGGCGGGATCACCGAGCGCTGGCAGTTCTTTCTTGGGCTCATCCTGCTCGGCGTCGTGCTCTTTGCGCGCGGCGGACTGATCGGCCTTCTCGCCGGGAGGGCGCGCCATGGCTGACCCGGTGCTCGAGATCCGCGACCTGCGGAAAAGCTTCGGTGCGCTGAAGGCAACGGACGGCGTCAGCCTGACGCTGCTGCCCGGCGAAATTCATGCCCTCATCGGCCCGAACGGCGCCGGCAAGAGCACGCTGATCCACCAGATATCCGGGGCGCTCAAGCCCGACGGCGGCACGATCCGCTTCCTCGGGCAGGATATTGGCGGCCTCGGCATGGCGGCGCGGGCGCGGCTGGGGCTGGCACGCAGTTTCCAGACCTCCTCGCTCGCGCAGGAATTTTCCGCCCTCCGCAATGTCATGCTTGCGGTGCAGGCGAAACAAGGATCGAGCCTGCGCTTCTTCCGCCCGGTGATGCGCGACAAAAGCCTCACCGAACCAGCCATGGCGATGCTGGAGCGGGTTGGCCTTGCGGCGCGCGCGCAGGTGCCGGCCGCCGAGCTTTCCCATGGCGAGCGCCGCCAGCTGGAAATCGCCATTGCCCTGGCGCTCGGGCCAAAGGCGTTCCTGCTCGACGAGCCTATGGCCGGCATGGGACCTGAAGGCTCGAAGAGCCTGACGAGATTCCTCGACGATTTGCGCCGCGAAGCACCGATCCTTCTCGTGGAGCACGACATGGACGCCGTCTTCGCGCTCGCCGACCGCATCTCCGTACTCGTCTATGGCCGCATCATCGCCACGGGCAAGGTGGACGAGATCCGCAACGATCCCGAGGTTCGCCGGGCCTATCTGGGGGACGCCGCGTGAGCCTGCTCGAAGTCGACCGTCTCGAAAGCTTTTATGGCGCCTCTCAGGCGCTGTTCGGCGTCGGCCTGGATGTGAAGGAGGGCGAGGTCGTCGCCCTGATGGGCCGCAACGGGATGGGCAAGACGACGACGATCCGCACGATTTTCGGCCTTATCCGGCCGCGCTCCGGGACCATCCGCTTCGCCGGACGGGAGATCGCGGGGAAGCTTCCTCACCGCATTGCACGGCTGGGGCTTGGCCTGGTGCCGGAGGGCCGCCGCTGCTTCCCCAACCTCACGGTGACGGAAAACCTTGTCGCCGCCGCCCGCAATGGCGAATGGACGCTGCAGAAAGTGGTGGACCTCTTTCCCAGGCTCGGCGAACGGCGCAACCAATACGCCAACACCCTGTCGGGCGGTGAGCAGCAGATGCTGGCGATCGGCCGCGCACTGATGACCAATCCTCGCCTTCTTGTCCTCGACGAGGCGACGGAGGGGCTCGCGCCGGTGATCCGCCGCGACATCTGGGCGGCCATCGCAAAGCTCAAGGCAGGCGGCCAATCGATCCTGGTTGTCGACAAGACACTCTCGGAACTCCTGGCGGTCGCCGACCGCTGCTTCGTTCTGGAAAAGGGCGTGACCGTATTCGAGGGCACACCTCAGGCGCTCACGCCGGACCTGCAGGACCGGTATCTAGGGGTCTGACCGCCCTGAGCGCATTCCGCTCTAGGTCACGGCCGCCCTTACCGCAAACCGCTCCTCCCTCCACGCCTCCGTCCGCAGCACCTCCTCCAGCACTTCGACTGCGTACCAGACATCGCGGTAGCTCAGATAAAGCGGCGTGAAGCCGAAACGCATTGTGGAAGGCGCACGGAAGTCGCCGATCACGCCCCGTTCGATCAGCGCCTGCATGACCTCATAGGCGTGAGGGTGGGCGAAGGAGACCTGGCTGCCGCGCCTTGCCCGTTCGCGGGGGCTTTCAAGCGTCAGGCCGACCCCCCCGCATCGCGCCTCGACCAGCCGGATGAACAGGTCCGTGAGCGCTAGGCTCTTTTCGCGCACCGCCGTCATCTCGACACCCTCCCAGGCATCGAGCGCAGCTTGCAGCGCCCTCAGCGAGAGCACCGGCTGCGTGCCGCACTGGAATTTCCGGATGCCGGCATCGCCGTGAAAATGCGGCTCGAAGGCGAAGGGGCGCGCATGGCCCCACCAGCCGCTGAGCGGCTGGAGCGCCTCGGCCTGATGCCGCCTTGCGACATAGATGAAGGCCGGCGATCCGGGTCCCCCATTCAGATATTTGTAGGTGCAGCCGACCGCGAAATCGACATTCGCACGGTCGAGCTCGACCGGCAGGGCGCCCGCCGAATGGCAGATATCCCAGACGACCAGCGCGCCAGCCTCATGCGCCCTGCGCGTCAGGACCGCCAGGTCGCGCAGCTCACCGGACTTGTAGTTGACGTGGTTGACGAGAACGACGGCGGTGCGCTCATCGATCAAATCCTCGATGGCCGGCGCATCGACGCCCTCGAGCAGCATCCGCGTGCCCGTGCGCGTGGAGAGCACGCCCTCGGCCATATAGAGGTCGGTCGGGAAGCTGCTGGCTTCGGCGACGATTACCGGGCGCTCCGGCCGCAGCCCCATCGCCGCGTGCACGGCCTTGTAGATATTGATGGAGGTCGTGTCGCAGACGACGGTCTGGCCGGGCTCCGCGCCGATGAGCCGCCCGATACGGTCGCCGAGCGTGATGGGCAGGTCGAACCAGCCGGCCGTGTTCCAGCTGCGGATCAGCCCCTCGCCCCATTCGTCCCTGGCTGTCTTTTCGAGTTCGCCGAAAACGGCAGGCGAAGCGGGTCCGAGCGAATTGCCGTCGAGATAGACGATCCCTTCCGGCAGCGTGAACCTCTCGCGTATCGGGCCCAGCGGATCGGCGGCGTCCATCGCCTCGATGGCGGCGAGGGTCAAAGCTCTAGGCATCGTTCCCTAAAACCTCCGGCTGACATAGCGCGAGTCCTTCAGCCCGAACCGCCAGGGCGTTTCGGCGGCGCGCGAGATTCCGATGCGCGGCCCCGCAACCACTGCCGCTTTTCCGTCCCCCAGCACCAGCCGGAAGGGCGGCTCATAGAGGGCGAGCCCATCCATCGCCTTGTCAATGCCAAGCGCCTGGCAAAGCCGACCCGGCCCGGCGCAAAGCTGCGGCAGCGCTTTCGTCCCGCGCCGCTCCTGCATCGCATCAATTCCAACCGTCGGCTCGAGCGCCCTCATCAGGACGGCGCTGCCGGGCAGGCAGACGAAGTTCAGGCACCAGTGGATGCCGTAGGAGCGGTAGACATAGGCGTGCGCGGGCGGCCCGAACATGGACTTGTTGCTCGCCGTCTGCCCTCGGTAGCTGTGCGATGCCGGGTCCTCGTGGTCGTAGGCCTCGGTTTCGACGATGATCCCGCCCGCCGAGCCCACGAGCAGTTCCGCGCCGATCAGCCGCTTCGCCACCTCTGGAGCCGGCTGCGAGAAGAATTCGATCAGGGCCCTGCGCGGAGAGGCGTCCATCGCTCAATCCGGCACGACCGCCGTGGCCTGGATCTCCACCTTCGCGCGATCCTCCATCAGGGCCGTGACCTGCACGGCAGCCATCGCCGGATAATGCCGGCCGAACACGTTCCGGTAGGCGACACCGATATCCTTCAGGCGGGCGAGGTATTCTCGTTTGTCGATGAAGTACCAGGTCATGGAGGTGATGTGCTCCGGCTTCGCATCCGCTTCGGCGAGCACGGCAACGATGTTCGAGAGCGTCTGGCGCACCTGGTCGACCAGGTCGTCGCTCTCGAATTCGCAAACCCTGTTCCAGCCGACCTGCCCGCCCACGAAGACCAGCCTTCCGCGGGCGGCAATTCCGTTCGCGTAGCCGACGGGTTTGGCCCATCCCTCGGGCTGCAAGATAGTATGCACGATGAACTACTCCGTTCGTCCCCTAAGGCTGGCTTACGGGGCTTTGGCCGCCGCGAGCACCTGCCTCGCAATCACAACCTTCTGCACGTCGGAAGCGCCCTCATAGATGCGCAGGGCGCGGATCTCGCGATAGAGGCTCTCGACGATATGGCCCCGGCGCACCCCGTCGCCGCCATGGAGCTGTACCGCGCGGTCGATCACCTCCTGCGCGCGATCCGTGGCGAAGAGCTTTGCCATCGCCGCCTCGCGCGTGACGCGGGCGGCACCCATATCCTTCGTCCAGGCAGCGCGGTAGACGAGGAGTGCGGCCGCATCCACGTCCACCGCCATATCCGCTATATGCCCCTGCACCATCTGCAGCTCCGCCATCGCCGCGCCGAAAAGCTCGCGCTCGGCCACCCGCTTGATGCTCTCGTCCAGTGCGCGCCGAGCAAAGCCGAGAGCCGCGGCACCCACTGTAGAGCGGAAGACGTCGAGCACGGACATGGCGATGCGGAAGCCCTCGCCCGGCTTCCCGATCATGGCGGAGGCGGGCACACGCACGTCCTGGAACGAGAGCCGGGTCAGCGGATGCGGCGCGATCACCTCCAGCCGCTCGGCGATAGTCAGACCCTCCGTACCGGCCGGTACGAGGAAGGCGGAAATGCCTTTGGCGCCCGGCGCTTCGCCCGTGCGGGCGAAGACGACGTAGAAATCGGCGATGCCGCCATTGGAGATCCAGGTCTTCTCGCCATTGAGGATGTAGGCGTCACCGTCACGCGTCGCGGTCATGTCCATATTGGCGACGTCCGAGCCGGAGCGCGGCTCGGAAAGCGCGAAGGCAGCGATGGCCTCGCCGACGCGCGTTTTCGCCAGCCACCGCTGCTGTTCGGGCGTGCCGTAAAAGGTGATCGTGCCGGTGCCGAGGCCCTGCATTGCGAAGACGAAATCGGCAAGCCCGTCATGCCGCGCCAGCGTCTCGCGGGAGATGCAAAGCGTGCGGATGTCGATGGGTGCCGGATTTTCCAGATCAATGGCGGTGGGCTTCAGCCATCCGTCGCGCCCGAGCTTTTTCACAAGCTCGCGGCAGGCCGCGTCGACATCATGGTGATCGACGGGCAGGTTTGCAGCGCACCAGGCCTCCAGCCGCTCCGCATACTCGCGGTGGCGATCCTCGAAGAATGGCCAGGAAAGGAAGCTTTTCTCGCCCATCAATCCCCCTGGAACACCGGCTTTTCCTTGGCCACGAACGCCCGATACGCCCTCTCGAAGTCCTTCGTCTGCATGCAGATCGCCTGCGCCTGCGCCTCCGCCTCGATTGCCTGGTCGAGGCTCATCGACCATTCCTGGTTGAGCTGCGTCTTGGTGATGCCGTGGGCGAAGGTCGGGCCCGAGACGATGCGCGCGGCAAGGTCGAGCGCTTCAGCTTCCAGGGCACCCGCGGAAACGAGGCGGTTGTAGAATCCCCAGCGCTCGCCTTCTTCGGCGCTCATGGTGCGGCCGGTGTAGAGAAGCTCGGCGGCGCGGCCCTGGCCGATGATGCGCGGCAGGATCGCGCAAGCACCCATATCGCAGCCCGCCAGTCCCACGCGCGTGAAGAGGAAGGCGGTTTTCGCTTCGGGCGTGGCAATGCGGATATCCGACGCCATGGCTAGGATCGCGCCGGCGCCGACCGCTACCCCGTCCACGGCGGCGATGATGGGCTTGCCGCAATGGAGCATTGCCTTGACGAGATCGCCGGTCATGCGCGTGAAGGCCAAGAGCTCCTTCATCTCCATGCCGATCAGCGGGCCTATGATGTCATGCACGTCACCGCCCGAGCAGAAATTCCCGCCATTGGGCAGGAGCACCACGGCATCGACGTCATCCGCATAAACGAGATCGCGGAAGGTGTCGCGCAGCTCGGCATAGGATTCAAAGGTGAGCGGGTTCTTCCGCTCCGGCCGGTTGAGCTGGACGATCGCGACCCGGCCCTCCATCCGCCAGAGAAAATGCTTCGGCTCGAGGCTGGCCATCCGGATCGAGGTCAATGTTCGCCCTCCCAGTTGCTGCGGAACAGGTGGAGCATTTCCGATAGCCGGCGCACCTCGGCGGTGCCGATCCCGCCAAGCAGTTCGGCGATCCAGCGCTCGTGGGCGGCGGCCATCTTCTCAAAGAAGGCGGTGCCGGCCGGCGTCAGCCGCACGACGGAGGTGCGCTTGTCGCCCTCGCGTTTGGCGCGCGCGACATAACCGTCGGCGACCAGCCGGTCGACGATGCCCGTGACATTGCCGTTCGAGACCAGAAGGAAGCGCGAGAGGTCGGTCATCAGCATGCCTTCCGGCTCGCGGTAGAGCGCCGACATCACATCGAAGCGCGGCAGGGTGGAATCGAAGTCGCGCTTCAGCCGCTCGCGCAGTTCGCCTTCGACGATGCGCGTCGTGCGCAGCATCCTGATCCAGAGGCGGAGGCGCTCCTTGTCCCCCGAGCGCGCATCGATCACGGAAAGCGGTGCGCTTACCATGTCTCACCCCCCGAAATCGAAATGGCCTGCCCCGTTACCGACGCGGCGCCTGGGCCGCAGAGCCAGAGCACGGCCGCCGCCACCTCCTCCGGCTGGATGAAGCGTCCATGCGGGTTTTGCGCAAGAAGGCTCGCCCGCGCCTCCGCCGCCGACCGCCCGGTCTTTTCCACGATGCGGGCGACCGATTGCTCCAGCATGTCGGTTTCCACATAACCGGGGCAGACGGCGTTCACCGTCACGCCGGTTCTGACCAGCTCGACTGCGAGCGAGCGCATCAGCCCGATGAGCCCGTGCTTGGAAGCCACATAGGGCGCGACATAGGCATAGCCCTTGAGCCCGGCGACGGAGGCAATGAAGATGACGCGGCCCGATTTGCGCGCCGCCATGCCGGCAAGCGCGGGCTGGACAGTGAGGAAGGCGCCGGTGAGATTTACCTGAAGCGTCTTGTTCCAGTCTTCGAGACTGGTTTTCGCCGCCGGCGCGCTCATGGCAATGCCCGCATTGGCGACGACGATATCGAACGGGCCGCGCTCGGCTTCGGCCTGGCGATAGAGGCCTTCCACGGATGCCTGATCCGTCACGTCGGCGGAAAGAGCAAAAATGTTCGCGCGCTCGCCGGCGACCTCCTGCAGCGGCTCCAGGCGCCGGCCGCAGATGGTGACCGTGACGCCGGCATCGGCTAGGGCGAATGCAACCGCCCGGCCGACACCCGATCCGCCGCCGGTGACGAGTGCGTGGCGTCCCACCACCTGCATCACACTTTCCCCAGCATGGCGTCCTGCCGTTCCTTCAGGCGGTAGAGCTGGTCGCGGCCGCGCAGATAGGGATTGGGCCATGTGACATGGCGATCGCCGAGGTCGACTGCCGCGTGCAGGGTCCAATAGGGATCGGCAAGATGCGGCCGGGCAAGGCAGACGAGGTCAGCGCGGCCGGCCATCAGGATCGAGTTCACATGGTCGGGTTCATAAATGTTGCCGACCGCCATGGTCGCCATGCCTGTTTCGTTGCGGATGCGGTCCGAGAACGGCGTCTGGAACATGCGGCCGTAAACGGGCTGCGCCCGGGTCGATGTCTGGCCGGCCGAGACGTCGCAGATGTCGACGCCCGCCGCCTGCAGCATGCGCGCGATCTCCACCGCGTCCTCCGGCGTCACGCCCTCCTCGCCCACCCAGTCATTGGCCGAGATGCGCACGGAGATGGGCTTCTCCTCCGGCCAGACCGCGCGTACCGCCCGGTACACTTCAAGCGGGTAGCGCATGCGGTTTTCAAGGCTGCCCCCGTACTCGTCGGTACGGCGGTTGGTGAGCGGCGTGATGAAGGCGGAAAGCAGATAGCCATGCGCCATATGCAGCTCGAGCATGTCGAAGCCGGCGCGCTCCGCCATCTCGGTTGCCGTGACGAAGGCGTCACGCACCTCGTCCATATCCCTGCGCGTCATTTCCTTCGGCACCTGGTGCGCCTCGCTCCACGGCACGGCCGAAGGCGCCAGCAGCGGCCAGTTGCCGGAAGGAAGCGGCATTTCCGAATCCTCCCAAGGCACCTGCGTGGAGCCTTTCGGGCCCGAGTGGCCGAGCTGCGCGCAGATCTTGGCCTCGGTCTCGCTGTGAACGAAATCGACAAGGCGCTTCCAGGCGACTTCGTGCTCGGGCTTGTAGAAACCCGGGCACCCCGGCGTGATACGCCCTTCCGGCGTCACGCAGGTCATTTCGATATAGACGAGCCCGGCCCCGCCCTTGGCGCGCTCGGCGTAGTGCACGAAGTGCCAGTCGGTCGGGCAGCCGTCGACCGCCTTGTACTGCGCCATGGGCGAGACCACGACGCGGTTGACGAGGTGCATGTCGCGCAGCCGGAACGGCGCGAACATGGGCGGGCGCGCGCCGTTGACATTGCTGCCGGCGCGGCGCTGGAACCAGGCTTCCGCGCCGGCAAGCCACTCCGGATCGCGCAGGCGCAGATTCTCGTGGCTGATGCGCTGCGAGCGCGTAAGCAGCGAATAGTTGAACTGCACGGGATCGAGATTGAGGTACCGTTCCACATTCTCGAACCATTCGAGCGAGTTGCGCGCCGCCGACTGCAGCCGCAGCACCTCGGTGCGCCGCGCATCCTCATACTTTCCGAAGGCCGCCTCCAGCGTCGGCTCGGAGTGAAGGTACTCGGCAAGCGCCACCGCACTCTCCAGCGCAAGCTTGGTGCCCGAGCCGATGGAGAAATGCGCGCTTGCCGCGGCGTCCCCCATCAGCGCCAGGTTCTCGTGCGACCAGCGGGCGCAGAGCACGCGCGGGAAATTGATCCAGGCCGAGCCGCGGATGTGGTTCGCATTGGACATGAGTCTGTGGCCGCCGAGATGCGCGGCAAAAATGCGCTCGCAGGTGGCGATCGATTCTTCCTTCGACATTTCGCCGAAGCCGAACTTTTCCCACGTCTCCGGCGCGCATTCGACGATGAAGGTCGCCGTGTTCTGATCGAACTGGTAGGCATGCGCCCACACCCAGCCGTGCTCCGTCTCCTCGAAGATGAAGGTGAAGGCGTCGTCGAATTTCTGGTGCGTGCCGAGCCAAACGAACTTGCACTTGCGCAGATCGATATCGGGCTTGAAGACATCGGCGAACGCGGTCCGCGATTTCGAGTTCAGGCCGTCGGCGGCGATGACGACGTCATGGCTCTTCATGAAGGGCCGCGGATCGTCGATCTCGGTCTCAAAGTTGAGGTCGACGCCGAGCTCCCGCGCTCTTTCCTGCAGAAGGACGAGAAGCTTCTTGCGGCCGATGCCGCAGAAGCCGTGGCCGGTAGAAACGGTGCGCGTGCCGCGGTAGAAGACGGCAATGTCGTCCCAATAGGCGAAATGTTCGCGGATCGAGGCGGCGCTGACCGGGTCGTTGGCTTCCAGATTGGTGAGCGTCTCGTCGGAAAGCACCACGCCCCAGCCGAATGTGTCGTCCGGCCGGTTGCGCTCGTAGACGGCGACCTCGTGGCTCGCGTCGCGCAGCTTCATTGAGATCGCGAAATAGAGGCCGGCTGGGCCGCCGCCGAGAACCGCAACCTTCATTTCCGCCTGTCCTTGAGCTTCGCCAGTGAAGAGTGAGGATCGCACCGGGGCCGAGATATTTCAAGCATAAAATTTCTGGCTTGGGACGGTCCGTTGACAGGCTTTCACAAAGGTGGGCGAATATGGAAGGCTCCAGATGGGGCGGGAGGGGACGGCAATGCGCGCTGCTCGCGGGTTTTTCGGTATTCTCTTGATATCTTGCGGGCTGATCGCCGCCGCCGCGGCGCAGGATGCAAGGCGCGTCGTCACCACCGAAAACGGCGACTATTTCGGCTTCGACCTACGCAGCGAGAAGGATGTCTCCCTCGACGAATGCTCGGCCATTTGCCTCGCCGACGATCAATGCCGCGCCTTCACCTACAACACCAAGGCGCGCTGGTGCTTCCTGAAGTCCGACTTCGCGACGCTCCACAGCTTTGAGGGCGCGGTTGCCGGAAAGGTGGTCACGGCCGCCGCCGAGCCCGACCTGGGCGCGCCGCCGTCGCTCTCCTTCGTGTCCGGCCACGTCCTTCAGGAGGCTGAGCAATACCGCCGCGAGGTGCTGCGCGATGCAGATCCCGGCGAGGATGGCTTCGCCGTGCTCGCCTCGGCGGCCGCCGACGCGCTGACCAACGGCGACGCCGCAACCGCCATGGCCAACTACGTCGCGGCCATTGCGCTCGACCCGCAGAACCCGGAACTGTGGACCGGGCTTGCCCGCGCGGCCGCTGCCGCCGAGCCGCAGGAGAACCAGAGCGCCTATGACCTGCAGCGCGCCGCGACCGGCGCGGGCGTGACCGCCTATCAGCTTTCGCGCACTGCCCATCAGCGAGCCGAGGCGCTTGCCGCCCTTGCCGGCGCGCTCGAAACCCGCAGCCTCTTCCGGCCCGCCATCAGCGCCTACGAGGCAAGCCTTGCGCTGGAATCGTCCTCCGAGGTTCAGGCGCTCTATGCCGCGCTGAAGGACAGCCACGGCTTCCGGGTTATCGATCACACGATCGATTCCGACAGCGTGAGCCCGCGCGTATGCGTCCAGTTCTCCGAAGAGCTGGTGAAAAGCGGCATCGACTACGCGCAATATATGACGGTGGACAACAACCGCGCCGCCGCCATCGACCGCAGCGACAAGGAGCTCTGCGCCACGGGGCTCAAGCACGGCGAACGATATCGCATCGTGGTGCGCCAGGGCCTGCCGTCCGCAATCGGCGAAGTGATCGAAGAGCCGGTGCCGCTGGAAGTCTATATCCGCGACCGCTCGCCGGCGCTGCGCTTCACCGGCGAGAATTTCGTCCTGCCGACCAGCGCCCGGCGCGGCATCCCGATTGTTTCCGTCAACGCGTCGAGCGCCGAGCTCTCCCTCTACCGCGTCGGCGACCGCTCCCTGACGCGGCTTCTGAGCGACGGCACGTTCCTGCGCCAGCTCAATGAATACGAGATCGACCAGGTTTCGGCGGATCTGGGCGAGCCGATCTGGAACGGCACGGTCGAGATCGCTTCCGAGCTCAATAAGGACGTGGTCACCAGCATCCCCGTCGACGAGCTCGTGCCGGAGCGCGAGCCCGGCATCTACATGCTCGCCGCCGTGCCAGAGGGAGACCGGAGCGATGCCTGGAACAGCCGGGCGACGCAGTGGTTCCTCGTCTCCGATATCGGGCTCTCGACCTTTGCCGGCGATGACGGGCTCTCCGTCTTCGCCCGCTCGCTTGCCAGCGCCAAGCCGATCGGCGGCCTGCGCTTGAAGCTGCTTGCCCGGAACAACGAGGTGCTTGGCGAGGCAACGACGGACGCTAATGGCCACACCCGCTTCGCGCCGGGGCTGATGCGCGCCGAGGCCGGGCTTTCGCCTGCCGCGGTGCTCGCGCAGAACGGCGAGGATTTCGTCTTCCTCGACATGACCCGCGCCGGCTTCGACCTTTCGGACCGGGGCGTCGCGGGGCGGCCCTCGCCCGGCCCGCTGGACCTCTTCGCCTGGACGGAGCGCGGCATCTACCGCGCTGGCGAGACGGTGCATGCGGCCGCCCTGCTTCGCGATCCCTCCGCCGATGCCGTGCAGGATCTCCCCCTCACCTTCATTTTCCAGCGCCCGGACGGCGTGGAGGACCGCCGCATCGTTTCGCAGGGCGGTGGACTTGGCGGCCACGCTATCGACCTGCCGCTTCCGCAAACCGCCATGCGCGGCACCTGGACCATGCGCGTCCACGCCGACCCCGAGCAGGCGCCGATCGGTGAAAAACTGTTCCTTGTCGAGGACTTCGTTCCCGACCGCACCGAGTTCGACCTCAAGGCCGAGCAGGACAGGGTCGCGATTGGCTCTTCCGTGCAGGTCTCGCTGGAGGGTCGCTATCTTTATGGCGCGCCCGCCGCGGGCCTGACGCTCGAAGGGCAATTGACCATCGGCACGACCCGCGATTGGGCAAAATACCCGGGCTATGTGTTCGGGCTTCAGGACGAGGAGGATGTGGAGGCGGTGCGCGTGCCGCTCTCGAGCCTCCCCGAGACGGATCAGGACGGCAAGGCCAGCTTTGACGTGTTCGTCGACAGCGTGCCCTCCACGACGCAGCTCCTCAAGGCCGGAATCAGCGTGCAGATGCGCGAGGCGGGCGGGCGCGCCGTCGAGCGCTCCATCGAGGTGGGCGTCGAGCCGGAGACGGAGGTGATTGGCCTCAGGCCGGAATTCTCCGGCCAGGTGCCCGAAGGCGGGACGGCAGGCTTCCGCGTGATCGCGGTTGACCCCGCGGGCAACCGCATCGCCATGCCCGGCCTGAAATGGTCGCTCCTCAAGGTGGAGCGGGACTACCAATGGTATCGCAGCGACGGCGCGTGGAACTATGAACCGATCACCAGGACGAGCCTGGTGCAGAACGGGACCATCGCAGCGGCGCCGGATTCCGAACCGCAGCTCAGCCTGCCCGTCGGCTGGGGGCGCTATCTTCTGGAGGTTGAAAGTCCCGACGGCGCGGCCGTTTCGAGTGTGGAATTCGACGCCGGCTGGTATGTCGAGGCTGCCTCGACCGAAACGCCGGACGGGCTCGAAATCGCGCTCGACCGGGAGTCCTACGTGGTGGGCGACACGGCGAAGCTGAAGATATCGCCGCGTTTTGCCGGCGAGGTCCTGGTCACGCTCGGCGTCGAAAGCCTGAACAAGACCTTCACCGCCAGCGTGCCGGCAGAGGGCACGACCCTCGACATCCCCGTGACGGACGATCTCGGCGCCGGCGCCTATGTGACGGCGACCCTGTTCCGCCCGGGCGAAGCCGCCGAAAACCGCCTGCCGATGCGTGCCATTGGCGTGCGCTGGCTGAAGATCGATCCCGGCGCGCGAAAACTGTCGGTCGATCTCGGCGTCGCTGACAAAACGCGGCCGAACCAGGCGCTGACGATCCCCGTCTCCGTCGGCGGGCTGGCGGCCGGCGAGGAAGCCTATGTCACCGTCGCCGCGGTGGATGTCGGCATTCTCAATCTCACACGCTACGAGGCGCCCGACCCGGCCGGCTGGTATTTCGGTCAGCGCATGTTGGGCATCGAGATGCGCGACATCTATGGCCGGCTGATCGATGGCTCGCTGGGAGCGGCCGGGCGGCTGCGCACCGGCGGTGACGGTGGCGGCATGACGGCGGCCGGTAGCCCGCCCAAGGAAAGGCTGCTCGCCTTCTTCTCCGGCATCGTCCGGTTGGACGAAGAGGGCAAGGCGGAGATCGCCTTCGACATCCCGCAATTCAACGGCACGGCGCGCGTGATGGCGGTCGCCTGGACCAGGACCGCGGTCGGCAGCGGGACGAAAGACGTCGTCATCCGCGATCCTGTCGTGCTGACCACCAGCCTGCCGCGCTTCCTGGCGCCGGGTGATGAAGCGCGCCTCCTCATTGAGATCGCCAACACAGACGGACCGCCTGGGGATTACGCCCTGACGGTCTCGAGCGACGGGACCATCGGAGCGCAGACGCAGGCTGTCCCCGCCAGCCTTACCCTTCAGGCCGGCGGCAGGACGAGCCTTTCGCTCCCCCTCTCGGCACTGGAGCCTGGAAACGGCAGCCTCGCCATTACCCTTGCGCACGAGTCCGGCGTCACGGTGGAGAAGTCGGTGACCCTGCCGGTCCGGCCCGGCGTCGCCCCGGTGACCACGCGGCAAAGGATCGCGCTCGCCGCCAACGGCGGCAGCCTCAGGATCGATGGCGGGCTGCTCGGCGACAGTTTCGTCGAGGGCGCGTCCGTGTCCGTGAACATCTCCCGCGCGGAGGCATTCGACATCCCCGCCCTTCTGATGTCGCTCGACCGTTATCCCTATGGCTGCGCCGAGCAGACGACGAGCCGCGCCCTTCCCCTGCTCTATGTGAGCGAACTCTCGAAGGCGGCTGGCCTGGAGGACGATCCTGCGCTCAAGACCCGCATCGAGGACGCGATCACCAATGTTTTGTCCTTCCAGTCCTCCTCCGGCAGCTTCGGCCTGTGGAGCCCCGGTTCCGGCGATCTCTGGCTCGACGCCTATGTCACTGATTTCCTGACGCGGGCGCGCGAGCGCAGTTTTGCCGTACCTGCGGAAGCCATGGAGCAGGCTCTCCAGAACCTGCAGAACGCGCTCGCCTATGATGTGGATGTGGCCAGCAACGGCAGCGAGATCGCCTATGCGCTGTATGTCCTGGCGCGCAACCGCAAGGCTTCGGCCGGGGACCTGCGCTACTATGTGGACACGCGCCTTGACGAGTTCGCAACGCCCTTGGCCCGCGCCCAGCTGGCGGCAGCGCTCGCGCTTTACGGCGATGTGCAGCGCGCGGAAACCGCCTTCAGCTCGGCCTTCGCCCTGGCGCAGTCCACACCCAGCGGCGCGACGGCGCGTTCCGACTACGGCTCGCCCCTCCGCGACGGCGCCGCCATGCTGGCCCTTGCCGCCGAAAGCCGGCCGGAACCGATGCTGGTGCCGCGCATGATCAGCCTTGTTTCGGATATCCGCGGCCGCACCGAATATCTGAGCACCCAGGATGAGGCATGGATGCTGCTTGCCGCCCGGGCGCTGCGCGAGGCGAGCGGCGATATCCGGCTCTCGGTCGACGGCGCTGCGCATGCCGGCCCCTTCGCCCGCCGGCTTGCGGGTTCGGAGCTCGCAGCCTCGCCCTTCACCGTCGCCAATGCGGGCACGGAGCCGATCGACGCGGTCGTCACGACGGTAGCCGCGCCGCATCAGCCTCTGCCCGCCGGCGGAGAGGGCTTCGCCATATCGCGCCGGTATTTCCGGCTGGACGGCACTGAGGCCAATGTCTCGGAAGCGCAGCAGAACGAGCGCTTCGTCGTCGTGATCGAGATCACCGAGGCCAATGCCTGGCCCTCACGCGTCCTCGTCTCCGACCTCTTGCCCGCCGGTTTCGAGATCGACAATCCGCGGCTGGTCGACAGCGCCCAACTCGAGAATTTCGAATGGCTCGGCGAGACCGAGGCGGTTCATACGGAGTTTCGCGACGACCGCTTTGTCGCCGCCTTCAACAGAACCGCCGACAGCGCCCGCGACTTCCGGCTTGCCTATGTCGTGCGCGCGGTGACGCCCGGCACCTACATCCACCCCGCCGCCAGCGTGGAGGACATGTACCGTCCGCAATTCTCCGCTCGCACCGCGACAGGCTATATGGAGGTGGCGGGAAACTAGCCGTGGGCGAGAAGAGCGGTTTGCGAGTCTGGGCGAGGCGGGCAGCCATCGGCGCTGCCGCCCTCGGCCTTGCGCTTGCCGCAGCCGCCCTCGCGCTTGACCGGCTCGACAGAGCCTATCCGCCTCCGCTTGGAAACGTGGCGGGCATTTCGCCCGAGGTCGTGGACCGCAAGGGCGCGCTCTTGCGCGTCTATGCCGCGCCGGATGGGCGCTGGCGGCTCAAGGCCGAGATCGACAAGCTCGATCCGCAGTTTCTGGAAATGCTGGTCGCCTATGAGGACCGGCGCTTCTGGTCGCATGCGGGCGTCGATCCCATCGCCCTTGCCCGCGCAGCCCTGCAGCTTGCTGGGAACGGCCGTGTCGTTTCCGGCGGCTCCACCCTTTCCATGCAGATTGCGCGCCTCATCGAGCCGCGCGAGGAGCGCAGCATTTCCGCAAAGCTCCGGCAGATCGCCCGCGCGCTGCAGATCGAGCGGCGGCTTTCCAAGCACGAGATCCTTGAGCTCTACCTCACGCTGGCCCCCTATGGCGGCAATCTGGAGGGCGTGCGGGCGGCGAGCCTCGCCTGGTTCGGCAAGGAGCCGCAAAAGCTCACGCTTTCGGAGGCCGCCCTGCTCGTTGCCCTGCCGCAATCGCCGGAGGCGCGGCGGCCCGATCGCCACCCGACAGCAGCAAAATCGGCGCGAGACCGCGTGCTCGCCCGCATGGCCAAGGCAGGCGTGATCGCCGAGGGTGAGGTGGAACGCGCCTCAACATTCCAGATCGCCGCAAAGCGCCTGGCGATGCCGGCCTTTGCCGCGCATCTGGCAGATGCTGCCCTTCGCGCCGCACCCGGAAAGCTGCGCCACCAGTTCCTGCTCGACCGCGGCGTCCAGGCCTCGCTGGAAGCAGTGGCGCTTGAAAGCGCGCGGCGACTCGGCGCAAAGGTCTCGGTCGCCATGATCATGGCCGACGCGCAGACCGGCGAGGTGCTGGCAAAGGTCGGCTCGGCGGACTATTTCGACGCGGGCCGCGCCGGCTGGATCGACATGAGCGTGGCGCAACGCTCTCCCGGCTCGACCCTGAAACCCTTCATCTATGGGCTCGCCGTCGAGGACGGCCTCATCATGCAGGAGACCATGATCGAGGACCGCCCCGGCAATTTCCATGGCTACCGGCCGCGCAATTTCGACATGGCCTATCAGGGTGATGTGAGCGTGCGCCAGGCGCTGCAGATGTCGCTCAATGTTCCCGCCATCCGGCTGCTCGATGCGATCGGCCCCGCGCGGCTCGTCTCCCGGATGCGGCGCGCCGGCGTAGAGCTCAAGCTGCCGCCGGGCGAAGCGCCGGGCCTGGCGATCGGCCTCGGCGGCGCAGGGCTCACGCTGGAAGGCCTGGTGCAGCTTTACACCAGCCTTGCCAATCGCGGCAGGGCGATGGCCCTGCGCTACGCGCCCGATGCCGAGCCCCCGGCCCAGGCTGCCGCTGCGGTCCTGAGCCCGCAGGCCACCTGGCAGATCGCCGACATGCTCGCCGGCGTGGCGCCGCCCGAGGGCGCGCCGCGGCTCGGCATCGCCTACAAGACCGGCACGTCCTACGGCTATCGCGACGCCTGGGCCGTCGGCTATGACGGCCGCCATGTTCTGGGCGTCTGGGTGGGGCGGCCGGATGGCGGCTCGGTGCCCGGGTTGACCGGCTATCTGGCGGCGGCTCCGATCCTATTCGAGGCGTTTTCCCGCGCCGGCATCGGCGTCACGCCGCTCCCACGCGCGCCGGCGGGCGCGGTGCGGCTCGCCGCCGCCGAGTTGCCGGCCTCGCTGCGCCGCTTTTCCTCGAGCTTCGGAGCGCCCATTCCCGGCGCGCCGACCGAGCCCGCGCCCGAGATCGTCTTTCCGCCCGAAGGGGCGCGCATCGATGTGGGCTTTGCCGAAGGCGCCGGCCAAGGGCCGCTGGCGCTCAAGATCATCGGCGGGCGCGCGCCGTTCCGGTGGCTCGCCAACGGCAGGCCGCTCGCCGAAAGCTTCCGCCGCCGCAGCGCCTCGTGGATGCCCGACAGCAGCGGCGCGTCCACGCTTACCGTGATCGACGCGGCGGGCCGGGCCGCCAGCGTCCGCGTCTTCCTTGAATAGGAGCGCTGCCCGACGGCTTCCGGCTTAAAGAAAATCGTCCCGCTTCGGCGTGAAGCTGTCGACCAGCCGCCCGGTTTCGAGCGCCTTCACCCCGTGTACCGTACCGGACGGTACGATGAAGGAGTCACCCGCTGAAAGTGTCGTGGTCGCCTCGCCGATCGTCACCTCGAAGCGGCCCTCGGCGACGTAGCTCGCCTGCACATGCGGGTGCGAGTGCGGCGCGCCCACCCCGCCTTTGTCGAAGGCGAACTCCACCATCATCAATTCGTCCGTATGGAGCAGAACCCGGCGGCGGTTGCCACCACCCAAATCCGTCCAATCGCCTTCCGACCGCCGGGCAAAGAGCTTGGTTTCGGCCATGGAATCTCCTCAGCGTGCGAGCCAGCCGCCGTCCACCGGGACGACGGCGCCGTGCATGTAGTCCGAAGCGGGCGCCAGCAGGAACACGGCCGCATCGCCGATGTCCTCCGGCCGGCCCCAGCGCCCGGCGGGAATGCGGGCAAGGATGGCGGTGCTGCGGTCGGGATCCTTCCTCAGCGCGTCCGTATTGTTGGTCTCGATGTATCCCGGCGCCACGGCGTTGACATTGATGCCCCTCGACGCCCATTCGCAGGCCAGCAGCCGCGTCACGCCCAGGACGCCATGCTTGGAGGCGGTATAGGAGGCGACGCGGATGCCGCCCTGGAAGGAAAGCATCGACGCGATATTGACGATCTTGCCCCGTCTGCTCTCGGCGATGAGCTTGCGGCCGAAGGCCTGGCTCAGCATGAAGAGCGTCTTGAGGTTGACATCCATCACCTCGTCCCAGTCGGCCTCCGTGAAGTCGACCGCATCGGCGCGGCGGATGATGCCGGCATTGTTGACGAGCCCGTCGATCGGGCCGTGCGCCTCCCAGGCCGCGTCGAACATTGTGCGCGCCCCAGCGGCATCGGCGAGATCGCAGGTGAGCGCGGTGAACCGCGCCCCTTCGGCGGCGACGAGCCGCTCCGTCTCCTCCATGGAGGAGCGGCCGACACCGAGGACCGAGCCGCCGGCGCGGGCAATTGCGACGGCGATCCCCTGCCCTATCCCGGTATTGGCACCGGTGACGATGATGGTCCGGCCGGCAAGACTGAATCTCGCCGTCACCGCATCGTCTCCAGTGGCACGGGGTCGACATCCGTATAGTCGACATTGTCGCCGGCCATGGCCCAGATGAAGCTGTAATTCGCCGTCCCGCAGCCCGAATGGATGGACCAGGGCGGCGAGATCACCGCTTCCTCATTGGCCATCAGGATGTGGCGGGTCTGCGTCGGCTCGCCCATGAAGTGGAAGACGCGCGCCGTGTCCGGAACGTCGAAATAAAGATAAGCCTCCATGCGCCGGTCATGGACATGGCTCGGCATGGTGTTCCACACGGAGCCGGTCGCAAGCGTCGTCATGCCGACCACGAGCTGGCACGTCTTCACCCCTTCCGGATGGATGAACTGGAAGATCGAGCGCTCGTTGGAGGCCGCCTGGCTCCCAAGATCGAGACGCTTGGCATCGCCGATGCGGATTAGGCTGGTCGGGTGCTTCTGGTGCGCGGGCGCGCTGAGCAGGTAGAACTTGGCCGGCTTGTCGGGATCGTCCGAAGAGAACGCCACGCTGCTTCCCATGCCGACATAGAGCATATCGCGCGGGGCAAGGGACTGTGCTTCGCCATCGACGGTGATCTTGCCCGCGCCGCCGATATTGACGGCGATCATTTCCCGCCGGTCGAGGAAGCGCTTCGTTCCGGTCGGCTTTATCGCTTCCAGCGTGAGTTCGCCGCGCTCTGGCATGGCGCCGCCCACGATCATGCGGTCATAGAGCGTATAGGTCAGGTTGATCCGGCCGGGCTCGAACAGGGCCGGCACGTGGAAATGCGCGCGCAGCTCCTCCGAGTCCATGCGCCGCGCCGCGACCGGGTCGATCGCGTGGCGGATCGAGTATTTCATGTGGCTGTCGCTCATGGCGCCCTTCGCCTTTCCTGGTTCGTCTTGAGGTCGTTTCCGGCCGCTGACCGGCGGAAGCGGTAGTCCGCCTGCTGCCCGTTGAGGCGCGCGCGGTAGCGCTCCTGGCTGGCCGCCAGATGCTGGCGCATCGCCCGCCTGGCCTCGTCGGCATTGCCGGCGGAGATCGCGCGGAGGATGGCGAGGTGCTCCACCTGCAGCCCCTCCTGGTATTCGCGGGAGAGCACGCTGTCGGTGCCCCAGGGCGAGGTGATGTCGCAGGGAATGGCGCGCATGCCAAGCGCGTCCAGCACCTCGACATAAAACGGGTTGTTCGTCGCCGCGGCGATTGCGCGGTGGAACTCGAAGTCGGTGCGCCCCGTCGCCTCGCCGATGGAAAGCAGCCGGTCGAACTCGAAGAAGGCTTCCTGGATCGCCGCTTCCTGCGCGCTGTTGCGCCGCAGCGCCGCAAGGCCGGCGCTTTCGATCTCCAGCCCCATGCGCACCTCGATGACGTTGAGGGCGTAGGAGATCTTATTGCTGATCTCGGAGGTGATGGAGCTGAAGGCCATCGCCGGCCGTTCGCGCACGAAAACACCTGCGCCCTGGCGCGCCTCGACCAGCCCGTCGGCGGCCAGCGTGGCGATCGCCTCGCGCACCACCGTGCGGCTGACCCCGAAGAGGTCCGTCAGCCGGCTCTCGGTGGGCAGCCTCTCTCCCGGCCGGTAGTCGCCGGAAAGTATCTGCTCCCGCACCGTGGCGACCACCCGCTCCGAGAGCTTCGGCTTTCGTTGCAGCCGGATATCGGCTGAAGGATCGGCGGCCATCTTCTCTCCTACCGGAACACACTGGGCAGCCACAGCGATATGGCGGGGATGTAGGTGACGAGGCCAAGCACCACGATGCCAGCGAGATAGAAGGGCCATATGCTGCGCATGGCCTCCCACACCGTGATCTTGCCCACGGCGCAGGCCACGAACTGCACGGCGCCCACGGGCGGCGTGTTGAGCCCGATGCCGTAGTTGAGGATCATGATCACGCCGAAATGCACCGGATCGACCCCATAGGCCTGCACCACCGGCAGAAAGATGGGCGTGGTGATGATGATGGTCGGCCCCATATCCATGAAGGTGCCCAGCAGCAGCATTAGCAGGTTGAGCAGGAGCAGGATCACGATCGGGTTCTGCGAAATGCCCGTCAGCAGCTCGGTAAGCTCCGCCGGCACGCGGAGATAGGCCATCAGCCAGGAGAAGGAGGCGGCAGTGCCGATGATGAGCAGCACCATGGCGGTCGTGCGTACCGCGCCGAGCGTGGCGTCGACAAAGTTCTGCCAGCTCATCGAACGGTAGATGAAGAGGGTGACGAGCAGCGCGTAGAAAACGGCGACGCAGGAGCTTTCGGTGGCCGTGAACACGCCCGAGCGCACGCCGCCGAAGATGATGCCGATGAGCAGCAGGCCCGGAAGCGAGTTGATGAAGAACCAGCCCACGCGCGCAAAGCCCGGGAACGGCTCGACCGGATAGCCGCGGCTGCGGGCCACGAAATAGGCCGTCAGCATGAGGGCTGCCGCAAGCAGCAGGCCGGGTAGGATGCCGGCGGTGAAGAGGTCGGCGATCGAGATCCTTCCGCCTGCCGAGATCGAATAGATGATCATGTTGTGCGAGGGTGGAAGCAGCAGCGCGATCAGTGCTGCCATCGACGTGATGTTGACCGCGTAATCCGTTCCGTAGCCGCCCGCCTTCATCTGCGGGATCATCAGCCCGCCCACGGCCGCCGCTTCCGCCACCGCGGAGCCCGAAATGCCGCCGAAGAGGGTGGAGGCGGCAATGTTCACCTGCCCGAGGCCGCCGCGCATATGCCCCACCAGCGCGCCCGCGAAGGCGACGATGCGCTGGGCAATGGCGCCGCGCACCATCAGGTCGCCGGCATAGATGAAGAAGGGGATGGCAAGCAGCGTGAAGACGCTCATGCCGGAGTTCATCTGCTGGAAGACGACGAGCGGCGGCAGCCCGATATAGAGGATGGTGGCAAAGCTCGCGACGCCCAGGCAGAAGGCGATCGGCGTGCCGATCAGCATCAGGACGGTGAAGGTGCCGAAAAGGACGAGCGTCTCCATCTAGACCTCTTTCACGTCGGCGATGGAAGGGATTTCGTCGGAGGCGTGCGCATCCTTGTCCACGTCCACGCCGGACCAGCGCAGCGCAATGCGCTCGATGGAAAAGAGCGCGATGAGCACGCCGCCCACGGCCAGCGGCATGTAGCGGAAGGAGCCGGAGATGCCGAGCCCCGGCATACGCTCGTTCCACTGCAGAAGGATGAGCTGCCAGCCGTAATAGATCATGCCCCCGGCGAAGGCGAGCACGACCAGATCGGAGATGGTGCGCAGCACCCTCTTGCTGCCATCGGGCAGCACATAAAGGAGCACGTCGAAGCCAAGGTGATAGTTCTCACGCACGCCGACGGCCGAACCGAGAAATATGAACCAGCTCATGATCAGGATCGCCGACAGCTCGGTCCAGGCGTTGCTCCATCCGAGGACATAGCGCACGAAGACCTGCCAGAAGACGATCACCGACATGGCTACGAGACCGATGCCGGCAATGTAGAGCGCGCCGGTGGAGAGCGCGGAAAGCACCCTTAGAGCAGGGCCCCGACGCGGATTCTCGGGCGGACGCGTATCGCCGATGCTGATTGCCTGCGACATTCCTCTGTCTCTCGTCATCCCGGGCGGGCGAAGCGAGACCCGGGACCCATTGGTCGCTCAAACGTCGAGGGCGCCCGCTCCTCGTTGCGCGCTTCATCAGCATCCCGCCACCTGCGGAGACCGGCCGCGCTGCTCAACGGGTCCCGGATAGCCCTTGCGGGCTTCCGGGAAGACGAGCTTGGATGCGATCGGCTTGCTGATCTGGAGATGATCGGGATAGCGCTCGATGCACCATCCCGATCATCGAGTTGCTCAGCCTTCGGTTTCCTGGATCCGCTTCACCAGATCCTGGAGCTCAGGCGTGTTCACATACTTGTCGTAGACAGGCTTCATCGCATCGATGAAGGGCTGTTTGTCGGGAGTGGTGATCTGCGAGCCGGCTGCCTCGACGATCTTGCGCGATTCGGCCACGCGTGCGTCCCAGAGTTCCCACTGCTTTTCCATGGAGTCGCGTGCGGCCTGCTTGAAGATCTCCTGATCTTCCGGGGTGAGCTTGTCCCAGGAGGCCTTCGACATCACGAACACCTCGGGCACGATGGTGTGCTCGTCGAGCGAGAAGTTCTTCGCCACCTCGAAATGCTTGGCCGACTCGTAGCTCGGAAAATTGTTCTCCGCGCCGTCGATGACGCCCGTTTCGATGGCCGAATAGACCTCGCCGTAGGGCATCGGCGTGGCCGAGGCGCCGAGGGCTGCCACCATGTCCACGAACACATCCGACTGGATGACGCGGAACTTCAGGCCCTTCATGTCTTCCAGCGTGTTGATCGGCTTCTTCGAGTTGTAGAAGGAGCGGGCGCCGCCATCGTAGAAGGCAAGCAGAACGACGCCGTGCTGATCAAAGCCCTTGGCGATCTCCTCGCCGATCGGGCCGCTCATCACGTTGCGGGCGTGCTCGGGCGAGCGGAAGAGATAGGGCAGCGACGGGATCAGCGTGGCCGGAACGAGGCTGTTCCACGGCGCCATGGAAACGCGGTTGAGATCGATCACGCCCGAGCGCACCTGCTCGATCGTATCGGCCTCCTGGCCGAGTTGGGCCGAGTGATACACCTCGACCTCGTAGCGGCCCTCCGTGCGCTCCTTGATGAGCTCACCGAAATGCTTCACCGCCTCGACGGTCGGATAGCCGTCGGGATGCGTGTCGGACGAGCGCAGCACCGTCTGAGCGCTGGCCGCTCCCATCATCACAGATACTGCAACCGACGCGGCGGCAGCGAATTTCGAAAAACGCAACATAATGTCCTCCCGTTGATACTTGGGCGTTCTGCCCTTCAAAGCCGATACGCCTTTTTGGCGAGCGTATAGGCAAGCTCCTTGGCCAGCTCAAAGGCTTCGTCTTCCCTGAGCTGGTGTTCCGAAACGAGGCGCGCGAGGAAGCCGCAATCCACGCGCCGCGCGATATCGTGCCGCGCCGGGATCGAGGGAAAGGCCCGCGTGTCGTCGTTGAACCCGACCGTGTTGTAGAAGCCTGCCGTCTCGGTGGTGAGCTCTCGGAAACGGCGCATGCCTTCCGGGCTGTCGTAGAACCACCAGGCGGGGCCGAGCCTCAGCGCCGGATAGACGCCGGCCAGCGGCGCCAGCTCGCGCGAATAGGTGCTTTCGTCCAACGTGAAGAGGATGACGGTGAGGTCGCGCTCCAGGCCGACCGCATCGAGCATCGGCTTGAGCGCGGCGACATAATCGGTCCGGGTCGGGATATCGAAACCCTTGTCGCGGCCGAAGCGCGCCATCATTTCGGGCGAGTGGTTGCGCCAGGAGCCCGGATGAATCTGCAGCACGAGCCCGTCGTCAAGGCTCATCTTCGCCATCTCGGTCAGCATCTGGCCGCGGAAACGGCTGCGCTCGGCGGCGTCCGCCCTGCCCGTGCGCACACGGTCGAAGAGCGCTGCAGCCTCGGACGCGGAGAGATTCTCCGTCGCTGCACTGGGATGCCCGTGATCGGAGGAGGTGGCGCCAAAAGACTTGAAGAAGGCGCGGCGTTTCCGGTGCGCGGCAAGATAGCCTTGCCAGGAGCCCGTATCCTCGCCGGTGATCTCGCCCAGCCGGTCGAGATTTTTGGAAAACCCTTCGAAATCCGGATCAACCACAGCGTCCGGCCGGTAGGCGGTGACGACCTGGCCCTTCCAGCCGCTCTCGCGGATTTTCTGATGCCAGGCAAGATCGTCGAGCGCGCCGTCGGTCGTGGCGATCACCTCGATGTTGAAGCGCTCGAACAGCGCCCGCGGGCGGTAGTCCGGCCGGGCGAGCCGCTCGGAAATCTCGTCATAGCTCCTGTCCGCCGTTGCCGCCGAAAGCGGCTCTTCGACGCCGAACAGCTCGGAGAGCACATAGTCCATCCAGAGGCGTGTCGGCGTGCCGCGGAAAAGGTAGAAATTCTCGGCGAAGAGCCGCCAGATGCGGCGGCCATCCTTCTCCACAGGCGTTCCGTCGAGCCGGGGAACACCCAGGTCTTCCAGCGCGATGCCCTGGCTGAAGAGCATGCGGAAGATGTAGTGGTCGGGGACGATCAGCAGCTGCGTCGGATCGGGAAAGGGTTCGTCGAGGGCATACCATCGCGGGTCGGTGTGGCCATGCGGACTGACGATGGGCAGGCCGGCGACCGTCTCGTAGAGGGCGCGGGCCAGCGAGCGCACCGAAGGCTCGGCCGGAAAAAGCACGTCGCGATCGACCAATGAGGGCATGCGCTGCCGCTCCTCCCTTCGGCTGTTTCTTTTATCGCTAGGCGGGCGGAAGTCCTATGTCAACATACAAAATCCCATGGTTGTATGATGAATTTAGATTGCGCTACGGCGAGGCTCGTTGTAGTTGGCGGCGGCAAGGGAGAGGCCCGGGAGGAGGACGATTCATGCAGCGCGATCGGTTGTCCAGGACCACAATGCAGCGGGCAACCGGCTGCGAACTTCCCGGCTACGACCTCGCCCAGGCAACACCCGGCATCGTGCATCTGGGGGTCGGCGCATTCCATCGCGCACACCAGGCCGTCTATATCGACGATTGCCTGGCGGCGGGGGAGACGGGCTGGGGCATCGTTGGCGCCTCGCTGCGCAGTCCCGACACGCGCGACGCGCTCGCCCCCCAGGACGGGCTCTATACGCTCGCCGTCCAGGACGCCTCCGGCGACAGGCTGCGCATCATCGGCTCCCTGCGTGAACTCCTCGTCGCGCCCGAGGACCCTGCCCTGCTGGTGGCGCGCATGGCCGATCCCGCCACGCGGATCGTCACGCTCACGGTGACGGAGAAGGCCTATCTGCGCAACGCGGCGGGGGATCTCGACCTCTCCCATCCGGATGTCGCCCGGGATGTGGAGACACTTTCCAGCCCGCGCACGGTCCACGGCTTCATCGTCGCCGCGCTTGCCGAGCGGCGGCGCGCCGGCACCCCGCCCTTCACGGTGCTCTGCTGCGACAATCTTCCGTCCAATGGCGAGACGGTGCGGCGGCTGGTGCTGCAGTTCGCCGAGGCCGCCGACCGCGATCTTGCCGGCCATATCGAGCAGGAGGTCGCCTTCCCCTCCACCATGGTCGACCGCATCGTGCCGGCCACGACCGATGAGGACCGCGCGCGCATCTCCTCCGCGATCGGGTTCGAAGACGCCTGGCCGGTCAAGTGCGAGCCCTTCATGCAATGGGTGGTGGAGGACCATTTCACGCTCGGCCGCCCCGGCTGGGAGCGGGCGGGCGTGACCATGGTCAGCGATGTGCGCCCCTTCGAGGAGATGAAGCTGAGGCTCCTGAACGGCGCCCATTCGGGCCTCTCCTATCTCGGCCTGCTCTGCGGCCGCGAAAGCGTGTCGGAGGCCTTCACCGATCCGGCGATCCGCGGCTTCGTCGACCGCCTCTGGGCCGAGGCGATCCCCACTTTGCCGAAGGGTGCAGGGCTCGATCCGCAAGCCTATATAGCCGCGCTCTCCGACCGCTTTTCCAATCCCGCCCTGGTGCACCGGACGGCGCAGATCGCCAATGACGGCAGCCAGAAGCTGCCGCAGCGGATCCTCGCCACGGCCCGCGCGCGGCTTTCCGACGGCGGCTCCGCCGATCATCTGATGCTCGCCGTCGCCGCCTGGATCGCCTGCTGCGAGGCTCGCGGAAAAGCACTCCCGGCCGGCCATTTCACGGATCCGCTGGACAAGGAACTGGAGGCGGTCTTCACCGGGCGCCCATCGTCCGCGGACACGGTCCGCCAGGTCTTCGAGAGGGCGGGGTTCGACGCGATCCTCGGCGATGCCCGCCAAAAGCTCGCGCACACCGCCGCCCTGCATCTCGAAACGATCCGCCGGAACGGCGCAGGCGCGGCGATCGAGGCGGCGGCACAAGAAAGGGCATCCGCATGAAGCAGACATGGCGTTGGTTCGGCCCCGATGATCCGGTCACGCTGGCCCATGTCCGCCAGGCCGGGGCCGTGGGCATCGTCAGCGCGCTGCATCACCTGAACGACGGCCGCGCCTGGCCCGCCGACGAGATCGCCAGACGCAAGGCGGAGATAGAGGCGGCGGGCCTGGAATGGTCGGTGGTGGAAAGCATCGTCGTCCACGAGGACATCAAGACGCGCACCGGCCGCTACCGCGAGCTGATCGACAACTACAAGCAGTCCATCCGCAACGTGGCCGCGGCGGGCATCCGCACCGTCTGCTACAATTTCATGGCCATCACCGATTGGACACGCACCGACCTCGACTATCCGATGCCGCATGGCGGCACGGCGCTGCGCTTCGACGCCGTCGAATTCTGCGCCTATGATTTGCTGGTGCTGAAGCGCCCGGGCGCGGAAGCCGAGTATCCGCCCGAACGCATCGAGGCGGCGCGCGAGCGGCTTGCCGCCATGAGCGAGAGCGACCTTGCCCGGATCGAGCGCAACCTCATCGAATGGGTGCCGGCGCGCGAGTTCGTGTACGACCGCGAGAGCTTCCGGCGCATGCTGGACGTCTACCGCGACATCTCTCTGGAGGGCTTTCGCGAGAACCTCTTCGCGTTCCTGCGCGAGATCGTGCCCGTGGCGGAAGAGGAGGGCGTAAAACTTGCGATCCATCCGGACGACCCGCCTTTCCCGATCTTCGGCCTCCCGCGCGTCGTCTCGAGGGCTTCCGATGCCCGCGCGCTCATTGCCGCGGTCAAGTCGCCCTCCAATGGCATCACGCTCTGCACCGGCTCCTACGGCGCCAACCGCGACAACGACCTGGTTGCCATGGCAAGGGAATTCGGCCCCGACATTCACTTCGCGCATCTGCGCAATGTGAAGCACGAGCCGGACGGCTCGTTCCATGAGTCCGAGCACCTGGACGGCGACGTGGACATGGTGGGAGTGGTCCACGAGCTTCTGAAGGAGGAGCGGCGCCGCGCCGCTGAAGGCCGTGCCGAT
This sequence comes from Chelativorans sp., assembly GCF_031180965.1. Classification (GTDB taxonomy): domain Bacteria; phylum Pseudomonadota; class Alphaproteobacteria; order Rhizobiales; family Rhizobiaceae; genus Chelativorans. Next base: position 264,717 of record NZ_JAPSLH010000002.1, read on the forward strand.
GCCGTCATCCCCATCCGGCCGGACCATGGGCATCTGATCCTCGACGATATCGGCAAGAAGGTGAATCCGGGCTATTCCGGCATCGGCCGGCTGAAGGGCCTGGCGGAGTTGCGGGGCGTGGTGCGGGCGGTTGAGCGCTTTGCATTCTGAACGTTGTCTCGGGTGAGCGGATCGGGAGGCAGAACCATGGCAAGAAAGCGCATCGCGGTGATCGGCCTTGGCATGGCGTCCACGCCGCATGCCAAGAGCCTGCTCGACCTGTCCGACCGCGTAGAGGTCGCCGCCTGCTTTAGCCCCAGTGAAACCCGCCGCAAGGCGTTTTCGGAGCTTTGGGGACTGCCGATCGCTTCCGATGCGGAGTCGATCTTCGCGGACAAATCCATCGACGCGGTGATGGTGCTGACGCCGCCCAACACCCACTATGAACTGGTCGAGCAGGCCGCGCGCGCCGGCAAGCATGTGCTTCTCGAAAAGCCGCTCGAAATCTCCACAGAGCGCGCGCAGCGCATGGTCGAGGCTGCAGAATCGGCAGGCGTAGCGCTGGGCATCGTGCTGCAGCAGCGTTTCCGCCCGGTCAGCGTCAAGCTCGCCGAAGTCATGGCCGAAGGCAGACTGGGCGAGCTTGTCGGCGCATCGGCAAGGCTCTCCAACTGGCGCCCGCAGAGCTATTACGACCAGCCCGGCCGCGGCACGAAGGCGCGCGACGGCGGTGGCGTGCTCTTGACCCAGGGCGTCCACACGCTCGACCTTCTCATTTCGTTTGCAGGCGTGCCGGAAGAGGCCACCGCCTATGCCGTCACCACGAAAGTGCACCGCATGGAGACGGAGGATTTTGCCGCCGGTGCCGTGCGCTATCCCAATGGCGCGATCGGCACCATCAGCGCCACCACCTGCGCCTATCCTGGGTTCCCGGATGCCATCGAGCTCATCGGCACCAAGGGCACCGCGCGTATCGAAGGCACGGCGCTGATCGCGCAGTTCCACGACGGTACGGAGCTCCGCCAGGATGACGGCGCGCTCGGCGGCGGCGCGGGGGCCGACCCCATGGCCTTCCCGCACGATCACCACCGCGCCGTGCTCACGGATTTCCTCGACGCCATCGAAACCGGCCGTCAGCCGAAGGTGAGCGGGCGCGAGGCTTTGAAGGTGCACCGCCTGATCGATGCCTTGCTCAGGTCCGCCGAGAGCGGCCGGCGCGAACGCGTCGGCTGAGCCGGTCCGCGAGCAGGCGAACGCCGGCCTCGCGGACCGGCTTTTTCGTCGTCATGCGGCCGGGCCAGCTTTCCTATCGCAGCGCAAGTCCCCTCAGCCGCAGGGCGTTGGCGATGACCGACACCGAGGAGAGGCTCATGGCGGCGGCGGCGAGCATGGGCGAGAGCAGCATGCCGAACACCGGGTAGAGGATGCCTGCCGCAACCGGCACGCCGAGAGCATTGTAGACGAAGGCGAAGAACAGGTTCTGCTTGATGTTGCGGATCGTCGCCTGCGCCAGCGTCCGCGCCCGCACGATTCCGTTGAGGTCGCCCTTCACGAGCGTGATGCCCGCGCTCTCCATGGCCACATCGGCGCCGGTGCCCATGGCGATGCCCACATCGGCGGCAGCGAGCGCCGGCGCATCGTTCACGCCGTCGCCGGCCATGGCGACCTTGACGCCCGCGGCCTGAAGTTCATCAACAAGGGCCTTCTTGCTCTCGGGCATCATGTCGGCGCGGACCTCGTCGATGCCGAGCTTCGCCGCGACGGCTCTGGCGGTGCGCTCATTGTCGCCGGTAGCCATGATGATCTTGAGCCCGGCGACGTGCAGGGCGCGGATCGCCTCGGCGGTAGACGCCTTGATCGGGTCGGCGACGGCGACGATGCCGGCCAGCTTTCCATCGGCGGCGACGAACATCACCGTCTTGCCCTCGCCGCGCAGCTCGTCCGCGCGCGCCTGAAGCGGCGCGACATCGACGGAGAGATCCTCCATCATCGCCCGGTTGCCGAGCGCCACAGCGCGCCCGGACACGCGGCCGGAGACGCCCTTGCCGGTCGCCGCCTCGAAATCCGTGGAGTCCGGCAGCGCCGCTCCCCTCTCCCGCGCGCCTTCAACGATGGCCTCGGCAAGCGGATGCTCCGACCCCTTCTCGAGGGCCGCCGCAAGGGCGAGAAGCTCGGACGCGTCCACGCCTTCGGCCGGGACCACATCGGTGAGGCGCGGCTTGCCCTCTGTGAGCGTGCCGGTCTTATCGATGATCAGCGTGCCCACGCGCGCGAAGCGCTCCAGAGCCTCCGCGTCCCTGATGAGCACGCCCGCCTGCGCGCCGCGCCCGGTCGCCGTCAGGATGGACATTGGAGTGGCAAGCCCGAGGGCACAGGGACAGGCGATGATCAGCACCGAGACCGCCGAAACGATGGCGAAGACCATGCTGGGCGCCGGGCCGAACAGAGCCCAGACGGCGAAGGCAGCTACCGCGACGAGCACCACGGCCGGTACGAAGTAATAGGACACCCTGTCGGCAAGGCCCTGGATCGGCGCCCGCGAGCGCTGCGCCTTCGCGACCATCTCGACAATCTGCGAAAGCATCGTCTCCTTGCCAACCTTTTCCGCGCGCATGATGAGCGAGCCGTTCTTGTTGAGCGTGCCGCCGGTGAGCAGGTCGCCTTCGGTTTTCTCGACCGGGACCGGCTCGCCGGTGATCATGGATTCGTCCACCGATGAGCGGCCCTCGAGGACGGTGCCGTCGACCGGCACGCTCTCGCCCGGCCTCACGCGCAGCCGGTCTCCCGCCTGCACCTCCTCCAGCGGCACGTCTGTCTCCGAGCCGTCCGCGCCGATCCGCCGCGCCGTCTTGGGCGCAAGGTCAAGCAGCGCCCGGATGGCGGAGCCTGTCCGCTCGCGCGCCCGAAGCTCCAGCACCTGGCCGAGGAAGACCAAGGCGACGATCACCGCCGCGGCCTCGAAATAGACCGGCACCGTGCCGCCATGGCCACGGAACTGGTGCGGGAAGATGCCGGGAAAGAGCGTCGCGACGACGCTGTAGACATAGGCGGTGCCGACGCCGATGGAGATCAGCGTCCACATATTCGGGCTGCGGTTGACGACCGATTCATAGCCGCGCACGAAGAAGGGGATGGCCGCCCAGAGGACCACCGGGCTTGCCAGGAGAAGCTCGGCCCATGCTGCCGGCCTCTCGCCGATCCAGTCGCGGAAGGGCAGGCCGAGCATGGGGCCCATCGTGATGAGCAGCAGCGGGATAGAAAGTGCCCCGCTCACCCAGAGACGGCGGGTGAAATCGATCAGCTCCGGATTGGGACCCTCCTCGCCGGTGGGCACGCCCATGGGCTCGAGCGCCATGCCGCAGATCGGGCAGGAGCCCGGCTTGTCGCGGACGATTTCGGGGTGCATCGGGCAGGTATAGAGCCTGCCCGCGGGGACAGGCTCGGAAACGGGCTTCTCGCCCAAATATTTCTCCGGGTCCGCCTCGAACTTCCCCTTGCAACCGGCCGAGCAGAAATAGAAGCCGCGTCCCTCGTGCCGGGCAAAATGCCGAGCGCCCGCGCGGTCCACCTTCATGCCGCAGACCGGGTCGGGGGCTTGCAGGTAGTCTTCCGGCTTCGCCGTAAACTTGTCGAGGCAGGACTGGCTGCAGAAGTGGAAGATGCGCCCGCCGTGCTCGGCGGACGGCTTGCCGGCAGCAGGATCGACCGTCATGCCGCAGACCGGGTCGCGCGTCATGGCCCCTGCCCCATGCGATGCATGCGAGTGCCCGTGGTGATCATGGGTGTGATGGTCGTGATTCATCTCTTGTTACTCCTTCTGGCCATCACCTAGTCCTTCCAGTAACTGGAAGGTCAAGACCCCGCCTCCGCCGCCCCCGCCTCTGCCGAGCGGCATGATTTACTCTCTCGGCAAACTGGTATAATGAGGTCACAACACCCGCCGTTGGGATTGGGGCATGGGCGCACGCATAGAAGCCGACTATCTGATCGAGACCGCCGAAGATCCGCGCCGCGCGGCCGAGACCATGGCGGGCGAACAGTCCTCCGGCACCTTCGTTCCCGTTCCGGGAGAGACGGCAGATCTGAAGCAGCGCGCCGGCGCCCGGGTGGAGCGGCTGGAAGTTCTGGAGCAATGCGCGGCCCCTTCGCTCCCCGGCGCGAGCCGGCCGCAAGGCTCTGCCATCCGCCGCGCCCTCGTCACGCTATCCTGGCCGCTCGAAAATCTCGGCCCCTCGCTGCCGAACCTGGTCGCGACGGTGGCCGGCAATCTTTTCGAGCTGAAGGCCTTTTCGGGCCTGCGCATCCTCGACATCCGGCTGCCGGAGGCTTTCGGCACCGCCTATCCCGGGCCGCGCTTCGGTGTCGAAGGCACCCGCCGCCTCTCGGACGTATGGGAGAGGCCGCTGATCGGCACGATCGTAAAGCCGAGCGTCGGCTTGAGCGCCGAGGAAACGGCTTCGCTCGTCGGCGAGCTCGCGCGCGGCGGGATCGACTTCATCAAGGACGACGAGCTGCAGTCGGACGGGCCGGCCTGCCCGTTCGAGGCGCGGGCGCGCGCCGTCATGCGCGTGGTCAATGACGAGGCGCAGCGCAGGGGCAAGAAGGTGATGTTCGCCTTCAACCTGACCGGCGACCTCGACCAGATGCGCCGCCGCCACGACCTGGTGCGCGATCTCGGCGGCACCTGCGTGATGGCCAGCCTGAACTCCGTCGGGCTGGTCGGCATGATCGAGCTCGCCCGCCATTCCGAATTGCCCATTCACGCCCACCGCAACGGCTGGGGCTATCTTTCCCGCCACCCGGCGCTCGGTTGGTCCTATATCGCCTGGCAGAAGCTGTGGCGGCTTGCCGGCGCCGACCACTTGCATGTCAACGGCCTGAAGAACAAGTTTTCCGAGGACGACGACAGCGTGATCGCCTCGGCGCGCGAATGCCTGACGCCGCTTCTTGCCGAAAAGCCCTGCATCGCCATGCCCGTCTTTTCCTCCGGCCAGTCCGCGCTGCAGCCGCCGGAGACCTATCGCCGCCTCGGCTCGGCCGACCTCATCTATGCGGCGGGCGGCGGCATCCTCGCCCATCCGCAGGGAGTGGCTGCGGGCGTGGCGAGCCTGCGTGGATCCTGGGAGGCTGCGATGTCGGGCGTGCCGCTGGAGGAATGTGCGCGCACCCATCCCGCGCTCGCCGCGGCGCTGCAATCCTACGGCGGATGAAGAGCACGGACCCAGACCTCGCCTCGCGGGAGCGGCCGCTCATCGCCTGGTACGGCGACGATTTCACCGGCTCCGCCGCCGCCATGGAGGTGTTGAGCTTTGCCGGCATTCCGAGCGTGCTTTTCCTGCGCGTGCCGAGCGAGGAACAGCGCGCGCGCTTTGCCGGCCATGCGGGGATCGGCCTTGCCGGCACGGCCCGCGCTCACCCGCCGGAATGGATGGAACAGCATCTGCCGGAAGCCTTCGGGTTCCTGAAGGGGCTGGGTCCGGAGCTCTTCCATTACAAGCTCTGCTCGACACTCGATTCCTCGCCCGCCATCGGATCGATCGGCCGTGCCATCGAGATCGGCCGGCGGGTGGTCGCGGACGCCCCCGTTCCCCTTCTCGTCGCCGCGCCGCCCATGCGGCGGTACCAGGTGTTCGGCAATCTCTTTGCCGGGGCGCCGGTGACGGTGCACCGGCTGGACCGGCATCCGGTGATGCGCCGCCATCCCGTGACTCCCATGGACGAGGCCGATGTGCGGCTGCATCTGGCGCGCCAGACGGCGCTCCCCCTCGGCCTGGTGGACCTTGTCGACCTGCGTGAGAATGCGAGCGCCGACGCCGCCTGGCGGCGCGAACGGGAAGGGGGAGCCGGCATCGTCGCGCTCGACGCGCTGGACGAGCCCTCGCTTGCCGAGGCCGGCCGGCTCCTCTGGGAGAACCGCAGCGCCTCCCCCTTTGTTGCCGGTTCGCAGGGCGTGCAATATGCGCTGGTCGCCCATTTCCGGCAGATCGGAGCGATCGCCCCCATCGACCTGGTGCCGCGGGTGCCGGAAAGATCGCCCGTCGCCGTCGTTTCCGGTTCCGTCTCGCCGATAACCGAGGCACAGATCGGGGAAGCCGTCGCGCGCGGCTTTGCGGAGGTGCCGCTCGATGTGGCGGCCGTGGTGCAGGGCGGCTCGCGCGATGCGGTCCGCCAAGCGGTCGAGCGCGCGAGCAGGCTGATCGGCGACGGCCGCAGCACGATCGTCCATGCCGCGCGTGGCCCAGCCGATCCGCGCGTCGCCACTCTTGCCCGCATTGCCGCAGCCGAAAACCTTTCCTCCGCGCAGATCGGCGCGCGCATAGGCGAAGCGCTTGCCGAGATCCTCGCCGCGCTGCTCGAACGGACCGGCGTCCGCCGCGCCATCGTCGCCGGCGGCGACACGTCGGGCGCGGTGATGGGCGCGCTCGGCATCTATGCCCTCACCGCGCTTGCCCCCACCGTCCCCGGCGCCTCGCTTTTCCGCGCCCATGCGGATGCGGCCGCCCTTGACGGGCTGGAGATCGCGCTGAAGGGCGGCCAGATGGGCAGCCCCGACTTCTTCGACTGGATCCGCCGCGGCAACGAGTCTGGGCCCGCCTGAGCCGATCCTCACTCGAACTGGTATGTTGACATGATGAGCATAGCACTGTAGCCATTTTCATCGGCCGATATTGCGCGGCGCATGAACCGCGCCGGCAGCGGGGAGGACCAAATGGCTACGTCGATCACTATTCTCGGTGCTGGCGGAAAGATGGGCTTTCGTGTCACGAAGAAGCTCGTCGATGCGGGATATGACGTGCGCGCCATCGAGATCGGCGAAGCGGGCCGCGAGCGCCTCAAGCAGGCAGGCATCGCCTCGGTCGAGCGGGATGCCGGGATTTCCGGCGCCAAGGTCATCGTTCTGGCATTGCCGGACACGCTCATCGGCCGGGCCGCCCACGAGATCGTCGACCGGCTGCCGGCCGGGACGATGCTCCTGATGCTCGACGCCGCCGCGCCCTATGCCGACGAGTTGCCCAAGACCCGGCCGGATCTCACCTATTTCGTGGGCCACCCCTGCCACCCGCCCCTCTTCAACGACGAGACGGAATGGGAGGCGCGGCGCGACTATCACGGCGGCATCGCCCGCCAGTCGATCGTCTGCGCGCTCATCCAGGGGCCGGAGGAGCACTACGCGCTTGGCGAGGAGATTTGCCGCGCCATGTGGTCGCCCATCATCCAGGCGCACCGGGTCACGCTGGAGCAGCTTGCGATCCTCGAGCCTGGCCTTTCGGAAATGGTCGCGATGCCCTTCGTGGACACGATGGTCGAGGCGGTCGAGCGCTGCGAGCGCGACTACGGCATTCCGCGCCAGGCCGCCATGGATTTCCTGATCGGGCATCTCAATGTCGAGATCGCCATGTGGTTCGGCTATTCGCCGAAGGTGCCGTCCGACGCCGCGCTCAACCTGATGCGCTTTGCCAAGAAAGTGGTGGTGCGCGACGAATGGCACGAGGCGCTGTCGCCGAAGAAGGTGAAGGAAGCGGCGGAGCTGATCGTCCGCAGCTGAGGGCCGCCTGGTGCGCCCGATCTCCGTCTCGACCGCCGCCTTCGACGGCTATGCGTTGGAGACCGCCTTTCAGGCGATCGCTTCGGCCGGGGCGCGCTACGTCGAGCCTGCCTATATCAAGGGCTATCTTCCCTTCGACGAGACTGCCTTCTCGCCTGACAATGCCGCCGCGCTCGCCGCCGCCGCCGATGCGGCGGGGCTGACCGTGCTTGCCGTCTCCGCGCATATGAATCTCGCCGACGGTGACGGCCGGGCCATGCTCGCCCGGCGCATCGGATTTGCCGGCGATCTCGGCGCGCGATTCCTCGTCACCAATGCCGGGCCGGCCTCGGCGCGGGCCGAGATCGCCGCGATGATAAGATCGGCTCTCCCGGTGCTCGAAGCCGCCGGCGTCGTCCTTGCGCTGGAGAATCCGGGCCACGGCTCGGGCGATCTCATTCCATCCGCGACGGCCGGGCAGGATCTTGTCCAGGCGATCGGCAGCCCCTTCGTCAGGCTCAATGCCGATCTGTGCAACACCTATACCTATAGCGGCGGCTCGGCGGACCCTCTGCAGGACCTCCTCGCCGCGCTTCCCGCGATCGCCCATGTGCACCTGAAGGACGTGGCCGAGCCCAGCGCCGACTGGCGCTTCTGCCCCATCGGCGAGGGCGTGATCGGCTACAGCCCCATCCTCGATGAGCTGGCGCGGCAGGCGCCGGAGCTTCCCATCGGCATCGAGCTGCCGCTGCGGCTGGAGCGGCGCGGACGCGGCGATCCGGTGCGGCTAGCCGAGCACCCGGCGCTGGAAGATGTCATCGCCGCGGTGCGGCGCTCGCTGGACTTTGTCCGGCAAGGCCTTGGGCGGGCCTGAGCTTCAGCTTTCGGCGGCAAGGCGTCTGCGGCGCTGCGCCATGGTGGATAGCCCGGCGATCGCCAGCACGGCGATGATGATGGTACCCTGCACCACGTCCTGTGCTCCGGTCGGCAGGCCCGCGACTTGCATGGTCGTGACGATCAGGATCAGGAACATCGCCCCGAAAAGCGTGCCCACGGCGGTCGAGCTGCCGCCGAAGATAAGGGTGCCGCCGAGCACCACGGCGCCGATCGACTGCAGGAGGAAGGGCGTGCCCATATCGAGGAAGGCCCCTCCCACATAGGCCGAGAGCAGCGCGCCGGATGCCGCCGCAAGCACGCCGCTGGTGATGAATGCGGCGGTGATCGTCGCGCCGGTGCGGATGCCGGCGAGGCGGGCGGCTTCAAGGTTCTGCCCTACGGCCGCAAGCCGCATTCCAAAGGCGGTGCGCGAAAGCACGATGCCGGAGACGGCGACGGCGGCAAGCGCGATGAGGGCGATGACGGGCACGCCCAGAACGCGTTCCGTGGCGACCGTGCGAAGCGCCGGCGCCACGTCGAAGCCGCGCACCTGGCGGTTGATCATCAGCGTGGCGGTCGCGAGGATATACCCCGTCGATAGCGTGGCGATCATCGCCGCGATCCTGAGCTTCAGGACGAGGAAGGCATTGAGGAGCCCGGTAGCAGCGCCTGCGGCAACGGCCGCCGCCAGCGCCAGCGGCAGGCCGGCATTCGTGCCGCCTGACACGGTGACGGTGATGAAGGCGGAAAGGGTGACAACGCTCGCGACCGACAGGTCGATATTGCCTCGTCCAGTCGTCACCACGAACATTTGGCCGAGCGCCACGAGGGTGAGGAAGGAGACGGAGCGGGCGATCCCGGTGAGGCTCGAAAGGCTTGCGCGCTCGCTCACAACCGAAAGGGCAGCCCACAAGATCAGGACGCCCGCCGCCGCCCAGATCCACCGCTGCTGCCGCAACATGGCAGGGAAGGAATTCATCGTTCGTCCCTCCTCAGGAAGGCCGCACCCAGGCCGAGCACGGCGATCATCAAGAGGCCCTGTATGGAGGCGTTGAAGTCGGTGCTGACGCCCAGATTGCCGAGCAGTGCGCCGATCAGCGAGAGCGTCACCGCGCCGGCCGCGACGCCGAGCGGGAAGATGACGCCGCCGATGAGCTGGCAGCCGCCCAGGACGACGGCGGCCACGGAAAGCAGCGTATAGGTGCCGCCCGCATTGATGTCCCCCGCCCCGCTGGAGGCGGCGATCGCGAGACCCGCCGAGGCGGCGAACCCGCCGGCGATGAGGTAGCGATAAATGGTGTAGCGGAGCGCCGGCCAGCCGGACCGCTCGACGACCGCTTCGTTGTTGCCGAAGCCGCGCAGCACGGTTCCCAGCCTTGAACGGTGGATCGCGATGGCGACGGCCGTCGCCGCAACAATCAGGATGAGCGGCGTCGGAATGCCCGGAATCGACCAGGATGTCAGGGCCCTCAGCCAGTCCGGGGCTGCGCCTCCGGGCGCCGGCAGGATCATGTACCCCGTGCCATACCAGATGAAGGAAGCGCCGAGCGTGGCGACGATCGCCGGCACATGGCACAGCCTGATGATGAGCGCGAGGAGGAAGTAGCCGCCGAGCCCGGCCAGAATGGCGGCTGCCCCCAGCGCCGGAGTCGAGGCGAGAAGCGTGACGGCAACCACGTTGATGAAGCCGACGAAAGCCCCTGCCCCGAGATCGATCTGGCTGCCGCCGACGACGAACATCTGCGCGAAGCCGATCAGGACGAGCGCCACCGCGGGCCCGAGAAGCAGTTTCAGGCCGAATTCGGAGATGACGATCGGGTTGCGGGCGGCCATGACGGCAAAGACGAGCACCAATCCGATCAGCGCCGTGTGGCGCAGCGCAAGCCGCAGCCAGTCGCCCGCGCTGCGCCCCTGCTCGGCCTTCGTTTCCGTTGCTCCCGCCCGGGCGGAGAAAGCCGCATTGAGGATCGCCTCTTCGCTGATGTCCTCGCGTGCGAGCTCGCGCACGATCCTGCCCTGCGACATCACCAGGACGCGGTCGCATTCCTCGAACTCGCGATCCTCGGTCGAGAACCAGATGACGAGCTTGCCGCCTTCCGCGGCGGCGCGGATCACCTCGTAGAATTGCCTTTTGGTGCCGATGTCCACGCCGCGCGTCGGATCGTCGAGGATCAGGATGTCGGCGTCGGTCGCGAGCGCGCGGGCGACCAGCGCCTTCTGCTGGTTGCCGCCGCTGAGCTCGGTGATGGGTGAGGAGAACCGTTCCGGATCGAGCTTCACGGAGCGCGAGATCGGCAGCGCATGCTCCCGCTCCTTCTCCATCGACACCACGGAAAAGGCGGGGCGCCTGGCCGTCCGGCCCACGGCGATGTTGGTCAGCACGTCGAACAGGGGAAAAATGCCTTCCCGCACCCGGTCACCCGAGACATAGGCAACTGCTGCGGAGCGGGAGGCGCCGCCGCGGCCCCCGTGGAATAAGTCCTTGAGGAGCGCCTGCTGGCCATCACCTTCAAGAGCGGCGATGCCGACGATCTCGCCGGCGCGGCAGGAGATCGGCGTGGCAAGGGGTTCAGCGCGCGTGCCGGCGACGGTCGCGAGCACAGGACCCAAGTCCCGCACATGCTCCCTTGCCCGGCGCAATTCCGCTTCGAGCTGCGCCCCGCCCATGATCTCCACGAGGCCGGCGACGCTCACCTCGGACACGTCGCAGTCCGCCACCTTGCGGCCGTTGCGCATGGCGACGACGCGCGTCGCGACATCCACGATCTCGGTGAGCTTGTGGCTGATGAAGATCACGGCCACGCCGCGCGCGGCAAGCGCGCGCACATGGTCGCGCAGTTGGCGGCTTGCCACCGCGTCCAGCGAGGAGGTCGGCTCGTCGAGGATGAGGAGTTGCAGGCCCGGGCTTGCCACGGCGCGGGCGATCTCCACCATCTGCCGCTGCGCGATTGGCAGGGAGCCGATTTCCGCCGTCATGTCCGGCCTGGCGCCGGGGAACACGGCGCCGATGCTCGCCAGCGCCGCCTTGGCATAGGCGCGACGCCAGCCAACGGGCTGGGGGTGCGCCTCCGGCTGCTCTATGAAGAAGTTCTCGGCAATGGTGAGATTGGAGCAGAGCGAGAGCTCCTGATGCACGGTGCGGATGCCCTGCCTCTGGGCCGCCTTGGGTCCGTAGGCGGCAAGGTGGACGGCCGCCCCTCCGATCGCGAGCGTTCCCTGGTCCGGGATGGTCGTGCCGCCCAGAACACGCATGAGCGTGCTCTTGCCCGCGCCATTGGCTCCGACGAGCCCCAGGATCTCGCCGGGCGCTATGGCAAGGGAAAGATCGCTGACGGCAACCGTGGGGCCATAGCGGACGGTGACGCCGGAAAGCGAGACGATCGGCTCGGCCTGCCGGGCAAGGACGGCCCCGTCACTGTCGGAACGAAGGGAAACGCGCATTCCTCCTCCCCGGAAGATGGCGGATGGACGGCCTCAAAGCCGCGCCCTGCGCGTCTTGCGCACGGCGCGGCCGATGGATCAGCTTCCGCCGAGCAGGTTCTGCTCCACCCATTCCCTTGTATAGGTGGGGCTGACGATGCGCCCGGCCGGCATGTCCGCATATTCGGCAAGATTCTCGGCCGAGACCACCGCCACGGGCATGGTGATGGATTTCGGCGCCTCCCTGCCCTCGGTCATGGCGAGCGCCAGCCAGAAAGCCGCGCCGCCGATGCCTGGCGTCGAGTTCATCGAGGTCGTCTTGTAGCCGTCCTTCGCCTGCTCCGCCCAGAAGCGGATGAAATCGGAGCTGCCGCCGCCTTCAATGACGGGAAGGTCCTCCGCATAGTCCCCGCCATATTGCAGGAAGGCCTGCGCTATGCCGAAATCGTCGCTGCCGCCCTGCGCCAGCACCGCGTCCACCTTGGGCAGGCTCGGCAGCACGTTGGCCACGGCCGCCTGTGCGACCGGTGCCGTCGCTTCGCCGTAGACCTCAGCCACGACCTTCACGTCCGGATGCTTGGCCAACACCGCCATCTGCGCATCGTACATCTGCTTGTCCGGGCCGGAGCCGCGCACGCCGCGCACCACGATGACATTGCCCTTGCCGCCGATGAGCTCGATCGTCTTCTCCGCCTGCTCGGTCTTGTAGGCCGTGAAGTCGAAGCCGAGCGTGGTTGCGCAGGGGGCGGTCACGAGCGAATCGAAGGCGAGCACCTTGATGCCGGCCTGGCAGGCCTGCTCGACCGTGTCGTTGAGCGCCGTCTCGGACGCGGCATTGATCGCGATGGCATCGACGCCGCGCAGGATCAGGTCTGCGAGCTGGCTCTGCTGCTGCGGAATGCTGCCGTCACCGTTGAGGACGACGTAGTCCGCGATCAGCCCTTCCGCCTTGGCCTTCTCCGCGGCCTCCGTGAAGGCATCGACCATCTGCCGCCGCCAGGTGTTGCCGTAGAACGAGTTCGACAGCGCGATGACCGGCTTGTCCTGCGCCTGCGCGGGACCGCCCGCTCCCGCCGCCACTACGGCTGCAGCGGCGAGCGCGGCAGCGGCCGCGGATTTCAGGATTCTTGATACGAGCATTGACCTTCCTCCCTGATCCGATCCCGCCGAAGGGCGCGTGACGCCGTACGCGAGATCAGATATACTCATTATACCTCTTTACCATAAGCAGCCGGCCTTGGGCTGTCAATTTGGATAGGCCGCGCATATAAGTTGACCGCCACACCGAGCAGCAGAGCAGAAAGATGACGCACGTCCTTCCGATCAGGCGGCGCAAACTGGCAGATGAGGTGCAGGATCGCCTGCTCGAGATCATCCGCAGCGGCGACCTTGAGGCCGGCGATCTGCTTCCCTCCGAGCGCGAGCTGATGGCCGCCTATTCGGTCGGGCGCCCGGCCATCCGCGAAGCCATGCAGAACCTGCAGCGCATGGGCCTGGTCGAGATCCGCCATGGCGGCCGGCCCCGCGTGGCGCAGCCTTCCATCGCCAATATGATGGAGCAGATGGCCGAGCCGATGCGCCACCTTCTGACGCGCTCCGAGACCAGCCTCAACTATCTCAAGGAGGCTCGCGCGACCTTCGAGATGGAGATGGCGCGCATAGCGGCCAGTAAGCGCACCGAGGCGGACATCGCCACGCTGCGCTCCCTGCTCGATCGCCATGCCGCCGCCCGCAAGGAGCCGAAACTGTTTCTCGAATTGGACGGCGAGTTTCATCGCGCCGTTGCCGGCATCAGCGGCAATCCGATCTTCGAGGCGCTCAGCGGCTCGCTCTTCACCTGGCTCGCCCATTTCCACCTCGACCTTGTGAGCAGGCCTGGGCTGGAAAAGCTCACCCTCGAGGAGCACGAGGCGATTTTTGCCGCGATCAAGCAGGGCGATCCGGCATTGGCGGCCAAGAACATGAGCGACCACCTGAATCGCGCCAACCGGCTCTATCACACCACCAATCCGCGCAAGGCCGGTTGAGGCTGCTGCGGCGCCCGGCTTGAGGAGCTGCGCCGGGTCGCAGCGGCGGTTGCACGCCGGCGCGAACTGGTATACTCAATACATCAGGTGACGTTCTCGGCTCCTGGAGGAGGCCCTTGCCACGCGCGGGGCCAAGAGGGCCGAATGGGAGAGGCCTGCATGAGCCTGACTGGCGAAAGCAGCACGCGCAAAACCTTGCGAGGCGGCCTGATCGGCTGCGGTTTCTTCGCCCGCAATCACATGAATGCCTGGCGCGAAGTGGAAGGAGCGGAGATCGTCGCCGTCTGCGACCGCGATGCAGGGCGAGCCAAGGCGATGGCGGAGTCTTTCGGCATCGGCGGCGTCTATACGGACGCGGAAGCGATGCTCGCCGCCGAACGGCTGGATTTCGTCGATATCGCCACGACGGTGGAATCCCACCGCCCGCTGGCCGAGCTCGCAGCGCGCCATAAGGTGGCGATCGTCTGCCAGAAACCCTTCGCGGAGACGCTGGAGGACGCTCAGGCGATGGTGGCCGCGGCGGAAAGGGCCGGCGTGCCGCTTCTCGTCCACGAAAACTTCCGCTGGCAGAAGCCTTTCATCGAGCTGCAGCGGCTCCTGCAGCAAGGGACGATCGGCAAGATCCACTATGCCCGGCTCTCCTTCCGCCACGGCTACGACAACTACAAGAACCAGCCCTATCTGGCCGAGGTGGCCCGCTTCGCCATCATGGATGTCGGCCTGCATCTCTACGATCTCGCCCGCTGGCTCTTCGGCGAGGTGGAGACGGTCCATTGCCGCACCCAACGCCTCAACCCCATCGTCAAGGGGGAGGACGCCTTCGTGTCCATGCTCGGCCATGCGGGCGGCGCCGTCTCGGTGATCGACTGCTCCTTCTATTCGGTGATCGATCCGGAGCCCTTCCCTCAGACCCTGGCCTGGATCGAGGGGGATCGCGGGACGCTGGAGCTTTCGGCTGGCTATCGCCTGCGCATCCATCGCCGGGGCGCTGCGGCCGAGGAGATCGATGTCGAGCCGCCGGTCCCCTCCTGGGGCGAGAAGCCCTGGCACGTGGTGCAGGATTCGGTGCGCGCCTTCGAGGAACATGTGGTTGCCGTCGTCCGCGACGGAGTGGAGGGGGCACCCACCGGCCGCGACAATCTGAAGACCCTGGCCGTCGCACTCGCTTCCTACGAATCGGCCGAGAGGGGGTCCGTCGTCCGGCTGGCGGGAGGCGCCGCATAGGAAACTCCTCCGCGGGCGCGCACCCGTCCGCCGGAGGCATGATCGTTCGGTGCAGCCAAGAGGGCCGGGAGAAGCTTCACGGCCCCGCCAAGGGAGGTAACCATGCACATGCTGAAATCGGCGCTGCTCGCCGGCTCCATAGCCGGCGCTGCCCTGCTCGCCCCGGGAGCGGCCAAGGCCGCCACCATCTGCTTCGCTTTCCAGGATCTCGAGACCGAGTTCTGGGTCGCCGGCCACCAGGCGATCGTCACCACGCTCCAGGAAGGCGGACACACCGTCATTGAGCGCAACGCGAACGAGGACGCCAACCGGCAGCTCGAGCAGGTGCGCGACTGCATCGCGCAGGGGGTGGACGGCATCATCATCATCCCGCAGGATGGCGAGAGCGCCGTTACCATCGTGAAGGAAGCGCAGGAGAGCGACGTCCCGATCGCCGTCTTCAACCGCCCGCCCTCGGATCTCAGCCGCGGCATCATCGTCGTCGCCGACAATCAGAAGATCGCCGCCCAGGCCGTCGAATACATGGCCTCTGAGGCGAAGAAGAAGATGGAAGCGACCGGCGAGAAGCTGACGCCGCTGATCATGGTCGGCGATCTCGGCGATCCGAACGCCGTCGGCCGCAAGGCCGGCTTCTATGACGTGATCAACGCCAACCCAGACCTCTTCAACCAGCCGGTCGAG
>NZ_JAPSLH010000026.1 GCF_031180965.1 Chelativorans sp.
GCCCGCGACAGGCCGGCGGTGCCGGGGTGCTGGGTGACAGACAGCGCTTCGGAAAAACGGATGCTGGGTGAGAGCCGGCATCGCGGAAACCGCGGAGAAGCCGCTAGGGCTTTTCCTTCGGCCCGGCAAAGACCACCCCCTTCATTGGGTGCAGCCGGGGCGGAAGAGAGGCCCGAGTGACCGGCCAATGTCGGGACAGCGGCCGGCGGGGCGCGTGTGACGCGCCACGATTAACTAACAGAGAGGCACGGATCACGCGCCCCGCTTCCCACCTTCTTCAATGGCCAGACGGCAAAAGCCGGGCGTGGCGACGATGCCGCGTGCGCCGGTCTCCGCAGGAGGGACAATGGTAGGGACCGCGCCGCTTGCGCGGGCGAGGGGCGTGCCGTAAAGCGTGGCGCGATGTCTCCTCTCGTCGAAACGGTCGCGTTCGTCTTCGCGCTCGTAGCCCTCGGTCATTTGAGCGGATGGTGCGGCCTCCTGAAGCCGGAGACCGGCGCCGGCCTCAGCGATTTCGCCGTCTCGGTCGCCATGCCCCTGCTCCTGTTCCGCACCATGGGCAGCGCGGACTTCGACGGCAGCCTGCCCCTGCAGCTTTGGGCCACCTATTTTTCGGCGGTGGCGGTCGCCTGGATCGTGGCGCAGCTCACGGTCATCCACCTGTTCGGCCGCGACAGCCGGGCCGGCGTCGTCGGCGGCCTTTCGGGCAGCTTTTCCAATCTGGCCCTTGTCGGCATCCCCTTCGCGCTCGGCGTCTTCGGCCAGCCAGGCTTCGAGATCCTGTCGCTCATCCTGTCCATCCACCTGCCCATCATGATGGCAATGTCCGTCGTGCTTTTCTCCTGGTATGGCGGGGAGGACGCGCCGCACGGCTTCTGGCCGGTGCTGGGCGATTTCCTGCGCAGCATGGCGACCAATCCGCTCATCATCGGCATCGTGGCCGGCCTTGCCTGGCGGGCGACGGGCGCGGAGATGCCGGCGCTCGCGGCGCGGCTCGTGGACGCGCTCGCAAATGTCGCAGCTCCCGTCGCCCTTTTTGCGCTCGGCCTCGGGCTGAGGCGCTACGGCATCGCCGGCAATATACGTCCCGCCGTCGCAATGGCGGCGGTGAAGCTCATCCTCATGCCGGCGGTTGTCCTCGGCGCCGCCAAGCTGACCGGCCTTACCGGCCTCAGCGCAAAGGTCGCGGTGGCGGCCGCAGCCATGCCGCTCGGCGTCAACCCCTATCTCATCGCCATGCGGTTCGGAACCGGCCAGGCGCTCGCGTCCAACTCCATGACCATCAGCACGGCCTTTGCCGTCCTCACCACCTCGTTCTGGATCATCGTCGCGCAATGGGTGTTCGGCTGAGAGAGGACCTTGCTTCGGGCCGCTCCGACCCTAGCTTCCGGGCTGCGTCGGGGTGGAGCGCGGGCCGTCTTGCGGCTGCCGGAAAATTCCCTCACCCTCGGCCCCTGTCCGGCCATCCCTGACCACGAGCGCCCCGGCGGCGCCAAGGAGGAACAATGCTCAAGAAGACCAGCCATTTCATGCGCGAGGCGAATTTCATCGGCGGCGAATGGGTCGGTGCGGATTCAGGCGCCACCATCGAGGTGGTCAACCCGGCGACGCTGCAGACGATCGGCACCGTGCCCAAAGGCGGCCGGGCTGAGACCCGCCGCGCCATCGAGGCGGCCGAGACCGTCTTCCATTCGTGGAAGAAGACCTCCGCCGACCACAGGGCAAAGCTGCTGCGCAAGCTGCATGATGCCATCATGGACAATCAGGACGCCCTCGCCGAGCTCCTGGTGATGGAGCAGGGCAAGCCGCTCGCCGAGGCCAAGGGCGAGGTGGGCATGTCGGCCGCCTATGTGCTCTGGTTCGCCGAGGAAGGCCGGCGCATCTATGGCGATGTCGTCCCGTCGCCCTGGGCGGACCGGCGCATCCTCGTGACCAAGGAGCCGACCGGCGTTGTCGGCGCGATCACGCCCTGGAACTTTCCCTCCTCCATGCTCGCCCGCAAGCTCGGCCCGGCGCTCGCCGCCGGCTGTACGGTGGTGGCCAAGCCGGCCTCGCAGACGCCCTATTCGGGCCTTGCTTGGGGTGTGCTGGCAGAGGAGGTCGGTTTCCCCAAGGGGGCCGTCAACATCGTTACGGGCTCGGCATCCGAGATCGGCGACGAACTGACCGAGAACCCGCTGGTCCGCAAGATCACCTTCACCGGCTCGACAGAGATCGGCAAGCTTCTCATGCAGAAGGCCGCCGGCACCGTGAAGAAAGTCTCCATGGAGCTCGGCGGCAATGCGCCCTTCCTCGTCTTCAACGATGCCGATGTGGAGCGGGCGGTGCAGGGCGCCATGATCGCCAAATACCGCAATGCCGGACAGACCTGCGTGTGCACCAACCGCTTCTTCGTGCAGGAGGGCATCTATGACCGTTTCGTCGAAAAGCTCGCTGAGGCTACGAACAAGCTGAAGGTCGGGTCGGGTCTCGAGGACGGTGTCCAGCAGGGGCCGCTGATCGACGAAGGCGCGGTGCGCAAGGTGGAGGAACTGGTCGCCGACGCCATCTCCAAGGGCGGGCAGATCATCACCGGCGGAAAGCGCCACGCGCTCGGCGGCACCTTCTTCGAGCCGACCGTGATCACGGAAGCCTCGCCCAAGATGCGCCTGATGGAGGAGGAGATTTTCGGGCCCGTCGCGCCCGTCTTCCGCTTCAAGGACGAGGAGGAGGCGGTGGCCATGGCCAACGACACCTCGTTCGGCCTCGCCTGCTATTTCTACACCAGCGATCTCGGCCGCGCCTTCCGCGTCATGGAAGGGCTGCGTTACGGGCTGGTCGGCATCAATGAGGGCATGATCACGACCGTCGAAGCGCCCTTTGGCGGCTTCAAGGAATCGGGCCTCGGCAAGGAAGGCGGGCATCAGGGCATCGAGGATTACCTCGACACCAAATATGTCTGCATCGGCGGCCTGGGCCTCTGATCTCGCTTAGCCTTCCTGGAACGCCTGCCGCAGAGCGGGAAAGGGGGCCAGCGCCCCGTGCACCTGGATCACCGCTGCCGCCACGCGGTGCGCGCGGCGGACTGCGGCCTCCGGCGCGTCGCCGGAAAGGCGAGCCGCCAGATAGGCGCCGTTGAAGGAATCGCCCGCACCGGTCGTGTCGACTGGCTTTTCCACACGTATGGCGGGGATTGCGACCTCCTGATCGGCAAGGAGCAGCGTCGGCTCCGAACCGTCCTTCACGACGATCTCGGCGACGCCCGCTTCCCTCATGCGCCGTGCCGTGGCCCGGGCATCCGCATCCCCGTAGAGCGCCGCCTCGTCCGGAAAGGTCGGCAGGGCGATGTCGGCGCCCGCCAGCCCCTCGTCCATCGCCGCTCGCGCCGCATCCTGCGACGGCCACAGCCTCGGCCGGTAATTGGGATCGAAGGCGATCCGGCAGCCGGCGCTGCGCGCCTGGCGCAGTACGGAAAAGAGGGTTTCTCGCGCCGCTTCGTCCAGGATTGCCAGGGTGATCCCGGAAAAGTAGACAAGCTCGCGGCCTTGAAGGCTCCTCTCCAAGGCGGCGCGGTCGTCGGCAAGCAGCCGCGCTGCCGAATCGGCCCGCCAGTAGGTGAAGGAGCGCTCGGCGCCGGTCAGCGTGATCGCGTAAAGGCCGGGCCTGCGCCCCGGAATCCTCGGACTGGCCGCGGTGCCCACGCCGTGGGCGGCGAAAAACTCCATTTGCTGGGCCGAAAACGGATCGTCGCCGAAAGCGCTGACATAGTCGGTGGGCAGGCTCTCCGGCAGCAGCGCCCGCATCGCCCAGAGCGTGTTGAACGTGTCGCCCGCATGGCCCATGCGCCAGTTGCCGTCCCTGCCGCCGGACAGCTCCAGCATGCATTCCCCCACCGACGCCACACCGCCCGACTTCATGCGCATTCCCTCCGCAAGATCGCCTTGCGCATAGCACTTTCGTACGCGCCCGCAACAGGCAGAATCGCGCCTCTCACCGGTCCTTCACCGTCTCCATCGCGACGAAAGTGGAGGTGTGGGAGACATGCGGCAGGTTGGAGATCTTTTCGCCCAGTACCCGGCGATAGGCGGAGATGTCCCTGGTCCGCACCTTGAGCAGATAGTCGAAGCTCGCCGCGATCATGTGGCACTGGTCCACCTCGGGCACGGCCAGCACCGCCTTGTTGAAGGCCTCGAGGGCGGCCGAGCGGGTGTCGGAGAGCGTCACCTGGACGAAGGCGATGTGGCCTTCGCCCATGCGCTCGCGGTCGACGATGGCGGTGTAGCCGCGGATATAGCCGTCCGCCTCCAGGCGTCGCAGTCGGGCCTGGACCGGCGTCTTGGAAAGCCCGACGCGCTTGGCAAGTTCGGCTATCGAAAGCCGCCCGTCCTGCGAGAGCGTGTCGAGGATGTTGCGGTCGATGCGGTCCAAACGGTCCGAAGCCATGCTTCCTCCTGGTCCGAACAGAAAGCCTCTCCGCATTAGAACAGGCTGCCCGGCCTGGCAATCGCGCCACTTCAGACCGGGGGCCTGCGACCCCATATGATATCAATCCGCCAAATCGACGATCCGGCAGAGGCCCCTATGCCCACACTCCAGGAACTGCGCGAGGAGATCCGCAACCACTATTTGGCCGGCGAGGAAGCCGCGCTCGCGCAGCTGGTCGGCATGGCCGATCTTTCCGAGGCGCGACGCGAGGCGATTTCTTCGCAGGCGGCGGAACTGGTGCGGGCCGTGCGGGCAAGCTCGACGCGGCACCTCATGGAATCCTTCCTTGCCGAATACGGCCTGTCGACGAGCGAGGGCGTGGCGCTGATGTGCCTTGCCGAGGCGCTGCTGCGGGTGCCCGACACCGAGACCGTCGACGATCTCATCCGCGACAAGATCGCGCCGCATGACTGGTCGGCTCATGCGGGCGAATCCGCCTCCATCTTCGTCAACGCCTCCACCTGGGCGCTGATGCTGACCGGCCGCGTGCTGGACGAGGGCGGGCACGGCGTCGAAGCCACGCTGCGCGGCATGGTGCGGCGGCTCGGCGAACCGGTGATCCGCGCCGCTGTGGCGGCCGCCATGCGCGAGATGGGCGAACAGTTCGTTCTGGGCCGAACCATCGAGGAAGCGCTCCGCCGCGGGCGCGAGATGGCTGGCAAGGGCTACACCTACTCCTATGACATGCTGGGCGAAGCCGCGCGCACCGAAGCCGACGCCTTGCGTTATTTCGAAGCCTATCGCAAGGCGATCGCCGCCTTGCGCGGCGAGGCGAGGACCGGCGACACCCGCCTCAATCCAGGCATCTCCGTGAAGCTTTCCGCCATTCACCCGCGCTACGAGGCGGCGCAGCGCGAAACCATGCTGCCGGTCATGACCGAGCGGCTCCTGTTGCTGGCGCAGGACGCCAAGGAAGCCCGGATGGGCCTCAATATCGACGCGGAGGAGGCGGACCGGCTCGACTTGTCGCTGGATGTCATCGAGCAGGTTCTGGCCGATCCCTCGCTCGCAGGCTGGGACGGCTTCGGCGTGGTGGTCCAGGCCTATGGCCGGCGCGCGCCCTTCGTCATCGACTGGCTTCACGCGCTGGCAGAAAAGCTCGACCGCAAGATCATGGTGCGCCTGGTCAAGGGCGCCTACTGGGATACGGAGATCAAGCGCGCCCAGGTGATGGGGCTTGAGGACTATCCCGTCTTCACGCGCAAGGTGAACACTGACATCTCCTACATTGCCTGTGCGCGGAAACTACTGGGGATGACCGACCGCATCTATCCGCAATTCGCCACGCACAACGCGCATACCGCGGCCGCCATACTGGCCATCGCCGAAGATCGGCGCTCGTTCGAGTTCCAGCGCCTGCACGGCATGGGCGAGGCGCTGCACGAGATCATCCGCCGGCGCGAGGGAACGCGCTGCCGCATCTACGCGCCGGTCGGCGCGCATGAGGATCTGCTTGCCTATCTGGTGCGCCGGCTGCTCGAGAACGGCGCCAATTCCTCCTTCGTGCACCAGATCGTCGACGAGGAGGTGAGCGCGGAAGAGATTGCCCGCGATCCGTTTGCCATTGCGCAAGCCAACGGCCAAGCGGCAAACTCCGCCATCCCGGCGCCGACGGCTCTCTTTGCGCCGCAGCGGAAGAACTCGAGGGGCTGGGACATCACCGACCCGAAGGCGCTCATGGAGATCGACGCGGCGCGGCGACCCTTCGCACCCCCGCATCGGTGGGAGGCACGTCCGATCACGCGGGCGTCCGGCGAGGGCAGGCAGCGCCTCATCGTGAACCCGGCGAGAACGGACGAGGTCGTCGGAACGGTTCTGGACGCTTCACCGGAGCAGGTGAGGGAGGCGGTCAGTCTTGCGGTCGCCGCTCAGCCGGCCTGGGCAGCGACGCCCGTAAGCCGCCGCGCTGAGATATTGAGGCGCATCGCCGACCTCTACGAGGCCAATGCCGGCGAATTCTTCGCCCTTTGCGCCCGCGAGGCCGGCAAGACCCTTGCCGACAGCATTGCCGAATTGAGGGAAGCGGCCGACTTCCTGCGCTACTATGCCGGCGAAGCGCACCGTGCAGAGGAGGGCACGCAGGCGCGCGGCGTGATCGCCTGCATCTCGCCGTGGAATTTCCCGCTGGCGATCTTCACCGGCCAGATCGCTGCTGCGCTCGTCACCGGCAACGCCGTGGTCGCCAAGCCGGCCGAGCAGACCTGCCTCATCGCCGCGCGCGCCGTTGCCCTCATGCACAAAGCGGGCATACCCGAAGACGTGCTGCATCTCCTGCCGGGCGACGGGCCGTCGGTCGGCGCGCCGCTGACGGCCGACCCGCGCATCGCGGGCGTCTGCTTCACCGGGTCCACCGATGTGGCCCGCATCATCGAGCGCCAGCTTGCGGAGACCGCTGCGCCCGACGCCATGCTGATCGCCGAGACCGGCGGGATCAATGCCATGATCGTCGATTCCACCGCTCTGCCCGAGCAGGCGGTGCGCGACATCCTCGCCTCGGCCTTCCAGAGCGCCGGCCAGCGCTGCTCGGCGCTGCGCATCCTCTATGTGCAGAAGGATGTGGAGCGGCGCATGGTCGAGATGCTCAAGGGCGCGATGCAGGCTCTTTCCATCGGCGATCCCTGGCAGGTCTCAACCGATGTCGGGCCGGTGATCGACGAGGAGGCGCTCAAAGGCATCTCCGGCTATTGCGAGGAGATGGAGCGAAAAGGCCGCCTAATCGGCAAGATCGAGCGGCCGGAGGGCGGCCGTTTCGTTGCACCCTCCGCATTCAGGGTGTCCGGCATAGGCGAGATGGAGCGCGAGGTGTTCGGCCCCGTCCTACATGTGGCAAGTTTTGAGGCGGACGAACTCGACACGGTGATCTCCGCCATCAACAGAAAGGGCTACGGCCTCACCTTCGGCCTCCACACCCGCATCGATGCGCGCGTGCAGGAGGTGGTGGACGGCATCCACGCCGGCAACATCTATGTCAACCGCAACCAGATCGGCGCCGTTGTGGGCTCGCAGCCTTTCGGCGGGGAGGGGCTTTCGGGCACCGGGCCGAAGGCCGGCGGGCCCCATTATCTGCGCCGCTTCCGCTGCGCCCCGTCGCCCATGCGCGCCGAGCGGCCGATCGGCCAGAACGTGCCCCTGCAGACGCTGATTTCCCAGATGCCCGATGCGCAAAGGAGCGGCTGGGCCGGCCGACCTGACCGCATCGTCCTGCTGAGAAAAGCCTTGCGCGGCCGCTGGCCGGAGGTGCTCGCCGCAGCCGCTGCGCTCGATCTCGGACCTGTCGACCTGCCGGGACCGACGGGCGAGGCCAATTCGCTCCAGCTCACCCCGCGCGGCCGCGTGCTTTGCCTGGGTGCCGGCATGGAGACGCTTGCCGCCCAAGTGGTCCAGGCGCTTGCGGCCGGCAATTCGGTGCTGGCCGTCGCGAACGGCGCTACCGCTAGCCTGCAGCCGCTGCTCAAGGCGGGACTGCCTCTCGCTGCCATCGACGGGAGCGTCGATCCCGAGGTGCTGAAGAGCCTGCCGGTCAACCTCGTCGCCGCCGCCGGCGATCGCGAATGGCTGGCGGCTCTCAGCAGGGCGCTCGCCGTGCGGGAGGGGCAGATCGTGCCGCTGGTGACGGAACTCCTCTATCCCGCCGCCTATGTGCACGAGCGCTCGGTCTGCGTGGACACGACGGCGGCTGGCGGCAATGCCAGCCTCTTGGCTGCGGCCTGACCGGGAGGAGGGGCTCGGATTAGGCCCCTTCGACGGTCGAAAAACCCTCGAAGACCGGCGGGCCCTTGTAGAGGGCCTTGTTCTGGCCGGCGTTCTTGTGCGCGTTGCGGAAGTTTTCCGATTTGGTCCAGGCGAGGAAATCCGCCTGGCTGCGCCAGATCGTGTGCGAAGCATAGAGCGTATAGGCTTCCTCCGCGTTGCGCGGCCCGCGCAGGAGACGGAATTCGACAAAGCCGGGCATTTCCGACAGGCTCGAATCCCGGTTCTTCCAGACCTGCTCGAAAGCCTCTTCCTGGCCTTCCGCCACCTTGAAGCGGTTCATCGCGATGAACATGTTGCTCTCACCTCTTGCTTTGCGTTCTTCCTTTGCGGCGCAGGCCGTGAATATGGATGAGCGGGTCCATTTGGAAACCAGGAATCAGCGCACGAAAGCGAGCGGCACGGTGAAGGGCCAGGACGAGCGGCCTGCCCCCTGAGGAATCGGGGGGAAGGGGGCAGCCCGCTGCACCGTTTCGACCGCCGCACGGTCGAGCACCGGGGAGCCGGAGCTGCCCACCACGCGGATGCCGCTCACCGCGCCGCTGCTGGTCACCGTGAAGGCCACGCGGACCTCCCCTTTCAGACGCTGGCGCTGCGCCTCGCGCGGATAGCGCAGGGAGCGCCGCAGCTTGCTGACGATCTTGCCAGGATAGTTCGATACAGCGGCGTTGCCCGCCTCCGCAGCCCGCCCTCTGCCGCGACTCGCGCTGTTGCCCGTCGTGCGGCTGCCCTCGGCAGAGCCGCGCTTGGCATCCTGCTCGTTCCGTCCGCCGGAGCCGGCCGATGACCTGCGCTGCCTTGGCTGCTCGGCCTTTTTCTCCGGCTGGCTGGCGGCTCTACGCTCCGCCTTCCTCTCAGGGGCCGGTGCCTTCTCCGCTTTTCGGGGCGCTTCCTTCGGCGGCACATAGTGCGGGCGCGGCGTCGGGCGCGGGATAGGAAGCATGGAGACCTCCTCTTCCTCCGGCACCGGCTCTATCGTGTCCGGCACGGGTTCCACCGGATTGGAGGGCGGCGTATTGGTTGCCGACAGCACCTCTTCTACCGTGACCGGCTCCGCCGTCTCCGTGTTTGTCGGCTCAACCGCCGCTGCGGTAGGGGCGGGAACAGGAACTGGCTCGGCAGGCTCGACGGCGGCAACCGGCGCTGGCGGCGTTTCGACCGGCTCCAGGACAGGGATTTCCTCCGGCTCCACCGCCGTCGTCTCGACTGGCGCGATGCTTTCCGTCGCGGTTTCCACCGGTTCCAGCGCTGCGACGTCTGCGGGGTTCACCTGCTCGACCGGCTCGATCGTCTCGGAAGGGGATCCAGCGGCCGACATGTCGATAAGCGCCGCGCCCGTGAGGACGATCTCGCCTTCCTCGCCCCCGGCGATCTGCACCTCCGGCGGCTTCGGCGCGAAGAGGATGGCGATCGCGGCAGTGGCGTGGAGCGCCAGCGAAAGGCCGATCGCCACTGCCTTGCGGGAAAGGGGCCGCGACCCCGAGCGCAGCTCCGTGCCTCGCGGCGGGCGTTCATCGTTGGCCGGAAGGGGAGCTGCGGTGCCTTCAGGGTTTTTACGCTCTCCGGCGGGGACGAAATCGAGAATGACGGCGCCATTGCCCTTGCCGGCTACCGCGGAGCCGGTACGCTCAACGGGACTGAGCCTTATGTCGAGGGCCATGGCGAGCACGGGCGGCCTGTCTCCTATTT
This sequence comes from Chelativorans sp., assembly GCF_031180965.1. Lineage (GTDB taxonomy): Bacteria > Pseudomonadota > Alphaproteobacteria > Rhizobiales > Rhizobiaceae > Chelativorans. Next base: position 9,904 of record NZ_JAPSLH010000026.1, read on the forward strand.
CCCGAATTCGACAGCGCCCCGTGCGGCCGTGGTCAGCTGCCGCATGCAGACGGCCGCCTCCGGCCCTTCGCAAGCCGTCGAGGCGTTGATCAGCACACGGCCGAGATCGGCGCAGTCCAGTTGCGGCAGGTCGAACTGGCGCACTTTCGTCTCGCCGTCCGGCAGTTCTTTGAAGTCAAGGACGGTAAGGCGCTTGACCACGCCGTCCTTGCCGAACAGAGCCACCTCATAGGCGGCGCGGCCGATATTTTGTCCCAGCCGGTTCGCAGCCACGAAAGTGAGGCGGCAGCCGCGCTGGCTCGGCTCCGCGCCGTTGAGCTCGAGGGAAAGGGAAGGCGGACTTCCGCTTTCCTGAGCGCCAAGGTGCGGAACGTCCGCAAAAAGGGCGGCAACAAGGCAGGCCGTCAGCCGCATGCTCATGATCAGCCTCCCAGACGCAGGGTGGCGCCGACCTTGACGGTCACCCCCGGCTGATAGTCGAAGCCGCCGGCGGTATCGACGAGGGGAATGACATATTCTTCGTCGAAGAGGTTATCGACCCGGAAGTCGAACCGCAGATTGTCGGTGGCCCGGTAGTTCGCGTAGATGTTCACCAGCGTGTAATCCTCGGCAAAGCTCGATCCTTCCGGCGCCTCGTTGAACTGCACCTCGCCGCCGACGGTGAGGCGCTCTTCCAGGAAGCGCATGCCGAGATCCGCGGTGACGGTGGAGGAGGGAATGGTGGCCAGTTCCGTCCGTGTGCCATCGCGCTGGATCTCGTGGCCATCGATGACGGACACGCTCAAGCCGCCGAAGAAGCGGCCGGCGTCGTAATAGCCTTCGAGCTCGAAGCCCTCGATTTCCGCCCCCAGCACGTTCTGATACTGCACGCAGAAGCCCATCGGCGAGAAGGAACAGGGCGAGCCCGGCGAGACGAAGATCGTCTCGGTGGTGATGAAATCCTCCACGTCGTTGTGGAAGTAGGCGGCCTTGAGGCGCAGCGTGTCGTCGGGCCGGAAGAGGCCCTCGGCGCCGTAGTTGACGCCGACCTCCCAGGTCTTGCCCGTTTCCGGCTTCAGGTCCGGGTTGGGGAGGAAGGGGAAGGGGGGTCTTGGATGCATGCCGCTGATGAAGGCTTCCGACGTATTCGGCGCGCGGTAGCCCTCGGCGTAGGAGCCGTAGACCTGGAGGCCGGCCAGCGGACCTTCGCGGAACGGCGACACGCCCACGCTGATGCGCGGCGACAGGCGGTCATCCGAGCTCTCCTCCGATGCTTCCAGCGTGTAGGCGTCGTAACGCAGGCCGGCTACCACTTCGAGCCATTCATAGGTGAGCTTGTCCTGGACATAGGCGCCCCAGACGGTCCGCTCCCCGTTCGGGTTGAAGAAATCGGGGCGGCCGCCGGCATCCGAGGTGAAGTCGTCATAGACCCAATCCCCTCCCACCGTGAGTTCGTGCTGGATCAGGCCGGTGTCGAAATAGGAGGTGTTCCAGATGTCGAAGCTCGACGTGTGGAGATCGTAGTTGGTCGGATCGCCGGCTTCGGTCTCGGTAAGGTCAATCGCGTTATAGGCGCCCTTGACGTTGAGGTTCAGCCACTTCTCCTCCTCGTCGGTGATCTTGAGCTCGCCGGTGAAGGTGTTGTCCTTGAGCTCGTTGTCGACGAGCTCCGACGTCGACCAGTCATTGCGGGCCCCGGTCCAGCCGAGCGTCAGCTCGCTCAGTTCCCTCGGCCGGAGCGTGCCCTTCACATGTCCGCTCAGCACCTCGAAGCCGGAATAGTCAACCGTGTTGCCGGCACCGTCCTCGTAGTCGCCGTAGTCGCGCCAGACGATATTGCTGAGCACGGAGGCATTGTCGCTGAAGCGGTAGGCGCCGGTGGTGCTGGTGGTCCAGCCCGAGCCGTTCGACTCGTAGCGCGCGGTGGTGGAGAGGGCGTAGGTCTCGTCTTCCCGCAGGAAGTCTTCGGCCGATTTGGTCTCGAAATAGACGACGCCGCCGATGGCGCCCGAACCGAAGGTATTGGCGCTGGGGCCGCGGATGACGTCCACCTGCTTGATGAGCTCCGGATCGAGCCAGAACATCCTCGAAACGTCGTGACCGTTCTTGTGGAAGTTCCGACGCGCGCCGTCGACGATGACGGATACCCGGCCGGCATTCTGCAGCCCGCGGATATTTATGTTGCCGACGGAAGGCTGACCGTCGGCATAGATGGTCACGCCGGGAATGCCGAAGAGGAGATCGCTCGGGGTCGTTGCCAGACGCCGGTCCAGCTGCTCCTGGCTCACATGGCTGACGGAGGCCATGGTCTCGATCGGCGTCTCGCCGGTGCGGCTAACGACCGTGATCCTGTCGAGCAGCGTGGCGTCACCCGCATTTCCTGCCGACGCGGACTGCTGCTGCGCCGAAGCTCCACTTGCTGCAATGAAAACTAGAACGGCCGCGCCTGAAAGCATTGCCGTGCGACTGCGACCCAAACGCCCCTTCATGCGAATCCCCTGATCTCTCGATGAGGCCTTCGCTGGCTGGTCCTGATTTCCTCAGGCTTGCTGGCTCGCCTTGCCCCCCGGCAGGGCTAATGTTGACTGTGGCAGTCCGGTATTGCGTTTCCTATTTAAGTTGATTATGCGTGTCAACATTCAGATCACAATCCGCCGAGCCAGCCCGTGCAAGCCAGGCGCGAAGAAAGGCACCGGAACGTGAACGCTGAGCCTCCCCTGGACCGCAAGCCCCCGCATCCCGGCCGCGAGCGCGAGCCGCTGCGCAAAGACGTGCCGGTTCGTACCGTCTCGAGCGACGAGCTCTTCGGCGGCGCGCAGGAGATCGCCATCGCCCATGCCGGCTCCTATTACCGCCTGAAGATCACCAGGCAGGGCAAGCTCATCCTCAACAAGTAGCGCGGGGACATCCATGACAGGGGAATCCATTCTTCAGCCGGAGGAGATCCGGCGCAAACGGGCGGAAAATCCGAAGATGCGCGAGCGCGATCTCGCCCGCATCCTCGGCATCTCCGAAGCCGAACTGGTTGCCGCCCATTGCGGCGAGGGAGTTAGCCGGATCGAGCCGCGCGTGCCGGATTTCCTCGCCGGCATGGAGGCCGTGGGCACCGTGATGGCGCTGACGCGCAACGAAAGCGCCGTGCACGAGAAGATCGGCGTCTACGAAAACGCCTCGGCCTCGGAGAAGAGCGCGATCGTGCTCGGGAAGGAGATCGATCTCAGGATCTTTCCGTCGCACTGGGCGCATGCCTTCGCCGTGGAGAAGAGGGACGGGGAGGATGTGCGGCTCAGCCTGCAGTTCTTCGACCGGGCGGGCGATGCAGTGCACAAGGTGCATCTGAGGCCCGAGTCGAACTCCCATGCCTTCCACAAGCTCCTCGAGGCGTTGGCGAGCCGCGACCAGAGCCCGAATATCGAAGTGAAAGCGCCGGCGCAGCTTGAGGCGCCCGAGGAAACCGATAGTGGTGTGGTCGAGACGCTGCGCGAGCGCTGGAGCGCGATGCAGGACGTGCACCAGTTCGTGGGCATCCTGCGCACGCTGAAGCTCACCCGCCGGCAGGCCGTGCAGATGGTCGGCGACGAATTCGCCTGGCGGCTCGACGGGACGGCCGTGCCGGCCATGATGGACCAGGCGGTGGAAGCAACAATCCCGATCATGTGCTTTGTCGGCAGCCGCGGCTGCATCCAGATCCACTCGGGACCGGTGGCGAATGTGAAGCCGATGGGGCCGTGGCTGAATGTAATGGACCCCACCTTCCACCTGCATCTGCGGCTCGACCACCTGGCGGAAGTCTGGGCAGTGCGCAAGCCGACCAAGGACGGCCATGTCACATCGCTCGAAGCCTATGACGACGCCGGCAATCTCGTCATCCAGTTCTTCGGCAAAAGGCACGAGGGCGAGGAGGAGCGCGCCGACTGGCGATCGGCCATGGAGCGTCTCCCACGCCTGCCGCACGCTTCGGCGGCCTAGGATTTCCAGATGCCAGAACTCCTTCGATTGAGAACAGCGGAGAAGGCGGCGCTCGCCGGCTTCGCCCTCCTGATGGCGTCCTTCCTCCCTGCCGGCGGGACGATGGCGGAGGATCTGCCGCAGGCATTGCCCGATCCCTCCCGCCTGGTGACGATCGGCGGCTCGCTGACGGAAATCGTCTTCGCCCTCGGCGAGGAGAAGCGGCTTGTCGGCCGCGATTCCACCAGCACCTATCCGCCGGAGGCGGCGGAAATCCCCGATGTCGGCTATATGCGCCAGCTCGCGCCGGAGGGCGTTCTTTCGGTTGCGCCGACGGGCATCATCGCGCTCCATGGGAGCGGGCCGCCGGAGGCGATGGATGTGCTCGGCAATGGGGGCATCCCTCTCGTTGTCGTCCCCGAGTCCTATGATCGCGACGGCATCCTGCGGAAAATCCGCTTTGTCGGCGCGGCGCTCGGCAGCCCGGCCAAGGCGGAGGAGCTTGCGGAGCGCGTGGGCCGCGAGATCGATACGGCGGAGGCGCTGACCCAGGGTGTGGCCGAGCGCAAGCGCGTGCTCTTCATCCTGAGCATGCAGGGCGGCCGGATCCTTGCCTCCGGTACGGGCACGGCGGCCGACGGCGTCATCGAGATGGCCGGAGGCGTCAACGCCATCGATTCATTTGCCGGCTACAAGAAGGTGTCCGAGGAAGCCGTCATCCAGGCGCAGCCGGACGTTATCCTGATGATGGACAGGGGCGGCGAGCACGGTGCTTCGGGCGAGGATTTCTTTGCCCATCCGGCAATCGCCCCAACCCCCGCGGGGCAGAGCAGGACGCTGGTGCGCATGGACGGCAGCTACCTGCTCGGCTTCGGGCCACGCACGGCAGCCGCGGTGCGGGATCTCGCCGCGGCGCTCTACCCCACGCCGCCGGCGAACTAGCCGATGCCGCGTCCGGCCGAGATGTCGCTGCGCGCGATGATCCATGCGCCGGAAGGCGACCGGTCCGCCCGCGCCCGGCTGGTGCTCGTCCTCCTGGCGCTGCTGCTCGTCTCGGTCGCCGCATTCAGCGTCGCCACGGGGGCGTCGGACGCCTCGGCCCTGGCGGTGATCGACGGCTGGTTCCGCGCCGGTCCTCAGGACGCGCTCACCGCCCGCGACCGCCTCATCGTCCAAGAGATACGCCTGCCGCGCGTAGCGCTCGGCATCCTAGTCGGCGCGGCGCTGGCGGTCTCCGGCGCGCTGATGCAGGGCCTGTTCCGCAACCCGCTGGCCGACCCGGGGCTGGTCGGGGTTTCCGCCGGCGCGAGCCTCGGGGCCATAACGGTCATCGTGCTTGGCGGGACAATCCTGCGGCCGGCGGTCGACCTGCTTGGCATCCATGCGCTGCCGCTGGCGGCGTTCGGGGGCGGACTGGTCACCACCCTGATCCTCTACCGGATCGCAACACGGCGCGGCCAGACCTCGGTCGCCACGATGCTGCTTGCCGGCATTGCGCTCGCCGCACTGGCCGGCGCTATTGCCGGCATCCTCATCTACCGCGCCGACGACCAGCAGCTGCGCGACTTGACCTTCTGGAGCCTTGGCTCCCTTGGTGGGGCAACCTGGACGAAGATCCTGGCAGTCGCCCCCATCATCCTCGCCGCGCTCGCGGCCACGCCCTTCCTGGCACGCGGGCTCGATGCACTGTCTCTCGGCGAAGCGTCCGCGCGGCACCTCGGCGTGCCCGTCCAGCGCGTCAAGGCGCTGGCCGTCCTCTGCGTCGCCGCGGCGACGGGCGCTGCCGTTGCCGTGTCCGGCGGCATTGGCTTCGTCGGGATTGTCGTCCCGCATCTTTTGCGGCTCGTCATTGGGCCGGACCATCGCTACCTGCTGCCCGCCTCGGCCCTGCTCGGCGCGAGCCTGCTTCTTCTCGCGGATGCGGTGAGCCGCACCATCGTCGCGCCGGCCGAGCTGCCGATCGGCATCGTGACGGCCATCTTCGGCGCACCCTTCTTCCTGTGGGTGCTCCTGCGCCGGCGGGGCCTCGTCGATCTCTAAGGAAGCCATCCATGATCGAAGTCAGCAATGTCAGCGTCTCCCTCGGCGGCAAGCGCATCCTCGCGGGCCTCGATTTTTCGGCCGAACCTGGCCATGTGACGGCGATCGTCGGTCCCAACGGCTCGGGAAAGTCGACGCTGATCAAGGCGCTGTCCGGCGATCTGCCCTATACGGGCTTTATCGGCATCAACGGCCGCGAGCTCTCGGCCCTTAGGCCCGCCGAAGCCGCGGCCCTGCGCGCCGTTCTGCCGCAATCGGCGACATTGTCCTTCCCCTACACGGTGCGCGAGGTGGTGCGGCTCGGCCTGCTGGGCGGCCGCTCGGGGGCGCTTCCCGGCCAGGATGCCCATCTGCCCGAACGGGCGCTTGCCAAGGTGGATCTCGCCGGCTTTACCGGTCGCTTCTATCAGGAGCTCTCGGGCGGCGAGCAGCAGCGCGTGCAGCTTGCGCGCGTGCTCTGCCAGGTCTGGATGCCGGTTCTGGAAGGAAAGCCGCGCTATCTGCTGCTCGACGAGCCGGTCTCCAGCCTCGACATCAAGCACCAGTTCCTGGTCATGAAGATCGCGCGCGAGTTCGCCGAGCGCGGCGGCGGGGTGGTGGCCGTGCTGCATGACCTCAACCTGACCGCCGCCTTCGCAGATCGGGTCCATGTGATGCACAAAGGCAGGAGCGCCGCCGCCGGCACGCCCGAGGAGGTGATGCGCGAAAGCTTGCTTTCGGATGTCTTCGACTGCTCGTTGAAGGTAGGCGCCGTTCCCTCCGGCCGGATACCCTTCGTGCTGCCCCAGGCAGCCGTCGCGTAGCTGTCTAGCCGGGTAGAGCCACCGGCGCGGGCTGCGGCAGGTTGAGGCCCAGAAGGTCGCGCATATTCGGCCGCGCGTCGACCAGGTCCTGGATCGAATAGGAGGCAAGCACCTCGAAGAAGGCGCCCAGCGCCTTGCGCAGCGCCTCGTTCAGTCCGCAGCCGTCGACCAGCGGGCATTCCGACCCGTCATTCTCGAAGCACTCGGCCATGGCGAAATTCTCCTCCGTCACGCGCACCACGTCGTAGAGCGTGATGTCCTCGGCCGGCTTGGCCAGACGCACGCCGCCGCTGCGGCCGCGCACCGTCTGAACCAGGCCCGCTTCCACCAGCGGCTGGAGAATCTTGAAGAGGAAAAGGTCCGACAGCGTGTAGGCCTGCGCGATGTCGGGAATCCGGCTGAGGCGACCCTCGTTGGCCGCGCAATACATCAGGATACGGATCGCATAGTTCGTTTGCCGGGTAAGCCGCATGGCATGCCTTCTCTCGCGTCAGGTGAAGCGCAATATGGACTATAGATTAGAACAATTCCAGAGATGTTTCTCAAATATGATCTCTTTTGTCAGGAAAGCGGTCAAAGCCATGCGCTGCCTGCAATTCGGCGATGCGCCAAGCCGTGGTTGTAAACAGGCGCGGAGGCCACATATTCCTGCCAACGGTCGAACGGTTTCGGGGAGGAACCCGGAAGGAGTGCGGCTTCATGGTTCAACAAACAAGTCCTGCGGGCAGACCCTCGGGCGTCGTCAGACGGCTGAGGCCGTCCGAGCTCGGCCTCTTCCGTGAGCACCTGCTGCGGCTTGACGGGGAAAGCCGGCGTGACCGCTTCAACGGCGCGATCAGCGACGCGTTCCTGCAGGACTATGCCGCGCGCAGCTTCCAGCAGGGAGCGACCGTGATAGGCTATGTGGAGAACGGTCGGGTGCTCGGCGCGGCCGAGCTGCACGAGCGGCCCGAACTCGATCCACCGACCGGCGAGATCGCCTTCAGTGTTGAACGGCCGTTGCAGCACCGCGGGCTCGGGAGCCGCCTTTTCGAGCTGCTCATCGCGCATGCCCGCTCGCTGGGCTATACCCAGTTGCGCGTGACCACCCACCCCAACAATGATGCCATGCGGGCGCTGGCGCGTAAATTCGCCGCCAAGCTCAGCTTCGGGGAAGGGGAGACGGTCGGCATCATCGAGCTCGATCCGCCCTCCCTCCACGAGCCCGGGGCGGGCTTTGCATATCTTCCGCCGGTGGGCGGCTACGCCTTCCCGGCCTGAGGCGATCGCCCGCTTGCGCGGCATGGTTGCGCCGCACCCTGAAGAATCCTTGGCTGGGCCGGGCCACCTCCATGCCGCACGACGTTGCGAATCGCCGGCCTTGCGGGCTGTCGGCGACTTGCTCGCGGCTTTGGAACTCCCGGAGCTATCGCGCATTAATCCCGCAAACAGCCGAAAGCTTCGTCGAAAGAGAAGGGATTTGAATGGCCTCGTCCCAGCATTTGAGAGACAGCGCCCAAAGGCATCCCGGCTCCGAGATCGTCGATTTGATTCCTGCGCTGCGCGCTTTTGCGAGGACCTTCTATCGGGACCCCAACGACGCCGACGACCTGGTGCAGGAAACGCTTACAAAGGGACTTGCGCATCTCCATCAGTTCGAAGCCGGGACCAGCATGAAGTCCTGGCTTTTCACCATCATGCGCAACACCTTCTACACGAAGATCAAGGTAGCCAAACGCGAGGCGCCCGGCTCGGCCGACTGCGTCTCCGCGCGTCCCGTAGTCAACGCCACGCAGGAGTGGTCGGCGCGCGGGCTGGAGATCCACAACGCTATCCAGCGCCTGCCCGAGCAGCAGCGCGAGGTGATGATGCTGATCGGCGTGCTCGGCATGAGCTATGAGGAAGCCGCGACGATCTGCAACTGCGCGATAGGCACGATCAAGAGCCGGCTCAACCGCGCCCGCCTGCGGCTGCTCGCCGAGCTGGGCGAAAAATCCAGCCTCTCCGCCGTGGAGCGGGAGGAAGCCAGCCCCGGAAGCGACAACGGAATTTTCTACGCCTGACGTCTCCTCCGCGTAGGAAAACCCTACGCGGGGTAGATTTTTTTTTGCATTGCACAATCATTGTGCATGCGCAAAATAGAGGCATGCCGCCCCGCCCGCTCACCGTCCTTGTCATCGATGAAAACGCCGTGCGTGCCGCCATCATCGAGGCGGGGCTGCGCGAGGCAGGCTATGCGAGCGTCACCCTCGTGCGGGATGTGAACGGCATCGCCCAACGCATCGCCGAAATCGAGCCGGACGTTATCGTCATAGACCTGGAAAATCCCAACCGCGACATGCTGGAGAACATGTTCAGCCTGTCGCGCGCGGTGAAGCGGCCCATCGCCATGTTCGTCGACCACTCGGATGCGAGCGCCATCGAGGCGGCAGTCGAGGCCGGGGTCTCGGCCTATGTGGTCGACGGCCTGCGGCAGGAGCGCGTGAAACCGATCGTCGACATGGCGGTCAGCCGCTTCAACGCCTATTCGCGCATGGCGCGCGAGTTGGAGGAGGCAAAAAGCGAACTCGAAAACCGCAAGCTCGTGGACCGCGCCAAGGGCATCCTCATGCGCTCGCGCGGGCTGTCGGAGGACGAGGCCTACACGCTACTGCGCCGCACGGCGATGAACCAGAACAGAAAAATCTCCGAAATCGCCCAGAGCCTGATCCTGGCTGCCGGGCTGTTGAAGGAATGACGGCAATGGCAGAGGCAATCACCGCCGGGTTCTTGCCGCTCACCGACAGCGCCGTGCTGGTTGCGGCCAGAGAGAAAGGCTTTGCCGCGGGCGAGGGGATCGATCTCGCCCTGGTCCGTGAAAGCTCCTGGGCCAATATCCGCGACCGGATCGCAGTCGGCCATTTCCAGGTGGCGCATATGCTGGCGCCGATGCCCATTGCGGCCAATCTGGGCCTGACGCCGATGCGCCTCGATCTCATTGCCCCTATGGCGCTTGGGCTTGGCGGCAACGCCATCAGCGTCAGCAACGAGCTCTGGGCGGCGATGGCCGATGCCGGGGCAGGGGAGGCGAATGATCCCGCTGCCGCAGGCGCCGCGCTCGGCAGGGTGATCGCGGCGCGACAGGCGGCCGGCACCGAGCGCTTGCGATTTGCGGTCGTGCATCCCCATTCGGCCCATAATTTCGAGCTGCGCTACTGGTGGCCGCCTGCGGCATCGACCCCGAGCGCGACGTGGACCTTACCATCGTGCCGCCGCCGCTGATGCCGGATGCGCTAGCCGCCGGCCGCATCGACGGGTTTGCCGTCGGCGAGCCGTGGAACAGCGTCGCCGTAGCCGCCGGCCATGCGCATATCGCCACCGTGAAGGCGGCCATCTGGAAGTCCAGCCCGGAAAAGGTGCTGGGCGTGCGAGCGGACTGGGCCGACGCGCATGGGGCGCTCCTTTCCTCCCTCCTGCGCGCTCTCTACCGCGCGGCGGCCTGGGTAGCGGAGCCGCAGAATAGGGAGGAACTGGCGGAGATCCTTTCCGGCCCGGCCTATCTGAACCAGCCGGCACGCCTCCTGCTCGGCGCACTCGAGGGCAGGCTCGATACGGGCAACGGCATCCGCGCCTTTCCCAATTTCTTCCTGACGGCGGACAAGGCCGCCACCTTTCCCTGGCAAAGCCATGCGCTGTGGTTCTATTCGCAGATGGTGCGCTGGGGACAGATAGCCCACGGGGAGGAAAATGCGCTGCGGGCGCGGCGCTCCTTCCGGCCTGACCTTTATCGCGCGGCGCTTGGCCTTCTCGGCGCGCCGGTTCCCTCGGCCAATATGAAGGTGGAAGGGGCGCTTACCGCTCCGACACCCGTGGGAACGCCTTCGGGAAGGCTGATCCTCGGCCCCGACGGCTTCTTCGACGGCGCCGTGTTCGATCCGGAGAAGCTCGACGACTATATAGCGCGCCAACGCCGGCCAACGCCGACCGTTGACAGCTGAAGGCTCAAGGCTTCCGCCTAACTATTAAGCACTCCCACTTTCTGCTTAATTGTTGTGCTCCGCCGTGCAGCATTCCTCATCAGCCTGGCGCGGCGAGGTGACTCGTCTGCCGGCGCTCGTTCCGTCTAGCGCCTTGCGAATCAACGATAAGTTCCTTCTCTCTCAAACTGGCACGCCGCATGCATAGCTATGTGCGGGAACCCAGAGGGGATACCAAGAAGGCGTCCAATGAAGGGCGCTCGAGGCAAAGCTGCCGATCAGGCTCGCACCCGCTCCGTCGCGCGGGGGCGTGCCCTGGCCGGCAGCTTTTCCGTTTGGAGCCACCCTCAAGCACAGGCAGTTGGATGGAGCCACGATGACCGCATTTCAGCCAGCCCATAGCGCGCCAGCCCGCGCGCTCACCATGTCCACGATCGCCTTTACGGTCTGCTTCGCCGTCTGGACCATTTTTTCCATCATCGGCGTGCGGATCAAGGATGAGCTCTCCCTGAGTGAAACCGAGTTCGGCCTACTCGTCGGCATGCCCGTGCTCACGGGCTCGCTGGTGCGCCTGGCCCTCGGCATCTGGACGGACCGCTATGGCGGCCGCCTCGTCTACACCATCACCATGCTCGCGGCGGCGATCGCCACTTTTCTCCTCTCCTTCGCCCACACCTATGGCCAGATGCTCATCGCCGCTCTCGGCGTTGGTCTTGCCGGCGGCTCCTTCGCCGTGGGCGTCGCCTATGTCTCGCGCTTCTACCCGCAAAGCCGGCAGGGCACTGCGCTCGGCATCTTCGGCGTCGGCAATGTCGGCGCGGCGGTGACGAAGTTCCTGGCGCCTTTCGTGCTCATAGCCTGGGGCTGGGAGGCGGTGGCGCAGGCCTGGGCCCTGGCGCTCGTGATCATGGCCATCGTCTTCTGGTTCACGACCGCCGACGATCCGGTGATCCGTGCACAGCGCGCCGGCCAGGCAGTCCGCCGCAGCCTCGCGTCGGAGTTCGAGCCTCTCAGGAATCTGCAGGTCTGGCGCTTCGCACTCTACTACTTCTTCGTCTTCGGCGCCTTCGTCGCTCTCTCGCTCTGGCTGCCGCGCTATCTGATCGGCGTCTACGGCTTCGACCTTGCCACCGCGGGCATGATCGGCGCGGCCTATTCCATCCCCGCCTCAATCTTCCGCGCCTATGGCGGGGCGCTCTCCGACCGCACCGGTGCACGCACCATCATGTACTGGACCTTTGCCGTCTCGGCCGTTTGCACGCTGATCCTGTCCATCCCCCCGACCGACTATGTGGTGCACGGCGTGAACGGCCCGATTGCCTCGCATTTCGAGGTCGGTCCGACGGCCTTCATCGCCGTGGTCTTCGTGCTCGGCTTCTTCATGAGCCTCGGAAAGGCGGCAGTCTACAAGCACATCCCCGTCTACTATCCGCAGAATGTCGGCGCGGTGGGCGGCCTAGTCGGCATGATCGGAGGTTTGGGCGGCTTCGTCCTGCCCCTCCTCTTCGGCTTTCTCAACGACCTCACTGGCCTCTGGACGAGCTGTTTCATGGCGCTCTTCGTCATCATCGCCGTCTCGCTCGCCTGGATGCACTACGCCATTCGCCGGATGGAGCGGCAGGCGCGGCTGCAGCCCGCATGAAAGCCGCCTCGCGACAAAGAAAAGGAATGATTGGCCACATGACGCAGAAACTCGTTGTCGTCGGCGCCGGCATGGCCTCGGGCCGCATGCTCGAGCACCTCTTCGAGGCCGCTCCCGGCGCGTTCGACGTGACCCTCTTCGGGGCCGAGCCGCGCGGCAATTACAACCGCATCATGCTTTCGCCCGTGCTCGCCGGGGAAAAGACGTTTGACCAGATCGTCACCCATGATGGTGACTGGTACGCGGCGCACGACGTCGCCTGCCGCTTCGGGGAGACGGTCACCAGGATCGACCGCAAGGCAAAGGTGGTTTTCTCCAGGGGCGGCGAGACGCCCTACGACAAGCTGGTGATCGCCACCGGCTCGGCGCCCTTCATCATCCCGATCGCCGGCCGGGACCTTCCCGGCGTGCGCGCCTTCCGCGATCTCGACGATGTCGAAGCGATGGTGGCCGCGGCGAAGAAGCCGAACGCCAAAGCGGTGGTCGTCGGCGGCGGCCTGCTTGGGCTTGAGGCAGCGGCGGCCCTCCGCCTGCGCGGCATGGAAGTTGTGGTGCTCCATCTCATGGGTCACCTCATGGAGCGCCAGCTCGATCCCGCCGCCGGCTATCTGCTGCAGAAGGAGCTGGAGGGCAGGGGCATAAAGATCCACTGCAAGGCGCAGACCAAGGCCGTTCTCGGCACCGACCGTGCGGAAGCGGTGCTGCTCGAAGACGGCACCATCTATCCCGCCGATATCGTCGTCATGGCCGTGGGCATCCGCCCGGAAGTGCGCCTTGCCACCGATGCCGGCCTCTATGTGGAGCGCGGCATCGTCGTCGATGACCAGCTGATGACCTCCGAGCCCGACATTCTCGCCATCGGTGAATGCGTGGAGCACGAGCGCATCTGCTACGGCCTCGTGGCGCCGCTCTACGACATGGCCAAGGTGGCGGCGAAGACGCTTCTTGGCGAGAAAGCGGCCTTCCGCCCGGTCGAGACGGCGACGCAGCTCAAGGTCACCGGCGTCAACCTCTACTCCGCCGGCGATTTCGCCGATGCGCCGGACCGCGAGGAGATCGTGCTGCGCGATGCCTCCGCCGGCATCTACAAGCGCCTGGTGCTGAAGGAGAACCACATCCTCGGCGCGGTGCTCTACGGCGAGACCGCCGACGGCGCCTGGTTCTTCGACATGCTGCGCAAGAACACCGACGTGTCGGAGATGCGCGAGACCCTCATTTTCGGCCAGGCCTACCAAGGAGGGGGCAAGCTGGACCCTATGGCGGCCGTTGCAGCCTTGCCGGATGATGCGGAAATCTGCGGCTGCAACGGCGTTTGCAAGAGCAAGATCGTCGGTGCGATCACCGAAAAGAGCCTGACCACGCTCGACGGCGTCAGGGCGCACACGAAAGCCTCCGCCTCCTGCGGCACCTGTACGGGCCTGGTCGAGCAGCTCATGAAGCTGACGCTGGGCGATGCCTACAATCCGGCCGCCGTCACGCCGATGTGCGGCTGCACCGATCTCGGGCATGACGATGTGCGCCGGCTGATCAAGGCGAAGGGGCTGAAAACCATTCCCGCCGTGATGCAGGAGCTGGAATGGAAAACCTCCTGCGGCTGCGCGAAGTGCCGGCCGGCGCTCAACTACTACCTCGTCTGCGATTGGCCGGACGAATATGCGGACGATTACCAGTCGCGCTTCATCAATGAGCGTGTGCACGCCAACATCCAGAAGGACGGCACCTATTCCGTGGTGCCGCGCATGTGGGGCGGTGTCACCAGCGCCAAGGAACTGCGCGCCATCGCAGACGTGGTCGACAGGTTCGAGATCCCGATGGTGAAGGTTACCGGCGGCCAGCGCATCGACATGCTCGGTATCAAGAAGGAGGACCTGCCGGAGGTCTGGGCCGAACTCGGCAAGGCCGGGTTCGTCTCGGGCCACGCCTATGCCAAGGGCTTGAGGACGGTGAAAACCTGCGTCGGCTCCCACTGGTGCCGCTTCGGCACGCAGGATTCGACCGGCCTCGGCATCCGTATCGAAAAATTCATGTGGGGCTCGTGGACACCCGCCAAGGTAAAGATGGCCGTGTCCGGCTGCCCGCGCAACTGCGCGGAGGCGACCTGCAAGGATGTCGGCGTCATCTGCGTGGATTCCGGTTACGAGATCCACTTTGCGGGTGCGGCCGGGCTGGACATCAAGGGCACGGAAAAACTCGGCCTGGTGAGGACCGAAAACGAGGCGCTGGAAGTGATCGTGGCGCTCACGCAGATGTACCGCGAGCAGGCGCGCTATCTGGAGCGCATCTATAAATGGGCGAAGCGCATCGGCTATGACGAAATCCGCCGCCAGATCCTCGACGATCTGGAGAAGCGCAGAGCTTTTTACGACCGCTTTGTCTTCTCCCAGAAATTCGCTCAGGTGGACCCCTGGTCCGAGCGCGCCTCGGGCAAGGACAAGCACGAGTTCAAGCCCATGGCCACGCTTTCGCTGGAGCCGGCGGAATGACGAAGACGATGCAATGGGCCGCAATCGGCCGGCTCGAAGACATCCCGCGGCGCGGTGCGCGCTGCGTGAAGAATGGCGGTATGACGATCGCGGTCTTCCGCACCGCCGACGACCGCGTTTTTGCACTGGAGGACAAATGCCCGCATCGGGGCGGCCCGCTCAGCCAGGGCATCGTGCATGATGGTTGCGTGACCTGCCCGCTGCACAATTGGGTGATCTCGTTAGAGAGTGGTCTCGCCCAGGGGGCTGACGAGGGGTCCACCGTTACGTTTCCTGTGCGCCTTGAGGGCGACCGTATCCTGCTCGGCATCGCGGCCGTCGCAGAGGAGGCGGCGTGAGCATGGAAGACGTGCAGCGGGGGGAGGGTGTGCGCACCACCTGCCCCTATTGCGGTGTCGGTTGCGGCGTGATCGCCAAACCGGAGGCCGACGGCACGGTCAAGATCAGCGGGGATCCGGACCACCCCGCCAATTTTGGGCGGCTCTGCTCGAAGGGTTCCGCCCTTGGAGAGACCATTGGGCTCGACGAGCGGCTGCTTTATCCGGAAATAGAGGGCCGCCGCGCCGGTTGGTACGAGGCGCTCGATCTTGTGGCGCAAAAATTTTCCGCGGCGATCACCGAGCACGGGCCGGACTCTGTTGCATTCTATGTCTCGGGCCAGCTTCTCACGGAGGACTACTACATCGCGAACAAGCTGATGAAGGGGTTCATCGGCTCCGCTAATATCGATACGAATTCGCGCCTCTGCATGGCCTCGTCGGTCGCCGGCTACCGCCGCGCCTTCGGCTCCGACACGGTGCCGGGCACGTATGAAGACCTGGAGCTTGCCGACCTTGTGGTGCTCGTCGGCTCCAATCTCGCCTGGTGCCACCCAGTGCTTTACCAGCGGCTCGCGGCGGCCAAGGAGCGGCGGCCGGAGATTAAGGTGGTCCTGATTGACCCGCGGCGCACCATGACGGCCGACATCGCTGACCTGCACCTGGCGATAGCCGCCGATGGCGACACCGTGCTCTTTGCCGGCCTACTGCGTCACCTCGCGGAAAACGGAGTCGTTGCGAGGGACTACGTCGAAAACCACACAAACGGATTCAACAAAGCGCTCGCGGCGGCCCAGCCTTTCACGCCGCAAAGGGTGGCGGCGGAGACCGGCCTCACGCCCCAGGAGGTCGAGGCTTTCTACGAACTCTTCGCCCGGCATCCGCGCACCGTCACGATCTACAGCCAGGGCGTGAACCAATCGGCTGTTGGAACCGACAAGGTGAACGCCATCATCAACTGCCATCTGGCGACCGGGCGCATCGGCCGGCCGGGCATGGGGCCATTCTCCGTCACCGGCCAGCCCAATGCCATGGGCGGTCGCGAGGTGGGCGGGCTCGCCAACATGCTGGCCGCCCATATGGACATCGAAAACTCCTGGCATCGTGAGCTGGTGCAGCGCTTCTGGCGCGCGCCGCGCATGGCGGAGAAGCCTGGGCTCAAGGCGGTGGATATGTTTCGCGCCGTGGCAGACGGACGCATCAAGGCGCTCTGGATCATGGCGACCAACCCGGCCGACAGCATGCCCGATGCCGATGCGGTGGTGGAGGCGCTGAAGGCCTGCCCCTTCGTCGTCGTTTCCGATATTTCCAGCGCCACCGACACGATCCGCCATGCGCATGTGAAGCTGCCGTCCGCGGGCTGGGGCGAGAAGGACGGCACGGTGACCAATTCTGAGCGCCGTATCTCCCGCCAAAGGCCGTTCCTGCCCTCGCCCGGCGAGGCCCGACCCGATTGGTGGCAAATCCTCGAGGTCGCCCGGCGCATGGGCTTTGCCGAGGCTTTTCCCTATTCGAGTGCGGCCGAGATTTTCCGCGAACACGCGGCGCTGTCGGCCTATGAGAACGATGGCGCGCGGGATTTTGACATTGGAGCGTATGCGGGGATTGGGGCGCGGGAGTATGGGGAATTGAGCCCCTTTCAGTGGCCTGCGCCTACCGGCAGGCAGGAAGAGGGTGCCCTGCGCTTCTTCGCCGATGGCGGCTTCTACACGCCCGACCGCCGCGCGCGCTTTGTTGCCGTTGCCGCACGACAGC
Organism: Chelativorans sp.; assembly: GCF_031180965.1. Taxonomy (GTDB): domain Bacteria; phylum Pseudomonadota; class Alphaproteobacteria; order Rhizobiales; family Rhizobiaceae; genus Chelativorans. The sequence goes on from NZ_JAPSLH010000026.1 coordinate 26,806, forward strand.
GTAGCGTGACCGATGCGGAGTACCCGCTGGTACTCAACACTGGCCGGGTGCGCGATCACTGGCACACGATGACGCGGACGGGCAAAAGCGCCCGGCTCTCCGCGCATCTGGCGGAGCCCTTTGCGGAAATCCACCCCGAGGACGCCGCCCGCCACGGCATCGGCGAAGCGGAGCTGATGCGGGTGGAAAGCCGGCAGGGGGCCGCCGTCGTGCGCGCGCTGATCTCGCCAAGGCAGCGCCGGGGCTCGGTCTTCGTGCCCATGCACTGGACGGATCAGTTCGCCTCCAAGGGACGCGTCGCCGCGCTGATCGAGCCGGTCACCGACCCGTTCTCCGGGCAACCCGCCTCGAAGAACGTCGCTGTCCGCATAAAACCCTTTCAAGCTTCCTTCTACGGTTTTGCGGTCTCGACCGCCCGTCCGGCGCCGGACGGGCTGGACTATTGGGCGCTGGCGCGGTCGGAGGACGGCTGGCGTGCCGAGATGGCGCATGCCGTGCCTCCGGAAAGCGCCGAGACGCTCTTTCGCCGCCTCCTGCGTCTTCCCGGCAGCGTGGAGATCATCGCCTATCATGATGACCGTAAGGGCGACCACCGCCTCGCCACATTTGCGGGGGAGCGGCTCGTCGGCGCCCTCTACCTTTCGCCGGGCCCGGTCGCCGTCTCGCGCAGCTTCGCTTCCGCCCAGCTGGGGCAGGTCCATCGGGACGCTCGCGCGCGCTACCGCGTTGTCGCAGGCAGGGCAGGCGCGGACCGGCCTGATCCGGGCGCCATCGTCTGCTCCTGCTTCGGCGTGGGAATCAACCAGATCACCGCCGCCGCAAGGTCAGGCTGCGGCAGCGTCGAGGCTGTCGGCAGGGTGCTCTATGCAGGCACGAATTGCGGCTCCTGCCGCGCCGAGATCCGCGCGATCGTGGAGGCGAATGGGGTGATGGCGGCGGAATAGTTGGTGGTGATTAGTGGATGGCGTACCGGTCGGTACCGCACTTCACGGCCATTTACCACCCGCTCAAATCAGCGCCATCCCCTTCATGCTGGCATGGCCGTTCTTGCCGATGATGATGTGGTCATGCACGGTGATGCCGAGGGGCTGGGCCGTCGTGATGATCGTCTTCGTCATCTCGATATCGGCGCGTGACGGTGTCGGGACGCCTGAAGGGTGATTGTGCAGACCGCTTCGCATTCTAGCCAAAATATTGATCTTATGTAGGAAAATCTCATCTCGATGGGGTCTTGGGGGATGTTACTGGGAGCCGTTTCAAATGAGCGGTCGGACGGTCACGCTTCGTCACTGGAGATCACGGTAAGTCGCCTTGTCGCACTGCACATGATCATATTCTTCCGATCCCATGCCTCAAGCGCCTCGACGGGGTAAAGCACCGCTTTGCCGATCTTTACAAAGTCGGGCCCAACCCGCATTGCACGCCAATTCCGCAATGTACCAACGCTGATCTGGCCGCGATATCGATCCGACACCTCTTCAGCGGTTAGGAACTTGGGTGACTCCACCGATACCTCCCTGTGGTCTAGGTGTATCGGTAGGTAAGCTTAATCACACTCGGCCAGAAGATTGTGGCAGCGGCAGTCGCGCAAAGACGGGAATTTGGCGGCAAATTCGCAGAGGCGGCTATGGACGTCTCATAGAGCGTGTCTTGTATAAGTAGGACCTGTTGAGCCGACCCGGACCTGTCCAGAACACGTGTACTGAGCTGTGGAAGCGGGTAGGTGTGTGTGGCGACGTCTTCCAGATCCTGCCGGAGTTCGACAAGTTGCTTTGATCCGCCGCGCCGCTGCTGACGCTCTATGACCGTGTGACTTGTTGCTGCGCACCCCGTTCGCGGTCGAAAGACCCGCCGCGCCGCATGGCCCGCCCCGATGTTCGAATGGTTCCTCGTTCAGGTCGACGAATTCGGCTTCCTTTAGCAGCTAGACTAATCGCTATTTTTTGATCGTTCCAACGCCTAGCACGTCTCGCTGCACGCCGAAGTGATTAGGGGAAAATTCGCTCACCGGCCTTGCGCCGAGAGTGATTATCGATTATCGATAAAAAGTGGCAGCGGAACTTACCTTGTGCACCCGCCCGTTGCCACGATGGGTGGAGGGGCCTCGAGTGGCAAGCTGTCGTTCCTCGACACTCGTGATGCTTAAAACTCGCAACCAGGACGCTGGTGAGAATAGATCGAATGTCTAAAGTCGCTCCAAATACCCCGACTTACATCCGTATATCGGACCTGATTAGGAAGGATATATTCGCGGGTGCCTTCGTGGCGGGGCAAAGACTTAAGGTGCTCGAACTCGCCAACCGGTATGCAACGAGCCAGATGCCCATCAGAGAGGCGTTGCACATCCTTCAGGGCGAAGGCTTGGTACAGGTTCTGCCTAATAGAGGCGCAGTGGTCCAAGCCATCGACGAGAAGTTCCTCTCCGATCACTATGACATGCTCAAGGCTCTCGAGATGTTGCTAGTCCGGCAGGCGGCGGAAGCGGTCACGCCGGAGGCCATCCCGCTGCTTAGAGGGGAGGCTGACCGGTTTCGAAAGGCTGCGGATAAGGGCGAGACTGCGCCATGTCTGCAGGCCGACAAGCGGTTTCACCGCGCGATCAATCGGTTTAGCAAAAACGACCTCGCGCTCAGCTTCGTTGAGCGGCAGAGCAAGGTTCCGGACGCCCAGCGGCTGCGCGTTGGCTACAGTGGCGACCGTCTGCAGCAAGCGGCCGCCGAGCACGATCAGCTCGTCCAGGCGCTTTCCCGGAATGACGGCGAAGAAGCGACGCGGATTATGGACGCTCATTTGACCGGTGCGAAGCATGACCTTTTCGAAAGGCTCGCTGAAACGCACGATGTGCGCTTCGGAGGTTCGGCACGACGGCGGCAGACTAGTTGAGCAATCGGGGCAATATGGTCAGGGAGGAAACAATGGTGCCGCCGTCGCTTCTATTCCCAGAGCTTTATAACTGTGTCGGATCGAGTGGCTTGTTTAAGAGAATGAAGCCGTTTGCTGACGCTATCCCACTCGACAGCCCTGAAAACATTCTCACGCAGTTCAGGGATGACCCGCCGCGCACTGACGATCAATTGCGGGCCTTCGTGGGGCGCTGGTTTGAGATACCTTCGGATGCATTGCCTCAAGTGAATGAACAAGAACTCCTCCCTCTGCGGGCTCACATCGAGACGCGTTGGGACCAGGCCACAACCGACGCACGAAATGCGGCCGCCAACTCCTCGCTCATCCCTGTTCCCGGAAGGTTTATCACCTCCGGCGGCATGTGGCGCGAGCAATATTACTGGAACACCTATTTCCTGATGATCGGGCTCGGGGCCCAGCGCATCGCGCTTCAAAGCGAGATGGCGGAAAACATCGCTCACCTCATCGATCGTTTCGGCTACGCGCCAAACGGGAACCGCACCTATTACCTCAGCCGGTCCCAGCCGCCGCTTTTCTACAAAATGGCCGGACTGCTTGCGCCAGAGGACGAGACAGAGGCCTTCGTCAAGTACCTGCCGCAGCTCAGGAAAGAACATACCTACTGGATGTGCGGGGAAGGAGCATTGAGACCCGGAGAAGCGTATCGGCATGCGGTCATGATGCCAGATGGCAGCATCCTAAACCGCTACTGGGATGATCGTGATACCCCAAGGGACGAGGCCTATTTTCGAGACCTCTCGATTGCTGCCGCCTCCGCGCGTCCCGAGCGGGAACTTTTCCGCGACATTCGTGCAGGGGCTGAGAGCGGCTGGGACTTTAGCTCGCGCTGGTTTGCCGACGGTATGACAATGGCAAGCATTGCCACCACCTCGATCATCCCGACTGATCTCAACGCCTTCCTGTATGGTCTTGAGAGAGCAATCCAGCAGGGATGCGAACGCACTGGAGATCGTAAGGGTGGCGCCGAGTTCGAGGAGCGTGCCGATTTGCGCCGCGCCGCGATGAATGCCTGGCTCTGGAACGAGGCGCTAGGGTTGTTCGATGACTACGACTGGATGGTCAACCAAAAGCGTAACGCAGTGACCGCTGCCGCCTTTGCGCCCCTATTTGCCAGGCTCGCCACACCCGAGCAAGCAACTCGCACGGCTCACCGCGTTCGAGCCAGCCTTTTGGTCACAGGCGGACTAACCAGCACAGACCGGTCGACCGGCGAACAATGGGACGCGCCTTACGGATTTGCAGCCATGCAGTGGATCGGCGTAGTCGGCCTGCGCGAATATGGGATTGAGGCTCTCGCTAAGGAGATTGCGCGGCGGTGGCTGCATACCGTCGCCGGCGTATATCTGGAAACGGGGCGGCTCTTCGAAAAATACGACCTTGTCGCCGCGCGGGCCGGAGGGGGTGGTGGTTACCCGGTTCAGAGCGGACAAGGGTGGACAGCGAGCGTCACTGCCGCGCTGATGGATTTGTATCCCGAGTACTCGCGCCTGGGCGACGTTGCGCCCGCCCCTGCCATACTACCTCCCGCCTGAGCTCGGCGCGTGGGTAAAGTTATCTAAATCAGAGTGGGAGGAAGAAAATGTGCTCAATATCCCGACGCGTGCTTTCCGGAACGACCCGGCTTGCGAGACCCGCGGCCGTGGCGGTGACGCTGGCGGCCGCGGCTACCGCCGTTGCTAGTGAGCCAATCGTCATTTCGTGCGGAGCGTGCCAGGAAAGCCCCAGCGACCCCTTCTTGCAATACAACTACGAGGCCACTCAACGGTTCAACACCGCCCATGAGAGGCGGTATCACGTTCAGGTCAGGCAGAATCAATATGCTAATTCCGGCGGTCCTGAACGACTTCAATATTATCAGCGCCTGGCCGTGGCCGACGACCTTCCCGACGTCTTCCTGCTTAACGCTTCCGAGATCAAGGAACTCCGGCAGACTGGCAAGCTGCGCGATCTGACTCAGGACCTAGCAACTGACATATCCTGGCGGGACTCGTTTGCGAAAGACGTGTTTTCCGCACTTTCGGACGACAATGGCCGTATTTGGGCAATCCCCCAGCAGCGCGATGCGATCGGCATTTACTATAATCGTGATATGCTGGCCTCGGCTGGCTACTCTGACTTTCCCGAGACATGGGAGGATTTTGAGGCTGCCGCAGAAAAACTCAAGGCGGCCGGCCATATAGCCATCGCGCTGGATGGGGCATGGTCAACGCTCCTGATGTGGTCCAACCTCATCGGCACTCATCCCGAAGCGAACGGTTTCCTTCAGGAGGGGATAAGATACGCCGATGACTACCCATTAAATCCGGCGGTCGTGACGGCCACCGAGACGCTCAAGCGCTGGCACAACGCTGGGTATGTGAACGCTGACGCGTTCTCGGGCGATTTCCAGAATGCGGCTGCTGCTTATCTGAGTGGCGAGGCCGCGATGGTAGCGAACGGTCCTTGGATGGTGAACACGCAGCTAAGGACCAACGCCGCCATCGAGGGGTTGTATGAGAGGACCGGCTATGCGCCGTCGCCGGGCTGGGAGCCGGGCGCCCGGGGGGCCATCGTTGTCACTGGAGCGGGCTGGTCGAGTGGCCATACCGCAAATGATGAGACAGCCGAGGCGGTGCTGGCATTCCTCAAGTTCCTGTCGTCGCCGGAAGAGCAGTTGGAACAAGCCCGTCTAACTGGCGCGCGTCCAGCAGTGAAGATCGAGCCCGAAGCTATCGTGGCGAGTAACCTCGAGCCCCTCGGCTCGACGCTCGCCGAGCAAGCAGACTCGCTCGCCTTCACCTATCCGCATTGGCGGGTCCATGCGCCCGGCCTTTTCCTGGAGGCCTGGAGAAATCTCTGGCCGGCATACGTTCGAGGGGAACTGAACTCTGAGACCTTCCTCCAGCGTCTTGCCAACGACGCTGGTGCTAAGCCCCGAGGCTAACAATGAGTTCCTCTATGGCGACCGTCCGTTGCCCTTGGCGTTTGAAATGGCGGCGGGCGCGAGTCGGGAGAGATACGGCAATGATCCGGTCGGGTATGCGGCTTCCAATTGCCCTCTCCCTCGCTCCCGGCGTGGCCTTGTTTGCGACCTTTTTCGTCGTGCCTTTCGCCTTGTTAGTCACTTCCTCTTTCTCCGAATGGAGCGGCCTAGAGTTCAGATTCACGGGACTAGAGAATTTCCAGCGCATGCTGGCCGACTTCGTGTTTTGGAGGGCCGCCGGCAACACAGTCTTCTACAGTGCGGTCGGCGTTTTCGTACAGGTGCCGCTCGGCTGCCTGATCGGGATAATCCTGGCCCAGAAGATTCGCGGCTGGAAGGTGTTCCGGGCGATCATCTTCGTCCCTTGGGTTATTTCGGGCGCGGCTTTCGCGCTCGTGTTTTCAATGTTCTACAACCCTCGCTTTGGCCTACTTAACGACATTCTGGCTCTGTTCGGCTTTGCTAGCCGGCATGACTGGCTGTTTGATACATCGACCGCACGCTTTGCAATTGCTGGCACCTTCGCCTTCGTCCTCGGCTTCACCATGATTGTGGTCATGGCTGAGATCGCCAGTATCCCTAAGGAACTTTACGAAGCTGCGGAATGCGATGGCGCCCAAGGGTGGCGGCTGCACCGCTACATCACTCTTCCGTTGCTCCGTAATGCCATCGGCACCTGCGTGCTCATCCGATTACTGTCGGACATTGGGTTATTCGACATTGTCTACATCCTCACCCTCGGCGGGCCGAACGATTCAACCGTTACCTTGGCGCTGTACGGCTATCGCGCTTATCTGAGCGGCGAATGGGGCTTTGCGAGCGCAATAGGATCTACGATCCTGCTGATCGGGCTGGTTCTCATCCTCTCGGTTAGCCGTCTATTCCGACTCGGAGAGAGAGCTCAATGAATCTCCCTTCTTTCCGACAGTCTCTATCTACCCTTGCCATCTACAGTACGCTCGCGCTTGCGGCACTTGTCGCGCTCGGCCCTACCGCATGGGTGATGCTGTCTTCCTTCAAGACTGCGCGTCAAATCTTCTCCGGTTCGGGACTCCTGCCGTCTCCATTTACGTTGCAGGGGTACGTCGATGCCTTTGCGCAGGTACGCCTGCACGAGTATCTGCTCAACACATTGGTCTACGCGGCCGGTGGCACGCTGGGTGCGCTGACAGTCGCCACCCTGGCTGCCTACCCGCTTGCGCGATACCGTTTTGCCGGCCGCAATACGCTAGTTGCGCTTATCAGCCTGGCGCTCGCACTACCCGTGGTGGGCCTTGCGGTACCAGAGTTTTTCATCATGCGCGCGCTCGGACTGTTCGATACAAAATGGGGATTGATTATCTTCTACAGCGCGCAACTGTTCCCCTTGTCTTTCGTCATTCTACGCTCATTCCTACTCAGTCTCCCGACTGATCTGGAAGAGGCAGCGCTGATCGACGGCGCCGGGTATTTCCGTATCGTGCTCCAGATTATCGTGCCGTTATGCCGCCCCGCGCTGGCGACCGCCGCCGTGGTGGCCTTTGTGATTATCTGGAATGACTTCTTCTTCGCCAACCTCCTTACCACCTCGCAGGAAAACCAGAACGCTCAAATCGCGCTCGCCGGATTCAGATCGCAGTTCCGGTTCAACGTCACCGGCGCACTGGCTGGGGCGACACTTGTCATGTTGGTGCCCATCGTCGTGTTTCTGGCGCTTCAGCGTCAGGTGATCGCAGGGCTGACCGCTGGATCAACGAAATGATGTCGCAGTGGTCGGAGATAGCGCACGGTTCGATGGAATCGGCTCCGAAAGGAGACCGGCGTATGCCGGAAATCTCGATTGCGGTAGAAGACGCTGGAGACTACGACGTGATCGTGGTTGGCGGGGGGCTGAGCGGGGTGTGCGCGGCCGTTGCCGCCGCCAGGACGGGAGCCCGCACCCTCCTTTGTGAAGCGCTACCTTTCGTTGGTGGCAATGGCACGACCGGGCTGCCCATCAGCGGTCTATGCGCCCGCAATTCGGATAAGATAGTTGTCGGCGGGCTTGTTATTGAGATTATCGAATTGCTTCTAAAACGTGGCGGCGTTGGAGCGGATTTCAAGCTGAAAGAGTGGATTCCGGTTGATGCCGAGCAGCTTCAATTAGCTTTAGGTGAACTTCTGCATACTGCGGGCGTCACACTGCTCACCTATTCCCCTTTGCTGGCGGTTGGGCGGGAGCAATCTCGCATTCGCGATCTCTCCTTCTACAACAAGGATGGTCGCGCCTTGCGCTATCGGGCAGCGGCGTTCGTTGATAGCAGCGGCGATGCGCAACTGGCTCGCTTAGCCGGACTGACCACACCAATGGGCCGCCAGCGCGATGGGCAGACACAAACCATGTCGCTGGTCTTCTCCGTTGGAGGCGTGGACGAGGCTCGTGCCGAGTCCAAGAGCGCACTGGCGGAGGCGTGGAACACGCTCCAGGCATCCGGAGCAACGCGCAACAAGCGGCGAGACCCGGCGGTGAACGAAGTCTTCGGCCGCCCGGGATGGCGTTCATTCATCGCCACGAGGGTGCATGTGAAGAAGGGCACGGACAACAGGCTACTCGCCGACGCCGAACTCGAGGGTCGAAGGCAAATCGAGGAATTCATTTGCACATTTCTCCGGAGCAGAGCCGGCTACGAGAACTGCTTCCTGGCGCAGATCAGTAGTCACGTTGGCGTGCGTGAGACCAGGCGAGTGTCGGGCTTATACGAGATCACGACCGCCGATTTGGTCTCGGGGCGCAAGTTCGACGATGCGGTTGCCTGTAGTGCAAGTTCCATCGAGATTCACCTGCCCGACAGCGGCTTGCCCCATTGGCAGCACCTCCAGGATGGGGACTACTACACTATCCCCTACAGGGCGCTGGTTGCGCGTGAGGTGGACAATCTCTTTGCGAGTGGACGCTGCATCAGCGCAACCCACGAAGCGCTAGCCGCCCTAAGGGTGCTTAGCCCAGCAATGGCGACCGGCCAGGCCGCAGGCACCGCAGCGGCCCAGTCGGCGCTTAATGGCGTAGCAGCGGACCGGCTCGACGTCGTTCAGCTACGAGAGACATTGAGAGCCGCTGGCGCAATCGTCGAGTGAAGGTCCGACGACCTTGGGGAGGGGTTAGATGACGGAAGTAACGTTCGGTAACATCAAGAAGTCCTACGGCAGCCAAGAAGTGCTTCACGGCTTAGACCTGGCGATCAGAACGGGGGAATTCGTAGTTTTTGTTGGACCCTCTGGTTGCGGAAAATCGACCCTGTTGCGGATGATAGCAGGACTTGAGGATATCACTTCGGGCACATTGGCATTTAACGGAAGCGTGGTGAACACGCTTCCCCCTGTGGAACGCGGCATTGCCATGGTCTTCCAATCCTATGCCCTTTACCCGCACATGACTGTGTTTGACAACATGGCCTTCGGTCTCAGACTGGCCGGTACAACGCGAGCGGAGATTGAGCGCAGGGTGCGGGAGACCGCAGAGATTCTGCAGATCGGCGAGTATCTCGACCGCCTACCCCGGCACCTTTCTGGCGGTCAGCGTCAGCGCGTTGCGATCGGACGCGCAATCGTGCGCGATCCAAGGGTATTTCTCTTTGATGAGCCATTGTCGAACCTCGATGCCGCACTCAGGGTTGGGACGCGCACGGAGATCGCCAAGCTGCACGAGCGCATGCCTCAGGTCACGATGATCTATGTAACCCACGACCAGGTGGAGGCCATGACCCTTGCCGACCGGATTGTGGTTCTAAATCAGGGACGCATTGAGCAGGTTGGGACGCCAATGCAACTCTATTGCGACCCGGAAAGCCTGTTCGTCGCTCGGTTCATAGGATCACCATCGATGAACATCCTCTCCGGTACAGTCGAAGGTGAAGGATGGATCAGACTGATAGGCGGCAAAACTATCTCGTTGGGCGGACAGGCTATCAACCTATCTGCGGGTACTGCCGTCAGCGTCGGCGTGCGTCCCGAAGACCTCGAGATCGTTCCGCCAAGCGACGGCATGTTCGACGGCACCGTGTCCCTTGTCGAGCAGCTTGGCGAGTACCAGCTACTATATGTCGGGTCAGAGGCGCTGATCGCCAAGGTGGACGGCACCGTCCAGATTAGAAAGGGCGAGGCAGTCAGTCTCGCCGCTCGGGCCGATCGTCTTCACGTGTTCGCCGCTGATGGGACTTCGCTTCGCAGGCGGAGCGGCGGGCATACCGGAAGCGGCCGGCTGGTATAACTCACAACCGATTTAGCAAGTCGCTGCTCGGAAGGATTAGCGAAATGGCTCCCGGGGCCACGGGTAGGTTGGCCGAAATGCTTCTGGTACGCAAGCAGATGTGTGACGAACAGGACTGCCTCTGAGGATCGTCCCACTGAAGTCGGCGCTACGCTTTCGGGGAGCCTCGAGATGAGCCCGAGCAATCGTCAAATCCGGAAATCTAGACATAGTGGGCGAAAATGGCGGCATCGTCTGGAGGAAGTCTTCGACTTCGTTAGCACCATTACGAGCTGCCGAACAGAAGGAGAGGTAGCACGGAGTTTTCTTCATTCCCTGCGGAGCTATGGGGTCACAAATCTTCTGGCGGGCATGATTCCTCGAAGTGGTTCCTCCAATCAGGAGCAGCTCGCCCACGTACTGTTGGATGTATGGCCGCCGCAATGGTTACTCCACTATTTTTCACGAGGATATCTATTTAGAGATCCAACCATTCGCCTCGTTCAGTGGAGCAATCGCCCATTCTTCTGGCGCGAAGTAGGAGAGCTATGTTCCGTATGTCCGGTTGGCCATCGAATCATGAACGAGGCAAGGGAGTTCGATCTCTGGGAAGGACTTACGTTCTCATTTCCAACGTTGAATGACCGTGCCTTTGGCGTATCGATAGCGTCGAGGCGGCTTGATATTCCACCAGAGCGCGTGCTTGCGCTGCAGTTTTTAAGTGCCTGTGCGCTGGGCAGATCGTTGGCACTAGTAAACGAGCACCTAGCGTCAGATGACGTTCTTCTCTCGCACCGCCAACGAGAAGCTATTTCCTGGGCCTCCGATGGGCTTACAGTGGGCGAAATCGCAGAGCGCATGGATGTTAGCCGTCATACCGCCGACATGCATCTTCGGCTGGCGCGCGACAAATTGGGCGTGAAAAGCAATATACACGCGGTGGCCGAAGCACTAAGGCGTGGATTGATCTCCTAGCATTACGCAATCGCGGTATTCTCCTTTCGTTACTCAAGCAGCACTCTGCGGCCTCAGCAATGGGGTCGATTAGATGCTGCACATTGTTACGAAAGAAAACTTCGTCGCTTATGGTGGTCTGATGGACCAGGCTTATAGATTGCGCCATTCAGTATTTGTTGAAGAAAAAGACTGGAGCGACCTGCGAACCGAGGACGGTAGGGAGAGAGATCGCTTCGATACCGACCTAGCGGTCCACATGCTTTATGTCTGGGAAAGTCGCGTCATCGGCTACCAGCGGATGCTTCCGTCCTTGCGACCTCACATCCTTTCCGACGTGCTTCCCCAACTATGCGATGGCGAGCTCCCGTCAGGTCCGCACATTTGGGAGTGGACGCGCTATTGCGTCGAACCCGCCCATCGCGAGCGCGGGCGCATTTTAAGCCCCGTCGCAAACGTGCTGCTCTCGGGTATCGTGGAATGGGGGCTTGCGACCGGCGTGACCACCATCATTATTGAAATGAATCCCCTTTGGTTGCTGCGCCTGGTGCAACTGCATTTCAAGGTCACGCCACTCGGCATCCCGCAGGTGATCGGCGGCGAGGAGACGATCGCCGTCACGGCCGAGTTCGACGAGAGGACGCTGGAGCGGCTGCGCGAGGTGCGACCAATAGGTGCGGGTGTGCCGGAAGGCTCAGTCTTCGCAAACTGGCCAGCTGGCGACCCGACATTGTGAGCTCGTAGCTGTAGGCGGTCCTTTTCCGGATGTGAGATCGCGCCGGATGCGCTGGTCAGTTCAGCTCGCGACGCTTCACTATGCGATCGTCGTTGCGGAGGAAGGGAGTTTCCTCCGCGCTTCCCAGCGGTTGGCGATTGACAACACCGCCCTCAGCAGGCGCATCCGTGACCTGGAATATGCAATCGGCGTAACACTCTTTCATCGTCACGAGCGGGGCGTGCGGCCGACAATGGCGGGCGCACGAATTCTCGAGCGACTGCGTCGAATCCTTTGCGATCTCGATACGGCGCTCGCTGCGCCGACGAGAGGAGCACAAGAAGTCCAGCAACACTTGTCTGTTGGTGTTCAGAGAACTTTGCTCCACGGTAGGATCCTCGATCTCTTCGTTGGATACGCCCGTCGGCTGCAGGATGTCAGACTCATCCTGCACGAAGGTCCTGCAAGCGAACTCACAACCGCGTTGGCTGAGAAGACGCTCGACATCGCGGTGGTGCCGACCACACGATTCTGGGCGGGTGAGTACGAGCTGCCGCTGTGGCGTGACGAATTGGCTGTCATCCTTCCTCAGAGCCATGTGCTCGCCGCTCAACCAAACGTCGCGTGGCGCGAACTGGAAGGCGAGAAAGTACTTGCGTGCCAGGGAGAGGAGTTCTTGCATGTTGACCTCGCCGGGAGCAGCGGCATATTTCCCACGGTGGTGGAGCACCAGGTTGGCATGGCTCCCTTGCTTCGCCTCGTACGTGACGGGTTAGGCGTCACACTGCTGCAGGCCGGCGATGCGCTGGATGTTCCAGAAGGGACCGTTTGCCGAAAGCTGCGCGTCCAAGGCAAACCGGTGCGGATTTCCACTGTGGCGCGCTGGCGCCACGACAATACGAACCCGGCTCTCGCGAATTTCGTGGGTTTTATTCGAACGGTAGGAGCTATGAAGGCGGCAGGTTCCGCTTCGCCTTCATGAACGCCCGATCCGTGGCCATGAAGCGCGCGAGCATGGGGCCGATTAGCTTGACCGGGTCGGGCTTTGCTGCAGTGCCGGTCGCCTTTGCCAAAACCTCCGCATAGACAAGGAGATCGCGATGGACGGGGGCGGGCAGCTCGATCGTGAGCTTGACCGGGCGTTCGTCCAGGATGGCGGAAAGCTTGAGCTTCGTCATGATGGATCCCTCGCCGCGCCGGAGGGCGCTAGTACCAAGTCGCGATTGACGATGACCCGAACCGGGAAACCCGGTCGGATGGTGAGGGTCGGCTGCACATCGAGTTGGCGGCGTACAACCTGGTCACCGAGATCAGAAACGGTGTTTTGCGTGCTTTCCCGGATCGCCGCAGCAATCTCGCTCTCGTCGTTGGAGCCCAATTCTGTTCCGATGCCGAGCAATGTCGAGAGCGCGGCTGCACGGAAGAGCTGGCCCCAGTGATAATCCACCTTGTCTTCGAGCCCGGAATGCCCCTGTGGGTCCGTGCCTTGCAGGCGCTCCAGCACGATCGAGCGCCCGTCGGGCATGATGAGCCTCGTCCAGACAAGGAGCACACGCGACTGGCCGAAGGCGATTTGGCTGTCATACTGGCCGACAAGGCGCGAGCCTTGGGGGATGAGGAGATGCGAGCCTGTGGGTGTGTCGTAGACGTGCTCGGTCACCTGTGCGGTGACCTGGCCGGGGAGATCTGAGCGGATGCCGGTGATCAGCGCGGCGGAAATGATCGAGCCGGCCTGGATGATGTAGGGGGAGATAGGTTCTGACAGGCGGTCGGGACTGACGATCCGGCGGTCGGGCTCGGCATTAACGAAGGCGAGTTGGCGGTCTTGTTCGCTCGTCGATGGAGCCGGATCGAGGATGAGCTCGGAGGCGCGGACATTCTCTCCAGAAGATGAGGCAGAAGGCCGCTGCGGTTGCTCTTGGGCATCGATATCGGCGAAGAGCTTTGCTAGGCGAGCCGCCTCGATCTCGGCCAGCCTCCGCTGTTCGTCCGGGTCCGCTTGCGGTGTTTGGATTGCGGGCGGTGCAACAGGAACGCCGTGCTCCTGGGCACGGCGGATCGGGCGGCCGAGATCGCCGGGCAGGGCAGGGCCGAGCTGGGGAATGCCGGCATAGTCCTTCGGCAGCGTCTGCAACCCTTCCGCGGTCTGCCGGTTCTCGGTCGTAAAGAGCTCCTGAGGCTCGTCCCGCTCGCGTCGACTGCTGTCGAGCGCCCAAATGAGCGCGGCGCAGATCGCGAGCCCGACGACGCCGCCGACCCCGACCAGCACCTTGCGCGAAAGGCGCGTCACACGCGGCGCCTCCTGCCGCAAGCGGAACTCCGCACGTAGATCGGCGGGTCGGTTCTCGCTGTGGTCGCTCATCAGTCGCGCCCCATGGCAAAGAGGGGCACGCGCCGTGCCGCCGGCTGCCCGTCTGTGCGCACGATGCGGACGCGCTTCTCGCCATGCTTGTCGCCGAGCCGCAGCTCGGCGGCGGCGAAGAGGCGGTCGACAAGGTAGTAGTTCTGCCGGACGCGGTAGTTGACGAGCTCCGATCCACCGCGTGGGCCGATCACGAAGAGCGGCGGCATCTCCCCCTGGCCGATCCCGCTCGGGAACTCGATATAGACCTTCGAGCCGTCGTCGAAGGCGCGCAGGGGACTCCAGGGCACCGTGTCGCCTTCGATGCGGTAGCGGAAGTTCAGCCGCGAGATGTCGACTCCGGTGGCGACCGGCTGGGCTCCCACGGCGCGAGCGTTCTGATGGCGCAGCGCGATCAGGTCGTCATGGGGATAGCGCCACGAGACAGAGGCCATATAGGTCTTTTCGGTGGAGTGCATTTCCAGGTGATAGGTGCGGCGGTCGGTGTTGATGACGAGGTTCGTCTGCAGGTCGGGCCGCGTCGGCTTGACCAGAATGTGCACCTGCCGGCGGTCTCCTGTCGCGCTCTCCGTATCGCCGATGATCCAGCGCACGGTGTCTCCGGCCGCAACTGGGCCGGGGCCGACAAGCTGTTCGCCGGGTTCGAGCGCGATGTCGGTGACCTGGCCCGGGGCAGCATAGACCTGGTAGAGCGCACCCGGCGAGAAGGGATAGACCTGCACGGCGTTGATGAAGCCGTCGCGGATTGGCTCGATGCGGGCCGCCTGGTTCGCTTGGGTGATCCGCTCCCTGGGATCGGTGGGCTCGGAAGCCTTTCTGCCATTCTCGACCGGCTTCAACTGGCCCGGCAGCGGCAGAGGCTTCGGGGTCTCCACGATCCGCACCGGCGCCAGCGGATCGGTGGCGAGCACAGCCGGCGCGGCATCGTCATAGTCGATTTCCGGCGGGATGAACCTTTTATGGGCGCAGCCGGCCAGCGCTGTCGTGAACATCAAAATCCCCGCGATCAGCGGCAGTCTGGGTTTGGCTCTCGGACGCATCATGACAATTCCTTCGACCAGTGGATTGCGTGGACGTAGATGCCGAGCGGATTGGCTCGCAGCCGTTCGGCGTTTCGGGGCGGCTCGATTGCGATCGTCAGGATGGCGGTCCAGCGTTCCGAGCCGGCGAGCTGGCCGTTCTCGTAGCGGCGCTCGGCCCAGGCGACGCGAAACGAGTCCGGCGAGGCGCGAATGACGCTGGAGATTTCGACGGCTATCTGCTGACGGCCGACCTTGGCGAACGGGTCATTGGTGCGGGCGTAGTCATTGAGGGCGATGGCGCCGCGGTCGGTCGTGTATTCGTAAGCGCGCAGCCAGTTCTGTCGCACAATGATGGGATCGGCCGGAATGGAGCGCACCTGCTCGACGAAGCGGGCGAGATGCCAGGCGATCTGCGGGTCCGTCGGCCGATAGTCCGCGACTGCGGCTGCAACGGCCTGTGCCTCGCCGAACCTGTCCACCTGGACAACCCACGGAACGACCGTGCCGCGACTCGACTGCCAGACGAGCGCCGCAGCCAACCCACCGGCGAGCACCAACGAACCGAAGGCCATGAGCCGCCAGTTTCGGGCCTGGATACGGGCCGAGCCGATGCGCTCGTCCCAGGCTTGCGCCGCCTTCTGATAGGGCGTTTCAGGTTCTAGCGTTCTGCCGTAGCGGACGGTGGGCCGGCGGAAGAGGTTCATGGACGGTCATCCTGATTGAGAGGGACACTCATGGAACCGCCGCCGTGATCGCCGGAGCGGACGGCGTGTGCCGCGGCACTGGCGCCTTGACCAAGCGTGCGGTTGGACTTCAGGCGCTGCGCCCAGGCGGGCGGTGTGGCGAGTTCCGACACGGCGTCGGCGGTGTTGGAGCTCACGGCTGTGCCGCCACGGCCGATGCCATAGCTGGAGGCGAGGGCGCTGGCGGCATTGGAGGTGGCGCGACGCAGCGGCGAGGCGGCAGCCCTGGCCGCTGATGCTGCACCTGCAGCGATTGCGGCGGGGCGGGAGCTGCCCGCTGCCATGGCACTGTCATAGCCGCCCGATGCCGCGCCGGCGAGGTAGGCGCCGCCGCGCGCCGTTCCGGCGGCAAGCGTTCCCGCGGCGCCGGCGCCGGCACGTGCGCCGACATAGCTGGCAGCACCCAGGCCCGCCGCGGCGACGCCGGTGCCGACGGCCGCACCGGCGCCGAGTTGCGGCGCACCGGAGACGAGACCGGTGGCGATGCCAGGGCCAAAGATCGATAGCCCCATCAGCGACAGCGCGCCGAGCACGAGCGACAGCGCGTCGGTGATGGTCGGCTGCTCGCCGCCGAAGCCTTGGCGGAATTCGTCGAACAGGCCGGAACCGATGCCGACGATCACGGCAAGCACAAGGATCTTGACGCCTGAGGCGACGATGTTGCCGAGCACGCGTTCGGCGAGGAAGGCCGTCTTGTTGAAGAGGGCGAAGGGGATGAGCACGAAGCCGGCGAGCGTCGTCAGCTTGAACTCGATCAGCGTGACGAACACCTGGACAGCCAAAATGAAGAAGGCGACCAGCACGATCGCCCAGGCGATCATCAGCACGACGATCTGCACGAAGTTCTCGAAGAAGGAGATGTAGCCCATCAGCTCGCCGGCAGCTTCCAGGATCGGATTGCCGGCATCAATGCCGACCTGGGCGATGCGGCCCGGCTGCAGGAGCTCGGCGCCGGAAAGGGAGGAGCCGCCTGCCTTGAGACCCAGCCCGGAGAAGCTTTCGAAGACGATGTCCGCCAGCGCGTTGAAGTTGCCGATGACGAAGGCGAAGAAGCCGATATAGAGCGTCTTCCTGACGAGCCGCTGCAGCACGTCCTCGTCCGCGCCCCACGCCCAGAGCAGACCGGCGAGCGTGATGTCGATGACGATGAGGATGGAGGTGAGGAACGCGACCTCGCCGCCGAGCAGGCCGAAGCCTGAATCGATGTAGGAGGTGAAGGTGTCGAGGAAGCGGTCGATGACGCCGACATCGTTCATGGCGACACCGCCTTCGCTGCCGGCGAACCGGCTCGTTCCGCCTCGTTTGCCTCGGCCGAGGGATTTTTCTCTCCCTTGAAGAAACGGCGGCGGTTTTCTGGCCAGGCCTTGCTGCAGAGTTCGTCACCCACGGCGGCAAGCCCGCGGTCGCGGCAGCGCTGCAGCTCTGCGCGGAAGGGGTCGCCGCCCGGCCGATGCGAGCGTTGGGAGGAGACGCTCGGCGTTCCATCGCCGCGCAGGGCCATGAGGGCGACGATCATGGCTGCTCCGAGGGCGAGAACGGCGATGAACCGGGCGGCGATCTGCATTTGGATACCGCTGCGCTTCAGTCGTGGAACATGCGGACGCTGGACGGGCTGTAGCTGCTGCCCGCCATGAAGCGGCGGAACTGCTCGCGCGCCTGTTCCTGCGCCGCCGCCTGACGGGCTTGCTCCAGTGCTTCTGCCCGGCCCTGGGCGGCGAGCATCGCCGTCAGATCGGCGAGTTGCCGCGCCTGCACGGCGAGAAGCTCGTTGCCGGCTTGAGCCGCCTGCAGAATGCCAACGGAAGACTTGCTCGCCCCGATCAGCCGGCTCGTCTGGCTCTCGGTGCCTTCGATGTTTCCGACGGCCACCGCGCCGGCCTTCAGCGCATGCTCGAAGGCCGTAGAGGATTCCTGCCAGCGCTGGCGCGCGCTCTCGACCAGTTCTTCGCTCGTGAGATCGGATGCGAAGTCCTCATAAGTCGCGGAGAACTGCGCCTCGATGCCCTGGACGCTGTAGGCAAGCTTCTCGGCCTCGCCGAGCAGCGCCTTCATCTCGGAGAAGTTGCCCTCGATCTCCGAGAGGATCGAGGTCGGCAGCGAGGCAAGGTTCCTCGCCTGGTTGATCAGCATCTGCGCTTCGTTTTGCAGCGAGGCGATCTGATGGTTGATCTGCTCGAGCGCGCGGGCGGCCGACAAAAGGTTCTGGCTGTAGTTCTTGGGGTCGAACACCGTCAGCGCGCCAGCCGGCGCCGGCAGCGATGCGGCGGTTACGGCAATGGCAGTGGCCAGCGCCATCTCGCGTAAGCGACGTTTTGTCGGGATAGAGGTCATGGGGAGGTCTCCTTTGCAGGTTGCTCGATGAGGTTCGGGAGATCGGGGATGAGGTCTACGGCCCAGGAAAGCCCGCGATGCCTTAGCCAGGCGTCGAGGAACCGTTCGTGGCCGACCTCGGCGACGATCCTGTCGATCGCCGCCTGATCGGTTTTGGCCGATGCCCCGCAGAGCGTGAGTGCGATCGGGCCAAGCCCGAGCTCGAAGAGCCGGTTGCCGCGCCGGGATTGACAGTAATAGTCGCGCTTCGGGATAGCGCGGGCGACGATCTCGATCTGGCGGTCATTGAGGCCGAAGCGGCGGTAGATGGCTGCGATCTGCGGTTCGGTGGCGCGTTCGTTCGGCAGGAAGAGCCGGGTCGGGCAGCTCTCGACAATCGCGGGCGCGATGCGGCTGCCGTCGATATCGGACAGCGACTGCGTGGCGAAGACGACGGAAGCGTTCTTCTTCCGCAGCGTCTTCAGCCATTCGCGCACACGGTCGGAGAAGCCACCATCGTCCAGCGCCAGCCAGCCCTCGTCGATGATGAGCAGGGTCGGCCGCCCGTCCATGCGCCGTTCGATGCGGTGAAAGAGATAGGCGAGCACGGCCGGAGCCGCGCCGGTTCCGATCAGTCCTTCCGTCTCGACAGCTTGGACGGAAGCGTCGCCCGGGCGTTCCCGCTCAGCATCGAGCAGCCGACCGTACGGGCCGCCGATGCAATAGGGCCGTAGCGCCTGCTTGAGCGCTGAGGACTGAAGCAGGACGGAAAGGCCGGTCAGCGTTCGTTCCTCCGCCGGTGCCGTGGCGAGCGAGGTGAGGGCGGACCAGAGGTGTTCCTTGATCTCCGGTGTGATGGAAACGCCCTCGCGCAGGAGGATGTCGACGATCCAATCGGCGGCCCAGGCCCGTTCGGGTGTGTGATGGATGCCGGCGAGCGGTTGCAGGCAAACCGTCGGCGCGTCCGCGATCAGATCGGAGAGCGTGAGCTCGACCAGAGGATCGGCTGGCGCCGAATGACGGGCGGCGTTGCCGCCGAGGTCCTGCCAGTCGCCGCCCATGCCGAGTGTCGCGGCGCGGATCGAGCCGCCGAAATCGAAGGCGAAGATCTGACTGTTCGCATAGCGCTGGAACTGCAGCGCCATCAGCGCAAGCAGCACGGATTTGCCCGATCCGGTCGGCCCGACCACCAGAGTATGGCCGACATCCCCCACGTGAAGAGAGAAGCGGAACGGCGTCGCGCCTTCGGTCTTGGCGAAAAACAGGGGCGGCGCGCCAAAATGCTCGTCGCGTTCCGGGCCCGCCCAGACCGCCGAAAGCGGGATCATATGGGAGAGGTTCAGCGTGGAGATCGGCGGCTGGCGGACATTGGCATAGACATGTCCGGGAATGCTTCCCAACCAGGCCTCGACGGCGTTCACGGTCTCGATAATGCACGTGAAGTCGCGGCCCTGGATCACCTTCTCCACCAGCCGCAGCTTTTCGTCGGCGATCGCGGCGTCCGCATCCCACACCGTGACGGTGGCGGTGACATAGGCTTCGCCGATCTGGTCGCTGCCCAGATCCTGAAGTGCGGCGTCGGCATCGGCGGTCTTGTTGGCGGCGTCGCTATCGAGCAGGACCGACGCCTCATTGGTCATCACCTCCTTGATGATGGCCGCAACCGACTTCCTCTTGGCGAACCACTGACGCCGGATCCTTGTGACGAGCCGTGTGGCGTCGGCCTTGTCCAACATGATGGCGCGCGTCGACCAGCGATAAAGGATCGCGAGCCGGTTCAAGTCGTCGAGGATGCCGGGGAAGGTCGCTGTCGGGAAACCGATGACGGTCAGCGTGCGCAGATGGAAATCGCCGAGCCGCGGCTCGAGCCCACCGGCGAGCGGCTGGTCGGCGAGAAGTGCATCGAGATGCATCGGTGTCTCGGGCACGCGGACGCGATGCCGCCGGGTCGAAACGGTCGAGTGCAGGTAGGTCAGAGTTTCCGCGTCATCGAGCCATCGGACTTCCGGCATAAAACCTTCGATCAGGTTGAGCACGCGGTCCGTGCGGTCGACGAAGCCTTTCAGAAGCTCCCACGGGTTGACGCCGCTCTTCTCCCTGCCTTCGTAGAGCCAACTCTCGATGCGCGAGGCTTCCTCCGCCGGCGGCAGCCAGACGAGTGTCAGGAAGTAGCTGCTCTCGAAGAGGACGCCGGCCTCCTCGAACTGCTCCTTGCGCTCAAGGTCGACCAGGGCTGATGCTGCATCAGGAAAATGGCTGTCGGGATACTCGGTCGCGGGGTTGCGCTGCGCCTCGACGAAGATCGCCCAGCCGGAGCCGAGACGGCGGAGTGCGTTGTTGAGGCGCGCCGTCGTGCCGACCAACTCGGCGGGCGTGGCGCTGTCGAGGTCAGGCCCACGGAAGCGGGCGGTTCTCTGGAAGGAACCGTCCTTGTTCAGCATTACGCCGGGAGCGATGAGCGCTGCCCAGGGCAGGTAATCCGTAAGGCTCGAACCTTTTCTACGATATTCGGCGAGGTTCATCATGGGCGAAGACCTCACACGCCCAGGGATGCAGGATAGCGCAGGTGGCGTCGGACGACTTCCATGAACTGCGCATCGCGCTTGGCTGCCCAGACCGCCGCGAGATGGCCGACTGCCCATATGACAAGACCGGCGAGCCAGAGCCGCAAGCCGAGCCCGACGGCACCGGCGAGCGTGCCGTTGACGATGGCGACCGCCCGCGGTGCTCCCCCGAGCAGGATCGGCTCGGTGAGCGCGCGGTGGACCGGCGCAAAGAAGCCGCGGACCTCCTCCATCAGATCAGCGCTCCGCCGCCGAAGCTGAAGAAGCTGAGGAAGAAGGAGGAGGCCGCGAAGGCGATCGACAGGCCGAACACGATCTGGATCAGGCGCCGGAACCCGCCGGCGGTGTCGCCGAAGGCGAGCGTCAACCCGGTAACAATGATGATGATCACCGCGACGATTTTTGCGACCGGCCCTTCGACGGATTCCAGGATCTGCTGCAGCGGCTCTTCCCAGGGCATGTTGGAGCCGGCGGCGTAGGCCGGAAACATCCACGCCGTCGAAACGGCCGCCGCCATTGCCGGCGCGAGCAGTTTTTTGAAAGAGAATGCGTTTCGGATCGAGGCAATCATTGTGCGGTTCCTTCGAGGGGAGGGGTGTCTGAGACGCGGACCTTCGCCTCGATGAGGCGATAGTCGCGGGTGTCGGGGTCGAGGCCGGCGACGAAGGCGATCTCGACGAGACGGCGCTCCGCCCCGCGTCCGGCGAGAACGGCGATCACGTCAATCGTGTCGGCGATGAGCGCGCGGGGAACGGTGATCACCGCCTCCTGGACGAGCTGCTCGAGGCGGCGCAGCGCGCCGACGGCCGAGTCGGCGTGGATCGTGCCGATGCCGCCGGGATGCCCAGTCCCCCAAGCCTTCAGGAGATCCAGCGCTTCCGCGCCGCGCACTTCACCGACGGGAATACGGTCCGGACGAAGGCGGAGAGAGGATTTGACTAGGTCGGCGAGAGAGGCGACGCCGTCCTTCGTCCGCAGCGCGACGAGG
Organism: Chelativorans sp.; assembly: GCF_031180965.1. Classification (GTDB taxonomy): domain Bacteria; phylum Pseudomonadota; class Alphaproteobacteria; order Rhizobiales; family Rhizobiaceae; genus Chelativorans. The sequence continues at coordinate 48,555 of NZ_JAPSLH010000026.1, forward strand.
TTTGGCGCAGCGCATTGCAGCTCGCGCGTGTCTTCGATCAGCACGACGCGGTCGGAGGTTCTTGCCACCTCCGCAAGAAGCGCGTTGACCAGCGTCGTCTTGCCGGTCGAGGTGCCGCCGGCGACGAGCACATTCTTGCGCTTCTCGACCGCAAGCCTCAGCACGTCTACCTGGGACTGCGTCATGATGCCGGCGGTCACGTAGTCCGCCAGCGTGAAGACGGCGACCGCCGGCTTGCGGATCGCGAAGACCGGCGCGGCGACCACGGGTGGCAGCAGACCCTCGAACCGCTCGCCGGTGCCGGGAAGCTCCGCCGAGATGCGCGGCGCCGCGGCATGAACTTCGGCGCCGACATGGTGGGCGACCAGGCGGATGATGCGTTCGCCATCCGCGGGAGGAAGGTGTTCGCCGGTATCGCTGAGGCCGTCCTTCAGCCGGTCGATCCAGAGCCTGCCGTCCGGATTGAGCATGACTTCGACGACCGCCGGGTCTTCCAGGAACAGGGCAATCGCCGGACCGAGCGCAGTTCGCAGCATGCGCGCGCTGCGCGCCGTTGCCTCGCCATCGTCCTGAAAATGCGTCGCCATGATCGTCCCCGTCTGCTTCGGCGGCGAAGCGCACGCCGACGGGGATGATTAGAAGAACCAGGAAACGTGGGAGTGCAACAAGCAGGAGGACGCGATCATGTCCCGGCGGGCAATGACCTGCGGAATTCGGCGGCGTGGATTTTCCAGGCGCGGCCGGAGCTACTCGGAGGACGATGTCCGCTCCGCGGGGTCGATCTCTTCAGGGATTTCCTGCCGCAGCCGCGGCCCTTTGGCGAGACGGCGGCCGAGTGCTTCCACGAAGCCTTCGTAGCGTTGGGTGCCCTTGGCACGTGCCTCCGCCTGCGCCGATTCCGGCAGGGCAGGGGTCGAGGTGAGCCAGAACCGGACGAAGAGGGCGAGTGTCTCGATGGCGATCCCGAGATCGCGCTCGATGCGCTGCACGCGCCGGTCGACCTGATCGAGCCTCCTCGTGATCGCAGCCTCCTGCCGCTCCGCCGCATCGGGCGACAGGAAGGAGGCGATTGCGGCCTCAGCGACCAGGGACAGGGAGATACCGCGCCGCGCCGAAAACTCGGTTAGGGCTTTCATGGTCTTCGGATCGAGGTAGGCAGAAAGACGTTTCTTCTTCATGGCTATAACCCGAGGCCGTCGTTCGGATCGAGTGCCGCCTGCCGGGCCACGCCTCGCATTGCGCGATCGGCGGTGCGGCGGCGAAGCGCGTCATCGTCGGGTTCGTCCTGATCGAGGTCGAACTCGCTCGCCAGGAGCCGCGGCGTTGGCGCAATATCCTCGTGTTCCGGAAGGTTTGGCTCGCGCCGGAGGCCACCGTTCTCGGTATCTCCGGATGGCGAGCGCTGCAGGGCTTCGCTTCGATGCGGCTCTATTGCGCCCGGCGAGGGAAGCTGGCTCCAATCATCTGACCTCGATGTCCGGATGAGCTCCGATGGGGAAGGTGGCGGCATCACGCGTTCGGCAAAGCGTGGGTCTGCGAAATACCGCGCCTTCGTCGCCCGGATCGGAAACATGCCCGAGACTATGACGATGGCATCCGTCGGCGGAAGCTGCATGATTTCGCCCGGCGTCATCAACGCACGCGCAGTCTCCTGCCGCGACACCATCAAGTGTCCGAGCCAGGGCGACAACCGATGGCCGGCATAATTCTTCATCGCGCGCATTTCGGTTGCTGTGCCGAGCGAATCCGAGACGCGCTTTGCCGTGCGCTCGTCATTTGTGGCGAAGGCCACACGCACGTGGCAGTTGTCGAGGATCGAGTTGTTCGGCCCATAGGCTTTCTCGATCTGGTTCAGCGACTGCGCGATGAGGAAGCTACGAATGCCGTAACCGGCCATGAAGGCGAGCGCGGACTCGAAAAAATCCAGCCGGCCGAGGGCAGGGAATTCGTCGAGCATAAGGAGAAGGCGATGCCGCTTCTCTCCGGCATGGAGGTCCTCGGTCAATCTTCGGCCGATCTGGTTCAGCATGAGCCTGACCAACGGCTTGGTGCGGGAGATGTCCGAAGGCGGCACGACCAGGTAGAGGGTTGTCGGCCTGTCGCCCTCGATCAGATCGGCAATGCGCCAGTCGCAGCGCGACGTGACCTTGGCCACGACCGGATCGCGATAGAGCCCGAGGAAGCTCATCGCGGTCGAGAGAACACCGCTTCGCTCGTTCTCAGACTTGTTAAGAAGCTCGCGCGCCGCCGATGCGACGACCGGATGTGGGCCGGCGTCCCCGAGATGCTTCGTCAGCATCATGGCGCGCAGCGTGGCGTCGATCGGCCGCCGCGGATCGGACAGAAAATTGGCGACGCCCGCCAGCGTCTTGTCCTGCTCGGCATAGAGCACGTGCAGGATTGCGCCGACGAGCAGGGCATGGCTTGTCTTCTCCCAATGGTTCCTGCGTTCGAGTGATCCCTCCGGGTCGACCAGCACGTCGGCGACATTTTGAACATCGCGCACCTCCCACTCGCCCCGCCGAACCTCCAGCAATGGGTTGTAGGCGGCCGACGATGCATTTGTCGGATCGAACAGAAGCACGCGCCCGAAACGGGCCCGCCAACCGGCGGTCAGTTCCCAGTTCTCGCCCTTGATGTCATGAACGATCGCGCTACCGGGCCAGGTGAGCAGCGAAGGGACCACCAGACCGACGCCCTTGCCGCTGCGCGTGGGCGCGAAGCAGAGGACATGTTCGGGGCCGTCGTGGCGCAGATAGTCACGGTCATACCTGCCGAGCACCACGCCATCGCAACCAAGCAGCCATCCTGCCTCGATCTCGTCCTTGGTCGCCCAGCGTGCGGAGCCGTAGGTTTGCGCCTCCTTCGCCTCGCGCGCACGCCAGACGGACATGCCGATCGCGACGGCAATCGCGAGAAAGCCGCCCGACGAGGCAATGATTGCACCTTCGTAAAAGATCTCCGGTACATAGGCGTCATAGAAGTACCACCACCAGAAAAAGGCAGGCGGCGGGTAGAACGGATAACCGGCAATTTCGAACCATGGAAGTCCAAGCCGGGGCTGAAAGCCCAATCGCCACGCGGTCCACTGTGTTGCGACCCATGTCGTCGCGATCACGATCACGAGGACGGCGGCAAGCTGACCCCAAAGTATTCGTGTGGCGGGCATGTTCTTCTCGCATGCAAGGGATCGAGCATGGAAGGCCGACATGCGCGCTGGGGCAAGTGCGCCGGTTACAATTCAGGAGCTGAGCGCAGTAAGACAAGCAAAGACCTGCGGGATTCCAGCTACTGTGGCTGCAAGCAAATCGGGGAACGATTCCGCACCTGAAATTACAAAGTTCTTCATAATCGCGTGCTTAGCCGCGATGATATCTCGCCTTCATAAGGACGGCCGCATTGCGCCCCCATTGCGGTCATTCGAAGCTACGCCGTCTGGTCCTAAAAGCTGCCATTGGGAATGGCAAAAGCCGATGATCGGTTAACTGCTGACCCCAGTACGTTGATCAGAACATCCGAAAAGCGGATCGCCTAGTCATCTTCATATCGACCGGCGCTGCCTTCGCAGAACTCGCAGCCGACGAGTGAACTGTGTTCGGGCACACCGCCAAGCTGGCCCTCAGAGCAATATCCGCAGATCCCATAGGTCTCGTCCACCGTAAAGCACTCCGAGCAGATATAGCGATCGTGATGCTCGATTGCCGTGTGGTAGCCACCGCAATGGGGGCAATTAATCGGCACATGATCGAAATAATTGTCTTTGGTGATGGCGTCGCCGGTGTCGAGAGCCGCCGCGACGTCGCCCTTCGATAACGCCTCGTCACAGGTTGGGCATTCAGATGGCGGCCCATCATAGGAGGTGAACCGGATGGCAGCACGGCAGTCGTCATTTGGGCAATCTACCGTGATCTCGGAGCCTCGGAAGAAGCGGCACACCACGCAGCTCGCTTCGGCGATCGCATCGATCCGTTCCTCAACCTTCACTGACTCAAACCGGCAACTCGGGCATTGAATGACGCGGCCGCCGGCATCACGATGGCTCTGCAGCTCTGCGGCTTTAGCAGCGAAGGCCTTTTCAAGATATGTCCTGTGCCCTTCCATCTGCACGCTGATCCGCCAGATATCGGCCTGAAAATCTGCGAACTCCGGCCACTCGGTCAGAAGCGTTCTCAGGGCCAACCAGCCCGCGCATTGTTCTTCGGCTATCCTTTGAACCCCGTTGGGGCCGTCTGTATCGTTTTCGCCGGCATGCGCGAAATGCACCATCTTGTTCCGATGAGCCGCGATCAAACCGAAAATCTCGCGGGAGGGCTGTGGCATGGTGACGAGCGCAACCCGCCGAAGGCGTTCCATCGTCTGCTCAGGTGTAGCGGTCTTCGCATCGCCCCTGAAGAAGGCTGCCTTGTCCGCCTGATCCGGCTTATCGAGGAGCAACGACCAGTGTTCGCGCATCAGCCGCGCTTTGAGAAATAGCTCGACGGCAATAGCGAAATGAATGGTCGAAAACTTTGCCGACTCCGCGAACTCGTCGATCGCGCGCGCCAGGAACTCGAAGGCGCTCCTGGTCAACGCTTCGAACAGCTCATCCTCCGAGAGAAAAGCTGCGCCACCGGACACCTTCGGATTTGTCATTCTAGTCTCGTCGAAAGAGGTAAGTCTGCGTAATGTATTTGGTGATCAGGGGATATTGGGATGCGAACACTGGCCGGGGCTATTGATGGTGGTTTACTTTGTTACTGAACTCGACAACAGCCTTGCTGGCAAACTTCATGTAAAGATCGGGCGTTCGCGCGCGCTTGAGCGCCGGATGGCCAACCTGCAGACCGGGAACCGCCGCAAGATCGCCCTGATGGGGCAAATTCGAACGGCCTCCGTCTCTGAGGACCGCAGCATCGAACAACGACTGCATCTCTTGTTCGAGGATAAGCTCGATACGCGAGAATGGTTTTCCTTGTCGCCTGATGACGTCGTCTCAGCCCTCAAGCTCTTTTCCTCAAACGCCTACATCGCGGTCGGGCAGGACGCCTTCGAGATCATCTCCTACGACAGGGATGCGATCCCCGAATTCGCCAGTCCATGGCTATGGGGCGAACTCGACTGCTATGAATTCTGCCCCTTTTGCGGCTGGGCTTGCGGTTGGACCTACAGTGAGAATCACGGCGGCGATGTGTGCCTCGAGTGTGGCGCTTCCGAGCGCAACTACGATACACTCGAACCCGACCGGCAAGACTAGGGTGCAGCTCCCACGCCTACCCCTTGCGCGGCTACGCAGGCCTCAAGTTCGGCGGCAATCTCAGAATAGAGATCGACGTCCTGCCCTTCGGCCGTGATGGAGATCGTCAAGGCGTAACGGGCTTTGTCTGTCATCCGCTTCTGACCGGTGTGAGACTTCCACCAGCCAGTGACCGGATAGATGGCAATGTGATCGTGACTGGCTAGGTCGACCGCATAACCCCGCCAGAGATCGCAATGCAGCGAACCTGCTTGCATTGCCTTGGGACCTAAGAGCCAGTGGCTTGTCTCCGGCGCCTGCTTTTCTTGGTCTTGAGCTTCGACATGGTCGAGATGCGCTGCGGCTTGAGCCGGCGCCTCCGGCCGGCTCAACCGCGTGCGGAATTCATCGTCGGTTTCTAGACGCTTCTTGAGCTCGAAACGCAGCCCGAACGAGCGATATGTATCGGGCCGCGTCGATGCGCGGCCGGAAAGGTTCGGCTCCACGAAGTATGACAGGGTGATCTTCAATACGACAATGGAGTTCTCTAGAGCCTGCAAAGCAGCGTGAGGCCAAGGCAGTTCATAGAAGTGCATTTCGTTGAATACCGCCGCTCCGCCCTGTCCGAGCGCGAAAGGCTGAATCTCCGCCTGTGCGAGCAGGCACGTGTCGTTCCTCGCTGAGGCGATCGCGCGCGATATGTTCGGGACTCCAAAGCCTACGTCGCGGAGCAGCCGCTGCTTTTCGCCCTTATTCCCCGTCTTCCAGTGGGCGCCTGCTCCAATCAGCTTCTTTCGTATGGGCGCAGGCCATTCAGCGGACTGCACCACAAGTGCGCGGTAAGTCTCCGGCCAAAGGTCGGGTAACGCGGCTTTGAGGCGGCCGACAAAATTTCCGGCCATGCCGGTGGCCGCGCTCGTTGCCCAAAAGGGAACCAGTGGCTCGCCGGCCACGTTCGAACCTGTCCCCAATAGCGACACCGCCGGATGCCAGTCACAATAGCCGGCTTGGTCGACCATCATGTTGCCGGCTTCGAACAGGACCTCAGGCTTGATGGGCGTGAGGTCCCCCAGCATGTTCTGTGAGCCGGTGCTGAAGGGGCTCTTGTCGTTGGCAGCGGCCAGGGGCGTTAAATTGTCGGCGAGTTCGGCCTTCGAGGTAAATCCGCCAATCGTGAGCGCATTCCAGCTTTGTGCGGGATCCTCGATCGTATGGTGCTGTTCGATCACGTCGCGGTGCCCCCCAATGACATTGCCGCTTGCAACCATGAGCAGGCGTTTCGGGTGGTCTTTGGCTGGGGTATCCTTGTCATGTTCACCCGGCATCGAGCCTGAAGTGATTTGATCGAGCGCCCCACTCCAGGACGATGGTGCATCGGGCGCGAAAAGGCTCGTGGAGGACGCAACGCAGAAACTCCGCGACACGTTGGGACGCTCTATTTCCACGATGGAGATCGCGGACTGCGTTACGACGCCGTACGCAGATGGGCGGTTCGGCGGGAATCCGTGGGGCGGAAGGAACTTCACTGACTCGACATGATGCGTAAGGGCGACTGGCTGATTGTCGTTCATACGCCAGAACAGATCGCCATGCAGAATCATGCCGGCCATTGGGGTGCCGTGACCGCCATAGTCATGGTGATCGTCGGTTCCCCATTGAGCATCTACCGACCATGCCCCCGCGATGCCCGGTAAGATGAGCGGATGTCCCGCAGCTACGCCTGAATCGATCACGCAAACAGCGGGAGCACCCTCTGGCGGCGCAAGAATCCTGCCTGCCAGTTCTGCGACCCAGTCATGCTGTCCCAATCCGGCGCCATCGAGTTCAAGGAATGGCTCGATGCTCCCTTCCGCCTTGCGCACTTCCCACACTGCTCCGGGAACACGGGCAAGAAAGGCCACTAATGGTGCCGCGGCGCCATGTACGAACAGGAGCTCGGCGTCCGGAAAAGAAAGCCGTTCATTGTGGACGTCAAGACCGGCAGCTGCAGCGGCCGCGCTTACAGCGTTTGTTCGAGGGCCCGGCTTCTGCTCGGCTGGTTCCCGGACCCAAAGTTCCCACCACTGGCTTTCAGGAGCATCGAAATCCACACTTCCCGAGAATAGGGCTCGTGCCTGCGCCGCACGAATGACCTCGATCGGTTCGAACTTCGGAACGTCAGGCCGCTTTCGATTGCCGATGTTCTCAGCGCCATAGGCGTTGATACGGGCGACTAGATAATTTCGGGCGTCATCGGGGATGAACAGAATCGCCTTCTCCGTCCGGTCCTCCTGACGCTCCGATCGAAGGACCACTATCTCCTGCGCTGGGTAGTCCAGCGCCGGAGTCTTGTTCGCCCCCTGCCTGTCGCCGGTTGGCACCATCGTTTCGATCTCGACGATCGTGCCTCGTTTCTGATCCGCGATCGTCAGGCGGGTGTCATTTGCCGTGGCCGGCACAGCGCCAAGCGCCGCTGCCAACTGCTGGGTGAGCGACTGCGCATGCGCATGATAGTCGTCTCGGCGAGGCTTGCGATCTTGCGGCCGATTGGGGAATTCGTATTGCGCTTCGACGCGGACTGGATCGAACCGGATATGCGCTAACTCATGCGCTGAAAAATCGTCGCCGCCCGCCATCAATCCCCCAAGTCATCAGCGCTGCGCGTGCAAACGGCCCTTGAAGACCTGACGATCCTCGAGCGCGGAACGCAGCGCCACAGCCGACAGTGCCTTTGACCCTCCTAAGATGGCATCCTTAACGACCGTGTCCGCCGCGCGAACGAGCTCGGCCTGGCTAAGGCCTTTCGTGGCCTCTTCTACCTCAGCCCACACCTTCGCCGTTAGCTTCAACCGTCCCAAACGGCGCGACAGTATCGCCCTTGCCGCATCCCCGTTCGGAACGTCGTACTCGACGATCTCGTCGAAACGACGGGCTAGTGCACGATCAAGGATTTCAGGATGGTTCGTCGCGGCGACGACAATGCTGTCGGTCGCGTTCGGCTCTTCCATGAACGTCAAGATCGAGTTCAGCACGCGACGGATCTCACCGACGTCATTTGTGTCGCCACGATGGGAACCGACAGCATCGAACTCATCGAGCAGATATACGCCGCGGGTCCTTGCGATCTGGTCGAACAGCAATCGAAGCTTGCTCGCCGTTTCTCCGAAGTACCGGCTGAACAGCGCGTCCAGGCGAACTGTGAAGAGGGGCAAGTGAAGCTCGCCGGCAAGAGCAGAGGCGGTCATCGTTTTGCCGGTACCGGGTGGCCCGACAAGGAGAATGTGGGATCCGGGCACCTGTCCGTGATCGCGCAATGTGGCGCGTTCCGATTGCTGCCGCACTAATCGTTCGAGCCGCCTACGCACCCCATCGGCCAGCACCATGCTGTCGAGCCCAATCTTGGGGTACGAGCTCTGGACGAGGTCCAGCAGCTCGCCGCGCGGGCGCGCCATTGGAATGACCGACTGCGCCTTCGGTGCGTCACCGCGGCTTCGCAGTTGTTGAACAAGACGCTTCAGCTTCTCCGCCTCCGTGGTGTTACCGCCGCGGGCTTCGTGGGCCGCCACCTGGAGGGCGATCGCTAGGAACTGATCTTCGTCGCCCGCCACATGGGAGTTCAGGAGTGCAATGAACTGTTTCGCCGACATCTGCGCCTCCCTACACCGTTGTTTGACGAACTGCCCCGCAAATCAGTGCATGTTCTGTTCCGAATGACTATACCCGACATAAGGTTTCCAAGCTATTTTGCTTGTGCGGCGAGATCGCGATTTGCCGAGGTTTCGGTACGGAACCATCTCACTCTCGCCGCATGTGGCAGGCGCTGGCAGCGGCCCTGTCTGAACTGTATTACGCCTGACCGCGCCTCCGATAACATTCCCGCCCTACTTTTGGGCGCGCCCGGGCCCTTGTGGTCTGCCGCATTTGTATCCTCCAGCCAAACACATCGAGGTTGCTAGCGGTAGCGAGGAAGACGGTCCGGTAGTCGAGCTTTGTACTCCGAGGGTCCCGGCGGCCCAAGGATTCACGGAGGTCTTGAGCATACCTCCCGCCGATCTCCTGTCTCGCCAGGCTCGCGGTCGAGTCATTACCCATTCGCTCACTCCCGCGAGGATGGTAGGTCAGAACGGGAGGTCGTCATCAGCAGAAGACGTTGCTGGCCCAGACGGCTCGGGATCCGGCGTAGGTGGCGGCGAGCGTTCGAGGTGCTTCGTAATGAGGAAGTTCTGGAAGGCTGCTGCGATCTGGATCGCGAGGTCACCATAAGCGGGTGGAATGGCGACTATATCTTTTCCCTGGCCGTGCCCGCCCAGCTTGTTCCGAAGAAAGGGAAGGGCGCGCAGGACCTGATCCATGAACCCGGCGCGAATGGTCTCGGGCAGATCGTTGAAATAGCCTTGAGCGCCGAGTTCTTTGATGAGCCTGTCGCCATTAGCATGGTCGAGCTTCGTCAGCACTTTCATGACGCTTTCGAAGCTGTGGCCGGCAAAGAAGATGGCCTCTCGGACATCACCGGTCCCCAGATATTGGCGCGCCTTGGCATATTCGTGGGCAGCGCCGGCGAACTGGTTTTTCGCAAGGGAGTCGTGGGCATTGTTTGCTAGACGCGCGCCAACGAAATCTCCATCGAGTTTGAAGAACTCGCCGTCCGAAATTCGCCAGGGGCAATCGTGAAGCTCGAAGATCTGATTGATCTTTTGGCGCAGCGCATCTTTCTCTGCCGCATCCATGTACCCGGAAGCGACCTCGATCGTGTCGAACACATAGGGACCCTCGCCGCTGAGCACCAAGAGACGTAACGCTTCGTGATACCGGGTGTCAGCGGGATAAGGAGTGACCGGAAGGCGCTGCCAGCCGTGTTCGGTCAGCAGATCGCTCTCTGTTTCTTCAAGGACCGACGAGTTGTCGGTCCAATTGTCGTAGGGATCGCGTTGAATCCGCATCGGCGCATTGAATGCCGAAAGCTGAGCCCATACCTTCCGGCGCGCTATTTCAGGAACCTCCACCGAAAGCGCCTTGCTCTCGATCGCGCGAAGGTACCGTTGACTAAATAGTATGCGCAAACCCCTGTCCCCCGCGGATTGATGATTGACCAAAATATATCTTCCGACGTTCACAGGGCGTCAGCCGAACTGCTGATTTCGGTTTCTCGCTGGATCAGAAATACACTCACAGCGCATGCGATGCTCACGACGAGCTCAGCTTCCGCGGCGCTGTGCTGCGTCCCTTCCCGGATATGGCGCCCGTTCTCAGACGCGTAACCCCACAGCTTTTCGAGCGCGCTATCCAACGGACGAGGGACATTTAGCCTGGGGATCAACCGACCAAGTGTAAGGTTCGGTTCGCCGGTCAGATCGCGCGCGGCGCACTCAACTGCGGCCATCGCATGCTGAATCGCTCCGGTACGGTCTGGGACTGGCCGCCTCGAGATGTCCTTGAGCGCCTCGCGTATCTCCGCGGCGGCAGTTTCCCGCCCCGTCTCCTGAAACACAACGACGGCCTTCTCCGTGGCATTGGTGAAGTTCGCGTCACCTCGAAAGACGATTCCGAGAGGACTCTTCAACTCCCAGCCGATGCCCTTCTCTCGGAACAGGCGATTGAGCTCTGCTTGAAACAGCTCCTGTTCATCGTACCGGTATTCAAGGCTTCGCCAAATGGTCTCGGCAATGTCGTAGACCTTGTACCATTCGCAGGTATCGAGCAGGCGAAGCACTTCATCCCAAATATTTGGGTACTCGGACCAGTTATTAGGGTCTGGCGCCTCAAACAGGACGGCACAAACGATGCTCCTGATCGCGGTCGGGGAAAGGCCCGCCCTTCGGGATATTTCAGCGATCGCATATCGCAGCACTGGTGGCGCGTCTTCGCGCACGGTGATCGCGGCGTCGCCGCTTCCAAAGCCATGTCTATCCGAGAAATAGCGGCTCACTCGTTACTCCCTCATATCAATCCGGCGTGGACAGGGCCTAACCCTGCTTCGCGGCCGTCGAATTCAGGTATCTCTCAAGGCGTCGATGCTGGCCAAGACCTCGACGAAAGACGGCGGCGTGCCGAAAATCAGCGCCGACATGCGCTCGTGGTTCGCGGCGAGCTTCCCTCGCATAGCCCCCGGTCGACACTAATCGATTGTTCCCGGGCAGCGCCCGGTTAGCGGTGATCTGGCGCACGTAACATCGGCTCCTTATGCTGGCGGCACGCTTCGGCGAGATCCTGCATGGCCGCTGCAGGAAGAACGCCCGCATTGCCTCGCGCGTATAGTATCCCGACGCATGCGGCTTGTCGGCCTGCTGAACAGGCAGGATTTGCCACTTATCCTTATCCCTTTCGGCGGATTGCAGCCCGCCCGCCCAGTGGATGATGAAAATGCAATTGCACCGCACGAGTACTACTTGGAATCGGGGAAGTTCGAGTTCACATAGGTCGACTGAGAGGCAAGGCGATGAGTGACCTACAACAAGAAATTTCAGACCGAGAGGCCGCCGAGGACTATCGCCATCAACGACAGGAGGCGGAGGCGCGCAAGAGTGGCTTCGTTCCGATGCGCGATGATGAGGTAGAGCGATGGCTCCATGAAAACCAACGGCTGATCCGTGATATCGCGCGAGTGAACGGCGTGCCAGAAGGTGATGTCGATGATGTCGTGTTGAAATACCGGCAGGCTCTTAGAACCGCTCCGCCGGGTTCGCCCTTCGATGACGTCAATGCACGCGTCATTCTCGGGCGAATCCTCGGCGATATCGAGAGCTTCTGCACCGAGAACGAAATCCCCATTCGTGGCGGAATCGTTGCCGGCGTGGAGCCCGCATATGGCACCAACATTCACCAGGCGAACGTGCCAACCACGGACGTGAGCATCATTGCCGCAACAATACCGTTCATCGCCTTCTGTAATCTCGTCGCCCGGGCAATGGCCCGCAGCCTGCCGCATCGCGTGGTTCCAGATGCCTTGCCGGACGTTTCGTTCGATCCCGAGGAAGTCCGTCCCTATCTCGTGTCGCGGCCTAGTGTTCTATATGAGTGGTCGCAGTTACTGGCTCACTACGCGATATTTGGGTGGCCGCCTCAACATGATCTATTGGCGACCCCGCAGGGCTGGCAGCAGGTGACGCGCATCCGACTTTTGCGCGCGCTGGAATTGTTTGCCGTTGCACACGAGTTCGGTCATCACATCGAGGGCCACGGCGTGTTGGTCTCGTCTGAGAATCGCACGGACATGCTCGCCGAGGAGCATGAAGCTGACGTTTTCGCGCGCATCGTGTCGATAGGAATTGGGGCCGCTGACCAGCCCCCGAACCACTTCGCAATCGCCGGCGTCGGAGGGGTGGTCATACTAGGCGCGCTCGATCTTGTGCGGCGAGCTAAGGCGCTTCTTAAGCCTGGTGACGAGGAGAGTGATGCATCACACGCTGCCACGCACCCTTCCTTTGTTGATCGAGTTGCAGCGATTGCTGAAGTAGACCAAAAGCTCCCTGGGGATTGGCAAACCGCCGCGCCCATCATGCGTCAGTGCTTTGCAGACGTTCTCGAAATTGTCTGGGAATTGACTGAGCCAGAGATCACTCGACTTCGTGATGCAGGGAAACGTCCTCATGCCGTATCGGAGACCGGTGCGGACTGGCTCCCGGTCTAGCGAGCGAGGGTGAAGCGGAGCCAGTCCTCAGACAGATGACGCCGCATCGGTCGGGTGTTGTTCATAACGCCTAGCGGGCGACCTCGGAAAATCCGCGGACATCTAAATCATCGATGGCCAAGCTTCCGCTTTCTAGTCCGCATCTCCAAAAGCAGACTGGCCGTTTCCGGCCCCGATGCCGTCGTTGAGCAATGCACAGGAGGGCTGTTGGTGAGATAGCCGCTATGGGGTGGAAAGCGGAAAGTCTGCTTTCAGTTACGTCATCGCCGGCCTAGCGTTGGAAGGTGACGTGGATAGTTCCACTTTCGGCCGTTTCTGCCCTCACCGTGAAACGGGCTTCCAACCCCCGCAGGTGGTCCCATAGCCGAATGCCTCGACCCAGCAGGATGGGCGTAATGGCGACATGTAGACTGTCGACAAGGTCGGCCCGAAGATAGTCGCGGACGACCGTGGGACCGCCCCCGATGCGTACATCCCTGCCGCCGGCGGCCTT
>NZ_JAPSLH010000027.1 GCF_031180965.1 Chelativorans sp.
ATCCCGTCGATCGTCAGCGTGACCGTCCTGTCCGACTTTGAAGCCGGCGTGCCGTAGTCGATCTCGTTTACGAAACACATGGTTCTTCCTCCTACTCCGCCGCTTCCCGCACCGGCTGCCGGCGGAAGTCCTCGGGAAAATGGGTAAGCGCGCTCATCACGGGATAGGGCGTGAATCCGCCCAGTGCGCAGAGCGAGCCGAATTTCATCGTGTTGCAGAGATCCTTGACGATCTCGATCTGCTGGTCCGCCTGCACGCCCTTTGCCAGTCGGTCGAGCACCTCGACTCCGCGCGTTGAGCCGATTCGGCACGGCGTGCACTTGCCGCAGCTTTCGACGGCACAGAACTCCATGGCGAAACGCGCCTGCTTCAGCATGTCCACCGTGTCGTCGAAGACCACGATGCCGGCATGGCCGATCAGGCCATCGCGGGCCAGAAACGCCTCGTATTCGAAGGGCGTGTCGAACAGGGCGCGCGGAAAATAAGCGCCTAGCGGCCCGCCCACCTGGACCGCGCGCACCGGCCGGCCCGTGGCGGTGCCGCCAGCTATGTCGTCCACGATCTCGCCGAGCGTGAGGCCGAATGCCGTCTCGAACAGCCCGCCATATTTTACGTTTCCGGCGATCTGGATGGGGATCGTGCCGCGCGAGCGGCCCATGCCGAAGTCGCGATAGAAGGTCGCGCCTTTGTCCAGGATGATCGGAACGGACGCGAGCGAGATCACGTTGTTGACGACGGTCGGCTTACCGAACAGGCCCTCATGGGCCGGCAGCGGCGGCTTGGCGCGCACCATGCCGCGCTTACCTTCGAGCGAATCGAGGAGCGCGGTCTCCTCGCCACAAACATAGGCGCCGGCGCCCATGCGCACCTCGAGCTCGAACGCAGGGCCCGTACCCAGGACGCTCTTGCCCAGAATGCCAGCTTTCCGCGCTACCGCGATCGCCTCGTTCAGCACCCTTTCCGCATCCGGGTATTCGGAACGCAGATAGATATAGCCCTTGGTGGCGCCGACCGCGATGCCGGCGATCACCATCCCCTCGATCAGCACGAAGGGGTCGCCCTCCATGATCATGCGGTCAGCAAAGGTGCCGGAGTCGCCTTCGTCCGCATTGCAGACGATGTATTTTCTATCGGCTTGCGCCTCGAGCACGGTCTTCCACTTGATGCCCGTGGGGAAGCCGGCGCCGCCGCGGCCGCGCAGGCCCGATTCGGTCACTTGGGCCACGATCTGTTCGGGCGCCATGGAAAGCGCGTTGCGCAGACCGGTAAGTCCGCCATAGGTCTCGTAATCTTCAAGCGAGCCAGGGTCGATGATGCCGCAGCGAGCGAAGGTGAGGCGCGTCTGGCGCTTCAGGAAGGGTATTTCCCCAGGATTCCCGCGGAAAAGCGGATGTGCTCCGCCTGAAAGAAATTTACTATCGAACAGCGACGGCACGTCGGAAGGCTTCACCGGACCGTAGGCGACGCGTCCGAATTCGGTCTCGACCTCGACCATCGGCTCCAGCCAGTAGAGGCCGCGCGAGCCGTTGCGGACGATCTGCACATCGATGCCGCGCAGCCCGATCTCCCTGGCCATCGCGGTCGCGACTTTCTCGGCGCCCAGCGCCAGCGCGCCGGAATCGCGGGGGATATAAATTTTTGTCGTCATGCCCGCACCTCCCGGGCGATCTCCCGCGCCTTCTCGTCATCGAGGCGGCCGATCACCTCCCCGTCCAGCATGGCCGCGGGCGAACAGGCGCAAAGGCCGAGGCAATAGACCGGCTCCAGCGTGACCGATCCGTCCGCGGCGGTCTCGCCGAACTTCAAGCCAAGGAGGTTCTGAAGCCGTTCCGCGATCGCATCGCCGCCCATCGACTGGCAGGCCTCCGCCCGGCATAGTTTCAGCACATGCCGCCCCGGAGGATTCTCGCGATAATCGTGATAGAAGGAGACCACGCCGTAGACCTCGGCGCGCGAAAGATTGAGCGCCTCGGCGATCGCGGGTACGACCTCGCGCGGCACATAGCCGAACTCCCGCAGGATGCCGTTCAAAATCGGCAGGAGCGGTCCTTCCTCATGCCGCCACTGGTCGACAATAGGCATCACCGCGGATAGGATCTCGGTACGTGCAGGCTGCATTTCCGCAGCGCCCTCCCTGGATAGAGTTCACATGGAGAGATACGGCAACTCTGTCAGGTATCAATATAGCAGTTTCGTCGCTTGATAGGAAATTTCTATCAAGCGCGTGCAAAGGTCTCCGCCGCCAGCCCTGCCTCATAGAGGAGTGCGGAAACCATGGGCGTGTGCGGCTCGCGCTCGACCGCGACCACGCCGACCAGATGGCTGGCATCCGGCTCGACAATGGGGATGGCCCGGATCGGCTCGGCAAAACCTAGCACCTCCGCCAGATTGAGCGGCATGATGGATGCCCATTTGCCGGTGCGGATATGCGAAAAGAGCAGGATCATGGAGTTCGACTCCAGCGTCGGATGGACGCGGGCGCCTGCCTCCTCCAGATGCTGGTTGATGATTCGCCTGTTCTGCATGTCCTGCGTAAGCAGACAGAGCGGCAGCTCGGCCACCTCGGACCAGGTGACCTCGCTCCGATCGGAAAACCGGTTCCCGGCCGCGGTGATGAGCTGATAGCGCTCGGAATAGAGCGGCACCGACACGACCCGCCCCAGCGGCTCATTGTCGAGATAGGTGATGCCGATATCGATCTCCAGGTTTTCGAGCAGCGCCAGGATCTCCAGCGAGGTGCAGGACACGACGGAAAACGTGACCTGCGGATGCTTTTCCCGGAAAGGCGTGGTGAGCGAGGGCACCATGGCGAGCGCTGTTGGAATCGCTGCGATGCGCACGTGACCGGCAAGGCCCCGCCGCGCTGCCCGCATCTCCTCGCGCATCGTGCGCGCATCGCCGACGATGCGCCGCGCCCATTCGAGCACGCGCTGGCCCTCGGGAGTAAGACCCTGGAAGCGCGATCCCCGTTGCACCAGCATCACGCCGAGCTGGTCTTCCAGCTGCTTTATGGCGGCCGAAAGCGTGGGCTGCGTCACGCCCAGTTCCGCGGCCGCCCGGCCGAAATGCCGCTCCCGTGCGAGCGCGATAAAGAATTCCAGCTTGTCGATCATGGCTTGCGCTTTCTTTGGCTACGAGTACCCCTTTCCATCCTGCGCTCGCAAGCAGCTGGCCTGGCCACCTGCGTAACAGAGCAAGTGAATGCCGGGTTGGTCCGCGGGCATATCTGCATTATCTCAGGCGCGGTAGTAGGAGTCCGAGGAACGAATGACCGTCAGCCGCCAAGCCGTCATCGACAAGCTCAGCACGATCAGGGGGCCGGATCTGGAGGGCGACATCGTCTCCCTCGGTCTCGTCTCGGAGATTTTCATCGCGGACGGCAAGGTCTTCTTCTCCATCACGGTACCCGCCGACCGCGCCAAGGAGCTGGAGCCGCTGCGCGAGGCGGCGGAACGGGCCGTCAAGACGATTCCCGGTGTGACTGGAGCCGTGGTCGCGCTGACTGCAGAGCGGACCGGCGGCATGGGCGCAAGCCCGCGGGCAGCACCCACTCCGAAGCCGCCGCCCGCGCGAGCGCCGGCGCAAGCTCATGCCCACCCGCAGGGCCACAGCCACGGCGCGCCGCCACAATCGGCCAAGGCCGGCGTACCCGGCGTGGAGGCGATCATAGCTGTGGCGAGCGGCAAGGGCGGCGTCGGGAAATCGACGACTGCGGTCAATCTCGCGTTAGGACTCCAAGCGCTGGGGCTCAAGGTCGGCATTCTCGATGCTGATATCTACGGTCCATCCATGCCCCGGCTGCTCGGTCTCAAAGGCAAGCCTGAGATGATCGACAGCAAGACCCTGCGGCCGATGGAGGCGCACGGGCTGAAGGTCATGTCCATGGGCTTCCTCGTCGAGGAGGACACGCCCATGATCTGGCGCGGGCCGATGGTTATGTCGGCGCTCCGCCAGCTTCTGCGCGATGTCGCCTGGGCGCCGCTGGACGTTCTCGTGGTGGATATGCCGCCGGGGACGGGCGACGCTCAGCTCACGATGGCCCAACAGGTGCCGCTCGCTGGCGCGGTGATCGTGTCGACGCCGCAGGATCTGGCGCTCATAGATGCCCGCAAGGGACTGAACATGTTTCGGCGCGTGGAGGTGCCCGTGTTGGGCATTGTCGAGAATATGAGCTATTTCATCGCGCCGGATACGGGCAAACGCTACGACATCTTTGGGCATGGCGGCGCGAAGGCCGAAGCGGAGCGCCTCGGCGTGCCCTTTCTGGGCGAGGTGCCGCTGACCATGGAGGTCCGCGAAACTTCTGACGCCGGCACGCCGATCGTTGTTTCCGACCCGGAAGGCATTCAGGCGAAGACCTATCGTGCCATCGCACACAGGGTAGCGGAGAGGCTGCAAGCCGAACGTGTAGCGGCGGCAGGTGCCGCTCCCGCAATCGTTTTCGAATAGCTATGCGCTCTGCGCTTCCGTCGCGCCGCTTACGCGTGCGTTGAAATCGGCGAAGAACTGCGACGCAAGCTTTTTGGAGGTCGACTCGATCAAGCGCCCGCCGAGCTGGGCCATCTTGCCGCCAACATCGGCCTTGGCCTTGTAGGTGAGGATAGTCGTATCGGCGCCGTCGGCTTTCAGCGAGACATCCGCGCCGCCTTTGGCAAAGCCTGCGACGCCACCCTTGCCCTCTCCCGAGATAGTGTAGGAGTGCGGCGGGTTGAGGTTCGTCAGCTCCACCGCGCCGTTGAAGCGCGCCTTGATCGGGCCGATCTTCAGCGAGACGGCGGCGACGAACTCTGTATCGGATTTCTTCTCCAGCGTCTCGCATCCGGGGATGCAGTCCTTCAGCACCTCCGGATCGTTCAGCGCGCGCCAGACGGTCTCGACCGGTGCCGCGATCCGTTCCTCGCCTTCGATGATCATGGCCATGGCTCGTCCTTTCACAAAATCGCCCTTGGCTAGCCTAGCACGAGCATCTTGTCCATCCAGGCAGGCCACGGCCTTGTCGCCTGCAGCTTGATGCAATATCCGTTTTCCCGGCAACCGGAAGGTAGATGTGATGACCCAAGGCAGCGGCAAAAGGCGGCTTCGCTCGCAGGACTGGTTCGACAATCCGGACAATCCGGGCATGACTGCGCTCTATCTGGAGCGCTATCTGAACTACGGCCTAACACGTGAGGAGCTGCAGTCCGGCAAGCCGCTGATCGGCATCGCTCAGACCGGCTCCGACCTCTCGCCCTGCAACCGGCATCACATCGAGCTTGCCAAGCGCGTGCGCGCCGGCATCGAGTCGGCGGGCGGCATTCCGTTGGAGTTTCCCTGCCATCCGATTCAAGAGACCGGAAAGCGACCTACCGCGGCACTTGACCGAAACCTCACCTACCTCGCTCTGGTCGAGGTGCTCTACGGGTACCCTCTCGATGGCGTCGTGCTCACCATCGGCTGCGACAAGACCACGCCCGCGCTGCTTATGGCTGCTGCGACGGTGGATATTCCGGCGATCGCCCTCTCCGTCGGCCCCATGCTCAACGGCTGGTATGGCGGGCGGCGCGTGGGTTCCGGCACCATCATCTGGGAGGCGCGCGAGCGCCTTGCTGCCGGGGAAATCGGCTATGAGCAGTTCATGGAGCTCGCGGCGGCGTCTGCGCCTTCAGTGGGCTTCTGCAACACCATGGGCACGGCGTCGACCATGAATTCGCTCACCGAGGCGCTCGGCATGCAGCTTCCGGGCTCCGCCGCGATCCCCGCGCCCTATAGAGAGCGTGGCCAGATGGCCCGCGATACCGGCAAGCGCATTGTCGAGATGGTACACGAGGATCTGAAGCCGTCCGACATCATGACGCGCGAGGCATTCGAGAATGCCATCGTTGTGAACTCGGCCCTTGGCGGCTCCACCAACGCGCCGATCCACCTCAACGCCATGGCCCGCCATCTGGGCGTGCCGCTCGACAACGACGATTGGCAGAGGCTTGGGCATCACATTCCGCTGCTCGTGAACCTGCAGCCGGCGGGCGAATTTCTGGGCGAGGACTTTCATCAGGCAGGAGGCGTTCCAGCCGTGGTGGCGGAGCTCATGAAAGCCGACCTTCTGCCGCATCCGGACATCATGACAGCGAACGGCCGTACCTTGCGGGAGAATTGCCAGAACGCGGTGACCATCGACGCCAATGTCATCCGGCCGGTCTCCAATCCGCTGAAAACAAGCGCCGGCTTCATCAATCTGAAGGGCAATCTGTTCGACAGCGCGATCATGAAGACCAGCGTGATCTCCGAGGAGTTTCGCGAGCGCTATCTGTCGAACCCGAAAGATCCCGAGGCGTTCGAGGGCCGGGCGATCGTCTTCGACGGGCCTGAGGACTATCATCACCGCATCGATGATCCCGCTCTCGAGATCGACGAATACTGCATCCTGGTCATGCGCGGCACGGGCCCAGTCGGCTATCCGGGCTCGGCCGAAGTCGTGAACATGCGGCCGCCGGACTACCTGATCAAACGCGGCGTGCATTCCCTTCCCTGCATCGGCGACGGCCGCCAGTCCGGGACCTCCGCATCCCCCTCCATCCTCAACGCGTCGCCGGAGGCTGCGGTCGGAGGCAACCTGGCACTGCTCAGGACCGGCGACCGCATCCGCATCGACCTCAAGACAGGCAGCGCGAACGTGCTGATCGGCGAGGAGGAGCTGGAAAGGCGGCGCGCGGAACTTACAGCAGCAGGGGGCTATCCTTATCCCGGCCACCAGACGCCCTGGCAGGAGATCCAGCGCGCCATGGTGGACCAGCTTGCCGACGGGATGGTGCTGAAGCTTGCGCCCGCCTATCAGCGCATCGCCCGGGAAAAGGGCACGCCGCGCGATAACCACTAGGCACCGGACCTGCCTTTCAGGCGGCGACGGAACGCCGAGAGACCACCGCGGCAAGCTCCCGAATGCCCGGCTCGATATGCTGCACGGCGATCGAGGAAATGCCGAGCCGCATATAGGGTGAGGGCTGCGCCGGTCCGTCGAAAAAGCGCGTTCCGGGCTCGATGATCACCCCGCGCGCCTTTGCGGCTTCGGCGAGCGCGCCCGTGTCGGTACCCTCCGGACCCTTGAGCCAGATGGAGGTGCCGCCGGGCACATCCGCTGCTCCCCAGTCCGGCATGAAGCGGCCGATCGCTTCGAGCAGCTTCTTGCGCCTTTCCTCGAAGGCGGCGGAAAGGCGGCGCACCAGCGCATCGTGATGACCAAGCGAGAGGAAGAGCGCTACCGCGCGCTGGTTGTTGGCTGGCGGATGGCGCAGCATGAAGCGGCGGAGCGCCCTGAGTTCGGCGACAAGCTCGGCGGGGCCGACGAGATAGCCGAGCCGCAGGCCCGGAGCCAGTGTCTTCGACATCGAGCCGAGATAGATGACGCGGCCGCTGTGATCGAGCCCTTTTAACGCTTCCTGGGGCGTCTCGTCGGCGAGCTGGCTGTCATAGTCATCCTCGATGATGATCCAGTCATGTTCTTCCGCGCGCGAAAGCAGGCTCTGCCGGCGCGCGCGGCTGAGCGGCACCATTGTGGGGCAGTGATGACTCGGGGTCACGAAGACGAAATTGGCATTGGCCGGGATCGCCTTCACATCCATGCCGTGGCAGTCGACCGGGATCGGCAGCGTCTCGGCGCCGGCGAGCTTGAAGATGGAGCGCGCATCGGGATAGCCGGGATTCTCCATGGCGACGCCGGCACCGCGATGCATCAAAAGTGTGGCAAGCATATAGAGGGCATTCTGCGCGCCGAGTGTGACGATGATCTCGTCCGGATTGGCGAAGATGCCGCGCCGGGGCAGGAGCCGTGCCTGGATCTGCTCGATGAGCAGCGGGTCGTCCTTGTCGACCATGTCGGCCGCCCAGTTGCGGATTTCGAGCACGGCAAGCGCCATGCGGTTGCACTCGCGCCATTCGGCCGTAGGAAAGAGGGCCGGATCGAACTGGCCGTAGACAAAAGGATAGGAGGACTGCATCCAGTTGTCGTTCTTCGGCGCGCCGGGCAACTCGCTCGCCACCACCTGTCGCCGTGCCTTCCAGTCGATTCCCCCTGCGGCTGGGGCCTTGCGCGCCTGCCGTGGCGGCGTCGCCAGCACGTCCGGATTGACGAAATGGCCGCGCCTTTCCTGCGCGATCAGAAAGCCCTGATCGACGAGTTGCTGGAAGGCGAGCACCACCGTTCCTCGCGCCACCCCGAGCTTCTCCGCGAGAATGCGGCAGGAAGGTAAGGGCATCGAGAGCGGAATCTGCCGGTCGAGAATGGCTGATACGATCGCCTGCCGGATCTGCGCCTGCAGGGTTTGGCTGGAATCGGCTGAGATTTTGATGAGGCCCGCCCATAGAGCGGCGTCGTTTCTGGTCGGCATGGCTTTCCTCTGGCGGCGCGGAGCCTAACGCCGCGCAAGCCGCTCGGCAACCCTGGTCCAAGCGGTTAAGCCAACGCCGTCGCTTCACTTTCGCCGTCCTGCACTCTAAGTTCCCGCCGGCCCATGCAGAGGAGACGGACGATATGAGCGCATACAGCCAAGCGCTTGAGGCGCTGCGGCGGCATCGCCGCGAACATGGAGATTTTGACCTCCGCGGCGCTTTCGCCGCCGATCCGCAGCGCTTCTCCCGTTTTTCGGCATCTCTGGAGGATCTGCTCCTCGACTATTCCAAATGTGCCGTCGACGAGGAGACGCTTTCCCTCCTGGAAAATCTCGCGGCAGCTGCCGGCGTGCCGGAGCGGCGCGAGGCGATGTTTGCGGGCGAGCGGATCAATGTCACGGAGAACCGGGCGGTACTCCACACCGCATTGCGCGCCTCCCCCGGCCAATCCGTTGAGCTCGACGGCCGTGATGTCATGCCGGAAGTGGAGCGTGTGCTCTCCGCTATGAGCGCCTTCGCCGAAGGCATCCGCTCCGGCGCGCTCAAGGGCGCAACGGGAAAGCCGTTCGCCGACGTGGTGAATATCGGCATCGGCGGCTCCGATCTCGGCCCCGCCATGGCGACGCTGGCGCTCGCGCCTTATCACGATGGGCCAAGGCTCCATTACGTCTCCAATGTGGATGGGGCGCATATAGCCGACACCGTGAAGGGGCTCGATCCGGAGGCGACGCTTTTCATCGTTGCGTCCAAGACCTTCACCACCGTCGAGACTATGACCAATGCGCAGACCGCCCGGACGTGGATCGCCGAGCATCTGGGATCGGGTGCCGTTGGTGCCCATTTCGCGGCTGTCTCCACCGCGCTCGACAAAGTTGCCGCCTTCGGCATCGGCGCCGATCGCATCTTCGGGTTCTGGGACTGGGTGGGCGGCCGGTATTCGCTTTGGTCGGCAATCGGCTTGCCGATCATGATTGCGATCGGCCCTGAAAATTTCCGCCGCTTCCTGGCCGGCGCCGAGGCGATGGACCGCCACTTTCGTGAAGCGCCTGTG
Organism: Chelativorans sp.; assembly: GCF_031180965.1. Taxonomy (GTDB): domain Bacteria; phylum Pseudomonadota; class Alphaproteobacteria; order Rhizobiales; family Rhizobiaceae; genus Chelativorans. Next base: position 9,413 of record NZ_JAPSLH010000027.1, read on the forward strand.
CGCCACAACCTGCCGATGCTTCTTGGTCTTGTCGGATTCTGGCACCGGGTGGTCTGCGGCTATCCCTCCCGAGCTGTCATTCCCTACGACCAGCGGCTCGCCCGCCTCCCCGCCTATCTGCAGCAGCTCGATATGGAATCGAACGGCAAGCGCGTGACGCTGGACGGCGAGGCTGTTCCCGTTCCGACCGGACCGCTTGTTTTCGGCGAGCCCGGCACCAACGGTCAGCACGCCTTCTTTCAGCTCCTGCATCAGGGCACGGATGTAATCCCCGTCGAGTTCATGATCGCCGCGGTCGGGCACGAGCCGCATCTGCAGCACCACCATGACCTGCTGATCGCCAACTGCCTTGCGCAGTCGGAGGCCCTGATGCGCGGCCGGACCTTGGAGGAAGCCAGGGGGCAGCTTCTGGCGAAGGGCATGAGCGAGGCGGAAGCCGAAGCGATCGCGCCGCATCGCGTCTTCCCCGGCAACCGGCCTTCGCTCACGATCATCTACGAAAAGCTCGATCCGTTCGCCCTCGGCCGGCTGATCGCGCTCTACGAGCACCGCGTCTTCGTCGAAGCCGCGCTTTTCCGCATCAACGCTTTCGACCAATGGGGCGTGGAACTGGGCAAGGAACTCGCGACCGAGCTTTTGCCAGTCGTCGAGGGCAGGAAAGATGCGTCCGGCCGCGATGCTTCCACGGCCGGGCTCGTGGCGCACCTGGCGAATTTAAGAGAAGCCTGATCTCGGCGGCGATGACGGCGGCTATTTTCCGCCCTGCGCCGCCGGCACGGTTGCGATGATCTTGTGGCTCTGGTCCACTTTCGGGCGTTCCGGCGGCATTGTCGTGCCGGTGATGATGTGGAAGACCGTCTCGGCGATATTGGTCGCGTGATCGCCTATGCGCTCGATGTTCTTTGCGCAGAAAATGAGATGCGTGCAGGCGGTGATATTGCGCGGGTCTTCCATCATATAGGTCAGGAGCTCACGGAAGAGCGAGGTGTACATCGCGTCGATCTCTTCGTCGCGGTCGCGCACGAAGCCGATCTTTTCCGCTGAACGGGTGGCGTATGCGTCGAGTACTTCCTTCAGCTGGGTCAGGGCCAGCTCCGTCAGCGAAGAAAGGCCCCGGAAGAGCCTCGTCGGCTGCCGTGCTTCGGTGACGGCGACCACCCGTTTGGCGATATTCTTTCCGAGATCGCCGATCCGTTCCAGGTCGCCGGATATGCGGATCGCGCCGACGATCTCCCGCAAGTCCGCCGCCATGGGTTGCCGCTTGGCTATGATGACGACGGCTTTCTCGCCGATCTCCCGTTCCTTGAGGTCAAGGTAGAGATCGTCCTCGATCACCTTGCGCGCGAGCGCCACATCGCCACCGACCAGGGCGGCCACGGCCTCGTCCACCATGCGCTCGGCATAGCCGCCCATCGCGCCGATCTGGTTGGCGAGAAAGCGCAGCTCCTCGTCGAAGGAGCGCATGATGTGCTGGCTTTGCATGGGGGTTCCTCCTGCCGCAAATCACCCCTCGACCGTTGGTAGGCTATCTACATGACGGAAAAAAGAAATAGGCCTGGACAGGATATTTGCCAGCAAGGCTGCCGTTCAGGGCGGAGGGAAATGCACCGTGAAGGAGGAGCCCTCCCCGAGTTTCGAGCGGATAGAAAGGCGGGCGCCGTGGCGTGTCAGTATGTGCTTGACGATCGCAAGGCCGAGGCCCGTTCCCTTCTGCGCTCGGCTGGTTTCCACATCTACACGGTAGAAGCGCTCCGTGATCCGCGGGAGATGCTCTTCGGCAATGCCCGGTCCAAAGTCGGTGACGGTGACCGTCCTTTCCTCGCCCGGCCCCCCACCCCCTGCCGAGACGACGACCCGTCCGCCGGAACTCCCATACTTACAGGCATTCTCGAGCAGGTTCTCGAACACCTGAACAAGCTCGTCGCGGTGACCCGCCACTTCGAGCGGAGTATCGGGAATATCGAGCTCGATCGTCACCCCTGATTCCTTGGCCAAATGCGCCAGTGCGTCTCGCACGCCGCCGATGAGCAGGCGCAGGTCCACCTTTTCGCCCGGCCGTCCATAGGGCTTCGCCTCGAGCCGCGAGAGCGACAGGAGGTCGTCGATCAGCCGCGCCATGCGCCCGGTCTGGTCGTGCATAATCTGCAGGAAAGCCTCGCGAGCCTTAGCGTCGTCGCGGGCGGGACCGCGCAATGTCTCGATGAATCCGGCGATGGAAGCGAGCGGCGTGCGCAACTCATGGCTGGCATTGGCGATGAAGTCCGCCCGCATGCGGTCGATGCGCCGGGCCTCGCTCTGGTCCTTGAAGAGAAGGACGAAAAGTCGGGTACCCTCGCCGATCGGCGTCGCCGAGACCCGGTACGCGCGCTCGAAAGGTACGCGCTCTACATAGTCGATCGCCAGATCGCCGTTGACGCCCTCTATCGCCCGCGCGATGAAATCGTGCATCTCGGGCGCGCGGAACTTCAACTGCAGCGACAAGCCGGGAACGGCCGGGCCAAATGCGGCTGACGCGGCCCTATTCGCATAGACCACGCCGCCAGCCTCATCGAAGATATAGAGGGGGTCCTGGACCGCGGCCGCCAGATCGGTCGCAGGGAGGGTTTCGATCAGGCGCGCACCACCGTCAATCCGCTCCTCCGCGCCGCGCTTTTCCTGACGCTCAGGAAAAAGCATCGCCACGACAATGAGGACGAGGACAGCGAGCGCGGCGCCAAGCCCGGTACCGCCAAGGTAAAGGTCCAGCAGCAGGAGGGCGGCCGCAGCCGCGACCAGAACCGGGCCGAAGCGGGCGACCCGCTCTCCGGCAGCTTTCAGCAGTCTGCGCGCCGCGCCTTGTTCCTCTTGCATCAGCCACTCCCGAAGGGAGCTACTAGACCGGCTTTGCCGCCACGGCTAGCATCAGCTATCGCTGTAATGGATAAAGTTATGAACAAAACCGCGGCCAAGTCCCCGCGTTCCGCCTCCAAGCCGCTGAAAGTCACGGTGGATGGCGTAGAGCGCGTGTTCCACATCGACGACCCGAAGCTGCCACGCTGGATCGAGGACCGGGCGCTTACGGCAGGCGGCTATCCCTATGAGGGGAAGCTGAAGTGGGAAAGCTACGAAAGACAGCTCGAAACGCTGCAGATCGAACTGGTGAAGCTGCAGAGCTGGCTGCAGGCGACCGGTGGGCGCGTAATGGTTCTCTTCGAGGGGCGCGATGCGGCGGGAAAGGGCGGCGCGATCGCCGCCACAAGGCAGCACATGAATCCGCGCACGGCTCGCAATGTCGCGCTGCCAAAGCCCACCGAAGTTGAGCGCGGGCAGTGGTACTACCAGCGCTACGTGGCGCATTTTCCAACAGCCGGCGAGTTCGTCACCTTCGACCGCTCCTGGTACAATCGCGGCACCGTCGAGCCGGTGATGGGCTTCTGCACGCCGGAGGAGCACGAACGATTCCTTTCGGAAACGCCGAATTTCGAGCGCGCCATCGTCGACGACGGCACCCACCTCTTCAAGTTCTGGCTGAATATCGGCCGGGAAACGCAGCTCAAGCGTTTTCACGATCGCCGCCACAGCCCGCTGAAGAACTGGAAATTTTCGCCGATCGACGTCGCCGGCATGGAGAAGTGGGACGAGTATACGCGCATGCGCGATCTGATGATCGAGCGCACGCATACCGAACATGCACCCTGGACGGTGGTGCTGGCGAACGACAAGCGGAGGGCGCGCCTGGCGGTGATCCGGCGCATCCTGCTGTCATTGCCCTATGCAGGGCGTGATCTGGCCGCGGTGGGCGAGGAGGACGAGCGGGTGGTGGGGGTCGGCCCCGGTTTCCTTCGTTGAGCTCCTGCAATGTTGCGCCGGCTCCGGTGCGGCGTCTTTTCCCAGGCATGAGGACAGCGGTAGAGCTGCCAGAGGGCTCGCCACGCCGCTGCCGAAAGCAGCAGCCAGTAGGCGGGCGTGAGCAGCATGTGCCTGCAGAACCCGCGTCTTTCATATCGGGGCAGCGTCCACCAGCCGAGTGCCAGGAAGGCGCCGTGGCCAAAGACGACATTGACAGTGTCGAGAGCCAGCAACGCCATCTGATGATTGGCCACCGGTCCCCCCATGGAGATCTTCGCGATGAGAGCGACGGCGGTCACGACGAACACCGAATAGGCAAGGGCAGAGATCCACATTCCGGCGGTAAGCACCTGCGCGACGAGGAAGGAAGCCGGCCCGAGCTCGCGGTAGAGTTGCGGAATGTCCCGCATATGGACGAGCCAGGTCTGCGCCCATCCCTTGAACCACCGCGTGCGCTGCCGCAGCCAGACCCCGGTGCTGGTCGGTGCGTCCTCGATGGTGGCAGCGGTGATCGTGTCGGTCCTGTACCCAAGGCGAGCGAGTCTGAGGCCGAGATCTGCATCTTCCGTGACATTATAGGGGTCCCAGCCGCCGACACGCTCCAGGACTGATCTCCGGAAATGATTTGAAGTGCCTCCCAATGGGAATACCAGTCTGCGCTGCGCAAGCCACGGCAGCAAGCCGCGGAACAACGCCGAATATTCGAAGCCGAACATGGACGCGATCCAGTTCTCATGCCTGTTCGAAATCCAGAGCGGAGCCTGGACGCAGGCCAGATCCTCCCCCGCATTTCGAAAGCGTTGCCAGGCCTCGATGAGCTGAAAGGAATTCGGCCTGTCCTCAGCGTCGAAGAGGACGACGAACTCTCCCGTGGTGATCGGAAGCGCGTAGGAGAGTGCCTTCGGCTTGGTTCTGGGCCCTTGCGGCGGCACCTCGATGACCTGCACGTAAGGTCTGAGTTCCTGCGCCCTGATCGCGGCCAGGGTCTCGACATCGTCGCTCTCGCAGACCAGCTTGATTTCCAGCTTGCTGCGCGGCCAGACGAGCTTTCCGAGCGCCACGAGCAGGTCGGGCACTACGTCCGCTTCCTTGTAGAGGGCGACGAGCACGGTGTAGACCGGCAGGTCCGCCGTCTGCATGGATGTCAACAACTGGGAAGGAGGCTCGGCCGGAACGGCAAAGGCGGCAAGGACCCGCAGCCCGACACAGGCCAGGAACAGGGCTGACAGGCAGATGTGGAATATGAGAAGGGAGCTGAACGGTGCCGTGGCGAAGCCGAGGACGAGCACCGCGATGGCCGCACCGATCGCGATACCTTGCCACGCGTTGAGAACCAGGCGGGCGGAAAGGTGCGGCATGACCTCGAAAAGCCCGTGAATGGAGCCTCGCGCAAGCTGCTCCTGCGCGCGCTTCATAAGCGCCTGCCGCAGGACAGACGGTCGAACGACGCGCATCTGGGCTGCGACCTCCGGGCGCCGCTGCAAGAAGCCCTGCATGGCGGAGATGTCGAGGCGCTCCGGGGCGATGAGGTACAAGGTCTGCCCCGAAGCCTGCACGGCGCGGGCCGGCCTCAATCCGGTAGGCAAACGGAGCGACTCGAGACACTCGTCCTGCAGCAAAAAGAGGCTGTCCGGTACGACCTGCTGCATGAAGGGCAGACCCAGATGTTCCGCCAAGGCCCGATAAAGGGCCGCTTCGTCGAGCACGCCGGAGGCCACAAGCTCCACCTGAAAAGGAACGCCTGATAGCCGGGCTCCCGCTTCGATGGTCTGCATCTTGTGCTGGGGCACACCGAGCTTTTCGAGGATCGGCCGCCACTCTGCTATACCGGAAGGGGAGATCTCGCCTGCCGGGTGGGAGGACTCGCGCGGCCCCTGGGCAAAGGTGGGCGCGTCGCCGGCATCGGCGGAGCTACGCAGGAACATCGCCATACTCCGAGCGCTTTCAGAACGCGGGTTGCTACGCCTAGGCGGCTTTTGGATACCCGGCTGCGTGAACGCTGCATGGGTCGACCGGTACCGCGCTTGAGGCGCAGCATGTCTCATCCCGCGGCGCATACACATGCTGCCGCCGATCCTGAGCAGGTCCGGTTTTCACGATAGCCCCCTAGTCCGGCGCGAAAACCTTCGTCCCCCGCACCGGATATTCACATATTGTTAAACACCCTCTCGACAGTCAATCCCCAATACTCGTTAAAATAGAAATTTCAAAAGAGCTGCGCGCAAGGCCTTCTACACGATGTGTCCTCCGTCTCGCCCCTTTTGACCCTCAGGGACAGGCGATATACAAGGCCCGACGGAGAGAGGGAGCATATGCGGGTAGCCGCGACCATTTTGTTGGCTTTTGCAATGGTGGCGGGTGCGGCGACTTCCGGTCGCCCCCAGTCCTCCATTCCGAGCTTCTGGGACGCCAGGCAGCGGCTAACGAAGCCGGACATGTCGGCCGTGCCCCGGCTGCGGTTCCTCACGACCACCGATTTTTTTCCGTTCAATTTCCTCGATGCGGAGCATCGGGTGGGCGGCTTCCACGTCGACCTGGCGCGTGCCGTCTGCCGCGAGCTCGACATGCTCGACCGCTGCCAAATCCAGGCGCTGCCGTTTGAGGAGCTAGAGGCGGCCCTGCGCCGCGGCGACGGCGAGGCTCTGATCGCTGGGCTTGCCGTTACGAGGCAAAGCCGCGAGCAATTTCTCTTCACGCATCCCTACATGAAATTTCCCGCGCGTTTCGTGGCGCTGAGGAAGGCCGCGCTGGCCGAACCGCTTCATGCGGCCATCGCAGGCAAGCGGGTCGGCGTCGTCGAGGGCACCGCGCACGAGCAGATGCTGCGCGATCTGTTTCCCGCGGTTAGGGTTGCAACCTTCGCCAACAATTCCGAGCTCATGAACGAGCTCAGGGCAGGAAACATCGAGATTGTCTTCGGCGACGGGATGCGGCTCGCCTTCTGGCTTGCGCGCGAACAAGGCGGTTGCTGCACATTCGCGGGCGGACCTTATCTTGCCCCAGAATATCTGGGCCAAGGCCTTGCGATCGCGGTGGCGCCGAACCAGCCGGCCCTCGCCGAGGCGCTCGACTACGCCCTGCAGCAGGTGGATGCGGGCGGCACCTTCGCCGAGCTTTATTTGCGCTACTTTCCGATCAGCTTTTACTGACCCAAGTCGCTGGAAGGCTGGCGCAGCCTTAAAGCGAACGATGGCGGGCCTGGGCGGCCCGCTCGATCGCCGCGGCGACAATCGAATCCAGTTTCAGCCGGCGACGAACGATTTGCAGCATCCGCACCTCCTCGGGTACGACGTAGAGGTCTGCGGCAACCACCTCCACGGCCAGCGCATAGGCCGTGTCGTGCAGCGAAGGGGGGATGGCATCGCGCACCAGGTCGAGGACACGTTCTGGACCGTCGCCATCCTGCAGGAGCAGCTGGCACTGGCGGGCGGTGGCGATGATGCGGTCCTCGCCGAAACCCTGGAAAACGGGCAAGGTGCGGACAAGGCTGCCGATCCGGCCGAGTTCCGCATCGGTCATGTCGCGGTCCGCCGCAGAGATGACGACCAGCAGATAGATGAGGGCTTCCTGAGGTGAGGGCCGTTCGTTCATGCGCATCCTTTCCACGTGGCGAGCGCCCTAGGTAGGTGCGCGAGCCGGCGCCTGCAATGCAAGCCGGATCGGATTGACGCATCGCCTGGCTGCGCCTACACGCCTGGGGCAGCCAGGCTCAAGGAACGGTTGCTGCCGGCTGCGAAAGACACCATTCACCCGGACAGCGAAATGACGACGATGCAGAACACGGCGCTTGAACTCTCCCCGGACCTGCTGCAGGCCGTGGCCGACAGCAAGGCCTGGCCCTTCGAGGAAGCGCGCAAGATCGTCAAACGTTACGAGGGACGCGGCTTCCCGGACACGATCATCTTCGAGACCGGCTACGGGCCGTCAGGCCTGCCGCATATCGGCACCTTTGGCGAGGTGGCGCGCACATCCATGGTGCGCCACGCATTTCGGATCCTCACGGAGGATCGGGTGAAGACGAAAATCCTCTGCTTCTCCGACGACATGGATGGGCTGAGGAAGGTGCCCGACAATGTGCCCAACCAGGAGATGCTGCGCGCGCATTTGGGTAAGCCGCTGACGCGCGTGCCGGACCCGTTCTCGAATGAATATCCTTCCTTCGGCGCGGCCAACAATGCGCGGCTCAGGGCCTTTCTCGACCAGTTCGGCTTCGACTACGAGTTTGCCTCCTCGACGGAGTACTACTCCTCCGGACGTTTCGACGCCACGCTCTTGAAGGTGCTCGAGCGCTTCGACGAGGTGATGGCGATCATGCTGCCGTCCCTCCGCCAGGAGCGGGCGCAGACCTATTCGCCTTTCCTGCCCATCCACCCGAGAACCGGCGTGGTGATGCAGGTGCCGATCGAGGAGCGCAAGCTCGACGCCGGTACGATCGTCTGGCGCGATCCTGAGAGCGGCGAGCGCTTCGAGACGCCGGTCACCGGCGGGCATTCCAAGCTGCAATGGAAGCCCGACTGGGCCATGCGCTGGGCGGCGCTCGGAGTGGACTACGAGATGTCCGGCAAGGACCTGATCGACAGCGTCAAGCTGGCCGCGCAGATCTGCGCTGCGCTGGACGGGGTCCCTCCCGAGGGCTTCAACTATGAGCTCTTCCTGGACGAGAAGGGCCAGAAGATCTCGAAGTCCAAGGGCAACGGGCTCACGATCGACGAATGGCTGACCTATGCGCCAACCGAGAGCCTCTCGCTCTACATGTTCCAAAAGCCGAAGACGGCCAAGAAGCTCTATTTCGACGTCATCCCGAAGGCGGTGGACGACTATTATGCGTTTCTGTCAGCCTACCCACGCCAGGACTGGAACAGCCGGCTGGGAAATCCGGTCTGGCATATCCATGACGGCAACCCGCCGGAACTCGACCTGCCGGTGCCGTTTGCGCTGCTGCTCAATCTCGTCAGCGCGTCGAATGCGCATGAGAAGGGAGTTCTCTGGGGTTTCATCTCGCGCTACGCGCCCGGCGTGACGCCGCAGACGCATCCTGCACTTGATCGGCTGACGGGCTATGCTATCCGCTATTTCGACGATTTCGTGAAGCCTGCGAAGAAGTTCCGGGAACCGGACGCGGTGGAGCGGCAGGCGCTCCAGGCTTTGGCGGAGAAGCTGGCCGCCTTGCCCGCCGACGCCGATGGCGAGGAGATCCAGAATGCCGCGCTGGACGTTGCGCGGAGTATCGAGCGCTATCAGGACCACACCAAGCAGAGCCCGAGCGGCGGCCCAGGGGTTTCGGGGGCCTTTTTCCAGATGCTCTATGAGGTTCTGCTCGGGCAGGAGCGCGGCCCGCGCTTCGGCTCCTTTGCGGCGCTTTATGGCCTCAAGGAGACGCGGGCGCTGATCGACAAGGCGCTGGCCGGAGAGTTGGCGGCTTAGGCCACCGGCTTTGCCTTGTGGCTATTGGCTCGCCCATACGATGCGGGCGATCCACTCCATCTCCTCGTTGAGGAAGACGCGGTTGGGGTGGTCGGGGTTGAGCGACAAGAGCTCGATTTCGCTCGGGGTCTGACGGAAGAGGATTTTCGCCATCACCTCGCCTTCGGTGGTCTTGGCGACCACCCGATCGCCGCGCCGCACAGCGGCGGAAGGCTCCACGACGAGAACATCGCCGTTGCGGTAGAGCGGCAGCATCGAGTCGCCCTGCACCTCCAGCGCGTAAGCGGTCTCGCTGACCTGCCCAGGAAGATCGATCTGCTCCCAGCCTTCCCCCGAGGGGAAGCCGGCATCGGTAAAATAGCCGCCGGTCCCCGCCTGGGCAAAGCCGAGGAGCGGAACTCTGGTACGCCCGGGCCGCCGCCGGGGCTCCATCGTTCCGTCCACCAGGGCCATGAAGTCGCCGAGGGACGCGCCGGTTGCGTCGATGATCTTGGCAAGCGATTCCGTCGAGGGCCAGCGCGGCCGCCCATCCGCCGAATAGCGCTTGGACCGATTGAAGGCGGTGGAGTCGAGCCCCGCTTTTTTGGCAAGGCCAGAGGCGGATAGCGAATGCCGCGCGGCAAGCGCGTCGATAGCCGCCCAGACCTTTTCGTGCGAAAGCACGCCCACGACCTCCGCATTCTGCAGTCAAACAGGCAGAAAGCGCCTGCAGGTTCTTTGTATCCCCTGCCCAACGGCTTGTCCACAAACTGGCTCAGGGGGAGAAGGGCTTTCGCCCGCTCGCCAACGCCTGGTCAAGGTATTCGAGGCGGTCCTGACCCCAGAAGGGCTCGCCCTTGAGCACGAAGGCCGGTACCCCGACCACATCGGCGGCGATCGCCTCCTCCGAATTTCGCGCCCGGATTTCGGCGGTCTCGGACATGCGCGCCTGTTCCAGCACCGCATCTGCATCAAAGCCCTCGGAACGCAGATGCGCAGCGAGGATCGCCTCATCCGCTATGTCCTCCTCATTTGCCCATACGGAAGCCAGGACACGGTCCATATAGCTCAGCGGATCATGGCCGGCCTCAACGAGAGCGATGATGGTGTGCTCGGCGAGCCCCGGATCGACCGGCCAGTATCTCGGCTTGGTGTGGAGCGGCATGCCGCGATAGTCGGCGATGCGCTGCAGTTCTACCAGGCGGTAGCGCTGCCGCACCGTGGGTCGCTGCGCCAGGGGCAGAGCGCCCGAATTTTCGAAGACGCGCCCGAGATTCACCGGCTTCACCCGAACCTCCGCACCGTGCTTGTGGGCGATGGCGCGAAAGGTCTGGTGCCCCAGATAGGTGAAGGGAGAAATGGAAGTCATGTAGTAGTCGATAGTCACGGGCATGGGTGCTCCGATATGCTTGAGGCGAAGGAGCCTAAAGGGTGCTGGCGCAACCGGGAAGGCATCAGGCAAAACTTTTCGCCAGCCCCCTGATGCCCTGATGAGAAGCCATGAAGGCCCTCTCCTCCTCGCTCGGCGGGCGCGGGGGATGAGCGTTGCCGATGACCGCCGCCACTTCGCCCGTATCGAGGAAGCGGCGGTTGCGGAAATCGTAGACGCCACCGGTCGTCATGATGATCGCCGCGATGCGGCCGTCCGGGAACACGAAACGATGGCGGCCGATCACCTGCGTCCCTTCCCAGGTCTCCACCGTGGAGATGAGCTCGAAACGCTGCCACAACCGGATTTCGCGCAGATAGCTCACCTGCAGGCCGCCCAGTAGCGGGCCCCAGCCGCGCTTGCGCGCCGCCGAGAGCAGGCCGCTGCGGAAGAAGATGTCCATGCGGCCCAAATCCGCCAGCATCATGTAGCGGGCGTTGTTCATGTGAAGGTTCATGTCGATATCGGAGGGCAGGCAACGAAGCGCTATCCGGCTCTCGTCGTCGACCATCCGAAAATGTCCGCGGCGACGGCTTGTCGCCGCCACCCGCAGGAGCCGGAACCAGACATACATGCGGCCCCCTCGCCCTTCCTGCCCGGCTAAGCCGCTTTCTTCATCTCGCCGCTGCCTGCCGGCGCGAAGCGCGTATAAAAAGTCTCGCCCTTCTCGGCCATTTCCAGGAGCAGTCTTGGCGGCTTGAACTGCTTGCCGTACTTCTTCTGCAGCCGCTCCGCGCGCTTGACGAACTCGGCCGCGCCGACGCCGTCGATCAGCGAGAGCACGCCACCTGTATAGGGCGCGAAGCCGAAGGCGAGGATGGAACCCACATCCGCCTCGCGCGGATCGGTGACGATGCCCTCCTCCATCACGCGCGCGGCCTCGAGCGCGATCACATAAAGGAAGCGGGCCTTCAGCTCCTCGACATCGATCCTGTCGGGGTCCTGCTGCCGATAGAGGTCTTTCAGGCCAGGCCATAGAAACTTTTTCGCCGGCTTGGCAGGGTATTCATAGAACCCCTTGCCGTTCTTGCGGCCATGCCTGCCGTGCTTGTCGACCATGGTGTCGATCAGCGCCATGTGGCGCGGATCGACTGCCTTCTCGCCCAGGTCGCGGATCGTCTGCTTCATGATTTTTTGCGCGAGGTCGATCGCCGTCTCGTCGGTGAGCGCCAGCGGACCCACCGGCATGCCGGCCATCTTGGCTGCGTTCTCGATCATTGGCGCGGGCACGCCCTCGATGAGCATGGAATAGGCTTCCTGCATGTAACGCAGCACGCAGCGGTTCACGTAGAAGCCGCGCGTGTCGTTGACCACGATCGGTGTCTTCTTGATGGCGCGGACATAGTCCATCGCCAGTGCCAGAGCCTTCTCGCCGGTCTTCTTGCCCATGATGATCTCGACCAGCATCATCTTGTCCACCGGCGAGAAGAAGTGGATGCCGATGAAGTTTTTCGGACGCTTCGAATTCTTCGCCAGCGCCGTGATCGGGATGGTCGACGTGTTGGAGGCAAAGATGGAGGAGGGCTTCAGCACGGCCTCGGCCTTCTCGGTCACCTCCTTCTTCACGGCCGAATCCTCGAACACCGCCTCGATGACGAGGTCGGCGCCTTCGAGCGCCGAATAATCCGGCGTGGCGGTGATGAGGGAGAGGAGCTTTTCCTTCTCCGCCGCCGTGGCGCGGCCCTTCTTGATGAGCCCGTCCATGAGGTTTGCGGAATGCGCCTTGCCCCTGTCGGCAGCCTCCTGGTCGCGGTCGACGAGCACGACCTGAATGCCCGCCTTGGCGGTGACATAGGCGATACCGGCGCCCATGAAGCCCGCGCCGAGCACGCCGACCTTCTTCAGCTTCTTGGCCGGAACGTCCTTCGGCCGGCGCGCGCCCTTGTTCAACTCCTGCATGGAGACGAAGAGCGAGCGGATCATGGCCGCCGCTTCCTTCGATTGCATGATCTCGGTGAAATAGCGCTGCTCGATCCTAAGTCCGGTCTCGAACGGCACGAGAAGGCCCTCATAGACGCATTTCAAGATGGCGGTGGCGGCGGGATAGTTGCCGTAGGTCTCACGGCGCAGGATGGCGATCGCCGCCGGCCAGAGATTGGCGCCCGCGGCCGAATAGACCGGCCCGCCCGGCAGCTTGAAGCCCTTCTCGTCCCAGGGCTGGACCGGCTTCAGGCCGTCCTTGATCATCTTCTTGGCGGCATCTATCAGCTTCCGGCGCGGAGCCACCTCGTGTATTAGCCCCATCGCCTTCGCCTTTTTGGGCGAAAGATTCTGACCGGAGGTGAGCATCTGCAGGGCTTCCTGCGTGTTGGCGAGACGCGGCACGCGCTGCGTGCCGCCGGCGCCCGGGAAGATGCCGACCTTCACCTCGGGCAGAGCAAGCTTGACCGAATCGTCTTCAACCGCCACGCGGCCGTGGCAGGCGAGCGAGAGCTCGAAGGCACCGCCCATGCAGGTGCCGTTGATGGCGGAGACCCAAGGCTTGCCGCAGGTTTCCAGTTTGCGCCAGAGCCAGCTCATCCGGCCGGCATTGTCGAAGAGCGCCCTGGTGGCCTTCTCGTGATCTTTGGCCTTGGTGGCGTGGAACTGGCCCAGCATCTTCTGCAGCATTGTGAGGTCGGCACCGCCGGAAAAACTGTCCTTGCCGGAGGTGAAGACCGCGCCCTTGATGCCCGCCTCGCCGGCAACGCGGTCGATGATCTGGTCGAGCTCCTGCATCACCTCTTCGGTGAAGACGTTCATGGAGCGGTCCGGCATGTTCCAGGTGACGAGCGCGATGCCGTCCGCGTCGGTCTCGACGGTGAAGTTCTTGTAGTCAGCCATTGGAGGTGCTCCCTCGATATTCTTCTACAAGCCTCCTCTCCGTCTCGGCTTCGCCTCGAGACCTCTCCCCCGCCTTCGTGGGGGGCGGAAGTGCGCCAAGCCTTTTATGGCCGGCGCTTCCTCTCCCCCTTCAGGGGGAGAGGTGCCGAGCAAAGAGAGGCGGAGAGAGGGCCATAAAATCAAACCCGCTCGATGATCGTCGCCGTGCCCATGCCGGCGCCGATGCAGAGCGTTACCAGCGCCGTGTTCAGGTCGCGGCGCTCCAGCTCGTCCAGGACCGTGCCGAAGATCATGGCGCCGGTGGCGCCCAGCGGATGGCCCATGGCGATGGCGCCTCCGTTGACGTTGATCTTGTCGGGATCGATGTCGAAGGCCTGGATGTAGCGCAGGACGACCGAGGCGAAAGCCTCGTTGAGTTCGAAGAGGTCGATGTCCGAAAGCTTCATCTTCGCCTTCTTCAAAAGCTTTTCGGTCACGTCCACCGGGCCCGTGAGCATGATGGCCGGCTCCGAGCCGATATTGGTGAAAGCGCGGATTCTTGCGCGGGGTTTCACCCCGATCGCCTTGCCAGCATTCTTCGATCCAAGCAGAACCGCCGCCGCTCCGTCGACGATGCCGGAGGAATTGCCTGCATGGTGGACGTGGTTCACGCTTTCGATCTCGGGATAGCGCTGGACGGCCACCGCATCGAAGCCGCCCATCTCTCCTACCATCGTAAAGGAGGGGTTAAGGGAGGCCAGCGCCTGCATGTCCGTATCCGGCCGCATGTGCTCATCGCGGTCCAGAATGGTGAGGCCGTTTTGGTCCTTGATCGGGATGACGGAGTTCTTGAAATAGCCCTTGTCCCAGGCCTTCTTCGCGCGCTTCTGGCTTTCGACCGCGTAGGCGTCCACGTCGTCGCGCGAGAAGCCGTATTTGGTGGCGATAAGGTCAGCGGAGATACCCTGCGGCATGAAATAGGCGGGCAGGCCTACCGACGGGTCCATGAACCAGGCGCCGCCCGACATGCCCATGCCGACGCGCGACATCGACTCGACGCCCCCGGCGATGACGATCTCGTCCGACCCGCCGGCGATCTTCGCCGCGCCGAGATTGATGGAATCGAGACCGGAGGCGCAGAAGCGCGAGATCTGCATGCCCGGGGCTCTGTTGTCGTAGCCCGCCTCGAAGGCGGCTGAGCGCGGGATCACCGAGCCCGCCTCGCCCACCGGATCGACGCAGCCGAAGATGATGTCGTCGACCAGCCTGGTGTCCAACTCGTTTCGGTCGCGCACCGCCTCCAGCACCTTTGCCGCCAGGCGGACGGCAGGCACCTCATGCAGCGCGCCATCCTTCTTGCCGCGGCCGCGCGGCGTGCGCACGGCATCATAGACATAGGCGTCAGCCATTTCTGTCTCCTTTAAACCCCGATGATGCCAAACCCTGTCACCTCCCTCGCGCGGCAGGCCAAAGGCAGGCAATAAAGGCAAGTTTCATATCCGCGAACGTTCCATATTCGTGAAACTAGAACACCTCAGCCGGCATCGCCATCACAGTGTCCGCGCCGGAGGAAATTCGCGCAAGATGGGTTGATGTTTCCGGCATCGCCCGCTCCATGAAGAAGCGGCCAAGAACCAGCTTCTGTTCCAGGAAGCCCTTGTCGCCGCCCGCGGCGAGCCCGTCCTGCGCCACCTTCACCATGCGGCACCACATATACCCCAGTGCCACCAGGCCGAAGAGGTGCATGTAATCGTAGGAGGCAGCGCCCGCATTGTCCGGCTTCTGTATGGCGTTCTGCATCAGCCACATCGTGGCCGCCTGCAGGTCGTTGAGGCCCTTCTTGAGCGCCTTGGTATAGGGCGCCATCTTCTCATCCGAGTGGTGCTCCTCGCAGAAATCGCCAACGGTCTTGAAGAACGCCTGCACCGCGCGGCCGCCGTTTTGCGCCAGCTTGCGGCCGACGAGGTCGAGCGCCTGGATGCCGTTTGCGCCCTCATAGATCATGGCGATGCGGGCATCGCGCACGAACTGGCTCATGCCACTTTCTTCTATATAGCCGTGCCCGCCAAAGACCTGCTGGGCCATGACCGCATGCTCGAAACCTTTGTCGGTGAGCACGCCCTTCAGGACCGGCGTCATGAGAGCAAGATGGTCCTCCGCCGCCTGCCTTGTCTGCTCGTCCACACTGCGGTGAGCGATGTCGGACTGCAGCGCGGTCCACAGGAGCAGTGCGCGGCCAGCCTCGTTGAAGGCGCGGATGGTCATCAGGTTGCGGCGAATGTCCGGGTGGACGATGATCGGGTCAGCCTTCCTGTCGGGTGCCTTGGGGCCGGACAGGGAGCGGCCCTGGAGGCGCTCGCGCGCATAGTCCGCCGCGCTCTGGTAAGCCGCCTCGCCCACGGCAAGGCCCTGGAGCGCCACGCCGAGGCGGGCCTCGTTCATCATCGTGAACATGGCCTTCAGGCCACCATTCTCCGCGCCCAAGAGAAAGCCTTCCGCCTCGTCATAATTCATCACGCAGGTGGCGTTGCCGTGGATGCCCATCTTTTCTTCGATGGAGCCGCAGGATACGCCATTCGGGCCGGCCGGATTGCCGGACGCATCGAGCTTCAGCTTCGGCACGATGAAGAGCGAGATGCCCTTCGTGCCTTCGGGCGCGCCTTCGATGCGGGCCAGCACCAGGTGGATGATGTTTTCCGCCATGTCGTGCTCGCCGGCCGAGATGAAAATCTTCTGGCCGGAAATCTTGTAGCTGCCATTTCCATCGGGGACGGCCCTGGTGCGCAGGAGCCCCAGATCCGTGCCGCAATGCGGCTCGGTCAGGTTCATCGTCCCGGTCCAGAGGCCCTCGACCATTTTCGGCAGGTAGCGGCTCTTCTGCTCGTCAGTGCCGTGGGTGAGGATGGCGGCGATGGCGCCTTGCGTCAGGCCGGGATACATCATCAGCGCCATGTTGGCCGAGGAGAGGTATTCGCCGACGGCAGTGTGGACCAGATAAGGAAGCCCCTGACCGCCATATTCGACCGGCGCCGAAAGGCCCATCCACCCGCCCTCGCAATACTGCCGATAGGCTTCCGCAAAACCCTTCGGGGTGGTGACGGAACCGTCCTCGCGGCGCTTGCATCCTTCAACGTCGCCTATGCGATTCAAGGGCTGCATCACGTTTTCCGCGAGCTTCGCCCCCTCGTCCAGGATCGCTTCCAGCACATCCGGGGAAACATCGGCGAAGCCTGCCATGTTGTCGAAGCGTTGGAAATTGAGCACATCTCGGATGACGAAGGCGGTGTCCCGCACGGGTGCTCTGTAGGTCGGCATCAGGTCCTCTCCAGCACGCGTTGCCGGCCGCCTCCTGGGGACGGCCAAGTCGGGCTCGTCTTAGCAAGGTTTGACGTGCGCGTAAACGTCAAACGAGCGGGCCCTTGCCTCTGAGCTGCCTTCGCGTCTCCAGCCCGGACTTCAAATGCCGGCCGGGTGTTCACCTTCGGCTGGCCACAGCCGTCTCTCGTGCCGAGATCATCTTGTGCAAGTGCACCATCATCGCGCCGGCGAAGAGCGGCGTCAGCAGGTTCAGGAACGGCACGGCGAGGAAGCCCGCTATCACCAGGCCGGCCAGGAAGATCGTGCCGGCGTGGCGCCGGCGCAGCGCCTTTGCTTCGGTCTCGCTGCGGAAGCGCATGGCCGCGAACTCGAAGAACTCGCGGCTGAGAAGATAGGCATTGACGATGAAGAAGGCGATCAGGTTCACGCCCGGCACGAGAAGCAGGGTGAGAGCGATTAGATTGCCTATGATGACGACGGCGAAGAACTTGAGCGACAGGATGATGGAGCGGAAGAGCGGTACGGCCGCGCCCGGCGGATCCTGCGGATAGCTTTCCTTCTCCACCGCCTCGGCCACGTCATCGAGAAAAACGCCGGCGATCATGGCCGTGATTGGCGCGATGAGGAGCGCTAGGGCCAATGCCAGCCCAATGCCCGCGGCGATCGCCGCCAAGAGGCCCAGCCAGCCCGCCCACGAGGGCAGGCCGGGCAGGAGCGCATCGAGCCATGGCATGGCGTAGAGTTCAAACAACTCCCTTAGGCCGAACCACAGTCCGACGAGCACGAGCAGGGTCAGCCCGAGGGACTTGAAGAAGGCGCTGCGGAAGGGAGGCGAGAAAAGCTGTCCGGCGGCGGCGCGGGCGGCGTCGAAGATCATGCGAGGCTCTCTTCCTTGGGTGGGCCTCGCCGCGAGATAGGCCGGCCGAACGGTGGGCGCAAGCGGAGCGCCCTCCGTCGCGCTTGCTCTGCTCCCGAAAGGCGAATGTAAGTAACCCTTGCAAATCCCGGTCGAGGCGATAAACCCCGCGAAACGCTTCGCGCCGCCCGGAGACCTTGATGAGCGCATATGACGTCCTGTGCATCGGCAATGCCATCGTGGATATCATCGCCCGGTGCGACGACGCCTTCCTGGTCGAGAACGGCATCATCAAGGGCGCGATGAACCTGATCGATGTCGAGCGCTCGGCCCTTCTCTACGAGCGGATGGGGCCGGCGATCGAGACATCGGGCGGCAGCGCCGGCAACACCGCCGCCGGGGTGGCAAGCCTTGGCGGCACGGCCGCCTTCTTCGGCAAGGTCTCCAACGACCACTTGGGGGAAATCTACCGGCACGATATCCGCGCCCAGGGCGTGGCTTTCGATACCCGGCCGCTCGACGGGCATCCGCCCACCGCGCGGTCGATGATCTTCGTCACGCCGGATGGCGAGCGCTCCATGAACACCTATCTCGGCGCCTGCGTGGAACTCGGGCCGGAAGATGTGGAGGAGGAGAAGGCACGCGGCGCCAAGGTCACCTATTTCGAGGGCTATCTATGGGATCCGCCGCGCGCGAAGGAGGCGATCCGCATGACGGCGGAGATTGCGCACGCGGCGGGCCGCCAGGTTGCCATGTCGCTGTCGGACCCGTTCTGCGCGGACCGGTACCGCGGCGAATTCCTTGAGCTGATGCGTTCGGGCACGGTCAACATCGTTTTCGCCAATGAGCACGAGCTTCTATCGCTCTATCAAACCGCTTCCTTCGACGCGGCGCTTTCGGCGTTCCGCGAGGAGTGCAGGCTGGGAGTCGTCACCCTTTCCGAACGCGGCTCCATTGCGGTGACGCGGGAGGAGACGGTCTCCATCAAGCCTGTGCCGGTCGAAAACCTGGTCGACACGACGGGTGCGGGCGATCTTTACGCGGCGGGGTTCCTCTTCGGTTACACTCATGGCCGCAGCCTGGCCGATTGCGGGCGACTGGGCTCTCTCGCTGCCTCGCTCTGCATCCAGCAGATCGGCCCGCGCCTGCAGGTGAGTCTCAAGGACGCCGCCGGGCAGGCGGGCTTGTTGTAGAAACGTCTAGACGACTAGACGATGTCCTCCGGGCGGCGGCCCGGCCGCGGCTTGTAGCGCGGAAATGTCCAGCCAAATCTCAGCGCCCCGCCGCGGACGACCAGAGCCGCGGCGAAGGCGATCAACGCGCTTGCCATGGGCGGCGCACCCGAAAGCTCGCCGAGCGTGAAGACGGCGGCGCCGGTGAGCGCGGCCGTGATGTAGATTTCCGGCCTCAGCAGCACCGACGGCTCGCCGGCGAGAAGGTCCCGCAGGATGCCGCCGAATGTGCCGGTCATCATGCCCGTGAGCAGCGCGACAGCGGGCGAGCCGGTTGCGGCAAGACCCTTGGCGGCTCCCATGACGCAATAGGCCGAAAGCCCGACCGCATCCAGCCACAGGAGGAGCTTGTAGCGCGATTCCACCAGATGTGCGGAAAAGTAGACGAATACCGCAACCGCAGTACAGACGACGAGATAGGCCGGGTTCACGACCCAGAACACCGGCAGATCCAGCACGAGATCGCGCAAGGTTCCGCCGCCCGTGCCGGTGACGCCGGCGAAGAAGAGGAAACCGATGATGTCGAGCTGCTTGCGCGAGGCGGCGAGCGCGCCGGTGGCCGCGAAAACGGCCACGCCGGCATAGTCGAGCAGGAGAATCGGGTTCATCGCAGCCTCCGCTACCGGGGTAGCGCAAGGCCGCGGGAAAGGAAAGTTAGGCGCCGCTGGAAGCCGGGTCGGCTTCGCTTGCGGCCTTTTCGGGCTGAGGGTTGGACTCCGCGGCTTCCGCCTTGGGGCCGCCCTTGGCGATGCCCACCATGGCGGGGCGCAGTACGCGATCGCCGATCACATAGCCCGGCTGCACCACCTGAACGACCGTGTTGGCCGGGACGTCCGCGTTGGGGACCTCGAACATGGCCTGGTGGAAGTGGGGATCGAACCTCTCGCCCTGCGGGTCGATGCGCTTCACCCCATGCCGCTCGAGGGCGGACAGCATGGCGCGCTCGGTGATCTCCACGCCTTCCACCAGCCCTTTCATCGCCGGATCGGCCTGTTCCCGCGCCTCTTGCGAGACGGCCTGCAGCGCACGCTGGAGGTTGTCCGAGACGGTGAGCATGTCGCGTGCGAAATTGGCGATGCCGTAGCTGCGCGCGTCCGCCACGTCGCGCTGGGTACGCTTGCGCAGGTTGTCCATCTCTGCGACCAGCCGGATTGCGCGGTCCTTCAATTCCTCATTCTCCTTGGCCAGGCGCAAGAGAACATCCTCTTCGGAGACAGGTCCGGCCTCCCCGCCTTCCACGGGCGCCTCGGCACCATTCTCCACGGCCGGTTCCCCGGCCTGGATCTCGTCCGGCGCGCGGTCATCCTTCGGGTCTGTGTTCATTGCATTTCCGTCGCTGTTTTCCTCGAAGTCGCGTCGGATATCGAGGTTTGAACCCGCAAAATCAAGGGGGAGGAAGCAGGTCAGCGCGGCAGGCCGGCCCCGCCGACCGGGACGGTGCGCACATGGCTGTCGAAGCCGGCGATCAGCGGCCGCGCCTTGGCGATCGCTTCCTGCACCTGCGGCAGCGAGAGCGATGCCTTGTGATCCGCCTCGCTGTCCCAGACTTCCGTGATCCAGATTGCGTCGGCGTCGTCCTCGGCTTGCGCGACGACATAGCTCAGGCAGCCTGGCATCGCGTCGGTCGAGGCGAGGAGCAGTTCGATGAGCTCATCGCGTTTGCCTTGCTGGGCGCGCATCCTGCCGATGAGACCGAACATTCATTCCCCTCCGGAAAGGCTACCGCAGCATGCGGCCGACGAGCTGGGCCGTATAGTCCACCATCGGCACGATGCGCGCGTAATTGAGCCGCGTCGGGCCGATGATACCGAGGGCGCCGATGACGCGGGAATCCTGGTCACGGTACGGCGCGACCACGAGGGAAGAGCCGGAGAGCGAAAAGAGCTTGTTCTCCGAGCCGATGAAGATGCGCACGCCCGGCCCTTCTTCCGCCAGGTCCAAGAGCTGGATCAGCGCCTCCTTCGTCTCCAGGTCCTCGAAGAGGTGGCGCAGGAGCTCCAGATCGGCCTGTGCGGTGACGTTTTCGAGCAGGTTTGCACGGCCGCGAATGATGATGCGCGCCGGGGCATCGCTCTCCGTGCCGGCCCAGATGGCAAGACCCTGCTCGACGAGGGACTGCGAGAGCGAATCAAGGGCGGCGCGGGTCTCATCCTTGAGCCGCGCCATCTCGGCCTTGGCCTCGGCGAGGGTACGGCCGCGGATATGCGCGTTGAGGAAGTTCGACGCTTCGATGAGCTGCGAGGCGGTCACCCCCGCCGGCAGGTCGACAACACGGTTTTCGACATCGCCATTCTGCGAGACGAGAATAGCGAGTGCCTTGCGCGGCTCGAGCTGGATGAACTCAATATGCTTCAGGGGCGCTTCCGTCTTGGCGGTGAGCACGAGCCCGGCGCCGCGCGAAAGCCCGGAAAGAAGCTGGCTGGCTTCCGTGAGCATGTGCTCCAGCGACTGTCCCCTGCCGGAAGCCTTGATCTGCGCCTCGATCACCCGCCGCTCTTCCTCGGTAAGATCGCCGACCTCCATGAAGGCGTCGACGAAGAAGCGCAGGCCCTGCTGGGTGGGCAGGCGGCCGGCGGAGACATGCGGCGAATAGATGAGGCCCAGATGCTCCAGGTCGCTCATCACATTGCGTATCGTCGCAGGCGAAAGCTGGGTCGGCAGCAGCCGCGAAAGGTTTCGCGAGCCCACCGGCTCGCCATGGTGCAGATATGTCTCGACAATAAGCCTGAAGATATCGCGCGAGCGCGCGTCGAGCGATTGAAGCGTCTGGTCCGGGACAGGCTTGGTCATGCTCTCTCGCCTCCGCGCGCAAATATAAGGGCGGCGGCGTCGAACACAACTCTCCGCCCGGCGGGGGCCGAGCTTTTCCTTTGCGTCGGTGGGAGCGGAAAGCTACAAGCCGGCACAAGATGACGAGCAGTTGGAGGCGCGAGGGCGATGCGACCATCGAGACGGCAACCGGATCAGATGCGCGCGGTCAGCTTCGAGCGGGGCGTCTCGAAACACGCCGAGGGCTCGTGCCTGGTGAAATTCGGCGACACGCATGTCCTTTGCACGGCGAGCCTTGAGGAAAAGGTGCCCGGCTGGCTGCGCAATTCCGGCAAAGGCTGGGTCACCGCCGAATACGGGATGCTGCCGCGCTCGACCGGGGAGCGGATGCGCCGCGAGGCGGCGAGCGGAAAGCAGGGCGGGCGCACGCTCGAAATCCAGCGCCTGGTGGGGCGCAGCCTACGGTCGGTGGTCGACCTGCAGGCGCTGGGCGAAATGCAGATCACGGTGGATTGCGACGTGCTGCAGGCGGACGGCGGCACGCGCACGGCGGCGATCACCGGCGGCTTCGTCGCGCTCTACGACTGCCTCGCCTGGATGCAGACGCGGCAGATGGTCTCGGTCGAGCGCGTCCTGAAGGACCATGTAGCCGCCATTTCCTGCGGCATATTCGACGGCACGCCCGTTCTGGACCTCGACTATGCGGAAGATTCGGCCGCCGAGACGGACGCCAACTTCGTCATGACGGGCAAGGGCGGGATTGTGGAAATCCAGGGCACGGCCGAGGGAGCGCCCTTCACGGAGGAGCAGTTCCAGCAGCTCCTGGCGCTGGCCAAGAAGGGCATCGCACGGCTGGTGGAGCTGCAGAAAATGGCGGTGATGTAGAGCAGCATGAGACCGTCAGCGATCCTGGAAGCCGCCGTTTACGTGGACGATCTTTCGGAGGCCGAGCGCTTCTACGGTGGCGTGCTCGGCCTCGAACTGCTGGCCAAGGTGGAGGGGCGGCACATCTTCTTCCGCTGCGGCGAGGCCGTTCTGCTGCTGTTCGATCCGAAGGCGACGGAGGTTCCGCCCGAGCCTGACGCGCGCCTGCCCGTGCCGCCGCACGGGAGCCGCGGGCCGGGGCATCTTTGCTTTTCCGCCAGTGCAGACGAGATCGAGCTGTGGAAAACGAGGCTCGCGGCGCAGAACATAGCCATAGAGGCCGATTTGGAGTGGCCGCGGGGTGGCCGATCCATTTATTTTCGCGATCCGTCCGGCAACTCGCTGGAATTTGCCGAGCCGCGCATCTGGGGATTTTCTTGAGGCCGATCGAAGGCAGGAAATTCGTGCTCGCCAGCCACAACAAGGGCAAGCTCGCAGAGTTTGCCGGGCTGCTTGCGCCCTTCGGGTATGAGGTGCGCTCGGCCGCGGAGCTCGGCCTGCCCGAGCCGGAAGAAACCGGCACCGAGTTCGAGCAGAACGCCTATATCAAGGCGTTGGCTGCCGCCAAGGCCACCGGCCTGCCTGCTCTTTCCGACGACTCTGGCATGTGCGCCGACGCGCTTGACGGCGCCCCAGGCGTGTACACGGCGGACTGGGCGACCTTGCCGGACGGCCGGCGCGATTTCCGGATCGCCATGGAGAAGGTCGAGCACCTGCTACGCGAAAAGGGCGCCCTCACACCCGAGGAGAGGCGCGCGCGCTTCGTGGCGGTTCTGTGCCTGTGCTTCCCCGACGGCGAGGCCGAATATTACCGTGGCGAGGTGGAGGGCCGGCTGATCTGGCCGCCGCGCGGCGAGCTCGGCTTCGGCTACGATCCCGTCTTCCAGCCTGACGGCTACGACCAGACCTTTGGAGAGATGACGGCCGAGGAAAAGCACGGCTGGAAGCCGGGCGACCGCCAGGCCCTATCCCACCGTGCCCGCGCTTTCCGGAAATTCGCAGAGGCGAGGCTGGGCGTCTCGTGAGCGCGGCACTCGACGAGGGCCCCGGCTTCGGCGTCTATGTCCACTGGCCCTTCTGCGCGGCCAAATGCCCTTACTGCGACTTCAACAGCCATGTGCGCCACCAGCCGGTCGACCAGGAGCGCTTCGCCGCCGCCTTTGCGCGCGAGCTTGCAGCAATGCGCGCCCGCACGGGCGCGCGCAGCGTCTCCAGCATTTTCCTTGGCGGCGGCACGCCCTCTCTCATGGAGCCCGGAACCGTCGGCGCGATCCTTGATGCCGTCGCCGCGAACTGGCGCGTGCCGGCCGGGGTCGAAATCACGCTCGAAGCAAATCCCTCCTCCGTCGAGGCGGATCGCTTCCGCGGCTATCGCGCCGCGGGTGTGAACCGCGTCTCGCTCGGCGTGCAGGCGCTGAACGACAGGGATCTGCGGTTCCTTGGCCGCCTCCACAATGTCGAGGAGGCGCTCGGTGCGATCCGGCTCGCGCGCGAGATATTTCCACGCATCTCCTTCGACCTGATCTATGCCCGCCCGGGGCAGACGGTGGAGGCATGGACGGCGGAGCTGAAAGAGGCGATAGGCCACGCCGCCGATCACCTGTCGCTGTACCAGCTCACCATCGAGGAGGGCACGCCGTTCTTCGCCCTGCGGGCTGCAGGCAAGCTGGCTGTCCCCGACACCGATCTTGCCGCCGACCTCTACCAGGCGACGCAAGAGGTTACGGCCGTGCACGGGCTGCCCGCCTACGAGATTTCCAATCACGCGAAACCGGGATCGGAGAGCCGCCATAACCTGATCTATTGGCGCTATGGCGAATATGTGGGCGTAGGGCCGGGCGCCCATGGCCGCTTCATCGACGACGGCCGGCGGGTCGTGACCTTCACCGAGAAGCATCCGGAGACCTGGCTCGGCCTGGTGGAGGCGCGCGGCTCGGGCGTCGTCGGCGGCGAAATGCTGACGCGTTCGGAAGAGGCGGATGAGTTCCTGCTGATGGGACTCAGGCTCGTCGAAGGGATCGACCTGGACCGGTATGAGAAGCTCGCCGGCCATCCGCTTTCGCCGCGACGCGTGGCGATCCTGCGCGAGGAAGGGCTGCTGGAGCCGGTGGGCAATTCTCGCCTGCGCGCCACGCCGGCCGGGATGGTGGTCCTTGATGCCCTCGTTGCCGATCTTGCGCGGTAGACCTAGCTGTCCCCCGCGAAACTGGCCGGCGCGGGGCTGATCAGGCGCGGCGCGCCATTCGTGACCTCGTAGACTGCATAGCTGCGCTCATTCGTGCCGTCCGGGCGGAAGCGGAACGTGCCCGTCGTGCCCGCAAACCCGACCGGGACCTGCAGGTTTGCCGGCGCAAAGGCGTTCGCCCCTCCCTGCCGGGCAAGAGCCGCGGCGAGGATCACGGAATCATAGCCGAGCGACGCAGTGACAGAGGGCGCCGTCCCAAAGCGCTGCTGATAGCGTGTCTTGAAGATGGCAAGGCGCGCCTGGTCCACATCGGCGAACCAGCCTCCCTGCAGGGCGGGATCGGAGAGATCGGCGCTCGTCCACTGCCCGTTGCCGAGAAGCCTCTTGCCCGAAAGATCGACGCCCATACCCCGCAAAGCCGTGACGATCACGCTCGGCGTATTGCCGCCGTCGGGGATGAAGATCGCGTCGGCCTGCCCGACTGAAAGCGCCACCTGCTGCACGGCGGCAGCGACCGAGCTGTTGTCATGGCCGTATCGGCCGACGGCGATCAGGTCGCCGCCTGCCGCCTGCAACGTGCGGCGGGCCTCGGCTTCCGCCAGATCGCCGGCGGGGCCGTTCGGCACCAGCGCCACCACCCGCCTTATCCCTTGCGACGCGGCATAGGCGATGATGCGCCGGACCAGTTCCTCGGGAAGGAAGGAATTGAGATAGGTCCCCGGGGCGGCCGCCGTGCGGTCAGAGGAAAAGGCTATCATGGGTGGCCGCGCCGGCCCGAGCCCGGCGGATGCGGCGCGCACCTCCGCAGCGAAAAGCGGGCCAAGCACCAGTCTTGCACCTTCGGCCTCCGCGCTTGCCGCGGCCGCCGAGGCGCCCGCTTCGGTACCCGCCGTATCCTTGACCACGACCTGAAGCGCGTCCGACCCAGCGTCCTCCAGCGCCAGCTGGGCGGCGTTCTTGAGCTCGGCGGCGACGGCGCCGCCATTGCCGGCGGCGCTCAGCGGAAGGAGGAGCGCCACGCGCGTCTCCCCCGTGCCGATCACCTCGCCTTGAACAGGCGTGGCGGCGGTGCCGGCCTGCAGGGGCACCGGCGCGCGGGACGGCACGCTGGAGGGCACATTCTGGGTCGAGCAGGCGGCAAGAAGGGCACCGCCGCCGATCACGACCGCGGCCCGGACCCGCCCCCTGACTTTGCTCGCAAAATGCCTCACCGCGCAATTCCCTTAGGGTTCGTCGGCCTGCGAATTTGCAACCCATCCGCCGTCATGTCAAAGAAGCTGGCCGGTAAGCTATGATCGCCGCGTGAGGATGGACAACGGTGGAGCCGGAGGAAAGGGACAGGCGCAGGTCCTTCGTGGTGGGCGGGACGGAGATCTCGGCGCCGCGGCTCGCGCCGGCGCTCTACCTCGTCGCGACCCCGATCGGCAATCTTTCCGACATCACAATTCGAGCGCTCGAGACGCTCGCTGCCGCCGACCTGCTCGCCTGCGAGGACACCAGAGTAACCCGCGTTCTGCTCGAACGGTACGGGATCCGCAGGCGCATGGTGGCCTATCACGAGCATAACGAGGCGGAGGCGGCACCCCGGCTCATCGGCGCCATAGCGGAAGGCAAGAGTGTGGCGATTGCCAGCGATGCCGGCACGCCGCTGGTCTCTGATCCCGGCTTTCGGCTCGTCAAGGCGGCGCAGGAAGCGGGTGTTCGCGTCATCCCTATTCCGGGTTCCTCGGCGGTGCTTGCCGCGCTGACCGCCTCCGGCCTGCCCACCGATTCTTTCATGTTCGCCGGCTTTCTGCCAGTGAAGGCCGGCCACCGCAGGAGCCGGCTTCAAGCGCTGTCGGGAGTGCCCGCAACCGTCATTTTTTTCGAGTCGCCGCGCCGCCTTGCCGACAGCCTTTCCGCCATGGCCGTAACCCTTGGCACTCGGCAGGCGGTTGTGGCGCGCGAGCTGACGAAAGCCTTCGAGGAAGTCCGTCTGGGAACGCTGGCCGAGCTTGCCGCCCACTATGAGGAGGCGGGGGCGCCAAAGGGCGAGGTGGTCGTTTGCGTGGCGCCGCCCGGCGAGATCGGTCCCGCCGATGCGCAGGAGACCGACCGCCTACTGCTGGCCCTGTCTGCGGAGATGTCTGCTTCCAAGGCCGCCGGCGAGGCCGCGCGCATGACGGGCGCAAAGAAGTCGGAGCTCTATCAGCGCCTGCTTTCCCTCAAGGAGGACGGCGATGGGCGCTGATATCCGGCTCGACCGGCAGAGGGCCTATCGCAAAGGGCATCGCGGCGAGTGGCTCGCCTCTCTTGCCCTCATGCTCAAGGGCTACCGAATCGTCGCGCGGCGCTTCCGGACGCCGCTCGGCGAGATCGACCTCATCGCCAGGCGCGGCAGCCTGATCGCCATCATTGAGGTGAAGGCCAGGCCGAGCCTTGCCGAGGCGATGGAGGCGGTATCCTGCACCGCGCAAAAGCGCATAGACGCGGCGGCCGACCTCTGGCTCGCTCGCCAGCCGGACCACGCCCGGCTCAGCCTGCGCTACGATCTCATCGCCGTCCTGCCCCGGCGCTGGCCGGTGCATGTGGAGAACATCTACACGCCATACCGGTAGCGCCGCGTGCCCGATGTCCTATCGGCGCGTCACGCGCATCGGCAGGCCGCCCTGGGGCTGCGTTGTGAGCTTCTGGACCGGCCAGGGATTAGTCTCCGGCAAGAGATCGAAGCGGTAGCGCGACATGAGAACGGCGAGCGCGATCACCGCCTCCTGCATGGCGAAGGTGGCGCCGATGCAGACGCGCGGGCCCGCGCCGAAAGGCAGATACTGAAAGCGGCCGATCCTGTCGCGGTTTTCTGGATGGAACCGCGAGGGGATATAGGCCTCGGGATCGTCCCACAGTTTCCGGTGCCGGTGCACCGTCCACGGCATCACCAGCACCTGGGCTCCTTTAGGGATTTCCAGGTCGGCATAGAAGTCATTCTGGATCGCCTCGCGGTTGATCGAGGGCGCGGGCGGATATAGCCGCATCGCTTCCTCGAATGCGGCACGGGTGAAAGGCATATCGTCGAGCCAGTTTACCGGGTCGGGCTCCCTGGCTAGCACGGCATCGATCTCGTCCTCGATCCGCTCGCGCTCCTCGGGAAGGTTCGCAAGGCAGTAGATCGTCCAGCCGAGCGCGCGGGCGGTCGTCTCATGCCCGGCGCCGATGAAGGTGATGATGTTGTCCTCGATCTCCTCACGGGTCAGCCCGTCCGGCCCCTCCGCGCGCAGGAGAAGCGTGAGGAAATCTTCAGGCGCTTCGCTGTCTTCGCTCGCCAGCTTCTCCTTCCGCATATCCATGGTGCGCGCGACGATGCCGCGGAAAAAGGCGAGGGAGTTGCGGCCGAGGATGCGCGTGATGCGCGGCAGCCAGTCCGGCGCGCCAAGAAGATCGAGCGGGTCGACGCGGCCCATGGTCTCGAAGAGCCGATCGACCTGATGCGCAAAGCCTTCCGGCTCGCCTGCCACCTCGCCCGAGAAAAGCGTCTCCGCGAGGATATCGAAGGTGAGCATGGTCATGTCGCGCGAGACGTCGACTCGTCCGCCGATCGCCTGCTCGTAACGCTCGGCGAAGGTGGTGGCCTTCTCCAGCATCGGCCCTGCGAAGCCGGCGATGTGGCGCGGCGTGAAGACGGGCGCCATGGCTTTTCGCGAGCGCCGCCAGACCTCGCCTTCCGCCGTCAGCAATCCGTCCCGCAGGATCGGGCGCAGGATCTTCTGGCGCACGCGCGCCATCTTGTAGTTCTTGGCATTGTCCACGAGCACGTGGCGGATAAGGCCCGGATCATTGGCGATGAGCAGCGGCCCGCCGATGCCGCCGGTCACGAAGATCCATGGCTCGTTGTAGGAAGGCTCGCCCCAGAGTTCCAGCGGATTGCGGTAGACGATCCGCATCATCTGCAGCGTGGAGGGCGGGTTTTGCCGCGGGGTTGGTGCGGGCGGGCGGAAGGATGGTTTCGGTTCTGTGAGCAGGGCCATGCTCGATAGCTAGGCTTGGACCCCCGGCGGTTCAATCGCCGCGCAGATATTCCGGAACCGCCGCGCGTCGCAAAAAAAGCCCGCGGCCGGAGCCGCGGGCCAGTCGGCGGGAAAGTACCCTTACTCGTGCACCGCGCCCGAGCCGCCCACGGCGACTATTTCGTAAGGTGCGCCGCCTGTGATCAGCTCGCGCGTCTTCTCTAGGCTCTGCGCGTCGAGCGCGTGGATCAGACCCCTTGAGGGATCTGTGATCATGATCTCGTCCCCGGCCACCGCGATCCGCGGGCGCGGGTCGTTCCAGTGGCCGTCCATGGAATAGGGCTCCGTCACTTCGACGGATTTTGCGATCTTTGCCGACAGGACATTGATCTGGTGCAGCCGCCCGTCCTCCGTGAAGACATAGGCGAATTTCGGCCGCACGGGGTCGACCGCGAAATGCACGCGCCGGA
Source organism: Chelativorans sp. (assembly GCF_031180965.1). Classification (GTDB taxonomy): domain Bacteria; phylum Pseudomonadota; class Alphaproteobacteria; order Rhizobiales; family Rhizobiaceae; genus Chelativorans. The sequence continues at coordinate 38,609 of NZ_JAPSLH010000027.1, forward strand.
CGGGCAGATCGATGAGGCGGAATGCATTCTCGTCCTCCGGGTCGATCAGCACCACCGCCTTCTGTCCGAAATTGCCGAGAAAATACTGGAGGCCCTTGCCGCCCAGAAGCGTGGAGACTTTGGCGTCCTCGGGCAGGCCGCTCGGATAGGCAAGGTGCGTGATCTCGGGCTTGCCGCCCGATTCGCGCACGATCAGGAGCCCCGTGTCGCAGGCGATGGCGATGAGATTGCCGGAGGGCGCCTCGCCGTGCAGGCCGGGGCATTCGGAGATGTCGCCCATCGGCGCGCCGGAGGCATCGACCACCCGCACGCCGACCGGCAGTTCGGAAGGATCCTGCTCGTTCGGCACCGAAATGATGGTGTGGTCCCCGATCGGGACCGCGACGCCGTGATGGGGTGCGGCCGTCTCAATCTGCCTCGGCTCCGCTTTTCCGGCGAGGACATCCGACTCCCTTATGATCCGCACCACCCCCTCGCCGTCGTAGAAGATGGCAATGTCGCCATGATGCGGCACAAAATGTACCGGCTTCTTGCCCGTGATCTCCACGCCCAGCGCCTTCGGATCGGAAATTTCCAGATCGGCGTGGTCGCCATGATCGTCCGTACCGATCCCCGTTGCATAGGCAGCCGCCACATCGGCATCGGCCTGCACCGCGAACACCGCCTTGCCGCTCTCGGTGGGATAAAGGCGCCCTTGGCTCTTCAGCTCGAAAGTCTCGATGATCTTGCCATTGGCGGCATCGAGCACATGCATGGTGGGCTGGTGCCGGTCCGCGACGAAAAGGCGCCAGACGCTCTCGGCCTTCTCCTCCGCCTGTGCCGGTGCGATTGAAAGCCCGAGGAAAAGGCCCAGGGCGCTGCACGGAATGCTCTTCATATTGCCTCCTTTATGTCATAACGTAACATTCAAGGCCGGGCAGATTCCCGCCTGCCGCTGCGGCAGGCGGCGTTTCCGTCCGGACGATTGGCGTGGCTACCGCGCGCCTGAAAGGCAGTCGGCCAGGGAGTCTGCAAGGTTGCGGAGAAGGGCAAAGTAGAGGTCCGGCCCCTCTTCCAAACTTGCTCCTTCGGGATCGAGGACGCCTGTGCGCGCCTGGCTTCCCTCCATCACGATGCGCACGAGCTTCGGCTCGAACTGCGGCTCGGCAAAGACGCAGGCTGCGCCCGTCTCGGCGATCTTTTGGCGGATTTCTTCCAGCCTCTGGGCGCTCGGCACCTGCTCGGGACTGACGGTGATCGACCCCGCCGCTTCCACCCCGAACCGGTTCTCGAAATAGTGGTAAGCGTCGTGGAAGACGATGAAGGGCTTGCCGCGCACCGGCGCCAGTGTCTGTTCGATCTCTGAGGCGAGCTCGTTCAAGCGCTGGTCCAGAGCGACCGCGTTTTTGTCATAGGCTGCCGCGTTGGCGGGATCCGCCTCGCTAAGACTGGCTGCGATCTGGCGCACCATCAGCCGGGCATTTTCCGGATCGAGCCAGATATGCATGTCTTTACCGCCATGGTGGTGGTGGTGATCATGGTCATCTGCGTGAGCATGATCCTGTTCATGACCACCTTCCTCGGCATGGGCGCCATGGTCGTGATCCTCGTCCCCATGGCTGTGCGCCTCGAAGGCGCCACCCTCGCGCATGTCGAGCAATGTGACGCCGGGCGCCTCGGAAAGGGCCACGATGCTTGCACCGCCGGCGAGCGTTCCGAGCGGCTTTTCCAGGAAGGTCTCCACGCCCGAACCGACCCAGAAGACCAGTTTCGCTTCCTCCAACATGCCGGCATCAGAGGGCCGCATGGAATAGGTGTGCGGCGAGGCCGCGCCCTTTACCAGGAGCTGCGGCTCTCCCACGCCCTGCATCACCGCCGCGACGAGCGAATGGACCGGCTTGATCGAGGCGACGACGCCTTCCATAGCGGCAGCTTGTCCCGAGGCGAGAGTCGTCGCGAGCGCGGTGGCCAGAAGAAGAAGACGTGGTGGTTTCATGGGGCTCCCTCATGCACATGAATGTTATGACATTACATCTGATTGCGTAACGCTATAACGTGTGCCATATGCATTGGCAAGAAGGTGAAGGAAGATTGTTGCAGGCGATGGTGAATGGCCCCGGGACACTGGTGGAGATGAGGAATGCCGGCGTGCATCGCGGCGGACGCTGGCTGGTGCGCGGCGTGGACCTGACCGTCCGGCGCGGCGAGATCGTCACGCTGATCGGCCCCAATGGTTCGGGCAAGAGCACGACGGCAAAAGCGGCGATCGGCGTCGTCCGGCCGGATGAGGGTTCGGTCGAGCGGGCATCGGCGCTCAAGGTCGGGTACGTACCGCAAAAGGTGGCGGTGGATTGGACCCTGCCGCTCAATGTCGAGCGGCTGATGAAGCTCACCGGGCGGCTCGACCGCAAGCGGATCGCCGCAGCCCTGGAGGCGGCCGGCATCGCCCATCTTGCCCGCGCCGAGGTTCAGAATCTGTCGGGCGGTGAGTTCCAGCGCGCCCTGCTTGCCCGGGCGCTGGCGCGCGAACCCGATCTCCTGGTGCTGGACGAGCCGGTGCAGGGCGTCGACTTTTCCGGCGAGATCGCGCTTTACCAGCTCATCCGCGACATCCGCGACCGCACAGGGTGCGGCATTCTCCTGATCTCGCACGACCTGCATGTGGTGATGGCCGAGACCGACACGGTGCTCTGCCTCAATGGCCATGTATGCTGCCGCGGCACGCCGGAGAATGTGCTGAAGAGTCCGGAATATATGCGGCTCTTTGGCGCCCGCGCCGGTGAGACGCTGGCGATCTACCACCATCACCACGACCACACGCATCTGGCCGACGGTCGGGTGCGCCAGGCGGACGGCACGATCACCGAAAACTGCCAAGACCATCACCATGCGCATGACGATGGGGATGGAAGTCTCCGGGTGAAGGAGCGCGGACATGCTCGATGACTTCTTCACCCGTGCGATGGTCGCCGGCGTCGGCCTCGCGTTGGTGGCAGGTCCGCTCGGCTGCTTCGTGGTGTGGCGGCGCATGGCCTATTTCGGCGATACGATGGCCCACTCGGCGCTCCTGGGCGTGGCGCTTGCCTTCCTTTTCGAGATCAATCTGACAGCCGGGGTCTTCATCGTCGCGACGGGCGCGGCGCTCGCTCTCTTGTTCCTGCAGCGGCACGGCTCCCTTTCCACCGACGCGCTGCTCGGCATCCTCTCCCACTCGACCCTGGCGCTCGGGCTCGTCATGGTGGCGTTCATGAGCTGGATCAGGATCGACCTCATGGGGTTCCTCTTCGGCGACATCCTCGCCGTCTCGCGCGTCGACATCGCGATGATCTATGGCGGGGGCGTGCTGGTGCTGGCGGTGCTGGCCTGGCTCTGGCGCCCTCTTCTCGCCGCGACCGTCAATACGGAGATCGCCGAGGCGGAAGGCATGAGGCCGGAGCGCGCGCGCTTCATCTTCATGCTTCTGATGGCGGCCATGATCGCCATAGCCATGAAGATCGTGGGCATCCTGCTCATCACCTCGCTGCTGATCATCCCGGCTGCGGCCGGACGCCGCTTCGCATCCACGCCGGAGGTGATGGCCGTTGCCGCCTCGCTGGCGGGCGCCCTTGCGGTGATTGGCGGGTTGACGGCCTCGCTTCGCTTCGACACGCCGTCCGGACCATCGATCGTCGTAGCCGCGCTCATCATCTTCCTGCTGAGTCTCGCCCGGCTGCCTTCCAGGCGGCCTACCCCGATCAAATCCGGAGGACCTTCATGACCGCTCATCCGGAACTCACCCGCAACCAGAGCCTGGTGCTGAGGGCGCTGGACAAGGCGGACGGCCCCCTCAGCGCCTATACCATCCTCGACCGTCTGCGCGACGACGGGTTTCGCGCGCCGCTGCAGGTCTACCGCGCGCTGGAAAAGCTGCAGGAATTCGGCCTGGTCCACCGGCTGGAAAGCATCAACGCTTTCGTGGCCTGCGCGCATCCCAACTGCCACGGCCATGCGATGATCGCCTTTGCGATCTGCCAGACCTGCGGCCGGGTGGATGAGTTTTCCGACGAGGTGGTCGAGGAAAGGCTTGGGAAGTGGGTGAGCGCCCATCGCTTCAAGCCGGAAAAGACCACGATTGAAATCCGCGGCAACTGCGCCGCATGCGCGGGCCTTGCCGAGCGGGCCTAGTTACCGAGCATTCCCTTCTGCGTGAGCTGGATCGCTGCCGGCCCGAGAATGATGGCGAAGAGGACCGGCAGGAAGAAGAGGATCATCGGCACGGTGAGTTTCGGCGGCAATGCGGCCGCCTTCTTCTCCGCCGCGTTCATGCGGGCCTCCCGGCTCTCATTTGCCAAGACCCGGAGGGCCTGGCTTACGGGTGTACCGTAGCGTTCGGCCTGGATGAGCGCTTGCGTGACGCTTTTCACCGCTTCAAGCCCCGTGCGGTTGGCAAGGTTCTCATAAGCCTGCCGGCGCTCGGGGAGGAAGGAGAGCTCGGCATTCGTGAGCGCAAGTTCCTCCGCCAGGTGCACGGACTGCGAACCGATCTCGTCCGCAACGCGGCGGAATGCCTGCTCGATCGAAATGCCCGATTCCACGCAGATGAGCAGCAGGTCGAGTGCGTCCGGCCAAGCGCGTTGGATGGATTTCTTGCGCTTGGCGGCCTTGTTCGAGACATAGAGGACCGGAAGATAGAAACCGGCATAGGCGGCCAGGATGCAGACGAACAGGCGGATGAAGAGCGGCTGCTGCGGCAACGTCCCTAGAACGAAGATGTAGAAGCCGGCAATTGCAAGGCCGGCGAAGGGCAGCACCAGGCGGAAGAAGAGGAACTTCGTCAAAGGCCCCTGGCCGCGATAGCCAGCCGTATTGAGCTTTGTGAGCGCCGCCTCGTCGGCGAGCGCCCGGCGCAGGTCCAGCCGCTCGACCACGGCGCGCATCCGTGAAGCATCCTCCCGGCGCAGGCCGCCTCCGCGCCGCCTGCGTTCGGCCTCTGCCGCAAACCGCGCCCGCTGCTTGGCGCGCAGCTCATCGCGCTCCAGCGCCACTGACTTCATGCGCGCCTTCAGCGTATCGCCGCCGGTGATCGGCACGAGCGTGAAGATCGTGGCGAAGACGGCGACGGCGACGAGCAGCGCGATCAGGAAACTTGGGTCGGTGAGAGTGCGGGCAACGTCTTCCGCCATGCTACACCTCGAAATTCATCATCTGCCGCATGACGAAGATGCCGATGCTCATCCAGACGGCGGAGACGCCGAGGATCAGATGCCCGACGCTCGTGCTGAAGAGGGGCATGATGTAGCCGGGGCTCGTGATATAAACCAGCAGGGCGACGACCACCGGCAGGGCGCCGATGATGGCCGCCGAGGCCTTCGCTTCCATGGAGAGCGCCTGCACCTTGGCCTTCATCTTCTTGCGCTCGCGCAAAACGTGCGAGAGATTGCCGAGCGCCTCGGACAGATTGCCGCCCGCATGGGACTGGATCTGGATGACGATGCCGAAGAAGTTGGCTTCCGGGCACGGCATGGTCTCGGTCATCCGCATCGAGGCTTCCGCCATGGACAGGCCAAGCTGCTGCCCCTCGACCAGCCGCCGGAACTCGGAGCGCACCGGCTCTCGCGATTCCGTCGCGATCATGCGCACCGCGTCATTCATCGGCAGGCCTGATTTGACCGCGCGTACGATAATGTCGAGCGCGTTCGGGAACTCGTTCAGGAACGCCTTCACGCGGCGCTTACGCAAGTAGGAGACGATCCAGCGCGGCAGGCCGAAAAAGCCGGCGACCATAGCGCCGGCAGCCGCCCAAACGGGGGCGCCGAGGATGAAGACCGTAAACGCCAGGAACACTGCGCAGCCGCCTGACAGGACATAGAAGCGTCGCAGGCTCACCTCCAGGCCGGCTTGCCGAATCTGTGTCTTCAGCGAGGGCCTGGCCATCAGGCGGTCCCGGTCCTTCTGCTTGGCTTCCAGCTCCTTCAACGTTTCCTGGATGGATTTGCGTCTTTTGGCGATCTCCGCAGCCCGGTCTCGCCTCGCCCGTATGGCGGTGCTGTCCGTTTCTGCCTTTTTGATGGCCTCCAGCCGCCTCTCGCTGGTCTTCTCGCTGGCGATGGTGTTGAAAAGCAGCGCATAGGCCAACGCGCCGGCGCTGCCTGCGGCGAGCAGGACGAAGCCGAGCAGAGCGGGGCTGAGGCCGAACATCAGCTCCCCTGCTTTTCCATGGATTCAAGGGTGGCGGCGAGGCGCGCCTCCTCGCCGTAGTAGCGCGCCCTCTCCCAGAAGGCAGGCCGGCCAATGCCGGTTGAAACGTGCTTGCCCAGGATGCGCCCCGATGCGTCCTCCCCGCGAATGTCGAAGAGCACGAGGTCTTGCGTGATCACGACGTCGCCTTCCATCCCGATCACCTCGGTGATGTGGGTTATGCGGCGCGTGCCGTCGCGCAGGCGGGCGGCCTGGATGATCACATCCACCGAGCCGACGATGATTTCACGCACGGTCTTCTGCGGCAGGTTGAAGCCGCCCATGGCCATCATGGATTCCATGCGGTTCAGGCACTCGCGCGGGCTGTTCGAGTGGATCGTACCCATGGAGCCGTCATGGCCCGTGTTCATGGCCTGCAGGAGGTCGAAGACCTCCGGCCCGCGCACCTCGCCGACGATGATGCGCTCGGGGCGCATGCGCAGGCAGTTGCGCACGAGGTCGCGCATGGTGACCTCACCCTCACCCTCCAGATTGGGCGGCCTGGTCTCCAGCCGCACCACATGCGGCTGCTGCAGCTGCAGCTCGGCCGAATCCTCGCAGGTGATGATGCGTTCGTCGCGGTCGATATAGTTGGTGAGGCAGTTGAGCAGCGTGGTCTTGCCGGAACCGGTGCCGCCGGAGATGACGACGTTGCAGCGCACCCGACTGATGATCTTCAGAACCTCCGCGCCTTCGGGCGAAATGGTCCCGTAACGGACAAGCTGGTCAAGCGTGAGCTTGTCTTTCCTGAACTTGCGGATGGTCAGCGACGGGCCATCGATGGCCAGCGGCGGTGCAATGACGTTGACGCGCGAGCCGTCCGGCAGGCGCGCGTCGCAGATCGGGCTCGATTCGTCCACCCGGCGGCCCACCTGGCTGACGATGCGCTGGCAGACATTCAGAAGCTGCTGATTGTCGCGGAAGCGGATATTGGTCTGCTCGACCTTGCCGTTCACCTCGATATAGACGTTGCGCGCGCCGTTCACCATGATGTCGGCGATCTCGTCGCGTGCCAAAAGCGGCTCCAGCGGCCCGAAACCCAGCACATCGTTGCAGATGTCCTCGAGGAGCTCCTCCTGCTCGGCGATGGACATCACCAGATTCTTGAGCGCGATGATGTCGTTGACGATGTCGCGGATTTCCTCGCGCGCGCTGTCGGCGTCGAGCTTGGCGAGCTGGGACAGGTCGATGGTGTCGATCAGGGCCGAGAAGACCTGCGTCTTTGTATCGTAGTAGCTCTCTCCGCGCTCCCGCCCTGGTCGCGCTGGCGGCGTACTTGCCGGTACGGCCGCGTGCTTCGTGCGTTTGGCCTGCGCCTCGCCGGGAGATGGGGCAGGCATTGTCGTGAACGCGTCGGGGGCCCGGGGAGGGGTCCGCTCCGACACAGCCGTGTGCCCGCTCGACCCGGGGATTGCGATGGGCTGGGCGGAGCGCGTGTGATCGCCGCCCGTGGTCCCGCCTGACCCTCTCTTGCCGAACATGGGTGCCCGCTACTTCTTGCGCCGACTGAAGAGCGCCGAAAGTCCGGACCTCTTCTTCGGCTTGATCTCGCGCCGGCCGGTGAGCACGTGCGCCAGCTCGTTGAAGGTCTGAACGATGGGATGATTGCGCTCCATCTCGCCCAGCATGCGGCCGTTGTTCGCCGCGTTCCCGAAAAGCTGCGGCTCAAACGGAATGATGGCGAGGGGCGTGACGCCCAGCGGCTCGGAAAAGTCCGCGGCGCTGATTTCCGGGCGCTTCGGCACATTGGCCTGGTTGATGATAAGCTTCGGCGCTTCGTCGTTGGGCCTCAGCTTTTTCAGCGTGTCGACCAGGTTCTTGGTATTGCGCAGGTTGGCAAGCTCGGGCGTGGCGGTGATGACCACTTCATCGGCCCGCGCGAGCGTGGTCCTGGTCCAGCTCGTCCATAGATGCGGAACATCGAGAACGACGAGCGGTGCGCTCCGTTGCGCGGTGTCGATAACCTGCGCGAAGGCCTCCGCTTCGAAATCATACACCCGGTCCAGCGTGGAGGGGGCGGCAAGCAGGGACAGGCGCTCGGCGCATTGTGCGAGCAGACGATCGAGATAAACCTCGTCTATCCGCTCCGGCGAAAACACCGCTTCGGCAATGCCCTGGGCCGGGTCCTGGTCGAAATTGATGTTGGCCGTGCCGAAGGGGAGGTCGAGATCGGCGACCAGGACTTCGCTCTCAAACAGGCTCGACATGGCCCAGGCGAGATTGTGTGCGATCGTTGAGGAGCCGACGCCACCTTTGGCGCCGACAAAGGCGATGGAGCGGCCGAGCGGCGCAGCGTGGGGATCGACGAAGATGTTGGCGATGACGCTGACGATATCCGCCATCGAGATCGGCGCCACCACATATTCCGAAATGCCGGATCTGATCAGCTCGCGATAGAGCCATACATCATTATAGTGTCCGACGATGATCACCTTGCTGGTCGGATCGCAGACCTCTGCAAGCTCCTTGAGCGAGGCAATCAGTTGCTTGGGCTCGTCGCGCGATTCGATGATGACAAGATTGGGCGTCGCCGCGCTCTGGTAGAGCTCAATCGCCGTGGCGATGCCGCCCATATGCACTTTCAGATGCGCCTTCGCCATCCGCCGGTCCTGCGAGGCGCGCTCGATCGGATGCGCAACCGCCTCGGTTTCGCAGAAGGCCTGGATGGAAATGCGCGGCACTGGCCGCAATGCCTGGAGCGCCTTGTCCGGCTCGCCGCTCCAGTTCTCGTGGCTCGTGTCGAAAGCAACGCTGCTCATCTGTCACGCCTCTTGCCCACAGCCACCGGCTAGTAGTCCACTTCCGAGCGACGCCAGAACTCCTCGGCCACCTCGCCGGTCTTGTACCGGCCGATCGCCGTGTCGCGGTTTTCCGCATCGATCGGCGTCGTCTTGCGCGGCCCGAGCAAATCCATCGGGTTTGCGATCTGGGCCGCGAGATTGTTCTGATAGGAGCAGCCGAAATTGGCGTAGTGCTTGTTGTCCGGATTGACGAGGATATCCGCCGGCCACCGGCCGCACGGCCCGGTTGACGCCTTGATGGTTGAATAGGAGATGCGGATCGGCGCCGTCTGCTCGCCGGGCGCCTGATAGGACAGGATCTGCAGATGGCCCCGCGGCAGGCCGCGGCGGTGAAGGAACGCGGCCATGTCCTGGGCAACGCGGCTTGCCGAGGGAGCATTTGCCGATCCGGAGGGCACCAGGATGGTGACCACTGACTCGCCGCTGTCGCCGTAGTTTTCGAGAAAACCGTCTATCGAGGCTTTCTGCTGCGGCGTCATGCGGTAGGCGAGCAGGCCGATCGGAAGATCGAGCACCTGCTCCTTTTCCGTCAGCACGATGGGATGGTTCGTGCGGTAGTCGTCCGGTACGGCGCCCACCGTGATGGAGTCCCGCTTTGCGCAGCCCGCCGCAAGGCCGGCTAGAGCAAGCATCAGGATGGCTGCGCCGCCGCCCCGGACAACAGACATGACGGCCCCCTTCATTTGTAGATGTACCCCACGACACCGTGATAGCGGCCGTTCGGCAGGTTCGTTTTCATGGTTCCGTAGACGCGGTTCACTCGCCCCAGAAACATCCCGGCGCCGTCGCTCGCAGCGTTGAAATTATCATCGGGCTTGGCCAGTTCGGTGCGGGCAACCGGCCGGGCGAGATAGGGCGTGATGATGATCACGAGCTCGGTCTCATTGCGCACGAAGTCGCGGCTGCGGAAAAGCGTGCCGAGGACCGGCACCTTGGACAGTCCGGGCAGTCCGTTTACCGCCTGGCGTATGTCGTCCTGCACCAGTCCGGCGATCATCATCGAGCCGCCCGACGGCAGCTCCACCGTGGTGTCGGCGAGGCGCTTGCGGATCGAGATGATGTTGGTGTCGCCGAGATCGACCGAACCCTGCATGGTCGGCTCGGAGACCTGCGTGCGCACTTTCAGGCTGATCCGGCCGGCTGACAACACCGTCGGCTGGAATTCCAAGCCGATGCCGTATTCGACCTTCTCGATCTCGTAAATACGATCGCCGTCCTTGTTCTCCTCCGACTTTGCGGAGGTGACGCCGGTCACGAGGTTGAACTCGCCGCCGACGCGGAACGTGGCCTTCTCGCCGGAGATCGCCGTCAGGACGGGTTCAGCGAGCGTCTTCATCACGCCGGCCTGTTCCATGGCATTGAGATTCGCGCTGATCAGGGATCCGGCGAGGCCGCCGCCGAAGCCGGTCAGTTGCTTACCGAGGCCCGGCGGGTTGAAAGACTCCACGCCCCATTTTATGCCGTCGACATTGCCCGAGCCGATCATGTTGATGCCGAGCTGCTTCATGACCGAGCGGCTCACCTCGGCCACCGTGACCTTCAGGGTCACCTGGTCCTCGCCGACGATCTGCAGCATGTTGACGATCTGGCTTTGGCGGCGCTGGGAATCGGGGTTGTCGATCCATACGCCGCCGCCATCGGTGGGGGCGGCCGCCGTCTGGGAGTATTGCCCGGTCGTCGCCTCGCCTCCGGTGACGAAGATGGTGGCCAGCTGCGCGGCCCGCGATGCGTCGATGGGCGTTTCCACCGTGCCGGTGAGCACGACATTGTCGTTGATGAGCTCGACCCGGATATCCGAATTGGGGATGAAGCGCTTCAGATGTTCCTCGAGCCCGGCGACGTCCCGTTCCACCGCCACGTCCAGGCTGGCGACCTGCTCGCCATCGGGACCGAACACGAAGATATTGGTCTCGCCGACCTGCTTGCCGAAAAGATAGATGCGGCGCGCGGTCCGCGTGACCGCGTCGGCCACCGCAGGGTTGGCAACGAGGATATCGTAAGCCTCGCGCGGCAAATCGATGACGAGCGATTTGTTGAGGCCGAGCTTAAGCCGCTGCGATCCCACGCCCGAGGCGCTGACGACGTCGTTGGCTCGCGCTGGGGATGGCAGGCCTGGCAGACCCGCCGCGAAAAACAGGCAGATCGCCGCCAGCAGCAGCGGCCTGCATCTTCTTGCGCCCGATCCGAGCATCCTCATCCCTTCCTCCGGCTCATCGACGCGTGCCGACGACGCTGACTTCGCCTGATTTGATGAGGCGCACGCTGTTGCCGCGCCCCTTGCCGGTCACGAGGTAGAGGCCGGGATCGGCCGGCGCCTGGCTCGTATCCGCGATCGAGCGAAGCGACAGTGTCAGCCGGTCCGCCATCTGCTGGGCCACCGTGATCACTTCGGCTTGCTCCGGCGTAAGCTCAAGCGTTGCGGTTTCGCCCAGCTTCACGCGGCGGCCTTCCTCGTCCTCGTGGATGGTCTGGTCGATGGCCAATACCCGGATGTTCTCCAGGATGGTCTCGGTGACGAAGCCGTTGGTGGCGGCCGCGTCATCGGACCGGCGCGTCATCACCACATCCACATAATCGTTGGGGAGGATGAAGCCGCCGGCCGAGGTGTCGGCGGCGATCTGCGTGGCGACGGCCCGCTTCCCCGGCGGCAGGATTGCCGACATGAAGCTCTGGCCCGCGCCTTGGACGAGCTTGGCGCGGCGCAGCGGCTCGCCGGCATAGAGGGTAACGCGGGCGACCGCGTTCTGCAGTTCCTCAACCGCCTTGGGTTCGCGATCTCTTGTGATGAAGGTGTCGTTGATCGAGTCCGCCGGCCAGGCCTGCCAGCGCACGGCGCTGCCAAGCGTCTCGCCCATTGGCACGTCCTCGGCGATCACGAGGACCTCGCTTGTCTTGATCGCCGGTTCGGAAGGCCCGGGCTGCACCACCACGACTTCTTGCGAGGCAGCGAGATTCTTGGCGAGATAGCCCGCGCCGACCGCCGCAGCGACTGCGACGCCCAGTATCATGATGCGGGACTTGTTCATTCCACTGCCCCTCGACGCAACCTACCCCGGGGCAGACCTGATCACGCAAAGGTCAAATTATGGTTAACACTTCGGTTACAAGCATGATTAACTGATCCTTGCCTGCGCTGCGGACGTCGCAGTCCGGCGCTCCGAGGATCGACGCGCGGAACGGGGAGACTTCGTGAAAATCACTGCCATTCATGTCTACCAGGTGGATCTCCCGCTGAAGGAAGGCCGCTACGCCTGGTCAAACGGCAATTTCGTCGAGGTCTTCGATTCGACCGTGGTGGCGATAGAGACGGATGCGGGGCTCGCCGGCTACGCCGAATGCTGCCCCCTGGGCTCCGCCTACTTGCCGGCCTATGCCCGCGGCGTTAGGGCCGGACTTGAGGAAATCGCCCCGAAACTCATCGGACTGGACCCCACCGACATCGTTGCCGTCAACCAGGCGATGGATGCGGCGCTCAACGGCCATCCTTACGTAAAGTCGCCCATCGACATCGCCTGCTGGGATCTGCTCGGCAAGGTGGCCAAGCTGCCGCTGGTCAAACTGCTCGGCGGTGCAGCTCAGCCCGATGTGAAGCTCTATCGCGCCATTTCGCAGGAAGAGCCGCAGACGATGGCCAGGAAGATCGCCGGCTACAAAGCCGAAGGCTATACGAAGTTCCAGCTCAAGGTCGGCGGTGATCCTCGTGAAGACATTGCGCGCATCCATGCCTGCCGAAAGATCCTGCACGAAGGCGATATCCTGGTGGCCGATGCGAATACGGGCTGGACGCGGCACGAGGCGGCGCGCGTGATAGCGGCGGTGGCCGACCTCGATCTTTACATCGAGCAGCCCTGCCTCACATATGAGGAGTGCCTCTCCATCCGCCGGCGCACGGGCAAGCCCTTCGTGCTCGACGAGAACATCACCGGGCTTGAAACCCTGGTGCGTGCGATCGCCGACGATGCGATGGACATCGTCAACCTGAAGATTTCGAAAGTGGGTGGGTTCTCCAAGGCGCGGGCGATGCGCGATCTCTGCGTCGCCCACGGCATTTCGATGACGATCGAGGACACCTGGGGCGGCGACATCGTCACGGCTGCGATTGCTCATCTCGCGCAATCCACTCCGGCGGAGTTCGTCTTCTCCGCCACGGACTTCAACTCCTACGTGAGCAAGACGATTGCGCACAATGCCCCCAGGCGCGTTGGCGGTGCCATGAAGACACCGGAGGGGCATGGGCTCGGAATCGAGCCCGATTTTGCCGTTCTTGGATCTCCAGTCCTGTCTTTCTGAAGGAGCGGACCCGGCGGACCATAAACTTTTACGAAAACTTCACTCTATTTATATCTGATCAAAGCACTTCTCGGCTGTTCCGGAACGTTTTTTGTCCGGCTTTGTTACGCCCATGAGCCAGAGCGCCATGAAACTTGCGAGAGAGAAAATGCTGCGAAGGGACGAAAAGGCAGATGGTGCGTCCGAGACGGCGCGTCTCATCAGCCGGCAGATTCGTCACGCGGAAAATGCGCGATTTCTGCGCCGACTGCCGGGCTTCGAGCTTCAGCGGGAGCTGCCCGGGTCGCTGCTCGATCTCCTCTGCAAGTTGCAGGAGGCGGAGAGCGCCTCCGCGCAGCGCCGGCACGGCACCCGCTGAACCAAGGAGTGCAAATGCAAGAGCCGGGCAGGCGCTAGCCTGTCCGGCTCTTCATCTTTGAGCGGGCATGAAGTCGTCCGCAGCTTACGCAGCGCGCTTCTTGCTGGCCGGCAACAGACCTTCGCGCTGTGCCTGCTTGCGCGCCAGTTTGCGGGCGCGGCGGATGGCCTCGGCCTTCTCGCGCGTGCGGCGCTCGGAGGGCTTCTCATAGGCGCGGCGCGCCTTCATCTCGCGGAACACGCCCTCGCGCTGAAGTTTCTTCTTCAGTACCCGGAGGGCCTGATCGACATTGTTGTCACGAACGACGACCTGCAATGTATTTCCTCATTCCGTTTGTGTTTCTGCAAATGCCGCCGGCGCCTTTCGGCGCTGAGGCGGCTTACAAAGCCGCCGGCTGGGACGACTCGGAGAGGCGCGAGCTATAGCAGCAATCGCGCCTGCTGCATCATGAAAAAGAAATATAATGCAGGCCGGCTCCGCTTCCAGGGGGTAGGGCGGAAAGCGGCACGCTACTGAGCGGCGCGGCGCCAGGAATATCTGCCCGTTCCGGCGGGCGCGGCAGCGCTGGGCTGGTAGTGAAGCGGGATGCCACCGCGGCGTCCTTCCTCGAGGCGCTTCAAGGTCGGTTCGTTCCTCACTTCGAAACTCGAGAACCCGCAGCGCAGCATGTGCGGTATCTGGTCGATCAGCACCTCGCCCGTGGCCCGGATGTCGCCCTGGTAGCCGTAGCGCGAGCGCAACAGCTCGGCTTTCGAATAGCTGCGCCCGTCATTGAACTTTGGATAGGCGAGCGCAACGAGCGGCAAACGATCGAGGAAGGGCACGAGCGGCTCGATCGCCTCGCCCGGCAGCACCTCGACGCCTAGCCGGCCAAGCGGACCGTCGCGCAGCGTCGGATCGAGCGCGAGGAAGGCCGCGAGCGGCAGGATGAGATTGCCATTCCCGCGCAGCGCCTCGGCCCCGTCTGTTCGCTCCCACAGGTCCTCGCGGAAGCCTTCCGCGGTCCAAAGCCGCGGTGCGGTCTGGGGTTCGCCCGTATCCATCCTAAGCGGCCGTCGTGAGGTTTTCGAGAACGGGAAGGTGTATGCCGCATTCCGTCTTGGCGAAACCGGCCCAGCGGCCGCTGCGCTCGTCCTCGCCCGGCTTTACCGGCTGGGTGCAGGGGAAGCAGCCGATCGACAGATAGCCGAAGGCGACCAGCGGGTTTTCGCGCAGGTCATGCGCCCGCATATAGGCGGCCTGATCGGCTGTGGTCCAGCGCGCCAACGGGTTGATGCGGATGCGGGGGCCTACCGCCTCGAAGACCGGCATCTGCGCCCTGGTCTGCGCCTGGTGACGCTTCCGTCCGGTGAACCACGCGGCATAGGGGCTCACCGCGCGCGCCATCGGCTCGACCTTGCGGATTTCGCAGCACAGGTCGGGATCGGACTTGTGGAGGTCGTTCTTCGCGTCGCGGGCGGAAAGCGCCTCGCGTTGGGGGTGCACAACGATCAGGTTGGTGAGGCCCAGGTCATCCGCCAGCTGGTCGCGATATTGCAGCGTTTCGCCAAAGTGCTGGCCGGTGTCGAGGAAGAGCACCGGCAGCGTGCTGTCGACATTCGCCACCATGTGCAGGAGCACCGCCGAATCGGCTCCGAAGGAGGAGACCGTCGCGATCCCGCCCTCGGCGCGGAACCGTTCCACGGCAATCTCGATGATCGCCTCGGCTTCCAGATGGCCGTAGCGAGCCTCGAGCTCGATCGCCTCGATTTCCGAATCAAGCGGCTTTGGCTTCGCTGCCATAAAGCGCCTCCTTGAAGGGTGCGGGGCCAAGCCGCCGGTAGGCGGCGAGGAAGTTTTCGTTATTGTCCAAGCGCAGGCCGAGATAGGTGTCGACGATGGTCTCCACCGCGTCGACGATCTCGTCCGGTCCGAAGCCGCGGCCGATGATGTCGCCCAGCGCCGTGTTCTCGTCGCCCGAGCCGCCAAGCGTGACCTGGTAGAGTTCCGCGCCCTTCTTCTCGACGCCCAATATGCCGATATGGCCGACATGGTGGTGGCCGCAGGCATTGATGCAGCCGGAGATCTTGATCTTGAGATCGCCGATTTCTTCCTGCCGCGCCTGGTCGGCAAAGCGGTTCGAAATCTGCTGCGCCACGGGAATGGAGCGCGCATTGGCAAGCGCGCAGTAGTCGAGGCCTGGGCAGGCGATGATGTCGGTCACCAGCCCCGCATTGGCCGTCGCGAGCCCGATCTCCACCAGCCTGTCATAAACCGCCTTCAGGTCGGCGCGCGCGACGTGCGGCAGGACCAGGTTCTGCTCGTGGCTGACGCGGATCTCGTCAAAGGCGTAGGCGTTGGCGAGATCGGCGACGGCGTCCATCTGGTCGGCGGACATGTCGCCTGGAACCTCGCCGATGCCTTTGAGGGAGATCGTGACGGAAACGTAGTCGGGATTCTTGTGCGTGTGCAGGTTGCGGCGCAGCCATGTGGCAAAGCCCCGGTCGGCATTGGCCGACGCAGCAAGCGCCCGGTCGCCCTCTGGGCGGGGCGGCAAGGCGGGCGGCGCGAAATAGGTTCCGATGGCGCGGATATCGGCCTCGGGCAGCTTGAGCTCGCTCTCCTTCAGAGCCTCGAACTCCTTCTCCACTTGGGCCGTCAGCTCCGCCGTGCCGGTCTCATGCACCAGGATCTTGATGCGCGCCTTGTATTTATTGTCGCGCCGGCCATGGAGGTTGTAGACGCGCAGAATGGCCGTGCAGTAGGAGAGGAGGTGCTCCTCCGGCAGGAAGTCGCGGATTTTCTTGGCCACCATGGGCGTGCGGCCGAGCCCGCCGCCGACATAGACCGCAAAGCCGAGCTCCCCGGCCGCATTCTTCTTCAGATGCAGGCCGATATCATGCACCTGAACGGCGGCGCGGTCGCGTTCCGCTCCGGTCACGGCGATCTTGAACTTGCGGGGAAGATAGGAAAATTCCGGATGCAGGGACGACCACTGCCGCAGGATCTCGGCATAGGGGCGCGGGTCGGCAACCTCGTCGGCGGCGGCACCGGCGAAGTGGTCGGCCGTGACATTGCGGATGCAGTTGCCGCTGGTCTGGATGGCGTGCATCTCCACCGATGCGAGCTTCTCCAGGATGTCCGGGATATCCTTCAGCGCCGGCCAGTGGAACTGCAGGTTCTGCCGCGTCGTGAAATGGCCGTAGCCCTTGTCATAGGTGCGTGCGATATGCGCGAGCATGCGCATCTGCCGCGACGACAGCGTGCCATAGGGGATGGCGATCCTGAGCATATAGGCGTGCAGCTGGAGATAGACCCCGTTCATCAGCCTGAGCGGCTTGAACTGGTCCTCCGTGATCTCGCCGGCAAGCCGCCGCTCCACCTGGTCGCGGAACTCGGCGACACGGGCGTTTACGAAGGCATGGTCGAATTCGTCGTAACGATACATTCCTCAGATCCTCAGACGAGCGACGCCGCGGGCTTCTTCGCCTGCTTGCCAAGTTCGGGATGGATGCTCGGTCCGGCGGCACGGATGCGTTCGCGCAGCCGCAGCGGACGGACGGCGCCGTCGACGATCTCGACATCGATGAGCTCGACGTCGAGCACCTGGTTTTTCGCCACCGCTTCACGGCCTGCCTGCTCAAGGCGCGCCTCGCCCTCCTTGTCGCGGACGATCTCAGCCTCCGCGATGTCCTCGACCCAGCGGCCGCCCTGTCCAAGCCAGACGGCCACGCCGTCGATCAGCCTGTTCGCGGCGAGCAGTTTCATCGTCTCGCCTCCACGGTTGCTAGCGCGTAGGCGGCAAGGGGCTCCGAGCGGTCGAAATTGGCCCCGGCGACGGCGTCGCCGATGATGGTGAGCACGGGGCCTTTGAGATCGGTGCGACCCTGCAGCGCCGGCAGGTCCGAGAGCGTGCCATGAAAAAGGCGGCGGCTGGCGAGGCTTGCATTCTCGACCACGGCGACGGCCGTTTCGGGCGAAAGCCCTGCGTCCTGCAGGCGGCCCGCGACCTCGGCCGCGGTGGAGCGGCCCATATAGACGGCAACCGTCGCGCCATCGATCGCGAGTTTTGCCCAGTCGGGGAGGGCGCTGCCCTTGAGATCGTGTCCGGTCGTGAAGACCATGGAGGAAGCCACTCCGCGCAAGGTCAGCGGCAGTTCGAAATCGGCGGCAGCTGCAAAGGCGGCAGTGACACCCGGCACCAGCTCGTAGGAAATTCCCGCCTCTCGCAGCGCCGCTATCTCCTCGCCGGCGCGGCCGAAGACGAGCGGATCGCCGGATTTCAGCCGCACCACGCGCTTGCCCTCGCGTGCCAGCTCCACGAGCAGGTGGTTGATCTCTTCCTGTGTCTTTGAATGGCAGCCCTTGCGCTTTCCGGCGGCAATTCGCAGGGCGTCGCGGCGCCCCATCGCGATCACCGCCTCCGGCACCAGCGCGTCATGCACGATGACATCGGCCTCCATCAGCAGGCGCTGCGCACGCAGAGTCAAAAGGTCCTCGGCGCCGGGGCCGGCGCCAACCAATGCAACATGGCCGGTCTCGACCCCCTGGCTCCGCAGAAGCGCTTCCACGGCTCCGGCGGCGCGATGCGCGTTGCCGGTTTCGATGGCGCGCGCGGGGCTGCCGGTGAAAAAGGTTTTCCAGAAGCGGCGGCGTGCAACACCCTTGGCAAGGCGCCGCTCGACGGTTTCGCGGTAGGACGCGGCGAGGGTCGCGAGCCGGCCGAGGGAGGGGGAGAGCATCTGGTCGATGCGCGCGCGGATCATCTGCGCCAGCACCGGCCCGGCCCCTTCCGTGCCGATCGCGACAGCGACCGGCGCACGGTTGACCAGGGCCGGCGTGAAGAAATCGCAGAGGTCGGGGCGGTCGACGGCGTTGACGGGAATGGAAAGCGCCCGGGCATCGGTCACCACGGCGCGGTCGGCGCTTTCGTCGCCTGTGGCGGCGAAGGCGAGCACGGCGCCATGGAGATGGGCCGCCTCGTAGGGCGCGCGGACAAGCGCCGCGTCGTTGGCGGCCGCCCAATCGGCCAGGACTGGCTCCGGCGTTTCGGCTACGATCAGAAGCTCGGCGCTCGACTGGGCCATGAGCCGCGCCTTGGCGAGCGCCTCGTCGCCGCCGCCGACGATGACGACACGGCGGCCGTCGACCCGCATGAAGACGGGAAAGGCGTTCAGCTTTGCGGTTTCGCCAGCCATGGAAAAAAATGCTCCTGATCAGTGGCTCGAATTGTGCCTGCAGGTCGAAAAATTCAGAAGGAACCCAGTCGCGCGGGAGCTATAGCCGCGCAATCGGTTTTCCGCCGCTTCCTCCGTGGGAAGAAAAAACATCCCTCGTTGCCCGCGCCCCCGGGTGAGGCGTGGAACGCCGCCCTTTCCCGGTAGTTTTGTGCAGGAGCGAACAAACATCAAGCAGGGAGTTAGAAATGGCGGGAATCCGTCTTGAAAATGGCATCTGGGTGCTCGTGGCTGACGGCGAGAAGGCGCTGTTCCTGCACAATAAGGGCGACGCCGAATATCCAAATCTGGAGGTGGTGCGCGAGATCCGCGATGACGCTTCGCAGGGCAACGAGCCGCCCGGCCGCTCCGGCAATGGCGGCGGCCAGAACGCCACCTTCCAGGAAACCGACTGGCATCGCTATGGAAAGGAGCGCTTCGCGGAGGAGATCGCCGAGCGGCTCTACAAGTTCGCCCATCGCGGCGAATTCGACAGGATCATCATCGTCGCCCCACCCGCGGTGCTCGGCACGCTGCGCAAGGAGCTCCACAAGGAGGTGACTGCGCGGGTCGCGGCCGAACTGCCCAAGACGCTCACCAATCACACCACCTGGGACATCGAGGAACTGCTCAAGAACGCTGCTTAGAAGCGGTGGCGCTGCGCTCCCCGGGCAACAGGACAGAAAGGGGCGCACGCGTCATGGCCGCCACGCCCGGCTTTTCGCCGTCTGGCCATTGAAGAAGGTGGGAAGCGGGGCGCGTGATCCGTGCCTCTCTGTTAGTTAATCGTGGCGCGTTCCACGCGCCCCGCCGGCCGCTGTCCCGACATTGGCCGGTCACTCGGGTCTTTCTTCCGCCCCGGCTGCACCCAATGAAGGGGGTGGTCTTTGCCGGGCCGAAGGAAAAGC
>NZ_JAPSLH010000028.1 GCF_031180965.1 Chelativorans sp.
CGGGATCCGGATCTGGTACCGCCGCTGAGCGAAGATACCAATCGCCGTCCGTGGGATCGCTCACGCTGCCCTGGTAGAGACGATAGGCGTAAGCGCCAGCCACGACGGCCTGCTCACCTTGGAAGACGTAGTCACCGAGCAGCGAGAACGCGCCCTCGGAAGTCCCGTCAACCTGGACGATTCTGATGCCTTCCACGGTCTGCGCGCCAGTACCGCCGACGTTGTTCACCCGCACGTTGGTGCTGCCGGATGTGTTGCCGGTGACTCGGAGCAGATCGGTTGGCGAAGTATCATCGCCGAGTTCCGTCTCAATTTGAAGGACGCCTCGATCGGAATGAAAGGTGCCGTCGATGGTCAACGTGCCGATGTCGTTGACGCCAGGCGCGATGATAGCACCTCCGGGAGCCTGAAGGGTTGGCCCATAGAGGCTCACCGGTCCGACCGTCCCGATACCCGCGAACGTCCCGCTATAGTTGGTGAGTGGCACGTCCCCAAGGTCGGACCCTGCGGACATCATCAAAGTTCCGTCGTAAATGGCCCATGGCGCCGGTTGGTTTGTCGCCTGTCCAGTGATCGTCCATGTGCTGCCGCCGGTTTTCTGGAGGTACTCGAAATTGCGGTACTGCCGGGACGGCCCGATCAAAGAAACGTCGAACGTGCCATCCTCGACGCCCCCCAGTCGGAAGCTATCTGCCGACCCAGCTGCCAAAACATCTCCGGTGATCACACCACCGTTGTGGAGCTCAAGAAGATTGGTGCTGCCCCCTGAAAACACAATTGCATTCGCGCCGGGTCCCCCGGCGACCGTGCCATTTGTGCGGACTACGAGCTGAAGGTTCTGCCCAACAATGCCCGTACCACTCGGCCCAGGAAACCCGTCCCAATTGCCTGCACCTGCCGCTCCGCCTATACCTCCTTGAACCAGAGAATCGATAAGCACTGATACCCCGTCCGTGCTCGTGAACAGCAGTCCGATTCCGCCACTTCCGCCATTGCCGGAGGAATCCCCCGCGCCGCCGGCGCCTCCGTTACCTCCCGTTACCGAGGTTTCAAGTATTCCCAAATCGCCGCTGCCGGTGATTACGGCTCCATAACCGCCGGCGCCTCCACCACCACCGTCGCCCCAGTCCCCCGATCCCGAACCTCCTTGGCCACCAGTTCCTCCTGACGAATCGATATTCGGTAGTGAGATCCCAACATAGCCGTGCGCACCGCCACCACCGCCACCGCCGCCACCGCTATTTCCTGCGTTGCTCCCGTTTGAAGCGTTCCCGCCGTCAGATCCATTCTCGCCCGCCGACAACCCGCCAGCGCCACCGGGACCGGCTATTGCTACGCCAATTTGATTCCCCGCGCCCCCCGCTCCTCCTGTCACGCCTGCTCCGCCACCGCCGCCGCCTCTCGAAATACCGGCCGCGATCGCTCCGTTACCGCCAACACCGGTCGGACTATCGGCTCCCCCGGCACCACCTGCTACAGAACCCGCGCTCCCACCTCCCCCATCGGCCAACGCCGGGCTCACCGCCAAAATCAGAAATGTGATGCTTGGGGTCAGCCATAGGGCCCAGCGCCTGCGGCCCTGTGACCAATCGGGCAACATCGACGTTCTTGGTGAAAGGCGTGGCACTGCAATCTCCTCCCATGAGGAGATAATCATGTCCTACGCTGTTGCAAATGCGAAGACGCCGGTCAAAAGAAAGAAGAAATGTCATTCAATTGTTGCGCAAGCGCAACGCGGGCCGGGTTTACCCAGCAATACTGAATGTTGGAAGTACGCCCCTCGACATGGCATGGCCACAGCGGTCGCCGGAGACTCAAGGGAAAGTCTAAGGGGAGGCTCCCATGCGCTGAAACTGCCTCGTTCGGACGTCGGCCAGCTGGTCGCGCAGCCGCTCGATCTCCGATTTTAGGTCCTGGATCACGTCGCGGCCATTGCCGAGGGAGCTCGAAAACTGCTGAAAATCCTCGCGCTGGAGATCGATCTGCCGCTGAAGGTTCGCGATCTCGTGGTCGCGGTTCAAATTCCGCTCGGACCACCCGTTTCGAGGGAGCATTGTCGTCCGCAGATCCTCGATGGCAGTGTCGGTGCGCGAGCGATCCTCCGCGCTGCGTGCCGCCCTCCAGTCGAGTTCCTCGCGAGTGACGAACCGCTCGGCCGCCATGTCGAAGGCGCGGCGCGTTTCGGCCGAAAGCGTCGAGACATCCGTCTTCAGATCCGTCGTCGCCTCCCTGATCGGCCAATATGCCATGCCGCCGATGATCACGGCAAAGGTCAAGGCAACGCCGATCGCCTGCCATTGCGGCTTGCTCCTTTCGGCGATGGTGGCCGACAGAGCATTGATCGAGGCGCGGGTCTCGTTGGTGAACGAGGCGAAGGACTGCTCGATCTGCCGGAAGCCGCTGCGCATCTCGTTTTCGAGATCGCTCTGCCGGCGCCCGAGATTGGTGACGCGCTCGCCAAGCTGCGCCTGTGCCGGAGATGCCGCGCAAAGGCAGATTGGTGCGACCGGATCGAAGGATTGCGCGCAGAAGTGGCGCGTGTGCGTCTATTCATGTCTTACCCCCGCGATTGGCACTGATTCCTAAGCTCGCCTTACTTAGTCACGAGGGCAATAACGATCCGTCGCCGAGATGCTGGAATCCCCACCATTGTTGCGGAAATGCATCGCCGATTTGCTAAATTTTTCAGTGGCTTATCAGAATATTCCGCCGGTGTCACAAAACGTAGGCGCTCCAACTGGCAGCTCACCCGGACGGGGTGATTGACCGATCACCTTTTGCGAATTGCGTTATGAAAGCATGTTTGCTGGCGAATTCAGCTCACGCAATGCTCCAGGCGCCGTTTCGCGCCATGGAGTAGAACGACTTGCCGTGGTGTAGAAGATTTGGGCCGCACCGTGCGGCAAACCACCTAGCGAGCAAAGCTCGCCGCAAGCGCGCGCTTGCTTTATCTTGCAGCCTAACCAGGGGCGCAATTAAGCCCGCTCGGCACGCACAGGTGCAACTATTCCGCCCTCAAAATCTCATCGTGTTTCTGGGACATCACCCGCATCTTGCATGACGGGCATAGCTCGAAGACGCGCGGCTTGCGAAGCTGCTTGCCGCGAGGATCAACCTCACTCACGACCCAGCGGTGGGTGTCGATCTTGCGAAGGACCTGTTGCCTTTCGCAACCCTGGCAAGTCCACTCAGCTGTCTGCAGCATCCCTGCACCCCCCGCTAGCTCCTCGCTGAACCTCCCGCTGCACGCCCGCAGACCAGCTGAGCCGGGTAACCCGCCAGCCGGAGGTTCCTAGCCTGCGGAAAGCGCCACAAGCCGCTGATAGGCGGCAGAAAACCCCTTCATCGAGATATCGGTTGTCACCGGCTGCCCCGTATTGGCGGTCATGAAGACGGTCGCAGCCTCCGCTGCGCCCAGTTGATCAATGGCGGCCTCGGGCAGGTCGAACTCCACCACACATCCGGCGGGCAGGCAGGTGCGGTAGGCGCCCCGGACCAGCTCCGTCTCGTTGATCTCGATGCGCAGCCCTTCCGAAAGCATCAAGCCGAAGGGCGCGATCACGGTGGCCTTGGCGGCGTTCTCGCCCTCTTTGGAGATGGCGAACAGCAGAACTCTTTGCCGCGACTCCTGCTGCAGAAGCTCTTGCGACATCTGGCAGACGCGGCGTGTCTGCTCACCCTCGCTCCTGTTGGCACACTGCACGGTCCAGGAATCGTAGGTCTCCGACAGGGTGGTCGGGGTCTGCACCTGGACAGCTTCCTGTGCAGCAACACTTGTGATCATCAGCGCGCCCGCAAACGTGGGCAAGGCGAGGTCGATCAAGCTTGTCTTCTTCACTTTTGCCTTCGTCCTTCGATTTGAGGAGCAGGAGTTTTCGACGTCCTGGATGCCTTACCAGCTCACACGTAGCCCCAACGTGCCACCGAGGCTATAGTTGTCGGCGATATCTTCCAGGGCGCCGTTAAGTTTTGCGTTGCCAAAAACGGCATAGCGGCCGTCGGCCCAGCTCAGCGAAGCACCCAGTCCGATCCCGCCCCAGAGCGCCGGCTTCTCGCTGTCGAAACGTGTCCCAGAGACATCGACCTCCGAGCCTTCGAGGAAGTCGTAGTAGAGGTTGGCGATGCCGTAGACATGCGCGCGGCTCACCTGCCCGGCGCTGTCCACCCACTGGTTTTCGTAATCGACAGACATGCCGATGCGGCCCGTCAGGGTGTCGCTATCTTGAAGGGCGACGGCAGCGCCGTAGGGATCGGTGAAGTCGTCGAAATCGACCGCGGAATAGCCGAGTTGGGCTTGGGGGGTCACCGACCAGCGGTCCCCGAATGCGATCCTCTGGCCAGCCTCCAGGCTGAACGCATAGCCCGCCCCATCATTGCCATCGGCCAGAGTGGTGCCAAGCGTCGATGAGGTGAGATCGGTGTCATACCACGTCACCTGTGCCTGCGCGTCCGCATAGAAGCCGCTGTTGCCATACCAGGTGAGCGTGCCGCCGAAGCCGTAGCCCGTGGCATCGATCGAGCCGGCGCCGAATACCGACGACACGTCGGAAGTAACAGTTCCGTAGTGGACTGTGATCCCCCCGATCAGAACCCCGGCGTCGGTCTCGCGAACCGGCCCGTCGACGCCCGCCTGCAGCTTCCAGACTGCTGCGTCGTAATCCGCTCCCGTTGTGGATGTCTCCGGCGCAAACTCCGTGTGAGCAGCTTCGATGCGGGCCCAGATCGCCTTGCTGTCGATCGGCCCCGCATCCGGAACGTCCGCTCCCTGCGGGGTAGCGCTGGACCCCCATGACCTGTTGCCGACCCGCTGCTGCAGGGTGCCGAGTTCGTTGAAGCTCTGGAGAACCCCGGCATAGGCTTCGTAGAGCGGCACGCCCGGCGCATAGAGCGGCTGCGGGTCCGGATTGCCGGGATGCAGGTGAGCGGAGCGCAGGTACCAGTCGCCATCGGCCGGCGTGCTCACGCCGCCCTTATAGAGACGGTAGGCATAGGCACCGCCAACCACCGCCTGCTCGCCCTCGAACACATAGTCGCCGTCAAGCGCGAATGTGCCGTTGGACGCACCGGCGACATCGACGATCTTGATGCCTTCCACCGTCTGTGCGCCGCCGCCACCGAGATTGACGACCTTGACGCTGGACGTGCCAGAAGTATCGCCGGTGACGACCAGCCGGTCGGTCGGCGAGGCGTCGCCGCCGAGCACCGTCTCGATCTCCAGCATGCCGCCGCTGCCCGTATAGTCGCCGTCGACCGTGAGCGTGCCGATGGAATTGCCTGGCGCGACAGTGCCGCCTGCGAAGTTGTTCGTGTCGCAGACGGTTCCGGTCCCCTGCAGCCGGCCGCCCGCGCGCACGTTGATGTCGCCGCACAGGCTGCCGGTGACGGCCAGTGTGCCGTCATTGACGGAGGTGCTGCCAGCGAAGGCGGAACTGTCTGCGTCAACCGTCATCGTCCCGGCGCCGTCCTTGGTGAAAGAGCCGCTGCCCGAGAGGACGCCGTTCCACGTCAGGCTCGTGTCCTCCTCGGTGAAGACGGCGCTGTCCGAAAGGAAGTTCAACGCCCGCGCGCTGGCGAAGTTTGCGCTCGTGCGCAGCGTGCCGCCGCTGAGGCTCACCGCGCCTCTCGCCTCGCCCAAATTGGCGTCGCTCGAGATTTGCAGCGTGCCGCCATTGACCGCCGTGCCGCCGGTGTAGCTGTTGGTTCCTGCAAGCACCAGCGTGCCCTGGTCGGTCTTGACCAGCTGGCTGCCGCCGGTGAGGTTGGCTTCGATGGTGGCCGTCATGGCCGCCCCGGCGGAGCTGCCGTCGCCCACGCGGATGGTCGATTGCGGGCCGTCAAGCCCGAGCGGGCCGCCTTCGATGACATAGCCGTCGGTGGTGAATTGCATGCCCGAGGCCGTCACCTGGCCGAGGTCGTTGTCGACCGTCACCGTGCCCGCTTGGCCGGAGAAGATCGCGAACGAGCCGTCCGTATACGGCGCGTTGATCATTCCGGTGCCGTCGGCCCAATTGTCATTGCCGGCCGAATTCTGCCAGACACCGTCGCCGCCCTGGATGACGCTGTCGAATTTACGGCCGGCTGCGCCGTCCCAATAGTTGAGCACCAGCCCGTCCGTGTTGACGAGATTTACTTGGTTGGCGATGGCCGTCTGGACGAAGTAACCCGATGATGGAATGGCGCCGACCGTCAGCCCGTTATTGGTGAGCGTGCCGTTGTAGCTGAAGATGCGGTAGATGCCGGGGCCGAAGGTGCCGCCCGGCGTCTCGGTGACGTTCAGCGTGCCGTCGAGCACGAGGTTGCCGCCCACCGTGATGAAATCGTTGAGCGTCCCGCCTTCGACATTGGCTTGGCCAAAGCTGTAGTTCAGGATCGAGCCGCCGGAGAGCGCCAGATTGCCGTCTATGGCGAGCGTGCCGGGCGTGCCGTCGGCAGCGCCGGGGGTCAGCGTGGCCCCGTCGGCAATCGTCACATCGCCGCCGATCCTGCCGCCGCCGCCGAGCGTGGCGCCGCTGAGGACGGAGGTCAGCCCATCCGCGCCGCCCTGGTTGCCCTCCACATAGAGGCTGCCTGCGGTGACGGTGGTCGGGCCGGCATAGATGTTGTTGCCGGTTAGGGTCAGGGCCGCAGCACCGGACTTCACCAGGCCGCCCGCGCCGCCGATGATGCCGGACAGGGTGGCATCCTCATCGGTCAGGAAGGTGCCGCCGGCGGCGTTAAGCGTGATGTTGCGGGCCGAGGTGAGCGCGCCCGTGTTGCGCAGGGCGCCCCCGTCAAGGATGAGAGCGCCAGCCGCGTCGCCGAGATTGGCGTCGCTGGAGATCTGGACCGTGCCCTCGTCGATGAAGGTGCCGCCCGTATAGGTGTTGTTGCCGGCAAGCACCAGCGTGCCGAGGTCCCGCTTGACGATCTGCGCGTCGCCCGAAAGGACGGATTCGATGGTGGCGACATAGGCAGCGCCCGGCGCCGTTCCGTCGCCCACGCGCATGGTCGCCTGCGGCCCCTCGAGCTCGATGGCGTCGCCCCAGATGCGGTAGCCAGGGGTGGCAAACTGCATGCCGGCGGCGCGCACCTGGCCATTGTCATTGTCGACCTCGACCTCTCCGTCCGCGCCGGCGAAGATGGCAAAGCTGCCATTGGTGAAGGCGGCGTTGACGTCGCCCACCTCCTCGGTCCAATTGTCGTCGCCGGCCGCACGCCAGGTGCCACTGCCGCCATCGACGAACTCGCCCTTGGTCCCGACGTCGCCGTCCCAGAAATTGAGCGTCATGGCGCTGATCTCGACCAGGTTCACCTGGCCGTCGATCGACGTCTGCACCACGTGGTTGGCGGAGTTCTCCGACAAGCCCTGATTGGTGAAGCCTCCGGTATAGCTGATGATGCGGTAGATGCCGGGGCCGAAGCTTCCGCCGGGCGTCTCCGTGACGTTGATCGTGCCGTCGAGCACGAGGTCGCCGCGCACGATTGTCAGGTCGTTATAGGCGCCGCCAACCACGCCCGCCTGCCCGAAATTGTAGTTGAGCGTGGCATTCTCGGCGAGCGTCAGATGGCCGTCGATGGTCAGCGTTCCAGGCGCTGCCCCGACATTGCCGGGGCTCAGCGAACCGCCGTCGAGAACGCTGACATCGCCGCCGATGGTGCCGGTGCCGCCCAGGGTGCCGCCATCCTCGACGGTGGTGGCGCCCCCGGCCGCCGATTGGTCGCCATTGACGATGAGCGTGCCTTCGCGAACGCGGGTCTCGCCGCTATAGGTGTTGTCGGCGGTCAGGATCGTGACGCCGCTGCCGATCTGCTCGACCGAGCCCGAGCCTTCGATTAGCCCGTCGAAGCTGTAGCTGTTGTTGCGGTTGAAGGCGAACGTGCCGCTGTTGAGCACGCCGCCCATGATGGAGCCCGAGCCTCCGCCATTGCCCAGCTGCAGGGTGCCGCCCGAGATCGTGGTTCCGCCGCCATAGGTGTTGGTGTTGGCAAGAACCAGCGTGCCGGTGCCATCCTTAGTAAGCGCGCCTGCGCCCACCACGGCATTGGCCAGCGTCAGCGCCGTTCCGCCGTCCGTGTCGAAGGTTCCGCCGCCGGCATTGAGCGTCACGTGGCGTGCGGCGGTGAAGGTGCCTGTGCTGTGCAGTGTGCCGCCATTGAAGGTGAGCGCGCCGCTTGCATCGCCGAGATTGGCGTTGGCCGAGACGGCAACCGTGCCGGCATTGATGATTGTGCCGCCCTGGTAGGTATTGGCGCCGGACAGCACCAGCGTGCCCGCGCCCGTCTTGGTCAGCACGCCCGTGCCGCCTACCGCGCCGTTGAGCGTGAGCGTGTCCAGCGTCTCGAAGGTGCCGCCGCCGGCATTGAGCGTGACGGCCCGGCTGGAGGTGACGGCAAGATTGTTGCGCAGCGTGCCGCCATTCAAGCTGAGTGCCCCACCGGCAGCACCCAGATTGGCGTCGGCAAAGATCTCGACCGTGCCGCCATTGATGGCGGTGCCGCCCGTATAGGTGTTGGTCCCCGACAGCACCAGCGTGCCCAGATCGGTCTTCACCAGCTGGGTGGCGCCGGACAGTGCCGATTCGATGCTGGCGACGTAGCCCGCCCCTGCCAATGTGCCGTCGCCGACGCGGATGACCGACTGGAGGCCGGCCTGGGTGCTGTCGTCGAGGAGTTCGATTCCGTCGCCCCGCACCACATAGGCGCTTGTGGCGAACTGCATGCCAAGCGCCTGCACCGGGCCGTTGGTATCGTCGACCTCAACCGTGCCAGCCGTTGCCTGGAAGATGGCGAAGCTGGCATTGGCGAAGGGGGCGGCGAATGTGCCGGTCTCGTCGGTCCAGTTCTGGTCGCCCGCGGCCCGCCACGTGCCGTTGCCGCCATTGACGGCGCCATTGGAGTGCGGTCCCGCGTCGCCGTCCCAGTAGCTCAGCGCCAGGCCGGCCGAATTGACCAGATTGACCTGGTTGGCCACCGAGGTCTGCACGAAATAATCGGGCGAGGCGACGTCGAGACCGTTATTGGTCATCGTGCCGTAGTTGAAGATGCGGTAGACGCCGGGCCCGAAATCGCCGCCGGGCGTCTCGGTGATGTTGAGCGTGCCGTCGAGCGTCAGATGCCCGCCGACCTGGATCAGGTCGTTGAGCGGACCGCCGGCGACATTGGCCTGGCCGAAATTGACATTGACGATCGAGCCGTCATTGAGGGCGAGCCCGCCTTTGATGGCAAGCCTGCCCGGCGCATTGCCGGCCGCACCGGGGCTGAGGATGCCCCCATCGGCCACCGAGACGCTGCCGCCGATCGTGCCGGTGCCGCCGAGCGTCGCGCCGCTTGCCACGGAGGTCAGCCCGTTCGCGCCGGACTGGTCGCCATTGATAAGCAGCGTGCCTTCATTGACGTTCGTCGCACCGGTGTAGGTGCTGGTGCCCGTCAGCGTGGTCACGCCGCTGCCGAGCTTGGTCACCTGGCCGCTGCCCGAGATCGCACCGGCAAAGGTGTAATTGCTGTTCATATTGAAGGCGAGGATGCCGCTGTTGGCCACGGTCGGCGTGGCAAGCGCGCCCGCCGTCGCCCCATTGCCGATCTGCAGCGTCCCTGCCGCAATCGTCGCGCCCGCGCTGTAGCTGTGGCTGCCCGTCAGGGTCAGGATGCCGCCCAGGGTCTTGTTCAGGCTCTCGAACTCCGAGAAGCTGCCGCCGGCAAGCGTGACTGCCCCGGAATTGTTGACCTGCAGCGTGTCGGTCCCCGTCCCGCCCGTGACGCTGCCGCCGATGACGCCGCCATCATTGAGCGTCAGCGTGTCGTTGCCGCTGCCCAGGCTCAGCGTGCCGGCTCCTGTGTTCAGCGTGCCGGCGAGCGTTATCGTATCGCTGCCGCCGCCGAGATCGCCCACCGCCGTGAGCGTGCCGCCGGTATTGACATTGATGATGTTGGCCGAAGCATCCCCGGTGATTGTGGCGGGCAGGCCGTTGCCCTGCACCGTGCCGTTGACCGTCAGGGTTGTCGTCTCGTCGTCCTCGAAGACGATCGTATCGGTCGTCAGGGCGCCGCTGACCTGCAGCGTGCCTTCGCTGATCTTGGTGACGCCGGCGCTGTTGACGGCCGTGAGATTTGTGGTGCCTTCTCCCATCTGCTCGATGGTGCCGGGACCGCTGATCTGGCCGGCGAAGTTGACCGTATCGCTGCGGTTGAAGCCGAGCGTGCCGGTATCAAAAGCCAGGATCACTGGACCTGTGCCGACATTGCCGGTGGTGCCGCCATTGCCGATGATGAGCTTGCCGGCGTCGATAACGGTGTTGCCGGTGTAGGTGTTGTTTGCGGTCAGTATCCACGTGCCTTCACCATGCTTGGCAAGCGTGGTTTGCCCGGTGGTGGCGTTTAAGTCGCGGATCGTCACGCCCATGATGTTGTCGCCGGTGTAGGTGCCGCCCAGCACCATGGTGCGCGGGCCGCCGCCCGCGAAACCCATTAGGCCGCCGCTGTCGGTGAAGTTGATCGCCCCGGTGCCCGAGGATTCAATGTATGATGCGCCATTGCCGAGCGTGAAGAGGCGGTTGGTGCTGTCGCCGCTGCCCACATAGCGGAGATGGCTTTCGGTATTGATGACCAGATTACCGGCAATCGCGGTCGAGGCGCCGATGCTGCTGGCAGAGTTCCCATCCGCGAGCTTGGTGACTTCCAGCACGCCGCCATTGATTGAGGTGGGGCCAGTATAGTTACTGGTGGTGCTGGTCAGCCGCCACGTTCCCGCCTCGTCCTTGACGAAATGGGTCGCCGAGGCGCCATTGTTGCCGATATGCGCGGCCATGATATTGGTGTCAGTGTTCGAGCCGAGAAGCCGTAACCGTCGGGTTCCGGCACCCGAATAGGCGACGGCGGCAGTGCTGGTGAACTCGAGCGCACCGGTTCCGTGATTTCGGATGTATGAGTCGAAGGCTGACATGGTGAAGCCGCGATTGGTCGTGTCGCCGTCACCCTGATAATGGAGCCCCGCAGCGCCTATCACGAGGTTGGCCGCGTCGGCGCTGGAACGACCGATCGAGCTGTTCACCCCGCCATCCGCCAAGCAATTGACAACCAGCCAGCCGCTGTTGATCGTGGTGCCGCCGCCATAACTGTTATCGCAGCCCGTCAATATC
This sequence comes from Chelativorans sp., assembly GCF_031180965.1. Lineage (GTDB taxonomy): Bacteria > Pseudomonadota > Alphaproteobacteria > Rhizobiales > Rhizobiaceae > Chelativorans. The sequence continues at coordinate 11,115 of NZ_JAPSLH010000028.1, forward strand.
TGTGTGCCGCCGCCATTCTTCACAAGTCGGCCGGTCGTGCCGGTGATCCTTCCGGCAAAGGTCGCCGAGCCACCATCGCTGAGCGTCAAGGTCTTGTCGGCGATGAGGATCTGACCGCCTGCTGTGCTGTTGTCGCCCAGGCCGTAAATCGTGTTATTGAAGCCGGTGGTGTCGACCGTCGCGCCGGCGCTGATGGACAGATAGCCGGCGCCGAAGGCGCTGGCCGAGCCCGCAATCAGCGTGCCTGCCTCCACCGAGGTGCTTCCGGTGTAGGTGTTGGTGCCGGAAAGGATCAGCGTGCCCGGGCCTCGCTTGGCCAGGCTGCCGCCTCCGGTTACAGTGCCCTCGAATTCGAGCTCAGTGGCCGCCTGGGTCACGTCGAAATAGCCCCAGCCGGACGACAGCGTGAAGCCCCGGTCGGTCGCAACGTCGCCGCCCGTGTATTGAAGCACGCCGCTACTGGCTAAAACAAGGCTGCTGGATGTGTTGGGGGAGGCGCCGATGCTGCTTGCCGTACCGCCATTGCGAATGCAGTCGGCAATGAGGGTGCCGCCGCTGATGGTGGTAGGACCCGTATAATTGTGGTTGCAGCCATTAAGCGTTTGCGTATTGCTGACAGTGAGCCCGCCCGTGCCTGTGATCGTGCCGGTGAACGCAGCTGTCTGGCCGCTGAGGGTCAGCGTGGTGCCGGCCGCGCCCAGATGCACGGTGCCGGCGCCCGCAAGCCCACCCACCGTGTTGCTGAAAGTGGCAAGTTCCAGCCTGCCGCCCGCATTGACCTGCATGAGGTAGGAGGTGCCGCCGAACGCCGTGGTGGAGCCGGCGCGCAGGGTGCCTGCCTCGACCGTGTTGCCCCTATAGGTGTTGTTGCCCGACAGCACCAGAGTTCCGGCGCCGCGCTTTACCAGCGAATTCACGCCGACCGCGTCGCCCGTCATGGTCAGGACCGAGCCGACGGAAGAGACATCGAAACCGACCCCGGCGGAGCCAGTGCCCAATGTGAAGCCGCGGTCGCTTGTGGCGGTCACGCCGTCATACTGGAACTCGGCGCCATTGGCGATGAAGAGATTGGCCGAGTCGCTGCTGGAAGAGCCGATGGTGCTGTTGGCGCCGCCATTGCCGAGGCTGGTCACTGCCAGCGTGCCCGCGCTGATGGTGGTCGTGCCGGCATAGCTGCTGTTGGCATTGGTCAGCGTCAGCGTGCCGGCGCCTTCCTTGATGAGGTTCGCCCCATCCGGGCTTATCAGCTCGCCGCCGACGGTGAGGTTCGCGCCGACCTGGGTGACGTTGATTATGTTGTCGGCGAGGGCGCCGGAGCGCGTGAGCGTCATGCCGCGATCGGTGCTCGCGGTCCCGCCCGTATAGCTGAGCCTGCCCGCCTCCAGCACCAGATTAGCGGGGTCTGCAGACGACATGCCGATGCTGCTGGCCACGCCGCCATTGGCAAGCGTGCCAACCTCCAGCGTGGTGCGCGAAATCAAGGTGCCGCCCGTATAGGTGTTTGCGGCGTTGCCGAGCACGACCTTGCCAGTGCCGGCGCCCGTTCCGCTGCCCGCCACGGTAAGCCCTGTCGGCCCAGCATTGTCGACGATCGTCGAGTTGATGCTGAACGTGCCGATGCTGTTTTGCTGGATGCCCAGCACGCCCCCGGCGGTGCCCCTCACTGAGCCGTTCTGGATCGTCTGGGTGGTCGCGCCCACCGACGCTCCGACAATGATAGTCCCATCGATGCCGAGCGTCTGGCCGGCGCCGACCGTGACCACGGAACCTGCCGCCGGCGCTGCCGCGTAGCGCAGGCCTCCGAGCTGAACGATATTGTCGCCACCGGCGTCGCTCGCGGTTCCGAAGAAGGGCGAGTTGGCCGCGCCGGCCGTATCGGCCACGATATCACCATCGATCCAGGTTGCGGCATTGTCCTTGAGGTCGTAGGCGGTGAACGCGACGATCTGGTTGCTGGCGTTTACGTCGGCATAGTCGGTGGCGGTGCCGGTGGTCACCGTGGCCCAGCCGCCAAGCGTCGTGCCGGGCGCGACGGTCATCACCGTGCCCGTGCCGATGCCAAAATCGATGATGCCCGCAGTCCGGTTGACCGGGCCGAAATTCACGGTGGCGTTGGTGGCCGTGATCCTGTTGGTGCCGCCGGTAATGTTGAGGCCGTCGAAGGTCTGGGTATTGCCTTCTCCCGAAACCCCGGTGACCGCTAACGTGCCGCCCGACATATTGAGCGTCGAGGAAGAGGAGATGATGTCTGAGGTTGGGCCACCCGCGCCTGCGAAGCTAAGCTCCAGCGTGCCGATGGCGACGTTCGTCGCACCCGTATAGGTGTTGGCGCCCCTGAGGATCTGCCTGCCGGCGCCCGTCTTCGTCAGGCTGCCGCTGCCGGTGATGCTGCCGGAATAGGTCGCGGTGATGCCGTTGGCAATGTCGAGCGTCATATTCGCGCCGCCGAGCGCCACCTCGCCGCCCGTTCCGTCGAGCCTAGTGAAGGTGTTGCTGTAACCGGCGAGATCGAGCATGCCGCCATTGATGGTGGCCGCGCCCGAAGTGCCCAGTGCCGTGGCGCTGCCGGCGCGCAGAGTGCCGTTCTGGACAGTGACCGGGCCGGCGAAATCGTTGGTGCCACTGAGCAGCCAGGTGCCCGCACCATTCATCGTGACGCCGCCGGCGCCCGTCATGTTGCCGGAGAGGGTGTTGAGGCCGCCATAGCTGCCGCGCAAATTGAGCGCGCCGGAGTTCAGCACCACCGCGCCAGAGAGGCCCAGCCCGCCAGAGCCGTCGTTTTGCAGCGCGGCGCTGGCGCCGGAGACCTGCCAAGTGCGGTTGGTGTCGTCGCCATCGCCGGTGTAACGAAGCGTGCCGTTGTTGATGTGGATTTGGCTGTCGGCGGAGCCGGTGCCAAGCGAACTGTTGCTGCCTATGTCGGCCAAGGTGGAGGCCACCACGGTGGCGGTCGTGATGGTGACCCCGGTGCTGAAGGTGTTGGCGCCGCCGAGTGTGATGGTGCGCGCCGCTCCCCCGGTAAGGGTAAGGGTCGAGGCCGAAGCCCCGCTTATGATGCCTGAGGAGAAATCGATATCGGCGCTAGTGGCGCTGATGATAATGCCGCGCGCGCCACCTTCCAGGGAGACGGAGCCGGTGAAGGCCAGGGTGCCTGTCCCATTATTGCCCAGCGCTACAGATGCGTTGGTGCCAGGCGTGAACCGAAATGTGCGGTCGGTGGTGTCGCCGTCGCCTGTGTAGGAAAAGTTATCATTAAAGCTGTTCACGCCCTGGAGGACGATGTCGCCGCCTGATCCCAGCGCGCTGGCCTCTCCCGTGTTCCGGACGGATGTGAACCAGACCGTAACGTTGGCCGCACCGCTGCCCCAGAGCGTCGTCGTGCCCGTATAGGTGTTGGCGTTGTTGGTCATCGAGACGCCGCTGAGGACCTCAAGATTTCCAGAGCCCGTGAAGAGCGCCGACCCCACGCCCGTGCCGCCAATCGTGGCACTACCATTAATTATGACCTGGCGGCCGGCATTCAGTGCTCCGACCGAGGAGAGGGAGCCGCCGTTGAGCGTAACGGTGTTTCCCGCTGCGCCGAGCGCCGCATTGCTGGAAACACCCAGAGCGCCGGAAACATTGATGTTGCCGGTGAAGGTGTTGGCCGCCGACAAAGTGAGGCTGGTGCCGGTGCTGACGTTGACATTGCCCGTGAAGGTGTTCGACCCCGACAGGGTCAGCGTGCCCGCATTGACGTTGAGAGCGCCAGTGCCGAAGTTGTTCGCACCCGACAGTGTCAGCACGCCCACGCCAGCCTTGGTGAAGCCCGCCGACGTTTGGATTCCGGCGCTTATCGTGGCGCCGACGCCGGCGTTTGTCGTGACCGTCGGCGTCCCGCCGGCGATCGTCAGGATGTTGGCGCCCGCGCCGGCAATCGTATAGCCGTTGGCAGTGAAGGTGATCGAATTCACGGTGATCGGCGCACCGAGGGTGACTGTGCCCGCGGTGCCGCCGAAGATGGCATTGTCGGGCGTGCCCGGAACAATGCCGTTGTTGTTCCACGCCTGATTATACGGGCCGCTCACACCGTCGCTGTTGGGGCTCCAGTTCAGATTGCTGAGGTTCCACACCCCGGTGCCGCCGTAGCCGCTTCCGGTTCCGTTGGCGTCCCAATACCGGTCTGCGGCAATGGCGGAGCTCGCGGTAAGCGCCGCCAGCAGCCCGGCCGCGAGGACCCGCCCCGCCGAGGCCGAAACGAAATGGGCGAGGTTGGGCGCGAAGCTTGCCGCTTCGCCCTTCCACTTCGTCATGCGCCCGCCGCGCACCAGGTGTGCAGACGCCGCCTCACGCGCCGGTAACGCGCTTCCGCTATCCCGGCCCACCGCCGGCACTGACCGTGAATTTTGCTGCATCCTGCCCCCTCGCCGCTATGGATGCTCCGCCGCGGGCATCCCACCCCTGCAAAAAAACTGAGACATTCTGCGGGGCAGTACGGGAGGGAGACAGAAATCGCGGGGCCTGTATTTCAGGAACATCCGGCGGTATCAGAAAACTACGCCGCTCGGAGCTAAAAAGTATGGGCGTGGCAAATTTGCAATAGTTGCGCTAAATCACAGCTCGCTGGGCTGCGGGGCTCGCCGGAGACTAAGCCGCCCGACTGGACCCACGTTACACCCTTGACCTACCGTCTGCAGTAGCGGGTGCCCGCCGGCAAGGGCGTACACGGTGCAAATCCCGTAGCGCCGCTGCAAGCGGTCGTAGAGCATGGAGTCTTAGGGGAAAGCCGATTCGGCCTCGCCCTTCACCACGGGTGAGTCGTAGGTTCAATCCCTACCGCGCCCACCATCCCCTCGCCGTCATCCGATCCAGTCACAAGAAGCGCTTCCTAGGCTCGCGCGGCCAGCGGCGTATCTCCGACGGCAGGCTCCTGGTCGGCCAGTTCGGCGCGCAGGCGTTTCGCCGTCAGGGCGGGACGCTCCCGCGCCGGCGGCCGACGCGGTCCGACGACGGCCTGGAGCTTGTCCTCCGACGCAAGCGCCAGGCCGCGGCGGTCGTCCTCATCAAGGTGCAGCGTCATGTGCGGGAAGGGTATGTCGATCCTGCGCTCGTCGAAGACTTCCTTGATGATCTCGTTATAGTGGCGGCCGACCGCCCATTGCTGGCCCGCCCGCGTCTTGATGCGCGCCCGCACCATGATGGCCGAATCGCCGAACTGGGTGATGCCGTGCATCTCGAGATCGCCCAGGATGTGCTCGCCGTGCTCGCCCTGCTTCAGCCGCTCGAAGGCCTCCTGCATGGCCAGCTTCACCTCGGGAATGCTCACGCCGTAGTCCACTCCGATCTCGGCCACATGATAGCCGAAGCTCTTCATGAAGTTGGATACCGAATCCACCGACGAGAAGGGAATGAGGTGGTAGGCGCCGTCGAGCGTGCGCAGTGAGACGGAGCGGATCGTCAGCTTCTCCACCGTGCCCGTGATGCCGCCGACTGTCACCACGTCGCCCTCGTTCATGGCGTTCTCGAACTGGATGAAGGCGCCGGTGATGATGTCCTGCACCAGCTTCTGCGCGCCGAAGCCGACGGCAAGGCCGAGAATACCGGCACCGGCCAGCAGCGGGGCGATGTTCACCCCGAGCTCGGAAAGGACCAGCATCAGGACGAGGACGCTGAGCGCGATGGTGAATGCGTTGCGGAAGAGCGACAGGAGCGTGCGCTCACGCGCGGTGGGCTTGCGGCCCTTCGGCGGGTCGAGCCGGTATTCGACCCAGGACTGCACGGCAAGATGGATAAGTCCGCCGACGAGCAGGATGATGCCGGCCGAGATGACTGCGGTGACGACCCGCTGCCCGAAATCGCTGGACACCCAGCCCATCACGTCGGCAAGCCGCCAGATCTGGGCGATCGAGATCACCACGCCGGCGAGGATGACGCCGCGGACCACGCGCAGCACATTGGGGACGAAGGCATTGAGGCGCTGCTCGAGCAGCGGCAGCCGGCCGCGGATATCGGCCGGCAGGTGCATCCCCGCCGACGCGACCCGCACGACGGCGACCGTGAGCGCGACGCCGATGGCGATGGCCATCAGGGATTGAACAGTGGCGGCCAGCACGAAGGGCAGCGCCGCCTCCTCGTCGGCCAGCCAGAGGGTGAAGATGAGGACGAGGTAGCCGATCGCCACCACGTTCCAGAAGCGCGCGAGGATCGAAAGCGAGCGGACCACCACCTCCGACTGGAAGCGCTCGGCCTGGCGGGTGAGCCAGGCGCGCACCCGGTCGCGGTTCTGCATGATGATAATGCAGGCCATGGCGAGCGTGCAGAAGAGCACGAAGGCGCGCAGCGCCTGGGCCGCGCCATGCGAGGCATTGGCCGCCAGGATGGGTGCGATGAAGAGGAAGGTATAGCCGACCACGCTCAGGATGCGGCTCGCCCAGAAATACCAATAGGCGGCCGTCGTATCGCCCATGCGCAGGAAGCGCAGCGCCGGCCATCGCGGCGCGAGCGCGACGCGCGCGGCCACCTTCGCCAACTCGATCCACAGGAATGCGCCGAGGAAGAATGTCTGGCTCTGTCCGCCGTGGTCTCCCCAGCCGAGATAGAGCGCCGGCACATATCCGGCGGCCCAGGCGAGGAGCACGGTGGCCATATCGGCGACCGCCGAAACGCCGATGATGCCCGCGCGGCGGACCGGCCCCTGTCCCTGGGCGGCCGCGGCGAAGATGCGCTGCGCGCGCTGGAAGCCGAGCCGCAGGACGAAGAAGACGGCGAAGGTCACCGCCGCCACGATCAGCACGTTGCGGATCGCATTCCAAAGGGCTGCCGCGTCGAGCGTGCTCGTGCCGGAGAATATGCCGGCGGCCTGCTTGATTCCACGAACGACGGCAGCGACGAGATCGGCCGAGCTCTCGACGGCCGCGCGCGTGTATTCGCCGATCTGCAGGACGCCGGCGGAATCCGCGGCCGCCGGATCAGTCGCCGCGGCTGCTCCGCCATCGACGCGGCGCAGCTCCTCGATCAGCTTTGCGCGGGTTTCGTCATTCTCCAGGATGCGAATAAGGGTCCCGACGTCGCCGCCTGCCCCTTCGGCCGTCCCCTGCGCAGCGGTCTGCGCCACGGCAGGGACCGAAAGAATCAAAAGCAGGAGAAGCGTGAAAAAACGCATCGGAAGCCCCCCAAGATGCCCTAACGACCGAATATTATGGTCAGCAAAGAGTTAAATTTTCCTGCGCCGGGAAAGGAACTGGGCGATCTTGGTGTCAAATTGTGGGCGCGCGCCGCCGCTCAGCTTTTTCCCGGCGCCAGGCGCCGCGTCAGCGGGGGACGGCTGCGCCGAAATTGAGCTTGGCCATGCGGCCGGCGGTCAGGCGCACCATGCTCGGATTCTCCGTCGTCAGCCGGTAGCCGGTGGGCAGCGACCGCGTGTCGACCTTCATGATGAAGTTGGAGCCGAGCGAACCCTCCGGCATGTCCGCGCAGGCGACGTGGAAGCGGCCATGCTCGTCCGTGATGATAAGCCAGCCCTTGGGCGTTGCCACCCGCACGCCGGGAAGCCCTTTCTCCCCCCTGTCCTGCAGGCCGTTGCCGTTCCGGTCGTTGAACACCTTGCCGATGACCTCAGCGCATTCGAAGGATTGCGCGGCGGCGCCGGCGGGCAGCGCGGGAGCGGCAAGTGCGGCAATGGCCGCGCAAAGGGCCAGTCGGCTGTGTCTGATGCTGGCCATGCGGTCTCGCCCCGGTTCTGTCTGCGGCAGCAACCCGCCAATGAGCCGGACAATGGCCGTTCCGTCAAGTCGGCATTTGGAGGGGTTGTGTACGCCGCCACCGATGCTACCCTCCGCGCATGCTGCGGGGCGCCCGGACGTGGAGAAGGCCGGACCGGACCGGAGAAGACCGGGAGAAAGGGCCACCGCGCAGGTGAATCATGATGGGAGGAAGAGCATGAGAACACTGGCATTTATTTCAGCGGCCCTCCTGGCCGCCACGGCCATGCCCGCCCTGGCGCAGGTTTCCGACGAGAAGGTGAAGATCGGGATCCTGAACGACCAGTCGGGCGTCTATGCCGACTTCGGCGGAAAGTGGTCGTTCGAGGCGGCGAAGATGGCGGCCGAGGATTATGGGGGCAAGGTGCTGAACGCCCCGATCGAGATCGTCACGGCCGACCATCAGAACAAGCCGGACATCGCCTCCAACATCGCCCGGCAATGGTACGACACCGAGCAGGTGGATTCGATCATGGAGCTCACCACCTCCTCGGTGGCGCTCGCCGTGCAGGGGATCTCGAAGGAGAAGAAGAAGATCGACATCGTCACGGGCGCCGCGACGACGGAGCTGACGGGCGCCCAATGCTCTCCCTACGGCTTCCACTGGGCCTACGACACCCATGCTCTGGCGGTCGGCACCGGCGGGGCGCTGGTGGAACAGGGCGGCGACACCTGGTTCTTCCTGACCGCCGACTACGCCTTCGGCTATTCGCTGGAGGAGCAGACCTCGAACTTCGTCAAGTCGAAGGGGGGGCAGGTGCTGGGCTCGGTGCGCCATCCCCTCGCCTCCACCGACTATTCCTCCTTCCTTCTGCAGGCGCAGTCCTCGGGCGCCAAGGTCATCGGCCTTGCCAATGCGGGTCTCGACACGTCCAACGCCATCAAGCAGGCGGCGGAGTTCGGCATCGTGGCGGGCGGGCAGCGGCTGGCCGCGCTGCTTTTCACGCTGTCCGAGGTACACGGCCTGGGCCTGGAAGCGGCGCAGGGCCTGACGCTGACCGAGGGCTATTACTGGGACCGCGACGATACCTCGCGCCAATTCGCCCAGCGCTTCATGGAGCGCACCGGCCGCATGCCGAACATGATCCATGCCGGCACCTATTCGGCCGTCACGCAATATCTGAAGGCGATCGAGGCCGCCGGCACGGACGAGACCGAGGCGGTCGCCGCGAAGCTGCATGAGATGCCGGTCGACGACGTCTTCGCGCAAGGCGGCAAGGTGGGCGCGAACGGGCGCCTGATCAAGGACATGTACCTGCTCGAAGTGAAGGCGCCGTCGGAGAGCAAGCAGGCCTGGGACTACTTCAACGTGCTGGCGACCATTCCCGGCGACCAGGCCTATATGAAGCCGGCCGAAAGCGGCTGCCCGCTCGCCAGTCAGTAATGGCCATGAGCGATGCGATGACGGCGGCCGCTCCCGGCCGCCAGGCGGATTCGCGTCCGCAGGCGGTGCTTTCCGCCCGCGGGCTGCGGCGCGAGTTCGGCGGCTTCCTCGCGGTGAAGGATGTGGACATCGACGCCCATCACGGGCAGATCCACGCGCTCATCGGCCCGAATGGCGCCGGCAAGACGACCGTCTTTAACCTGCTCACCAAATTCATCGAGCCGACGAGCGGCACGATCCTGCTCGAAGGGCGCGACATCACGCGGCTGTCGGCGGCGCGGGTGGCGCGGCTGGGACTGGTGCGCTCGTTCCAGATCTCGGCGACCTTCCCTCACCTGTCCGTGCTCGACAATGTGCGCGTGGCGCTGCAGCGGCCGCAAGGGCTCGGCTACCAGTTCTGGCTGCCCGTTTCGTCGCTGAACCGGCTGAACCGGCGGGCGGAGGAACTGCTCACCTCCGTTGGCCTCGCCGACGAGCGGCACAAGCTCGCCGCGGATCTTTCCTATGGGCGCAAGCGCGTCCTGGAGATCGCCACCACGCTCGCCCTTGACCCGAAGGTGCTGCTGCTCGACGAGCCGATGGCCGGCATGGGCCAGGAGGATATCGGCAAGGTGTCGGAGATCATCCGGGCGGTGGCGAAGGACCGGGCCGTGCTGATGGTCGAGCACAATCTGAAGGTCGTGGCCGATCTCTGCGACCGGATCACGGTTCTGCAGCGGGGCGAGGTGATCGCCTCCGGCGACTATGAGACCGTGAGCCGAAACGAGCAGGTGAGGCTTGCCTATATGGGTACGGCCCATGGCTGAGCGCGCGCCACTCCTCATGCTTTCTGATCTCCATGCCTGGTATGGCGAAAGCCATGTGCTGCACGGGGTGAATCTTGAGGTCTTTCCCGGCGAGACGGTGACGCTGCTCGGCCGCAACGGCGTCGGCAAGACGACCACGCTGCGCGCCATAATGGGCATCATCCGCAAGCGCAGCGGCAAGATCACTTTCGACGGCAAGGATCTCCTGCGCCTGCCGCTGCATCGCACCGCGCATCAGGGCATCGGCTTCGTGCCGGAGGAGCGAGGCATCTTCTCCACCCTCTCCGTGGAGGAGAACCTCCTGCTTCCTCCCGTCGTTTCCGAGGGCGGCATGAGCATGGAGGAGATTTTTGACCTCTTCCCGAACCTCAAGGAGCGGCGCGGCAGTCAGGGCACGAAGCTTTCCGGGGGCGAGCAACAGATGCTGGCCATCGCGCGCATGCTGCGGACTGGGGTGCGGCTGCTCCTCCTCGACGAGCCGACGGAAGGGCTTGCGCCGGTGATCGTCCAACGCATCGGCGAGGTGCTGACGGAGTTGAAGAAGCGCGGCATGACGGTCCTTCTCGTCGAGCAAAATTTCCACTTCGCCCGCCGCATCGCCGACCGCTTCTATCTGATGGAGCACGGACGGGTGACCTCCGGCTTCCCCGTGGCCGAGCTCGACAGCCGCATGGAATCGCTGCACGACGCGCTGGGAGTCTAGGCCATGACGATGATCTTCGGCATTCCGCTCCAGGCATTTCTAGGCCAGCTTCTCGTCGGGCTGATCAACGGCTCGTTCTACGCCATGCTGAGCCTGGGCCTGGCGATCATTTTCGGAATGCTGCGCGTCATCAATTTCGCCCATGGCGCGCAGTATATGCTGGGGGCCTTTGTCGGCTATCTGCTTCTGACAAATCTCGGCATCGGCTACTGGCCGGCGCTGATCCTCGCTCCGCTGATCGTCGGCATCAGCGGCATGATCGTCGAGCGGCTGTTCCTGTCGCGCCTCTACGACCTTGATCATCTCTACGGCCTGCTCTTCACCTTCGGCCTCGCGCTGGTGATCGAGGGCACGTTCCGCTACTATTACGGCGTCTCCGGACAGGCCTATACGCCTCCCCCCGCGCTCACCGGCGCCGTCAATCTCGGCTTCATGTTCCTGCCGGTCTATCGCGGCTGGGCGGTGCTCGCCTCCCTGGTGATCTGCCTTGGCACATGGCTTGCCATCGAGAAGACGAAGCTCGGCTCCTATCTCCGCGCGGCCACGGAGAACCCCACCCTCGTGCAGGCCTTCGGCGTCAACGTCCCGCTGCTTCTGACGCTCACCTACGGCATCGGCGCGGGCCTGGCCGGGCTGGCCGGCATCATGGCCGCGCCCGTCTATCAGGTGAGCCCGCTGATGGGCTCCAACCTCATCATCATCGTCTTCGCTGTCGTGGTGGTGGGCGGCATGGGCTCGATTCTCGGGGCGATCGTAACCGGCTATATGCTGGGCCTGGCCGAGGGGTTGACCAAGGTCTTCTACCCCGAAGCCTCCAACATAGTCATCTTCGTCATCATGGCGATCGTGCTGCTCGTGCGGCCGGCCGGCCTGTTCGGAAAGGATGCCTGACATGGCCGACCTGACGCTCTCGGAGGTGGAGGCCCGGCGCGCTGCGCGCTTCGATCTCCTGCTGCTGGCGGTGGGAGTGGCGGGGCTGATCGCCGCGCCCTTCTTCTTCTATCCCATCTTCCTCATGAAGATGCTGTGCTTCGCGCTCTTTGCCTGCGCATTCAACCTGCTGCTCGGCTTCACGGGCCTGCTGTCCTTCGGGCATGCGGCCTTCTTCGGTGGCGCCGCCTATTTCACGGCCCATGCCGTCAAGGAATGGGGTTGGACGCCCGAGGCCGGCGTCCTGCTCGGCCTTGTCGGCGCCGCCGCTATGGGTGCGGTGATGGGCTTTCTCGCCATCCGCCGCCAGGGCATCTATTTCGCCATGATCACGCTGGCGCTGTCGCAGATGTTCTTCTTCTTCTGCCTGCAGGCTCCCTTCACCAAGGGCGAGGACGGCCTTCAGGGCGTCCCGCGCGGGCATCTTTTCGGCCTGATGGATCTCAACCAGCCGCTCAACATCTATTATTTCGTGCTGGCGGTCTTCCTGATCGGCGTCTTTGCCATCTGGCGCATCGTCAACTCACCCTTCGGCATGATCCTGAAGTCGATCCGCGAGAACGAGAACCGCGCGGTCTCGCTCGGCTACAGCGTACAGAAATACAAGCTCGCCGCCTTTATCATGTCGGCTGGGCTCGCCGGTCTTGCCGGCGCGCTGAAAGCGCTCGTCTTCCAGTTCGCCACCCTGACCGATGTGAGCTGGCAGATGTCCGGCGAGGTGATCCTGATGACGCTGCTCGGCGGCATCGGCACCATGGTGGGGCCGATCGTCGGAGCGGGGCTGGTCGTGGCGCTGCAGAACTATCTTGCCACCTCCCCGCTGCCGGTGACGATCGTGACAGGTGCGATCTTCATGATATGCGTGCTCGTCTTCCGCCGCGGCATCGTCGGCGAAATCCAGGCGCGGCTGCTGCGCAGATAGAGGTTGCCCTGCCCTTTGCCCCGCGCGTTGCGGGCGGTAAGGGAGAACCCGACCCGCCAACGCCCTGCCGCCCATGAAATTCCCGTCTCCCCTCACCGAAGCCCGGCTCCTCCGCCGCTACAAGCGCTTCCTGGCCGACGTCGTGATCGCCGACGGCACGGAGACGACGGTCGCTGTGCCGAATACCGGCTCCATGCTCGGCCTGACCGCGCCGGGCTCGCGCGTGCTGCTTTCCCGATGGGAGAACCCGAAGCGCAAATATCCCTACACGCTGGAGATCGTCGAGGCGGACGGGACGCTGGTGGGCATAAATACCGGCCTGCCGAACCGGCTGGCGGCGGAGGCGATCCGCGCCGGGCTCGTCGGCGATCTCGGGGAGTACCCGGTGGTACGGCCCGAGCAGCGCTATGGCCTGCGCTCGCGGATCGACTTCCTGCTGCAGCATCCGGAGCGCCCTCCCGCCTATGTGGAGGTGAAGAATGTGCATTTCATGCGCGACAAGGGCCTTGCCGAGTTCCCCGATACGACGACGGATCGCGGCGCCCGGCACCTCGACGAGCTGGCGGCCATGCGCGCTGCCGGCGCCCGCGCCGTGATGATCTATGTGGTGCAGCGCGGCGATTGCTCCCGCTTCCGCCTCTGTGCGGATCTCGACCCGACCTACTGCGCCGCATTCGCACGCGCGCAGCGTGCGGGGGTTGAAGCTTTTGTGATAGGGTGCCAAATCTCTGCGGAAGCGATCATCCCCGATCGCCTGATCGAAATGGTATTCTGAATGGTCACCTATCTCGACGCCGACGCAGCGCCTTTGCGCAATACCGGCCAGATCCGCCTTTATGGCGAGGAAGGCTTCGAGGGCATGCGCAGGGCGTGTCAGCTCACGGCGCGCTGTCTCGACGAACTGGCTTCGATCGTCAAGCCCGGCCTGACGACTAATGCCATCGACCGGTTCGTCTTCGAATACGGCATGGATCACGGCGCCATTCCCGCCACGCTGAATTATCGTGGCTACACCAAGTCCACCTGCACCTCGATCAACCATGTGGTCTGCCACGGGATTCCGGACGACAAGCCGCTCCGCGAAGGCGACATCGTCAATATCGACGTCACCTACGTGGTCGACGGCTGGCATGGCGATTCGAGCCGAATGTATCCGGTGGGGACCATCAAGCGCGCCGCCGAGCGCCTGCTGGAGGTTACCCACGAGTGCCTGATGCGCGGCGTCGCGGCGGTGAAACCCGGCGCGCGCACGGGCGCCATCGGCGCGGCCATTCAGGCCTATGCGGAGGCGCAGCGCTGCTCGGTGGTGCGCGACTTCTGCGGCCATGGGGTGGGCCGGCTCTTCCACGACGCGCCGAACATCCTGCATTACGGCAGCCCGAACGAGGGCGTGGAGATGCGGCCGGGCATGATCTTCACCATCGAGCCCATGATCAATCTCGGCCGCCCGCATGTGAAGGTGCTCGCCGACGGCTGGACAGCCGTGACGCGCGACCGTTCGCTTTCGGCGCAGTACGAGCATACGGTGGGCGTGACCGAAACGGGGTGCGAGGTCTTCACGCTTTCGCCGGGTGGACTGGATCGGCCGGGACTGAGCTGAGGCTATGGCGGCGGGGGCGGTTGGCATCGGCGACGACGAGGAACCGGGCTTCTCCGAAGGCCTCTTCCCGCCTGACGGGAACGCGGCCAAGCCGGCGGCGAGGGCCGAAAAGGCAAAGCTGAGGAAGCATTATGAGGGCCATCGCGAGCGGCTGCGCGAGCGCTTCGCGGAAGCGGGCAGCGACGCTCTCTCCGACTACGAGCTCCTGGAAATGGTACTGTTCCGCAGCATCCCCCGCGCGGACACCAAGGGACCGGCAAAGGCCCTTCTGCAGCATTTTGGCTCGATCGCGGAGGTGCTCGGGGCGCCGGAGCATCGCCTCAAGGAGATTCCCGGCATCGGCGAAGCGGCCGCGCGCGACCTGAAGCTGATCGCCGCCCTCACCCAGCGCATGCTGCGGAGCGAGGTGCGCGGCAAACAGGTGCTTTCCTCCTGGGCGCAGGTGCTCGACTATTGCCGCGCAAGCATGGCCTATGAGGACCGCGAGCAGTTCCGCATCCTCTTCCTCGACAAGAAGAACGCGCTGATCAAGGATGAGTGCCAGCAGACCGGCACGGTGGACCACACGCCCGTCTATCCGCGCGAGGTGGTGAGGCGGGCGCTGGAGCTCTCCGCCAGCGCGGTCATTCTTGTGCACAACCACCCCACTTACCCTGGTTCAATCACGCTGGATCACGCTCAACCACATTGAAGCATCACGGTTTTTCTGGGTTGCGTACTGGGTGCGGCTTTGGCAAACTGGGGGCCGTTTAAGGGGTAGGCAGACAGCTTCCAGAGCCCGAGCGCCGATCCCTATCTCCCCGAACGTCCCCAGTTGCCGAGAAGGAAAAACGCCGTGCCTAGCCTGACCGAATCCGCCATTCGCCAAGCGCTGAAGCGGGTGGAGAGCAAACGCAAGCAGGAGAACCTGGCAGATGGTGAGGGCCGTGGGACAGGCCGCCTGATCCTGGTTCTCAAGCCGATGCCGAAGCGGGTGACGGCCGACTGGATGGCGCAGCAATGGCGCGACAGAAAACGCACCAAGAAAAAGCTCGGAGCCTATCCGTCAATGTCCCTCGCGCAGGCACGGGAGATCTTCAAGCGCGACTTCGCCGACGTCATCCAGAAGGGCCGCAGCATCAAGATCGCGACCGACGCTCGACCAGGGACAGTGGCTGATCTATTCGAGGGCTACGTCACGTCGCTGAAGGCGGCGGGGAAGCCATCCTGGAAGGAGACCGAAAAGGGTCTCAGCAAGATCGCCGACACACTCGGACGCAATCGCCTCGCAAGCGAAATCGAATCCGAGGAGATCGTCGAGCTGATCCGGCCGATCTACGAGCGCGGGGCGCGATCGATGGCGGACCATGTGCGAGGCTACATTCATGCGGCGTACAGCTGGGGAATGAAGTCCGACAACGACTATCGCAACACCTCCCCTCGCCGCTTCCGCATTCCGTACAATCCAGCTTCGGGTATTCCGACGGAACCCAAGGTCCAGGGCACCCGGTGGCTCAGCGAAGACGAGTTCGTGCGGCTCTATCGCTGGCTTGAATGCCCGGACACCCCTGTTCATCCCTCCTACCCCCGCGCTGTGCAGCTCATCATGCTGACTGGCCAGCGCGTCGAGGAAATCGCCCGTCTGCATATAGACCAGTGGGATGCAACTGAGCGGATCATCGACTGGTCGAAGACCAAGAACCTCCAGCCACATGCCGTTCCTGTCCCATCGCTTGCGGCCGAGCTCATCGAGTCGATCAAGCCGAACGTGTACGGCTGGTACTTTCCCTCGGCCAAGGACCCATCGAAGCCTGTCAGCCACGCGACGCTTTACAGCTTTGTCTGGCGCCAGCGCGACCGCGGTGTCATCCCTCATGCCACAAACCGGGACCTCCGCCGGACGTTCAAGACGCTTGCCGGCAAGGCGGGCGTTTCGAAGGAGATACGCGATCGGCTTCAGAACCATGCGTTACAGGACGTCAGCTCGAAGAACTACGACCGCTGGAACTACATGCCCGAGAAGCGCGCCGGCATGGCAAAATGGGACAAATTCGTCCGAGCCATGCTGCATCGGAAGCGGCTAAAAACTGCAGCTTGAAATATGGATTCGAATATTTGCACTCTTTGCAGAAGGGACCAGACAACGATCGAGATTGAGCCTGCAACGCACGGTTCTCCTCGATAGCGGTGGTTTTGTAAGGGCAAGATTGGTATCCTGCTTATTGGTGATATCGCGCATAGGAACGGCCAGCGTGCGGCGGCCAAAACGGGGGCTTTACTGCCGGGCAGCGTTGGGGCCGAGGACTGGCCGTTGCTGGGGATAAATGTAGTCCGCGCCCTCCTTGCGTAAGAGTTCGAGGTCCCCAAGCAATCCATCAATCCGGCTATGGCCTGCATAAATAAGTAGATCGCCGCGCTGAATTGCTATGATCGGTTTCTTGTCTGCCGTCGACTTCGGGCAAGCCGCTTGTGCGCGTCAATGCGAGCTGGATGGAGCTTTTACGCTCTATCCGGACAGCAAGGGGGTCCGCGCTAGATTCCTGGTGCATCTTTCGGACTCCCCCGGGGATCGCTTGCTCGCGGGGAGTGATGTGGAGGAGGCGTTGATCGAGCGCTGCGTCACCTCGGGTGGAAGACGTCAGCTATTTCTTCCCGCGCGGCGAGGATATGTTCGGTATCAATGTGCGGGGCTCCGCCTCGATCGACAAACTTCTCGCGACCCGCCGCGTGTTGTGCGCGATCCGGGCTTTCAATCTAACGCACATAAACCGGGGTCGGAATGCCTATCAGGCGAGCCACTGTTACAGCCTGGCGGATCACATGCTGGAGAGTTGAGTGGCTTTGGGCCGTCTTGGCCGCGGTGAACTGGTGGTGAATGTACGAAGCGTATAGATCTCGGCGCTCCGGGGTGGCTTCACTATGTAGGTGATGTGACACCAGATGAGCCCCTTCAATTCAATGCACATAGAAAAATCACGCTTCTTTGTCCCCCTGTCCCGTCGTGGATCGATAATGCTCCTGAAACTGGAGGAGCGATCCATGACACCATTCCATCTTGTCTTCTCAGCAGTCCTGGTAGTGACGCTGGTAAGCGGTGCCGCTGCGACGGCGCTCGCTCTTACGCGTAACGGCAGAAGTGCCACTCAGAGGAGGGTGATCGAGCGGCTCTCACATATTGCTTTCCTGGGAGCCAGTGCAATTATTGCGCTGCTGAGCAAATTCGGAGAGAGCTAATGTTCACCCTCGCCGCCACCACCGTCATCACCTGCTTGCACCTGGGTACGGTGGACGGCGACACGTTCAAATGCAACGGCGAGAACATGCGGCTACTCGGCCCCGGTCAGCCGAACAAGTCGGGAATCGACACGCCGGAGATTGGGAACGCGAAGTGCCAGGCCGAGCGCTTCCTCGGCGAGCAGGCGAAGCGCCGGCTGGACGAGCTGCTGCGCGAAGACGTGACGATCGAGGACAGCGGAGTTCGCGACCGCTACCGCCGGCCGCTGGTGTGGGTCAGGATGCCGAATGGCGAGGACGTGGGCGAGGTGCTGCTGCGCGAGGGGTATGCCCTCCCCTGGCGGCCCGGCAAGCGCGTGAGCTGGTGTGGGTAACCAAAGGGCCGCTCGTGCTTGTGTAGTACAAATCTTGCCTGGCAGCGTAAACTTTGTGTAACTTGCCGACATGGGAGGCAGAGAGAGCGCACCTTGGCACTCTCTACAGGTGGGTGGGGGGCTGGCCAAAATCAGGCGGCTAGGAACTATCCTGATCCGGACGGTGCGGCGGGGCGATCCCCTTGGCCCTTGCTTTGGTCTGCTCGGATGCGCCGTTCCTAGTCTGGCCCAGTTCAAGATAGACTTTCGCCCAGAAGCGGGCCTTCTCCCCGTCATCGGCTCGCTCGCGGCAAAGTGCCCGCTTAAGGGCTTCGGATTTAGCACGACGTTTGTACGCCGCAATGAGGGCCTCGGCGACATCCTGAATGAGATCCGACTGCCTCAAACAATTGGATTCCTTTTGGGTCGGAATAGGGAACAGGCGATGCACTCGCCCTTCTGCCTGTCCTCCAGCGCCTTCGCGGCGTCCCCTTCTTCGCATTTCAGCTCACGTCATGGAGTGTACGGATGAACTCCGAAGCAGGGTCACTTGGTGACCTCGATGCGTCAATCTTCGATACGGTCAAAGCCGCACGAGATGTGGAGGCTGCTGTCGAAATCGTCAGAGATGGGTATCAGCTTTCTCATGCTACCTTTCACCTTGGTCACACCCCGATCGAACCGATCGATGCGCCGTATGTAAAATCCACTTATCCCCCTGAATGGTTGGGGCGCTACCTCGTTAAACGCTACTTTCTCGTCGATCCTGTCGCAAAGGCGGGGTTCGAGATGGTTCGACCCTTTTACTGGCATGAGCTCGATATAAAGCCTGAGGCCGCGGAGCTGATGGTCGACGCCGAAAAACACGGAATTGGATCCCAGGGATATTCCATTCCAGTGCTGGATAAGGACAACCGGCGTTCTTTGTTCACGGTCACCTCCAACGCCGGAAGGCGCGAGTGGGACGCATTTGTGTCCGCCCACCAGGCTGCGCTCGCGGAGATCGCGTTCTTCATTCATACCCGTGCGCTAGCGGAGCTGTATGGCACTGAACGCCCCTTTCCCCATTTGAGCGAACGTGAGATCGAGTGCCTTGCGTTGACGGCCCAGGGTAAAGATTCGAAGGACATCGCTGCTATCCTCGATCTGTCGGAAAACACCACGAAGGCTTACCTGAAAACCGTGCGGATTAAGCTTCAGTGCTCCACGATGGCCCAAGCCGTCGCCAAAGCTATACACCACCGGATCATAAGCCGTTAATACCCCCGATCGGGGGTACCCAGTGAGGTATACGCAATAGCGGGTACTCGGCAGCAGGTACCCTCTTGGGTACATGTCTTCTTGTATGCTCCATCGAGCGAACCAGAAAAGGTGCACCCTTTTGGGGCGATTTTCTTTTCTGGCAAATGGCATCAATCTCCATCCCGTCCCGTTAACCGATGGAGATGAGAATGTTCATCAGTATAGACAGGCCGGAATACCAGAACCATGCGCACCTCATGCGGGAGATGTTCATCCTCAGGAAGAGGGTATTCCACGATATGCTTCGCTGGGACGTTCAAGTGGAGGGGGACATCGAGCGGGACCGCTATGATGACCTTGGCCCGTCCTATCTTGTCTGGTGCGATCCGGGCGCTACGACGATCTACGCCTCGCTAAGGATGCTGCCGACCACCGGCCCCACTCTCCTCTTCGACGTATTTCATCAGACGGCCCCAAACATCGCAACCCTCTCCGCTCCCAGCATCTGGGAGGCGACCAGATCGTGTGTTCACGCCGAGAACCTGGCACGCGATTTCCCACACATTTCGCAGGGAAAAGCTTTCGGTTTGCTCATGCTGGCCATGGTCGAGTGGAGCGTGCGGTATGGGATTGACACGGTGATCGGCAATTACGAGCCGCGTGTCAGCCGGCTCTATGATCGTGCCGGCATGCTGTTTGACGAGCTCGGCCGAGCCGACGGCTTTGGTGAGCACCCTGTCTGCTGCGGCGCCTTTGAAATGTCCGAGCGTGTCCTGCAGCGGATGCGTGCAAAGCAGGGCGTTGCGGCGTCGGTATTTCACGCGGGCGGCAACGCACTTAGGGCGGCGTGACCGCGCCCTGCTGCCAAGCCGGCGCGAGACGAGGAGTTATCGTACATGCGTTCACATGAAGCGAGCACAGCACCTGTGCGCATTGAGGGCGCGAGTGAGCTTCCAGTTCGAGTGTTGGTCGCGATGCACCTTCGCGAAGCAGCGCGCCTCGCCCCGCTCCTGGAGCGAGAGGTTAACGTCAACTACCTCTCATACTTCATCGATATGGCGGCCGAGGTCGTGGAGGGGCCCATTTCCTCAGTTTGCGAAAACGGCAACCATCGAGAGGGAGGCCGGTCCGATGTCGGGCGTTGAGGAGCCGATCATGGTGAGATACCGGGATAGCAAGGAAACGCCGCCGGTGGAACGAGGAGACCTCGAGACGTTCATCCTGGCGGTCAGGAAGAAAGATGGGCGCATCGCCGCTTTTCCAGCTGACTACCTCAACGACTTTCCGCTGTGGGTGGGGGAGCCGGAGTTACCAGCGCGAAGAGGTCGATTTCGGGTGCTGGCAAAGGCGGAGGGTACCAATGCCACGGGATGGTTCGACCATCTTCCCGACGACGCTAACGACGCGATAATTTCGCCGATGACGCTCGCGCCCGGCGACGAACTTCTGGGATGGGTCCCGGTCGCCGAACTGACACCCACAGCAAAAATTCGCTGACCTCGAAGCATAGGAAGGTCGCTGGACGGGCACGCCATCTGCCGTCCAGCGTGCCTCCCCCGATGTGCCGATGTGGGCGGCCCAAGCTGGCTCGTCGCTCCAGATAGCTCGGCGATAGGTGCGTCAGCTGGTGCGATTGACCCGCGGAACAAAACAAGAATACATCCCTTTCATTGCGGCGCCCAAAAACACGAGAACCACCATGCGCCGCTACATCATCCGCACCCTTCAGGATTTGGTCGACCATGAAATGCAGCTCACGGCCCATTGTGGCTCTGCGTTCTGCGGCCACCACAGGTTCTGGACCTCAAGGAGATGATCGCCACCTTCGGGCCAGACTATTCCTGTGTCGGTGACGACAGGCTCAGGAAAGCGATCCGTTGTGAGCGGTGCGGCCACAAGGGCGGATCAGTCACAGTTTCCGCTGCCAGAAAAACACAGCACGTAGCTAGAGGGGAGAAGGATATGCCCCTACGGCCGCCGCGGCAGGACTGGCCTGCTTCCGTCTATTCGGTTGACGAGAATTTCGAGATTGTCGAGGAACTGGCCCAGTGCGCCAATTTCGGCATAGGATACGTCGCCTACAAGAAGGCGCTCCAAATGCGCTCCTATTCGATCGTTCAACTTTGCGAGAAAGGGCGAATCGTCTGGACGGCAAAGACCGGAGGGATGGACCCGGAGACCGGCAAGGTAACAATTTTGTGGGAGAAGTGACATTTGTGCGGCCGTTTCACCCGATACCTCACCTGGTCCGAGATCCACCGGCTTTACCGGCTGACTCTGGACTGGGAAAAGCAGCGCAATGACGAGCCGAATTACAACGTCTGCCCAACGGATGAGGTGCCCTTCGTCACTGTCGGCGAGAACGGCGCGCATAGGCTGCACCTAGGGCGCTGGTGGCTGGTGCCAGGGTGGGCGAAGGAGATGCCCAAGGCAGCCATGTTCAATGCGCGGATCGAGACGGCCGACAGCTCCGGCGCCTTCAAGGATGCATGGAGGACGACGCGCTGTCTGATCCCAGCGGATGGCTTCTACGAGTGGACCAAGAACCCGGATGACGACGGTCGAGACCCCTGGCACATTCACCTGCCAGAACATCAGCCGTTCAGCTTCGCCGGCCTCTGGGCGCACAACAAGAAGCTGGACGTGACGAGCTGCACGATCATCACCATGCCGGCGACGGAGCCGATCTCCCAACTGCATGACCGTCAGCCGGCCATTCTGGATCCGGCCGCTTACGATGAATGGCTCGACCCTTCGACGCCCGGCGACAAGCTCAAGCCGCTTCTCTTCGAGAGAACCATAGATTCTCAGCTTCAGTTCTACCGCGTTGGCCGCGAGGTGAACTCGAACAAGGCGAAGGGCCCAAAATGCATAGAGCCGGTCAATCCACTCTAGAGACAGAGGCGAACATGTATGCGCTTACGCTGAAGGTTGAGGGGGCGAGTGATGAGGACATCAGGAGAGGCCTGGATGCAGCCGGAGCCGTCTTCGAGGAGGCGGGAGTGCATCCCGCAGAAGCATCCGAAGGGTTCTTCGCGATGGAAGGCTGGGACATAGGCGGCTTTAAAGGCGACCTCGACGAGGAAGCCAGCCGGAATGCGGATATTTGGCTCAAAGCGCAGGAAGCCGCAGTGAAAGCGTGCTGCGAAGGCTGGGATGAAAGTAGAAAGCCGGTGTCCGGCGATCTAGAGCTGATCGACACCGAGCGCTACGAAAAGCGCAGAGCCGATGACGGCTCATGGATGGTCTATAACACCTTCACCGGCAAACCGGCGCAAGCCGTGGGCGGCGGTCCCCTTCTTGGCCTGAATGAGGAAGAAGCCGACGAGTTGCTGAGCTTGATCGATGAAGGCATGATCGAGCTGGAGCCAAGGCCAGATAGCCGTTGACAACAACCGACAACTGAATCGACTGGGGGTTAGTGGGGGAGGAAAATCGATGACCCAAGACGAGCCCGCGATCAGGGAATTTGAAGCCCTCAAGGGCAAAAAGTGGGAGGACGCCACGGATGAGGAGAAGAAGGACTGGCTGGCTGCGTTAGCTGAGCTCGCCCAAATAATAAATGCGCCGTGGCCGGAGCTGGAGCAGTAACGGGGCGGCAATGCAACACCATGAGAGCGAAAAGCAGCTACGGATGCTCTGCCGCGCCGTAGCGGCAATCTCAGCGCATCGGCTTCGCACCAAAGGAGAGGGCGAAGATCGGCCCCTCCTCGTCGGCGACTTCCATCCGCCATTCGGAGTCGAAGGGTAGCCCTTCCATATCACGGATCAGCTCGCCAAAAGTCCTCGTGGCCTCTTTCATGGCGGCTTCCGCATCCGGCAAATGAACGTCTTCGATCGCGTCGTGAGGAAGGACCTCATCTGGTTTGAGGCGAAAATTGTAGTACGGCATTGTGGGCGTCTACTCGTCTAAGCTGCGAAGCTCTTCTTCAAGCGTTTCACGAACGTCTTCGCGAGTGGCATTTGCTTCAGGATGCGCCTCCAGCAGTTCGTCCGCCTTTGCCCCAGTATCGAGACCGGGATCTGCGCTGGCAACAGTGTCAGCTATATCGATGGCCAAAGGTAACGTAGGCATAGCCTGATCTCCAACATTGCTCCGCGTGCTTTCATGCCGAACAATGCTGGCTGGAGCGCGTTCCGGGCTGCGAAGCCGATGGGTTGTCAGGAAAAATACCAAGCGGTTACAGAGTTGAGCGACGGTTCTAAAAAACCCCGCGGCTCGTCGGCCACGGGGCTTGCTAGCGACTGGAGTGACCGGCAGGCTTAACGGCCACGGAAATCAAGTGGTTAAAAAATCACACACCGCTCCGAAGTTCCGCCCAGGCGCAAAAAACCCCGCCAGCCTTTCGGCCAGCGGGGCATGGGGGCGGTCACAATGGGGTAATGACGCGCCTACCATTGCATGCGAAAGCCAACCGTGCCGGTGATCGAGTGGCTATCGCCGAAGTTCTCCAGGCTCGTCTTCGCCAGCGCCTCGCCGTAGAGGGAGTATTTGTCGTCGGCAAAGTTGAGCGAGCCGCCGATGCCAAGACCGCCCCAGAGCGCATCGTCCTCGCTCTCGATATCCGCTCCCGCGACATCCACATTCGAGCCGCCGTCGAAGTCATAGTAGAGGTTGGCGATGCCGTAGAAATGCGAGCGGTTGATGCTGCCGCCCGAGCCCTGCCACTCGGCCTGGCGGTCGAGCGTGATGCCGAGGCGCCCGACGAGGTTCTCGGCTCTGTCCAGCGACACATCCGCCCCGAAGGCATCGGTGAAGTCGTCGAACTCCACGGCCGAATAGGTGAGCTGCGCCTGCGGGGTGGTTGCCCAGGCCGGCGTCAGCGCAATCCGCTTGCCTGTTTCGAGGCTGAGCGCATAGCCCACACCCTCATTGCCGTCCTCCAGCACCAGCCCGGCCGTGCTGGATTCAAGATCGCTGTCGAACCAGGTCACCTGCCCCTGGCCGTCCACATAGAAGCCGTTGTCGGCATACCAGGTGAGCGTGCCGCCTGCGCCATAGCCGGAGCCTTCGATGGAGCCGTTGCCGTGGACCGAGGCGACATCGGCCGAGAAGGTGCCGTAATGCAGGCTCACCCCACCGATGAGATCGCCCGCGCCGAGATCGGCGACCGGAATGTCGATGCCGGCCTTGAACTTCCAGCTCGACAGATCGTAGTCGGCGCCGGTCGTGCTGGTCTCCGGCTCGAAGCTGCCGCCGAAGCCGCGCAGTTCCGCCCAGATGCCGAGCTGCCTCTGAGCCACCGTCTCTTCCGACACCGCGTCAGCGCCCTCGGCGACGACGGTCCACTGCCGGTTGCCCACACGCTGCTGGAGTGAGCCGATGTCGATGAAGCCGAGCAGAGCGCCGGCATAGGCCTCGTAGAGCGGCACGCCTGGCTGGTAGAGTGGCGGCTCTGGCTCCGGTTCAGGCTCGCGCTCCAAAACAGAGCGCAGATACCAATCGCCGTCGGCGGGATCGCTGGTGCTGCCCTGGTATAACCGGTAGGCGTAAGCGCCGGCAACGACGGCAGGATCACCCTGGAACTCGTAGTCGCTTACCAGCGAGAAAACGCCGTTCGAGGCGCCGCCCACCTGAATTATGCGAATGCCCTCCACGGTCGGCGCACCAGTTCCGCCGAGATTGATCACATCCACGTTCGTGCTGCCGGAAGTACCGCCGGTGATCACGAGAAGGTCAGTTGGCGAAGTATCGCCGCCGAGTTCCGTCTGGATTTGCAGGACGCCTCGATCGGAATGAAAATCCCCGTCAATAGTCAATGAGCCTATCCCATTGACTCCAGGCGCGATGACAGCACCCTCAGGAGCCTGAACTGTCGGCCCGTAGAGAATTACCGATCCGACCGTACCAATGCCGGCAAGGGTCCCGCTATAGTTAGTGAGAGGCACGTCCCCAAGGTCAGACCCTGCGGACATCATCAAAGTCCCGTCGTAAATGGCCCATGGAGCCGGTTGGTTGGTTGCCTGGCCTGTTATGGTCCACGTGCTGCTGCCGGTCTTCTGAAGGTACTCGAAGCCCCGATACTGCTCCGTCCTTCCAATTGAAGAAACGTCAAACGTGCCGTTCCCGCTCCCGCCAAGGCGGAAGCTGTCAGCTGACCCGTTTGCTTCGACGTTCCCGCGAATTGTCGATCCATCATGGATTTCGAGAAGGTTTAGGCCACTGGTGAAGGTGATCGCGTTGGCTCGACTACTTTCGACACCAGCGAAGCCGCCTGCAAACCCGCCGGAAACGGAGCCGCCCGATAGGATCGATAAGAAGAGATCGTGGCCGAATATGCCGGCTCCTCCCGCCGCGATTTGGCTCTGGGGCGCAATGAATGGAGCTGACCCTCGTGCTCCCCCGTCGCCACCCGCGATTTGGGCGGCAACTCCGAAGGTCGCGCCATTGGTCAAATAGAGGCCAACTCCGCCGGTCCCGCCATCCCCTGGGCGGTTTCTGGCGGAGTTTCCTCCCGCACCGCCATTTCCGCCGTGAACATCCGAGGATAGAATCCCGAGATAGCCAATACCAGTGACTACGGCGCCGTATGCGCCTGCCCCACCCCCGCCCCCATCGCCAAATTCTCCGCTGCCACCGCGACCGCCGTCTCCGCCCTGAACACTGCCCATTGGCAAGGCATCTCCGACGTAGCCGTGTGCGCCACCACCGCCTCCGGCCCCGCCCCCGGCGAGGAAGATGGGGCTAGCATCCTGGCCATTCGATCCCGATTCGCCCGGCAATGCACCGCCTGCGCCTCCAAAGGCAGAAGGGTTACCAGCGCTAAGGCCGCCCCGTCCTCCTACTACGCCAGAACCGCCCCCACCTCCGCCTCCTCCATAGGTGATATCTCCAAAATCGTCCCCCGCCTCACCTGGGCCAAGGATGCTGTCAGCGCCGCCGTGGTCACCGTATTCGCCCCCGCTTCCCGCCCCGCCATCGGCGCGGAGCGGCGTGGCGCTCACAATCACAATGGCAGTACCGGCGCCCAGGCACCAAATTGCTCGTTTCCAGCCCTGCGACATGTGATGTGCCCCCAATCGTTCCGTGGAAGGTTCACTTACATTTGCGTGGGTGCAAGTACGTGATTGCCCACGGAGGCGGATTTCGCGCAAATGTTGCAGGCAGGTGACATGGCATCGCGCAAAGGCCCTGGCCTGAGCCAGTGGGATGGTAGGGGTGACTGAAAGGCGACCGGGAAAGGTCTTCCTCCTAACCGTGAATCAGCCGAAAGGTTTCGCGTCGGCGGAAGCGTGTGACGCGTCGCGGAGGCTGGCAAATGCGTTGACGCAGGGCGGTCTGATCGTTAGCTTTGTCGCGTCTAAAACAGGTTAGGTTCGGGAAGGTTGGCCCGGCCCCCGCTTGGCGGGTCCTTCCGTCACTAAAGGTGACGGCCCAAGACTATCAAGGCGTACGCATGGTGCGGACGCCGATAGGAAGGGTATGGCCATGAAACCACGTATTTCCGTTCTCACGCTCGCTGTCTCCAATCTTGAAAAATCGCTTTCCTTTTACCGCGATGGGCTGGGTTTCCCCACCCAGGGCATCATCGGGCGGGAATTTGAGCATGGCGCGGTTGCATTCTTCGATCTCCAGAGCGGTCTGAAGCTCGCCATCTGGACGCAGGATGACCTTGTCCATGACACCGGATTGCCCAAGCAGCCGATCTGCAGCACCGCCAGCAGCATCGGGCATAATGTTCTGCGACGCGAGGACGTGGATGACATCATGCGCAAGGCCCGGCTTGCTGGCGCACAGGTTATCAAGGCACCGCAGGATACGTTCTATGGCGGGTACGCAGGCTATTTTACTGATCCTGACGGACACCTTTGGGAAATAGTCTGGAACCCCCAAATGCTGCCATCGGACTGAGGTCACGCCTCACAGAACTGCGAGCGCGCCAGTTAGCTCATAAAACGCCGTAGCGCCCTCGTCTTCGAATAGCACCCGATCCGCCACCATCACGCGAACCAACATATCGTCATCCCTTCGGTGCGGCGGATACCTGTCGCCGCAGGTTTTTGATCTCGTGGCCGACTGGGGCAGAGATATGCCGCAAGAGACAATCGCAGAGGTTGTGCAGGCATTGAACCTTTTTGATCCTGTGCCGCCGACACACCATTGATCTAGGAAGGCTTGCAACCTCCCCGACGGTAAGGCATCGTCCGTCGATCCGGGAAACGTGCCGTTCGAGAACAAGGTGATCCCGAATAGTACAGTCGCCCCTAGCAGATGCTTTGCCTTTATACGTTGCAAGGCATTAGGGGCAGAGCTACCAACAATTCTCGAAACAACTGCTGGGGCGCACTCTATGATCGGAAGGGCAAGGCAGCCGTGGATTCTCAACACGGCGACCAGCGTCGCGGCATTATGTGCTCCGATGGGAGCAGCGCATGCGGCATCTTTCCTGGTGACGAACGAAGCTCAGCTGGCAGCCGCGATTTCCACGGCTAACTCCAATGGCGAAGCCAATACCATCATCTTCACCGCGGCCCTGGACACGCCGGCGACCCTGAACGCCAAAGCCCGCCGGCCGAGGCTCGCGGGGCGAAAGGTGTGGCTGAAATCACGTTGGAACCAGGCTGGCTCGGATTAGTTGTCGCCCTTCAGCAAACTGGAGGGGCATATCTTGAAATCGCTAGACGAGCTAAACTCCAGATCAGCGAGTGTTCCGCCGTCTCGGTCCGCGGCGGAAACATCGGCGACCACGCAATCGAAACGATACGATCTCGTCTTGATCCCACAGACAATTGGCTCGTGTGGGATAACCTCCATGATGCACCGGCGGACCGACAGCCGTTGCGAATGATGTGGGTCAGATTCTCCGCAAAGGAGCCGCCCAACCGCGCGTCGCAGGGGCTAGGCTCCGACTGAAGCTGAATGGTAGTGAAGAGGAGCACTATGAGGAGACGGATGATGGCGCTTCATAGAATCTTGGTCTCGGCGGTGGTACCGCTAGTGCTGGCAGGTGGCGATGCACGCTCGGCAGATTCCACTCAAGGCTCCGCGGCCAGCGCGAGCGAGACTGCCGGGCAAACGACCGCCCCTTTGCCACCCACCCGCACGGGGTATGCCGATGTCGAGGGCGGACGAATTTTCTATCAGGTCTATGGTGATCTGAACTCGGGAAAAACGCCGCTTCTAGTGCTACATGGCTCGTTCATGTGGGGAGACACCATGCTCCCGTTCGTCGAGCCGTTTGTTGCCAGCCGCCCCGTAATCACCATCGACGCTCGCGGTCATGGCCGCACGGGCGACCTCCCCGGCTCCATCACCTACGAACTGATGGCTGACGATGCAGCGGCTGTTTTAGCGGCATTGGACGTGCCGAGCGCCGACGTGCTGGGTTATTCAATGGGCGGCACCACCGCAATCTTTATGGCGATTCGGCATCCAGAGCGGGTGGGCAAGCAGATCATCGTCTCCGGTCCGTCGCGGCGTGACGGCTGGTACCCCGAAGTCCTCGAGGCGATGGAGCAAGTGACGCCTGAGATGTTCGCCGGCACGCCCATTGAAGATGGATATCGGCGACTTTCGCCCACCCCGAACGAATTTGCTACCTTCATCAGCGAGGTCACCGCCCTGGAAGAGGCGAACTACGAGAGCTCAAACGATGCGATCCGCGGGATCGACGACAAGACTATGATTATCGCTGGGGACGCGGACGGAGTGGAACTGCAGCACGCCATTGAACTGTTCGAACTGCGCGGCGGCGGAGACCGGCAGGCAGCGGCTCGGGGTTTCCTTGCAGGGGCGCCGCGTGCGCGCTTGGCTATACTGCCGGCCACATCGCACATCGGCATCATGGCCGAGGCGGAGCGGATCGCCGCCTTGGCCATGCCGTTCCTAGACGATCGCGGACCTCCTCGGGCCACAGGTTTCTTCGAGGGGATGGACGTACCGTCCGGCCAGACACCCGCTGCCGGGGACCGCTGAGCAACTCGAAATTAAGGGTGGTCGATTCAGCAGCGGCGAGCAATACTCACCCGCCACTGTGGATCAACAAATAAAAAGCCCCGCTGGCCGGAGCCAGCGGGGCATGGGGCGGTCACAATGGGGTAATGACGCGCCCTACCATTGCATGCGGAAGCCGACCGTGCCGGTGATCGAGTGGCTATCGCCGAAGTTCTCCAAGCTCGTCTTCGCCAGCGCCTCGCCATAGAGGGAGTATTTGTCCTCGGCGAAGTTGAGCGAGCCGCCGACGCCAAGACCGCCCCAGAGCGCATCGTCCTCGCTCTCGATATCCGCTCCCGCGACATCCACATTCGAGCCGCCGTCGAAGTCGTAGTAGAGATTGGCGATGCCGTAGAAATGCGAGCGGTTGATGCTGCCGGACGAACCCTGCCACTCGGCCTGGCGGTCGAGCGTGATGCCGAGGCGCCCGACGAGGTTCTCGGCGCTGTCCAGCGACACATCCGCCCCGAAGGCATCGGTGAAGTCGTCGAACTCCACGGCCGAATAGGTGAGCTGCGCCTGCGGGGTGGTTGCCCAGGCCGGCGTCAGCGCGATCCGCTTGCCTGTTTCGAGGCTGAGCACGTAGCCCACGCCCTCATTGCCGTCCTCCAGCGTCAGCCCGGCCGTGCTGGATTCAAGATCGCTGTCGAACCAGGTCACCTGCGCCTGGCCGTCCACATAGAAGCCGTTGTCGGCATACCAGGTGAGCGTGCCGCCTGCGCCATAGCCGGAGCCTTCGATGGACCCGTCGCCATGGATGGAGGCGACGTCGGCCGAGAAGGTGCCGTAATGCAGGCTCAAACCGCCGATGAGATCGCCCGCGCCGACATCGGCGATCGGAATGTCGATGCCGGCCTTGAACTTCCAGCTCGACAGATCGTAGTCGGCGCCCGTCGTGCTGGTCTCCGGCTCGAAGCTCCCGCCGAAGCCACGCAGTTCCGCCCAGATGCCGAGTTGCCTCTGAGCCACCGTCTCTTCCGAGATCGCGTCAGCGCCCTCGGCGACGACGGTCCACTGCCGGTTGCCCACGCGCTGCTGCAGCGTACCGATGTCGATGAAGCCGAGCAGAGCGCCGGCATAGGCTTCATAGAGCGGCACGCCCGCCTGATAGAGTAGACCACCTGGTTCCGGCTCCGGCTCTGGCTCCGGTTCGGGCTCCGGTTGGGGCTCTGGCTCCGGCTCGGGCTCAGGTTCTGGTTCCGGCTCGAGCTCCGGGTCATAAACGGAACGCAAGTACCAATCCCCATCGCCAGGATCGCTCACGCCACCCTGGTACAGCCGGTAAGCATAAGCCCCCGCCACGACTGCCTGCGCGCCCTGGAACACGTAGTCACCCACAAGTGAGAAAGCACCGTCGGAAGCACCCTCCACCTGAATGATGCGAATTCCTTCGACTGTCGGCGCTCCGGTGCCGCCAAGATTCGTCACGTCCACGTAAGCTGTCCCGGAGGAGTTACCGTTGATGACAAGAAGGTCGGTGGGCGACGCGTCGCCTCCCAGTTCCGTCTCGATCGCAATCAGACCGCCATTGCCGAAATAATGACCGTCGATGGTGAGCGTTCCGATGGACCTGCCCGGCGCGATGGTTCCCCCGTGATGCGTTGTCGTCCCGACAGTGCCGATGCCCTCAAGTTTGCCGCCACCGAGTATGGCGAGCGAGCCACCGAGCATTCCGTTTGCCACCAGAGTCGCACCAATAAGCTCAGCTGTCCCTTTGAATCCAGAATTATCGCCGGTGAGCTCGACCACGCCGCCGCCGATCACCGCGAGAGTGCCCGAACCGGAAATGGTGCCCCCATAGCTGCCGGCATAATCCTGGTCTAAGGCGAACATCGCCCCGGACGAGAGTTCTAGATCACCAGCAAAACGATCCGTCGCGGAGATGAGCTTGCCTTGTTTCACACTCCAGTCCAAGGTGGAAAGGCCGCGAAGCGTGAGCGCGCCGACACCACGCTTCACCATTCGGCCGTCCGTGCCGGACAGGCCGGCGATGTCCCCCGCGAATTCGCCATCCCTGAGCTGCTCAAATACAGTCGTGCCAGCATTGGCGATGTCCCCGCGGATGGACAAGTCATCACCAATCAGCGTACCGGCAGAAACGGCAGTGCCACCCATATAGCCGTTGGTGCCCGCCAAAACCAAGGTGCCAAGATCGGATTTGACGAGTTGACTTGCACCTCTCAGGCTCGACGTGATTGTCGCAGTCATGCCAGCACCCGCATTGGAACCGTCGCCGACACGGATTACCGTCCTACTGCCCTCGCCCTCGAGGTCGATTGACGCGCCTTCAACTCGATAGCCGTCGGCCGTGAACTGCATGCCGGTTACCGACACGGCCTGGCTCTCTACCGTTACGGTTCCGGCAGTGCCCTGGAACACGGCAAAGGACGGCATCGGTTGATAGGGCCCGTTGAACTTGCCCGTCGAGTCGGTCCAATTTCGGCCCGCAAGCGTCCATGAGCCGGAGCC
Source organism: Chelativorans sp. (assembly GCF_031180965.1). Classification (GTDB taxonomy): domain Bacteria; phylum Pseudomonadota; class Alphaproteobacteria; order Rhizobiales; family Rhizobiaceae; genus Chelativorans. The sequence continues at coordinate 42,410 of NZ_JAPSLH010000028.1, forward strand.
CCCGTCGATTGACGTGTTATCGTGCTTAGAGCTGTCGCTTCCGTCCCAAAAGGTCAGCACGGCTCCATCGGTGGAAATTAGGTTTACTTGACCAGCCACCGCGTCCTGCAGAGTTAAGTCCGCAGCGTCAATGCCAGCCGGCCTTGCGCCGATCGAGAATCCGAGATTTGTAAGCCGACCCCCATAATCGAACAGCCGGTAGACGCCAGCGCCAAAGCCGCCCGCGTCCGCAACGTTCAGTGCACCGTTAAGTACGAGGTCTCCGGACACGTGGAAAGGGCCTGTTTGGTTGCCCGGCCTACCAAGCGCGACAGCCGTTGACGAGCTGCTGCCGAGGGTGAGCGATCCCATGGACAATGTCACACCTTGTCGCCCGGTCAGCGTGCCGCCATCGGCGATCGTTACCGCCCCGCCGATCTCGCCTGAGCCGTCGAGGGTCGCAGCCGCGGCGACGGTGAGGTCACCGCCAAGCTTTCCGTTGACGGTGAGCTTCCCGCCGAGCACTTCGGACATTCCGATGAAGGTTGAACTATCTCCAGTGAGCGAGGTGGTGCCACTCCCGGTTTTTGTGAAGCGGCCGGTGCCCGACAGCGTGCCGAGGTACGCAGCATCCACTTCGTCTCGAAATGTCAACGAAGCGCCGACATCGACTCTCGCGTCGCCGGTAAACCGGGCTGCCGAGGAGATTAGACTGCCGGAGGAGATCGTCCAGTCGAGCTGGGAGGAACCGCCCAGCGTAAGCGCACCTAGACCCTCCTTGATTACACTTCCATTCGACCCGTTAAAGCCGGTGATCTGGCCAGCGAACACCCCATCGGCTGTTTCGTTGAACACAGTTGTAGCGGCGTTGGCCAGGTCGCCGCGAATGGAGTCGACGTTGCCGACGAGTCTACCGGCAATCACGACCGTCCCTCCCGCATAGCCATTTTGCCCCGCGAGGATGAGAGTGCCGAGATCAGATTTGACGAGCGCGCCTTGTCCGGTCAATGCGGCGTCGATGAATGCTGAATAATTAGCGCCTTGCGGCGTTCCGTCGCCGACCCGGATGATGTTCAGCGGGCCAGCCAGATTGATCGCATCGCCTTCGATGGCGTAGCCGTCCACCGAGAACTGCATGCCGGTGGCGCCAACCAGACCGAGATCGTCATTCACGATGACCGTTCCGGCAATGCCCTGGAAGACGGCAAAGCCCGGCTTTGGGTTCATCGGCCCGTTGAATACGCCGTTCGCGTCCGTCCATGTGGGCGAGGAGGCGGTCCAGGTTCCGGAGCCGCCGTCGATTGAGGCGTTATACGCATCTTCGGGATCGTCGCCGTCCCAGAACGCGAGCTCCTGCCCCACGCTGCTGATGAGGTTTACCCAGTTAGCTTCACTTGTTTGGATCGAGAGCTGCCCCGCCTCCACCCCCGCCGGCACGCTCCCAATCTCGAGCCCCTCGTCCGCCAGCTCGCCGTCATAGTTGATCAGGCGGTACACGCCAGCACCGAACGAGCCCGTATGCGCAACGTTGAGCGTGCCATCGAGCCTCAACGAACCGGCCACCTTGAACAACGGCTGCGCGGTCGGCGAGCCAAGCGTCACATTGACCGTTGCTTCCCCGTGTAGAGACAAAGAGGCCATTTCTAGGGTCTGGCCACTCGCGCCGGACAGGGTTCCACCGTGGGAAGCTATCACTGTGCCCGCAGTTGATCCCGAGCCGCCGAGGATCCCCCCATCGCGAACCTGAATGGTTCCGCTGCCAAGCGCTCCTTCGAGTTTAAGCATCCCGCCTGTGACGTTGGTGTCGCCGGTAAAGGCCCTGCTGTCGCCGATCAGCAGGGTCGTGCCGGCAAGTTGATTGATCGTACCTGTGCCCGCTATGGCCGGAATAAATTCGTAGCTCTCATCAGTATGGTTAAAGTTGATAATTCCGTTGAGTACGACCGACGCATTGAGCACGCTTCCGGCGCCGGCGGCAGGTGCGTCTGCAGCAGAACCAATGTTAAGCGTACTGGCGGTGATGGCGAACGTACCGCCATTCAGATCAATCGCCCCCCCGTCAGTGACGGTCACCGACGCACCGGGGCCATCGGCGTAGAGGTCGTACGTCGTTAAGCTAGATCCCATGCCCCTTACGCTCAGCACAGCGGATTCCACTTCGTCTCGCTGCGGCCAGGCAGTCAGGCGCACAAACGGCATCAAAGTGGCATCGCCAAACTGATCAAAGACAGTAGCATTTACCTGCGCGCCGTTGGCGACTGTCAACGAGCCCGAGCTCTCCATGGAACCGATGTCGATGCGAGATGCTGTCCAAATCGAATTCAGGCCCTCAACAGTGACTGAGCCAAACCCCTTGTCCCATCCTACTCTTGAAAACCTGGTAGTGACCGCGCCGCCATCACGGATGCCGAGCGTACCCGTTCCTCCCATTGCACCAACCTGAAAGACAACGGTGGCATCGGAAAAGGTTGAACCCTCACCCTCAATCGTGATCACGCCACGCCCACCGAAGGCGCCAACGCTATATTGCTCGGCCGCAATCAACTCGGTAAATCCCTGCCTAGCCGACTTCCTTACGCTTCCGCCGTTGCGGATGACGAGATGGCCGTTGCTGCCCCTGACTGAGCCAACCATAACGGCGCCGCGCTTATCGGTCAGATCGAGTTCGGCCGCGCTACCGTCCACGACGAGCGTACCGGTCGCAACGATCAGATCACCAGTGAGGCTGTGTGCGTTGGTGAGCGTGAGGGTGCCCGTCCCCCTCTTCTCAAGGTTCTCCGCGCCAGAGATAATGCCGCTGTAAGTTCCTCCGTCCAGGATCAAGCTGGCGCCGCCGGCCGAGACTGGACCCGAACCATTCAATTCCGCCGCCGCAAGATCAAAGTTGTTGAGGTCGAGGACGCCGCCATTAACATAGAACTTGGCTCCTTGGCCGAAGGCGTTCACGGCTCCTGCCCTCATGATGCCGCCGCCCACTGTGAACTGACCAGCAAAGCTGCTGCTGCCCGTTAAAGTGGTGGTTCCGGCCAAATGATTGACATCGCCGTTGCCCACCACTGCGGGTGCAAACACATAGTCGCTGCCGGTATGGTTGAAGACGAGGCGACTATGCCCGGAGAAGCCTAGAAAGACACTCGGCGCAACGAGGGTGCCTGGCGCCGCGGCGGCGAATTCTGCCGATGAGCCGATATTCACCACACCAGCGCTGCCGGGGAATTGACCTGCATTGACGGGATCGCTGGCCGTGACATTCCCGCCGTCCGCAATCGTCAGGCTTCCGGTTCCGGAGGAGCCCACGATCACGAAGCCGGTCGTCCAGGCGGAGCCGCGGCCGATGACCTCAACCGATCCAGACATCCCAGAACCCAAGCCGATCGCTGCTGCGGAGCTAGTGAGGGTGCCGCCATTGGCGATTATCAACTGACCGTAGTTTACGCCACCGATGTAGAGCTCTCCGATCTGAGCCCCTGGTGCGTCGATAATCGGTTGCCGACCCTCGCTATCAATATACGCGGCCCCTGACGAGGGGACACCAGGATTCCAGTTCGCGGGATTGAACCAGTTGGCGTCCAGCGATCCCGTCCAGTTCGTGGACTGCGCATGGGCGCCGGGGGCGATCAGAGCCGACGCGGCGAGAAGCGCTGCGTGCCTGCCACGACTGAAAGATCTGCTTCCCCGCACCACTCCTTGCCCCCCAGACCCCGGTGCCGCGGCAATTTTTCCTCTTGCCGTCGCGCGGCCAACGTACTGCCTTACGGCGCTTGGCTTGGACTCATTGACAGCGTCCCCAGACAAAGTATCACTCATTCAACTTGACGGTGGGGCATTGCGCAAGTTGAAAACGCATCTGGCGTTTCGCTCATGGGGACGTACCGAGGCGCTGAAACTGCCGAGACCGGATATCCGCCAACTGATCGCGCAGCCGCTCGATCTCCGACTTAAGGTCCTGGATCACGTCACGGCCATTGCCGAGGGAGCTTGAGAACTGCTGGAAGTCCTCGCGCTGCAGGTCAATCTGCCGTTGCAGGTTTGCAATCTCGTGGTCGGGTTCAGATTCCGCTCAGACCATTTTTGATTTCGAGGCAGCATTGTCGTCCGCAGACCCGCTTTGCCCGCTGGAGGCGTCACTGGCGCGGGCTCAAGCTCCGCGGGCGTGTTCTCTGGCGAGGGAGAAGACTGAGGCGCTCCTGTGGCTTTGCAGCCGGCCATTTCCAGCGCACCGTCCGGGAGGGAACGGCCTTGGACTTTCGCCCACCCCCCTAGCCCGCGCCCACCAGGGCGAGAGCCTTGTCGAGGCGCAAGCACGTCCCCAGCTACCTCACACGCCGCTTCAGTTCTTCAGGCGAGTGCCTCTCCGTCTCACCCTCGAAACCGACGCCCGGGGTAATCTCATACGCGCAAGTTGCGGCGAGTGGCGCTGTTCCAGGCGGTCAGGGACGGCCGGCCGCGCGCTTCCATCTTGCTGGTCAGCGCCATGTGTGGTCTCCTGCCTTGATAGCAGGGAGTGAGGAAATATCGTGATCGCAGATTATATTGACGAGTTCATTATGCTCTGCGTCGGCCTATGGATGACCGGCGTGGGATTTGGCTTTCTCTCGGTTCCGACCAACCCGGGACGACCGGCATGGCAGACGCACCTCGTCCGCCAGTTCAAATGGATGGGGCCGCTTCTGCTGATTATCGCGGTTGTACTCGCCATCGCTACTCGGTCCTGATCTGGTTGCGGTGGCGGGATTCGAACCCGCGATCTCCTGCTTATGAGGCAGGCGAGATAGACCACTTCTCCACATCGGCAGAGGGTAGCTGAGCCGGAACTACTACCCTATTGATCGCTTGGGGCTATGGTCGGAGACCATAGTCCCTATGGCTCCTACAGGCCACGAAGAACTCAACATCGCTTCGACTGTTCCCGCGTTCTCTCACGCCTGGTGAGAGTCAGGATCGCGGATCTAGTACGGTGGTTCTTTTGTCACGGTACTTCGAAGCAGGCGTCTTCCTCAACGCCACTATGACCTCATGGCAGGCCGACACCGGATGATAATCGGTCTTGGCCGGAGGACTCTTCTCATTGCTATACTTCCGCCCGAAACGGTCGAGAATGCGAAACCAGCCGCCATGTTTGTGGTCGATGAAATGCCGGTCGGCATATTCCCAGCCGCGCTCGTACCAATCCCAATATTGCCGCCGCCCCGTCTGCACCGCGAGCAGGGCGGCGGCAGCGATCATTTCGGATATGACCCAATAGTAGCGGTCCGTATCCAGGATGCCGCCGTCGGGAGCAAAGCTGTAGTGCATACCCTGGGCCTCTCCATCCCAAGCCTTCTCCATTGCCGTGTTGAACAGCCGCTCCGCCGAAGCGACTTGCCAGTCTTCGGGCCGATAGCGATGGAGGATCATGAGCAGCTTGGCCCATTCGACGAAGTGGCCGGGGAGATACCCGTAGGGCTTGAACAGATGCCTCGGATCCTCCTTATTGTATTCCCAGTCCAGGCTCCAATCACTGTGGTAGTGCTCCCAGAGCAGGCCTCCTGATTGGGCCGTGAGTTCACTGCAGATGCGCCGCGCCAAGGTGGCTGCGCGATCGAGATAGCGCGCCTCGCCTGTCGCTTCGAAAGTGGCAAGCATCGCCTCGCACATATGCATGTTGCTGTTCTGCCCTCGATAGGCGGCGACAGCCGACCAGTCGCCAGCGCCGATCTCGTCCACATAGAGTTCGGCGTCCGCCTCCCAGAAGCGGGTTTCCAGCAGATCGTATGTTTCGGACACCAGGGCCTGCGCCTGCGGCAGGCCTGTTTTGGCTGCCGCAGCGGCAGCCAGGAGCACGAAGGCATGGCCGTAGCAGTAGCGGGTTGGGTCGATCACTTCCGATCCGCTCAGCACCCACGCGTAGCCGCCATCGGCCTGCCGATGATGCCTCCCGAGGAAGGCAAGGCCATGCGCGGCGGCTTGACGATATTGCTCTTCGTTGAAATGCAGGAAGGCGACGGCGAAGTTATATATGAAGCGACAGGTGCCGACGAGATGCTTGGTGTTCGGGTCAAAAACAGTCCCGTCGTCCAGGAGCTGGTTGATGAAGCCGCCGCGTTCGTGGTCGATGCACACGGGATAATAGAAGTCGACGATGCTCCGAATGTGCGATCGCAGGAAGTTTTCGTCGCGATAAGTCAACGCCGTTCCTCATCTTCGCTTGCGCGTCAGTGATCTCAGGCCGCCCTGCAGGCGATCCGGTATTCGGTCCTGAACGGTTCCGCTGCGGTCAGGGCAATGCTCGTCGGCACGCCGCTTCGGCAAAGAGGATCGGACCCCGCCGCCGCCGTGGCCGGCCCCAGATCGAAGGGCGCCGCAACCGGTTCTACGCCGAGCCCACGGAAGCGGCCAGACCATGGGTAGAACCGCCTGCCCCCTGCGGAAATCCACAGGCAGCAAGCGGGAAAATGCGCCGCGTTCCAGGTTTGGACGATGGAGTAGCCGAGATCCGGATAGGTGAAGGAGATGCTGCCGCCGAGCCCCGTCAGGAGCACGAGGTCTTCGCTTTCTCCGGGCAGGGGAAGCGTACGAATGTCGATCAGATCACCTTCGCGCGACAGCAGCGCATTGGGAGGCGCGTCCCTCTGGTCTGGCCTGAGCGCCGTGCGGCCAGCCTCCACCTCCAACGGGAACGTCCATGACCTCGACTGTTCCGCCAGATCGAGATGCAACCGCCTGGGCCTTTCGGGGAGCTTGTAGACCGGGTGAAGCCCCACGGGTACGCGGCAATCGTGCCGAGCGTGAATTTCGAGGGCGAGGTCCAGCGCCGCACTGTCCACAGCGGCGGTGACGGTGCGCACAAGGCGGCCGATTGCATGCCCTTCCGGATAGTCGATCCCGATCGTCACTGAGCGCCTGCCCGCCTTCAGCAGGCGCCAGTGGTGATTGGAAGCGAAGCCGTGTGGAAATGAGTCCACGACCGCACCTTCCATGCCGCGCGGCGGCCGCCAATCCTCCGGCAGATCGGGACGCGGGGCATCAATCCCGAACGGCACGCACGGCCATTCGCCCCTTAGGCGCTGCAATATGCCGGGAAGCCGCCGATGCTCTTCGTCCTCCTCGTCAGCCCAGGGAGCAATCGCGAAGGGCTGCACAAGCCTGCCGCCAAGATCGAAGGAGACCGGGCCGAGCATGCCGCCGAGACTTTGCACCTCGCCCTGGACGAAATCGCTTGCAAAGCGCCACGTCATCACGCCGCGGTATCCTCGCGGCCCGCATTCTGCTTCTCGGAATCCCCCGCCGCCGACATCGAGGGCAGGTCGGATCGCTCGAAATACTCGGGATAGCGCTCCTGCACGATCTTCAACGCAGCGAAGACGCGCCGCAGGTGGATGCGCATCGCCTCCTCGGCCGCTTGCGCGTCCGCACCCTCAATGGCGTCGACGATCCGGCGGTGCTGGTCGATGACGACGGACATGGCATCGAGCCGCGGAAAGGAAAGATAGCGGAAGCGATCCATGTGCAGCTTCGCCGCATTGATATCCGCCCAGATTCCGGGAAAACCCGCATAGGCGGCGATCTGCTGGTGGAAGAGCTCGTCGGACTTGTAGAAGCGACGTTCGTCGGAGATCGACGACAGCGTCTCCTGGATAGCCAGTTCATCCCTCAGCTTCTGCACAAGCTGAGTCCGGTTGGGGCTCTCCACAGCGCGGACCACGAGGCCGACCTCCAGCGCCTCCCGCAGGAACTGGGATTTCTCCAGATCGGCGAATCTCAATGGTGCAACGATGCTGCCGCGCTGGGGATAGATGTCGATCAGCCGGAGAGTGGCGAGGCGGGCGAGCGCCTCGCGCACGGGTGTGCGGCTCACGCCCAGCGCTTCCGACATCGTTTTTTCGGAGACCATCTCGTTCGGCTTCAGCCGGAAAGTGAGAATCTGGTCGAGGAGGATCTCGAAGGTTCGGGCGGCAACCGAAGCTCCGGCAGCCGAATCGGCGAAGCGTCTTTCCGGTCCTGCGCGCGTTCCGTTTGCTCCGGCCATTCTCGTTCCCTCAAAGGCTCTGCAGCTTCAGTCCATTCATGAAGTGCCTGCGCAAAAGTAGGAACAGTATCACTGTCGGCAGGCTGGCCATCAGTGTCGCCGTCATCACCACATTGGGCGTGGTCGCCGCATAGCTTCCCTGCAGCACCATCAGCCCGTTCATAAGCGAGCGCACCTCCTCCCGGCTCGTCAGCACCATGGAGAAAAGAAGATCGTTCCATATCCAGGTGAACTGGATCAGGAAAAGGGCCGTCATCGGACCCCAGCAATTGGGAAGGATGATGGAGCGGAAGATGCGGAAGTCGGAGCATCCATCGAGCCGGGCCGCTTCGTCCATCTCGCGCGGCAGCCCCGCCATGTAGTTGCGCAGCACCAGCACCGGAAAGGGAATGCAGACCGCGGTATAGAAAAGGATCATGCCGAGCCGGGTGTTGTTGAGCCCCAGTTTCGTGTAGCCCATGAAAAGCGGTATCAGATACATCTGCAGGGGGAAGATCGTGCCCGAGAAGATGAGCATGAACCAGAAGCCCTTCCCCCGGAATTCGATCCGCGTCAGGCCATAGGCCGCCAGCGCGGCAATGAACACCGCAGCGCCGCCGCCGATGAACCCGTACAGGGCGGAGTTGAACATGCCGTCGGCCATCCGCGTTTTCGTCCAAGCCTCGTAGATATTGTGCAGCACCGGCTCCCAGGACTGCGGCAGCGCCAGCGGATGGCCAGTCCCATACTCAGCGTTGCTTTTGAAGATGGACACGACCAGATAGTAGAAGGGCGTCATCCAGGCGAGCGCAAGCATGACGGCCATGGCCAGCATCACGGCCTTGCGCGTGTCGGTGTGCTGCTCCCTCCGGGCGATCGCATCGAAATCAAGCTTCGACAGGTCGACTGCCGCCATTTCCGTCTCCTATCGCCTGTCGAGGCGCTGCTGGAGCAGCCCGAGCGACCAGCTTATGCTGAGCGCGATGGCGCCGAGCACCACGGCGATGGCTGCGCCATAGGCCCAGTATCCCGCCCGGAAAGATTCCCAGTATTGATTGACCGCCAGCGTCAATGTCGAGCGGTTGGGGAAGTCGCGGCCCATCACCCAGACCAGGTCGAAGGAGGTAAAGCCCGCCAGCACCGACACCGTCACCACCACCAGGATGGTCGGCGCCAGAAGCGGTAGGACGATATGCCGGAAGACCTGCCAGCGGGAGGCGCCATCCACCTTCGCCGCCTCGATGGGATCGGTGGGCAGAGCGTTGAGGCCGAGAAGCAGAAGGACCATTGTGAGGCCGACCTGCTGCCACAGATGCGTGATGATCATGGCCGGCGTGGCGAGACCGGCCTCGTAAAGCCATCTCTGCGCCAGCCCCTCCAGGCCTATGCCGCGCAGCATGGTGTTGACGATGCCCTCATTGGCATAGACGTAATACCAGATGACGCCGACGGCGGTGGCCGAGAACATCCGCGGCAGGAAATAGATGCTCTTGAAGGTCTCCTCGCCTTTGAGGCCCTTCACCAGCAGCGCCAGCGCAAGACCAAGCAGCGCGGGGAGGAAGAAGGACGCCACGACCCAGACGACGGTTCGTGCCGTGGCCGTGAAGAAGTTGGGATTGGAGAGCAGCCGCTCATAATTCGCAAGGCCGGCATATTCGCCGAGTCCCGAGAACTTCGCCCATTGCGTGAGCGAGGCATAGATGTTGAAGACGACCGGCAAAAGCAGAAAAATGCCGACGAACAACAGTGCCGGCGCCATAAAGGCGAGCGCCGTCCAGAAGCGCCTGCGTCCGCGCCGGCGCTCGGTCGCCGCCATGGCATCGACCGATGGGATGCCCGGCGGCAGGGAGGTTTCGGCGATGCTGGCGGTCATTCGAAGTCCTCGGCAAGAATGCCGGCGAGAAGCTGACGCCTCTCGCCGGAGCAGTCGATCTACTGGCGCGAAGCCCAGTATTGCGAGGCGATAGCCTCGATGTTGTTCATCGCCGTTTCAGCCGTTTCCATCGACGGATCGGTCATGAAGCGGTTCATCTCCTCGACGGCGGGCAGCACGATCTCGGAAGGCGAAGCTTCCCAATAGCGGGTCATGGAACGGTAGTTGCCCTTTGCCGCCGAGTCTGCAATCTGGCCGATGATCTCGTTCGGCACCTTTGCCTTGAGATTGCCGGCATAAAGGCCCGGCGTGGTGGCCCAGGCGTTCATGGCGTCAGAGCTGAGATACCACTTGGCGAATTCCATCACCTCGGGTTTTTGTGCGCCGGCCGTGCTGATCAGCAGGGGCGAGGCCTCCACGATCACGACATTGGGCACGTCGGGATCGACATTCGGCATGATAAAGGCGCCGAAATCCTCGCCCGGCTTCAGCCCGCCCGCCTCGATCAGGCCGATGTTCCAGTCGCCGGCCAGATACATCGCCGCCTTGCCGCGGGCGAAATCGAGCTGCTCCTCCTGGCTCGCCGGATCGGTGAAATAGCCTTTGGCATAAAGGTCGTTCCATATCTCGAAGACGCGGCGCACCGGCTCGTCCGTATATTTCAGCTTGCCCTCGTTGAGAGCCACATAGGCGTCGGGATCGGTGCGGATGAGCAACTCCTCGAACCAGACGAAGCCGCGCCAGCCTTCCTGAATTGAGGCATTGAAGGGAATGATATCTGCCGCTTTCAGCTTCTCGCATGCGGCCATCAGTTCCTCCCAGGTGGTGGGAACGGATTCGATGCCGGCCTTCTCGAACAGCTCCTTGTTGTACATGACGACCCAGCGATTGATGCCGGTCGGCATCCCGTAGATGTGGCCGTCGACCTTGAACGGCTCGGCCGCGGAGGCATCATATTCGCCCGCCGCGATCTTCTCCGCCCACAGATCGTCAAGCGGGGCGATCTGCCCGCTCTCGACGATCTCCTCGAGCTTCGTGCCGTTCCACCAAGTGAAGGCGTCGGGCGCATCCCCAGACATCAGGCCCGACTGGATGAAGGCCTGGAACTGGTCGGTGGTGTAGGCGCTGAACTGCAGGTCGATACCGGCTTCCTTGGCGGCGGCAGTCAGACCATCCCATCCGGCTTGGTAGAACGGCTTGTCATGGTAGACGGTGACGGTCTGGGCATGCGCCCCTCCCGCCGCGGCCAGCGCGGCGCCGGCAAGTGCCGCCGCCGCCAATTTCTGAATCATGTTCACGGGTATTCTCCTCCTTGTCATATATTCCGTTGCTATTGGCGCAGTGACCGGCCGGTTTGCGCGTCGAAGAGGTGCAGCCTCTCCCGGTTGATCAGGAAATTGAGCACCTCGCCATCAGCCACAGGCCGGGGCCTCTGCATGCGGCTCGTGATTTCGCTGCCGGCGAAGGGTGCGAAGAGGAGCGTCTCGTTGCCGAGGGATTCCGTCAGCACCACCGGCGCGGAGAAGAGGTGGGCATCTTCGGGCAGCAGGCCGTGGCCCTCCGGCACAATATCCTCGGGACGCGCGCCGAGCAGGACCGGCCGGCCGGATTCCAGCCCCTCGAAACGAGCCGGATCAAGAGCAATGGCTTCGCCCGGCAGCCTTACCTCCGGGCGCCCGTCAGCGCCGCTCGCGATCTCACCGGAAAGCATGTTCATGGCGGGCGAGCCGATGAACCTTGCTACGAATTCGTTTGCCGGATGCTCGAAGACATCGAGGGGAGCGCCCGCCTGCTCGATTACGCCGTCGCGCATCACCACGACCTTGTCCGCCATGGTCATCGCCTCGGTCTGGTCGTGCGTGACGTAGATGGCGGTGGTGCCGAGCCGGTGATGCAGCCGTTTGATCTCCACACGCATGGCGCTGCGCAATTGCGCGTCGAGGTTCGACAGAGGCTCGTCGAAGAGGAAGACCTCCGGCTCGCGGATGATTGCCCTGCCCATGGCCACGCGCTGGCGTTGTCCACCGGAGAGCTGCGACGTGCGACGATCAAGATAATCGTCGAGCCGCAAAATCTCGGCCGCGCGCCTTACCCGCCTATCGATCTCTTCGCGCGGCACCTTCGCGACCTTCAAGGCGAAAGCCATATTGTCGTAGACGGTCATATGCGGATAGAGCGCGTAAGACTGGAACACCATGGCGATGCCCCGGTCCCGCGCCGGTAGGTCGTTGACGACGCGGTCGGCAATGCGGATTTCTCCGTGGGATACCGATTCCAGCCCCGCGATCATGCGCAGCGTCGTCGACTTGCCGCAGCCGGACGGACCGACCAGGGCAACGAAGCTGCCCTTCTGGATCTCCAGGTCGATGGCCTTCACGGCGATCTGCCGTCCATAGACCTTGACCAGTTGCTTCAAACTCACATGCGACACGGTCGGCTACTCCTTGCGCGGGGAGCCGCCGATGCGCGAAAGCAGCCCACCATCAACGCGCACCACCTCTCCCGTCACAAAGGATGCTTCGTCCGACAAGAGGAAGGCGACCACAGCAGCCACCTCCTCCGGCCGTGCAGTACGGCCCATCGGGTGCATGTTGTCGAGCGTCCGCCACAGGGCATCCGGGTCGTCGTTCAGGCGGACGGCATCCTGAAGCATGGGCGTGTTGACAGCGCCCGGCGCCACCGCGTTCACGCGCACGCCGAGCGGCGCGTAATCCACCGCCATGGATTTAACGAGGCCGACAAGGCCATGCTTGGCCGTGGTGTAGGCCAGCACTCCTTCCTGGCTTGCAAGCCCCTGCACCGAACTCATATGGACGATCGCGCCGCGGCTCTGCCGCAATGCCGGCATCGCAGCCCGCGACAGGAGATAGGCCGCCTTGAGATTCACGCTCATGACCTCGTCCCAGAGCGCCTCGTCGGTCGTCTCGACGGTGCCGTAGCGCTGGATCCCGGCATTGTGGGAGAGCATGTCGAGGCCGCCGAAATCTTGCTCAGCAAGTGCCACCGCTTGCGTGCAGGTCCTCGGATCAGCGGTGGAGCCGACAACAGTCCGCACCTCCGCACCCGCGCCCTCAAGTGCGCATGCGACGTCTGCGAGCGGCTCCCGCGCCCGGTCGACGAGAATGAGCGCCGTCCCTTTGGCTGCGAGCTTTTCGGCGACCGCCCGGCCGATGCCCATGGCGGCGCCGGTCACCAGCGCCCGCTTCTTCTTTTTATCAGCCATCTTAACCTCCCGACAGACCTAATAGGGAATGCTACCATGGTAGTCAACGCCGGCTATTCTCCACGCTCCATGGCCTGCAGCGACTGCTTCATCACGGAGGAGATCCGTTCGCGCGGCAAAAGCTCCCCCGCTTTTGTATACATCCAGGTGCCACCAACCGAGGCGACGTTGCGAAGCGCGGAATAACCCGGCAGGAGATGAAGATCGATTTTGCCGCTCGGCATGAAGCTGACATCCGGGAACACATTGCCGTAGTCGGAGAGAACCGCGGTTCCCCCGGCGGGCTCGGATGGGTAGAACTTAAGCAGGGCAGCGCCCGCGGACCTGGCTGCGATCACCTCCGTCGCGGTTTGCACGCCCGGTATCAGCGGAACAGGCCTGCTCGCCGCATAGGCGACAAGTTCGGGCGCAAAGCCGGGTGAAATGGCGAAGTCGGCTCCCGCCGCGACCGCTGCATCATACTGCGCGGGCGTAAGAACCGTCCCGGCTCCGAATACCATTGCTGGAAAAGTCTTCCGGCCGGCTTCGATCGCCGGAAGGGCATCCTTGCTCCTCAACACGATCTCGATTCCCGTGGCGCCGCCTTCTGCCAGCGCACCGATGACGTCAATGCAGAAGGACACGGATTTAGGCAGTACGATAGGGAGGACAGCGATCTTCCTGATCCTCGCCTCGAACTCGCTATAGCTCATCGCACGACTCCATGAAGGCCAGCGTTTCCCGCCGGCTCGGAGCACCCAGCCGCCCCCCGAAACGCTGACATTTTATGGCGGCGGCAACGCTGGCGAAGCGCAGCCCACGCTCGATCTCGCAGCCTTCCGCAACGGCCAGTGCAAAGCAGCCATGAAAGACGTCGCCAGCGGCCAGTGTGTCGACCGCCGTCACCTTGGGCGCGGGCACGTGCCGCACGGAAGCCTTCGCGCTGTCGTACCAGAATGTGCCATTCGCCCCGTCCGTCACGGCGACAAATGCATTGGTGCGGCGGGCAAGCTGTCCGACCGCCTCCGCAGCTTCCAACTCCCGTCCGCAGATGGCGGTGGCGGCGGGCTGCGATGCAACCACGTGGCTCGCCAACGGGAAGAGACGGTCGAGCACGCTCCGCGGCGCCACGTCCGCATCAAGGATTCCGGCAATGTTATCGCGGCTGGCCTGCTCGAGCGCCAATGCAGCCGCGCCCGGCCAGCGCACGTCGACCAGGACAGCATCAAAATCCGAAAAATCGTCGAAGGGAAGAAACGCCGGTTCCTCCTGGGTCATCGGATCGTAGTAGGGCACGATCATCCGCTCGCCGACGGCATCGACGAGAATGGAAGCGAAAGCCGAGCGGCCGCCGGCAACGCGCCGCACAGCCGAACAATCCACGCCTTCCCCTTCCATCTGCGACAGCAGCTCCGCCGCCGCCGGGTCATCGCCCACGCTCGCCCAAAGAGACACCTTTCCCCCTTGCCTGCTGGCAGAGGCGGCTGCGCTTGCCGCCATGCCTGCCGCGATCTGCACCGCAGCCTCGGGGATGAACTTGCCGGAGCCAGCAGGCAGTCTCTCCAGCTTGAATATTGTGTCCAGGGTGAGCGCCCCGACGCAAAGCAAGCGGGCGGGGCTCACGTCAATCCCGCATAGCCACGCTGGTGCGTCAGGGCGGTGATCACGCCCCGCAGTTCGGCCAGCCCCCGTAGGCGGCCGACCACCGGATATCCCGGATGGGTGGCGCGAAGGGAATCGTCGATCAGCTCGTGGCCGTGATCCGCTCGAAAGGGTATGGGAGCACCGCCGCCGGCAAGCCGCGACTGCTCTTCCTCAAGCAATCTCGCGATGACCGCTACGAGATCGACATCGCCGCCGAGGTGGTCCGATTCCATGAAGGAGCCATCGGCGTCCTTCTTCACATTCCGCAGATGCGCAAACTTTATCTTATGGGAGAAATGGCGGGCGATCTCCGGCACGTCATTTTCGGAATTGGCCCCCAGCGAGCCGGTGCAGAGCGTAAGTCCGCTGTAGTCGGACGGCACGGCATCCAGGACGAATGCTATGTCTTCCGCGTTCTTCACGATCCGGCACAGACCTGTCACATCCCGGGGCGGATCATCCGGGTGAATGCACATCGACACGCCGGCCTCTTCGGCCGCCGGCAGAACATTCTCCAGGAATTGCACCAGGTTGTTCCGGAGCTGCTCATGGGTGATCATCGACTGTTCGGCGATCGCCGCGCGCAGTTCCTCGATCTCGTAGCGCTTGAAGGCGCCGGGCAGGCCCGCCATCATGTTGGCAAGAAGCTTCCGCTTGTCGTCCTCGGAAGCCCGGTCGTTCCATTCGGCGGCGCGCGCCAGGACGGGGGCGGTATAATCCCGTTCCGCGCCTTCTCTCTGCAGTATATGGCAGTCGAAAGCCGCAAGCTCGTGCATGTTGAGGCGCAGTGCCGTCCCTCCTCCCGGCAGCCGCACGGCGAGATCCGTTCGCG
>NZ_JAPSLH010000029.1 GCF_031180965.1 Chelativorans sp.
AAAGAGGTCGGGGATTTAATAAACGCATTTTCTCTCAATGAAGTATTTACGAAGGGATATTGTAGATTTAGAATGTGGGCTAACTATGCTGATAATCATAGAGGTATTTGTTTAGAATTTGATAAAGTCGGGACAGCGGCCGGTGGGGCGCGTGGGACGCGCCACATAAACTAACAGAGAGGCACGGACCACGCGCCCCGCTTCCCACCTTCCTCAATGGCCAGACGGCGAAAACCGGGCGTGGCAGCGATGACGCGCGCCTTCCCGGCTACCCGCTTGAGCGGCACGCCACAAAGGCCATATGGTGACGCCCAACGAATCCGGACCGCCGACAATGACCACAGCTACGATCCCCGCCGAGGAGCTGACCGAGGACCAAGCCAGGGACGAGCTCGCGCGGCTGGCCCGGGAGATCGAAGAGCACGACCGGCGCTACCACGCGGAGGACGCGCCGGTAATCTCGGATGCCGAATATGACGCGTTGCGCCGGCGCAACCTAGCCATCGAGCAGTTCTTTCCGCATCTGGTGCGCGAGGATTCGCCCTCGCGAAAGGTCGGCGCTACGCCGTCGGAGAAGTTCGAGAAGGTCCGGCACAAGGTGCCGATGCTGTCGCTCGACAACGCCTTTTCCGACGAGGACGTGATCGATTTCGTGGGGCGCATCCGGCGCTTCCTCAAGCTCGCGCCCGACGCGCCCATCGCCATGACGGCGGAACCCAAGATAGACGGACTGTCCCTTTCCATCCGCTACGAGAAGGGCCGGCTCGTCTCGGCCGCCACGCGCGGCGACGGGCAGGTGGGTGAGAACGTCACGGCCAACGCGCGCGCCGTGGCCGACATTCCCAACGTGCTCAAGGGGGACGCGCCCGACGTGTTCGAGGTGCGCGGCGAGGTCTACATGACCCACCGCGATTTCCAGGCGCTCAACGAGCGCCAGCGTGCCGACGGCAAGCCGACCTATGTGAACCCGCGCAACACGGCGGCCGGTTCCCTGCGCCAGCTCGATCCTGCCATGACGGCCGCAAGGCCGCTCAAGTTCTTCGCCTATGCCTGGGGCGAGGTGAGCGACATGCCGGCAACCACCCAGTTCGGCATGGTCGAGGCGCTGAAGGGCTACGGCTTCCGAACCAATGAGCTGATGTGCCTGTGCCAGACGGCGGAGGAACTCCTGAAGCACTATCATGCCATCGAGGAGCGGCGGGCCACGCTCGGCTACGATATCGATGGCGTGGTCTACAAGGTCAATGACCTGGCGCTGCAGCAGCGGCTCGGCTTCGTCTCGCGCAGCCCGCGCTGGGCAGTGGCGCACAAATTCCCGGCGGAAAAGGCGTTCACGATCCTGCGCGGCATCGACATCCAGGTCGGCCGCACCGGCGCGCTGACGCCCGTCGCGCGGCTGGAGCCGGTGACCGTGGGCGGCGTGGTGGTGACGAACGCCACGCTGCACAATGCCGAGGAGATCGAGCGGCTCGGGGTCAAGATCGGGGACACGGTCATGGTGCAGCGGGCCGGCGACGTGATCCCGCAGATCCTTGGCTATGTGGAGGAGCGGCGCCCGCCGGACGCCAGGGAGTTCGAGTTCCCCACCGTCTGTCCCTGCGAGTTGAAGACCCCGATCGTGCGCGACAGCACGGCCGGCGGCGGGGAAGGGGTGGTGCGCCGCTGCTCCGGCGAGTTTGCCTGTCCTTTCCAACGCATCGAGCATCTCCGGCACTTCGTCTCGCGCCGCGCCTTCGACATCGAGGGGCTCGGCGAGAAGCAGATCGAGTTCTTCTTCCACGATCCGGATCTGCCCGTAAAAAGCCCGGCCGACATCTTCACGCTCGCGGAGCGCGACGCAAAAAACGTCAAGAAGCTCAAGGACAAGGAGGGCTGGGGCGCCGTCTCGGCATCCAATCTCTTCGCGGCGATCGAGGCCCGGCGCACCATTCCCCTCGAACGCATGATCTACGGCCTCGGCATCCGCCATGTGGGGGAGCGCACGGCCACCACACTAGCGCGCGCCTATGGCTCCTGGAAGGAGGTTCACGATGCGGCGCTCGCCATCGCCGCGGGGGACCTAAAGGCGCGCGAGGAGATGGACGCGCTCGAGGATATCGGCGATGCCGTCATCGACGCGATCGCCACCTATTTCGCAGAAGAGCACAATCGCAGGCTGGTCGAGGCGCTCGCCGCGCAGGTCAACGTAATGGATGCGGAGCGGCCGGCCGCCGACTCCCCCGTGGCGGGAAAGACCATCGTCTTCACCGGTGCCCTGGAGCGCATGTCGCGCGATGAGGCAAAGGACATGGCCGAGCGCCTGGGCGCCAAGGTGGCAGGCTCTGTCTCCTCCAAGACCGACCTCGTCGTGGCTGGTCCCGGCGCCGGATCGAAACTCAAGAAGGCCGCCGAACTCGGCATCGAGGTCATCGACGAGGACACCTGGTTCCAGAGGGTCGGCGGGTAGGCCGGCGATCCATCAACGCGCTTCATCCTTTCCTCAATTGAATTGATATGACCGGTCAGCAGTGCTGACCTATGGTCCGACGCCTGGAGGTTCCCCATGACTGCAGATACCTATGCCGGGCGGCGTCCGTCGAGCGATTTTCTGCGCGGGGCGCGGCAGAGCGTGCCGATCGTCCTTGCGGTCGTCCCCTTCGGGCTGCTTTTCGGCGCCCTCGCGGTGGAACACGGCCTTTCCACCTTCGAGGCCATTTTGATGAGCGCCACGCTCTATGCCGGCGCCAGCCAGATGGTCGGCATCGATCTTTTCAGCTCCAGGATCGCGCCCTGGGTGGTGGTGCTCTCCATCGTCGCGGTCAATTTTCGCCACGTGCTCTACTCGGCCACGATCGGCCGCTATCTCGACCACTGGACACCGCTGCAGCGCGCCGTCGGCTTCTTCTTCCTCGTCGACCCGCAATTTGCCGAGGCAGAGCGGCGCATGGAGCGCAGCGAACCGCTCAGCTTCGCCTGGTATATGGGCCTTGCCCTTCCGGTCTATCTTTGCTGGGTAGGCGAGACCTGGCTCGGGGCCCTCTTCGGCCAGCTCATTCCGGATACCCATACGTTCGGCATCGACTTCATCCTGCCGATCTATTTCCTTGCGCTGGTGATGAGCTTTCGCAAGCGCCCGCTCTGGCTGCCGGTCGTGGCGATCAGCGCCGTGGCGTCGATCATCGCCTACCGCACGGTCGGCTCGCCCTGGCATGTCTCGATCGGCGCATTGGCCGGGGTCTTCTTCGGCGCGCTGTTTACGCCCGCCAAGCCGGGCAAGGAGACCGGGATATGAGCTCCACCTTCTGGATCATCATTGCCGGCGCGGTGCTCACCTATTTCACACGGGCGGGCGGCCACCTGGTGCTCTCGCGCTTCGAGCGCATCCACCCGCGCGTCGAGGCTGGGCTGAATGCCGTGCCCGCCGCCGTGCTGACCACGCTCGTGGCGCCGGCGGCCATGGAAGGCGGGCCGGCGGAAATCGCCGCGCTCGTCACAGGCGCGGCCATTTCGCTCCTCGGCGGCGGCATGATGACGATCTTCTTCGTCTCCGCGGGCGTCCTGATCGCGCTGCGGCAGGTCCTCGGCTAGACCGGCGCGGTCGCCTGCTCCAGCCACGCGGCAGTCGGCCCGTCAACGAGCGGGCCGATCTCCTCCAGCACCCGCCGGTGGTAGGCGTTCAGCCAGTCCTTCTCCTCGGGCGCGAGGAGGGCCGGCTCGACCAGCCGGCGGTCGATCGGCACCAGGGTCAGCGTCTCGAAGCCGTGCATGTCGATGTCGCCGCCCGGGATCAGCTGCGGCGGCGTGACGACGATGAGGTTCTCGATGCGGATGCCGTAATGCCCCTGGCGGTAGTAGCCGGGCTCGTTGGACAGGATCATGCCGGCAAGCAGCTTCTCCTTGCCGGTCTTGGCGATCCGCTGCGGCCCCTCATGCACGCCGAGATAGGAGCCGACCCCGTGGCCGGTGCCGTGGCCGTAGTCGAGGCCGGCCTGCCAAAGGGCGTGCCTAGCGAATGCGTCGATATCCATGCCGCGGGTCCCCGGCGGGAAGCGCAGGAGCGAAATGGCGATCATGCCCTTCAGCACCAGGGTGAAGCGGTTACGCATTTCGTCGGTGGGGCTGCCGAGCGCCACGGTGCGCGTGACATCCGTCGTGCCGTCCTCGAACTGTGCGCCGGAATCGACCAGTAGCAATTCGCCCGAGGAAAGCTTGCGGTTGGTCTCATGCGTGACGCGGTAATGCACCACCGCCCCGTTGGGCCCGGAACCCGAGATCGTGTCGAAGGAGATGTCGCGCAGCGGCATCTGCGTTTCCTCGCCGACCACGCGGCGGAATTCCTCGAGCTGCTTTACCACCGTGATCTCGTCGAGGCTTTCCGGCGACCGGGAATCCAGCCAGGCGAGGAAGCGGGCCATTGCCGCCCCATCGCGCAGATGGGCCGCGCGCGCGCCGTTCAGCTCCGTCTCGTTCTTGGTGGCTCGGGGAAGGGCGGTGGGGTCGGTGAACTCCACGACGTTCCCGCCGCTGCTCTCGACCAGCAGGCGCAACCGCTCCGCCGCAAGCCCATGGTCGAGCCCGATCTTCGCATTTCCCTTGGCGAGACCGGCAAGCACCGACTCGAGCTCTGCCGGCGCATGGAGATCGGCAAGCCCGGCAAGGTATGACCTGGCCTCGCCGGACACCTTCTTCGGATCGAGGAAGAGCTTCGGCCGGCCGGAAGCGGAGAGCATGGCAAAGCCGAGCGCGAGAGGCGTATGCGCCACGTCGGCGCCCCGCATGTTAAAAGCCCAGGCCAGTGAGGGCGCATTGGTGAGCACCGTGTGGTCGATGCCCTCGTCGCCAAGCATGGCGGATAGCCGCTGCAGTTTCTCCTCCGCCGGCTCTCCGGCGAATTTCAGCGGATGGGCGCGCACCGGCTCCGCAGGCGGAGCGGGGCGGTCCTCCCAGATCTGATCGATCAGGTTACGCTCAAGTGCAACGAGCTGGATGCCGGCTTTCGCGACGGCCTTGCGCAGGGTGCGGACGTCCTCGATCGTGTGCAGCCAAGGGTCGAAGCCGATGCGCATGCCCTTCGACCCGTTCGCCCGCAGCCATTCGCGGGGGGGATTGTCGATCAGGCTCTCGATCTGGAAGAGCGAGGGATCGGTCTGCTCCCGCGCCTGGATCGTGTAGCGGCTGTCGACGAAGAGAATGGCTCGTTCCTTGAGGATGAGCGCAGCACCCGCCGACCCGGTAAAGCCGGTGAGCCATGCCAGCCGCTCCGCGGATCGTGGCAGGTACTCGCTCTGATACTCGTCGCTGTGCGGGACGAGGAGACCCTCAAGTTCCATTTCGGCCATCAGCGCGCGCAGCCTTTCGACGCGTGGCCTTGCCTGGTTTGGGTCAGAGCTGCTTTCGAACGACTGGAACATGGATCACCCGGGTTGCAATTCGGCGAGACCCTAAAAGGCCTCTTCGGCGCAGGCAATATCCACCGGACAAGCCGCCTTCATTGTGCGTTGCAGCATTCATTTCGCATATGCAAAAAGGGATGGCAGGCATGCGCATTCCGTGCTAGCGGAATGGGTCAGCATTTCTTACCTATCTGTGCGTGGAGGATTGGATCCCGGCGAGATGGAGACCTCACATGGCACGGATTGGAAAGCCCGGTTATCTGCGTAGCGCGATGAACGCGCTGATCGCCGCGCGGCAGAAGCAGGCGGCGCGTTATGTAAACGGCGCGCTTTTGATGCTCGATGACGAGACGCTGAAGGCCAACGGCTACAGCCGCGAGGAACTGCGTCGGCAGGGCGCGGCCTACATGTACTGAGTTTTTCCCGCAGATGCGGGAGCGAAGGCGGCCGGTTTCGGCCGCCTTTTGTTTCTGTTCAACGCTTCATATGGATGGTCGCCCAGCCTTCCCGGTGAAATGTTGCGACATGGCGGAAGCCCTGGCCGACATAGGCGGCGATTACCGGGCGCCGCTGATGATCGAGGATGCCAGACAGGATCACGGATCCGCCTGGGCTCAGATGATGCGCCATGGCTGGGGCGAGCCGCATCAGCGGCCGGGCGAGGATGTTCGCCACGATCAGGTCGAACGGTTTCCTGCGGGCAAAGGCCGGGTGGTGGAAACCCGGCGCTGTGACCGCCTCAACCCAAGCGGCTGCCCTATTCAGCCGTACATTCTGCCGAGCCACCCGCACGGCGATCGGATCGATATCCGTGGCCAGCACCGGAATGCGCGCCAGCTTCGCGATGGCAATGGCCAATACAGCGCTGCCGGTGCCCAGATCGAGCGCATTTCGCGGCCGCTCTCGCAACGCGACCTCGCCAATCATCTCCAGGCAGCCCGAGGTCGTGCCGTGATGGCCGGTGCCGAAGGCGAGACTAGCCTCGATCTCTATGGGGATCTCGCCGGCGCGGTGACGCCCCGTTTCATGCGACCCATGGACGAAGAACCGGCCGGCGCGGACGGCTTTCAGGCCGGCCAGCGAATGGGCGATCCAGTCGATATCCGGGAGTTCCTCCGTATCGATCCCGGGCAGGCCAGGCAGGGGGGACAGAGTCCCAACGATACGAGCCTTCACGCCCTCCGGATCATCGGTGGCATAGACCGAGATTTCCTGCAGGTCTTCCGCCTCGTCAATCTCGACGATGGCCAGTGGGAGCCCATCTTCCTCGAAGGCCGTCTCCAACATGGTGTAAGCGCGCCTTGCCAGCGCGCCATGGCAGCGGAAAAAGAGACGTGTCTGGGGCATGAATGGAGAGCAAGGCTGGCCGATCAGCCTTCCCTTATCAGCCGGCGTAGCTTCTCGACAGCCGTTTCGGGGTTCTCCTCATAGGAAATCGTGCCGAAGAAATCGCCCTTGCGATCGAGCAGCATCACCGAGGCCGTATGGTCCATGGTGTAGTCGCCGCCTTCGAGCTCTACCTTCTTCGAATAGATGCGGAACGCCTTGGCCATGGCGGCGACTTTTTCCGGCTCCCCGGTAACCCCCGTGACGCGGTCGGAAAAATTGCTGAGATAGGTCTTCATCACCTCGGGGGTGTCGCGCTCGGGGTCGACGGAGACGAAGAAGGCCTGGAGGTCCTTGCCTTCCTCGCCCAGCTGCTCGAGCCAACCCTCCATCTCGAACAGCGTGGTGGGGCAGACGTCGGGACAATGGGTGAAACCGAAGAAGAGCGCGGTGGGGCGGCCCTGAAGCGCTTTGTCCGTAATTGGCTGGCCGTTGTGATCCACGAGCTCGAACGGCGCTCCGAAGGCAACCGCCTGGTCGCCGCCGCGATACCATTCGAAGGTGAGGAGCCCCACGGCGAAGGCGGTCAGGGCGAGGATGCCGATCAGGATATAGCGCATCATGGGGTCACCGCGTATCGGAAGCTTGGGCTAGAAACACCAGGCAAGGCCGGCTTCCGCAAGGGACAAGAAGATGGCCGCGCCATTCTCCATCCACATGGCGATGCCGAGGCCGCCCAGCCCTGCAAGCAGCATAGCGGCAGCGGCAACTACGAAAAGCGCCTGGTGGTTGGCGGGTGCCGATCTCATGCGCGAAGCATAGTCTCCGGCGGTCCGCCCGCAAAGATGCAAACTGTCGCAAGCATTAGGCCTGCTTGCGCGTCTCTTAGGGGGCCTCTAGGAAAAGACCATGGACGATCTGCGCTTCACCGATCCAGAGCCGCGCATCCATCCCACAGCGGATCTCAAGACCTGCCGGCTCGGCCGCTATACGGCGATCGCCGAGCGGGTGGTCCTGCGCGAGGTCACCGTGGGTGACTTCACCTATTTCGAGCGTCAGGCCGAAGGAATTTATGCAAGCATCGGCAAGTTCTGCTCCATCGCGGCAAATACGCGCATCAACGCACTGGAACATCCTCTCGAGCGCATAACGACGCATAAGGTCAGCTACCGCCCGAACGAGTATTTCCGCTATCGGGGCATTGATGCGGAATTCCTTGAGCGCCGGCGAAGAAAGCATGTGACGGTCGGCAATGATGTGTGGATCGGCCACGGCGCCGTGATCCTGCCCGGTGTGACCGTCGGCGACGGATCGGTGGTGGGCGCAAATGCAGTCGTCACCCGAGACGTGGCGCCATATACGATCGTCGCCGGCGCACCGGCGCGTGCAATCAGGAGCCGCTTCGCGCCCGAGGTCGCCGAACGCCTGCGCGCGCTAGAGTGGTGGAACTGGCCACTGGAGCGGCTCTTCGAGGCGGTGCCGGATATGCAGACACTTTCGGCGGAAGATTTTTTGACAAAATGGGCGTAGCCCTGCCCACCTCTTGAGGAAACCGCGGTCGGCCGCGCGATCGTTATCCCCGTGCCTTGGCTGTTTAGGAGGCGGTTATCTTCAACCGCAAGTTTACTTTCGTAGACAAGTTTGGTCTGCCCTGACGCTGGCGTCATCGGAAGCGGAGGTCTTTTGAATACCGTATAGATCGTGCTTCGACACGATCTTACTCCGTATTGACTTTCTGCTATTTTACAATGCCATATGCGATTAGGCTGGTCGAGCTATGACGGCACGCCTGCAATGCGGGGCAATAACAATGCAGAATAGATTCCACGAATTGAAGCGGCAGCTCGCCGAGCTGTCGGAAACCATCAATAAATTCGAGTCCGAGGCGGTGCAGTTGCGCATCGTTGAGCTTATTTTCAGCCAGACGGGCGGGTTCAGGAGTTTCGCCGAACCGGACGGCCAGACTTACGAGCCCGGCCCGGCCCGGCCGCAAGCGCCTGCGCGCGGCGAGCGAGCCCGGGGCGGCAGAAGGGCGCGCGCTGTCTCATCGCCCGCCAAGGCACCCCAGCGCAACGCGCTGCCAAGCGCAAGCGGCGCTGTCGCGGCGCTCGCCAGGCTGGTCGAGAGCGGTTATTTCAAGGAGAAGCGTACGATCGGCGATGTGGTCAAGCACTGCCGGGACGAATACGACGTGCGCTATAAGTCCAATGCCTTTTCCGGGCCGCTCTCGCGCCTCGCCAACAAGAGCATACTGAAGCGCGAAAAGAACGCTGAAGGAAACTTTGTTTACTTCGAGTAGCGGAAACGGCTTCCGCCGATCGCCCTTTGTTAGCGACCCCTCGCAAAGGTGAGGCTAAACGCGCTCGACGAAACCGTCGAGCACGCGCTTCTGTCCGGCCTTGTCGAAGTCGATCGTGAGCTTGTTGCCGTCTATCGCGGCGATATGGCCGTTGCCGAATTTCAGGTGGAACACCCGATCGCCCACTTTGAATTGCGAGGGCGTGTCAGATACGGACTTGGCCACCAGTTCGCCCTCGATGGTACGCCCTTTCACGGAGCCCCTCCCGGCGCCGTAGCCGGAATCCGGTTCGCCGTAACCGATCCGCTCCACCTGGTGGCCCGAGCGCGTGCCCCAGTTGCGCGCCGTCGCCTCGGTGCGGTTTTTCTGCGCGCGCTGCCAGCCGGGCGTCGCATAAGTGTTGGAAAAGACCTCGCCGACCGTATCGAAGCGCGAGGCGCCATAGGGATTGGGCCGGCCCGGCTGCCGGTCGCCGAGCGGCCGGCCGTAACCGCCATAGGCGCTGCCGTCCTCCACCACCTCGACATGAGCTTCCGGCAATTCGTCGAGAAAGCGCGAGGGGAGGGTGGACTGCCACAGGCCATGGATGCGGCGGTTCGACGTAAACCATAGGTGCAGGTTCTTCTTCGCCCGCGTGAGGCCCACATAGGCGAGCCGGCGCTCCTCCTCCAGCCCCGAGCGCCCACCCTCGTCCAGCGACCGCTGGTGCGGAAAGAGGCCTTCCTCCCAGCCGGGCAGGAAGACCGTGTCGAATTCCAGGCCCTTTGCCGAATGCAGCGTCATGAGGCTGACGGCATCGAGCGGCTCGTCGCGCTCGGCATCCATCACCAGCGCCACATGCTCCAGGAAGGCGCGCAGACTCTCATACTCCTCCATGGAGCGGATGAGCTCCTTGAGATTCTCGAGCCGTCCCGGCGCCTCGGCCGAGCGGTCGTTCTTCCACATGTCGGTGTAGCCCGACTCCTCGAGGATGAGCTCGGCGAGTTCCGTATGCTTCATCCGGTCGAGGAGGCCTTGCCAGCGCTCGAAGCTTTCCACCAGGTTGCGCAGCGAGGCGCCGGGCTTCGGCTTCAACTCCTCCGTGCCGACGAGATCGCGGGCTGCCTGGAGGAGCGGCACGGCGCGCATGCGCGCCACGTCGTGGATCTGGCGCACGGCGGATTCGCCGAGGCCCCTCTTCGGCACGTTGACAATGCGCTCGAAGGCGAGGTCGTCGGCGCCTTGCGCCACCACCCGGAAATAGGCGAGCGCATCGCGGATCTCCTGCCGCTCGTAGAATCGCGGGCCGCCGATGACGCGATAGTTGAGCCCAAGGGTGACGAAGCGATCCTCGAACTCGCGCATCTGGAAGGATGCGCGCACCAGGATCGCCATGTCATTGAGCGCATGGCCCTTGGCCTGCAGCGCCTCGATCTCCTCGCCCACGGCGCGCGCCTCTTCCTCCGAATCCCAGGCGGCGTGCACCTTCACCTTCGGCGCGTCGGGATCGGCGTGGTCGGTGAAGAGCGTCTTGCCGAGCCGGCCCTCATTATGGGCTATGAGATGGGATGCGGCCCCGAGGATATGCGCGGTCGAGCGATAGTTGCGCTCCAGCCGGATCACCTTGGCGCCCGGAAAATCCTTCTCGAAGCGGAGGATGTTGTCCACTTCCGCGCCGCGCCAGCCATAGATGGACTGATCGTCGTCGCCGACGCAGCAGATGTTGACGGCGGCTCCACCCTCCGCCTCGTGGCGAGGGCCGGCGCTTCGCTTCGCGACTTCCCCCATCGAGGGGGAGGTGGGCTGGTTGCTGCCGGGACGCTGCGCCAGAAGCCGCAGCCACATATACTGCGCGGTGTTGGTGTCCTGATACTCGTCGACCAGGATGTATTTGAACTTGGCGTGATATTCCCGCAGCACATCCGGGTGCGCGCGGAAGATGCGGATCGGGTGCAGGAGCAGGTCGCCGAAATCCGTCGCGTTGAGCGTCTTCAGCCGCTCCTGATAGGCCGCATAGAGGGTGCGGCCCTTGCCGTTGGCGAAGGCGCGGGCGTCGCCCTCCGGGATGTCGGCGGGGCTGAGGCCCTTGTTCTTCCAGCCGTCGATCATCATGGCGAACTGCCGCGCCGGCCAGCGCTTGTCGTCCAGTCCCTCGGCTTGGATCAACTGCTTTATCAGCCGCACCTGGTCGTCCGTGTCGAGAATGGTGAAGGAGGAGGTGAGGCCGGCGAGCTCCGCATGGCGGCGCAGGAGTTTTACGCCGATCGAGTGGAACGTGCCGAGCCAGGGCATGCCTTCAATGGCTTCGCCCACCAGGACACCGATGCGCGTCTTCATCTCGCGCGCGGCCTTGTTGGTGAAGGTGACAGCGAGGATTTGAGAGGGGAAGGCGCGGCCCGTGGCAAGGATATGGGCGATGCGCGTGGTGAGCACGCGCGTCTTGCCGGTCCCCGCGCCGGCGAGCACGAGCACCGGACCTTCGGTCGTTTCCACCGCGAGCCGCTGCTCCGGGTTCAGCCCTTCCAGATAGCGGGGTGCCTGGGCGTGCCGAGCGGCCATGGCGCGCGCGGCGATGCCGCCCGTGCGCGGCGCGGGGCGGGGCGCTTCGTCATCGCCGAAGAACGGCAGATCGTCCGGAGAACCTGGCATCAGCTCCGCATATGGTGATTCGGGCCCGGCGGGCCAAGCGTTTTCCTTTTGTACCGGCTCGCGGCGCCTCGGCCAAGGCCGGCCTGTGGGGAAATAGCGTGTGCGCCCCTTCCGCCAGGACGCGGGCGGTGTTCCAGCGCGCAAAGCTTAAGCGATGCAGCGCGGCCTTTCACGGCGGTGTGATTGGACGAATTTCGATGTCTCCGCAACTCTGGCAGGGGGAGGCGGGCGCCTTCAGATTCATGCCGGAGCGAGCCACAATGTCGAAACCGCAGATCACCCAGGCGATGATCAACGCCTATGACGAATACACGCATCTTACGCTCGACCGCCGCGGCTTCATGGAAAAGCTGACGAAGCTGGCGGGCTCCAGCGCGGCCGCCGCCGCCATAGCCCCGCTGCTTGCGGCCAATGCCGCCCGCGCGGCAGTCGTGCCGGAGGACGATGCGCGGCTTAACGCCGAGGACATCACCTATCCCGGCGCCGATGGCGAGATGAAGGGCTATCTCGTGCGGCCGGCCGACCAGCAGGGCCGGCTCGGCGCGGTCATCGTCATCCATGAGAACCGCGGCCTCAACGAGCACATCCGCGACGTTGCGCGGCGCATGGCGCTTGACGGCTTCGTCGCTCTCGCGCCGGATTTCCTGTCGCCCCTCGGCGGTACGCCGCAGGACGAGGACCGCGCCCGCGAAATGATCGGCCAGCTCGATGCGGCGCAGAACATTGCCAATGGGGTGGCCACAGTCACCTTCCTTGAAGGCCATGAGAGCAGCAACGGCAAAGTGGGCGCCATCGGCTTCTGCTGGGGCGGCGGCTTGGTCAACAATCTGGCGGTCAGCGCGCCCACGCTCGATGCGGGCGTAGCCTATTACGGTGCGCAGCCCGATCCGGAGAAGGTGGACGAGATCAGCGCGCCCCTGCTTCTTCACTATCGGAGCGCGCTGGACGCGGCCGGCAAGGAATACACCATCCATATCTACCAGGGCGTGAACCACGCCTTCAACAACGACACGTCCGAAGCGCGCTACAACAAGGAGGCGGCGGACCTGGCTTGGCGGCGGACCGTCGATTTCCTCAAAGAGAAGCTCGCCTGAGAAAGGAGCGCGGGGACTGTCATCCCTGCTGGCGGCTCTGGCAGGCGCGCCGCAGGATGGCGCGCGCGAAGATCAGATCGATGGGGATCGGCTTGCCCTGGCTGCCGAGTTGGTGAAGCTGACCCTCGATTGTTTGCAGAGCCCTCCAGAAATCGCGTTCGCTGATGCTCGGATCGCGAGCGATCCTCTCTGACAAACCCTTCACATCGACCTTCACGGAAGCCCCTTAAACGTTTGTGGCGCGTTGCGGCGAATCATCGCCGGAGCAAGGGGAATTCTGGGAGCCGTCGCGATGGGTTCAAAGGCAGGAGGGTGTGCTAAGCTGTGCAAAGGCCCTGATGGTTACGGCGCGGTTAATGCCGAGGCGCCGGGACGGCAAGGTGCGGAGGACGGCATGAACATCGCTGCATCAATGCGACGCAATGAAAACGGAATCTCGGCAGCGCTCGAAAGGCTCGCCGCGCGATTCGGCGACAGGCTGCAGACGGGCAGGGCACTGCGCGAGCAGCACGGCCACACCACCACCTACATTCCCAATCAGGCGCCGGACGGCGTGTTCTTTCCGGAAACGCTGGAGGACGTGCAGGAGGCAGTGCGCATCTGCGCCGAGGCCCGCGCGCCGATCATCCCCTTCGGCACCGGCTCGTCCCTGGAAGGGCATGTGAACGCGCCCGCCGGCGGCGTCTCCTTCGACATGGGGCGTATGAAGCGCGTGCTTGCAGTCAACCCCGAGGACCTCGACTGCACGGTAGAGGCAGGACTGACGCGCGAGGAGCTGAACCAGTATTTGCGCGACACGGGCCTGTTCTTCCCGATCGATCCCGGCGCAAATGCGAGCCTCGGCGGCATGGCGGCAACGCGCGCATCCGGCACGAATGCGGTGCGCTACGGCACCATGCGCGAGAACGTGCTTTCGCTGACGGCGGTGCTTGCCGACGGCCGCGCGGTGACCACGGCGCGGCGGGCACGAAAATCCGCCGCCGGATACGATCTCACCCGGCTGCTGATCGGCTCGGAAGGCACGCTCGGCGTCATCACCTCGCTGACGCTGAAGCTCTATGGCATCCCGCCGGCGATTTCTGGCGGCGTCTGCCCGTTCCCGAGCGTCGAAGCGGCGTGCAACGCCGTAATCATGACCATCCAGATGGGCGTTCCTGTCGCCCGCATCGAACTCGTCAACGCGCTCGGCATGCGGGCCATCAACCTCTATTCGAAGCTGGACTACCCCGAAACTCCCTGCCTCTTCGTGGAGTTTCACGGCACGGAGACAGGCGTCGAGGAGCAGGCGAGCATGTTCGGCGAGATCGCCGCCGAATTCTCCGGCGGGCCCTTCGTCTGGGCGACGGCTGCCGAGCAGCGTCAGAAGCTCTGGAAGGCGCGGCACGATTTCTACTGGGCGGGCTTCACGCTGCGTCCGGGCTCGAAGGCCCTTTCGACCGATGTCTGCGTGCCCATTTCCCGCCTTGCCGAGTGCATTGTGGAAACCGAAGCGGATATCGCAGAGGCGGGGCTGGTCGCGCCCATTGTCGGTCATGTGGGGGACGGCAATTTCCACGTCGCCGTGCTGATGGACACGGAGGATCCGGCCGAGATGGCGCGCGTCGAGGCTTTCGTCGCCCGCCTCAACAGCCGGGCGCTGGCAATGGAGGGCACCTGCACCGGCGAGCATGGCATCGGACAGGGCAAGATGCGCTTCCTCGAACAGGAGCATGGGCCGGGGCTCGACGTGATGCGCACCATAAAGCAGGCGCTCGACCCGCTCGGCATCATGAATCCCGGAAAAATCCTGAATCTCACTGGCGGATAGTGTAAACGCTGCCACTATATGCCCGCAAGGATGGCATTTTCGATCGTCCCGGCGTGAAGCGGAGGCGGAACTGGCGCGTCTTTTCGTCATCATTGGAAGCCTGCTGATACTGGTGCTGACGGCGGCGCTGGTCGCGCCCTATTTCATCGACTGGACCTCCTATCGCGCCTCATTCGAGCGGGAAGCGGGGCGCATCCTCGGACGCGAGGTGCGGGTGGGCGGCACGGCGCGCGCGCGGCTTCTGCCCTTTCCCTCCGTCACCTTCACCGATGTGGTGGTGGCGGGAGCGGAGCCCGGCGATCCCGCCATGACGGTCGATGAGTTCTCCATGGATGCGGAGCTGGCGCCGTTCCTGAGCGGCGAACTCCTCATCTTCGACATGCGGCTCGTGCGGCCCAGCATGAACATCAATATCGCCCCCAACGGCCGGATCGACTGGGCGGTGCGCCCGTCTTCGCCCTTCGATCCGCGGCAGGTGACGCTCGAAAGAGTGTCGATCGTCGACGGCACGATCAGGGTGCATCAGCAGGCGAGCGGCCGGGTCGTGACGCTCGCCGATATCGACAGCGAAGTCTCCGCACGCAGCCTGTCTGGCCCTTGGAGGGTTGCCGGCGATCTGGAAATCGACGGCATTCCAGTGGCCGTCACCGCGTCCACGGGCTCGGTAGATCAGGAAGGCGTCCTGCGCCTGCGCGTCGCCGCGCAGCCGCGGGACTATCCGATCATCGTAGAGACCGATGGCAGCTCACGTTTCGTCGAGGGAGAGGGAATTTATTCCGGGACGTTTCGCGTGAGTTCGGCCCGGCCGGCCGAGCGGGCGGATGCGGAGGGTGACGCCGACACGAATTCTCCCCAGCCGGGCCCTGCCGACCCGGGCAATCGCGTCATCGGCCGCTTCACCCTTGATCACCAGCGTCTTGCGGTGGAAGAGTTCCGCTTCGAGACCGGGCCCGAAAGCAACCCTTATACGGCGAGCGGCAAGGCCGCGGTGGAACTTGGCGCCAACCCCTCCTTCTCCGTCACTGCCGAAGGCGCGCAGATCAGGCTGGAAGGGCCGGAGGCGGAAAGCGGCGTCATGTCCGGCCTTTCGGCCGACGCGCGGCTTTCCGCGCTGATGGCATTCCTGGCCAACCTGCCGAAACAGACCATCCCCGGCACAGTGGCGATAAATCTTCCGGCCATCGTGGCGGGAGATACGACGATCCGCGATATCCGCGTCCGGGCCGAGCCGTCCGAGGAGGGGTGGAATATCGGCTCCATGGCTGCGACGCTGCCCGGCCGCACCCGCTTCGAGGGGGAGGGGGTACTCGCCACCGGCGATGCGCTCGCCTTTACGGGAAAAATGCTCCTGGCCATCGCCCAACCGTCGGGCTTTGCCGCGTGGCTGGCCCGGGACGTGGACGAAGCGATCCGGCGCCTGCCGGCTGCGGGCTTCAGCGCCGATGTCGAGCTGACGCGGGAGCGGCAGCGCTTCGATAATCTCGAACTGATCCTTGGCGATGCCCGCTTCCGCGGTTCAATCGACCGGCAAAGCCCGCCCGATGCGCGGCCTTCCCTGGCCCTGACGCTCGACGGCGACAGGCTCGACCTCGAGGGCATGCAGGCATTCGCATCCCTCTTCATCGACGATGCGGGGCGAAACAGGCTGGCTGATCACGATGTCGATCTTGACGTCGCCGCCGGTCCCGTGGTGGCTCAGGGGCTGACGGCGGAGCGGCTGGATACCGCGCTGCGCCTGCGCGCCGGTACCCTCGAAATCGACCGGCTTACCGTGACGGGTCTTGCCGGTGCCAATATCAGTGCCACGGGCACCGTCAGCGGCATCGGCGCAGCGCCGACCGGTAATCTCGACGCCAGCGTGGTGGCGGTAGACCTTGCCCCCCTCATAGGCCTGCTTGCGCGGCGCCTGCCGGAGAACCGGCTGCTGCAAGCGCTCGACAGGAACGCGTCGGCGTATCCGGGCCTTCTTTCCGACAGCCAAATCGAAATCGTCGCGAACACTGCCGAAGGTTCCGCCACGAACGAACTTTCCGTCACGGCCCAGGGGACCGCGGGCGGTACGGATTTCAACTTTTCCCTTTCCAGTGGCGGCACGCTCGCCGATCTCTCCACCGCGCCGCTAGAGACGCATTTCACCGCCCGCAACGAGGAGCCTGCGGCGCTCTACGCATTGGTCGGCCTGCCGGCGGTTCCGCTCGCCCTCGCCCCTCCGGCTGAAGCGGAGCTGTCCGCCAGCGGTAGGGTGGCGGACGGCCTTGAGACACGATTCCGTTTTTCCGGCGACGGCATGGCGGCGAGTTTCGAGGGCAAGCTCTCATCCGGAGCGGCGGGCATGTCAGCGGCCGGAAACGCGCGGCTGGAGAGCAGCGATCTGGAGCCCTGGCTTGCCGCCGCGGGGATTTCGCTGCCGGGCTTCGGCTACGGTCTGCCGGTGCAGCTTTCCGCCGAGGTTGATCACGGCGGCGAGGGCTTGACGGTGCTGAGCAACATCGCCGGCAAGGTCGCCGGCAGTACGGTCAGCGGCGACCTCAATGCGGAGCTTCGCGAGAGCCTGCCGCATCTGACGGGCTCGCTGGCGCTTGGCGGGCTCGACCTTGGCCTGGCGGCGGAGATGGTGGCGGGGAGCGATGCATTTCAGACGGATGGCGGCGTCTGGCCCCGGGCGCCTTTCAGGGAAAGCGGCAAAGCGCCGATTTCGGCCGATGTCGAGCTTTCCTCCGACCGGCTATGGTTCGGCGATGCCGCCACGGTCGAGGAGGCGCGGCTGCGCCTGAAGCTCGACCCTTCCGGACTCGCCCTGTCAGAGCTTACCGGACGCATGATGGGCGGTGCGGTGGAGGGTCTTGCAGAATTCCGCAACGACGCGGGCACGGGCCTATTCTCCGCTCAGGTCTCGCTTCGCAACGCGCCGCTCGGCACGCTTCTGCCGGGGAGCGGGCTTGCCGGCGCAGCGGATGTCAGCGCCGGTGTGACCGCCAGCGGCAAGTCGGTCGAGGCCATGGCGGCCGCCCTCTCGGGCTCCGGATCGGCTTCGCTGCGGGCGATCGAAATCTCCGGCCTGGATCCCGCCGCATTGGGGCCGATCATCGCCGAGGCTGACAAGCTCGGCGTCGATATCAATGCCGAAAAAGTTGCCGCTTTCGCGCCTCCGCTCTTGCGTGGAGGACGCTTCGAGGCGGGCGATGCGCAGCTTGCCTTCACAATTGCCAATGGCGTGGCGCGCGTGCCTCCCGTACAGATGCAGAGCCAGGGCGCGCGCATGAGCGTTGAAGCCATGGCCGACCTGCGGGATCGCACGGTCTCGGCATCCGGCAGCATCACCTACGATCCGGGGTTGGAGGCGGTGGAGGGGTCGGAGCCCACGGTGCGGTTTTCGGCCGAGGGTCGTCTTGGCGAAGCTCCGCTCCAGCTCGACACGGAGCCGCTCGCCCAGTTCCTGACGCAGCGGGCTCTCGAACGCGAGCAAGCGCGGGTCGAGCATATGCAGGCACTCTTGCTGGAGCGGCAGCGCCTTCGCCGCGAGGCAAACTATTTCCGCGGGCTGGAGGAGAAGCGGGCGGCGGAGGAAGCCGAGCGCATAAGGCTTGCCCGTGAGGCAGAGCGCATACGTGCGGAGGAAGAGCGGCGGCGGCTGGAAGAGGAGGAGCGGCAGAGACTGCAAGCCGAGGAGGAGCGCCGCAGGCTCCAGGAGCAAGAGGAGCGGAGGAGGGCACAGGAGGAGGAGTCTCGGCGCGCCCAAGAGGAAGCGGCCCAGCGCGCGCAGGAGGAGGCAGAGCGCCGCGCCCAGGAGGATGCAGCACGGCGCGCGCGCGAAGAAGAGGCTCGCCGAGCGCGCGAAAGCGCTCCGCCGCCTGTCATCCCGCCGGCCCAGAGCGCACCTGCGCCGGCCCAGACCATGCCCGCGCCGGGCGAGG
The DNA here is from genome assembly GCF_031180965.1 of Chelativorans sp. Classification (GTDB taxonomy): domain Bacteria; phylum Pseudomonadota; class Alphaproteobacteria; order Rhizobiales; family Rhizobiaceae; genus Chelativorans. The sequence goes on from NZ_JAPSLH010000029.1 coordinate 18,441, forward strand.
AGCGGTTTCCCGGGCTCCCGGGCGTGAACCTCGATGCGCCGCAACTGCCGCAACCCGACGGTGGCGCAGAGGGATTGCTGGGCAGCCCCTCCACCGCGCCGGCACTTGACGCCGACGGTCTTTCGATCGAAAGGCTGCTCGAACAGTTCTAGCCTGCCGGCGAAGCGCGATCAGGTGGGCGCCGATCGTTTCATCTCCCGTAGAACGTGAAGCCGCAGCGCCGAGGAAAGATTGGTGGCGCGCGGGCGGGCGGCGTCTATTTCCGCGATGAGCGCGGCGACCGGCATCCCGCGGGCGGCGGCAATCCGTTCCACCTCGGCATAGAAAGCGTCCTCGAGTGAAAAGCTCGTCCGGTGCCCATTGATGGTGACCGAGCGCTTTTTGGGGCTCATTGGCCTTCTTTTTCGGAGCCGAGCCGGCGGTGGCCCTCCAGCCGTACGGCTTGCAGGGCCGTTTCGCGCTCTTGCCCCTGGCGCTCGGCGCGCGTGCGGCCGTGCCGGACGCGATTTTCCTCGGCCAGCTTTTCCTTCTCCGCACGCACCCTGCGCTTGCGCAGGAGACGCAGATTGACCACCTCGCCCATGGCTACTTCTTGCGGAAAGCGTCGAGGGAGACCACCTCGGCACCCTTGCCATCCGCCTTCTCCGCTTCCTTTTCCTTCTTCTGGGCAGGCTCAGCTTCGCCGGCGTTCTTGACCTTTGGCGCGGGCTTGGCCTCTTCCTTGACAGGCACCAGCTGCTTCGGCTCGGCGGCCGCGGCCTCCGGCTTTACCTCAAACTCCACTTCGAAATTGGCTGACGGATCGTAGAAGCCACGGATGGCGGAGAAGGGGATCTCCAGTTTCTCCGGAATGTCGGAGAAGGAGAGGACCACCTCAAAGCCCTTCTCGGTTACCTTCAGGTCCCAATACTGATACTGGATGACGATCGTCATCTGCTCCGGATAGCGCTCGCGCAGCCGGCTGGATATGCGCACGCCCGGCGCGTTCGTCAGGAAGGTGATGAAGAAGTGGTGATTGCCCGGCAGGCCGGCTTGCGCCACCTCCTGAAGCACCTTGCGCACCACCCCGCGCAACGCCTCCTGGACGAGAATGTCATAGCGTATGCGGTCCTCGGGCATCGGCGGCGTGGCTTCCTAAATCGCAGGCGATCTTACGACTAGCTCTCTAATCAAGCATAGCGCAGTCGTAAATCAGATAAAGCCGCTGCGAGGCAAAAAGCGCCCTCCGAAGCCGCGGAGGAGCTCAGGCTTCCTGGGGCAGTTCGGCGGGCCGGCTCACCCGGCGTCCGAAAGCGCGCAGGAATGTGCGGACCGCCCGGCGGGCGGCCGCCGCCGTCTCCTCCTCGCTCAGCGACTTGCCGAACATGGAGGGAAGGTGCAGTTCCGCGTTGTTGAGCGCCATGAACTGGCGCGCGGCGATGTCCGGATCATCGATGTCGAGATAGCCGGCGTGAGCAAGCCGCGCCAGTCGAGAAGCGAGGGCCGACTCGATCTTTCCCGGACCCTCCCGCCGCCATACCTCGAAGAGCTCGGGATAGCGCTCCCCTTCGGCAAGGAGAAGCTTGCGCAGGGATTTCCCTTCGCGGCACCAGATGCAGTTCTTGTTGAAGCGCAGCGCGAAGGCGACCAGATCCGCTTCCAGATCGACCGGCTGGTCGGGGAACGTGTCCAGAATGGCGAAGGCACGAGCGTTGGCACGCTCCGTTATTTCGCGCAGCACAGCGTTGAACAATTTGTCCTTGTCGCCATGGTGGTTATATACGGTCTGGCGGGAGACTCCGGCCTCGGCGGCGATCAGATCGATGTTGGCGCCGGCGAAACCTTCCCGACAAAACACGGCCGCCGCAGCATCGATAATCGACTGCCGCTTGGCGGCGTGGCCGCGTGGCGGGAGGATGTCAGGATAGTTGTGCATTTTCATGTCAGGATATATATAGCCCCTTGACGAATTAGACAAGGATGTCTAAAAAAATAGGCGTAAAGGGCTTCCGGCCAGGAGGGTGTCGGAATGGCCCGTGGTCAAACGTCGTTTAGACGGACGCCGCTCAGGCGCCCTCCATTTTCGAAAGAGCATTCCAATGTCTGTCGCCTTCTTCCGCACCGCGGTGGTGCTCGGTCTCTTGTCCGCCATCGGGCCCTTTGCCATCGACATGTATCTCCCCGCTTTGCCGACCATCGGGGCCGACCTGAATGCCGGGACGACGGCCGTTCAGATGAGCCTCCTGGTCTTCTTCCTTTCCATGGGATTTGCACAGCTCATCGTCGGCCCGATCTCAGACATGATCGGCCGCAAGGCGCCGCTCTATCTCGGCCTCGTGCTGTTCGTGGTGGGCAGCATCGGCTCGGCGCTGGCGCCGAATGTCGAATGGCTGATCGCCTTCCGCTTCCTGCAGGGGCTCGGCGCGTCCGCCGGCATGGTGGTCCCGCGCGCCGTCGTGCGCGACCTCCATACGGGCAACGAGGCGGCCAAGCTCATGTCCATGCTGATGCTGGTCTTCTCCATCTCGCCCATCCTCGCGCCGCTCACCGGGAGCATCATCATCGAGGCCTTCGGCTGGCGCGCCGTGTTCTGGGCGGTGACCGTCGCCGCGGCGATCGGTGCCGTTCTCATCGGCACTTCGCTGCCGGAGACACGGCCGGCCGAGCAGCGCATCGGCAGCTCGCTCGGCACGGCACTGGCCGGCTACCGCTTCCTGATGCGGGACAGGAAGTTCCTCGGCCTGACCTTCATCGGCGGCTTCGGCGTGGCGAGCTTCTTCGTCTATCTCATGAACTCGCCCTTCGTGCTGATCGACCATTACGGCCTGTCGCCGTCGCTCTACAGCGTGTTCTTCTCCATCAATGCGGTCGCGTTCTTCGCCATGTCGCAGCTGACCGGAACGCTCGCCGAGCGCTATGGCCTGAAGCGCGTCGTGCGCGTCGCCGTGTCCGGCTATGCGACGGCCATGGTCGTGCTGCTCGCCGTGATGAGCTCCGGCATCCAGCCGCTCTGGGTGCTCGCGACGCTGCTCTTCGTCGGCTACGGCTTTCTCGGGCTCGTCATCCCCACCACTTCGGTGCTGGCGATGGACGACCATGGCGAGATAGCCGGCACGGCATCAGCGCTGATGGGCACGCTCCACTTCGCCGCCGGCGCTGGGGCAATGGCGGTGGCCGGGCTGTTCTTTGACGGCAAGCCGCTCTCGATGGTGACGGCGGTGGCCGCGTGCGCCGTCATCGCCTTCGCCCTGACGCAGCTCACGCTGGGGCGCGGCCGCGAACTTGCGCCGCAGCCGGCGGCGGAATAAGACTCAACTCTCTGCGCAAGGTAAGGGCGCGGCCTCGGCCGCGCCCTTTTTCATGGCCGGCCGATCGCATTGCACAGGAGATCGCAAGCCCCGCGCGGGGCACTTCACCACGCGCCAGGACCGGCGCAAGCTGGGATCGGCTATGGTTCAGTCGGACGGGCAATTCGGGGGAAGGGGAAGAAAGTGGAGGCTTCTGTTGCCAGGTGCCTCCGGACCCCGCTCAGACCTGCGACGGCCTGAGGCTTGAATTGAAGCTATCGCGCTGCATTAAGCAGCGAGACGGGCTTCCGCATAGTTGTCGTTGGCAACTATAGGTTCGGTCCGATAACGGTGGTACCATACCGAGCGAAAGTCCGATCTTTACACCCTCGTCGATCCTATTTCGCCCCCATCAGAAGCCGCCCAATCGGCGGCTTGTGGTGGAGGCGCCGGGTACCGCCCCCGGGTCCGAATGGCTTATTCCATCGGCCGTTTATCGCCATAGTCGGCCGAAGCCGACAGCCACCAATATAGGCAAGCGGCATGCGTATTGAAAGGGGATAGGCGGGGAGGCAGGGCTTTTTTCATTGACTTGGGAGAAGCTTTGCGCGGAAGTTCGCCCGGGGACTTTGCAGTTTGGCTATGCCGCTGGCGGGGGCGCAGCGGGAGAGGAAGAAACCATGACGAACTATCTAGCGGACGTGCAGAAATACGACGCCGCCGCCGAAGCGGCGACGGTCGACAAAATCGTCAAGCATCTGGGCATTGCCTTGCGCAGCAGGGATGCCTCGCTGGTGGCGGCGGACGACCCTGAGGAGCTTGCCCGGGTGCGCGAGAAATGGTGCATGAAGAAGCTGGGCGAGAGCGATGCGGCGAGGGCCGATTCGGCCATCGCAAAGGTGTGCGAGACAATGGCTGCCGACAGGACCAAGAGCCGCGTCACCTTCTACTATCTCGTCGCAAAGCAGCTTGGAAAGCTGCCCGCGGTATAGAGCATGATGCGGACCGGCGGGCATTTTGGCGTTCGCCGGTCCGGCCTATGCTGGGCAGCAGGAAATTCGATTCGGTTTCGCGATGCGGCAATATCTCGATCTGCTTGCCCATGTCCTTGAGAACGGCGTCGACCGGGACGACCGCACGGGGACCGGCACGCGCGGTGTCTTCGGCTATCAGATGCGGTTCGACCTCGCCGCCGGCTTTCCCGCGCTGACGACGAAGAAGCTGCACCTCAAATCGATCATCCACGAATTGCTCTGGTTCCTCCAGGGTGACACGAATATCCGCTATCTGAAGGAGAACGGCGTCAGCATCTGGGACGAATGGGCCGACGAAAATGGGGATCTAGGGCCCGTCTACGGGGCGCAATGGCGCTCCTGGCCGGCGCCGGACGGGCGGCATATCGACCAGATGGCGAATCTTCTCAAAGGGCTGAAGCAGAATCCTAATTCGCGGCGTCACATCGTGACGGCCTGGAACCCGGCGCTGATCGACGAGATGGCGCTGCCGCCCTGCCACTGCCTCTTCCAGTTCCATGTGGCCGAAGGGCGGCTTTCCTGTCAGCTCTACCAACGCTCGGCTGACATTTTTCTCGGCGTCCCCTTCAACATCGCCTCCTATGCGCTGCTCACCATGATGATCGCGCAGGTGACGGGCCTGAAACCCGGCGACTTCGTCCATACGTTGGGCGACGCACATCTTTACAGGAACCATTTCGACCAGGCGCGGGAGCAGCTGACGCGCCGGCCGAAGCCGCTGCCCAGAATGTGGATCAATCCCGACGTGGATGATCTCTTTGCCTTCCGCTACGAGGATTTCAGGCTGGAAGGCTATGTGGCCGATCCGACGATCCGCGCCCCGATAGCCGTGTGAGCCCCAGGCGATGCACGGAGACGACGCCATGCAACGTGAGATGAAGCTCGCCCTCGTCGTGGCTGTCGCGCGGAACGGTGTGATCGGTCGAGCGGGCGGGCTGCCATGGCGGCTCTCGACCGACCTGAAGCGGTTCAAGGCCATCACGATGGGAAAGCCGGTCATCATGGGCCGCAAGACGTGGGAGAGCATCGGCAAGCCGCTACCCGGCCGGCTCAACCTGGTGGTCTCGCGCGATCCGGCCTTTCGCGTGGAAGGAGCGGTGACCGCCCGCTCGCTCGACGAGGCGATGGCGATCGCCCGGGAGCAGGCGGGGACCGAGGAGGTCTGCGTCATCGGCGGTGGACACCTTTTTAACGAGACGATCGGCCAGGCCGACACGCTCCATGTAACCCATGTGGAGGCCGAGGTTGAGGGGGACGTGTTCTTTCCCGAGATAGACGAGACCCTCTGGTCGCCCATCTCCAGCGAGGACGTTCCCGCTGGGGAGAAGGACATCTACCCCACGCGCTATGTCGTCTACCGGCGGCGGCAGACTGCCTGAAGCGTCGCAAGGGAAGGGCGGGGCGGCGCTGGCCGCCTATGGTGCGACGGCAAGACCTTGCGGGTGCGCGTTGAAAGCGCGCCTCCGTGCACCTATAACAGGCCCACGGCACTGCCGGCTGCCTCACCAGCCGGCGGGACAGGAAAAGGAACAATAATGCCCTGGAACAATCAAGGTGGCGGCGGCCCATGGGGCGGCGGAGGGAATGGGGGGCCTTGGGACAATGGCCCGCGCGGGCCGAGCGGTCCGCAATCCTCGCCGCCGGATCTCGAGGAAATCATCAGGCGCGGCCAGGACCGGCTGCGGCGCGCGCTGCCGGGCGGCGGCGGAGGCGGCGTGAACCCGGCGATGATCGGGCTGATCGTTTTGGCGCTGGTCGGTTTCTGGCTCTTCAAGTCCATCTATACGGTGCAGCCCGACGAGATCGCCGTGGAGCTGCGCTTCGGCCAGCCGAAGCCCGAGCTTTCCGAGCCGGGCTTGCATTTCCACTGGTGGCCGGTTGAAACGGTCGACACTGTGTCCATCGCCGAAAGGCTTGTAGATATTGGGGAGATTCGCGGCGGCAGTTCCTCGGGGCTCATGCTTTCGGGCGACCAGAACATCGTCGATGTGAAGTTCTCCGTCGCCTATCAGGTCGCCGATCCGGTGGCTTATCTCTTCAATGTTGACGATCCGGACGGCATGGTGCGGCAGGTCGCCGAGAGCGGTATGCGCGAGGTGGTCGGCCGGCGCCCGGCCCAGGACATCTTCCGCGACGACCGCCAGGGTATCGCCGAGGACGTGCGCAGCATCATCCAGGCCACACTCGACAGCTATGGCGCGGGGCTGCGGCTCAACGCGCTCTCCATCGAGGATGTGGCGCCGCCGCGCGAAGTCGCCGATGCCTTCGACGAAGTCCAGCGCGCCGAGCAGGACGAGGATAGGTTCGTCGAGGAATCCAACCAGTATTCCAACCAGCGGCTCGGCCAGGCGCGCGGCGAGGCGGCGCAGATCCAGGAAGCCGCGGCCGCCTACAAGAACCGGGTCGTGCAGGAGGCGGAAGGCGAGGCACAGCGCTTCATTTCCGTCTATCAGGAATACGCCAAGGCGCCGGACGTGACGCGCAAGCGTCTTTTCCTCGAAACCATGGAGAACGTGCTGCGCGGGTCCAACAAGGTGATCGTGGAATCGGGCACGGGGCAGAATGTGCTGCCCTATCTGCCTCTTCCGGAGCTGCGGCGGAACCCGCCGGCCGAAACGCAGAACGCCGCCCCCGCCGTCGGCGCGCAGGCGCAAGGGGGAAATAACTGATGTCGAACCGTCTTCCCTTCATCGCCATCCTGGCCGCGATCGTCCTTCTCCTGGTCTATTCGTCCGTCTTCGTCGTCAACGAGCGGCAGCAGGCCATCGTGCTTCGCTTCGGCGAAATCGTCCGCGTGGAGAATGAGCCCGGCCTTTACTTCAAGCTGCCCTTTGCCGTCGCCGGGGCCGACAATGTGCAGATCATCGAGGATCGCATCCTGCGGTTCGATCTCGACGACATCCGTGTGCAGGTCTCGGGTGGCAAGTTCTACGAGGTGGACGCGTTCGTCGCCTATTTGATTGAAGACCCTAGCCGCTTCCGGCAGGCGGTTTCCGGCAGCATTCAGCTGGCGGAGCAGCGGCTGCGCACGCGCCTGGACGCCGCCCTCCGGCGGGTCTACGGCCTGCGCGGCTTCGAGGCGGCCCTTTCGGAGGAGAGGGGCTCGATGATGCGCGAGGTGGCCGAACAGCTTCGCCCGGACGCCGCTTCGCTCGGCATCGAAATAAAAGACGTGCGCATCCGGCGCACCGATCTGACGGCTGAGGTCTCGCAGCAGACCTATGACCGCATGAAGGCGGAACGCCTCGCCGAGGCGGAACGTCTGCGCGCCCGCGGCCGCGAGGCGGCGGCGCGTATCAAGGCGCGGGCCGACCGCGAGGTTGTAGAGATCCTGGCCGCTGCCCAGCGCCAGGCGGAGATCCTGCGCGGCGAGGGCGAGGCCCAGCGCAATGCCGTGTTCGCCGAGGCGTTCCAGCGCGATGAGGAGTTCTTTGAATTCTACCGCTCCATGGCGGCTTACCGCACGGCGCTCGATCCGTCGGGAACTACGATGCTCCTGTCGCCCGACTCCGAGTTCTTCCGCTTCTTCGGCGCCGCCGACGGCCGGCCGGCGGCGGGCGGGACCGATGAGCCTGCCGCTCCTCCGGCGGGTCCGCTCACGGGCGCGGTACCTCCCGCGGCCGGGAATCAGGCAGAGACACCCGAGCTTGCTCCCGCGCCGGCGCAGTAGGGCGGGCCCGCCGATCTTTGTGAGCAGGTCTGCGGCGAGGAGTCGTCAGTGAGCGACTTCCTCGCTGCGCTCGGGCTGTTGCTGGTCTTCGAAGGGCTGCTCTATGGCGGCCTGCCGCGCCTGGCCAAGAAAATGGCCGCCGATGTCGTGGAAATGCCGGAGGGGCTCATGCGCGGCATCGGCCTTGCCGTCATGGCCGCCGGCGTCTTCATCGTGTGGCTGGTGCGCGGCTGATTGTTGTGCTGGCGCGGCATGCCCGCAAAGCTATATACCAGCCGCAAACACGCCTCATTCGCGCCGAATGATGCACGCCCTTGGCCACCGGAGACCTGCCTTTATGTCCGCCAACATGCTTTGCGCCGCTTTCCGAGTCCTGATCGCTAGCGCCTTGTCGGCAGTGGCTGCGCCGGCGAGCGGGTGGGCGCAGAGCAGCAGTGGCGGAACCATCCTCCTCGCGCCGGCCAATCCCCAGTCCTCCGCCGATCGAGTGGCCCAGCAGCAGGCGCAGCGCAGCGACGACCGCATGGCGCCGCCGCCCACACAGCCCCAACCGGCCCCCGGGGCGCCCGGCGCCCCCGGCGCGGCGCCTGAGGAGCCCACCGCCCCCGGCGCTCCGCCTGAGGAACCCGCCGCGCCCGGCGAAACGCCCGGACTGCCGGGTGCCCCGGAGCCCGATACCGAGCTCCTTCCAGTGCCGGACACCGGGACCCAGCAGATGCGGGCGCCGCAGACCGGATCGGCGGTTCAGGTGGGGCCGGAGTCGGTGGCGGAACTCGCGGAACCGCTGCTCAACGCTGTCGTGAATATCTCGACCTCGCAGGGGGGCGGGTCCGAGGGCCGGCGCGTGCCGACGCCGCGCCTGCCCGAGGGCTCGCCCTTCGAGGAGTATTTCGGCGAATTCTTCAACGAGGAGGAGCGCCAGCCGCGCATGCCGGGTCCTGGCTCCTCGCTCGGCTCGGGTTTCGTGATCGACGGCAAGGAAGGCATCATCGTCACCAACAACCATGTCATCACGGGCGCAGACGAGATCACTGTCAATTTCGCGGACGGCACCGCGCTGAAGGCGGAACTCATCGGCGTTGATACCAAGACGGACCTGGCGGTGCTCAAGGTCGACCCCCAGGGCAAGCAGATGGAGGAGGTCCGCTTCGGCAATTCCGATTCCATGCGTATCGGCGATTGGGTTATGGCGATTGGCAACCCCTTCGGCTTCGGCGGAACCGTCACGGTCGGGATCGTCTCGGCGCGCAACCGGCAGATCGGTTCCGGCCCCTATGACGACTACATCCAGACCGATGCGGCCATCAATCGCGGCAATTCGGGTGGGCCGCTTTTCAACATGGCGGGCGAGGTCATCGGCATCAATACGGCGATCATCTCGCCCACGGGCGGCTCGATCGGCATCGGCTTCGCCATCCCGTCCAACCTGGCGCTCAATGTGGTCGGCCAGCTGCGCGAATTCGGCGAGACGCGGCGCGGCTGGCTGGGCGTGCGCATCCAGCCGGTCACGGATGAGATCGCCGAAAGCCTCGGCCTGGGCGAGGCCGCGGGCGTGCTGGTCAGCGGCATCGAGAAAGGTGGTCCGGCTGACAACGGCGTCCTGCAGGCGGGCGACATCATCGTCGGCTTCAATGGAGCGCCGGTCGTGGACGACCGGCAGCTGCGCCGCGTGGTGGCCGAGAGCGGGGTCGGCAAGGAAGTCGAGCTGGAAATCCTGCGCAAGGGAACGCGCGAAAAGGTCAAGGTGACATTGGGCAGGCTCGAAGAGGAGGAGACCGCCGAAGCCTCCGCCGAGACCGACAACGAGGAGGAGGAGAACGGGCAAGCGCCCGTGACCACCGCCAATGTGCTGGGCATGACGATCAAGGAGCTCGATCAGGAGACACGCGGCCAGTTCGGGCTCCCGGACGATGTGACCGGCGTCGTTGTCACCGAGGTCGAGCCCAACTCCGCCGCTGCAGAGCAGGGCGTCCAGGCAGGCGACGTGATCGTCGAGATCGCCCTGCAGTCCGTTTCTTCGCCGAAAGAGGTGCTGGACCAGATCGAGGAACTGAAGGAGCAGGGACGAAAGAACGCGCTCCTGATGCTGTCCTCCAAATCGGGCGAGCTCCGCTTCGTGACGCTGAGGATGAGCTAGGGGAATAGGGGAATAGGGGAATAGGGGAATAGGGAAGGGATATTCCCTGCACTCAAGCGCCCGGCGACACCCGTGCAACCCAGCTGTCAGTTGTCTGGTCGTATAGACAACCGACCGGCGCTACTGCGATGCACAGCGATGCACGGCTGCCAGGTGCGACATTGTCGAATTGTCTAGACAACTGCGCATCGTCGGGTTCTGCAGTCCCTACTGCCCTACTGCCCTACTGCCCTACTGCCCTACTGCCCTACTGCCCTACTGCCCTACTGCCCTAAATTCCTCGCGGCGATAGCCTTGCAGATACAGAAGCGCTGTAAGGTCGCCGTGGTCGATGCGAATGCGTGCCTCGGCCGCCACGGCAGGTTTGGCGTGGATCGCCACGCCCGCGCCGGCCAGATGCAGCATGTCGAGGTCATTGGCGCCGTCTCCCACGGCCATCACCTCGCTCGCATCGAGCTTCAGCCGTGCCGCAATCTCGGTGAGCGCATCGGCCTTCGCCTTGCGCCCGAGGATCGGCTCGGCCACTTCGCCGACAAGCTTCCCTTCGTTTTCGATCAGGCGGTTCGCCCGGTGCTCGCGAAAGCCCAGCATGGCGGCCACGCGGCCCGTGAACAGGTCGAACCCGCCCGAAACAAGCGCCGTATAGGCGCCGGCAGCGTTCATGGTGGCCACGAGCTCGCGCGCGCCAGGGGCGAGCGTGATGCGGCTTTTGATCACGTGCTCGATCACCTCCAGGTCCAGGCCCTTCAGCAGCGCGACGCGTTCGCGCAGCGCCGGTTCGAAGGCGATCTCGCCATTCATCGCCCGGGCGGTGATGGCTGCCACATGCTCCTTAATGCCGATCTCGTCGGCCAGCTCGTCTATGCATTCCTGCTCGATCATGGTGGAATCCATGTCGGCGATGAGCATCTTCTTGCGGCGTCCCTCGGCAGGCTGGACCACGATATCGAGCGGAAGGCCGGCAAGAGTCTGCCGCAGCGCCTTCTCGGCTTCCTCCCGCGAAAGTCCATCGACCAGCATGACATCGCAGGCGATCTGAGGCGCGAGCCAGCGGATGCCGCTTGCGCCGACCGCCCGGGCCGCCATATTCGCCACCGGGGGCGTCAGCCCGGCAGCCCGCGGATCGGAGATGAGCGTTGCAACGAGTGTCATGGGAATGTCCGCCGGAGCCGGGAAAGCATTGAAGGGCGCGACCCTGATAGCGGGCCCCACTGCCAGCGGCAAGTCGGCGCTGGCCCTGCGCCTTGCGCGCGAAACCGGCGCCGTGATCGTCAATGCGGATTCCATGCAGGTCTATTCGGTGCTGTCGCTGCTTACCGCCAGGCCGGCGGCGGAGGATCTGGCCGCCGCTCCGCACAGGCTCTATGGGCACGTGCATCCGAGCCAGGCCTACTCCACGGGAAGGTGGCTCCGCGACGTAGAAAGGCTCATCGAGGCGGAGCGGCTCGATGAGAAGCCGGTTGTTTTCGTCGGTGGCACCGGCCTTTATTTCCGGGCGTTGACGGAAGGGCTTTCCCCCATGCCCGAGATTCCCGACGCGGTCCGCGACGAATGGCGGCGGCGGCTCGCGGATGAGGGCCCGGAGAAGCTCCACGGGCTGCTGGCAGAAGGCGATCCCGCGTCGGCCGCGCGCATCCGCCCTTCGGACGGGCAGCGCATCGTGCGGGCGCTGGAAGTGGTCGACGCTTCGGGCAAGCCGCTCAGCGCCTGGCAATCGGAGCGGCAGCGCGCTCTGGTCGACAGCGCCACCGCGCAAAGGATCGTGCTGGAGCCGGGGCGGCCGCTGCTCGCGCGCCGCATCGAGGAGCGCTTCCAGCGCATGCTGGAGGCCGGCGCGCTCGACGAGGTGAGGACGCTTCTCCGCCTCAATCTCCCGCCTTCCATGCCGGCCATGAAAGCTATCGGCGTGCGCGAACTTTCCGCCGTCGTTGCTGGCGAATTGAGCCTCGAAGAGGCCGCCGAGCGCGCCAAGGCCGCCACGCGGCAGTATGCCAAGCGGCAGATGACCTGGTTCCGGCACCAGTTCGGGCCGGAATGGCAGCGGGTTCCGGCCTAGCCCGCCAGCCGCGCCGACCGGTCGTTCACCATCTGCGCCTGCCCGAATTGCGCATCCGCTCCACGATGGGTGCGAGGTCCACATCATCAATTGCGACCTGCGTCGTCTCCGCCTCGCTTCCGCCGAGCGTCCGGTCCTTGAGGCCGGGGAGGAGGTGGTCCGGCAGCTGCTCGAATTTCATGCGCATGGTCGTCGCCACCCCGTCGCCGAAGGCAATCGCCTCCCGCTGACCCATGGCGGAGAGGAAGCTCAGCATGGATGCGGAGGAATCGGCGATGGCCGAGCGGATGATTGCCTGGTCCTGCTCGTTGGCAAGCCGCATCGCAAAAACCGTAGAGCATTGCGACAGCACCGTCGGGTCGAGATCGCCGGGGCGTTGCGTGACGACGCCCAGATAGCAGCCATATTTGCGGCCCTCCTTGGCGATACGCGCCAATGCGTGCCGCGTCGGCGCAAAACCCAGCCGCGGATCGGCGGGCATGTAGCGATGCGCTTCCTCACAGAGGACGAGCAGATTCAGCTTGCCCTCGCTCCAAAGGGTGAGATCGAAGGCCAGCCGCGCGAGCACCGAGCAGACCGAGTTCACCACCTCGGAAGGCAGTCCCGCCATCTCGAAGCACGTCACCGGCTTCCCTTCGCTGGGAATGCGGAAGACGCGGCCGATCGTCTCGTGAATGGAATCCTCGATCAGATGCGATGAGAACATGAAGCGGTAACGCGGATCGGCAACAGCGGCTTCTATGCGCGCGCGAAGCTGCCGGCAATGCGCGCGGTCGTTCTTCGCATCGAGTTGCCCCATGCGGTCGTCGATCCCGCGGATCACATCCGCCATGCGATAGGGCACAGGGGTGTCGGCCGTGACAGAGCCCGCATCCAGCCCGCGCCTCAAAAGGCCGTTGCCCGGGCTGCGGTAGATGTGCTTGGCGGAGGTGATGAGCTCGCGGAGGATTTCGACTTCCTCGTGGACCGGCTCGCGTCCGCGATAGAGGACCTCGAGGAGTTCCTCCAGCCGGAAGAGCCAGAAGGGGAGCTCGAGCGAATCGGTGTTGATGCGCACCGCATATTCGGGAAGCGAGGACGCAAACTCGTTATGCGGGTCGAGGATCAGCACGCGCAGATCCGGACGTGAGCCGAGCGCCTTGCGAAGGAGCAGGGAGACAGCCGTCGACTTGCCGACGCCGGTGGTGCCGACCACGGCGAAATGGCGGTTGAGCACGTCATCCACCGCCATGCATGCCTCAATCGATCCGTCCTGCGACAGATGTCCGATCCCGACGGACCGGCGCCCTCCAAGATCGTAGATGGCGCGAAGGTCATGCGCGCGGATGCGGTGGGCGATCGCGCCGATATGCGGGTATTCGGTTATGCCCCGGTCGAATACGGGAAGGGAGCCCTGATCGCGCACCTCGCCGATCAGTTCGACGAAGATCATGAGCGGATTGCTGCCCTCGCCATCCCAGCGGCGCTGCGGGCGCTCGATCGAATAGACGAGGCCGACCGTGCGCGTGCTGCCCAGATTGATGGAGATGAGCTTGCCCACCGTCCAGGCGCTGGCGAGCGCCGTCTCCTCGCTGTCGATGGTCGCGGAAATCACCGCGCGGGCGCCGTCGCACTGGACCACATGGCCCAGCATGCGCCGCGGCGGCTGGCCTTCAGCACGGCGCTCCTGCGATGTCGCTTCACCCGGACGGCCGGTCCCTCCGAAATACATGCTTCACCCCTTTTGCCCCGAAGAGATCTAGCGGCGGCGGGTTAAGGCCGCATGAGGGGGACTGGTTGAGGGGCGGTTAACGCGATGGGCAGGCAGGTCACTGGCCACATTGGATGGCGCGGCGCCCCGCCGGCTGGCAGCATCGGTGCTTGACGTGTTCTGTAGGAGTCGTACCAATCGCCTGGTCTGGATCCGGAATCGCTCGCCCATGAAAATGCTGGATTGAATACTCTGCGTGCTCCTCGCCCTTGCCGGCCTCGGACATCTGGCCGGAACCATCACCTTCTACCAACCCGGAACCGAGATCTTCGTCTGGTCGCTGGCCGCGGCCGCCCTGGTTTTCCTGCTCGTCTTCCTCCACGCTGTGCGCATCCTGCGGCCGGGTGACCGGCTCATCGCCGGCGGCGCGGCCGTCGGGACACTGGTCTGGATCGGGCTTGCCGTTGCTTTCGGGGCGTCCGGCGTCGGCGTGACGGACTTCCGCGTTCTGTTCCACGTCATCGTGTCGGCGGCGCTCGTGGTCACCTCCATCGTGGGATGGCGCGTGGTCCGCAGGCCGGTTGCTGTGTGAGACTTTGCCGTTGACACCGGCAGCGGTTGCGCCTTATTGTCCGCGCCCATGATGACCAGGATCATTCTCGTAGTAGGACGGCACATGGGCAGGGCGGCGTAGCCGCCGGGCGATAGCCACTCATGTGCGAAAGACAGGCTCCCTCGGGGGCCTTTTTTATTGGCCGAAAAATCGATCAGCACGGGACAAGAGCGATGGAACAGCGGGCGCCGGAAGCGGGCAGGCAGGAAATGACGGGCGCGGAAATGGTGGTGCAGGCGCTGAAGGACAACGGCGTGAAGCATATTTTCGGCTATCCGGGCGGCGCGGTACTTCCCATCTATGACGAGCTGTTCCAGCAGGAGGAGGTGCAGCACATCCTCGTGCGCCACGAGCAGGGCGCCGGCCATGCCGCGGAAGGCTATGCGCGCTCCACCGGCAAGGCAGGCGTGATGCTCGTCACCTCGGGCCCCGGCGCGACCAATGCCGTCACGCCGCTGCAGGACGCGCTCATGGATTCCATTCCGCTCGTCTGCATCACCGGCCAGGTACCGACCACGCTCATCGGTTCCGACGCCTTCCAGGAATGCGACACGGTCGGCATCACCCGGCCCTGCACGAAGCACAACTGGCTGGTGCGCGACGTCAACGATCTGGCGGCGGTCCTGCACGAGGCGTTCCATGTCGCCCAGACGGGACGGCCAGGGCCTGTGGTTGTCGACATCCCGAAGGATGTGCAGTTCGCGCGCGGCATCTATACGCCGCCGCAGACGGCGCCGCGCACCAGCTACAATCCGCCGCTTTCCGGCGACCAGGAGAAGATCCGCGCCGCCATCGGCCTCATGGCAGGCGCGCGGCGCCCCATCTTCTATACGGGCGGCGGCGTGGTTAATTCGGGCCCTGAGGCGAGCCACCTGCTGCGTGAACTCGTCGAGCTCACCGGGTTTCCGGTCACCTCCACGCTCATGGGGCTCGGCGCCTATCCGGCTTCGGGCAAGAACTGGCTGGGCATGCTGGGCATGCACGGCACCTATGAAGCCAATATGGCCATGCATGACTGCGACGTGATGGTCTGCATCGGTGCGCGCTTCGACGACCGCATCACCGGCAGACTCGACGCCTTCTCGCCCAATTCGCGCAAGATCCACATCGATGTGGATCCGTCCTCGATCAACAAGAACGTGCCCGTCGACATTCCGATCATCGGCGACGCGGGACGCGTGCTGGAAGACATGGTTCGGCTGTGGCGGGCCAGCGCCAGGACCGACAAGGCGGCGCTGAAACCCTGGTGGGAGCAGATCGACAAGTGGCGCGCGCGCCAGTCGCTCGCCTACAAGCCGAGCAGCGATGTCATCATGCCGCAATATGCCGTCCAGCGGCTCTACGAGCTCACCAAGGGGCGCGACGTCTACATCACGACGGAAGTGGGGCAGCACCAGATGTGGGCGGCGCAGCATTTCGGTTTCGAGCAGCCCAACCGCTGGATGACTTCGGGCGGCCTTGGCACGATGGGCTACGGCCTGCCGGCGGCGCTCGGCGTGCAGATCGCCCACCCGGAAGCGCTGGTCATCGACATCGCCGGCGACGCGTCGGTGCTGATGACCATGCAGGAGATGAGCTCGGCGGTGCAGCACCGGGCGCCGATCAAGATCTTCATCCTCAACAACCAGTATATGGGCATGGTGCGCCAATGGCAGCAGCTGCTGCACGGCAACCGGCTCTCGCACTCCTATACGGAGGCGCTGCCCGATTTCGTGAAGCTGGCGGAGGCCTATGGCTGCCACGGCATACGCTGCGAGAAGCCCGGCGATCTCGACGATGCAATCCGCCAGATGATCGAGGTGAAGGAGCCGGTCATCTTCGACTGCCGCGTGGCCAACCTCGCCAACTGCTTCCCCATGATTCCCTCGGGCAAGGCGCATAACGAGATGCTGCTGCCCGACGAGGCGACGGACGAGGCGGTGGCGAACGCCATCGACGCGAAGGGCAGGGCGCTCGTCTAGGAGTGGGAGCCGACCGCGACTAAGTCACACCTTCAGAAAGAGATTGGTTCATGAACGCCCAGCTTCAGCCGGCCGGGTCGGCCTATTTCATCACCAAGGAGACGGAGAAGGCGGAAGCCCGCACGCTTGCCGTGCTCGTCGACAACGAGCCCGGCGTGCTCGCCCGGGTCATCGGCCTGTTCTCCGGCCGCGGCTATAATATCGACAGTCTCACGGTCTCCGAAACGGAGCACGAAAAGCACCTTTCGCGCATAACCATCGTGACGCGGGGTACGCCGCATGTGTTGGAGCAGATCAAGCACCAGCTGGAGCGGATCGTACCGGTGCATCGGGTGGTAGACCTATCCGTCACCGCCCAGGAGCGCGGCCAGGAGCGGCCGCTGGAGCGGGAACTCGCCATGGTCAAGGTTCGCGGGACGGGCGAGGATCGCGTGGAGGCGCTGCGGCTGGCGGATGCCTTCCGGGCCCAGGTGATCGACGCCAACACCGAGCATTTCATCTTTGAGATCACCGGCCGCGTCTCAAAGATCGAGCAGTTCATCGCCATCATGAAGCCGCTCGGCCTCGTGGAGGTATGCCGTACCGGCGTCGCCGCGATGAACCGCGGACCGGAGGGGATGTAAGGATCGCCTTGGAACTCTCTTGAGGGGCGCCGGGTCATCTTTGCCAACCTCGCCGGAGATCGGCTGAGCCAGCCACCGGAGCATGCTGGCCCTTTCACGGGGAGAAGTGGGTCAATAACGTTGACCTAGATTGCAAACTTCTTGGAGCCGCGTGTGTCATTCGACGTCTTCCTTGCGCTCCTAGTCTTTTCTTTTGTGTCCTCGGTGACGCCGGGGCCAAACAATTTCATGCTCTTGGCTTCGGGCGTGAATTTCGGATTTCTCCGCACGATCCCGCATATGCTGGGGATCGCTGCGGGATTCTGCTCCCTCCTGCTGGCGGTAGGCTTCGGGCTCGGAGCGCTGCTTACCGCCTATCCGCAGCTTCACCTGCTGCTGAAGGCCGCGGGCGGCGCATACCTGCTCTATCTTGCCTGGAAAATCGCCACGTCACGGGCTCTCGCGCAAAAGGGCGAGGGCGGAGCGAGCCCGATGAGCTTCACGCAGGCTGCCCTGTTCCAGTGGGTCAATCCGAAGGCCTGGGTGATGGCGGTCACAGCCATGGCCGTCTATGCCAATCCGGACGCGCCCTTCATTTCCGTTCTGCTCATCGCCTTTGCTTTCACCGTGGTCAATTTCCCGAGTGTGTCCGTCTGGGCCGGCTTCGGCGTCGCGCTGCGCGGCTTTCTCGCCGACCCGGCGCGGCTCAAATGGTTCAACATCGCCATGGGCCTTGCCCTCGCGGCGACGCTCTGGCCGATGCTGGGATAGGTTTCGCCTCCGACAATCACCGCGGCGCGGCGTTCCGGCTCTGTTCAGGCCGGCCAGAATCTGGTTTCTGGAGGCATGGAATTTTCGCCGCAACAGGACGAGGCGCTGAAGGCGGTCGCACGCTGGCTGAAGAGCGGAAGCTCGCAGCTTTTCCGCCTTTTCGGCTATGCCGGAACGGGCAAGACCACGCTTGCCCGCCATTTCGCCGAGCATGTCGATGGGGACGTGCAATTTGCCGCCTTCACCGGAAAGGCCGCACAGGTGCTGCGCTCGAAAGGCGCCACCAACGCCCGTACCATCCATTCCCTGATCTATCGCCCGCGCGGCGAGGAGCAGGTGGAGGACGAGGCGACGGGAAAAAAGCTCATCTCCCCCACCTTCGCAGTGAACCGGCAGAGCCCGGTCGCCAAGGCAAAGCTCGTCGTGATCGACGAATGCTCGATGGTGGACGAGGAACTCGGCCGGGACCTCATGTCCTTCGGCACGCCCATCCTCGTCCTCGGCGATCCGGGGCAGCTGCCGCCTATTTCCGGCGGCGGCTACTTCACCGAGCACGAGCCCGACTTCCTGCTCACCGAGATCCATCGCCAGGCGCGCGACAATCCGATCATCCGGCTGGCACTCGATGTACGTGAGGGCCGCGAGTTCATGTATGGCGATTATGGCATGGCGCAGGTGATCCCGAAGACGGAGGTCAACAGCGAGATGGTGCTCGCGGCTGACCAGGTCCTGGTCGGCGTGAACCGCACGCGGCGCCGCTACAATCAGCGCCTGCGCGAACTCAAGGGGTTCGAGGCGCTCTATCCGCAGGCCGGCGACAAGCTGGTCTGCCTGCGCAATGAGCCGGCCAAAGGCCTGCTCAACGGCTCGCTCTGGAAGGTGATGACCTCCTCCCGCGAGACGGTGAAGCCCGGCATCAATCTCCTCGTCTCGCCCGAGGAGGACGACCCCGATCGCGGCGTCGCCAAGATCAAGCTGTTGAAGGCGGCCTTCGAGGATCCGGATACCGAGATCCCCTGGCAGACGAAAAAGCGCTATGATGATTTCGATTTCGGCTACGCGCTCACGGTCCACAAGGCGCAGGGCTCGCAATGGAACAATATGGTCCTGTTCGACGAGAGCTTTGCCTTCCGCGACACGCGCCAGCGCTGGCTCTACACCGCCATCACGCGCGCGGCGGAGCGGCTGACCGTGGTACGATAGCCTGTCGACCGCCCGAATTCAGGCGGGGCCGGGCAGCGGCCGCGCTCCGATCCAGTCCCAGGCCCTCTCCACCTCTTCGAGATCGAAATGCTTCAACTCGATGGAGGAGAAGGGCTTGGCAAGCCCAATCATGGCCTGAATCCATGTGGGGCCGCCCACGACCGCGTATTTGCGGACATGCTTCAGCGCCCTTGCCTTCTCCGAGAGGGTCTCGTTGCTCAAGGCGGCGCTCCAGTCGATGCCCTCGTAGTCGTGGATTATGACGATCACGTCGATCTGATCGTGCAGCTGATAGGCGCCCCGCAGCAGCCCATACATGTTCTCCATGTCGGCCGCTTCGAGATGACCGGTGACCTCGAAGGCAAAGGCGTCGGCCCGATCAGTGTCTATCCGGCGGACGCTGGGCGGAGTCTGGTTGATGAGCATCTTGCCTGCCTGTACTGCCTGTCATCGCGACAACACCGACTGGCCCTGTCGGTTCCCGCACCACGCGTATAGGCTGGTCAAAGACGAACCGCCGACGGATCTTTGACCATGCCGGCCAAGCTTTCAGTGAACCTCAATGCTGTCGCCCTGCTGCGCAACCGGCGCGACCTGCCATGGCCGAGCGTCACCGGGCTGGGGCGCATTGCCCTTGCGGCGGGCGCGCACGGGCTTACCGTTCACCCGCGTCCCGATCAGCGGCATATCCGCTTCGCCGACCTGCCGGCGCTGCGGGCCCTCATCGACGACGAGTTTCCCGGATGCGAGTTCAACATGGAGGGCTACCCGTCGGAGGAGTTCCTGCAGCTCGTCGAGAAAAACCAGCCGGAGCAGGTGACGCTCGTCCCCGACAATCCTGCGCAGGCCACCTCCGACCATGGCTGGGATCTTGAGAACGACCTCGATTTCCTCAAACCCATGGTGGGGCGGCTCAAGCGCGGCGGTTTTCGTGTGTCCCTATTCTGCGAGCCCGACGCGGACGAGGCGGCGCTTGCGGTGGCAAAAGCCACTGGCGCCGACCGTATCGAGCTCTACACCGGTCCTTACGGCGCTTGCTACGATGATTCCGAAAAGGCCGCCAAGGAGCTGGAAAAGCTTGGAAAAACAGCCGAGAGGGCGGCGGTGCTCGGCCTCGCAGTAAATGCGGGGCACGACCTCACCGTCGCCAACCTTCCTGCGTTGGCAAGACGCATTCCCATGCTGGCTGAGGTCTCCATCGGCCACGCGCTGACCGCCGATGCGCTGGAGTTCGGGATGGCGGAGGCGGTTCGGCGGTTTCTCAGGGCCTGCCGAGGATAAGGCCCGCACCTTCTTGGAGTGGAGCGCCTTCTTCCCGTCCGCATCGCGCGGTTCTACGCGATTGATCTTGCGTGTTCTGCTCCTGGTGGCCTGAACCGGAAGGTCATTGACCGATACCGGTTGAAATGCCCCTCCGCTTGTGACAGAACCGTACCGTACGGTACGCACACGAGGATGAACTTGGCCGGAGAGCGGCAGCAGGAATTTACGCCGAGGCAGCACGCCGTTCTGGAGCGCGCGTTGGAGCTGCTCGTCGCCGGCGGCGAGAAGGCCTTGACGACGGCCGGCGTCGCCCGCGCGGCGAACTGCTCCAAGGAGAGCCTCTACAAGTGGTTTGGCGACCGTGACGGCCTGCTTGCCGCCATGATCGCGCACCAGGCGAGCAAGGTGCGGGCCTTTTCCGACGACGGGGCGCCGATGGACCACGACCGGTTCCGCGCCCATCTCACTGGCTTCGCGCAGGATCTTCTCGAGGTGCTTGCAAGCGACGTTTCGCTCGCCCTCAACCGCCTCGCCATCGGACAGGCGAGCCGCGAGGAAAGCCGCCTCGGCCAGCTTCTCGTCGAACAAGGGCGTCGGCGCATCGATCAGAGCGCCGGAGCCCTTCTGGATGCCGGACGGCGGCGGGGCCTTGTTGCTTTCGAGGACGGTGACGAAGCCTATCGCACGCTCTACGGGCTTGTCGTGCGCGACCTGCATGTGCGCATGCTTCTGGGCGAAGAGGGCGCGCGCCAGCGGGAAACATTCGCTGCCCGCGCGGAACAGGCGGTGGAAAAATTCTTCGCGCTCTATGGAGTGTGGGAAATGAAAGGGCGGGCCCTCGCGTAAGGGCCGTGTAGAAAAGGAAGGAAACGAGAATGCGTGTCTACTATGATCGCGATGCCGATCTGGGCCTGATCAAGTCGAAGAAGGTCGCCATCATCGGTTATGGCAGCCAGGGCCGCGCGCATGCGCTGAACCTCAAGGACTCGGGCGCCAAGGACGTGGCCGTCGCATTGCGGCCCGGCTCGGCCACGGCCCAAAAGGCCGAAGCCGACGGCTTCAAGGTGATGAGCGTGGCGGAAGCGGCCGGCTGGGCCGACCTGATGATGATGGCGACGCCGGACGAATTGCAGGCCGGCATCTACAAGCAGGAGATCGCGCCCAATATCCGCGACGGGGCGGCGATCGCCTTCGCACACGGGCTGAACGTCCATTTCGGCCTCATCGAGCCGAAGAAGACCGTCGACGTTCTGATGATCGCGCCGAAAGGCCCGGGCCACACCGTGCGCAGCGAATACCAGAAGGGCGGCGGCGTGCCCTGCCTGGTAGCCGTTCATCACGACGCCTCGGGAAATGCGCTCGACTTGGCGCTTTCCTATGCCTGCGGTGTCGGTGGCGGGCGCTCCGGGATCATCGAGACCACGTTCCGCGAGGAATGCGAGACCGACCTGTTCGGCGAGCAGGTGGTGCTCTGCGGCGGACTGGTCGAACTCATCCGCGCCGGCTTCGAGACGCTGGTGGAAGCCGGCTACGCTCCGGAAATGGCCTATTTCGAGTGCCTGCACGAGGTGAAGCTGATTGTCGACCTCATCTACGAGGGCGGCATCGCCAACATGAACTATTCCATCTCTAACACGGCGGAATGGGGCGAATATGTTTCCGGCCCGCGCATCATAACCGCCGAGACCAAGGCCGAGATGAAGCGTATCCTGAAGGACATCCAGACGGGACGGTTCACCGCCGAATGGATGCAGGAATGGCATTCGGGCGCCGCCCGCTTCAAGGCGACGCGCCGCCTCAACGATTCGCATCAGATCGAGGAGGTCGGCGAGAAGCTGCGCGCCATGATGCCATGGATCGCGAAAAACAAGCTGGTGGACAAGGCGCGCAACTAAACCGCTTTCGGCTCCCGCGTTCGCGAGGATCGCCAGGGGCAAGCCGCCGACAACGCAAAAGGGGCGCCGAACGGCACCCCTTTTCTTTTGCCCTTACATGTAGGGCGAAATGCAAGCCCTGCGCGGGCCGTTATAGGGCTGGAACGAATTGTCGTAGGGCCGGTAGGAGCGGTAGCGGGCATAGCACCAGTTCACATGGGCCTGTGAGAGCCCATAGGCCGGACGCGGAACCACGTAGCGGGGGCGATAGTAGTAGGGCGGCCGCACATGGTAGGACGGGCCGTAACGGAAGCTGCCCGTGCCGAACTCGAAGAAGAAGCCAGCCCGCGGCCCGCGATGCCGCCAATAGCGGTGCCGATCCCAATCGCGATGGCGGTGCCAGCGATGGTGGCCGTCCCAGTGGCGGCGGCGGTGCGATACTTCGACGAGATCGCTCGCGGCCGCCTGCTCGGCCGCAACGGGATTGGCGGCGGCATTTGCGGTGGAGAAGGCGGAAGCCTGTGCGGGCGGCGAGACGAAGGTCAGGCCAAGTGCCACAAGGCCGGAATAGGCGAGGGTGGTCAGTGCTCGTTTCATGGGTGGAACTCCAATTCCAGCAAGCGAAGCCGGAGCTCGACGCTCTGATGCCACAACTATGCTTGCTGTTCCATGAATGCCGCATGAACGCATTGGTTGCTCCGTAACGGCACAAGCCTTACCTGATATGCTTGTGTTTCCTCCCGCCTCGCGGCAAAAGGACGCCATGTCGGTCCGGATCGCCACCTTCAACGTCGAAAACCTCATGAACCGGTTCGACTTTTCCGGCTTCCGCAACCAATTGCATCAGGATCGCACCCTGGCGCTCTTCGAGATCGCCGGCGAGGCG
The DNA here is from genome assembly GCF_031180965.1 of Chelativorans sp. GTDB lineage: Bacteria > Pseudomonadota > Alphaproteobacteria > Rhizobiales > Rhizobiaceae > Chelativorans. Next base: position 41,467 of record NZ_JAPSLH010000029.1, read on the forward strand.
GAATATCAGGAACTCGAACGGGCGCGCACAATCGCCCATACGGACGACATGCGGCAGCTCACGGCGCTGTCGATCGCCGCCACCCGCGCCGACATTCTCTGCCTGCAGGAGGTGGACAACCAGGCGGCGCTCGACGCGTTCGAATACGGCTATCTCTTCAAGATGATCGGTGCCGGGTATCGGGAGAAATATTCCTCGGCGGGTAACGATGTCCGCGGCATCGACGTGGCCGTGATGATGCGGCGGGAAACAGCGGATGGCGAGCCGATCGAATTCCGGCGCATGACCACCCATGCGCACCGGACGTTTCAGGATTTTGGTCTGATGACCGCGGAGCTTGCAGCGCAGGGAGTAGGCCCCAACGAGCGCATCTTCCGGCGCGACTGCCTGGAGGTCGATCTGCTGGTGGGCGGCAAGCCTCTCACACTCTACATCGTGCACTTCAAAGCCATGGGCCCGCCGCGCGACGGCCACGACGGCCGGCTCGCCTCCATGCCCATCCGCATGGCCGAAGCCTCCGCCGTGCGCCGCATTATCCTCGACCGGTTCGGACCGGAAGGGGCGCCGCGGAAGAACTGGATCATCGCCGGCGACCTCAACGACTACCGCGAGCGGGTTCTCATCAGCGGCGATGCCCATGCGGGCTACCGTTTCGAGGCCACGCGCGAGGCCCAATCGAGCGTGAACCTTCTGACGGAGGGCGGCTTCAGCGAGAATGTGGCGGAACGCCGGCCGGAACTCGACCGCTGGACGCTCTATCACACGCGAGGACCGCAGGAGCGCCATCTTTGCCAGCTCGACTATCTCCTGCTTTCCCCGGCGCTGGCAGGCAGGAACCCCGATGCCGTGCCGGACATCGTGCGCGGCGGGCAGCCCTGGCGGACCATCTTTCCGCCCGGCCAGGAGGTCGAGCGCTTTCCCCGGACGGGATGGGACCGGCCCAAGGCTTCCGATCATTGCCCGGTGGCGATCTCGCTCGAGCTTTCGTGAGGGGAAGCTGGTCGCAATGCAACAGATGATTTGGCAGTGACGAACGAGTACGAGACCAGGGAGAGATCGAAGGTGAGCGGACGGCGATATCTAGTCTATGACGTCTTCACCCATGAGCGGCTCGCGGGCAATCCGCTCGCCGTCGTGCTCGACGCGGAGGGCCTTGACGACGCGCGCATGCAAGAGATCGCCGGCGAGTTCAACCTCTCCGAAACCGTCTTCGTCTTCCCACCGGAACAGGCCGTGCATACGGCACGCATCCGCATCTTCACGCCACGACACGAGCTTCCCTTCGCTGGCCACCCGACGGTCGGTACGGCGATCGCCCTCGCGGAGCAGGTGGGGGAGATCGGCTCCGGCGCCCGCACGTCCATCATCGTCCTGGAGGAGAATGTCGGAACTGTCCGTTGCGCGGTGTCGACCGGCGACGGTCCGTCTTTCGCGGAATTCGACCTGCCGCGCCTGCCCGAGCGCATCCCCTTGCCCGCATCGCGAGAGGTTGTGGCGGCTGCCCTCGGCCTCGCGCATCATGAGATCGGCTTCGAGAACCACCTGGTCAGCGCCTGGTCGGCGGGGGTGCCCTATACCTGCGTTCCCGTCGCCAATCTCAAGGCGGCCGCGAAGGCCCGGCTCGATCCCGGCCTCTGGGAGGAGATCGCTTCCGGCAGCGGCGCGCCGATCGGCAATCCCTATATCTACTGTCGCGAGACGGTGAATCACGATTGCGCTTTCCACACGCGCATGTTCGCGCCGGGCGCCGGGATCGCCGAGGACCCCGCCACCGGCTCGGCGGCGGCCGCCTTTGCCGGCGCCATCCTCACCTATGACGAGCCGGTCAATGGCGAACATCGCTACTGGCTCGAGCAGGGGATCGAAATGGGCCGGCCCTCGCGCATCCGGCTGGAGATCGAGGTGGCGGGCGGCGCCATCGATGCCGCGCGCATCGGCGGTTCCGCCGTGAAGATGGCTGAGGGAAAGCTCTTCCTTTGAAAAAGGAAGCACGCCACGTTATCTAAAGCTTCGGATCGAGCTGCGGCAACGCAGCATTCGATCCTGACGTCCTGGGAACGGGGTTGCGCGCCTGCTTCAAACAGGCTAATGAGCCCCGCATTCCCTGGGCGGTTGCCGGTGGATCGGCTGTGCATGGCGGCGCAGACGGACCGCGGAGGTCGCCCACCCGGTCGGGTGATTAGCTCAGTTGGTAGAGCAGCTGACTCTTAATCAGCGGGTCGTAGGTTCGATCCCTACATCACCCACCAATTTCTCTAGGCAGTTGTGAGACGCTGAACAGAGCGATCGCCCGGCGACTCTTGCTGCGTTCGCTGCCGTTTTGCTGCGCTCGCTGCGCGAGCCGCCTGGGCACGGAGGAGCTTGAAGGGCCGGAGCCTCGTTCAGTCGCCGCCGTGCTTGACCGGATCGGGGCGTGTCAGACCGCTCAGGACCGTGCGCGGACCCTCGCGGGGAAAGGCGCCGCTGTCGTCCTCCGCCACCCGGTAAAGCCTCTGGTCCCGGAAAGCACTGGCGAAACTCGTCGACACGCCTTCGGCTGGCTTTGCAGGCGTGTCGAGGAAGTCGACTTCCGCTTCGGCGGCGACGATTCTGGCGTCAGCCGCCGAACGAGCGCGCACCACCACCTCACCGGCTGGCTTGGCCAGGTCCCAGTTGCGATCGTCTTCCCCCGCGTCGGGTATGAGTCGATAAATCCTGAGTTCCTCGTGAGCCATATGGCGCCTCCTGTCCTCTATCCGGAGGAACACAGGGCGGGCAGGGCGGTTCCGAAGCGCTGGGGATGAATTTTTCCATTCCGTGGAGATTTTTTTCCGCCCGGTGGAACTTTCGGGTGTGCCGGGCATTTGGCTATCGACGACACGCACTCCCCCCGCCCCCCAACCCCACAATTGCGTGTCGTTTGCCGGCGTTAAGCGCCGGCATTTTTTTTGCCCGTTTTCCAGGCGGGGGCGTAATACTCCGCAGAAAGCGGCTCAGTAATCCCGCTCGTAGAAGATGCCGAGATCGGATTCGCCGCCCGTGCCGACGGAACCCCGCACCCGCAGATTATCGGTCACGTCCAGATTGATGGTGCCGCGCGTCGTGCCGCCCGCGCCCGCCTCCACGCCAAGATAGACGTTTTCCTGGATGTAGCGACCGGCGCGCACTGCGGCGTTGCCTTCCTCGTCAGTCACGATATCGAGCTCGTCCAGGCCCGTGGCTTCCCGTATCCCGCCCAGGAGCGACATGTTGGAACCGCCGGCCAGCTCGGCCGCGGCAGCCGCCAGCTGGGCGAGCTGGAAAGGCGAGAGCTGGTCCACGCCGCGATCGAAAATGAGCCGGGAAAGAACCTCATCCTGGGGGAGCTCAGGATCCGACGAGAAGGTGATCGCCGGGTCCGACACCCGTCCCCGCACCGTTATGAACACAGTGATATCGCGGCCGGGAGAGCGGGCGATGAAGTCAAGGAACGGGTCAAGGTCGCCGACAAGCGTCACCGTGCCCTCCTCGAAGGTGATGCGGCGACCGAGAATGGCAAGCCGGCCGCGCACCAGCCGGAAGCCGCCCACCGGCTCGACGGCGCTTACCGGTCCGGTCAGGCGAACGGAACCGCCGAGCTCCGCGTCGAGGCCGCGGCCGCGCACGAAGATACGGGCCGGAGCGTTGATGTTCACGTCAAGCCGCATGACGCTCGGCCGCTGGCTTGGCATGGGCGTGCCGTCATTCGCGCGGGCGCGCGCCAGCGTTTGAACCACTGCGCGCGGCGGGTCGACATGCCGCACGTCGAGCTGCGCCGCCGACCCCCCGAAATTCTCCGGCACCAGGATCTCAGCACGGCTGACTTCGAGGTTGCCCGAAAGGAGGGGATCGCGGGTGAGGGGGCCGGAAAGACGCAGGGCGCCGCTCAAGGTGGCGGTCAGGAGCTCCCCATCCGCATAGCGCGCTTCGTCGAGGCGCAGCGCCAAATCCGCCGGAAATCCCGCGGCAGCGCTTGTGGAGATCGTGCCGGAGGCGGAGAGCGAGCCGCCGGCCGCCAGGCTGGCCGCGCCCGAGCGGATGGTCACAGTGTCCCCGGAAATCCCGCCATTGATAGCGATGCCGGTCAGCCGCAGGTTCGATGCGGGATCGACGGCGGTGGCACCGGCCGTCGAGAATGTCCCGGATATGGCCGGGCTGGCGAGGCTCCCGCCTATGGTGAGATCCGCAGTCGCCGTGCCGGAAAATTGTGTGCCGCGTTCGGCGAGGAAGCGGTTTGCCAGCGACAGAGGCGCGCTGCCGCGCACCTGGACGGCCAATCCGCTTCCCGCCAGCGGCACCCGGCCGCTCGCCGCGATGGACAGACCGGAGGGGCCGGTTGCGTTGAGCGAGCGGAGGGTGAGGCTGCGGCCCGCATAGTCCCCGGATGCGCTGACGCTGAGCGGCGCAATGCCGAAGGAGGCGAGGGGACGCGCGGTAAGGCCTGCCACCTGCGCGGTGAAGGTCGCATTCGGGTTGGCAAGGCTGCCAGTCACGCGCGCCGAGCCCGTCAGCGTGCCGCCGAGGTCCTGGCCGGGTATGCGCGCGTTGAGCAGCGACAGCGGGAAAGAGCGCAGGCCGACGTCGAGCGCCATCCGGCCCTGGCCGAGGGGGACATCGCCCGAAACGGTCGCATTGAGGCCGTTCGGGCTGGTCATGCTGGCATTGAGGCCGAGCATCTGGCCGCGGGTGGTCCCGCTCGCCTCGACGCCAAGCGAAGGGATACCCGCCTGGCGAAGTGCCGCCGCCGCGATCCCGCGCCCGGTCACCCGGAAGGAGGCCTGCGGCGCCTCGCGGGTGCCGGAGATAGTCGCCTGGCCATCCAGAGTGCCGGCGAGCGCCAGGTCGGGGCGGATGGCGTTGACGATGGAAAGCGGCACGCGCTCCAGCCCAAGCGCCACGTTCAGCGCCTGGCCGATCTCGCCTTGCGCTGTCACGCGCCCGCCGGCGACGTCAAGCTGCACGGGCTCGAAGCGGACCGTCTCGCCGCGCACGGTGAGGCTTGCCGGGCGAAGGAGGCGCGCGGAGACGCCGGCCTGATCGAGCGCGGCTTCCTGGAGCGTCACGACATAGCCGCCATCCTGCGGCGCCAGCCCGCCGCGCGCGGAGACATTGGTGCCGTTTGCAAGCCTGGCTCCGGCGGAAAACTCGGTCGCACTCCCGTTCGTCTGCGCGTTGGCGCTGAGTGTCGCCACATCGATCCCTGCCGCCCCGAGATTGGCGGCCTCAAGGGTCCCCTGGACGGCGGGCACGCCGAAAAGATCGGAGACGGTCGCCTGGACTTCGCCGGTGCCCAACGAGAGCTGCTCGGTGGCGAGGTTTCGCATCGTGGCGTTTACGGCGGCATGCTGCCCGCCCTCGCGCGGCTCCAGCGCGAGCTCGGCATTGATCGCACCCTCGGCTTGCACGAGGAACAGTGCGGCGGCAGTCGAGATGTCGGAAGCATCAAGGGCGACCTCGCCGGCAAGTAATCCCTGCCCGTCCTGGGCGATGTCTCCCGTCAATCGAGCGCCTTGCGTCGTGAACTCGATGCCCCTCAGCCTCCTCTCGTCCTCCGCCAGGGTGAGGTCGGTGGCAAGGCTCGCACGCGTTCCGTCGAGGAATCCTTCGCCGGTCACCCGCCCGGCGAGCACCTCATCCTGCAGCGTGCCTTCAAAGCCGATGCGGGCTTGCGTGAGCTGTTTTTCCAGGACGCGCCCGCGCGGCACCTCGGCAACGAAGGAAAGGCTGAGATCACCGGCAGTGCCTGAGGCGCGGCCGCTCGCCGTCAGCCGGCCCTGGGCGCGGTCTGTTATGAGCCCCAGGTCATCAAGCACCGTGTCGAAGCGGAAATCGGCCGCTTCGCTGGAGAAAGTGCCATCGGCGGTGAATTCCATCTGCTCGCTGGCGATACGGAAATTGTCAGCTGAAAAGCCTTCTTCGCCGCGCGCAAGGCGACCGGAAAGCCGCGTTGCGCCGGCAAGCAGCGGGTCAAGGGCGGCCATGCCTATCCGAAGCTCCTCGGCCGTGCCGTCCAGCGTCAGGTCGAAGGCGCCGCTGATGGGCCGGACCTCACCATTGGCCTGCAGGTCCACGCTGCCGCCCAGATCCCGGTTCGCAAGGGCTGAGAAAGGCGCGATGCTGGCGGCCCTCAGGCCGAGATCCCCGCGGAAAGCATAGTCGAGGACAGTGCCCGAAAGCGTGGCGGCAAGGTGGCTGCCGGCAAGTTCCGCCCGGTTCAGGGAGAGCGGCTCGCCGGCGCGCCATGCGCCGTCCGCGCTGAACCGGATCGTCTCGCCCAGTGCTTCCGCGATCTCGGCGCGCGCAGCGGTGATGCCGGACAGCGCGCCCTCGCCGCTGAAGGTGATTCGGCGCTGGTCCGGCACTGCGAGATCCGCAGCTATGCCATCGAAGGCGAGCGTCATGGCATCGGCGGCGACGGTACCGGTCTGCAGGTTGCGCACATCTAGCGAGGCGGTCCAGTTGTCGCCGCCCGCCTCGCCAAACCGGGCGGTAAGCCCGGCCGTTCGCACCGAGGTTTCGCCGCCCCCGGGAAGCAGGACCTGCTGTCCCGTGGGATCCGCTATATTGGCGTCGAGCGAAAGCGAATTCAAAAAGCCGTCGGCCGCCGTCTCGGCGCTTGCCTGAAGCCTCAGCGCGGCGCTCGTCAGGTCCAAGGTTTCGAGCCGCAGCCCGCCGCCGGTCTTTGCCACGCCGGCGGCCTGGAGGGTGGTCTCGGCGCCGAAGAAGGGGCGGTACCGCGCGGGGATCAGCCGGGCGATCGGGCCACCGACATTGGCGGTGAAGCCCAGGCCTTCCGGCTGCTGGCGGAACCGGGCGGTGCCTGAAAGCGCCGGTTCGCCGGCCGCCGCCAATGTCAGCGCGAGGTCGAGATTTTCCACCGGGCCGGAGCCAGCCAGCGTCAAGGCCAAAGGGGGGCGGCCTTCGATGTTGAGCAGATTGGCCACGACGCCGTCCTGCGGCTCTGTGAGGGCGAAATCGAGATCGAGCCGGTCCGCGGCGTTGTCGTAGACTGCCTCGAGCGATAGTTCGCCGCCCGGTCCGTCCAGTCGGACGATCTGCAGGGCGGTATCGAGCGAGCCGCCCTCCAGCCGCAGTCGGCCCTCGACGGAAAGATTCGCCTGCAGGCCGAACACGTCCTCGCCGAAGGAAACGGAGGGAACCTCGAGCCGCCCCAGATTCATCGCGAGAGGCAATTCCGGCACGGCAAAGGACCGGGCTTCCGGTGAGGGCAGGGCACCTTCCGGCGGCAACGGCCGGCGGAGCACCTCGATGGAGTCAGCCGCCAGGCGCGAGATTTCCAGCCGCCTTTGCAGGAGCAGCGTCGAGCGACTCCAGTCGATGGTTGCACCCGTGATGCGCAGCCAGACGCCCGCGCGGTCGGCAACCGTGATCTCGGTGATGGCGGCTTCGGAGGAGAGCACCCCCTGGATGCCGTTGATGCGGATCTGCCGGTTGGGCGTGGAGAGCCGGTTCTCGATGAAGGAAATGAAGACCGAGCGCTCCTCTTCCGGAGTTTCCGGCGTCGGATCCTGGGCAAGGGCCGGGCCGGCCGACAGGAAGAGAAGGAGAGCGAGCAGGAAACGCATTGGGCCGCTCCTAAAAGGCCTGACCTATGCCGACATAGAAGGCGACGGCCGGATCGTCTTCGCGCGGGTCGAGGGGGACCGCCACATCAAGGCGGATCGGCCCGAAGCCGGTGAGATAGCGCAAGCCCGCTCCCACGCCGATGCGCAGGTCCTCGGAAAAATCGGGAACGGCGCTTTCGCCGACATAACCGGCATCGGCAAAGGCAACGAGCCCGATGGACCGAGTCACGCGCACTCGCAGCTCTGCCGAAGCTTCGATGAGAGAGCGTCCTCCAACCGTGCCAAGCGGCGTCTCCACGCCTATGCTGCGATATTCGTAGCCGCGCACGGAGCCCCCGCCGCCGGCCAGGAATAGCCTGTCGGGCGGGGTCTCCTCGATGGGCGGGTCGACCACCGCCCCGAGCCGCACGCGGCCTGCCACGACGAAGCGGTCCTCCTCGTCGAAACTGTAGTAGGCGCGGCCGTCGGCGACCATGCGCACCGCGGCGTTGCCGTAGTTGAATTCGTAGAACGGCTCCACCGTAAGCTCGGTAAAGATGCCTTCGGTGGCATCGGCAGCATTGTCCCGAGAGTCATAGGCGATGCCGCCCAGGAAACCCACGGTCACGAAATCGCGAATGCCGAATACATCATCCTCGAATTCGGCATAGCCGCCGCGAAGCACGAACCTGCCGGTCAGTTCGTCCGTGAAGCCGTGAGTTATGCCGAGCTCGGCGGTCACCCCCGTTCGCGTGTAGATGTCTAGCACCTCGCGATCCCCGAAGAGGGAGGCGACAAGATCGGTCTTGGGCGTGTAGATGCCGGGCTTGGTGAAGGTGACGCCGGTCCTGTAGGTGAAGTCCTCGGGGTCGATTGTGGCGCCGATGCCCGCCACCTTCCCCTCTATGCGCAGCCTTTCGGCGCGCCCGAACAGGTTGCGATGCAGCCAGAAGGCTTCGAGCCCGAGTCCATCGACGGTCGAGAACGAGCCGCCGGCACCGAAGCGGCGAGGCAGCCGCTCCTGCAGGATCACCTGGATAGGCAGGGTTCCGTCCGGCCCGATCGTCTCCGCTTCCTGCACGCGGGCGGAACGGAACACGTCGAGCCGGGTAAGATTGTCACGCGCCTCCCTCAGATCGTCCGGATCATATTCCTTGCCGGGCTGAATGCCGGTCTGGCGGGCGACGAATCCTGGATCCATGCGCTCGGTGCCGGTGACGCTGACGGGGCCGAAGACGGCATAGCGCCCTGGATCGACGACAAGCTCTGCATCGATCGTGTTGCTTGGGTGCTCCGCTGTAACGCGCCGCTCAACGACAGTGGCCTTGGCATGACCTTGTTGCCGCCACGCCTCCTCGGCAAGCTGGCCAGCCCCGATGATGACGCCGCTGCGCGCCGGTTCGCCTATGCGAAAGCCCTCGTCGACGGGATTTTCGACGCGGTCGCGACGGTTTCTGGCGGGCGGCGCCTGGTTGACGATGCCGGCTTCGGCGAAGTGGAAGAGGGGACCGGGATCGATCGACACGCGCACGGCCGCAGGGCTTGCCAGCTCCGCATCCGGTGGAAGATCGGCGGCCTCGCGGCCATCGATGGTAATCGAAATCGTGCCGCCGTAGCGTGCATCGGCATAGAGCGCGTTGAGCAGGCGCCGATAGTCGCCGCGCGCCGTGGCGATTAGCCCGGCCGCGCCCGAAGCCGGTTCGTCGCGGCCGCCCCAGAGGCGGGAGGCACGGCGCAAGGTCCGTTCGATACCGTCTTCCTCGCCCTGCACCACGAAATCGACGGTGTAAGGCTGCGGGGTGCCGATCACCTCGTCTTCGGGCCGGTCCCGCTCAAAAAGGCGGAGCCCAAAAATCTCCAGCGCCAGGGCGGGCGCCGGCGCAACAAGGCTGGCGGCGCAAAGTACAGCCACAACTTTCAGGCGTAGGGGCTTTCGCCAGGAACCGGCACTGCAGTAACTCAAAGTCCCTCCCGGCCACACGAAACGCTGCGCCGCCCAAAGTTTCCCGATGTCCCCGCCCTGCCGCGCCGATGCCGCGACAGCCGAAAGGCTGGCGGTAAACGGCGGACAGGGCAAGCACTACCCTACTATGCATAAACCCCACAAGAACTTCCTAATGCGCCGACCCCCGTCGCGGCCCCTACCGCCCGAGGGAGGGGCGGACTGGTGCAAGCCGGCAACAGCCTATTGGGCTGCCTGACAGCGCGTCAGCGAGACGTTGTTCTGCTGTCCTTCTGTCTGGAAGGCGAGCGAAAGCGTATCTTCGCCCGTGATTTCGACGCCGATGGTGCGTTCGCGGCGAACACTATCCTCCGTGCAGAGTGCCCGAAGCGTGGCACTCTGCTCTTCCGCATCGACGTCGCGGATGCTGCAGGTTGTGCCTTGCCAGCGCAGGAGCGTATCGGTGAGATAAAGGCCGGTATCGCCGCCCTCCGGTTGCATGTCGGCGCAAGCCGCCTTGTCGGCCGCCCAAGTGCCGCGAATCTGCACCAAATCCTCGAATTCCGTGCGGATGTTGTTCGGATTCTCCCGTTGCCCGCCCCTCTGGTCGGGGGTAACGATGGCAGGAGCGCTTCCGCGCGTATTGTTGGGACCCGTGTCCGTCTGGGCGAAAGCGGCCGGCGCGACAAGAAGGCCCGCGACAACCAACGCAGCCGGCATGTTCAAAGGCCTCATTTGCCGCTCCTGTTGCCCTTGCCGAGATCCCGGCGTGCGCGCACCTCCTTGTCCATCTTGGCAAAACTTTCCATCACGTCGTCGGCTTCAAGCCGCGCATTCGCCTGCTCCTGGCGCTCGTTGCGGACGCTCGTCTGGTCGTCGCCCTGCAGGCTGTTCTTGCCCATCCGGTCGTCGGCGAGGTCTGCCTGGCCTATCCGGCGGTTCATTCCGCGTGCATCGTTGGTCTTGTCGTCCGGGGATTTGTCGTCCGGCATATCCGTCTCCTTTGAGGGTTTTCCTGCCGAACTCCCCGCGGCCAGCGGTGTTTCGTTGGCCGACAAATTTCCCGACCGGGAGGAACGAACAAACATTCGGCGACGTTGCGGCTCTGGCGAAAGCCGCACAGCCGACTACTCTCCAGGGCAGGGCGCCTGGCGGAAGGCGAGGGAGGCAGGATTTGATGTCGGAGGCAGCCGGAACGGCGATCAGAACAGGTTCGCGGCCCCGCCGGGCGACAAGCACGGCCACCACCGGTAGCGCCGCTTCGCAAACGCCCGGTCGGCCGGTCTATGTCGTCGATGGCGCGCGCACGCCGTTCCTGCGGGCGAGGGGAAAGCCCGGTCCCTTCACGCCGGTGGACCTTGCCGTCCAGGCGGGGCGGCCGCTCCTGGCGCGGCTGCCGGTGGCCCCGGAGGAATTCGACCTCGTCATCCTGGGCTGCGTGAACGTCATCGCCGACGAGATGAACCCGGCAAGGGTGGCTGCGCTCCGACTCGGCATGGGCGAGGCCATGCGTGCCTTCACCGTGCAGATCAATTGCGGCTCGGGCATGCAGTCGATCGACACCGGCTTTCGGCTGATCGAGGGCGGCCAGGCAGACCTCATCCTCGCCGGCGGGGCAGAGGCGCTCTCGCATGCGCCGCTGGTGCTGTCGAGCAACGCTGCGGGCTGGTTCGCCCGCTTCGCCACCGCGAAGACCGCCTGGGAGCGGGCGGCGGCCATCGGTGCCTTCCGGCCGGAGATGGCCAAGCCCATCATCGGCCTAGAGCGCGGGCTTACCGACCCGGTGACAGATCTCAGCATGGGGCAAACGGCCGAGATCATCGGCCATGCCTTCGGCATCACGCGCGAGGCGGCGGACGCCTATGCGCTGGAAAGCCATCGCCGGCTCGCCCGCGCCCAGGCCGAGGGGTTCCTGAAGGGCGAGGTGATCGCCTCGGTGGCGCGCGACGGCACGCTCTACGATCACGATGACGGGGTGCGGCCCGATTCCTCGATGGAGAAGCTGGAAAAGCTCAAGCCGGTCTTCGAGCGGCCGCATGGGCGCGTGACGCCCGGCAATTCCTCGCAGATCACCGATGGCGCGAGCTGGGTCGTGATCGCCTCGGAGGAGGCGGTCGAGAAGCATGGCCTCAAGCCGATGGCCCGCCTTGTGGACAGCGAATGGGCCGCGCTCGATCCGTCGGTCATGGGGCTCGGCCCCACCATCTGCTCGACGGAACTGATTAAGCGCCGCGGGCTCGCCCGAGAAGACATCGAGCTCTGGGAGATCAATGAAGCCTTCGCGGCGCAGATCCTCGCCTGCCTCGCGGCCT
>NZ_JAPSLH010000003.1 GCF_031180965.1 Chelativorans sp.
CGATGATCTCCACCACCGCCCGCGCCTCCGCCGAGACGCGGCTGCCAGAGGCATCCTCGACATGCGCCAGATTGACATGCTCGCCCGGACCAGCCGAGGAGAGCGCCGTCAGCCGCAGCCGGATCTCGATCTCGGCATTGCCTGCCACAGACACGTTCTCGAACCGGATCTGCCTTCCGGCGATCACCGGGGCCACTTCGGTATCGCCGATCCGCGCCGAGCCCTCGACGAAGCGAAAGCCCGACGGGATCGTGTCCACCACCGTCAAACCGCTCGCCGCAGAGCCCGCATTGTTCCTCACACGGATCGTGAACGGAGCATCCTCACCACGGCGGATGAAGCGCAGATTGGCGACCTTCGTTACCGTGATGTCGCTCACGGCCGCGGGAAGGGCAAGCAGCGCAACCGCCTCGTCCGATTCCACCGGCTGGCTGCTCACTGTTCCGGAGAAGGCCATGCCGACCGCGGTCGCCGTGTTCTCCACGCCGTCGTCCACGCCAGCCCCGTTGTCGATGTCAGCCTGAGTGAGCGTATAGGTGGCGGTGAAGGCCTGCACTTGCCCCGGATCGAGAGAAACCGGATTCGGTTCAAAGCCGGAGAGCCTGCCCGTGCCGTCCACGCCGTTGAAGGTCGGGCCGGCATCTTTCGGCGTCACTTCGTCAAGCGGCACATTGCCAGCATTCCTCACCTCGAAGGTATAGAGGATCGCCTCGCCCGGCTCGGCCACGCCATTGCCGTTCTCGTCCCGGAACACGCCCCCCTTCTCGAGCGTGACCTCGGGCGCCGGTGCATCGATGACGACGCACTGGGCCGGCACGTCCTCGCAGCTCGGCTCTGGTTTGCTGCCGTCATAGGCAAGGTTGCGGATCTCCGTAACGCCGGGCGGCAGCGGGTCGGCCACCGTCACCTGGTAGATCACCTGCACCGTCCCACCAGCCGGCACGACGATGTCGTTCCAGGTCAGCGGATCGCCGATGACGTCCGGCTCCCGCGCCCTTCCGGCCACGGTCGCCGTACCGGCCAGATAGGTGGTGTTGCCGTCGATATTGTCGGCCAGGTCATAGGTCGTTGCGGCGCCGTCATTGGTGAGCGTCACCGTATAGGTGAGCGTCTCGCCAGGCTCGGCGATGTCAGCGACCACACCGCTTTCCGCCGAAAGTTCCTTGGCTGGGGTGACCTTGCCGGGAACCGGTACCGTCACACAGTTCGGCGGCGTCGGTGTTACCGTGCAATCCGGCTCCGGATCGCCCGTTTTATAGGCGACGTTGCGGATCTCCGTCACCCCATCGGGGATCGGATCGACAACCGTCAGCTGGTACACGACGTCCACTGTTCCGCCCGCCGGAACCACGATGTCGTTCCACACCAGCGGATCGTCGGCGGTATCCGGCTCCCGCGCCGTTCCGTCGACGATGGCGGTGCCGGCAACATAGGTGATGTTCTCGTCGATGTTGTCGGTCAGGTCGTAAAGGGCTGCCGCCGTGCCGCTGTTCGTCAGCGTCACCGTATAGGTCAGCGTCTCGCCCGGCTCGGCAACATCCGCCACAAGCCCGCTCTCCGCTGTCAGGTTCTTCACCGGCACCGCACTTCCCGGCGTCGGTGTGATGACGCAGTTCTCCGGCGTCGGCGTCACCGTGCAGTCAACCACCTCCGTCGGCTCCTTGGCGATGTTGACCAGCTGCACCACGCCCGCAGGCAGCGGATCGACCACCGTCACCTCGACCGTCAGCACGACAGTGCCGGGCGTGCTGGCATCAGCCGCCGCCGGCACATCCACGGCCCAGTCGACAATCCCGCCCGCCGGGCTGCCGCCCGTATGCGTGCCGCCATTGTCCGCCGACACATAGGTCGTGTTGGGGTCGAGCATGTCCTGGATCGGGAAGTCGTCAGCAGGACCGCCCGTATTGGTCAGCGTGATCTCATAGGTCAGCGTCTCGCCAGGCTCGGCGATGCCCGAAAGCGTCCCGCTCTCCCCGACAAGCTCCTTGTCCTTCGCGATCTGAGGCTTCGTCGGCGTAATGACGCAGTTCTCCGGCATCGGCGTGATCGTGCAGTCGACCACCTCCGTCGGCTCCTTGGCGATGTTGACCAGCTGCACCACGCCCGCGGGCAGCGGATCGGCCACCGTCACCTCGACCGTCAGCACGACAGTGCCGGGCGTGCTGGCATCAGCCGCTGCAGGCACGTCCACGGCCCAGTCGACAATCCCGCCGGCCGGGCTGCCGCCCGTATGCGTGCCCCCATTGTCCGCCAACACATAGGTCGTATTGGGGTCGAGCATGTCCTGGATCGGGAAGTCGTCCGCAGGACCGCCCGTATTGGTCAGCGTGATCTCATACGTCAGCGTCTCGCCAGGCTCGGCGATGCCCGAAAGCGTCCCGCTCTCCCCGACAAGCTCCTTGTCCTTTGCGATCTGGGGCTTCGTCGGCGTGATGACGCAGGCATCCGGATTGGCCGTGCAGTCCTCCGTCGCCGCGTTGCGGATCTCCGTCACGCCGGCGGGGATGGGGTCGTCCACAGTGACCTTGTAGACGACCGTCACAGAGCCGCCGGCCGGCACGACCAAGTCGTTCCAAACGAGCGGATCGGTGGCCTGGTCCGGCTCGCCGGCATTGGCCGAGCCCGATGTGGAACCCGCCACATAGGCGGTGTTGTCATCGATGTTGTCGGTCAGGTTGTAGAGCGCGGGCTGTGTCCCGGTGTTCGACAGCGTTACCGTGTAGGTCAGCGTCTCGCCCGGCTCGGCCACGTTCGCGACCGCTCCGCCCTCCTCGGCAGTGAGCTGTTTCGTCGGCGTTGCGGTTCCGGGCGTCGGCGTTTCCACGCAGGCGTTCGGATTGGCTACACAATCCGGCGTCGCCGCATTGCGGATCTCGGTCACCCCAGCGGGGATGGGGTCTGCGACCGTGACGCGGTAGACGACCGTCACCGTGCTGTTCGCTGGAACGAGAAGGTCGTTCCAAACGAGCGGATCGGTAGCCTGGTCCGGCTCGCCGGCATTGGCCGAGCCCGATGTGGAGTTCGCCACATAGGCGGTGTTATCATCGATATTGTCGGTCAGGTCGTAGAGCGCGGGCTGTGTCCCGGTGTTCGACAGCGTCACCGTGTAGGTGAGCGTCTCACCCGGCTCGGCCACGCCCGGCAGACCCCCGTCCTCGGCCGTGAGCGCCTTGGAAGGCACGGCAGTGCCTGGTGTCGGAGTGACCACGCAAGCTTCCGGTCTGATCGCGCAATCCGGTGTCGCCGCGTTGCGGATCTCGGTCACCCCAGCAGGGATAGGCTCTGCGACCGTGACGCGGTAGACGACCGTCACCGTGCTGTTCGCTGGAACGAGAAGGTCGTTCCAAACGAGCGGATCGGTGGCCTGATCCGGCTCGCCAGCACTGGCCGTGCCAGAGGTGGAACCCGCCACGTAAGCCGTGTTGTCGTCGATATTGTCGGTTAGGTCGTAAAGCGTATCCGCACCGTCGCCGTTGGCGAGCGTCACCGTGTAGGTGAGCGTCTCCCCCGGCTCGGCCACGCCCGGCAGAACCCCGCCCTCCTCGGCCGTGAGCGCCTTGGAAGGCACGGCAGTGCCTGGTGTCGGAGTGACCACGCAAGCCTCCGGTCTGATCGCGCAATCCGGCGTCGCCGCATTGCGGATCTCGGTCACCCCGGCCGGAATGGGATCCCGCACCGTTACCTGATACTCGACCGTGACCTGCCCGTTCGCGGGAACAGGGATGTCGTTCCACACCAGCGGATCGCTGGCCTCGTCCGGCTCGCCGGCACCGGCCGTGCCGCGGGTCGAATTCGCCAGATAGGTCGTGTTGTTATCGATATTATCGGTAAGGTCGTAGAGTGCCGCAGCACCGGTGCTGTTGGTAAGGGTCACGCGGTAGGTGAGGGTCTCGCCCGCCTCCGCGACTCCGGCCAAGGACCCCGTCTCGGCGATGAGCGCCTTCGACGGCACCGCCGCGCCCGGCGTCGGCGTGACCACGCAAGCCTGCGGGTTGGCCGTGCAATCGTCCGTCGCCGCGTTGCGGATCTCCGTCACGCCGGCCGGGATCGGGTTCGCGACAGTCACTTGGTAGACGACCGTCAGGGAGACTCGCGCAGGCACCACGATGTCGTTCCAGACGAGCGGATCGGCGGCCTGGTCCGGCTCCCCGGCATTCGCTGTTCCCTGTGTGGTGCCGGGCACATAGGCCGTGTTGTCGTCGATATTGTCGGTCAGATCATAGAGCGCGTCGACGTCGCCGCCGTTGGCGAGCGTCACCGTGTAGGTGAGCGTCTCGCCCGGCTCTGCCACCCCGGGCAGAACCCCGGTTTCGCCCGTGAGGCTTTTCGAGGGCGTTGCCGTCCCGGGCGTCGGCGTGACCACGCAGGCGGCCGGGTTGGCCGCGCAATCCGGCGTCGCCGCGTTGCGGATCGCCGTTGCACCCGAGGGGATCGGGGTCGCTACCGTCACCTGGTATTCAACGGTAACGAACCCGTTCGCCGGCACCACGATGTCGTTCCAGACGAGCGGATCACTGGCCTGATCAGGCTCTCCGGCATTGGCGGTGCCCGTGCTTGAGCCCGGCACATAGACGGTGTTCCCGTCGATGTCGTCCGTCAAATCATAAAGCGCCGCCGCAGTGCCGCTGTTGGTGAGCGTGACCGTATAGGTCAGCGTCTCGCCGGGCTCGGCGACATTAGCAATGAGCCCGTTCTCTCCCGTGAGCTGCTTCGACGGTATAGCCGTCCCCGGTGTCGGCGTGACAACGCAGGCGGCGGGATTGACCGTGCAATCCGGCGTTGCGGCGTTGCGGATCTCCGTCACGTCCGCCGCAAGCGCTGTGTCCACCGTCACCTTGTAAACGACCGTTACGGAGCCGTTCGCAGGCACAACGATGTCATTCCAGATGAGCGGATCGCTGGCCTGGTCCGGCTCGCCGGCATTGGCCGTGCCCGAGGTCGTGCCGGCGACATAGTCGGTGTTGTCGTCGATATTGTCAGTCAAATCGTACAGCGCAGCTACGGCGCCGCCGTTCGACAGCGTCACTGTATAGGTGAGCGTCTCGCCCGGCTCGGCGACGTTCGGGATGACACCTCCCTCCTCGCCCGTGAGTTGCTTTGACGGCACCGCTGTTCCCGGCGTCGGAGTGGTGACGCAGGCATCCGGATTGGCCGCGCAGTTGGAGGTGGCGGCGTTCCGGATCTGCGTCGTTTCGGCCGGAAGCGGATTCGCGACGATCACGTCGTACTCAACCACAACCGTATCGCCCACCGGGACGGGGATGTCGTTCCAGACCAGCGGGTCTCCAGCCGAATCCGGATTCCTAAGGACCCCGTCCACCGTTGCCGACCCGGCCACATAGGCAGTGTTGTCATCGATATTGTCGGTGAGGTCGTAGTCTGCCGCGATCGTGTCGAGGTTGTCGAGCGTTACACGGTAGGTGAGCGTCTCGCCCGGCTCAGCCACACCCGGGATGAGCCCTCCCGTCTCGCGCACCAGTTGCTTGGTGTCGTCGACCAGCGGGAAGACGTCGCGGTCATAGGCGGTGTTGTTGCTGAGGTCGGGATCCGGCGATTCCGGCGGGCTCGTGACGGTCGCCGTGTTGATCATCTCGCCCGACTTGCCGAAGGGCACGGAGACGGTGAACATGAAGGTAACGGACGCGTTCACCGGCAGGTCCACAGGCGCGTCGACGATGGCGCCCGTGCCACTGGGCACGCCGCAGGTAGCCCCCAGGGTCTCGTTGCCGCAGGTCCAGCTCCCGCTCGTGATGCCGGAAGGCAGCGCGTCGTTCACCAGCGCATTCTGAACGTCGGACGGCCCGTTGTTGGAGACGACGATCGTATAGACGGTGTTCGCCCCCGGCGCATAGGTGTTGGTGCCGTCGGTCTTGGTGATCGCAAGGTCGGCGGGATAGCGGACCGGCGTCACCACGCAGGCGGCCGGGTTTGCGGTGCAGTCCGGCGTCGCCACATTGCGGAGCTCGGCCGTGCCGGCGGGAAGCGGGTCCGCCACCGTCACGCGATAGACGACAGGCACCGAGCCGCCCGCCGGCACGATGATATCGTCCCATACGAGGGGGTCGCTGCCCACGGGCTCGCGCGCCGCGCCGCCGACCGTAGCCGATCCCGGCACATAGGTGGTGTTTTCGTCGATATTGTCGGACAGGTCGTAGATGGCGGCAGCCGCACCGCTGTTGGTGAGCGTTACCGTATAGGTGAGCATCTCGCCCGGCTCGGCCGCACCGGCAATCAGTCCGTTCTCGCCCGTCAGCGCCTTCGACGGCGTCGCTGTTCCGGGAGTGGGGATGATCACGCAGGCCTGCGGATTAGCTGTGCAGTCGTCGGTCGCCGCGTTACGGATCTCCGTCACGCCCGCTGAGATCGGGTCGGCCACCGTGACCTGGTAGACGACGGCGACCGTGCCATTCGCCGGCACGAGGATGTCATCCCAGGCGAGCGGGTCGGTGCCAACAGGCTCGCGCGCCGTGCCCGCCACCGTTGCCGAATTGGCGACATAAGTGGTGTTGTTGTCGATATTGTCGGTGAGGTCGTAGAGGGCTGCGCCCTCCCCGCCATTCGTCAGCGTCACCGTGTAGGTGAGCGTCTCACCCGGCTCGGCAACGCCCGCAGCCAGCCCGTCCTCGCCCGTGAGCGCCTTTGAGGGCGTCACGGTACCCGGCGTGGGGGTCACCACGCAGGCGGCCGGATTGACCGTGCAGTCCGGCGTCGCGGCGTTACGGATCTCCGCCACACCGGACGGTATCGGGTCATCGACCGTCACGCGGTAGACGACCGTCACCGAATTGTTTGCTGGCACGATGATGTCGTTCCAGACGAGCGGATCGGCCGCCTGGTCCGGCTCGCCGGCATTGGCTGTGCCCTGGGTCGAGCCGGCGACATAGACGGTGTTGTCGTCGATGTTGTCGGTGAGATCGTAGATCGCCGTCGCACTGGTGGCATTGGTGAGCGTCACCGTATAGGTGAGCGTCTCGCCCGCCTCGGCCACGCCACTGATGGCGCCACTCTCGGCCGTCAGCGCCTTCGATGGCGTCGCTGTTCCGGGAGTGGGGGTGATCACGCAGGCCTGCGGATTGGCTGTGCAGTCGTCGGTCGCCGCGTTGCGGATCTCCGTCACCCCGGCAGGGATCGGGTTGACCACCCGCACTTGATAGACCACCGCAACCGAATCGCCGGCGGGGACGAGGATGTCGTCCCAGACGAGCGGATCGGCACCGACGGGCTCGCGCGCCGTGCCGGACACGACGGCGGACCCCGCCACATAGGCGGTGTTGTCATCGATATTGTCGGAAAGGTCGTGGAGGGCGGGCTGAGTTCCGCTGTTGGTCAAGGTCACGGTATAGGTGAGCGTCTCCCCCGGCTCCGCCACGCCGGCTGCAAGGCCGCTTTCCCCCGTGAGCGCCTTCGCCGGCACAGCCGTCCCCGGCGTCGGAATCTCCACGCATTCGGGCGGCGTGGGCTGCGCGGTGCAGTCGATCGTTTCGCCCGGCCTGTAGATGACGTTGCCGATTGCCGTCACGCCGGACGGGATCGGATCGGCGACGCGCACCTCTACGGCCAGGACCAGCGTCCCCGGCGTGCTGCCCACTTGCGCGGGGACCGTGAGCCCGGTCCAGGTGAGCCGGTCGCCGTCATCCGCCCCGCCGCCCGCGCTGAGCACGCTCACATTGGCGTCGTAGTCGTCGATGAGGCTGTAGTTCGTGTAGGCCGTGCCGCCGGTGTTGGTGAGCGTAATCTGGTAGGTCAGGGTCTCGCCCGGCTCGGCGAGGCCGTCGACCAGTCCGCTCTCGCCCACGATGTCCTTCGACCGCGCGATCTGCGGGCCGGTCGGCGTGATCACGCAGTTAGGCGGCGTGGGCTGAACGGAGCAGTCCACGACCTCCTCGGGCGTCTTGGCGATGTTGATGAGGCGTAGAGTCCCGGCGGGAAGCGGATCGTTCACCGTGACCGATACAGTCAGAACCCGCGTTCCCGGGGTGGTGCCGGCTTGCGCCGGGACGGCGAGCCCCGTCCAGTTCACAGTGCCTCCGGCAGGGGTGCCGCCGGTGTGCAGGCCGGCATCGGAAGCCGTACCGAACGTGGTGTTGGAGTCGAGCACGTCCTGGACGGCATAGTTGGTCGCGGGGCCGCCCGTATTCGTGAGCGTGATTTCATAAGTGAGCGTCTCGCCAGGCTCGGCCACGCCCGTGCGCACGCCGCTCTCGCTGACGAGCCGCTTTGCCCTGGCAATCTGCGGCCGGGTCGGCGTGATGACGCAGTTGGGCGGCGTGGGTTGCACGGTGCAGTCCACCACCTCCTCGGGCGTCTTGGCGATGTTGATAAGCCGCACCACACCCGCAGGCAGCGGGTCGTCGACCGCAACAGTCACTTCCACCACGCGCCTACCCGGCACGTCGCCCACTTGCGCGGGCACGGCGAGCGTCCAGGCCACATGGTCGCCCATGAGCTGCCCATTATCTGAGGCGGTGACGAAGCCAGTGTTGATGTCGAGCACATCCTGCAGCCGGTAGGCCGGGTCCGCACCGCCCGTGTTGGTCAGCGTGATGCGGTAGGTGAGCGTCTCGCCAGGTTCGGCAACGCCGAGCGCGGTCCCGCTCTCCGCGATGAGTTCCTTGCGCTTGGAGATCTGCGGCGCCGTCGGCGTGATCACGCACTGCTCGGGCGTGTCCGTACAGTCCACCGTCTCCGTCGGCTCCTTGACGATGTTGCGGAGCTGGACCGTTCCGGCGGGCAGCGGATCGTTCACCCGCACTGCGACGATGAGCTCGAGCCGGCCCGGACTTGTGCCGTCGTGTTCGGCGATATCGACTGTCCAGTCCACCACGCCGCCTGCCGGCGTGGCGCCGGAAAGCGTGCCGCCATTGTCGGCGCTTACGAAAGTGGTGTTGGGGTCGAGCACGTCCTGCACCGGGAAATCGACAGCCGCGCCGCCCGTATTGGTGAGCGTGATGCGGTAGGTGAGCGTCTCGCCGGGCTCGGCCACGCCGGCCCGCACACCGCTTTCGGAGATGAGCTGCTTCTGCTTGGCAACGATCTCCGGCACGGGAAGGATCGAGCATTGTGGCGGCGTCGGGATCACGCGGCAGTCGGGCTGCGGTTTGGTCGGATCAAAGGCAACGTTGATCAGCCGCGCCACGCCGTCGGGGATCGGGTCCACCACCTGGACCACGATCTCGATGGTCGTGATGCCGGGCGCGGAGGACGTGCCGGCAGGCACCGTCAGGTCCGTCCAGTCTACCTGCCCGCCCGCGGTTCCGGGAGCGGCCCCGCTGAGCACGCCGCCCGCGGTATCCGAGACGTAGATCGTGTTGGGGTCGAGGATGTCGCGATGGTCATAGGCCGAGGTAGCGCTGCCCACATTCGACAGGGTGATGCGGTAGGTGAGCTGCTCGCCCGGTTCCCCGACGCCGCTCTTCGTGCCCGGCCCGCTGAAGCTCTCGGAAATCAGCTGCTTAGTGCCGGTGATATAGGCCGGCGGAGGGATAATGACGCAGTTGGGTGGCGTAGGCTGCACTGTGCAATCCGTCGGCGGATCGATCGGCCTCTGGGCGATGTTGACCACCTTCTCGCCCGGATCGAGCGGGCCGACGACCTCGACGACGACCGTGACGGAGAGCGTTCCGGGCGTCGTGCCGTCGCCGGCGGCCGGCACGGTGAGCGTCCACTGCACCTCATGGTCGGCCGCTACATAGCTGCCGCCGTCCGACGCGCTGACGAAGGCAACGTTCGGGTCGAGAACGTCCTCGAGCGGATAGTTCGAATAGGTGCCGCCGGTGTTGGTGAGGGTGACCTGATAGGTGAGCTGCTCGCCGATCTCAGGCTCGAGATCTGCCGAGCCGGTCTCCCCGACCAGCGCCTTGGTGATCCTCACCGAAGGCGGAATGTCGTCATTGGCGATCTCGCAGACGGCCGCCTGGCCGGGCGCGAGGGTCAGTGTGTTGCCGCTCACAGGCGCGCCGTTGTCGATCGCGCAGCGATAGGCGCCGGCGGTGTAGCCAGCCGGGCCGGTCTCGCTCAGCGCATAGGTGCCGGCCGAGACGGAGGCGGCCGTGACCGCCGGGTCACCCGTTGCGCCGGATATGGTGCTCGCGCCCGTTGCCGTCAGAATGAAATCGCTGGGGGTGGCGATGCCGCCATTGTTGTTGATGAGCGATTTCCTGAGTGTAAGCGTAGCCGGCTGGTCGTCATTGGTGACCGTGCAGACTGCCTGCTGGCCGACGCCGAGCGCGACCGTGTTTCCGGTGACGGGTGCTCCGCCACCGACGACGCAGCTATATTCGGAGGCAGTATAGCCCGCCAGCGCGGTCTCCGAGAGTGTATAGGTATCGGCCGGGACCGACACATTGGTGACCGCCGGGTCTCCGCTCGCGCCTTCGATGCGCGTTCCCGACACCCCCTCGGCCACCAGCGTGAAGTCGGCGGGCTGCGCCGTGCCGCCATTGTCGTTCACCACGTTTTTGACCAGCGTCAGCGACGCCGGCTGGTCGTCGTTGAGGATGGTGCAGACAGCCTGGTCGCCGAAGGCGAGCGTGACGGTATTGCCCTCGACCTCTTCCGCGCCGTTGATCGAGCAGCGGTAGTTGCCGGCCGTGTAGCCCGGCAGGTTCTCTTCACTCAGCGTGTAGGTGCCCGGGGTGACCGAAGCCTGGGTGACCGCGGCGCTGCCGGCGGGACCGGAGATAGTCTCGGGACCGGTCGCCGTCAGGACGAAATCCGCCGGCTCGGCGGTGCCGCCGTTGTCGAAGGTGACTTCCTTCACCAGCGTGAGGGTGGCGCCGGTGTCATCATTGGTGATCGTGCAGACCGCGTTGTCGCCCGGTTCCAGGGATATCGTTTCCCCCTCGACCGGCGTTCCGCCGTCAACTGCGCAGCTGTAGCTCGCTGCGTAGCCGGCAACTGCGCTGCCATCCGCCATTGTCTCCGACAGCGAGTAAGTTCCGGGAGCAACTTCGACATTGGTCACCTCGGGGCTGCCGGTCACGCCCCCGACGACGGGCGTCGGGCCGTCAGCCGCGAGGAGGAAGTCCGTCGGCAGCGCCGTTCCGCCATCGTCATTGACGACCACCTTCGTGAGGGTGAGCCTTGCCGGAGCGTCGTCGTTGGTGATCGTGCAGACGGCGTTCTGGCCGTTCTCCAGCGTCACTGTCTCGCCCGCTGCGGGCGTGCCGGCGTTGATCGCGCAGCTATAGCTCGTGTCATAGCCGGAGATGTCGCTCTCCTCGGTCGCGGGCGCCTCGCTCAACGTGTAGCTGCCTGCGGGAACCGAGACATTGGTGACCGGGGGCTCGCCCGTCAGGCCCTCGATGGTCGTGGTCGGGCCCTCTGCGCGCAGGAGAAAGTCTGTCTCCGTGCCGGTGCCGCCGTTGTCATTGATGAGATTCTTGACCAGCGTCAGGGTCGGCTTGCAGAGCGCGGTAGAGGCGAACCGCGCCATGAAGCCTTGATTGGGTGCGGCAGACTTGACGTGGACGATGATCGTGTTGAGGCCGGCCTCCCATTCGCCCTCCATGCTGCCGGAGGCTTGGTTCCCGGCGAGGAACCCGCCGTAGGTGTAGGGGTCCGTGAAGTTGGAGCGGATGTTCTGCGCGACACCGTTCACCCAGACTTGGTAAACGGCGTTGTCGGAAAAGAACTCCATTTGCACGTCGAGCGAAGCCGGATCCGTGTTCGCATCCAGGTAGAACTGGTAACGGTAGAAAATATCGAGATTGCCGGTATGCGCGCCGCTGCTGTTGTGGGCGATCCAGTTCGACGAACTGGTGGGACCTGTCCAGCCGCCGGGCCTGGTGGTCACGATGGGCGCCAGGTCATAATCCAAACCTGCGGGAGGAGCGCCGGTCACGTTCGTTGTGGTCGCCGCATAGGCCCAATAGAAGTCGTTGCCCCCGCTCACGGTCCGGCCGGTATTTAGCAGCGTGCCGTCCGAGGAGCAGGAGAGCGTGGCCGCGTTGATCGGCGCATTGGCGGGCGTCGGCACCGTCACCGTACATGCGGTCGTGCAGGTCGCCGGCACGTCGCCGCCGCTGACCCGATTGGTGACGCTCGTGAGAGAGTCGGGGAAAGACGGGGCCATGGTGAGATCGACATCGACGATCGCGGTTCCGCCCACGGGGATCGACGCCACCGTGAGGGCCACCGCCCTTGCGCCAGCCACCGGCGTCGTATACCCGGTCGCCCCCCTTACGCCGGTGAGCGTCGCATAGGCCGGCACGTTCTCGTTGAAATTGAAGTTGGTGATGGGTCCGCCATTCGCGTGGCGGATCGTGATCCGATAGGTGAGCCTTTCGCTCGGCTGGGCGACGTTGTTGCGCGTAATGCTCTCGGCGATCAGGGTTTTGGTGACCGTCGCCGTGCCCGGCAGCATCGTGTCCGTATCGGTCGCGACATTGTTCGCCGTGTTTTGGTCAGGGAATCCGGCAGGCGCGGTTATCCTGGCCGTGTTGGTCAGATTGCCGGTGCGGGTCGCGGGCACGTTAAGGGTGAGCCGGAAGGTGAGAGTGGCGCCCGGCGGCAGGTCTACCGTGGTGTTGATGGCGCCGGTTCCGCTTGCCCTGTCGCATCGCGCGCCGCCCGTGGGCGCCCCGCAGGTCCAGCTCGCGCTGGTGATGCCTGTCGGGAGGGGATCGCTCACCACCGCGTCCTGAACGCCGAAGGGACCGGCATTGCTGACCCGGATCGTGTAGGTGACGGGCTTGCCGGGCGAATAGGTCGCGACGCCATCGGTCTTGGTGATGGCGAGGTTTGTTTCGAAATTGAGCGCGGCCGTCACGCAGTGCGCGCCGTCATTGCTCTCCGTGGCGGGTGAGCTCGAAATCAGGGTGGCAACGCCGGTGGCGGTGTTGAACTTGTAGAAGCCGCCGGTGTTCCTGTTGCCAAAAACGCCATTGCTGGCGCCGAACATGGCGCCCACGCCGCCGATGCCGCCCGTCCAGCCGATATCAGTAACAGCACCGGTGCCAGGGTGGATCCGGATGAATCGGGTGTTGTTCTCCACGGACCAGAGATAACCACCATACCAAGCCAGATCGGCGACATCGACCGCGCGGCTCAGCCTGATAGGAGTAGCGGTGGGAGTCGCGGCCCGCGGGTCGAAATGGTAAAGATAGGTGCCGTTGGTGGTATAAAAGCGTCCATTGGTCCCAATCTCGCCGGAAACGTACCAGGTCGTGTTTGACAGGCCGGCAACGGGTCCAAGGTCTACGATTGTACCATCGGCCCTGAGCCGCACCTGTCTATTGAAATAGAGGCCGAACAACTCGCCAGTAGAAGGATGAAACGCGATGCCGTTGTAGTTCCACGATGGCCTACCAGCGTAAGCGGTATATACAAACGGATTGGTGTTCGGGTTGATCCTATAGAGAACGTTGGTCGTCCAGCCAGTCCGCCGCTGTTCGAGATAGAGGGTTTCATTGCAGGCGAATTGCGCCAGGGCTCCCGAGCTCCATCCTGCCAGGATAAACAGGGAAACGACGAACGCTCCCGCAAGGCTCAGACCCTGCCTGGCAAGACGGCGCACGACATCGCGCAGCGAAACTGGAGTCCGCATGAAAAGCCCCCTCGAATGTCAGTCATTCGGTGCTCTAGGGGCGTAATTCTTTTGATCTCTGCCTGGCGTGCACCGAACCAATTAGATCCGGCGAGCCGCATTCCGCCCAGGCAGAGTCCCCAAAGCCGAACAACTCCGCACCCTCATGAAGGCACCGGGGACAGAAATAAGTCTTTCAGAAAAGGATGGTGGATTTCACAAAATGCAGCTTTCAGAGACTTTTTTATTCCCAACCGGAGGATTGTTGCAGAAATACCATCAAACTTTACGGCTTTTTACGTGTCGAAGTTGCAATAGCTGTTTCGCTCTACTTTTGACGTAGGCGACGACAATGAAACCATTGGTAGATACCTGCAACTTGCGGCCGAATACGTTTCGGCATCCGGCGTTCAATGCAGGTGGCGAGGCTCGGAACTTCGTTCTGCGTCAGGAAGCGCTGTTTTCTCCAGCCTTGTAGGTCATCGTCCTCGCCACATCCTTCGCGGGGCGCTTCTCACCCGCGAGCACCTCGAAATCGAGGTGGTTCTCGGGAGGTGCAACCGGACATGTGACGAAATTCGTGAATGCGCATGGCAGCGCGACCGCGTAGTTGAAGTCGATCCAGTCGATGCGGGTATTTTTCTCGTCGGCGAACTGCAGCTCGATGACACGGCCGGCGCCATAGGTGATCGGCCCGCTGGTCCGATCACGAATATGCGCGACGGGCTGAATGCCCGTCGCAGTCTGCTTGCCGATCAGCACGAGGGTGTAGCTCCTGCCCTTGTGCTCGAACGTGAAGGTGCCAATGCGCGGCGTCGATTCGCGCACGCCAGCTTCCACGGTTTCGGCCTCGAAGTCGGTGAGTTCAGTCGGCGTGTAGAAGCCGGGGATGCGCCAGGCGGGATCATAGTCGAAAGCGGTGACGCCGGCATCCTCCGGGCGCATCGCCTTCAGCGGGTCGCGCACGCGAATGCCGTAAAGGGGCTGGCCCTCATGGTTGCTGCGCAGGATCGTCTCGACCTCCATCACGCCGAAATAGACCGGCACGCTCCTGCCGTGGCCATAGGTCTGATTGCGGCCTGGGATGATCTCGATCGGCGCCGTGGGATACTCGCCGTTCACCGAAAGGTTCGGTCCCGAGGCAGGCGGGGTGAACATGATCCGTCCGTCTTCTACCGACCAGGTGCCGGGAAGCATCTCGAAGGTGACATCCCTGCCGCCTGCTTCCAACCAGTACTGGGCAACAAGCGAGGTCCAGCCATACGGACGGAACATCCTAGCGACATGGGCGTGGCGCCATTCACGCCACTGGCCTTCCAAATGTTCTCTTGTGGGCATGTTCGTGTCCCTTTCGGATGGTTCAGGTGTGTGCTTGCGCATGAGAGCTCTGGCTCGATGTGCTTTGACTGGTGATCTCATCGAGGAAAGCGAGCATGCCGCGCCAGGAGCCCTCATTGGCTCTCGCGTTGCCTGAGGGTGTTCCGCCGTTGGTGTAGGGAACCTTGGAGACCGGATGGACGCGGGTGAGCTGCGTCGAGGGCACGATTGGCAGGTTGATGGCATGCCCGGCATCGTCGAAGTCGAGATGGCGCACGAGGTGAGCATGGTTGTGGCGGCGCAGCGCCGAAACCACCATGCGGGAATAGAGGCTGGAGGGCCACGCTCGATCATCGCGCCCCGAGATCAGAAGCACCGGCCCCGCGATGTTTTCGACCGGGATGCGCGCCCGCGCTGCCAGCGCCGTGTCCTTCAGCCCCTCGAAGAAGACCGAGTGGTGCCGGCTGGGCGGCGCATCGCCCGCCCAGGGGTGCCAATGCACGGCGCTATTATCCTGCCACAGATGCGGCAGCGGAATTCCGCCTCTGGTCCAGGCAGCGCCTTTCCAGCCGCCGCGCGCCGGATCGCCGGCGCCCTGCGCCCCATGGACCATGGCGCCGGGAACGAATGCGATTACCGCGGACACCAGATCCGGAAAGGTCGCGCCCAGCAGGAGCGCGAGCTCGCCGCCGCGCGACTGGCCGCTCACCGCAACGAAGCCGTCCTTCGGCTGGAGCTCCCGGCGCACCCAGCGCAGGCCGGTCTCAAGGTATTCGAGCGGGGTCTCGGTGATGAAGGGCGACAGGCCCGGCGCCTTGAAATAGGCGAGCGCAAAGGCCTGAAAGCCGCGCGAGGCGAGGAGCGCGGCGCGCGGCTCGTTGATGCCGCCGCCCGAGCCGTTGAGCACCACCACGACCGGATGCGGACCTTGCCCGGCCGGAGCGAAGAGCGTGCCCACCAGTCCGTCTTCGCGGATCTCCCGCCGCTCCACACCCTCGGCAGCAAAGCGCTGGCGGAGTTCGGCCTCAATCCGGCTGCCACGAGCGGTCTCGGCCGTCAGCTTCGTGCACAAAGGCTCCATGACATCGTCGGCAAAGAGCTCGGCGCTCGCGCTGTCGACCGGTTGCTGGCTCCAGATCAGGCCCATGGCCGAGACCTCGGCGTAGTCGCCGCCGACCGGGGCGTCGCGGCTCAGGTCGATCTCGCCCCGCGCGTCAGCCATGAAGGTCGCCTGGCTCATCCAGATCACGCCGCCAGCGCGCTTTGTGCGGGCGGAGATGGCGACAAGCTCGTCGGGAGACAGGCCGGAGACGACAAGCCGGCGCGGCTCGTCGATCAGGCCGTTGACGGGATCTACCTTGAAGCGCATCATTGGCGTGCCTCGCCTGTCATTCGGGCGAGATAGGTGTGGAGGCGCTTGGCAGAGGCGCTGTCCAGCACGGCTTCGGGCGACACACTGCCGCCCTGCGGCCAGTGACCGCCGCCCTCGATCCAGTCGGCCTGCAACGCAGCAAGCCTGGCCTGCCAGTCGATGCGTTCATCGGACCTGGCCGGATCGAGGGCAATGATGAACACGCCGCGAGCTCTCGGATCTCCTCTACCTCCGCCGGCGACACCGGCCATAAGCTCGACCACGAGCCCGAGCAGCGTACCGACCTGGCCTCCGCGCGGCAGCAACGCCGCAACCTCGGCGGCAACGGTCGTCGGCCGTCCTTCGCCGTCCAGCGCGATCCCCTCCGGCAATGGCGTGCCGGAATCGCGCGCGTTGCGAATATCGGCCATGGTGGCTGTGCTGCTGGCTGCGTCGACCACGACGCGCGCATCGCCACGGCCCAGGGCAAGCGCGAACGGGTTGGTGCCGATCACCGGTCGGGCGCCGCCGTGCGGGGCGACGAAAGGCGGGCCCTCCGCACCGGCGATTCCGAGGAGCCCGGCATCGGCGAGATGGCGAACGTAGGGGGCGAGCCGGCCGAAGCCCCTGACGCCGCGCAGGAAGATGGCAGCGATGCCGAACTGCCGGGCGGTGTCTGTCAGGGCCAGCGTGGCGCCGGCGACCGCGAGCGGCGCAAAGCAGGAGGAGCAGTCGACCCAGTCTATGGCTTGCCGGCTCTCGCTCGTCGGCAGCGGGGCAGCATCGGCGGTCCATTCATCGAGCATGGCAATGCCAAAGCGCGGCAGGTCGAGCGCGTCAGCCTCGATCAAGGCCAACGCCGCAAGCCTCGCCGCTTGGCCGCCACCCAGGGCGGCCGAAAGACCGTCTATGGCTTCAGCAATGGCGATCATGAGCCCGCACGCCGCGCCGGACTGCCAAGCTGGATCTCGCCTTGCGAGAGATAGCCCAGCGTCATCAGGCGCTCGATCAGGAATTCGCGACTGCTTCTGATGTGGGCCGCCTCGATCTCAGCGGCCTTGTCACCATCGCCGGCCTCGATTGCATCGACCAGCGCCGTGTGCTCGTCAGAGTGCTCCTCTGTTTTCACGGTAAAATCGATGGCGAAGCGCAGGAGGCGTTCGAGTTCATCGAACAGGTTTTCCGAGAGAGCGACGATGCGCTTGTTGCGGCTGCAGCGGGCGATGGCGAGGTGAAAGCGGCGCGCCACCTGCTGCATGGCGCCGATATCGAGCGGCGCGGCGTATTCCGAGACGATCCGGCGCAGCGCGGCGATATCCGCCGCCGTGGCATAGCGCGCAGCCTGTCTGGCCGCATGCGGTCCGATCGCCGCGCGCAGATCAAGGATCTCGTGCACGGCCTGGAAGGTGATGGGGGCGACACGGTAGCCGCTGCGCGGCAGGATCGTCACCAGTCCCTCGGCGGCGAGCTTCTGCATCGCATCGCGCACTGGCGTCTTC
Organism: Chelativorans sp.; assembly: GCF_031180965.1. GTDB lineage: Bacteria > Pseudomonadota > Alphaproteobacteria > Rhizobiales > Rhizobiaceae > Chelativorans. Next base: position 17,693 of record NZ_JAPSLH010000003.1, read on the forward strand.
GAGACCTCGTATCGGCGGGCGATCGAGGCTGCGTCGAGTGTCGTCCCCGGGGCGATCTCGCAGCGCATGATCTGCTGGCGGAGCGCCAGGTAGATGCGCTCCGAGACGGATGCAGGGGCGGTGGTGGCCGGGCCGGCATCGACGGTCATGAGCCGCAATCCCTCAATGCTTCGCCCACGGCACGAAACGCCGCTCCAGCGCCTCGAGCGCAAGGATGGTGAGATAGCCCATCACGGAAATCACCACGATGCCGACGAACATGCGCGACACGGCGAATGTCTGCCAGGATGCCCAGATGAAGAAGCCGACGCCGCTGCGGGCGCCGAGGAACTCCGCCGCCGCGATGATGATGTAGGATGAACCGGCCGCAAGCTTCAGCCCGGTGAAGATGCTTGGCAGCGCCGACGGCAGCGCCACGCGGCGGAAGGTCTGGAACTTGGTCGCTCCCGCGTTCCGCGCGACATCGAGATAGATCTGGGGGATCTGCATCACGCCGCCGAGCGTGTTGTAGAACATCAGGAAAAAGACGCCGATGGCGATGACCACGAATTTCGACGCGTCGCCGACGCCAAAGATCAGCAGGATGAGCGGGAGGATGGCAATCTTGGGCACCGGATAGAGCGCCGCGAAGATCGGCCCCAGAACACGCCGGACAGGCGCCGACAGGCCGAGGAAAAGGCCAAGCAGGACCCCGGGTACTGCGCCCATGGCATAGCCGACCGCGACGCGGCGCAGGGTGGCGCCGATATGCTCGAAAAGCTCCAGGCTGACGATCATCTGCCAGCCGGTGCCCGCGATGGCGCTCGGCGGCGGGAAGAAGCGGCGGTCGATCAGCGCCGCCTGCGCCGCGGCTTCCCAGACCAGGAGCAGCAGCAACGGGCTGAAATAGGACAGGATGCGATAGATATGGTCGCGCCGCGCCGGCGCCTTCAGGCGCTCGATCTCTTCTGGCGAGAGAGAAAGATGGGGGGTCGTCATCTCAACGCTCCGGTGATGTCGCCAGCAGCCGCCAGACCTCGTAGGTAAGGTCCCAGAACCGCTTGTCTCGGCGCAGTTCGACAACGTCGCGCGGGCGCTCGAAGGGGACGGCCAAGTCGGCGATGATGGTGCCGGGGCGCGGCGACATCACCAGCACCCGGTCCGCCAGAGTCAGCGCTTCGTCCACGCTGTGCGTGATGAACACGACGGTCTTGCCGGTGCGCTCCCAGATGCTGAGAAGTTCCTGTTGCAGCGTGAAACGCGTCTGTTCGTCGAGCGCTCCGAAGGGTTCATCCATCAGAAGGACGTCGCGGTCGTCGACCAGCGCACGCGCTACCGAAACGCGCTGCTTCATGCCGCCCGACAGCTGGTGAGGACGCGCGTCAGCGAATTCTGTCAAACCGGTCAGCTGGAGCAGTTCGTCGACACGCTCGCGCTGCTTCTGCCTCGACACGCCCTTGAGGCTGAGCGGGAAGGCGACATTCTGCGCCACCGTCAGCCAGGGAAGGACGGACGCTTCCTGAAACACCATCGCCGGCGGCACGGTGCTGTCGATCCGCACCTCGCCGCTCAGCAACTGCTCGAGGCCAGCGAGAATCCGCAGCACCGTCGTCTTGCCGCAGCCGCTCGGGCCGACGATGCAGACGAACTCGCCGCGCCTGACAGTGAAGTTCACGTCGGCAGCCGCGAGCGTGATGCGATCACCGGATACGTCGTAGAACGCCTTGACGAGGTTGCGCACCTCGATCGCCAAGCCGGGCTCGGCCGGAACCGCGTTCCGGCCGATTTGTGAGTGGGCCAGATTCATTGTCCTGCGAGACGGGCGTTTGCCTTTTCCAGCAGATCTTTTCGGTAGACGGAGTCGATGTCGATCGGACCCTCATATTCGAGCGCGCCCTGCGCGCGGAAGAACTCTTCCTGCTCGCGAACCGAGGCAAGGTCGATGGAACCGTCTTCCGAGCGGATGGTGTAGGCGATGCCCTTGAGGATCTCCTTTTCCGTGCCTGTGTACTTGGAAACGATGTCCAGGATCCTGTCGTCCTTCCAGCCGCCGTTGTCGAGCTGGCGCGCGGCCTTCAGGAAAGCAGCGAGGAAGTTGACGACCGTGTCCTCGTTCTCCTTCGCGAACTCGTTGTTGAAGGCGATGAAGCCGAGCTCCGTGCCGAAGGTGTGGTCTTCCACGAGCCGGCGCCCGAGACCTTCCTTCTCGAGCTGCAACGCGAAAGGCTCGATGCTCCAGCCGGCTTCCAGACCACCATTGGCGAAAGCGGCCGCGGTAGCCGGCGGCGGCAGGTAGACAGCCTCCACGTCGTCGACGGTGAGCCCGCCCTTCTCAAGCGCCTTGGCGACCGAATAGAGACCGAATCCGCCCGGTCCCGGAATGCCGACGCGCTTGCCTTTCAAGTCCTTGACCTCGCGGATGCCAGCCTGCCACGCCTGCTCCGACACCATGAACGGCGACGGGGACGGTACGGTATCCGGCATCTTGGCCAGCGTGGCGACGATCGTCACGGTGGCGCCGCTATGGATGGAATTGAACAGTCCCGCGCCCCAGGTGGCTGCCCCCGACACGACATTGCCCGAGGCCAGCAGCTGTATGGTTTCCGCCGTGCCGCTCTTGGGCGAAAGCGTCACATCGAGGCCGAATTCATCGAAATAGCCCAGCTCCTTGGCGACAAAGAATGGAGCGTAGTCGGCAAAGGGCGAATAGAGGAATTCGATCTGCGGCTTTTCCTGGGCCCCGGCCGGCAGGGCGAGTGAGAGTGTCAAAGTGGCGGCAGCCGCGGCTGCTAGAAAATCACGACGGTTGACTGAAAGCATGCGCGAGACTCCCATACGCCAATTTGGCTTCCGCTATCGCAATCTACGATCCCTCCCCTCTCCCGCGAAGCGAAGATTGTGCCGAGCCGATCGTCAAAACAGGAAGACTTTTATAGCTGATGTATCAAAGGCGCAACGTGATACGCCAGAAAGCTCAATGCTGCCCGGTGTACGGAGCCTTCTCAATGACGGGCAAGCGCGCCGACGCTGGTCTTCCCTAGTGAGCTTCACGCTACCCGCTCTACCTTGTCGGCAGCAGGCAGCAGGGCAGTAAGCGTAGAGACGGCCACAGATTCCGATTTGCCTTTCACCCGCACCTCGCCCAACTCGGTCAGCGAAAAATGAGACGCCACCAAACGCGCCGTGTCCGGCCCAATCAGGACGGGGACAAAAAAAGTCTTCGTCTCGCCCTCCAGCCGCGAGGCGAGGTTCACGGCATCTCCGAGCGCCGAATAGTCGAACCGCATGTGAGAACCCATGTTGCCGACGACCACCGATCCGGTGTTGATGCCGATGCCGAGCTTAAACGCTACCGGCGAGATACCTGCAGCCCGCGCCTCCTCGGCAAGCTCCCCGTTCAGCTTTTCGAGCGCGGCGATCATGTCGAGCGCCGCCTGCACCGCGTGCAGCGCATGGTCCGGATCCTCCAGGGGCGCGTTCCAGAAGGCCATGACGCAATCGCCCATATATTTGTCGATCGTGCCGCCGGCCTCGATGATGACATTGGAGAGCGGGTTGAGCAGGCGATTGATGAGCGATGTCAGCCGCTCCGGATCGTCCTTCATGGATTCGGCGATCGCCGTGAAGCCGCGCACATCGCAAAAGAGGATGGTGAGCGTGCGGGTTTCCCCGCCGAGTTTCAGCAGCGAAGGATCGCGCGCCAGACGATCGACCAGGACGGGCGAGACATATTGCGAGAATGCACGGGCGATGCCGCGCCGCAGCCGCCGCTCAGCCGCGTAGTCATAGGCGCTTTGCGCAATCGCCAGGCCGAGGAAACCCATTGACGGAGCCAGCGGCGCGACGAAGACCCGCCCGAAATGGAGAAGCACTCCACTCAAGCCGAAGAAGGCAAAGCAGGCGGCGACCCCCCAAACGACCGTATGCCAGCCGGTCCCCCTCCAGGCGATGCCGGCCGCCACAAGCACCCCCGCAAAAACGGAGAACATCCCCGCCCAGGAAGGGGCGGGCAGGATGAAGAGCCCGCGCGCGAGATTGTCGTAGATCGTCGCCTGCACCTCGGCGCCTGAAAGAAGCCGGTTGCTGCGCAGCGTGTCAGAAGTGGCGTAGGAATCGGGACCTCCAGAATCGACCGATGCAGCTGACTGCGTGCTGAAGCCGATGATCACCGTCCTCCCGCGGAAGAACCCCTCGGGCAGAAAGGCTGCCGGATCGAGCGCCTGATAGTAGGAAACGGTAGGGAAGGTGCGCTGCGGCCCAAAGACCTGCATCAATGCGCCGGAAGGCCGTTCGGGGAGACCCTTGCCTGCCGCCTGGAGCAGGCTCGCGGCAAAACTGTCCCGGTAGTGCGGGATCTTGCGCAGGACGCCGTCGCCATCAAGCGCAATGGTCGCGATGCCTGCCGCAGCCCCGGTCGCAAGGAGTTCCAGCAGAGGTTTCACCTCGACCAGTTGGTCGGCGTGCGGCGTTTCGATCAGCGCCTCGTCAGCGGCGAGCACGGTGTCCGGTCCAAGCGCCGCGGCCAATGCGCGGTCGCTCTCCGGATCCGAAGGTTCGGCGAAGATGATGTCGAGGCCGATGGCTCGCGCGCCCGCGCTTCGCAGCGCCTCGACCAGCCTGCCGTGAAGCTCGCGCGGCCAGGGCCATCGCAAACCGATCTCCGCGAGAGCCGGCTCGTCGATGGCGATGACAATCGGGCTTTCCCCGTCCGGCTTCGGCAGCGAGATCGTGGAAAGGAAATCGAAGCTTCGCGCGTCGGCGAGTCGCCAAGGCGTCGAGAAGGAAAGCGCCGTGACGATCCCCGCAATGGCGAGGGCGGCAGCCGCCAGGAAGTAGCGCCGATGTTCTGCACCTTGTTCGCCCGATGGCTGGTTCCACCAGGACCGCCGGAGCATCAGAAGCGCACCTTCAGGGAACCGGTGAAGGTGCGGCCCCAGCCCGGCACACCGCTTGCCACCTGGAAGTCTTCATCAAGGAGATTATAGCCGGCCAGTTCCAGCGCAAAGCGCTTGTCGAGCGGCTCCCAGGTGAGGAAGGCATCCGCGGTCCAGTAGTCGTCGAGCACGTCGCCGAACTCGTTGCCGAAGCGTTCGCCAACATAGGTGGCGGCGAGGGTCACCTTGATGTTTGACGGATGCACCCAGGTGAGCCCCAGTCGCGCGGCCGTCTCAGGAATGAAGGGGAGTGCCGAGCCGTAGGTCGGGCTCGTCGGGTCCAGATCTTCCGAATCGGTCAGGGCAGCGGTGGCGAAAGCTCCGAGCCCGAAGCCGAGCCGCAGGTTCGCGGTTGCGCTCACGCGGTCGAGACGGCCCTTCGCATAGCTCACGGTCGTGATCTCGTCGGGCGGCTGGATGGCGATGTCGCGCGCCCACTGGTGCTGGTAGTCGACCGAGGTGAAGAAACGATCCGTCCACTCCGCGTCCCAGCGGAATGCAAGCGTGTCGGTATAGCCGCCGATGTCGAGCGGAAGCTGGTTCGGCTGCAGACCGAGCACGCCCACGGGAGAAAGCGTGGTCTCGTTCACGCTTTCCGTCTGGCGCTGGTAAGCCGCGCGCAGCCAATGGCCTTCTATCGGCGCCCAGGCAAAGCCGATGCGCGGCTCCAGCCGGACCTTGTCGATGGGATCTCCCAGCGCGGTGACGAAGATCCCGGCTTCGGCCTGGAAGGTGGGCGTGAATTCGTAGATTGCATCCACATAGGCGCGGCCGAAGGCGAGTTCGGCATCCGCAGCCGCGGTCGAAAGCGTGGGCGGATCCAAGATTGTGACGGAGAAGCTCTCCTCGGTGCGCGACTGGTCGAGCATGCCAGCCTCGATTCCGTAACGCCAGGAGACGTTTTCCACGCCGATCGAATGGCTGACCGCGGCGACAAAGGACTGCTGCTCCATGGTCGCGTCTTCAGTCTGGAGGCCAACAGGAATGGTGCCGACGAAGAGTAGCCCCTCCTGCGCGCTAGTCTGGGAAATCCCCGAATAGAATGCCGCCGCATTCAGCACATTGCGGTAGCCGAAAGTATGGCTCCAGCCAGCACCGACGCGGGTGAGCGACGTGTCGACTGACCGGTCATAGGCAGCTCCGTCGACCAAGAGGCCCGGCAGATTGAAAAGAACGACCGTATCCGCAAGGTTGTTTTCGGCTTTGCGCACGTCAACATAGGCGGCGACGCGGTCGTAGGGCGTTGGCCTGGCCGTGAAATAACCCGTGCCGCTGAACGTCTCCGATTCCAGATTGAAGCCCACATAGGGCACAGCCGCTCCCGGCGTGATCGCCTCGCGGAAATAGGAGGCCTTCTCGGCATCGATGATCCCGTAGAAGCTCCAGGGGAAGGGCTCGGCTGCATAGGTCTGCACCTCGCCGCCGCCGGTCCAGCCGCCGCTGCCCTCGATGAATCCGCCTTCGATCGCCCCTTCGATGAATGGCCGGCGGAAGAGATTGGCGCCGCGCGAGCGACCGGCGAGCATCTCGGGCGAGAGCATCAGGCCCTGGAAGAAGGAAGAAAAGGCGGTGCTGTTTGCCGTCGCATCCACCGGATTCCCGCCGAAGGTCATGTCGTCCACAAACGGGTCGGCGCTGCCGGAAATGGTCTGGTCGATGAAGCTCGCACCCGCAAAGGGATCGAAAACAGCATCGCCATAGTACCGGCCCCAGGCGTCGAGGCCCGCAGTGCGGAAGGCGTCGTTGAGCGTCGAACCGGCGTCGCGGTTGGCGCTGAGCGGAGCATAGTCCCCTCCCCGGGCCCGCGACCGGCGGAGCGCCTCCTGGGCGCTCTCCACCGCCGCATCCGCATCGTAATCATCAATCGCGATCGCCGTGCGGAAGGACGAGGTCACCGGATCGTTGGGGTCGAGCCGGTCGGCATTCTCGATCGCCTGATTGCCGGGATCGGTGTCGCCCGACTCGTAATGTGCAGCGGCGAGCAGAAGAAGCGCCTGCGCATAGCCGGGGTTGGCCGTGCTTCCGGCCAACAGATCCTGCAGCGCCCTCTCACGGTCGCCGCGCTGAAGGTAGTAGCGCCCGCGCGCAACAAGCCCGATCTCGAATGCCGGGTCGAGGGCGAGCGCTGTGTCGATCTCGCGTTTCGCCTCCTCCAGCCGATCCTGGTCGAGAAGGAAAATCGCCAGGTTGGCATGCGCGACGGGATCGTTGGGGTCAAGCTCGGCCGCGCGCCGGAACGCCGCTTCCGCCTCCCGCGCGGCGCCACGGGCCGATTGCACCAGGCCCATGTCGTTCCAGAGGTCGGTGGAGCCCGGCATCAGCTCAGCCGCCCGGGAAAGGTCAGCATAGGCGCCTTCGATATCGCCCTGGAAATTGGCCCTGAACCGTGCCCGCGCCTTCAGCGCTTCCGCATTGTCGGGGTCAAGCAGCAGGGCACGCTCGATCGCCTCCGTCGTCTGTTGGCGATCGTCGATCAGCATTGCCAGCTGCGCGCGCATGGCCGGCAGCAGCGGATCGCGCGGAAAACGCCGCTCCCCCCGCTGCAGCACCTCCGTGGCGGTCTGGATGTCGTAAAGGAAGCCAGCGGTCCACGCCTCGGCCATCGCGGCGGCTGGCCCTCCATCGGGCGTGGAGGGCGGCGCCTCGACGCTGTCTGGATCGGCGAGCGCGCGGGCGTAGTAGCCGCCATATGCGGCGACCGCCCGCCTCTCCGGGTCGAGGTGGCGCTCCGCGCGCTCGAAGAGCCGCGCGGCTTCGGCATAGTTTTGCCTCGCGCCGGTGACCATCGCCTCCACCAGATCGAGGCGCGCCGCCTGCTGCGGCGTGGGACCGCGTCTGCGCGCGCCGGCGATGGCGTCGAGCGCGGCCTGCTGGCTGTCGTGAACCAGCGCCGCCTCCGCAAGCGTGGTCCAATCCTCGGCACTCCGCTGCGCTGGGGGAGCGGCCACGATACGGGCACGCTCGTTGCGCAGGTTGCTCATGGGAAGCGGCGAGGCCGGCAGGAAGGTGAAGGAGTTGCGCAGCGAGAGATGGAAAAGCATCTGATCGCGATCCTTGGGATCGACGATGACAACCTTGGTGGGTGCCTGCCCGATCGCCGCAACCGCCGCCTCGCCTGCCGCCACGCTGACGGACCCGAGCTCGTTCGAGAGCTCCACCAGGCCCTCCAGCACGATGAGGGACGTGCGGCCGTCCGCTTCCACCGTCAAGGTCCAGTCGGTGCCGCGCACGGCCGCCGCGGCCGCAGGCGTCTCAACCGTCAGGCCGATGCCGCCGCGCTGCGCCCTGCCCCAGATGACGCCCGCTTGCAGATCAAAGACCGTCTCGGAAGGCGCGCCGATCTGCTTCACCACGAGGACGGTGTTGCGCCCCATGCGCATTTGCGTCCGGTCGGAGAAGAGAATAGCGAGTTGCCCGGTGGCATTTGTGCGCAGCGTATCGCCCGCCAGCACGTCCTGGCCGATATCGACGCCTCGCCAGTTCGAAACGTCGAAGAACCGGACCTCCTCGCCCGTCTTGCGCGCTATTACCGCGCCCGCCGCCGGCGCACCGCGCGCAACGACCTCCGCCTCCACCGGAACCGCATGGTCAAGCCACGCTACCGCCAGCAGAGCGGCGTAGAATCTGCGCATTTTTATTTTAACCTGAGAGACGCCCCCAATAGGGTTTTCTATTCATGCAGCCGAAGTACAAAGTCAAGATTGTGTTTGCAGTGGATGTGGATTTACGGCAATGGCTACTTAACCAGACGTTTTTACGGCGGGGGCACATGGAAAGCGTCAAGCGCCGCAGACTAAAAGCAACCGAAGTGGTCGAGGCCCTTCCGGCACCGAAGCTGGAGGCGCCGGCCGCCTATCTCGATCTGGCGAAGAAGGCGAACGATGTCTTCTACGACCAGATCAGGCTCGCAGATCAGAAGGCAGCCTATATTTTCACTCTTCTGCTCGCGGTGATGATCACCTCGGTGGAAGGCAAGGAAGCCTTCCGCATGCAGTATTATCTTCAGGACAAGCCGGTCGACGATCCCATCGCTGTAGCCGTTTCGATCCTGCTTGCCATCGCGGCGGTGGTTTCCCTCGTCTCCGCCATCTTCGTGGTGCTGCCGCGCAAGTTGCGGACTTCCTCAACTTCCCTTTTCTGGGGTACGTGGTCCGCGCACCGGCAGAAGTTTCAGGAGGCTTTGGCGGCGAGAGACCCGGATTTCGTACTCAACGAGTACCTCGGCAACGCGGACAATCTCGCCACCATCGCCCGCTCGAAATACCGTTATGTCACCATCGCCTTTCGTGGCCTTGTCGTGACGGTGCTGCTCTGGGTGCTTCTGCTGCTCATCAGTTGACGGTCACCCGCCGGCATGACCTACAGTCGATCCCGTTCGGCGGCGACGGTGCGAAAGACGTGGCGCCGGCCGCACGGAGCAGACTGACGAATGCGCCTATCGCTGCGATCGCGGAGATGCCGATGAAAGCACCGCCGAGGCGAGTCGCTCTGTATCGCCGGCGAAATGGCCGCCCGCGCCGAACACAGCGTTCTGCGCTGCCGCGGCTCCACGGCTGACGAAGGCCTTTGCAGACCGCCGGTAGCCAAGTAGGACTTGCCCAGCGAAACTTTCCTAATCCCTCGGGTGGCCCAAGGCCACCCTGCACCCTTGAGCGAGATCCTTTCATGTCGGTTTTAACGGCCAGCTTGTTTTTCATCGCGGCCTTCTTGTCGGGTGTCGTGAACGCCGTCGCGGGCGGCGGCACCTTCATCACCTTCGGTGCGATGACGCTCGGCGGTGTGCCGCCGATCTCCGCCAACGCCACCTCCTCGCTTACCCAGTTTCCGGGCTACGTCACCTCCACGCTCGCCTATTGGACGGACATCAAGACAATCTGGCGCAAGGCGCCCGTCCTGATGTTGGTGTCGGCGTTAGGCGCTGTCGGGGGGTCGTTGATCCTGCTTTCCCTGGACAATCCGTCCTTCCGGGCGCTGGTGCCGTGGCTCCTGATCGCCGCGACTGCGCTGTTTGCCGCCGGTCCGTGGCTCAAGCCTGGCTCGAAGCAGGCGGCGAACGACAATCCGTCGAATCCTATCGCCGGACCCATCGTCCAGTTCCTGACCTCGATCTATGGCGGCTTCTTCGGCGCCGGCCTCGGCATCATGATGCTGGCGACGCTTGGCCTCACCGAAAAGGGCGACTATCACCGGCTGAACGCGCTTAAAAACCTGCTTTCCATCGTGATCGCCGCCGTCGCGATCGTCATCTTCACGCTCGGTGGCGTGGTGAGTTGGCTGCACGTCTTGGTCATGGTGCCGGGCGTGGCCCTCGGGGGGTATGTCGGCGTCTGGACGGCAAAGCGCCTGCCGCAAATCGTCGTGCGGCTGTTTGTAATCGCCGTCGGCCTGCTTCTCGCCGCCTACTACTTTGCTTTTGCATAAGCCGTTGGAGGACCCAGCAGGGACGCGGCGGCCACCGGGGCGGTGGTGGAACCGCATCCAGCCGGCAGGGTTCTTCCGCCAAAGGAGTCTTTCATGAAAGTTCGCGATTTGATGAACAAGCTGCAAGACCTCGCCCCCGACACATTGGTTTGCGTGGCTGAGGTCGATGAGGCGTTCGCGGTCAATATATCGGAGGTAGAAGTCGTCGACGGAGCCAAGACCATGAACGCGGAAGCGGATGGGCGTGAGGCGGTGGAACTCGCGAACGGATCGGAACAGGTCGTGGTGATCCGCTGGTAAACTGCCGCGGGGCTGTCGGCGGGCAGGCGAAATCCGGATCGTTTCAGCGGCCGGTCGGCCGCCGCGCTAGGTCGTCAACGGCGCGCATCACCTCTTCCGGGAGCAGGTGGTGGAGCATGTGGCCCATCTCTGGGTAGGCCCGGTATTCGGAGCGGGGCAGCTCTGCATGCAGCCGCTCAGAATGGAAGCGCGGATCGACGAGGCGGTCGCCGCGCCCCGAAAGAATAACGAGCGGGAGGCCGAGCTCCCGATAGCGGCGGCTCAGCCTTGCCGAGGCCTCCAGGAGACCGGCGAGTTCGTCGGCGCTCGTTCGCATCTGCTCCGGCCGCAGCACCATCCATGCGGGGAATTGTCTGAAATGTCGGGGCACCGGCTGCGGCGCGAATAGCTGCCGCAGCAGCCCCTTCCAGAACATCCTCCCCACGAGCGGGGCGAAACTGTGCCGCGCCGCGTCTCCTAAAACCGGCATGGCGAGTTGCGACAGCAGGAAAAGGTCGAGCCTCGGCTGCGGGTAGAGGTACCCCGCCTCGAGCACCAAGCCGTGAATCTTGCCGGGAAAGTCGAGCGCCATCGCCAGCGCCACCAGCGTACCCCAGGAATGGCCGAGCACGATCGGCCGCTCGGCGCCGAGCCGCCGCAGGGCTGCATGGATGATCCCTGCCTGTAGTTCGGGATCGATCCGTCCTCCGGGCAGGCGCGCACTATGGCCGTAGCCGGGCCGGTCGAAGACGAGGACGCGATACTTCCGCGCGGCGAGGTCCACCAGCCCACTGGTGAGGAAATCCGCCGTGAAGGAGCTGTTGCCATGCAACAGGACCAGCGGGTCTCCGCGTCCTTTCTCCACGACGTGAAGCCGCACGCCGTCCGCATCGATGAACCTGCCCAAGGGCCGGTTTTGACGCAGGGCGGCGCGGCTTCGCATCTGCGTCACCGCAGTTGCCGCCGCAAGCGTCAGCAGGCCGGCGACATAGACACTCCGCCTGTTCGCGTTCCGCTGCGCGTTGAAAGGGTCGGCGGACCTGGTCATGGAGGCTCCTTCGACAATGAACCCGCCTCTCCGCCCAGCCGTTCCGGCTTTTCGCGGCGGGTGCGGGAACTTTTCGAATTTGGCAAGAATTAGGCGGAGCCTGAATAGTTCAAGAGGAAACGCGATGCGTGCCCCCATTTCGCCTGCCCTGCGGAGCGTCGTCTCCTTCGCGGCGCTCCTGTCCGCCACTCTGGTCTTCCCAGCGCTTGCGCAACAAGCGCGGCCGGAGATGACCACGGCCCAGTGCAATCCGCTCACGGAAGCCAATCGCGAGCTCTGCTGCGTGGCCATCAACCGGGAACGGATCCTCACGCCCAGCGCACTCGATCAGTGCCCGCCGCTGACAACCTCGTCCGTGGAGCGCGCCCTGGACCTCATTGAAGCCCCCGGGACAGGCAACTCCGGACAACCCGCCGCGGTATCGGCTCCTTCCGCCCTCACCACCCCGACCGGTGCATCCGTTGTCGGAACCTCCCCAGCCTCTGGCGCTGGCCTCGCCGGCTCGCCCGACACCCGCGGAAACGACAACATCAACGCCGGGCCAGGCGACGGCGCCGAGGGCGGCGTAAGCGAAGCGAGCGACATGGACCCGGGCCGTTCCGGTGAGAACAACAATGCCGGCGCCGCACCGGGTGCATCCAACGACCGCGGCAACGGCAATGCCAATGGCCGGGACCGGTAGAGGTAGGATGATCGGCGGCTAGGCCTTCTGCCGCTCCGCCCGGCGCGGCAGGAGAATCGACCCACACGCGTCCCGAAGATTCGGGGTACTCGCCGCCGCGCCGACATTGTCGGCGCGGCAATATCATGACACATGCTTCGCTCCATATCCGCACCGCCCGAGCCCTATGTTCACTCTGCCTCAAATCCTCTCCTTCACCGTTATCGGCTTGGCCATGGCGGCCTTCGTCTGGGGCCGTTTCCGCTACGACCTGATCGGAGCGCTCGCCCTGCTTGCGGCGGTGGCGGTCGGCATCGTGCCGACGAAGGAGGCCTTCAGCGGCTTCAGCGACGACATCGTCATCACTGTCGGCAGCGCGCTGCTCGTCAGCGCCGGCGTGGCCCGCACGGGCATCTTGGAACTGGCGATCCAGCGCTACGCGCCGACCGTCACCACGGTCCGCGCACAGATCGCGCTTCTGGTGCTCACGGTGGCCTTCCTCTCCGCCTTCCTGAAGAATATCGGCGCCCTGGCCATCATGATTCCCGTGGCCTTCCAGTTCGCACGCCGGTCCAACACCACCCCTTCCGCATTCCTGATGCCGATGGCGTTCGCCTCGCTCCTGGGAGGGCTGATGACGCAGATCGGCACGTCTCCGAACATCCTCGTCTCGCGCCTTCGCGAGGAGTTGACCGGCACCGCTTTCACCATGTTCGACTTCACTCCGGTGGGCCTTGCCCTCACTCTTGCGGGCGCCGTCTTCCTCGTGCTGTTTTACTGGCTCGTGCCGCCCCGCGAGCGACGGGATTCGTCGCTGCAGGAGGCGATCGTCATCAAGAACTACGTGGCTGAGGCGAAGGTCGCGAAGGACTCCACCGTTCTCGAAAAGACGATCGCCGATCTTTTGAAAATAACGGCGGGCGACGTGGCGATCACCTCCGTCTTGCGCGCCAGTGGCGTGCGGATCGCGCCCCTCCCCGACGCGGTGCTGCACGAGGGCGACATCCTTCTCCTGGAAGGCGAGCATGAGGCGCTGGACCGGCTGGTGGCGCAGGCCAAGCTCAGCATGACAAGCAACCGTGACGTGGCGAGCCAGGGCGGGGCTGGCGCCGAGGTGACCGCCATCGAAGCCGTTGTGGGCGAGAATTCGAGCCTTGTCGGCTGGTCGGCCCAGAGCCTGATGCTCTACGACCGCTACAACGTGAATCTCCTGGCGGTGAGCCGCCAGGGTGAGCGTCTCAATCAGCGCGTCGGCACCATCACCCTGCGCCTCGGCGACGTGGTCATGTTGCAGGGCAACCAGCACTCCCTGCCTGAATTCCTGCGCGATTTCGGGCTGCTGCCGCTCGCGGAGCGCCCGCTGCTCCTCGGCAGCGTGAGGCGTGGCATCGTGCCTGTCCTGATCCTGATCGCGGCGATGGGAGCGACAGCCTTGGGCGTCGTTCCGGTGCCGCTCGCCTTCTTCGCCGCCGCGGTGATGATGGTGCTGTTCCGCGTCATCCCGATCCGCAATGTCTATGGCGCGGTCGACGGGCCGATCCTCGTCATGCTCGCAACGCTCATCCCGCTCAGCGACTCACTGCGCACGACGGGCGCCACCGACGTCATCGCCTCAGCGCTGGCCGAAGTGGGCGCCGTCCTGCCGTCCTACGGCGCGCTGGCGCTGATCATCGTCGCCGCCATGGCGGTCACGCCCTTCCTCAACAATGCCGCGACGGTGCTCGTCATGGCGCCGATCGCGGCAGGCTTCGCCACGACCCTCGGCTACCGGCCTGAAGCCTTCCTCATGGGCGTCGCCATCGGCGCAGGCTGCGATTTCCTCACTCCCATCGGCCATCAATGCAACACCTTGGTCATGGGACCGGGCGGCTATCGATTCTCTGACTATCCGCGGTTGGGCCTGCCCCTCTCCTTCATCGTCATCCTGGTCGCGGTTCCGGCCCTCATGCTGGTCTGGCCGCTGCGATAGGGCCGGCGCCCGCCCTGCGCTTGCGCCACCTTTCCACGGCCAAGCTCCCCGCCCGCCGCGATGTCACCCAGGCTTCACGTGCGCTTCACCTGCATGTCACGGCGCCCTTCTAGACGAGCGGCATTCCAATTCTGACGAGGAGAATCGGACATGCCCACACGACGCGCCCTCATCAAGACCGCCGCGGCGGCAGGCCTTGTCGCCCCCTTCGCCGGCTTTTCCCTGAACGCCGCCAGGGCTCAAGGCGATCCGCTGTTTCGTTTCGGCATCATCGCCGACCCGCAATATGCGCCCTTCCCGCCCAAACCCGGCGGCACCCGCTTTTATGCCAACAGCCTTTGGAAGCTGACTGACGCCATCGATACCCTGAACAAGCAGGACCTGCGGTTCGTCGCCACGCTCGGCGACATCATCGACCGCCACTGGGACAGTTTCGGCGACGTCCTGCCCCTTTACGATACGCTGCGCCACGACCGGTTCTTCGTGCTGGGAAATCACGACTTCGAGGTCGGCCAGGACTATCTGCGCTCCGTGGTCCGCACCGTGGGAATGTCCAAGGCCTATTACGATTTTGCCGGCGGCGGCTATCGCTTCATCGTGCTCGATGGCAATGACGTCAGCCTCTTCGCGCCGCCGAACGGCGATCCGCGCCTGGAGATCGCTGCTGAGCGCCTGGCCAGGCTCAAGGAGGCCGGCGCGGAAAACGCCCAAAGCTGGAACGGTTCGTTGAGCGACGAGCAGTTCGCTTGGCTAGGGGACACGCTCGACAAGGCAAAGCTTGCCGGTGAGCGGGTGATCGTGCTCAGCCACTATCCCGTCTACCCTAAGAACATGCACAATCTTTGGGACAGTGAGCGCATCGTCGAGCTGCTGACGAGCCACGACCATGTCGTGGCCTTCTTCAACGGCCACAACCATGCCGGCAACTACGGCGAGATCGGCGGCAAGCATTTCGTCAATTTCCGCGGGATGGTCGAAACCCCGGCGGAGACGGCGTATTCGGTCGTGGAGATCCACGAGGATCGGATCGAAGTGATCGGCTTTGGCCGCGAGCAGAGCCGCAGCTTGAAGATCGCCGCGCGCGGCACCTGACGCTTGCGTCGGCTGGACTCAGGGGCCGGCGGCGAACCCGCCGGCCCCTTTCGTTTCAGTGCCGCTGGGCCACGGCCTCGTCGCGGTTGAACGACTTGAACAGCGGCATCAGCTGCCAGAGGGCGGAAAGCCCGACCAGGACGTACACGATCCGGGCAAGCATCGCGTCTTGGCCGCCGAAGATCGCCGCCACCAGGTCGAACTGGAAGAGGCCGACGAGCAGCCAGTTGAGCCCGCCTACGATAATGAGGAGAAGGGTGATGACGTTCAGTGCATGCATGGGGATACTCCCGCTTTGGATGCACCCGAACCCGGTAGTAACATCATTGTTCCCGAATGTAACAGTCGGGGCTCAGGCGAGCGGCCGCACCTTCGTAGGGGTACTGGCGAAGATCTCGTCCGGCACGAAAAAGTCGCCGGCGAGCGGACCATCAACACCAGGGGCGTATCTGGAAAAGTCGGTGACGCCCGCCTGCCGCAGCACCACCTCGTCAATGAAGAAATTGCCTGTGCATTCCCGCGCCGGCCGGTTGAAAATCTCGTAGGCCGCGTCGGCGACGATCTCGGGCGAGCGGCTGATGCTGGCCATCGCCGCGCCGCCGAGAAGGTTGCGTATGGCTGCAGTGTCGATGGCTGTCAGCGGCCACAGCGAATTCACGGCGATCCCTTCGGCGGCGAACTCGGCGCTCATGCCGAGGGTGCACATGGACATTCCGAACTTGGCCATCGTGTAGGCGACGTGGCTCTTGAACCATTTCGCCTTCATGTCGAGCGGCGGCGCGAGATTGAGGATGTGCGGGTTCTCCGCCTTTTTGAGATGCGGGATGCAGGTCCTGGAGACGAGGAAAGTGCCGCGCGTGTTCACCTGGTGCATCAGGTCGAAGCGCTTCATCTCCGTCTGAAGCGTGCCGGTGAGGTGGATGGCGCTGGCATTGTTCACGCATATGTCGATGCCGCCGAAAGCTTTCACCGTCTCTGCCACTGCGGCTTCTACCTGCGCCTCCTCGCGGATGTCGCAGACGACCGCCAGCGCCCTCCCGCCCGCCGCCTCGATCTCCCGGGCCGCCGTATGGATGGTCCCGGGCAGCTTCGGGTGCGGCTTGTCGGTCTTTGCGGCGATTGTGACATTGGCGCCGTCGCGCGCGGCCCGGAGTGCTATCGCAAGGCCGATCCCGCGGCTCCCGCCGGAGATGAAAAGCGTCTTGCCCGCAAGCGACATATCTTCCTCCAGAGCGCGACCACTCCGAAGAGGGTAAGACGCCTCTTACGTGAACGTCAACCTTCCCAGCGCGCCAGCTCGGAAATGCCGCCATGGGCCGCGGACCACTTCAGCGGCTCTTTGAGGAAGGCTTCCGCCTGGTCGAGCGCTTCCGTCCCGAAGCGGTTGGTCTTGCGGCAGGCGGCAAGGACGTCCCACCAGGTGGTAAGGTAGTGGAGCCGCATGCCGGCTGCCTTCAGCCGGTCCGGCGTTTCCGGAAAGATGTCGTAGTAGAAGACGGCGAAGGTGTCGGTCACCGAGGCCCCCGCATTGCGGATGGCTTCCGCGAATTTGATTTTGCTGCCGCCATCCGTGGTGAGGTCCTCGACCAGCAGCACGCGCGCGCCGTCGGGAAGATTGCCCTCGATCTGCGCGTTGCGCCCGAACCCCTTCGGCTTCTTGCGCACATAGAGCATCGGAAGGCCGAGCCGGTCCGAGAGCCAGGCGGCGAAAGGAATGCCGGCCGTCTCGCCGCCCGCCACCGCATCGAACTGCTCGAAACCCGCCTCCCGCAGGATCACCGAGGCCCCGAAATCGATCACGGCGGAGCGGATGCGCGGGTAGGAAATGAGCTTGCGGCAGTCGATATAAACGGGGCTTGCGATGCCGGAGGTGAAGGTGAAAGGCTGGTTGGCGCGGATATGCACCGCCTCGATTTCCAGCAGCATCTTTGCGACTGTCTCGGCAATCAGGGCCTTGTCGGGAAAACTGTTGGCGAACATTGGCGTGCTCCGTGCTAGTTTAGCCGCTCGGCTTCGAGTGTTCTGCTTCGCGGGCGCTCGGGTATGCGCCAGCGTTGTAACTTGCCCCAGCCGGGTAGCACCCCTGCCAGGAAGACCTATTCTTCCACCTTCCAGTGGATCGGGAACATCGGGTCGAACACCGTAAGAGTCTCCTCCCCCACCGACATCTTCCGCTCATTCTCCACCGGCTCATCATATCGCCTGAGGGTGATGCGCCTCTCATTGGGCGGTAGGCGGTAAAAGGCCGGGCCGTTGAGCGAGACGAAGGCCTCCAGCCGCTCGAGCGCCCCCTCCTCCTCGAACACATGCGCCAGGCACGCCAATGTGTTTGGCGCGTTGAAGATACCCGCGCAGCCGCAGGCGCATTCCTTCAGCGGGTCCACGTGCGGCGCCGAATCGGTGCCGAGGAAGAAGCGTCCCTCGCCGGAGATTGCGGCCGCCCGCAAGGCCAGCCGGTGCGTCTCGCGCTTGGCGACCGGGAGGCAGTAGTAGTGCGGGCGGATGCCGCCGGCCAGGATTGCGTTGCGGTTGATGATGAGGTGGTGCGTGGTGATTGTCGCCCCGACATTCTCGCCCTGCGACCGGACGAAATCCATTCCGTCGCTGGTGGTCACATGCTCCATCACGATGCGTAGCTCCGGAAGCCGCCGGCGCAGCGGCTCCAGCACGCGCTCGATGAACACCGCCTCCCGGTCGAAGATGTCGATGGCGGGGTCCGTCACCTCGCCATGGACGCAAAGCGGCATTCCGATCGCCGCCATCCGCTCCAGCACCGGATAGACGGCCTCGATATTGGTGACCCCGCTCTGCGAATTGGTGGTCGCTCCCGCCGGATAGAGCTTTACCGCCGTCACCAGCCCGTCGCGGAAACCCGATTCGATATCATCGGCTTGGCTGGTTTCGGTAAGGTAGAGCGTCATCAGTGGCGTGAATCCGCTCCCCTCCGGCACCGCCGCCATGATGCGCTCGCGATAGGCCGCCGCGTCTCTGGTCGTAACCACCGGCGGGACCAGGTTGGGCATGACGATGGCGCGGGCAAAATGTGCGGCCGTGTGGGGAAGAACGGCCCGCAGCACCGCGCCGTCGCGCAAGTGGAGGTGCCAGTCGTCCGGCTGCCTGATGGTGAGGGTTTTCATGTCGAGGCCGAGACATAGCCGGTTTCGAACCGGGCGCAAGGAGAAACCTCCTTTGTGCCCTTGCAAAAATCCTCGCCGCCTCTGTCGGATTGGGGCATTCTCACGCGTCTTACAACCGAACGAGGTGAACCTGCATGCTTTACGCCATTCTCTGTTACCACGACGAGGATGTTGTGATGTCCTGGTCGAAGGCCGAGGACGACGCTGTGCTGGCCAAGCGCAAGCGTGTCCAGAAGGATTTCGTTGAGCACGGCGGCAAGATGGGGCCGGCCATCCGGCTCGTGCCCACCACCGGCGCCACCACCATCCGCACGGCCGGCGATGAGCAGCTTGTCCTCGACGGCCCTTTCGCCGAGACCAAGGAGCAGCTCCTTGGCTTCTACCTTGTCGACTGCAAGGATCTCGACGAGGTCATCGATTTCGCCAAGCGCATGAAGGAGGGCGAGAGCTGCACGTTCGAAATTCGTCCTGTGCAGATCTTCGAAGAAGGCACGCTTCCTGAAAAGGTGAAAATTGCATCATGACCGACCTGGCCTGGATCGAGACCGCATTGACGGGCGCCCGCCCGCAGGCAATGGGCGCGCTCCTTCGTTATTTCCGCGATCTCGACCGGGCCGAGGAGGCGTTCCAGGAAGCGTGCCTGCGCGCCATGAAGACCTGGCCGGTGAAGGGTCCGCCGCGCGATCCGGCAGCTTGGCTCATCTTCGTCGGCCGCAATGCGGCGCTCGACGGGGTGCGCCGAGACAGCCGCAACACGGCGCTTCCGGCCGACGAGGCGATCTCCGATCTCGGCGATGCGGAAGCCGACATGGCCGAGCGGCTCGACGATTCCCATTACCGGGACGACATCCTGCGGCTGATGTTCATCTGCTGCCATCCGGATCTGCCGGCGACCCAGCAGGTGGCCCTGGCGCTGCGTATTGTGTCCGGCCTCTCTGTCCGTGAGATCGCCAGCGCCTTCCTCGTCAATGAGAAGGCGATGGAGCAGCGCATTACCCGCGCCAAGCGGCGTGTCTCGGAGGCCAATGTCCCCTTCGCCGCCCCCGACGCGGTGGAGCGGTCCGAGCGCCTCGCCGCTGTCGCCGCCATGATCTACCTCGTCTTCAACGAGGGTTATTCGGCGAGCGGCGGCGATGTGCATGTGCGCGAGCCGCTCTGCGAGGAGGCGATCAGGCTTGCCCGCCTCCTTCTGCGCCTTTTCCCGGCGGAGCCGGAGATCATGGGGCTGCTTGCCCTCATGCTCCTTCAGCACGCCCGTACCGCCGCCCGGCTCGATACGGAAGGCAATATCGTCCTCCTCGAGGATCAGGATCGCAGCCTCTGGAACCGCGACAAGATCACGGAAGGGCTCGCCCTCGTTGACAAGGCCATGCGCCACCGCAAGCCCGGCCCGTATCAGGTGCAAGCGGCAATCGCGGCCCTGCATGCACGCGCGGCAAAGCCGGAGGACACGGACTGGCAGGAGATCAATCTGCTCTACCAGATGCTGGAGCGTCTGCAGCCCTCGCCGGTCGTCCGGCTCAACCGTGCCGTAGCGGTGTTCAAGCTGCAAGGTCCCGAGGCGGCCTTACTGCTCGTCGATCCGCTGGAAGACCGCCTGTCGAACTATTTCTATTTCCACGGCGTGCGCGGCGCGCTTCTGATGGAACTTGGCCGCGAAGCGGAAGCCCGCACCGCCTTCGACAAGGCGATCTCGCTCGCCCGCACGCCCGCCGAGGCGGCGCATATCCGCCAGCATATCGACCGCCTGATGGCGGAGGGCAAGGCGAAGGTGCAGGCAAAATCGGCCTGATTTCTTCTCTGCGGGACGAAAAAATGTCGGAGAGGGTTCTCGAACGGACGTCCTTGGTACGCAGCGTTCCGGAGAAGGGAGACGACTATGCGCTACGTATGCCTGGTTTATGGCGAGGAAGCCGCGCTCTTGGCATTGCCGAGGGAGGAATTCAACCAGCTCGTTCAGGCCTCCGCCGAATATGACGACGTGCTCGAGCGGCAAGGGAAACTGATCCTCGCCCACGCGCTGGAGCCGCCCTCCCGCGCGACCACCATCGTCACGCGCGGCGGAAAGGTGGTGGCGACGGACGGGCCTTATTCCGAGACCAAGGAGCAATTGCTGGGATTTCTGCTGATCGAAGCGGCCGACCGGCAGGAAGCCATTGCGCTCGCCTCCAAAGTGCCGATGGCCGCCTATGGCCGCATGGAGATCCGCGCCGCGGGCAGGCCCGGCGACCGACACTTGCTGCGGCTCAAGTGACCGGATTTCTGCCGGCGCCGACTCATGGCGGCGGCAGCGCCAGGTGGCAGGATAGCCGCCTCCCCTGGCGAAGTGGCATTCACTTGCCTCGTAGAACGGTCGCCCGACTCGAGGCAGCGGCCGGCGTTCCCATCATCTCGGGGGACACCTGCAACCGGCCGCTACGTCACGAAAGCGCGCGGAGGTCGGCGCGCAGGCGGTCGATGTCGGAGGCAGGCACCAGTTCTTCGGTCGCGGCCTGCGCGCGTTCCCAAAGGGGGAGAGCGGCTGCGAGCAGCGCCTGTCCGGCGGGGGTTAGCTGCAGTCGGCGGCTCCGACGGTCCTTCCTGTCCGTGGAAACGAGCACGAGCCCGCGGCGTTCGAGCGGCTTCAGGCTGGCGGTGAGCGTGGTGCGATCCGTCCCGAGTACCGTCGCGACGGCCCCCATCGCCGGAGGATCGGGCCGGTTGAGCGACATCATGAGAGAGAACTGCCAGTTCGTGATGCCGAGCGGCTTCAGCGCCTCGTCATACCGTCGCGCCATGGCGCGCGCCGCCCGCTGCACATGCAGGCACAGGCAGGTGTCACGCACGCGTCCGGTAATGTCAGGAGCAAGATTGTCGCTGTTTGACATGGATTTATTATGTTGATATCAACGTAAGTTGTCAAGGCTGCCTATGGGCGTACCGCCTATCGGCGACTTTCGGAATGGAGAAAGCCGATGAAGCTGTATTATGGCGAGACTCTCAACCCGCGGAAGGTATGCGCGGTGGCGCGGCACCTGAACTCGCCGGTCGAGTTCGTGCATGTCGATCTTAGCCGCGGCGGGCACATGACGCCCGAATTCACCGCCATGAACCCCAATCGGAAGCTTCCCGTGCTCGAGGCGAACGGCAGGACCCTCTGGGAATCCAACGCGATCATGTGCTTCCTCGCCCGTGCGGCGAACTCCGACCTCTGGCCGCAGGACGAGCGCCAGATCGAGGTGCTGCGCTGGCTGAACTGGGACGGCCAGCATTTCTCCCATCACGGCGGCACGCTCTATTTCCAGTACATAGTCAAGCCGAGATTCGGGCTCGGCGAGCCCGACGCACGCGCGGTGCAGGAGGCGACCACCTATTGGCGCAGCTTCGCCGCAGTTCTCAACGATCATTTGCGCGGCCGTGAATATCTGCTCGGAGAGACCCTGACGGTCGCCGACTTTGCGTTGGGTGTCACCCTGCCCTACGCCGAGCCAGCGCACATCCCTGTGAAGGATTTCCCCGAAATCGAACGCTGGCACGACCGGCTCAATGCCTTGCCCGCCTGGCGCGAGCCGTTCCCGGTCATGGCGGCGGCATAGCGGCCGGGCGCGGACGGGGCCCCGCGTCAAAGAAAATGTCGGAGCGCCTGCCGCCCGCCCGTCCTTCGGCTATGCACGCGCACCAGGGAAAGGACCATGCGTGACGACCGGCCGAAGGAGGAAAATTCGATGCGCTTTCTGTTTTTGGTCTATGCCGACGAGGCGGCGATGAAATCCCGTCCGATGGAGGAGCTCCGGGAGTGTGTCCGGGCTGGGCGGGAGTATGACGAGGTCCTGAAGCGGGACGGCAATTTCGTGGCGTCCCACGGACTGGAATGGTCGTCCAGCGCCACCGTGCTGCGTAAGCGGAGCGGGAAGGTGGTCAGCACGGATGGCCCATTCAGCGAGACCAAGGAGCAGTTGCTGGGCTTTTTCCTCGTGGAGGCGAAGGACCGGGCGGAGGCGCTTGCTCTCGCTTCGAACGTGCCGATGCTCGAGACCGGCAGCAGCGTGGAGGTGCGCCCCGTCCAGGACATTCCCGACTAGGAGCCTTGAGAGCCTCTCAAAATCCTTTGCGGAAAATGTCGGACGAACGCTTCCGCATTCGTCTTCCTGTGGATCCGTCTGCGATCATCGAACGGAAGAGGAGTAGGAAAAATGCAGCATGAGATCGTATTTCGCGAGGAGTGGATCGCGGCGCGCAAGGCGCTTCTCGTCAGGGAGAAGCAGCTTTCGCGGTTGCGCGACGAGATCGCGGAGGCCCGCCGCGCCCTGCCCTGGGTGAGGATCGAGAAGGAATACGTCTTCGATGCGCCCGAGGGCCGCAAAACCCTCGCTGATCTCTTCGACGGGCGCAGCCAGCTCATCGTCCAGCATTTCATGTTCCCGCCTGAATGGGAGGCGGGCTGTGCCGGCTGCTCCTTCGAGGCCGATCACGTGGATGGAGCGCGCCAGCACCTTGTCCACAAGGATGTGACCTTCGTCGCCATCTCCCGCGCCCCGATCGAGAAGATCGAGGCTTACCGCAAGCGAATGGGCTGGCGGTTCCCATGGGTGTCGTCCGGCAACACCGATTTCAACTATGACTTTAGCGTCTCCTACACTAGGGAGCAGTTGGAGAAGGGCGAAGCGGTCTATAATTACGAAACTATCAATCCGGGCGTAACGGACCTGCCGGGCTTGAGCGTTTTCTACAAGGACCGGGAAGGATCGGTGTACCACACCTATTCGACCTTCGCCCGCGGCGGCGAGGAATTGCTTGGCGCGCTCATGTATCTCGACATGACGCCCGTCGGCCGCAACGAGAAAAGCCCGCTCGACTGGGTGCACCGGCACGACGAGTACCCGGATGACGAGCTCAGCTCCTGACAGAAGGTTGGCAGCAGGCCTGTGGCATTAGTGCAGCGAAGAAAGGGCCGGTTCCAGCCTTCGCACATCTGCAGGGCCGCGATGGGCCTGCCGATCCGGGAACACCCTTGACCTGAACTTAACTTGAGATCGTACGACGGCTCGGACGGACTCAAGAATTGACGAGAGACTTGAAAGGACCTGTAATGAACAAGGCTCCCGACACTCCCCGCGCGGGACGGCGCGAATGGATCGGCCTTGCCGTCCTGGCGCTGCCCTGCCTCCTCTATTCCATGGATATGACGGTGCTCAACCTGGCCGTGCCGGCCTTGAGCGCGGATCTCAGACCCACGAGCTCCCAGCTCCTGTGGATCGTCGACATCTACGGCTTCTTCGTTGCCGGCGCGCTCATCACCATGGGCACGCTGGGCGATCGCATCGGCCGCCGCAAGCTGCTTCTGATCGGCGCGACGGCCTTCGGACTTGCCTCCATCTTCGCTGCCTTCGCAAGCTCCGCCGAAATGCTGATCCTCGCCCGCGCCGTTCTCGGCCTGTCGGCCGCCACGCTGGCTCCCTCCACGCTCTCGCTCCTGCGCAACATGTTCCATGACCCGCAGGAGCGCACCTTTGCTATCGGCGTCTGGATCTCGGCCTTTTCCGCCGGCGGCGCGATTGGGCCGGTGGTGGGCGGGGTTCTGCTTGCCTATTTCTGGTGGGGTTCGGTGTTCCTGATCGCCGTTCCAGTCATGCTGCTCCTGCTCGCGGTGGCGCCGTTCCTCCTGCCCGAATTCCGCGACCCGGACGCCGGCAGGCTGGACATCCGCAGCGCCGCCCTTTCCATCGCCGCCGTTCTCGCCGTGATCTTCGGCATCAAGCGCCTCGCCGAATACGGAATAGGCGTTGAGCCGTTCCTCTACATCATCGCCGGTCTCCTTATCGGCTATGTCTTCTTCCGCCGTCAGAAGACGCTCAAGGATCCGCTGATCGATGTCCGGCTGTTCCGCCGTCCCGCCTTCAGTGCGGCGCTCGCCACAAACCTCTTCACGGTCTTCGTCGCCTTCGGCTCCTTCTTCTTTGTGGCGCAGTATCTGCAATTGGTTCTGGGCCTCTCGCCGCTGAAGGCCGGGCTGGTCTCCCTGCCCTCGAGCCTTGCCTTCATCATCGGCTCGACCCTCACGCAGAAGCTCACGACCCGGGCGCGGCCGCCGGTGATCATGGCCTGCGGCCTGTTCATCGCCGCGCTCGGCTTCCTCGCGCAGAGCTGGGCGGCCGAGGTCCAGAGCGTCACGGCCATGGTGCTGACCTTCACTCTCTTCTCGCTTGGGCTGGCGCCGGTCTTCACCCTGACGACCGACCTCATCGTCGGCTCTGTGCCGCCGGAGCGCGCGGGCGCGGCCGCCGCCATGTCGGAAACGGGCGCCGAACTCGGCGGCGCCCTCGGCGTGGCGGTACTTGGCAGTATCGTCACCGCGCTTTACCGCCGCTCCATGGAGGCCGACGCCTTGGCCGGCATTCCTGCCGGGATGGCCGACACGGCCCGCGATACGCTGGGCGGCGCCCTTGCGGTGGCAACGGAACTGCCGGCCGTCCTCGGCGAGACGCTGCTCGTCACCGCCCGCGAGGCCTTCACCAATGGCCTGGTGCTGGCCTCGCTGGGCAGCGCCGTGATCGCCATTCTAACCGCGGTCCTTGTCCTCGGCATCTTCCGCGGATCAAACACACCCGATGCCGAGAACGGTACGGACAAGCCCATTCCTGCCCCTGCGGAATGAGGCTTTGCGGCCGCGCCGCTCCCCCCGGCGCGGCCGCACATAACAAAAATCACCGTCCCATGTCGGATTTCCTCCTCGTCCCCCGTCCTGAGACGGGCACCTTGAGAGTAGCCTGAACAAGAGGAGAGAACCGAATGTCAGCGATCCAAATCGCAGCTGGGGAAACCGGCGAGCCTCGCGGAGGCGTTATCGCCTATATCATGCCCAACGGCGCCACGAAGGCGGCCGCTCTTTATGAAAAAGCCTTCGGCGCCAAGGAAGTCGCCCGCCATCCGGTCGATGAGCAGGGCCGCACGATGTATCTCCACCTCTACATCAATGGCGGCTCGCTGATGATGAGCGATCCCTATCCTGAATATGGCCACGGTCAGCAACAGCCGGCCGGCGTCACGCTCACACTTTGCGTCGACGACGTCGATTTCTGGTGGAACCGGGCGACTCAGACGGAAGGAATAGAGGTGACTATGCCGCTGGAAAAGATGTTCTGGGGCGATCGCTACGGCGCCCTGCGCGATTCCTTCGGCTTCAACTGGGCCATCGTCGGCAAGTAGGCTGCACGAGCAGAGAAAGGCCCACGCACCGCCGGCTGCCCGCCGGCGGTTCTCTTCCCGATCTGTCCCTTTCCGCCCAAAAACGCTTCGGCAAGGGTTTACGCGTCCCCTCTCCGCCCTAACCTTGTCGCTTGAGGACGGCGCAGCGTCTGCGCGGCCATTCGGCGTTGCGCCCAGGTTGCGCCGCTGAAATCGGAAATCGGCAAAGGAGAGATCCATGACACAAGCCAAGACCGGCGACATCGTGCGCGTCCACTATCGCGGACGGCTGACGGACGGCACGGAGTTCGACTCCTCCGAGGGCCGGGAGCCGCTGGAATTCCAGGTAGGCGGCGGTCAGGTCATCCCGGGTTTCGAGAGGCAGGTGGAAGGGATGGAGGTCGGCGAGAAATCCACCGTCACCGTACCCGCCGACGATGCCTATGGCATGCGCGACGAGCGGCAGGTGCAGTCGGTGCCGCGCGAGGCCTTGCCGGACGACCTCGATCTGCGGGTCGGCGCCCGGCTGACGGCGACCACGCGCGACGGCAAGCAGATCCCGCTGACCGTCGTCGATGTCGACGACCAGCAGGTGACAGTGGATGCAAACCATCCCCTGGCGGGCCAGGATCTGGTCTTCGACCTGGAACTCGTCGAGATCGTCGGCTCCGAGTCTTCGCTGAAATTCGACGCCTAAGCTCCCGGAGGGCAGGCAGCGCAATGAGTGCGCCGCCTGCCGTTCCCACTATTGCGGCAATGCGTCGGCGCTGTACTGCGCCATGAACTCCGCCGAAGGCGGGATCGGCTTGATCACATCGATCAGAACGCCATTGGGGTCGGCAGTGATGAAATGCCGCTGGCCGAACGCCTCGTCGCGCAGTTCCTGGAGGATCGGCAGCCCGGCCTGGCTCACCCGCGCGAACTCGGCGTCGACATCTTCCACTTCGAAATTGAGGATCAGGCCCGACACTCGTCCTCGCCCTTGTTCCGGGATGGTGGCGTGGCTTCCTTCGAGCACGGCAAGGGTGACATTCCCGCTCTCGCGCGACTGCAGATGCACATACCATTCGCTCTCGAACTTCGCTTCGAAGCCGAAATGGTCGCAATAGAAGGCCGCGGTGGCGGCGACCGCATCGGTCATGATCACGGGATAGTAGCTGGTCGTTTTCATTTGTGCTTTCCTCTTCGCTAAATATCACATACAGTCTGCATGTAGGTTAATAACATACAGGCTGAATGTATGCAAGAGGCGAAAACACGCCGCTCCAACCGCGAGCGTTCCGAAGAGACCCGCGACAGGCTCATAGAAGCCGCGCGACAGCTGTTCGTGGAAAAATCTTATGCGGAGACCGGCACGCCGGAGATCGTTCACGCGGCCGGGGTGACCCGCGGGGCGCTCTACCACCACTTTGCCGACAAGCAGGCGCTGTTCCGCGCTGTGGTGGAGCGGGAGGCAGAGCGGGTTGCGCAGGAGGTCGAGGCCAAGGCGGGCGGCGATCTTGCTCCTCTCGACGCGCTTATCGCCGGCGGCGGGGCATTCCTCGCGGCAATGGCCGCACCCGGCCGCGCGCGGCTCCTCCTGCTTGACGGCCCGGCCGTGCTTGGCCGTGCGGCGATGGACGAGATTGACGGCCGGCACGGGAACCGCACCTTGCGCGAGGGACTAGAGGCGGCGATAGAGGCCGGCGCCCTCCGCCCCCTGCCGCTCGATGCCCTCACCGCCCTTCTCGGCGCCGCCTTCGACCGCGCAGCCCTTGCCATCGAGGCCGGAGCCGACGCGAAAAGCTTTCGCGATGCACTAGCCGGGCTGATCCGGGGATTGGCGGCAGCAGCTTAGCTGGGGAATAGGTCTCTCCCTATGCCCTACTGATCGGGCTCCTACCGGAAGACCGCCTCGCCCTGTTCGTCGATGATCTGCCGGGCCTTGCGGATTGCGTGTTCGGCGGCGAGATCGGCGCTGGGGAAACGGTCGGCGCGCACGAACCTGTGCTCCTTCACCTCGCCGCCCACATCCTTGGAGATGACGCCGCAGGTCTGGAACTGACCCTCCTGCTGGAAAGGAGTGGCGCGGATGGTGAAACCCTTGTGCTCCTCGGGCTTTCCGACGGCCTGCGCCTCTCCCGCTTTGCTGCCGCCGAACAGCCGTTTCAGAAATGACATGGCGCTCTCCCTCGCTTTCGCCGGAACCTAGCGCGGATATAGGCCGACAGCCAGCCGCTAGGAAAGATGCAGCACCACCTCGCGCCGGTGCGGCCGGTCCCGATGTTCGAAAAGGTAGATGCCTTGCCAGGTACCGAGCATCACCCGGCCGCCGAAAACGGGAATGCCGATCGAGGTCTGGGTGAGCGCCGCCTTTATATGCGCGGGCATGTCGTCCGGCCCCTCCACCCGATGCACCACCCAGTTCATGGAAGGGCTGTCGGAGGGCGGTACCAGCCGGCGGAAGAAGGCGTTGAGGTCGCGCTTCACATCGGGGTCGGCGTTTTCCTGGACAATGAGCGAACAGGACGTATGCCGCACGAACACGGTCAGCAGCCCCTCCTCCACCTTTTGCCCGCGGACGAAGCGCTGGGCATCTTCGGTGAATTCGTAGAGGCCCGGGCCGGAGGTCGATATGGTCAGGATGATCTGCGGCATGATCTGTCGGTGACGCAGATGATCTTGGTTCGCCTATGACAGCGGCTTGAGGCCAAGACGTTCAAGACACATGGCGACTGAGTCCGCCCGCTGCGCCACGATCTCCTCCGAGGGCTGGGCTTCGAACACGGTGCGAAAACCCTCGGCGCCCAGTTGCCGATGTACGCGCGTGACGAGCGTATTCGCGTCGATCACCCAGACTTCGGGAATGCCAAAAGCGGCATAGACGCCGATCTTGCGGCCCCGGTCATAGGCAAGGCTGGTATCCGCGACTTCGATGGCGAGCAGAACATGATGCCCGCGCAGATCGCCGGGAAAAACTGAACGGGGATAGACGCAGAAATCCGGTTCGAGAAAGGTCCTTTCATCCAGACGCAGAGTGGTTTCGGGGGCGACCCAAAGCTCCCGGGAAGCCGTGGTCTGAAAATGCCAATTGAGCTCGACCTTGACGATTTCATGCCGCCCGCCCTTGGCTTGCATCGGCACCACCTCCCCGCCGATCAGTTCGAAACGCTCATCCTCGTCGATGATGCCCGCTCTCTGCATCGCCTCGATCTCGGTAATGGTCCAGGCACGCCGCAGCATGCCTTCGGCGGCCTGCGTCGTTGCTGGCTGATTTGAGAAGGAATGGACAAAACGCTCGTTCATGGCGCCACCATAGCACAAAGCCGCCGAAACCAAGACTGGTTCCGACGGCTTTGAATGCAAGCTCGACCGCAGCGATTCAGCTGTCGAGGAAGCTCCTCAGCTTCCGGCTGCGGCTCGGATGCTTGAGCTTGCGCAGCGCCTTGGCCTCGATCTGCCGGATACGCTCGCGCGTCACCGAGAACTGCTGGCCCACCTCTTCGAGCGTGTGGTCGGTGTTCATGCCGATGCCGAAGCGCATCCTGAGCACGCGCTCCTCGCGCGGGGTGAGCGAGGCGAGCACGCGCGTCGTCGTCTCGCGCAGGTTCGCCTGGATCGCCGCATCGATCGGCAGCACGGCGCTCTTGTCCTCGATGAAATCGCCCAGATGCGAATCCTCCTCGTCGCCCACCGGCGTTTCGAGGCTGATCGGCTCCTTGGCGATCTTCAGCACCTTGCGCACTTTCTCGAGCGGCATGGCCAGTTTTTCCGCCAGTTCCTCCGGCGTCGGCTCGCGGCCGATCTCGTGCAGCATCTGCCGGCTCGTGCGCACGATCTTGTTGATGGTCTCGATCATGTGCACGGGAATGCGGATGGTGCGCGCCTGGTCGGCTATCGAACGGGTGATCGCCTGCCTGATCCACCACGTGGCATAGGTGGAGAACTTGTAGCCGCGGCGGTACTCGAACTTGTCCACCGCCTTCATCAGGCCGATATTGCCTTCCTGAATAAGATCAAGGAATTGCAGGCCGCGGTTCGTGTACTTCTTGGCGATGGAGATGACGAGGCGCAGATTGGCCTCGACCATCTCCTTCTTGGCGATCGCTGCTTCGCGCTCGCCCTTCTGCACCTGGTTGACGATGCGGCGGAACTCGCCGATCGAGATGCCGGTTTCCTGCGCCAGGTTTTGGATTTCCGAGCGCAGCGCGTCGATCGTGTCTGCCTCGCTCCTGGCGAATTCTTTCCAGCCCGGCCCGGGCAGCTGGGCCACCGTGCCCGCCCAGTTCGCGTCGAGCTCATGGCCTTGATAGGCGTTGAGGAAATCCTCGCGGCGGACGCCATAGCTCTCGGCAAGACGGAACAGCCGGCCCTCGTTCTGCACCAGCCGCTTGTTGATGTCGTAGAGCTGCTCGACCAGCGTTTCGATGCGCGCATTGTTGAGCGAAAGCGACTTCACCGACTTGATCAGTTCATCCTTGAGCTGTTTGGAGCGGCGCTCCTGGCCAGCGGAAAGCTTGTCAGCGTCGGAGATGCGGCTTTCCACCTCCTGGTCCTGCAGCTTGCGCAGCTTCGCATAGGTATCGGCGATGAAGTCGAGCGTCTGCATGACGCCGGGCTTCAGCTCCGCTTCCATGGCGGCGAGCGAAAGATTCGTCTCGTCCTCTTCCTCGTCGTCCTCCTCGGGCCGCGCGTCGCCGCCGACATTGGTGATGTCGTCGTCATCGTCGCGCACGCGCCGGAAGACTTTTTCCTCGGCCGCGGGCTTGGCGTCTTCGTCTGGCCGCGCGACCACGGGCGCCTGCTTGCCCTCAGGACCGGCATAGGTGGCTTCGAGGTCGATGATCTCGCGCAGGAGGATCTTGCCCTCATTGAGCTCGTCGCGCCAGATGATCAGCGCCTGGAAGGTGAGCGGGCTTTCGCACAGCCCCGCGATCATCGTCTCGCGGCCGGCCTCGATGCGCTTGGCGATGGCGATCTCGCCCTCGCGCGACAGGAGCTCTACCGAACCCATCTCGCGCAGATACATGCGCACGGGATCGTCAGTGCGGTCCGTCGGCTCCTTCTTGGCGACGGTCGCGACCATGCTGCCGGTGGGCTCGGCCAGATCGGTGCTCTCCTCGTCGGGGCTGTCGGCCTCCTGCTCCTCGGCCGCCTCCTCGTCCTCGACGACATTGATGCCCATGTCGGAAAGCATGGCCATCGTGTCTTCGATCTGCTCGGAGCTCACTTCACCCGAGGGCAGAACGGCATTCAGCTCGTCCATGGTGACGAAGCCGCGCTTCTTGGCGAGCTTGATCATCTTCTTGACTGCGTCGTCGGAAAGGTCGAGCAGGGGGCCGTCCGCACCCTCGCGTTCGATTTCGACCTCTTCCTTTTCCTTTGTCGCCATGCCTTTGCCTTTTCCAACCGCCCGTTGAGCGAGCTTAGATGTTCTTGCTGCCGGTTTTTTACCGCCTTGCGCGTGGTCGGGCCTTATGCGCGGCCGCGTTAAAGCCCGATTAACCCTGACATTTATGGCGGTCTTGCCGCCTGTCCATGCCCTGTGGTGTTTTGCTGCTTCCGTATGGCCCGACCCGCGGGATCCAGTCGAATCGACCCTGATTCCTTTAAATCGCGCCCAGGTCAAGCAGCTCTGGCATGATTCGCCCTAAAAAAGCGAATCAGTGTCATCGCGAATCGCTTGGCTTTCGGGACGGTTCAGCTCCGTCCGCCGCGCCCGGAGAGGAGGCCGAACCCCTCAATCAGCGCTTCGGTCGCCTGCAGGTTGCGCAGCTCCGCCTGTATCTCCACGAGATGCCGATAGTTTTCCTCGGTCGGCTCGTTGGCAAGCGCCTGCTCGGCCGCTTTGAGTTCCCTATGTAGTGAGCCGGCGCTCTGGTGCAAGTGGAGTGCCTGCAGAAACGCCTCGCGCGCATCCTCGAAGGCGGCGTCGGGCAGGGCCGGCCACTGGTTCGCCCGCCTTACCAACATTTCGGCGCGCTCCAGCACGTCGCCGAACCCCGCCGCCGCGAGCATTCGCGCCAGCGCCTCCCGGTCATGGACCACGCCATGGGCGACGGCGTCCAGAAGCGCCGCGCGCAGTCGGCCAAGCTCCGGGCTTTTCAACGAGAGCTTTTCGACCGCGTCGAAATGCTCGTCGATCAGCGCCGGATGGTTGACGAGCGCCACCAGGATCACCGCCTCGCGCAGCGGCATCATCCCGGCCGTACGTTTCACCAGTGCCGAGCGGGACAGGCTTTCAGAGACGGCCAGCCTGCCTGCGGCAGCGCCCGGCCTGCCCGGAGCGCCCTGACCGGCAAAGCCGCCGCCGCGCTGCGGCCGTCCGCCCGTCCGCGTGGCGCCGAAAAAGGCGAGGACCCGCTCGCGCAGCTCCTGTGCATAGTGCCGGCGCACGCTCTCGTCGCGGATGCGGCCCGCCAGTTCCCTAAAAGTCTGTTCAAGCTCGGCGCGCCGTTCCGGCGTGTCGAAGACGCGGCCCGACGTCTCGCGCATCCAGAGGAGGTCGGCGAGCGGCCGCGCCGCGGCGACGAGCGCGTCGAATGCCTCGCGCCCCTCCTGGCGCACGAGATCGTCCGGATCCTTGCCCTCGGGCAGGAGGGCGAAGCGCAGCGAGCGGCCCGGCTGTACCATGGGCAGCGCCAGATCCGCCGCCCGGAACGCGGCTCGCAGTCCGGCGCTGTCGCCGTCGAAGCAGAGCACCGGTTCGCCTGCCATGCGCCACAGCAGTTCGAGCTGGTTTTCGGTAAGCGCTGTGCCGAGCGGCGCGACCACGTTCTCCACGCCCGCCTGGGCGAGCGCGATCACGTCCATGTAGCCTTCGACCGCGATTACCGGAGCGTCCTTGGCGGCCCTTTTCGCCCGCGCGTGGTTGTAGAGCACATTGCCCTTGTGGAAGAGCTCCGTGTCCGGCGAGTTGAGGTATTTCGCCGGCGCGTCCGATGAAAGCGCCCTTCCCCCGAAGGCGATGATGCGGCCGCGCGCATCCTCGATGGGAAACATCACGCGCCCGCGGAACCGGTCGTATGAGACGGGGATGTCCGGCCCGCTGACGACGAGCCCGCAAGCCTCCATCTGCTCCTTGCCGACGCCTTTGGCGGCCAGAAACTCCTTCAAGGCGTTGCGGCTGTCGGGCGAGAAGCCCAGCCGGAAGGACTGCTGCGTGGCCGAGGTGATGCCGCGCCCGCGCAAATATGCCCGCGCCTCGGCGCCCTGCGGTCCCTGCAGGCAATCCTGGAAGAAGCGGGTTGCCATTTCCATCACATCGGTGAGGCTGGCGCGCTCCTTCTCCCGCTTTTCCACCTCCGGATCGCGCGCCGGCATGGGCACGCCGGCCATCTCGGCCACGCGCTCCACCGCTTCGGGAAAGCTCATCCCGTCGAGCTCGGTTAGAAAGCGGAAATGGTCCCCCGAGACGCCACAGCCGAAACAGTGGTACCGCCCCTTGCGATCCTCGCAGTGAAAGCTCGGCGTCTTCTCCCCATGAAACGGGCAGCAGGCCCAGAAGTCGCCCCGGCCGGGGTTGCTCTTGCGCTTGTCGAAAGTGACGCGCGTCCCCACCACCTGGCTGATGGACACGCGGTCGCGGATCTCGTCGAGAAAACTATTGGGAAAGCGCATGGCCGGCCACTTGGGTTGCCGCTTGCCTATATAGGAGAAGATTGTCTCCCACGATGGCAAAAGGGGACTTTACCCGCTTTTCACAGTCGGCATTGGTCCCCATTTCAAGTGTGTGATAGGATGCAGCCATGAACCAGGTGATACTGAAGTCCATCCTCGAACGGGCGGAGCATTGGGCCGAGGAGGATGTTGAAGACTTGGCCGACTATGCTCGCGTGATCGAGGCACGCCGAACCGACACCTACCGCGTGAGTGAAGAAGAGCGCGAAGTGTTGATCCAAGCGGTCGAAGAGACCGAGCGCGGCGATTTTGCCGCGGACGACCTGATTTCAGCAGCAGCAAAATGCTTCAATTGATGAAGGTCCGCTATACGAGGCGGGCTTTTCACAACCGGGAGTGCATTCTCGACTACTTAGAAGGTCGCTCTCGCATCGGCGCACGTAACGTGCTGTTGAAGCTGGAAGCGGCAGTAGCCCTGCTTTCGGAGCGGCCGAATGCCGGCGTCAGGAATGACATTCCGGATGTGCGGGTGCTGTTTGTTGGCCGATACCCTTACAAAATTTTCTACCGTGTCAAATCGACATCATTGAGATTCTGCACATCCGACATATATCCCGGCGCCCTTTGGAACCAGACTGAGCGCTTGCAATAGAAATCTCATCCCGATCTTGCGTGGTCGGCCAGAACTTCGTCCAAGGTTTTCCAGGCCTTCTCCACCTCTGCCGGAACGGCACCTCCGATGCCTGCCACGAGGATCAAGGCCTTCCAGAGCGTCCAGCCGCGGCCGCGCGCCCAGGTGTCCCGGTCGAGCGAAAGCGCGTCGCGGAAAACCTCCCGGCTCTCCCCCTCGAGCAGCGTCCAGGCGATGGCGAGGTCGCAAGCGGGATCCCCCACGCCGGACGTGCCGAAGTCGATCACGGCCGAGAGCCGCCCGTCGTGCAGGAGAAGATTGCCCCAGGCGACGTCGCCGTGGAACCAAACCGGCGCCTGCTCCCACTGCGAGGCCAGCGCCCGCTCCCAGACCTCGGTGGCGGCGGCCGTATCGATCCTGCCTTTGAGCAGATCGAGCGCCCGCCGCGTCTCGTCGTCATAGACGGCGGGCGACGCGCCGCGGAAGAAGTTGTGCGGCCCGGGCGCCGGTCCGCCCTCGGCGTCGATCCGCCTCAGCGCGTTGAGAAAACCGGCCAGCGTGCCGGCAAACTCGTTCAGGTCTGGAATGCGCTCCTTCCGGGCCGGGTCTCCCTCGATCCACTGATACACGGACCATCGCCAGGGAAACCCCTCCCCCGGCCCGCCCAAGGCCAGCGGCGTGGGAATGGGCAGCGGGAGCTGCGGCGCGAGCTTCGGCAGCCAGCGCTGCTCCTTCTCCACCTGCAGGGCATATTGCGCCGCGCTCGGCAGACGCACCGTCATCTGGTCGCCCAAATGGAAGGTTCGGTTGTCCCAGCCGCCATGCGCGACGGGCCTTACCGGAAGATCCGCCCATCGCGGAAACTGCGCCGCGATGAGCCGGCGCACGAGGGGAATGTCGATCTCAATTGGTTCGTCCGCCAACCCGGGCATCTCGCGTGGATGATCAAAGCTCGAGGCGCATCACATGCCTGCGCGTACCCGCACGGCCGACATGGCGAAAGCCGGCCGCTTCGAAGGACGACACGTAACCCATGAACCGGTAGCTGGGCGAATCGGGGTCGACGGGATACGCCTCGACCACCTTGGCGCCCTTGCCGCGAGCATGCTCCACGGCCGCTTCGACAAGGCTCCTGGTGATGCCCTGCTTGCGCAGGTCGCGCCTTGCGAAAAAGCAGGTGATCGACCAGACCTCCTCCGGCCGTTCGCCGGGAATTTCCGGCCCGCCGAGCCCCCGGAAGGTCGGGCGCGGGGCAATGGAGCACCAGGCGATCGGCTCTCCTTCGAGATAACCGAGGATGCCGATCGGCACGCGGGCTTCGACGCGGCGGCGCATCGCCGCCTTGCGCTCGGGCCCGCGCAGGCCGGTTTCGGCCTTCTCCGCCCGCCACGCCATGCACCAGCAATATTTGGGGCCGCCGCGCGCCTCGAAGAGTCGCTCGAAATCGGCCCATCGGCTCAGGTCGGCTTCGCGGAATTCGAGCTGCATCGGCCCCAGCGGAGCGCCGCCCCCTACTGCAGCAGCGTCTTGACGATGCCGCTCGCCTTGCCGAGATCCATCTGGCCGGGGAATTTTTTCTTCAATTCGTTGATGCAGCGGCCCATGTCGCGCAGACCGCCGGCCCCGACCTCGTGCACCACCTGGGCACAGACCTTCTTCATGTCGTCCTCGCCCAGCGGCTTGGGCAGGAACTCGGCGATGATGCCGATTTCCTGCCGTTCCTGCTCGGCGAGTTCCAGGCGGTTGCCTTCCTCGAAGCTTCTGGCCGATTCCTTGCGCTGCTTCATCATCCGCAGAAGGATCTCGAGTATCTCGTCGTCGCTGACCGGGTCCTTGCCCGCCCCGCGATTGGCGATGTCGCGATCCTTGATGGCTGTCTGGATCAGTCGCAGCGTTGAGATTCGCCGCTTATCCTGTTGTTTGACTGCGTCTTTCAGCGCCTGAGCGATTTTCTCGCGCATGGCTTTTTATCTCCCGTCGCGTGCGCGACAATAGCGCCGACCCTCCTGCGAGGCAAACCCTTTCTTTTCCGCTAAGTAGCTGGAAAACCTGCGATAAACTATCGCGTGAGCTTGTCGGACGGGCAATTGACCCGGTCCCGGCCATCCTCTATTGTCCGCGCCCTGCATGAACATTAAATGTGCCTGGCGGGCGAAAGTTGCGGCATGGCCGTCACGGTCGGCATTTCGCCGCGCGATATGGCCCCAAGCGGGTCTTTTTTCAAGCCTGTAGACGAGAATGGAGACGATCATGGCAACCACCGCGCCCTGGAGCGAAGCCAGGCCGACGGCACTTCTGGTCCTGGCCGACGGCACGGTCATCGAGGGCCGCGGGCTCGGCGCGACCGGCTCTGCCGTCGGCGAGGTGTGCTTCAACACGGCGCTGACCGGCTACCAGGAGATCCTCACCGACCCCTCCTATGCCGGGCAGATCGTCACCTTCACCTTTCCGCATATCGGCAATGTCGGCGCCAACGCCGAGGATATAGAGGATTTGAATCCCGCCGCGCGCGCGGGCGCGGTCGGCGCCATCTTCAAGGCCGACATCACATCGCCTTCTAACTACCGGGCCCACGAGGATCTCGATCAGTGGCTGAAGCGCCGCGGCATAGTGGCCCTGGCGGGCATCGACACGCGCGCTCTCACCGCCCTCTTGCGCGACAAGGGCGCGGCCAACGCCGTCATCGCCCACGCGCCCGACGGCCGCTTCGATGTGGAGGCGTTGAAGGAACAGGCGCGCAGCTGGCACGGGCTGGTCGGGCTCGATCTGGCCAAGGACGTCACCTCGGGCCAGTCCTCCGTCTGGACGGAAACGCCATGGATCTGGAACGAGGGCCATGGCGCGGCGGCCGAAACGCCCTACCACATCGTCACCGTGGATTACGGCGTGAAGCGCAACATCCTGCGCATGCTGGCGAGCCTCGGCGCGAAGGTCACCGTCGTTCCCGCCAAGACCGAGGCGGAGGACATCCTGGCCATGCGGCCGGACGGCGTGTTCCTTTCCAACGGGCCGGGCGATCCGGCGGCGACCGGCGAATATGCCGTTCCCATGATCCGCGACCTGCTCAAGACCGAAACGCCGATCTTCGGCATCTGCCTCGGCCACCAGATGCTGGCGCTGGCGCTGGGCGCCAAGACCGTGAAGATGCACCAGGGCCATCACGGCGCAAACCATCCGGTCAAGGATTTCACGACCGGCAAGGTGGAAATCGTCTCCATGAATCACGGTTTCTCGGTGGACAGCGACACTCTGCCCAGCGGCGTGGAGGAAACCCATGTCTCTCTCTTCGACGGCTCCAATTGCGGCATCAGCCTGGTCGGGCGGCCCGTCTTTTCGGTGCAGCACCACCCGGAAGCCTCGCCAGGCCCGCAGGACTCGCACTATCTCTTCCGCCGCTTCGTCAATCTGATCCGCCAGAGGAAGGGTGAGCCGGCGCTGGCGGAGCGGGCGTGAAGGCCGGTCTCGTCACCCATCCGGTGAAGTTGGCCGCAGGGGGTGCGGAGAACGCCAGTTTCGGCTGCGCCAACTGAAACTCACCCAAAAAAAGCGGGCGGCCCTGAGCCGCCCCAAATTACACCACGCTCAAGACGAAAGGCGCAGCTTGGTGATTCCGTCACGGATTCTCTTGAAGACCTCATCGAGCTGACTTCGCGAGGGAGAATCAAAGTAATGTCCGGGGCTCGTCGCGCAGTCGCGCAAAAGCGTGCCCGTCGCCACGTCCGGCTCTTCCAACCGGATCGTATAGACAATGATCTCGTCGTTGTTCTCGCCCTTGGCATTCTCGCAGGCCTGGCGCGTCTTCTGGTTCATGGCCTCCGTGACGTCGCGCGTCGAGCGCCGTGTGGTCAGGCGGTTGTCGATCAGGTAGCCGAAGCTCGAATAGGCGGAGCGGAAGACGTTCGAACTGCCGGTCACGCCCAGATTGTTGGCGCCATCAGTCAACACGATCATGATCTTCTCGACATCGGGAGCCGGTTCTCTGCCTTCGGTGAACGGCTCTTGCGGCGAGAGCACACGCATGCCCCAGGCCACACCTTCCATGATGTTGGTGTTGCCGTCCGCCACGAAGGCGTTCACCTTCCGCTTCAGGTCGGCATAGTCGTTCGAAAGCGGCGTGATCGGTTGGGTTCCGCATGAGTGCGAAGGGCCCCTGCCGCTCGAATAGTTGGTCGTGGGCTTCGTCCATCCCTGAGGCCCGATATTGGCGACACCACGGAGGTCCGTCGTCCGCCTCTTCCTCATCTCGGCGGCAGCGTTTTTAAGCCCGTACTTGTCGAGCTTCTTCGCTGTGACGTCCCATTTGGTCGGGTCCCGCAGGGGATCGGAAGAATAGCTTATATAGCTGTTGCCATACGAGTCTGGCTCGTCGGGCGCGAAAGCCGGGACAAAGAGGCTGGAGGAGTCGCTCCCCTCGGCCGGCGTATCGGAAACATCATGGGCCGGCTTGCCGGCGTCGGGCTGCCAGCGCGTCTCTACGCAGCCCTTCCAGTCCTGCCTGAGTTCATGGGCGATCTCGAAGCGGCTGAGGCCTCGGGCGCCATCGAACCGGATAGGGCTCTCGCCCTCCAAATCCAGCCACTCCGCGCCGGTCCCCGGCTTGATCTTGCCGTCAGAGTCGAATTTCGGCCCGAATTGCGGTCCGACATTGACGAATGTGGCAAAGGGCACCAGGGCGAATTTCAGCCGCTCCCGATCTGTGACACGCGCCGACAGGTCGTCGATTAGCCCGTTCACCGCGTCCTTCATGGCCTGGAGCTTGCCGTTCTCCCGCATCGAGCGCGTGGTGTCGAGCACAAGCGCGATTTCATAATTGGCAAAGGCCATGTCGGCAGTCGATGAAGCGCTGATTGCCATTTCGCTCCAGCCGAACAGTCCGCCGAAGGAAAGCGGCGTCGGCGCCTCAGCCCTCAACGTTACCGATGTGCCGTTGCGTGCCACCTCCAGGTTCCGGTAGGCGGGCGTGAGATTGCCAGTCAGGAACGCGCCGGCGATGCTGCGCGCCTCAGCGTCGGAAATGTCATCGCCGCGCTGCGCCACCGCCAGCGCCGCGGCGTCGAGCGCGTTCTGCAATTCCGTCCGCGTGCGGCTCAGATTCGCGTAGTCCACGGCAAGCCCCGCCGCGCCCACCATCGGCACGGCAGCCAATGCCGTTATCATGGCGAAATTGCCGCCGCGGTCGTGCCACAAGCCGGCCAATGCCCGGCAGACCCTGTTCAAGGAACGCATTGCCCCGCAACCCCCAATTGCGGAGCGACCCTAGCACGCGCCGATTAAGGGCCGTTTAGCACGATCCATCGATTTTAATCTAATTGCCGGCCCGAGAGCCGCTGCGCACGGTGAGCCCTGCGGTAGCGGAAGGGGAACGTTACGAGCCGGTAGAGGCCAAGCCCGAACAGCAGCCCCACCGCCG
This sequence comes from Chelativorans sp., assembly GCF_031180965.1. Classification (GTDB taxonomy): domain Bacteria; phylum Pseudomonadota; class Alphaproteobacteria; order Rhizobiales; family Rhizobiaceae; genus Chelativorans. Next base: position 57,017 of record NZ_JAPSLH010000003.1, read on the forward strand.
TCCAGATCAGCCCGTGCGAGGTGAGCGGCACGGCCGGCTCGAAGTCGCGCAACGCGCCGGAAAACACCTGCCCGTCCGGATCGACGAGGACCAGCACCGGCCGCAGCGCCGGCGGCAGCTCGGCAAGCCGTTCGGCCTGCCGGTCGAGATGCTCCGCCCTTGCGATGACCCGGCGCATCGACTGCGACCGGTCGCGGATGAACGGCTCCTCCGACCTGTCCTGCAGCGCCAGCGCATCGTCCCGACCCATATCGTTGCGCGCAGCGTCGGCGTCGAAATCGGCGACCACCTGGGTCAACTCCTGCCGCGCGCCCTCCAGCCGCTGGCGGTACTGCTGCGCCAGCTCCGGCGCCTGCGAGGCGGTCATGCCGCCGGCGAGCGACAGCACGAGGGCAATGATTGTGCCGGGTCTGATCATCCTGCCTCCGGATCTCTCCTCCGGCGATAACGCGGCAGGCGTCAAACGGGTCCGCTGAACGTGTCGCAGTCGGCGACATCGCCGCCTTCGTAGCCGCGCCGGAACCACGTCTGCCGCTGCTCCGACGTGCCGTGATTGAAGCTGTCCGGCACCACATAGCCCTGCGTACGGCGCTGCAGCGTGTCATCGCCGATCTGGAAGGCGGCGTTGAGGGCTTCCTCGAGGTCGCCCTGCTCAAGCAAGCCCTCCTGGTTTGTGTGGTACGCCCACACGCCCGCGTAGCAGTCGGCCTGCAGCTCCACGCGCACGGACATGGAATTGGCCTCGCCCTCGCTGAGGCGCGCCCGCATCTGGTTGACGCGTGGCAGGACGCCCGTGAGGTTCTGCACATGATGGCCTACCTCATGCGCGATGACATAGGCCTGCGCGAAATCGCCGGCGGCGCCGAAGCGCGTCGCGAGTTCGTTGAAGAAGCTCAGGTCGAGATAGACCTGCCGGTCGCCCGGACAGTAGAACGGGCCGCTCGCCGCCGAGGCAAAGCCGCAGGCCGAGTCCACCTGCCCGGAGAAGAGCACGAGCCTCGGCTCCGGGTAGTCGGCGCCCTGGGCCTGGAAGATCCCGCTCCAGACATCCTCCGTATCCGCCAGCACGACGGCGACGAACTGCCGCGCCTCGTCGTTTGCGCCGCCCGTCTGAACGCTCTGCTCCCCCGTCGGCGCGCCGGCGAGCATCTCCAGCGGGTCGATGCCCATCGCCCTGAGGCCGAAGAAAAGGATGACGAGGATGATGATGGACCCTATTCCGCCGCCGCCGGCCCGGCCGCCGCGTCCCATGGGAATGCGTATCGGCGCGCCGCGCCGCATGCCGCCGGAGAAGATTCCCCCTCCCCCGCGGCGGTCTTCGATATTGCCGCTTTGGCGGCGCCCCCTCCAGCGCATGTCTCTCACCCGCTCTTTCGCCGACCGATTTGTGGCGGCATCGCAGATATAACGCCACCGCGCGAATGGTCTATGGCGAATGCGGCGTTAACCTGCCTGCGCTGGCCAGAGGTACGGTGCTGCCCTCCGCGTCAGATTCCCGCCGCCGCCACGCGCGCCTTGCGGGCCCGTCCCGCCGCAAGGAGCAGAAGCGCTGCCGTCGGAAACACCGCCGCCACAACGCCCAGGCTCTCGACCCCCGCCGTCTCCAGCACCCGCCCACCGACCAGCGAGCCGAAGCCGATGCCGAGATAGATGGCCGAGGCATTGAGCGCCAGCGTCAGATGCGCCACCGCCGGCGCCGCGCCGACAATGCGACTCGCCTGGGCCGGCACGAAGGTCCAGCCGACAACGCCCCACGGTACCACGAGCGCGACCAGGAGCGGCCCCGCCGCCGCCTCCGGAGCCCATCGCAGGACCGCTGAGATCAGCAGCGCGAAAGAAGCCGTCGCAATCATCGCGAAGACGATGACCCTGGTGGGGCCCAGCCGGTCGGCCAGGCGGCCACTGGCATAGTTGCCGATGATGGCGCCAATACCATAGGCAAGCAAAACCGCCGGCAGGACGGCCCGCGAGAGCCCTGCCCCCTCGATGGCCACCGGCCCCAGATAGGCGATCAGGGTGAACCCGCCGGCAAGGTAGAGGAAGGTGATGACGATCGCCGGGAAAACGCCCGGCCGGCGGATCACCATCACGCGCTCGGCCAGCGTGGAGCTCGTTGCCAGAAGGTCGCGTGGCAGGCGCAGCCATAGCGCCGTGAGGCAGAAGGTGCCGATGACGGCGAGCGCGAAAAACTCCCCGCGCCAGCCGACGAATTGCGCGAAGAGCGAGCCCGCCGGCGCTCCCAGCGCCACCGCGAATGTGGTCCCGCCTACGACGGCCGAGATCGCCGCGGCGCGCCGCTCCGGCCCGGCGAGCATCACCGCCGCTGCCTGCGCCGTGGCGGCGAAGAGGCCGGCCGACATGCCCATCACGACCTGCGCCAGGAACAATGGCAGCATGCTCGCGCTTGCTCCGGCCGCGAGGTTCCCGGCGATGAAGCAGATGAGCGCAAGCCCGATCACCCGCCGCCGATCGAAAGCTCCCGTCAGCGCCGAAAGCACCGGCGTGCCGACTGCATAGGCGAGCGAGAAGGCCGAGACGAGATAGCCCGCTTCGGCGACGGAAATTCCGATGTCCTCGGCGATCAGCGGCAGTAGTCCGGCGAAGACGAAGGCGACGGTGCTGGTCGCAAAAGCGCCGAGCGCCAGGAGGAAAAGGCGTCTGTCCATGGGACTTCTCATTGTTCAATAATTATTGAACTAATGGACAAAATAGCCCGTCCCGTCAATTGTCCTCGCACGACCCTCCTGCCAACATCTTGTCAGCTGGGCCGTTCCGCGCGATCACGTTGGTAACTGGACTTCGCCGAGCATTGAGCAGCGCCTGGAGTTGAACGCGTTCCCCACTCCCGGCCGGATCCGCGGAACGCGAGAGATGACGTCTCGCGTCTGGCGCCGCCCTCCATCAGGCGCTCTCATCTGACGCCTTGACAATTTTTGGGAATTTGCGGCCCTTGTCGCGTCTCCCGTCCTGTTGGAGACGCACCATGAAACATTTCCCTTACGTGGGGTCTGGCCCCTATTGCTACGCAAACTCCTTCGCGATGATGTTCGGCGCCGGATCGCCGTCGCCCGCTGTCATCGAGTTCGCCACTGGCAGCCCCTTCGGCATGCAACTTTTAGGCGGCGCCCTCCCCTTTTTCGATCCGTATGGCTGGACTCCCGAAGCCGGGTTCGACGACGCTCTCTCGGCTCTCGGCTGGACAAGCTCCATCAGCAAGGGCGGCAGCGCAGAAGAGGCGCTCGCCCGCCTGAAGGCGGCGCTTGAGGACGGGCCGGTATGGGTCGGCCCGGTCGAAATGGGTCACTTCCGCCACCAGCCGGAAATGAAAGGCCCGCTTGGCGCCGATCATTACGTCGTCGTGCTCGCGGTTGATGAGGAGCAGGTGCTCATGCACGATCCTCAGGCATATCCATACGTGTCCCTGCCGCTCGCTGATTTCATGGCGGCTTGGCGCACCGAGACGCTGAGCTATGGAACGCCCTTCACCATGCGCACCGGCTTTTCCCGGCTGGCGGACGTGACGGAGGAAGAAGGGATCCGAGCCTCGATTCCGGCGGGCATCCGCTGGCTGTCGATCGCTGCCGATCACAAGATGCCGCCGCATAGCCTGGGAAATGGCGAGGCTGCCGAGGCGCTTGCCTCGCTGATCGAAACGCGGCTCGACGACGATCTTCGCGCGCATCTCGTCCATTTCGCCGTGCGGGTTGGGGCTCGGCGGGCGGCGGACGCGGCGACCTGCCTGGCGCGCGTCAACTATGCCGAATCGGCCGCCATTTTTGCCGAACAGGCGCGTCTGATCAGCGCGCTCCAGCATCCGCTCACCGTCGGCGACAAGGCCAAGGCCGCGGCCGCCCTGAGGGCCCTCGCGCCTACATATGCGAAACTGCTGACGGCCTTGGAAAGGAAGCGTTGACGCGGCAGAGCGCACGCAGACAGGCGAATGGGCGCGCCGCCATCGCCCGGCGGTGACGTGCCGGACAAATCCGACTAACCTGCCGCGCCACATCCAGGAGGAAAGATATGGGCAACGAACGGATCGGTTTCGTCGGCGTCGGCCTGATGGGCCACGGCATGGCCAAGAACATCTTGCAGAAGGGCTGGCCGCTGACGGTGCTTGCCCACCGCAACCGCGCGCCGGTGGACGATCTCAAGTCGCGCGGCGCGGCCGAGGCGGCAAGCCCGCGCGAACTCGCCGAAGCGAGCGACATCGTTATCCTCTGCGTCACCGGCAGTCCGCAGGTGGAGGCGGTGATGAACGGGCCGGACGGGCTTGCCTCCGCCGGCCGCCCGCTCCTTATCTGCGACTGCTCGACCTCCGACCCCTCCTCCACCCTGAAGCTTGCGGCCGAGCTCGGCCCCAAGGGCATCACGCTCATCGACGCGCCGCTCGCCCGCACGCCGATGGATGCGGAGGAAGGCACGCTCGACGTGATGGTGGGCGGCGACCCTGAGGCGGTCGAGCGTGCCCGTCCGGTGCTGGAAGCCTTTTCCGGCCGCATCATCCCGACCGGTCCGCTCGGCACCGGCCACACGATGAAGCTCCTCAACAATTTCCTCTCCATGGGATATGCCGCCATCTATGCCGAAGCCCTGGCGCTCGGGGCCAAGGCGGGCATCACGCCGCAGGTCTTCGACAGCGTCGTGCGGGGCGGCCGCATGGACTGCGGCTTCTACCAGACCTTCTTCAAATACGTGCTCGAGCGCGACCGCGATGCGCACAAGTTCACGCTGGCCAACGCGCTGAAGGACACGTCCTATCTCGCCGCCTTCGCCAATTCCGTCGGCATGGCCAATCCCGTCGGCGCTGCGGTGCGCAACTCCTTCGCGCTCGCCGTTGGCGCCGGCCGCGGCCAGGACTATGTGCCCATGCTCTCGGACGCGGTGGCGGAGATGAAGGGGGTGAAGACGAAAGGCGCCTGACGGGGCTCAGCCGCCCCCGCTCTGATCGCTCTCCCAATGGAACTTGTGCACGATCCTGTGCAGCACGGGCGCGATGATGATGCCGAAGGCGGCGAAGAAGAAGAGGCCCGCATAGAGGGCATAGAAGCTGGCGAACAGCTTGCCCGCGGTGCTGCGCGGCACCTCCACGAGGCCCAGCCCGCCGAGGATAGAAGCCGAGTGGAGGAAGGCGTTGAGCGGGTCGAGCCCCTCGAGCGCCATATAGCCCGCCATGCCAATGCCGATCGAGCCGAGAAGGGCGGCAAGCACCGCACTGAAATGGCGGGCCATGCGTCCCAAAAAGGCCGTTCGCGAGATCGGCTTCTGGCTAGCGCGTTCATACATGCCGCGCATTCTAGCGCGGCACCGATTAACCGCTTGCTACGCTCGCCAGGGGGCGCCTACCGCTCCGACAGCGCCCAGCACACGCAAGAAAGCTCGGCCTGCGCTGCAGCGCGCGTCTGGCTCGGTACTGGAGACGCATTGCGGCAGGAAGGCGAGAAGAAGATCGACGGTTTGGAATCAACCTGCCGCTTGTGCTTCACGGAAGGAGACGAGGCGCTTGCCGCTTTCGTCCCATAGCACCAGTTTGACGCAGCGCAGGCTCTCCATGATCGTGAGGCGGCCGATGTCGCGCAGGTCCGGGTGGTCCCGCAGCACCTCCGGCAACCGATAGAACGGCACCTTTGCCGACAGGTGGTGTACGTGGTGGATGCCGATATTTCCGGAAAACCAGCGCAAGAGCCATGGCAGGTCGTAATGCGAGCTGCCGTGCAGTGCCGCGTGCTGGAACTGCCAATCCTCGCCCTCGGCCCAGTGCGTCTCCTCGAACTGGTGCTGGACGTAGAACAGCCAGACACCGGCGGTGGCGGCCATCAAGGTGATCGGCACCTGCACCATCAGGAAGGGTCCTATCCCGATGAGCCAGATGAGGCCGGCGACCGGAAGGGCAATTCCCAGATTGGTGGCGATCGTGGACGTCCAGGGCTGTACCCCTGCGCGCATGAGGCCGAAGGGCAGCCGGTATTGGCAGACGAACAGCCAGGCCGGTCCGAGACCGAACATCACCAACGGATGGCGATAGAGCCGATAGCGCAGACGGCCCCACCAGGGCAGTGCGCGATACTCCCGCACCGTGAGGGTGCTGACATCGCCGATACCCCTTTTGTCGAGATTGCCGGCCGATGCATGATGGACGGCATGGGTGCGGCGCCAGTAGTCGTAGGGCGTCAGGGTGAACACACCGATGACGCGTCCTGTCCAGTCGTTGAGGCCGCGGCGCGAGAACAAGGTGCCGTGGCCGCAGTCGTGCTGCAGGATGAAGAGGCGAACCAGGAAGCCCGCAGCGGGGATGGTCAGCAGGAGCCCCCACCACTGGCCGTGAACGACGGCCACCGCCGCCAACGCCCATAGCGCAATGAAGGGCAGCGCGGTGACAGCTATCTCGGCCGTGCTGCGGACTGGGTTGGGTTCGCGGTACTGGGCAAGGATCTTGGTCCAGGATCGCCCGTCACTTTGTTTATGGGTGGCGGCGGCAAGGTCGGTTTTCACAGGGCTTCCAGAAAGTGTGGGCCCCTGTAGGGGCGCAGTTGACAACGGACGGCGCAATGCGCGCTCAGGCAGCGCGGCGGCCTGCCGGCCGGCGGTTTTTCTTTGCTGCAGCCTTCGGCGCGCGCGATTTTGCGGCTTTCGCCGGTACGGGCGCGGGTCGCCGCGCCTCCATTTCCAGACGCGCCTGCTTCAGCCTCAGAGTCTTGGCCTCGCGTGCATCTGTTTCCGCCTTGATGATCGCACGCGCGGTGCTGTTTGTCAGATCCGCCTTGCTCTGCGCTCTCGTTGGTGCAGGCTGGAACAGGGTATCCTTGGTGATGGTCTGGGTCATGACGTGACCTCCTCCGACGGCTGGCAAAAAAATGGCTGGACAGAAGCCCAGCCGCCCAAAGTTCAGAAACAAGATCGATAGTTTACAGATGGGTAAGAGTGCTACAGAATACAAGTCTTTGTTAAAAATAGTCTCGCCACGGTAATAAGCAGGGGCCGTAATTGGAACGCAATTGTCGTCTATGACTTGATCCGTTGATTGGCCGGGGCTGGCTCATCTGCGGTGTCAGACACGAGCCTCCATCATCCTTCTGATCTTCAACTTCGCCCCGCGCAGGTGTCACCGACATGCGGCCTAGCCTGGTCGGTGTTCGCGGCCAAGGTTGCGCAGTCGGCGCAGAGGCTCGGGCGCTCGCTTCCGCGGCGGGTTAAGCCCGTCCGGATACTTTCGGAGACCACGGCCATGCCAATCCGCACCACCAGATCCATCGTTCGCTTCTCATCGGAGTTTGTGCTCTCCGGCCTCGACGCTGCTCAACCCGCCGGTGAGTACGAAGTGGAGCAGGATGAGGAGCTGCTCGAAGCCTCGATCACCGCCTATCGGCGGGTGGCAACATACATCCACCTGCCGGCGATAGCGGTGCCGAGCCTGACACGACAGATGGTATCGATAGACCCGGACGAGCTTGAAGCCGCTATCGCGAAGGATCGGGCATGACCGCTTCAACCCGCGAGACCCGTATGCGCAGAGGCTCTGGGCAGAGCGAGACTCACCTGTTTAGTGTCGGACAGATGGTCCGCCTGAGGGGTCAGGTAGGGCTGCCTCCGAACGCTGCCGAGTTCTATCGCGTCACCGCTACAATGCCGGCACGGGACAACTCCCTGCAATACCGGATCCGCAGCGAGGAGGAACGCCACGAGCGGGTGGCGGCCGAAAGCAACCTCGAGCTGGTCAGCGCACCGGTGGACATGGGACACATACGCCCCGACGAAAGGAACAATGACAATGGCAAAGGGACAGAAGCGCAGCAGCCGGGAACAGCGGAAGCCGAAACAGGTGAAGGCCCCGCCGAAGGTTGAAAATTCGTTCGGAAACCAGATCAAGCTTGCCGCGAAGGCCGTCACGCCGCGCCGGAAGGGCGATAGTTGATTGGCTCCGAAAGCCACCGAGAGCGGCTTCAGCCGGACCGGACGATCTCGGCCTTGCCGGCATGCCAGCCGCCACATGCCGATAGGTCTTCCGTTGCAGCAGCGGTTCGACCGTCTGCGGGAAGCGCCGAATGAGCAACATAGTCACGCTGCACGGCGATAAGCGCTGGAAAGCCGTCGTCGAATACTCGACCGTCGAGGGGCCGGAGAGTGTCGAGCACTATTTCGAAGAAATTTCGGACCTGCATCTCATCATCGAGCACGGCCCGGACTGGAATAGCCTCATCCGCTGCACGATTACGCTGAACCGTCCTGATGACGGCGGGGAACAGAACAGCGTCGAGAAGGCGCTGCATCAAGAGCGGCGGCATTGAAGCTGTTCAGGGCCGGCCTTCACTCAGGAAGGTCGGTCCGGGTCCCTTGACCTCAACTTGGGTTGACATTCCATCTATCGCTCCGGTCAGCAAAAGGAGCTTTTGGATGTCCGACCAGATACTTTTCCGAAACGTCATGCAGATCACCCCCGGCAGCTTGGAACCCTTTCGCGACGCGGTGCGGCGGGCTGTCGAATTCGTTGAACAGCATGCTCCGCAGCTGATGGTCCGAACCTACATCGATGAGGACCACATGCGCGCGGTCAGTTTCCAGCTTTACAGGAACTCCGACGACGTGTTGCGTCACTGGGAGCTTTCGGATCCGTACATTCAAGCCGTGTCAGAGCATTGTACGGTCGAGAGCTTCGAGGTGTACGGGAACCCCAGTGAAGAGGTCGCCGCCGGTCTGGCGCGCTTCCTCGGAGACCGGGTGCGTATCACGAAGCCATTCGTGGGTTTCTCGCGCTTCTAGCTCGTGGCCGTCACGACTTCCCTCCCGCCGCCCGGAGAGGATCTGCGGAACGCAGCTCGCAGGCGGCGGCTCGCTTCAATGCACCCCCGCTTGCGCCGCCGGCAGGATTGACTAATTTCACATCATGCTGCCGCATCCGCCCCCCGACCAGATCGATCTTGCCACGGTTCTCGCCGTTCTCGGCGATTCCACGCGCCTTGCCATTCTGGGCGACCTAGCGCGGCAGGAAGGCCGGGCCCTCACCTGCTCGCATTTTTCCGACCTCACCTCGAAATCCAATCTGACCTACCACGTGGCAAAAATGCGCGAGGCCGGCATCGTGCGGGTGGAGCCGCGCGGCACCTCGCGGCTCATCACCCTGCGCCGCGCCGACCTCGACGCGCGCTTTCCCGGCCTCCTCGATTCGATCATCGCCACGGCGATAAACCTGCCTCCGCCCGAGAAGCGCCCGGTGCTGGAGGAAGAGGGTTGAGCCGGTAGGTTCCGCCGGCGCCCCCGCCGTGACCGGCAGCCTGGCGGGGAGTTAATTCAGTGATTGACCGCCGCAACTTTACAGTTTTAATCAATTTTTACGGACGGGCGCCTAGGTTCCCGGCATCTTCAAGCCATCCTGTGGAGTCGACCGTGTCCAAGCGCCTGTTGCCCGTCCTTCCAGGCTCCCTGCTCCTCGCCATGATTGTCGGCATACCTCTAGCCGGGGCGCAGGAGCGCCCGCGCTACCCCTGGTCCGGCGACTGGTATTTGACTGTCGGGGCCGTCGGCCTCGTCGCGCCGAAATTCGAAGGGGCCGAGCGCCGGGCCTTCACCATCCAGCCGATCATCTCCCTTGGCCGGCAGGGCTCCTCGGTTCCCTTCTCCTCGCGCAACGACAATATCTCCCTTGCCTTCATCGACACCCAGACTTTCAGGGCAGGCATTGCCGGCAAGCTCGTCTTCCGGCGCGACGGCGACACCGCCGACGAGCTCGAAGGCCTTGACCCCGTGCGCTTCGGCGTGGAGGTGGGCGGTTTCGCCGAGGTCTACCCGACGGACTGGCTGCGCATCCGCGGCGAGGTGCGCCGCGGCTTCCGCTCCCACGAGGGCATCGTCGCCGATGTCGCCGCCGATGCCTTTACCGACCTGACGCCGACGCTGCGCCTTTCCGGCGGCCCGCGCATCTCCTTCGCCAGCCAGGAATATTTCGACGCCCATTACGGGGTCGACGCGGAAGATGCCGTCGAGTCCGGCCTGTCTCGATACGATCCCGGCGGCGGCATCAAGTCGGTGGGCGCGGGCGGCGCGCTCACCTGGCAAACGACCGAGAAGATCACCACCAGCATCTTTGCCGAATATGAGCGGCTGATGGGTCCGGCCGCCGACTCGAGCCTGGTGGAGGAGCGCGGCTCGGCCAACCAGCTCAGCTTCGGCCTTTCAGCCACCTACCGCTTCGACTTCTCGCTTCCGTAAGAAGCGGCCTTCGCCGACCGGCATAGCGCGGCCATGCGGCCGCCCGATCTCCCCCTTGTGGGGAGATGCCCGGCAGGGCAGAGGGGGGCGCGAAGGGGCATGTCGTTTTCCGTGTCGCCAAGGCCTTATGTCGCCGGCACCCGCGCTTTTGGGGTTCCCTGGCGCCCAAGTCTTGCCTATAAGGCCCGCCTAGCCTGACAGCAGAATTTCTCCGCGCGCCGGCCGGCCCTGCCCGTCCCGGCTTTCGCGCGAACAAGACACGGGACCTCTTCATGCCCAAGCGCACCGACATTAAGTCGATCCTGATCATCGGGGCCGGCCCCATCGTCATCGGCCAGGCCAGCGAGTTCGACTATTCCGGCACCCAGGCGGTGAAAGCGCTCAAGGGCGAGGGCTACCGCGTCATCCTGGTCAACTCGAACCCCGCCACCATCATGACCGACCCGGAGCTGGCCGACGCCACCTATGTCGAGCCGATCACACCGGAGGTGGTGGCAAAGATCATCGCCAAGGAGCGGCCGGACGCGCTGCTCCCCACCATGGGCGGCCAGACCGCGCTCAACACTGCCCTCTCTCTCCGCCGCATGGGCGTGCTCGAGCGCTACAATGTCGAGATGATCGGCGCCAATGCCGAGGCCATCGACAAGGCCGAGGACCGCGCCCTCTTCCGCGAGGCGATGCGCAAGATCGGGCTGGAGACGCCCAAATCCATGCTCGCCAACGCGACCGAAGTCAAAGAGGCGGACCGCAAGACGCACGAGGCGCAGCGCGCCGAGATCCGCGCCAAATATTCGGGCGCCGAGCTCGACGCGGCCTTGGATGCGCTTGAAGCCGAATGGCAGCGCGGCGAGGGCGACCGCAAGCAGCGTTATATGAGCCACGCCATGGCCGTGGCTGCCCAGGCGCTCGACGTGGTGGGCCTTCCCGCCATCATCCGCCCCTCCTTCACTTTGGGCGGCACGGGCGGCGGCATCGCCTACAACCGGCAGGAATTCTTCGACATCGTCTCCTCCGGCCTCGACGCCTCGCCCACCACGGAAGTCCTGATCGAGGAATCGGTGCTCGGCTGGAAGGAGTTCGAGATGGAGGTCGTCCGCGACAAGGCGGACAATTGCATCATCGTCTGCTCCATCGAGAATCTCGACCCGATGGGCGTCCACACCGGCGATTCCATCACCGTCGCCCCGGCGCTGACCTTGACCGACAAGGAATACCAGCGCATGCGCAACGCCTCCATTCGCGTCCTGCGCGAGATCGGCGTGGAGACCGGCGGCTCCAACGTGCAGTTCGCCATCAACCCCGCCGACGGCCGCATGGTCGTCATCGAGATGAACCCGCGCGTCTCGCGCTCCTCCGCGCTTGCCTCCAAGGCCACCGGCTTCCCTATCGCCAAGGTCGCCGCAAAGCTCGCCGTCGGCTACACGCTGGACGAGCTCGAAAACGACATCACCGGCGGCGCCACGCCCGCCTCCTTCGAGCCCTCCATCGACTACGTTGTCACAAAGATCCCGCGCTTCGCGTTTGAAAAATTCCCCGGCGCCGAGCCGGTCCTCACCACCGCCATGAAATCCGTCGGCGAGGTCATGGCGATCGGCCGCACATTCGCCGAGAGCCTGCAGAAGGCCCTGCGCGGCCTTGAAACCGGCCTCACCGGCCTCGACGAGATCGAGATCCCCGGCCTGGGCGACAACGGCCCGGACGACAGGAACGCCATCCGCGCCGCGCTCGGCACCCCCACGCCCGACCGGCTGCGCATGGTGGCGCAGGCGATCCGCATGGGCACGTCCATCGAGGACGTCCACGCCATGTGCCACATCGATCCCTGGTTCCTGGAGCAGATCGCCTCCATCGTCGCCATGGAGGAGCGCATCCGCGAGCATGGCCTGCCCGCCGACGCCGCCAATTTCCGCATGCTGAAGGCCATGGGCTTTTCCGATTCCCGCCTCGCCTCGCTTGTGAAGAAAGACGCCGAAGAGGTTCGCAGGATTCGCCATTCCCTCGGCGTCCACCCGGTCTACAAGCGCATCGACACCTGCGCGGCCGAGTTCGCCGCCCCCACCGCCTATATGTATTCCACCTATGAGACGCCCTTCGCCGGCCAGCCGGCCGACGAGTCCCGCGTTTCCGACCGCCGCAAGGTGGTCATCCTCGGCGGCGGGCCGAACCGCATCGGCCAGGGCATCGAGTTCGACTATTGCTGCTGCCACGCCTGCTTCGCGCTGGCCGAGGCCGGCTTCGAGTCGATCATGGTCAACTGCAACCCGGAAACCGTCTCGACCGACTACGACACGTCCGACCGCCTTTATTTCGAGCCCTTGACCCCCGAGGACGTGCTCGAAATCCTCCGCGTCGAGCAGCAGAAGGGCGAGCTCGTTGGCGTCATCGTCCAGTTCGGCGGCCAGACGCCGCTCAAACTCGCCGACGCCCTGGAGCGCGCCGGCATCCCGATCCTCGGCACCTCGCCCGACGCCATCGACCTTGCCGAAGACCGCGACCGCTTCCAGAAACTCCTGCAGAAGCTTGGCCTCAAGCAGCCGAAGAACGGCATCGCCTATTCGGTCGAGCAGGCCCGCGTCATCGCCGCCGAGCTCGGCTTCCCGCTGGTCGTGCGCCCGTCCTATGTGCTCGGCGGCCGCGCCATGCAGATCATCTGGGACGACACGCGCCTGCAGTCCTACCTGCTCGACACGGTTCCCGGCCTCGTGCCCGAAGAGATCCGCCAGAAATACCCGGCCGACAAGACCGGCCAGATCAACACGCTTCTGTCCAAGAACCCCCTCCTCTTCGACACCTATCTCACCGAAGCGATCGAGGTCGACGTCGACTGCCTCGCCGACGGCCGCGAAGTCTTTGTCTGCGGCATCATGGAGCACATCGAGGAGGCGGGCATCCACTCGGGCGATAGCGCCTGCTCCCTCCCCGTCCACTCGCTCCCGCCCGAAATCGTGGCCGAGCTCGAGCGCCAGACCACGGCGCTTGCCAAGGCGCTGCATGTCGGCGGCCTGATGAATGTGCAATATGCCGTCAAGGACGGCGAGGTTTTTGTCCTCGAAGTCAACCCGCGCGCCTCCCGCACCGTCCCCTTCGTGGCGAAAACCATCGGCCGGCCCATCGCAAAAATCGCCGCGCGCGTCATGGCCGGCGAGACGCTGCAGGAGGCCTTCGCCACCTACGGCACCCTGCCCGCCATCGGCGATCTCGGCCACATCGCGGTCAAGGAAGCCGTCTTCCCCTTCGCCCGCTTCCCCGGCGTCGACATCCTGCTTGGCCCGGAGATGAAATCGACCGGCGAGGTCATGGGCCTCGACCGCGACTACGCCCTTGCCTTCGCCAAGGCCCAGCTCGGCGCCGGCGTGGACCTTCCCCGCTCCGGCACGCTCTTCGTCTCGGTCCGTGACGAAGACAAACCCCGCGTGCTGCCCGCGGTCCGCCGCCTTGCCGACCTCGGCTTCAAGATTCTTGCGACCGGCGGCACGGCGCGCTTCCTGCGCGAGAACGGCGTCGAAGCTGAAAAGATCAACAAGGTGCTGGAAGGCCGCCCGCACATCGAGGACGCGATCCGCAACCGCCAGGTCCAGCTCGTCTTCAACACGACCGACGGCCAGAAGGCGGTCTCGGACTCAAAGTCCCTCCGCCGCGCGACGCTGATGCAGAAGGTGCCGTATTACACCACCATGGCCGGCGCGGATGCGGTGGTGGAAGCGATCGCGGCGCTCAAGGCGGGGAGTTTGGAGGTCCGGCCGCTGCAGGGGTATTTTTGAAAGAAGAATTGAAACCAAAGTCGACAAAAGCGATATTTGCCAGAATCAATTCGCTAGTCGACAGGTGCTCTATATGGCCAGAAAAGAGCATATCCTAACCGTCTTTGCTGCTTCACCAAACGACGTAGCTGAAGAACGCAATAAACTCGAAGAGATTGTCCGAGAACTCAATATCACCTGGAGTCGCCAGCTTGGCCTGAGGTTGGACTTGGTCAAATGGGAGACCCATGCGTATCCAGGTATAGGAACTGATCCGCAAGACGTGGTGAATACCCAGATTCCAGACGACTACGATATTTTCATCGGCATAATGTGGCACCGGTTCGGTACCCCCACGGGTAGGTACGGGTCCGGGACAGTTGAGGAGTTTGAACGCGCTCGGCAGAGAGTACAGGAGCTCCCTAATTCTGTCGATGTAATGTTTTACTTCAGAGATAGCCCCCCTCTGTCGATATCGCAAATCGATGCAAGAGAACTGTTAAGTGTTCAAGAGTTCCGGCAGAGCCTTGGTGAGAAGGGCGCACTTTATTGGCCTTACAAAGACGTAAATGATTTCGAAAAACTACTTCGAATACATCTGTCGCGAATTACCCAAAAATGGAAGCCGGCGGAACAATCGCGGGGGGCTACCTATGCAAAGGCCAACGAACCTTCAAAAGATGACGGCTGCGCTACAGAGCCCATAGACGAAGACTTTGGTATAATTGATCTTACCGACATAATGGAAGAAGAATTTCAGGCCTTAGCCGAAATAACAAATAGGATGCATATATATATGGATGAATTAACAAAAAAGATAAACGACGCAACATCCGAGATTGGAGTATTGCCCCGTATAGAGCACGACCCCAGAACCGTGCGACAAGAGGCGAAAAAGTTGATGGCGCGCCTTTCATTGGATCTTGTACAATTCTCCGAGCGAACCGATACAGAAATTCCGCTATTCCAACGACGCATGAGCAACGGATTAAACGCACTGCTCAAATCAATTCACCTTGGAGCGGACTTTGCGCAAGGCGAAACATACAAATCGGACCTCCGGACTGCGCTAGCAACAATAAACGAAATGAACGACTCGATCAGTGAAACCTTGAAAAGCATCGGCGGCTTTAGAGAGGCTGCCGCTAGTTTGCCGAGAATGACAGGAGATATTAATAAAGCAAAACGTCGAGTTGTCGAGACACTCGACAGATTAATCACTGAACTTAGGTCTGGAGTGACCCTGGGAGCAGAAGCCGCTGAATCTATTCAGGACCTGTTAAACAAATAAGCCCGCGCTTATTGTCAACGCAGTGTAGCGGAACGACCGCGCCGGGGGCGATGCCGGCGATATCTCCCCCTTGCGGGGGAGAAAGCGATTTCAACATCTTAGCTGGAGCGAAGCGGAGGCTAAGTGTTAGAAATCGCAAGTGAGGGGTATCCCTCGTCAACGCAGCAGAACCACCCCTCTCTTGCACATTCTAAGGGCTTGGCTTCGCCAAACCCAAGAATTTGCTTTCTCCCCGCAAGGGGGGAGATAGAGGCGGCGCATTCGCTTCAGCAAATCGCCAACCTCTGCGATTGGCGGCAAGGCCGATGCCGGCGATATCTCTCCCCTTGCGGGAGAGAAAGCGATTTCAACATCTTAGCTGGAGCGAAGCGGAGGCTAAGTGTTAGAAATCGCAAGTGAGGGGTTCTAATGAGGGGTATCTCTGCACCATGCCGCACCAGTCTGTCCCGCCGCCGCACCGCAGCTTCGCCCGCACCATGCGGGCCGACGCGACCAAGCCCGAAAACCTTCTCTGGCAGGCGCTGCGCAACAGGAAACTCGAAGGCCTGAAGTTCAAGCGGCAGGTGCCGATCGACGGCTACATCCTCGATTTTGTCTGCTTCGAGGCGCGGCTGATCGTCGAACTGGACGGCGGCCAGCATTCGGAATCCATCCGCGACCTCGTCCGCGACAGGCATTTTGAAGCGCAGGGTTTCAAGACACTGCGCTTCTGGAACGACGAGGTGGTGAAGAACCTCGATGGCGTCTGCCTCACGATCCTGCATGAGGCGAAAGGTGGGATTGGGAGGTAGCATTACCCCCTCTCTTGCAAACTCTAAGGACATGGGCGCCGCCTCCGCCCTATGGGCTTCGGCGGAAAAGCCGCCCAAGTCCAAGAATTTGCCTTCTCGCCCGCAAGGGGGGAGATACCGCCCGCATCAATGCTTCCGCAATTCGCCAACCTCTGCGATTTGGCGGCGAGGCCGATGCAGAGCGCCCTGTCTCTCCCCTCGCGGGGTGAGCCGCCGGTTCGCCGAAGGCGAATTCATCGTGCCAGTGGCACGATGAAAGGCCAGCGAACGCCGGGACGCTGCGAAGCAGCGGGGACCCGGCTCAAAAGCGATTTCAACATCTTAGCCGGAGACGCCCTCTCGCGGTGCAGGCATTGCGGACGGGCGCGGGGTCGAAACCGCGAGAGGCGGCGGAGGCTAAGTGTTAGAAATCGCAAGTGAGGGGTTCCTCTTCGTCCGCGCAGCAGAGCCACTCGCAGCGGACAAACTCCGATGGCCAGCAGGAACCTCACCCCTCCCACGCCGCAAATTCCTTCATCAGCCCCTCATAGGCATCCAGCGGCGGCAGCGCCTCGTAGGAATGCACCGCCCCCGTCTGCGCAAAGGCCAGCTTCTCGGAGGTCCAGGTCTCGATGAACGGCGCGAAGTCTTCCGCCCCGTCCAGCATGGTGGGCCGCAGGTTGACGAACCAGTCCATGCCCTCCGGCCGCGTGAACATCCAGGTCATGCAGTGCGGGCAGAAATAGTGATGCGCCTCAGGCCCGCGCCGCCCGCCCAGCACGGGCTCGCCCTCGATAACTTCAAACCCTTGCGCGGGGATGGCGGCGGAGAGCGAGAAGGCCGACGAGCTCATGCGCTGGCAGCCGGTGCAGTGGCAGGCCATGGTGACGAGCGGCGCGGCGCTCACCCTCACCCGAACCGCGCCGCAGCGGCACCCGCCTTCCCGTGGGAGTTTCCAGTCGCGCATGTGAGTCTCCATTCTTCGCCTTCGCTCTGACAATCTCACGCCGGCGCGGGCAGGTCACCTTCTTTGGGGCGATGCGCCCCCGTTCTCGGAAGATCATGCCACTGCGGGTCCGAGCAGGAGGCGCGGGGTGTGGATGGATTCTGCCGGCCGAGAATTTTTTTGGCAGCTAAGTGCCTGTTTTCGCTAGCACCGGCACTCGGCCAGAAGATTTTTCGGTTTTTTTATCCCCACCCCCTGCAGCCCTCTTACAATCCGTCCCATCGCTCTTGCGGGAACCGGATGCGCACCGGGTGTTCGGGAGAGCGGCGGCAACCTCCCCCTCCAGGGATCGGTACCTGGAGGCATGATGAGGGCCCGCGACAGGCCGGCGGTGCCGGGGCGCTGGGTGACAGACGGCGCTTCGGAAAAACGGATGCTGGGTTCCAGACAGCATCGCGGAAACCGCGGAGAAGCCGCTAGGGCTTTTCCTTCGGCCCGGCAGAGACCACCCCCTTCATTGGGTGCAGCCGGGACGGAGAAGAAGCCCGAGTGACCGGCCAATGTCGGGACAGCGGCCGGCGGGGCGCGTGAGACGCGCCACGATTAACTAACAGAGAGGCTCGGATCACGCGCCCCGCTTCCCACCTTCTTCAATGGCCAGACGGCGAAAGCCGGGCGTGGCGGTGAGGAGTGCTGGCCGAAGGCCAGGAAAAGCCAACGATTTGGCTTTTCCAACGACGAACGCCCGGAGCCATAGCGGAGGGCAGAAACGCGCCCTTACCCTTACCACCCCGAAAGGATACGAGATGAACGAGATCGACCCTCACTTCGCTGCATTGCTGGTCAAGCTTGACGAGGCCTATGCGGCCATGCCCGCGCAAAAGCTGGAGGACCCGTTCGACCTGCCGCCCTGGCCGCGCGCGGAGATGAATCTGATGTTCCGCCTGCTCGCCGCCGATTGTGGATTTCCGCAGCGCTGCCCCGACCGGCGCTGCGCCAGGACCGGCCGCTGCATGGGGACACTCCAGGGGAAGGAGGGCGAAGGGTGCATGCTGCTCTGGGGCGAAGATGACCTGCTCATGCTCCAGGGCGCCACGCTGGGCCTCGTGCTCGGCTGGATGGCGGAGATCGGCCGCGTCGAGCAGAGGATGGACATGCTTTTCGCGCCCTATGTCGAAACCAAGACCGAGCCGGCGGAGCCGCCCGCCCGCAATGACCGGCCATGACCACGGCGCGCCACCCTCCCCCACGTGGGGGAGGGTCGGACCGAAGGTCCGGGGTGGGGGGCAGAGCGAGAAGCAGGGCGTTCCTCTCCCCCCGTCGCTCGGGGGAGAGGTGGTCGAGCCGCGCTGCGGCCGCCCGCCTGTGAGCGCGCCCCGAATAGAGTTCGCGAGGCGGGCGGTGACGCGGCTTGGCGCGGCGTCAGTTCCTCAGCCCGGTCTCCTTCAGCAGGCCCTTGCGCTTGGCGTCGTAATAATAGCCGGCGGCGTAGAAGCGCACCGCCCGGTCCTCGTTGCCGCCGGCGGTGATATAGGCGCCGCGCAGATACTTCACCGCGTATTTGAGATTGGTCTCCGCATCGAGCAGCCCATGCGCCGGCCCCCGATAGCCCATGGTCTGCGCCGTGTCGTGGCGGATCTGCATGAGGCCCCAATAGATGCGGTTGCGCGCGGCCGGATTGAAATTGCTCTCGCGCTTCACCACCCGGCGCACCAGCCTTTCCGGCACCCCGTAATGGGCGGCATACCGGGCGATCAGCGCGTCGAGCTCGGGGCTGCGCGCCGCCACGGGGCGGGGCTTGCCGCTCTGCTCGAGGGCGGAGACGGCGGCAAGCCTGCCCTTCCTGCCCGGATCGGCATAGGCGACGGCGGCCACCGGCTCCTCGCCCTCCTTCACGCCGGGCAGCGCCGCCGCTGCCTTCGGCGCGGGAGCGGCTTCGCTCTTGCCCTCGGCGATCGCCTCGACCGCCGCCACCGCCTCCCGCTGAGGGCGTGGCGTGGGCGTGGCAAGGGCGGTCACGCCGGAAATCTCGGCGTCCTGCTCGGCCGCAAGGCTCTTGCCGACGATCTCCGGATCCCCCTCGCCCGCAGCGGATTGCCCCGGCGTCCCCGCATCGGTGAGCGCAAGGGTCGCGGTGCTGTCACCCGCGGCGCTGCATCCGGCAAGAAGTGGAATGGAAAGGAACGCGCAAAGGCCGATGGCTCGGATAGTGGCTGGCAATGTCCTGCAAGCTCCCCGTTTCGCTTTGCCTCGCGCCCGCAAACGGCATAGCCGATCTGCGGCTCTTCTTCAATTGCGTTTCGCCTGCGCTGGAGGGAGCTTGCCCGTTCTTGATTTGTACTGGAGCGGAGGGTAGACTTGCCGCCGGATCGTAGCGGAATCGCCTTCCATGTCCTTCCACCACCTCTTCGAGACGGATCTCGGTTTCTCCGGCATCGCCTGGAACGAGCGGGGCATCTGCCGCTTCATGCTGCCCATGGGCAGGCCCGAGCCGGTGGAGGAGAGGATGCTCCGGCCTCTTGAGGGCTCCCGCGCGGCCGAGCCGGCGGGCATCATCGCCGAAGCCGTCGCCGCCGCGCGGCGATATTTTTCCGGCGAGCGGGTCGATTTCTCCGCCTTCCCCGTCGATCTTGACGGCGTCGATCCCTTCCGCCGCGCCATCTATGCCGCCGCCCGCCGCCTCTCCTATGGCGAGACCACCACCTATGGCGGGCTCGCCGCCGATGCCGGCTTCCCCCAGGCGGCGCGCGAGACAGGCGTGGCGCTCGGCCGCAATCCGGTGCCTCTCATCATCCCCTGCCACCGCATCCTCGCCGCCGGCGGCAAGCTCGGCGGCTTCTCCGCTCCCGGCGGCACGGCAACCAAGCAGCGGATGCTGGCGCTCGAAAACGCCGCCTCTCCCAATGCCGAGCCGGCGCAGGCCTCCTTCGCCTTCTGACCCTCCCTTCTCCCTGCGATTGCACTTGCGGGCCGATTCTCGTGCGGCATAATCAGGTTCAGTGATTCGCCCGGCCGTTGCCGCCGGGCGCCTCTGTCAGCATCCGCGTTGCGTGTCGTCGTAGAAGGGCCGCCCGCCCAAGGCAGCCGGGGAAGACATCGGGGGACAAATGCGCCGGGAAGACAATATCAAGACCCGCCTCACCGACCGCGACCAGCTTCTGCTCGCCGTCCAGAAGCTGATCGCTCATGGCGTTCCGGAGGAGCTGATCCCGGCCCGCCTCGCCCGCGCCTTCTATGTCGACATGGACGAGCTCAACTTCGTCCTGCAGATGGTCCGCGCCGCGCGCCGCGACAGCGGCGAGGATCGCGGCGAGCCTTACCAGGCCGTCGCCTGACGCCGAGGCTCAGGCTTCCGCGGCCTGCCTTGATGGCGCCGCGGCCGGGGCATCGTCGGGCAGCCTCTTTCCAGTCTCGGCATCGAAAAGATGCGCCATCCCCGGCTCGATCGCCATCGGCAGCCGGTCGCCCGGCTGCACCATCGAGCTGCCCGGCAGCCGCACCACGAAGTCGCCGCCGCCGAGCCTCCCATGGGCGAGCGTGTCGGCGCCAAGCGTCTCCACGGCGATCACCTCCAGTTCCAGATCCGCCTCGCCGGCGGGGACCTGCGCCAGATGTTCCGGACGGATGCCGAGGATCACCTTCCGGCCCTGGTCCGGCAAGCGCACGCCGCGCAGAGCGATGCTGGCCCCCGTCGCCAGCGTCAGGCGGCCGTCCCCAGCCGCTTCCGCCGGAAGCATGTTCATGGCAGGCGAGCCGATGAAGCCCGCCACGAAAGTGGTGGCCGGGCGCGAATAGACGGCAAGGGGCGTGTCGATCTGCTCGGCCACGCCGTCATGCATGACCACCAGCCGGTCCGCCAGCGTCATCGCCTCCACCTGGTCATGCGTGACATAGAGCGCGGTGGTCCCGACCGAGCGCTGCAGCTGCTTGATCTCCAGCCGCATCTGCACCCTGAGCTTGGCATCGAGGTTGGAGAGCGGCTCGTCGAGCAGGAAGGCGGCCGGGTCGCGCACCAGCGCCCGCCCCATGGCGACGCGCTGGCGCTGTCCGCCGGAGAGCGCGCGCGGCTTGCGTTCCAGATAGGGCGTGAGCTGGAGCATCTCGGCGGTCTTGTGCACCCGCGCGCGGATATCCTCTTTGGAGAGGCCCGCGATCTTCAGCCCATAGGCCATGTTGTCGAAAACGGTCATGTGCGGATAGAGCGCGTAGTTCTGGAACACCATGGCGATGTTGCGCTCGCGCGGCTCCAGCCTGTTGACCACCCGGCCGCCGATTTCGATCTCTCCTTCGGTGATCGTCTCCAGTCCCGCCACCATGCGCAAAAGTGTCGACTTCCCGCAGCCCGACGGGCCGACAATGACGATGAACTCGCCATGGGCCACATCGAGGTTGACCCCATGGATGACCTGAGTACCGCCATAGGACTTCTTCACATTGCGGATCGCGATGGCGCTCATTGCTACTTCTCGCTCTCGATCAGGCCCTTGATGAAGAGGCGCTGCATGAAGACGACGACGGCGACCGGCGGCAGGATCGCCAGGATTGCCGCGGCCATCGTGACCGGCCAGTTCCCATAGTCGTCGGCGGAGGGCATCATCTGCTGCAGCCCGATGACGACCGTGTTCATTTCCGGCCTCGTGGTGACGAGAAGCGGCCACAGATACTGGTTCCAGCCATAGATGAAGAGGATGACGAAGAGGGCTGCCGTGTTCGTGCGCGAGAGCGGCAGCAGGATGTCCTTGAAGAAGCGTACTGGACCCGCCCCGTCCACGCGCGCAGCCTCCGCCAGCTCCTCCGGAACGGTGAGGAAGAACTGCCTGTAGAGGAAGGTCGCGGTGGCCGAAGCGATCAGCGGCAGTATGAGCCCGGAATAGGAATTGAGCATGCCGAGCGAGGCGGCGACCTCGTAGGTGGGCACGATACGAACCTCCACCGGCAGCATGAGCGTCATGAAGATCGCCCAGAAGGCGAGCATGCGAAAGGGAAAGCGGAAATAGACGATCGCATAGGCCGACAGGATGGAGATGATGATCTTGCCGGCGGCGATGCCGATCGCCATCACCATGGAGTTGAACAGCATGCGGGCGACAGGGACCTGCGTGCCCGCGGCAAGCGCCTGACTGTAGTTCTCGACCATCTGGCCGCCCGGCCAGAGCGGCATCGGGACGCTCAATATCTCATCGTGCGAGAGCGTCGACCCCACGAAGGCGAGATAGATGGGAAAGCACAGCACCGCCACGCCGAGGATCAGGGCGAGGTGCGTCAGGATTGTTCCGATGCCGCGTCGTTCGACCATTGCCTCGCCTCAATAAT
This sequence comes from Chelativorans sp., assembly GCF_031180965.1. Taxonomy (GTDB): domain Bacteria; phylum Pseudomonadota; class Alphaproteobacteria; order Rhizobiales; family Rhizobiaceae; genus Chelativorans. Next base: position 79,277 of record NZ_JAPSLH010000003.1, read on the forward strand.
GCACGCGCCGCTCGATGTAGCGAAACTGGACAATGGTCAGCAGGCTCACCACAGCCATGAGGATGACCGACTGGGCCGCCGACGAACCGAGATCCTGGCCGACAAACCCGTCGGCATAGACCTTGTAGACCAGCGTCGTGGTGGACCGCCCCGGCCCGCCGGACGTCATCGTGTGGATGACGCCGAACGTCTCGAAGAAGGCGTAGGCGATGTTGACGACAAGCAGGAAAAAGGTCGTTGGCGACAGGAGCGGAAAGATGATTGTGCGGAAGCGAAGCCACCGCCCGGCGCCGTCGATCGCCGCCGCCTCGATGAGGCTGCGCGGGATAGCCTGCAGACCGGCGAGAAAGAAGAGGAAATTGTAGCTTATCTGTTTCCAGGCCGAGGCGAGCACCACCAGCGCCATAGCGTGGGTCCCGTCGAGCGTCGGATTCCACCGGAAGCCTGCCACCTTCATGTAGTAGGCGATGACGCCGATGGAGGGCTGCATCATGAAAATCCACATGACGCCCGCGACCGCCGGTGCCACGGCATAGGGCCATATAATGAGCGTCTTGTAGGCATTGGCGCCTCTGATGACCTGGTCGGCGGCGACGGCCAGGAACAGGGCCGTGGCCATGGAGATGAAGGTCACCAGGCTGGAGAAGATGGCGGTGGTGCCGAACGCCTCGAGATAGTAGCGGTCGGACAGGATATATTGAAAGTTCGAGAGCCCGACGAAGCGGTTGTCGAAGCCGAACGGGTCCGGCTGAAGAACCGACTGGTAGAGCGCCTGAGCCGCCGGCCAAAAGAAGAAGACGGCAGTGACGGCCAGCTGCGGAAGCAACAGCAGATAGGGCAGCAGGCGGTGGTTGAAGCTGACGCGCTTTTCCATGGTAAGGCGTGGGCGCGACCGGCCTCAGCCGGCCGCGCCGCGACCTTGTTACCGAGCGGCCTGCTCGAAGCGGCGCAGGAGCTGGTTTCCGCGCTCCACCGCCTCGTCGAGCGCTGCCTTGGGCTCCTTGTTGCCCTGCCAGACCGCCTCGAGCTCCTCGTCTATGATGGTTCGGATCTGGTCGAAATTGCCGAGGCGCAGGCCCTTGGAGTTCTCGGTCGGCTCCTTGCCGGTCATCTGCTGAATGGCGACATCCGTGCCGGGATTCTGCTCGTAGAAGCCCTGGCTCTTGGTCAGCTCGTAAGCCGCCTGCGTGATGGGCAGGTACCCGGTTTCCTGGTGCCAGCGGGCCTGGACCTCGGGGCTCGAGAGATAGGAGAGGAACTTGGCGACGCCGACATACTCGTCGTCCTCATGGCCGCTCATGACCCAGAGCGAAGCGCCGCCAATGATGGTGTTGAACGGTGCGCCCTCCTCGTCCGGCCAGTAAGGCAGGCTGGAGACGGCAAACGGGAACTTGGCTTCCGCCTTGACGCCCGCATAGCCGGCGGAGGATTCGGTCATCATGCCACACTCGCCGGCGCGGAAGCGCGCGGCGCCCTCGCCGGTCCGTCCGCCATAGACGAAGAGGCCGTTCTTAGCCCATTCCGACATCTTCTCGATGTGCCGCACCTGCAGATCGCCGTTGAAAACGAGTTCCACATCCGTGCCGGCAAAGCCGTTCTGCTGGGTGGCGAAGGGCTTGTTGTGATAGGCGCTGAGATTCTCGAGATGGACCCAGGATTGCCAGGTGGTGGTGAGCGGGCACTCGTTGCCGGCTTCCTTGAGCTTGGTGAGAACTTCCTCGACCTCCGGCCAGGTCTTGGGCGTCGTCTCAGGGTCGAGGCCCGCCTGCTCGAGCGCCTGCTTGTTGATGTAAAGGACCGGCGTGGAGGAGTTGTAGGGCAGCGAAAGCATCTCGCCGTCGGCGGTGGTGTAGTAGCCGGTGACGGCTGCCAGATAGTTGGCGGGATCGAAAGGCTCCTTCGCCTCCGCCATCAGCTGATGCACCGGCTTGATCGCCCCCTTGGCAGCCATCATGGTTGCGGTGCCGACCTCATAGACCTGAAGGATATGCGGCTGCTCGCCCGCGCGGAAGGCGGCGATGCCGGCATTCAGCGTTTCCGAGTAGGTCCCCTTCGGCGTCGCGACCACCTGATACTCGTTCTGGCTGGAATTGAATTCGCTCACCTGCCGGTCGAGGATCTCGGCCAGGCGGCCGGTAAATCCGTGCCACCATTGGATCTGGGTCTGGGCCTCTGCCACCGCACCCATCGCCGGAACGAGAGCGGTAGCGACCGCCGCTACCGCCATGAATTTACGCATGTTCATCCGCTGCTCTCCCTAGCTGCGCGCCTTTTGCCAGCGCTTATTGTCCGGCCTTTGTTACGCGCAGATGACAGCAGCTTGACGCTAAGCTCACCCAGGCAACATCGGCACATGGCCGGCATCGCCCTCAACACGCGCGAGCCATGCAGACACTGCTGGAAATGCGCCAAGGTCGAAGCCGCCATTATGTGCATCGTGGGTGTAGGCGTAAAGCGAAATGTCGGCGACCGTGAGGGCACTCCCCACCAGGAAGGGCGTTTCGGCGAGCTGCCGCTCCATCACGCCAAGCGCTTTGTTGCCGCCTTCGAGCGTGGCGGCCATCCTTTCGGGAGTCCTCTGGGCCGCCCTCTCCGGATAGCGCAGGATCGCGCGCCTTACGGCGACATAGGGTTCGTGGCTGTACTGCTCGAAGAAAAGCCATTGATGCACCAAGGCGCGCTGATACCGGTCCGTCGGCAGGAAGCGCGTGCCTTCGGCGAGATAGAGCAGGATGGCGTTCGATTCCCAGATGAACCGCCCGTCATCGAGCTCCAGAACCGGCACCCTGCCATTGGGATTCCTGGCGAGGAATTCAGGCTTGCGGGTCGTCCCGTCGCGCGAACTGGTCTCCACATGCTCGAAGGGAATGCCGAGCTTTGCCATGAGCAGCCTCGGCTTATAGGAATTCCCGCTGTCGGACATACCGTAGAGTTTCATTGCGCGCGCTCCCATTTCCCGGAGCCTGGATAACGCAGCGCCGCGTCCGCAACGAATGAAAACTTTTGGCCGGAAGGATCAGCGGGATTGACGAAGGCCGGTCAGCGCGGGCGTCCGCGGCTGGCCGAGAGCGGCACCACCCTCTCGCCGGAAGCGAAGAGCCCCTCGATATGCACGGGACGGATATCGAACAGGGACCCGGCGAGCTTAGGCCGGCCGAGCAGATAGCCCTGGAGAAAGTCCGCGCCGGTGCCCATCGCCACGCGCAGCTGGGCCGCCGTCTCGATGCCCTGGATCAGGACCTCCCGGCCCTCCCGCTGCAGCGCATCCACCAGTGAGTTGAGGAGCTTGGCTGCCATGGCGACCTCGGCGATCCGGCGAAACCATCCGCCGTCAACCTTCACCACTTCAGGATTCAGCAGCCGCACGCGCGACAGGGTGGAGCGCCCGACGCCGAAATCATCGACAGCGATGCGGATGCGGTGCTTGCGCAACTCGGCCGCGAGCTCCGTCATCAGGCCTTCATCTGCCGTCTCGGCGATCTCGCAGACCAGCAGCGCGGGGTCGACGGAGACATCTGCGAGGAACTTCACCATCTCGTCCACATGGGCGAGTGCGGCGTCCAGCCCCAGATCGGCATTGGCGTAATGCTTGATGAAGAGCATCAGCCCGTCCACGCCGGTGTTCGGATAATTGCGTACATGCAGCGTCTGGCAGAGATTTTCGACGAAGAGCCTGTCCTCGGTCGCGGCCACATCGGCGAAGAAGGCACGCGTGGCGACGGGCTGCCCCTCCCGCTGAGGACCGGCCAGGCCTTCCACGCCGCAGGGTTTCAGCCCTTCCCGTGTGTTGCGATAGATCGGCTGGTAGAGCGTCTTCAGGTGATAGGGGCCGTACCGGCCGGTCTCAATGCCGACCTCGTCGACCAGGATCGCCTGGTCGATGCGCTGCGCGAGCGTTGCTGCCTCGGTCATTCTTTGGCCTCGCCTCCGGCGGTGCGCTGGCCGGCGGCGTGCCCCGCGGCCGTCTCCACCGAACGTGCCATGTGAAAGCTGCGCGCCAGCATCCGCCCTGAACCTCTCAACAGGCCGCGGAAACTTGCACCGAAGGATTGAACCCCCGTTAAGAAAATGCGGCGGATTTTTTGCGCCCGGCGCGAAAGCCTGCCACCCTTGCGATTTGCCCCGCGATCGGACAATAAAGCGTGTCTGGCCGAGCCGGCACAGGCCAATCCCTTGGAGACCCTAAAATGGCATTTCTTGCCGACGCCCTTTCACGCGTGAAGCCTTCAGCCACGATCGCTGTTACCCAGAAGGCCAGGGAGTTGAAAGCCCAGGGACGCGACGTCATCGGGCTTGGCGCTGGCGAGCCCGATTTCGACACGCCGGAAAATATCAAGCGCGCGGCTATCGAGGCGATCAACCGCGGCGAGACGAAGTATCCCCCGGTTTGCGGCATCCAGCCCCTGCGCGAGGCGATCGCCGTCAAGTTCAAGCGGGAGAACAATCTCGATTACGACTGGAAGCAGACGATCGTCGGCACCGGCGGCAAGCAGATCCTGTTCAACGCCTTCATGGCAACGCTCAATCCAGGCGACGAGGTGGTGATCCCGACGCCATACTGGGTGAGCTATCCCGAGATGGTGGCGCTGTGCGGCGGCACGCCGGTCTATGCGCAGACCAGGATCGAGGACAATTTCAAGCTCAGGCCGGATGCACTGGACAGGGCGATCTCGCCACGCACCAAATGGCTGGTCATGAACTCGCCGTCCAATCCCTCAGGCGCCGCCTATACGGGCGAGGAGCTGAAGGCGGTGGCGGAGGTGCTGCTGAAGCACCCGCATGTATGGGTGCTGACGGATGACATGTACGAGCACCTGACCTATGGGGATTTCACCTTCCGTACGATCGCCGAGGTGGAGCCACGCCTTTACGAGCGCACGCTTACCATGAACGGCGTGTCGAAGGCTTACGCGATGACCGGATGGCGCATCGGCTATGCGGCTGGCCCGATGGAACTCATCAGGGCCATGGACATGATCCAGGGGCAGCAGACCTCTGGCGCCGCCACGATGGCGCAGTGGGCCGCCGTCGAAGCGCTTACCGGACCCCAGGACTTCGTCGCGCGCAACAAGAAGATTTTTGAGGCGCGGCGCGACCTGGTGGTCTCCATGCTGAACCAGGCGAACGGGATTGACTGCCCGGTGCCGGAGGGAGCGTTCTACGTCTATCCCTCCTGCGCCGGCGCGATCGGCAAGAAAGCCCCGTCCGGCAAGGTCATTGAAAATGACGAGGATTTCGTCTCCGAACTCCTCGAAGCCGAAGGCGTCGCCGTGGTGCACGGTTCGGCTTTCGGTCTGGGTCCCAATTTCCGCATCTCCTACGCGACGTCGGAAGCGCTCCTGGAGGAGGCCTGCAGCCGCATCCAGCGCTTCACCGGCAATCTCCGGTAAATCTCAAGCCTGCCTGATTAAAGGCCGCTCCCAAGCGGCCTTTTCTCTGCAAAGCCTACATACTTGACTTCGTCAAGTATTCGGTTGACGTTGTCCAACGGGAGGACACCCGTAATGGACCAGGTTAATCATTCGCCGTCGGAGGAGCAGATCGCCAATGTCAGGCGCTTCAACCGTTTCTACACGCGCCAGCTCGGACTGCTGGCTGAAGGTCTGCTGGACAGCGAATTCTCGCTGAGCGAAGCGCGCGTCCTTTTCGAGCTCGCCCATCGCGAGACACTGACCGCCACCGATCTCGGCCGCGAGCTTGGTCTGGACGCAGGCTATCTCAGCAGGATGCTGAAAAGGTTCGAGCAGCGCGGATTTTTGAAGCGCCGCCCATTGGCGCAGGACGCGCGCCAGTCCCGCCTTGTCCTGACGGAGGTGGGGCGGCGCGCTTTCGAGCCGCTCAACCGGGCCTCCAGAGACCAGGTCGCGCGCCTGCTCACGCCTCTGGCTTCGACCGAGCGCGAGAAGCTGGTCAGCGCCATGGCGACTGTGGAGCGCCTGCTGGGGAGTCCGCCGGAGCCAAAAGTGCCTTACGTCCTGCGCCCCCTGCGGGTGGGCGATCTTGGCTGGATCGCTCATCGCCAAGGGCTGCTCTACAACCAGGAATATGGCTGGGACGAGACCTACGAGGCGCTGGTGACGCAGATCCTGGCCGAGTTCGTGAACAGGTTCGATCCCCGAAGCGAGGCCTCTTGGGTGGCCGAGCGCGAGGGCGAAGTGGTCGGCTCCGTGTTCCTCGTCAGGGAAACCGAGGCGATCGCAAGACTCCGCCTCCTCTATGTGGAGCCGGCTGCGCGGGGCCTTGGCATCGGCCGGCGGCTGGTGGATGAGTGCATCGCCTTCGCCCGGGCGAAGAACTATCGCGTCCTCACCCTCTGGACCAACGATGTTCTCGTCTCTGCTCGCCGCATCTACCAGGCGGCGGGATTCAAGCTGGTGAAGGAGGAGCGGCACCGCTCCTTCGGCAAGGACCTGGTGGGGCAGACCTGGAATCTCGACCTCTGACCGGCAGCTCCCCTTGAAGGAGGATCATAGGCCGCCTTTCCTCTTGCCCGTCGGCTCTGCGCGTGTGACGATAGGTCGCGGGTGCTGCGACAGGCACTTCAGTGCGGCGGCCGGAAAGGGGGCCGGCCGCCGCTCACCGAGGACGCGTGAGAGGAGGTCGGCATGGGTAATCGCGCCGGAGAAAGGCACAAGGGACCAAAATGCATTGCCATTCTTGGTCCCCTCGCCAGCGGCAAGACAACGCTTTTCGAAGCCATTTTGGAGCGGACCGGTACCACCAACAAATCGGGCGGTGCGCAGGGCGCCGGCGAGGCGCGCGCCCACAATATGAGCGTGGAGGCGAGTTTTGCGACCACCAGCTTCATGGGCGAGACCATCACTTTGGTGGACTGCCCCGGCTCGGTGGAATTCGCCCACGAAGCGGAGCCGGTGCTGGTCGCGGCGGATGCCGCCATCGTCGTGGTGGATGCGGACGACAGCAAACTGCCCATGCTGCAGCTCATCCTGCGGCGGCTCGATGATGCCGGCGTGCCGCGCATGCTCTTCCTCAACAAAATGGACAAGTGCGAGGCTGGGGTACGCGAACTGCTGAAGGGGCTGCAGCCGGCAAGCAGCGTGCCGCTGCTCCTGCGGCACATCCCGCTCCGCAAGAACGGCGCCCTCGTCGGCTCGATCGATCTCGCCCTGGAGCGGGCCTATATCTATCGCGATCACGCCGAGAGCGAGATCGCTCCGATCCCGGACGACGAGAAGGCGCGAGAGCTCGAGGCTCGCTTCTCCATGCTGGAGACATTGGCCGACCATGACGACCAGCTGATGGAGCAGCTTCTCGAAGAAAAAGAGCCGCCTCGCGACGCCATTTTCGATGATCTGGCGGCGGATCTTCGCGCCGGCGCGGTGACGCCCGTGCTCATCGGTTCGGCTGACCATGGCAATGGCGTGCTCCGCGTGCTGAAGGCGATCCGGCACGACGTCCCCGACGTGACGCAGACACGGCGCCGCCTCGGCCTGGAAGAAAGCGGCGGCGCGACGCTGCAGGTGATGAAGTCGATCCATACCGGCCATGGCGGGAAGATTTCCGTCGCTCGCGTGCTTTCCGGCAGCATCTCCGACGGAACGGAGCTTCCGGGCGCCGGCCGTGTTTCCGGTATCTACAGGCTCGTCGGCCGCGAGCAGACGAAATTACCTTCCGTAGGCGAAGGCGACACCGTGGCGCTCGGAAAACTGGAGGACGCAAATACTGGCGATACGCTTTCGACGGCCAAGGGCGTCCAGCAGCTCGCCAGAATTGCGCCGCCGCGCCCCGTCTTTGCGGTGACGGTGAGCCCGCGCGACCGCAAGGATGAAGTCAAGCTCTCGACGGCGCTGCAGAAGCTGCTGCAGGAAGACCCTTCGCTCGTCCTGGAGCAGAGCCAGGATACGGCCGAGACGATCCTTGGCGGCCAGGGCGAGATGCATCTGCGCATCGCCCGCGAGCGGCTCGAGGGAAAGTATCAGGTGGCAGTCGAGATGCGCCCGCCCACCATTCCCTATCGGGAGACCATCAGAAAGCCGGTCACGCAGCGCGGCCGCCACAAGAAGCAGTCGGGCGGGCATGGCCAGTTCGGCGACGTGGTGCTGAACATAAAACCCCTGCCCCGCGGCAGCGGCTTCGAATTCACCGAGACCATCACCGGAGGCGTGGTGCCGCGGCAGTATGTGCCCTCGGTCGAGGCTGGAGTGCGGGACTCGCTCAAGACCGGGCCGCTCGGCTTTCCGGTGGTCGATATTGCCGTCAACCTCGCCGACGGATCCTATCATACGGTCGATTCCTCGGACATGGCCTTCCAGCTCGCCGCTCGCCTGGCAATGAAGGAGGGTTTGGCGGCCGCCAGCCCGGTGCTGCTGGAGCCGATCCTCAAGGTGGAGGTGGTCACCCCATCCGATGCGACCGCGCGCGTGACCGCCATCCTCTCTCAGCGGCGCGGCCAGATCCTCGGCTTCGACACGCGTGAAGGCTGGCCCGGATGGGACGTGGTGGAAGCCATGCTGCCCGAAGCGGAAATGGGAAATCTTATCATCGAGCTGCGCTCCGCGACGGCGGGAGCGGCAAGCTACCGCGCCAGCTTCGACCATATGGCCGAGCTTACCGGGCGCCTCGCCGACGATGCCCTGACGGCACGGGGCAAGGCCGCTTGAGGCTAGTGGTCCTGGGCGGACGCTGATCTGTGGGTCCCAGCCCCTCGCCGCAGACAAAAAAAGAGCCGGATCAGAGATCCGGCTCAATTATGGAAGTGCCAATTAAGGCGAAACCTCCAGAGGGGAACACTCGCGGGGGCTAATGGGAGGAGAACGCGCCCCGGGAGTGACCACGATATGAGCACTCCATGCCCAAATAACAACCACAGGATTTTGCATTCCAGCCATGCACATTTCGCATAGCTGGATGAAAGGAGCGCCGATCAATAGGTCCAGCTGCGCGATTTCGAGATGAGGAAATCGCGGAAAACCTGCAGCTTCGCCTGGTTTTTCATGGCGTCGGGGTAGCAGAAATAGGTGTCGAAGGACGGCACCGCTGTCTCGGGCAGGAGCTGGACCAGGCCGCTGTCGTTACCCACAACATAATCCGGCAGCATGGCGATGCCCGCCCCGCGCTGCACGGCGATCTTGATCGACAGGATATTGTTGATTTGCAAGGCTGTAATCCGCTTGGCGCCCTCCGGCCGCCCGGCCGTCTCCAGCCAGTTCATGTCGCTCAGATGCTGCGGGACCGTCTCGCCGAAGGTGACGATCCGATGCCGGTCGAGGTCGACCACCGATGACGGCTTGCCGTACCGGTTGATATAGGCGGGCGACGCGTAAAGGTGGAAATGCACCGTGAACAGCTTGCGCTGGATGAGGTCCGGCTGCTGCGGCTGGCGCATGCGGATGGCGCAGTCCGCCTGCCGCATGGTGAGGTCAAGCTCCTCATTGTCGAGGATGAGCTGCAGCTGGATGTCGGGATAGAGCTCGCCGAATTCGGGCAGTCGCTCGGTGAGCCAGCCGGTGCCGAGGCCGACCGTGGTCGACACGCGCAGCACCCCTGAAGGCCGGTCCTTCGTCTCCGAAAGACGCACCTTCACCGTCTCCAGCTTCATCAGGACGTCGTGGGCCGTGCGATAGAGCAGTTCGCCCTGTTCGGTCAGCACCAGCCCGCGCGCATGCCGGTGGAAAAGCGTGACGCCCAGCTCCTGCTCCAGCGCGCTCACCTGCCGGGAGATGGCCGATTGCGAAAGATGCAGCGTCTCGGCCGCATGTGTGAACGAGCCTGCGGCCGCCGCCGCGTGGAAAACGCGTAGCTTGTCCCAGTCCAACGCCGCATTCCCCTCTTTTTTGGCGGCTAATTTACGGCGGCTATTCTGCCGCTTCGCGATGCATCTCCAGTTCCGCCAGGTATTTTTCAGCTTCCAGCGCGGCCATGCAGCCAAGGCCGGCAGCGGTCACTGCCTGCCTGTAGACATCGTCGGCCACGTCGCCGGCGGCGAAGACGCCCGGCACGTCGGTGCGCGTCGAGCCCGGCTCGGTCCACAGATAGCCGTTCGGCTTCTGCTTCAGCTTGCCTTCGAAGAGCTCGACCGCGGGCGCGTGGCCGATCGCCACGAAGACGCCGTCGACGGGAAGGTCCCGGACTTGGCCTGTCTTCACGTTCTGCACCCGGATACCGGTCACCGAGGGCGGCAGCGGCGGCTTCGGCCTCTCGCCGAGGATCTCGTCCACCACCGTGTCCCACATCACCTCGACATTGGGCTTCTGCACGAGCCGCTCGCGCAGGATGCGCTCGGCGCGGAACTCGCCGCGCCGATGGATCACGGTGACGTGCCTCGCCAGATTGGAAAGGTAGAGCGCCTCCTCGACGGCGGTGTTGCCGCCGCCGATCACCACCACATCCTTGCCGCGGTAGAAGAAGCCGTCGCAGGTGGCGCAAGCCGAGACGCCGAACCCCATGAAGGCATTTTCCGAGGGCAGGCCCAGCCATTTGGCCTTGGCGCCCGTGGCGACGATCAGCGCGTCGCAGGTATAGACCGCGCCGGAATCTCCGGTGAGCCGGAAGGGCCGCGTGCGGATATCCGCTTCCACGATCAGGTCGTTGACGATCTCCGCGCCCACATGCTCGGCCTGCAGCCTCATCTGCTCCATCAGCCAGGGGCCCTGGATCGGCTCGGCGAAGCCCGGATAGTTTTCCACGTCGGTGGTGATCATGAGCTGCCCGCCCTGCTCCAGCCCGGATACGAGCACCGGCTTCAGCATCGCACGCGCAGCATAGATGGCAGCGGTGTATCCGGCCGGTCCCGACCCGATGATCAGAACAGGCGCGTGGCGGGTGGTCATCTACTCTTCCTTTCCGACAAGTTGAGATGGCGCGGAGACGCTCGCCGGCCGGTTCCCGATCTAAGTATTCCATATACGACGGCGCAAGGCTAAGAAGGAATTTCCAACAGTTTGCCCGCCTGCCGGCCCTCTATTACCCAATGCCGGGCGAAAGGCAAAACCGCGCGCTGCGCACAACTGCTTGCCACTTCCTTCCGTCGCGTACATTTATTGCGCAGCCGCGACAGATTCGTGCTGAATGGCCGGATAGAGGGAGAGTGCCGATGCCGTTGAAGGCCGATCTGGACGCCATTGACTGGAAAATCCTGCGCGAATTGCAGAAGGACGGCCGCATCACCAACGTCGAATTGTCCCGGCGCGTCGGCATCTCCGCGCCGCCGTGCCTGCGCCGGGTGCGGCGGCTAGAGGAAAGCGGCATCATCAAAGGCTATCGCGCCCTTCTCAATAGCCCGGTGCTCGGCTTCGACGTCGTCGCCTTCTGCCTCGTCGGCTTGCATCATCAATCCGAGGCGGAGCTTCGGACCTTCGCCGAGCGCGCGCGCAACTGGCCGATCGTGCGGCGGGCATGGATGGTGTCGGGCGATTCGGACTTTCTGCTCCACTGCGTGGCCACCGATCTCAGCACGTTTCAGACCTTCGTCATCGAGGAACTGACCTCCGCGCCCAATGTCGATACGGTGCGCACCGCGCTGACCATCCGGCAGGTGAAGGACGAGGGGCTGGTATCGATTGGGTGAGGCAAAGGCCGTTTTGGGAGCCTGAACGCACGCCCGTCAGACCCGCCTTGCACCGCCTGTCGTGGAGACCTATGGCTCACCGCATGATCAAAGCCTACGTCATCAATCTCGACCGCGACCGCGAGCGCTGGGCTCATGTGGAGCGTCAGGGCCAGCAGTTGGGCATCGCTTGGACCCGCGTGGTAGCGGTCGACAAGCTCGAAGAGGCCATTGCCCAGCGGGCGGCGGGCGCGCGGCCGGGAGCGCTCGGCTTTATCATGTCGGCGGGCGCCATCGCCTGCTTCGAAAGCCATCGCAAGGTCTGGCGGCTGATCGTCGATTCAGGCGACGAGTATGGAGCCGTCTTCGAGGATGATGTCGTCTGCTCGCAGGCGCTGCCCGCCTTCCTGTCCAGTACCGACTGGCTTCCTGGCGGCTGCGATGTGGCCAAGCTCGAAACCTTCCTCGTGAAGGCCACGGTGAGCACCACGCCGGCGACCACTTATATGCAACGAAAGGTGCTGCGCCTTTATGGCAGGCATCTGGGCGCCTGCGCCTATGTCATCTCGCGCCAGACGGCAGCGCGTTTGCTCCCGCTGACGGAAACGCCCGCTGACCCCGTCGACGAAGTCTTGTTCAACGCGCAGTCGATGCTTTTTCCGCCTCTCACGCTTTATCAGGTAGATCCGGCGCCTTGTATCCAAGGCATGTTGCTGGAGATGGACCAGGATCACGAGTACCTGAAAAGCAGCAATGACAGAAATGCGAAACTGGCCAACAAACGCTATAGAAACACCGCCCACTATCTGACCCGGAAGGTCGTGCGGCTTTGGGGGAAACTCCTCGAGGCGTTCGGGCATCGAGAGAGGCGCAGGATAGAGTTCACTCCCGACTGAGTACCCTCATCCGCGGCAGCCAAGACCTTCCGGAGGGGCAGCCGGGAACTACCGGAAATCCACCACGATCCACTTCTTGTCGGTCAGCCATGTCGAGGCCATCCGCTGTACCAAATTCGCGAGTTGGACGGACGGACGCTTTGCCTCTCGCCACAGCTTCATCAAGCCACGCGGCCTGTCCTGAGATCTTTCTTCGTGCAGATCACTGCCGAGGCCTATGACGGCTGCCGGGTCCTTCAGGAAGAAATCCTGTATGCAGATGGCCGGGCAAAGCTGAAGGGTCTCGAGCGAGGACGCGGAGGGCTGCTCCGGATTGAATATGAAGTGATCGACCGGACAGTTGAACGTCTGGCTCATCGCAAGAAGCTTTTCCGCCCCCTTTCGCGTGACGATATAGCCGCCCGCCCCCACATGCTTGCCCGCCAGCCGGTGGAGCCGGCGCGCGCCAACCACGGCGAAAGGCGATTTATCAACGCGCGTCGGTTGCCGCATTGTTTCCAGTTTGACGATATCCGTCTCCTCGGGCACCCAATCGCCGTTTGCAAGAAGTGAGGCCGCATCATCCGCCATATGCAGGTCATCCTCGAAAACCGCAGCGAGCGGCAGTCCCTCGTCCACCACCCGCCGCCAGCATTCCCTATGGCTTAGAAAGCAGGCGACCGCTCCTGGCCGCATTGCGCCAAACGAAGCGTGGCCGCACCAGCGCCCTATCGCTTCTTCCGACAATTGCGCCCCGTCCACCGCGCTGACGCGGCTAAAGGACAGGCCCATGCCCTCAAGCATGCGCGCCATCCGCCGCAGGCGCTCAGGCTGGCGGTCCAAATTGATAACGAACAGCTTCATTCGCGCTAAGTCGCGCTGGCCCCCCAACTCAGATCGGCATCCAGTTCGGGTCGACCTTGGAGGCCTCGGCGCGCCACAGATCGCCATAATCGACGTTTTGCCAGGCCTTGAACCAGGGGCCGCCATTGGTGAAGTGGACGGCGCTCGGCGTGCCGCTCTCCGGCTTCTCGCTCCAGCCCTCGAGCCAGTTCCAACTTTCGGGCAGGCCGCCAATCTCCTCGTCCTTCGCCCACTGCATGCGGTGCAAGTACGCGCCGCTCTCGCGGTTAATCACCTCCGGCGTCAGCGTCTTCGTGGAGGGATGCTCGCAATTAAACAGCATGAAGGAGGACCAGTTCTTGCGCGGATAATTGGTCTGCACCTTGCCGTCCATCTTGACCGTCGCCTTCGGCGTGTAGTCGTGCTTCACGCAAAGCACCGCTTTGGTCTGATCCTGGTAGGAAAGGAGCTTCGCTACGTCGTCCAGGAAAAGGAAGTCGCAGTCGCAGAAGAGCGCCCAGCCCTTGTACCCGGCGAGCCAGGGCGTAAAGAAGCGGGAATAGGTGAACTCGGTCGATGCGAGGGGATCGATCTCGCGCGTATATGCGCCCTTTTCTACCAGATCCGAAAGCTTGATAGGGTGCACCTCGACCGGAATACTGGCCCGTTCGACCAAGGTTTTCTTCGCCACATCATAGGCAATCGGCTCGCGGGAATCCCAGCCGATGTAAATGTCGAGCTTGTTGTCCATATCCACTCCTTCTACTTTTTCAGCTTATCCCGGCGCCGTGTATCATCCGCCGAAGGCCATATGTGGATTGCGCGCCCCGCGAGCTTTCGTTCGATCCAGGCCCTCTCATAGTCCCACGTGTGCCGCTGCCAGCCCTGCCAGCTAAAGCCCGCAATCTCGACGTCCCACTCTTCAGGGGGAAGTTTCTCCAACGTATAGCGAATGCCAAGATAACCCGTGCTGGGAAATACTCGCTTCTCCAGGGTCTCTTCTGGCTCGAGGCCGAGATCTCGGCAACTCTCCTCATAAAAGCTGGGAGAAAGAATGGCGACGGTTCTACCGGCTTTGCCATACATCATCAGCGCCGGCCAGGTCCATTCCGCCCGCCGACCCTTGATGCGCGACAGGAGCTTCGGCTTGAGCCCATATTTCTCCACCGAGAGAGGATGATTGACCAGGAACACGAGTTCCGCGGCCTGCACGATCGGGGACGTCGGATAGTCCCGATTCTTCAGGCGCCGCTCCATCGGCTTGCCCGTGTTGCAGACGAAGAGCCAGTTGGTCTTCGTGCCGCTCATCCCGAACGAGGTCTTTGGTTCGTTGAAACGCACCACATGGTCGCATGCATCGACATGCGATGACATGTCAAAGAGGATGGGGCCGTTGCCGACGATGAACGCCTTTTTTCTTGCCACCCTTCAATTCCCCCGATCTTTTGCCGTGCGGCTGTTTAGAACATCGCGCATGGCCACGGCAAACCGATAACCCGCCCGGCTCACCTCCCGTGATAAGATTTCGCCGAAGGGCTTTCCCTTGCCCTGCACGGTGGTCCCGCCCAGCTTCGCTGCAACCTCGCGGATAGCCACGGGCGCGGAACTGAGTACCCGCACGCCATGCAGCCAGCGCATCTGAATGGTGGTGTCGACGGGCCGGTCGAATTTGCGTGTAAAGGCGAGCAACTCGCTTGCGGCCTCGCGCCCGACAAGCTGCGCCTGCATCCCGAGCCCAAGAACCTTGGGCAGGAAAAGGCGGCTTGCGCCGGCTTCAGCAACCACCTGGCTGTCGCTTTCCCGCGCCTGCTTTGGAAAGCGCACATAGTCTCCCGGCCGGGCATTGGCGAGCGCCAGCTCCAGCACGTCGCGGAAATTCGGCAAAAGCTCCACGTCGTCCTCCACCACCAGCCCCGCATCGAGGTTCCGATCGATGATCGTCTGCCAGGCCGTGCGGTGGGAGAGGAAGCAGGCGATCTCGGCCCTGCGCAGGGGAAAGGGGTAGCGCGGCCGGTGGAGTCCCGGCCGGTAGACCCGCGCGATCTCGTCCTCCGAAAGCCTCTCGGCGTCGATAGCGTCGATGACGGTGACCGGCATCGGCAGCAGCGCTTCGCGCAACCGCTCCACCTGCGGCGCGCGGCCATGCGCCCGCGCAAGATGAATGATGAACGCCTCCACCTTCATGCGCCGCGCTCCCAGAGGCTTTCATAGACGGCGCGCAGGGCTGCGGCCTCGCCGGCAAGCGCGAAGCGGGTGCAGACATGCGCCCTCCCCGCCCGACCTTCCCGTTCGGCCATCGCCGGATCGGCCAGATAGGGCTCGATCGCTTTCGCCAGCGCCGCGCCGTCTCCGGCCGGCACCACCCTGCCTGTTTCGCCCTGCATGATCTGCTCGGAATAGGCGCCCGCATCGCTTGCGACCACGGCCGTGCCCGATGCCATGGCCTCGAGCGGCGTCAGCCCAAAACCTTCATTGCGCGAGGGCGCCACATAGACGGTGATGCGCCGGTACCAGGGGCGCACGTCCGGCACTTCGCCGAGGAAGAGAACGCGCTCCGCGAGCCCGGCCTCCTTCACCCGGCGCTGGAGATCGTCCGTGAAAACACGGTGCTGCGCCGTCGTGCGGCCGAGCACGACCGCCGTCCAGTCCGGATAGCGCGGCAGAAGCTTGATCATGGCATCAACGAAGAGGTCTGTGCCCTTCTGGTGCCGGATGCGTCCGAAGCAGCCGATCCCGTAGCGGCCGGGCAAGCCCGTCGCCGCCCATTCGTCCTCCGGGTCGCGCCGCGGGTGGAAGAGCTCGGGATCGACGCCATGCATGATGACCCGATGCGGCACGTCCAGGAAGGAGCCCGAGCGCACGCTTGTCGCCACCACCGCATCCATGCGCCGGATCAGCCAGCGCGTGAAAGCCTTGTGATGGCGCTGCGCCGCCGAGGTGAAGACCAGGCGCAGCGGGGCCCGGAAGACATCGCGCAGCAGGATGCCCGGGAGCATCTCAATATTGCGGCGGGCATGCCAGATGCGGAACGGCTTTGCCGCCGGGCGCCGAAGCAGCCCAGGCACCTGCCACCAGCGCATTTGCGGCAGGGTGGAAGGCAGGCCCGGCCCGAGCGTCACAATCGAAAGCTCTCGCGCCTGCAGCGGCACGAGCTGGACGATCGTGCTTGTGACGCCGGAGAGGCGGCGCTTGAAATTGGGCGCCACCACCTCCACCCGGGCCATATCGAGGGGGGCTGCCGCGAGGGCCGGGGCGGCTTCGGCCGTCATGGCAGGCGATCAGCCGTACTGGACGCGCACCACCTCATAGCCGCGCGCGCCACCAGGCGCGTTGACCTCGATGGAGTCCCCCACGCCCTTGCCGATCAGGGCGCGGGCAATCGGCGAGGAAATGGAGATGCGGCCGGACTTCACGTCGGCCTCCTGGTCGCCGACGATCTGGTAGGTTTTCTCTTCTTCCGTATCCTCGTCGACGAGAACGACGGTAGCGCCGAACTTGACGGTATCGCCGGAGAGCTTCTTCACGTCGATCACCTCGGCGCGCGCGATGAAGTCTTCGAGCTCGCCGATGCGGCCCTCATTGAGGCTCTGGGCCTCCTTGGCCGCGTGATATTCCGCGTTTTCCGAAAGGTCTCCATGTGAGCGGGCCTCGGCGATCGCTTCGATGATGCGCGGCCGCTCTTCCTGCTGGCGCCAGCGCAGCTCTTCCTTCAGCGACTCGTATCCAGCCAGGGTCATCGGGACCTTGTTCATTTTCACACCACCTTCCTGACTCATGCGCCCCGTCTTGGGATGCGGCGGCACACAAAAAGAAAACGGTCCGAAAGCCAGGGCCACGGAACCGTTCGTTCGACTCCGGCAAAATATAGCAACGTCCTCAGCTTTTTCACGCGAATTTTTTTGCCGCGGAATCCCGGAATGCTCGGCATGGAGCGCGCTCCTCGCGACCCGGCTTGGCGCAGGCGGCGGGCAACCCTATTTGCGAAGGAAGGTTCCCTATCGACGGAGATGCAGATGCCCAGGCTTGCTGTCGCCGCCCTTTTCGCAACCCTCCTCGCAGCGCAGGCTCAGGCTCAGACCTTCGAGGCGGAAGGGATCCGGCTCGAGGCGGAATCGCTGACGGACGGGCTCGAACATCCATGGGGCATCGATTTCCTGCCCGATGGAGCAGCGATCGTGACGGAACGGCCCGGCCGCATGCGCATCTTCGCCGATGGCGAGCTTTCCGAGCCCCTGGAGGGAGTCCCCGAAGTGGCCGCAATGGGCCAGGGCGGACTCCTCGACGTCGTCGCCGCCCGCGATTTCGAACAGTCCGGCACGGTCTTCTTTTCCTATGCCGAGCCCGGCGAGGGGGGAGCCGGCACCGCCATCGCCCGTGCAAGGCTCGTGCGCGAGGACGGAGCGCCAAGGCTAGAGGATGTCCGCACCCTTTTTTCGCTTGAGCCGAAGACCGGCCGTGGCCAGCACTTCGGCTCGCGCATCGTGGAGGCCCCGGACGGCACCTTGTTCTTCACCATTGGCGACCGCGGGCAAAGCGAGCGCGCGCAGGACATCTCCGACCCCGCCGGCTCCATTCTGCGCATAAACCCCGACGGCAGCGTACCCCAGGACAATCCGTTCGCCGGACGGGAAGATGCGGCGCCGCAGATTTGGTCGATAGGCCACCGCAATCCGCAGAGCGCCGTCTGGGATCCTGTGACCGGCGCGCTCTGGACGGTGGAGCACGGCGCCCGCGGCGGCGACGAGGTGAACCGGCCGGAAGCCGGCAAGAACTACGGCTGGCCGGTGATCGGCTATGGCCGCCACTATTCCGGCCAGCGCATCGGACGGGGCACCGAAGCGCCCGGTTACGAGCAGCCGGAATACTACTGGGACCCCTCCATCGCCCCCTCGGGCATGGCGGTGTACCAAGGGTCCATGTTCCCGGAATGGGAGGGCGACTTCCTGGTCGGTGCTCTGAGCTTTGAACTCGTCTCGCGGCTCGAGCGTGACAGCGCCGGGGAGATCACCGGCGAGGAGCGCCTGTTCGAAGGCGCCTTCGGCAGGATCCGCGATGTCGAGGTGGCGCCGGACGGGTCCGTGTGGCTGCTGACCGACGAGGGCAATGGCCAGATCATCCGCATCTCGCGCGCCGAATGAATGCACGCCGGTCCGGTGCTGGCCCAGCCCTCTTCGCTTCTGCCCCGCTTGCGCCGGCGGGCCCGGCTGGTATGAGGACGCCTGAGGACAACGACAGGCGCGCCGCATGACCCGTTTCCAGGCCAACAGTCTCCTGCTCATAGCCGGCGCCATGTGGGGCATGGGCTTCGTGGCCCAGTCGACGGCCATGGAGGCCATAGGCCCGTTCCTCTTCATCGGCCTGCGTTTTGCCATTGCCGGATTGTCGGTGCTGCCCTTCGCTCTGCGCGAGGGGGCACGCGCCGCCACGCCCCTCGCCGCCGCCGACTGGCGCGCCTTCGGGCTGGTCGGCATTGTCCTGTTTCTCGGCATGGCGGCCCAGCAGGTCGGCCTTTTGACGACAACCGTGACCAATTCCGGCTTTCTCACCGGCCTCTATGTGGTGATGGTGCCGTTCCTCAGCGTCCTCCTTTTCCGCCAGTGGCCACACATCATCGTGTGGCCCGCCACCCTCTGCGCACTCGCCGGCATCTGGCTCCTTTCCGGGGGCGATGCGGTGGCTCTGCGCATCGGTGATTGGCTGACCATCCTCTGCGCCCTTTGCTGGGCGTTCCAGGTGATCTTCATCGCCCGCGCCGCGGCACGTACGGGCCGCCCCATCACGCTTGCCGTCGCGCAATTCGCCGTCACAGGCCTGCTCGGGCTTATGATTGCGCTTGCCGTCGAACCCATCAATCTTTCTGCCATTCGCGCCGCGCTGCCGGAAATCCTTTATGCCGGCATCTTCTCCGGCGGCATCGCCTTCACCTTGCAGGTCATCGGCCAGCGCTACACCACCGCGCCGCAGGCCGCGATCTTCCTGTCCACGGAGGCTGTTTTTGCTGCCCTTTTCGGCGCAATGTTCCTGGGCGAGCGTCTGCCTCCGGCCGGCCTGGTCGGCTGCGCCCTCATCCTTTCGGCGATTCTTCTTGTCGAGATCGTGCCGGCGCTACGCGGCCGGCGTACCGCCTCCTGAGCACTCTCTTCTCTGTGGCGGGATGCGTCATCGATCGGGATCGTGTAGCATCGGGAGAGGCGGGCGACAGGAACGGGGTGATCATGGATCTGACGGCCCCCGAGCGACCGGCGCCTCGTCATTGCTGAACTTGACATGCCTTCTCCGACCGCTCCTGACCGCCTGCGCGCTATCTCTAGCCGCTTGCCAGGCCTTTGCAGCGGATGTCGAGCTTCCCGCTCAGGCGCCCATACCCCAAGCGCGCGAAGAGGCGCTTCGGCGGTCGCCCCGCCCGCCCGGAAAGCCGGCTGCAAAACAACTCCTGCCGGCCGCCGAGCAGACTTGCCGCGCTGCCTTGCGCGATCTCCAGGCCAGCTTCGCCGAGGCGGCTCCGGTCGAAAAGAAGGGCGGCTGCGCGCTCCAGCACCCGGTCGAACTTTCTTTCGCATCGCGCCATATCCGCATCGAACCGCCGGCGGTCCTCGACTGCCAGACGGCCCTCGTCGTCGCCCGCTTCTTCGGCACGGACAGGATCGCGCCGAAGCATTTCCGGGCGGCCATAAAGACGGTGCACAATGCCTCCGGCTATGTGTGCCGGCCCATCGGCGGCGGAAGGAACCTTTCCGAGCACGCCTTCGGCAGGGCGCTCGACATCTCCGGCTTCACGCTGTCGGACGGACGGCAGATCGCCGTCCAGCAGCACGGGCGAGGCCAAGGCCCGGAAGCGAAGTTCCTGCGCGACATCCGAGAGGCGGCTTGCGGCCCGTTCTCGACCGTGCTCGGCCCCGGCACGGACGCCGCACATGCCGACCATTTTCACTTCGACACCAAGAAACGGCGCGCCCCTTACTGTCGCTAGCGGCTCCGGCGCCGCATTTTCGCCAAAAGCGTCAACGCGCCCGCTGAGCTTTCGTTTACCGATCGCGTCTATGCTCTTGCCGTTAGTGGGGACGAGCCTTTTGTGGATGCGTAGCGTGTACGAGTGCAAGTGGCCGTTTTCGCGGCTCTTCCGCCTGCCCCGGGCCGCGCGGGGCGCCCTTGCGCTCGTCACGCTCGCTGCCGCTTCAGCCTGCTCCGTGGATACCGTACTGCGGCCGGAGATCGATCTCGGCGTGCAAACGGCTGCCGTGGCGGGAGGCGGGCTGCAGAACCTCGTGCCCTCGAACCCGATGATGATGAGCTATCCGCTCGTCAGGCTTCCCGACGCCCCTTCAGCCACACTCATGCCGCAGGATGAGTTGGATTGCCGGCGGCAGCTCAAGCGGCTGGGCGTCACGTATCGCGATCTGGCGCCCATCGACGACGGGGGCGAATGCCGCATCGACCACCCCGTGGAAGTGAGCGGCTTTTCCGGCGGCATCGTGATGAAGCCCGCCGCCACGCTCACCTGCCGCATGGCCGCCACCGTCGCGCTCTGGACGAGGAACGAGCTCGGCCCGGCTGCGCGCAGGCGCTACTTTTCGGGCATCCACACCATCCGTCAGGGCTCCAGCTATTCCTGCCGCCGCATCCGCGGCACCAGCGTCGCTTCCGAACATTCCAAGGGCAACGCGCTCGACATCATGAGCATCACGCTGGAGAATGGGCGAAAGATCGACGTCCGCCGTCCCGGATTTTTCGCCTTCCGCCAGCGCGGTCTGCTCAACACGGTCCGCTCCGAGGGCTGCGAATATTTCACCACGGTGCTCGGCCCCGGCTACGACGCGGACCACAAGGACCATTTCCATTTCGACATAAAGGCCCGGCGCAACGGCTACCGCGCCTGCCGGTAGCAGGACTGCTGCCGATGCCCTATCTTGCGGCGCGTAACGTCCCGCGCCGGCCGCCACCCCTTGACCAGACCGCATCATGCTCTTCGTCGAAATCGCGATCCTGCTGATCCTCATCCTCTTCAACGGTTTCATGGCCATGTCTGAGCTTGCCGTGGTCTCGGCCAGGGCCGCGCGGCTGAAGGCGCGCAGCGACCAGGGTGACCGGGGCGCCACCCGCGCGCTCGAACTGTCGGCCGATCCAGGCAGGTTTCTCTCCACCGTTCAGATCGGCATCACGCTGGTGGGCGTCCTGTCGGGCGCCTTCTCCGGCGCCACCATCGGAGTCCGGCTGTCGGAATGGCTCGCGGCTCTCGGCTTTTCCGAGCGCCTGGCCAATCCACTCGGCGTCGCCATTGTCGTAGCGCTGATAACCTATGTTTCGCTCGTGATCGGCGAGCTCGTGCCGAAGCAGGTGGCGTTGCGCAACGCCGAAGCGATTGCCGCGCGGATAGCGCCGTTCATGGCCATGCTGGCCAGGATCGCCCTGCCGCTCGTCTGGCTGCTCGACATCTCCGGGCGCGCGGTGCTGGCGCTGCTCGGCCGCAGCCCGGATGATGCGAACCGCGTCACCGACGAGGAGATCCGCACGCTGATCGCCGAGGCTGAGCATACGGGCACGATCGAAACCGAAGAGCGGCACATGATCGCCGGCGTCATGCGGCTTGCCGACCGCAACGCCCGGGCCATCATGACGCCGCGCGGCGAGGTGGACTGGCTGAACCTTGCCGCCCCGCCCGAAGCGATCGCCAAGAACCTGCGCGAGACGCCGCATACCCGGCTGCCGGCGGCGGAAGGGTCGGTGGACAGTCTGGTAGGCGTCGTCAACACGCGGGAGATGCTCGCGGCTTACCTCACCCAGGAAACCATCGACCCGCGCGCTTTCGTCCGGACGGCTCCCATCGTGCACGATTTCGCCGACGCGCTCGACGTGCTCGCGACGCTCCGCCAGGCCGAGGTGCCGATGGCTCTGGTTCACGACGAGTATGGCAGTTTCGAGGGTATCATAACGCCCGCCGACATACTGGGCGCCATTGCCGGCGTGTTCCGCGCCGACATCGAGGAGGGCGAGGTTGACGTGGTCCAGCGCGAGGACGGCTCCTGGCTGCTTCCCGGGCTCATGCCGGCCGACGAGATGGCCGACCGGCTGGGGCTGAAGCTGCCGGAGGAACGCGGCTACAGCACGCTCGCCGGCTTCCTCCTCTCCTACACACAGGAGCTGCCGACGACCGGCAAGGTCGTCGACGCAATGGGCTGGCGCTTCGAGATCGTCGATATGGACGGACGGCGCATCGATCGCGTGCTGGCCACCAAGACCGATCGTTCGATCGGCATCGAGCAACTCGGCTGGGATTGACCGGCGGCCGCGTGTCAGGCGCCGCTTGCTTCCGCGGCGGTCGCATCGCGCGCCGCTTTCAGCGCCTTTGCCCACCAGGTGAATTGGTCGAGCATCGCGGCCGCGCCGGTGTTGAGGTGCTCCAGCTGCGAAAGTGTTTTCTCGCCGTTCGTCACCGCTAGGTAGTCCGGAAGCTGGATGTGAACGGCGGCGCGGATGGGCGCCATCTGCACCTCGATAGCATGCAGCCGCAGCTGCTCTACGGAACGCACGCCGCCGGTGCCGCCGTAGCCGACGAATGCGACCGGCTTGTTGTTCCATTCCCTGTAGGCGTAATCGAGCGCGTTCTTCAGCACGGCTGTGGGACCGTGGTTGTATTCGGCAGCAGTGATGATGTAGCCGTCCAGAGAGGCGATCTTCTTTTGCCAGGCCAGTGCGACCTCGTTCGAGCTGGGGCCGTATGCCGGCGAGGTGGCTTCGTTGAAAAAGGGCATGGGATAGTCGCGCAGGTCGAGCCGCTCGACTTCGAACTCGCTGCGCTGGCTTGCGAGCTCGATGATCCACTCCGCGGGATAATCCGCGAAGCGACCCTCCCGGGTTGAGCCGATGATGATGCCGATTTTCAGCTTTGCCATTGATCAGTCCTCGTCTGGTATCGAATCGATACCTACGCTATATTGGAAACTGGAAAGCGCAGGCAAGGAGGCACTTTTTTGAAACCTGGTCACCTGGGGTCGACCGTCTCAGCGGTGGAAGCCCCGCCCCGTTTCGGGCCGCAGAACGATGCCTGCCGCCCGATCCACGAGCTCCTGAGCCTCGTCGGCGACAAATGGACGATGCAGGTGGTGAAGCACCTCGGCAACGGCACGATGCGGTTCAACGAGCTCCGGCGCGCGATCGAGGGAATCTCGCAGAAGATGCTGACCACGACCCTGCGCAATCTGGAGCGGGACGGTTTCGTGACGCGCACGATCTACCCGACCATTCCGCCACGCGTCGATTACCGCCTTACTGATCTTGGGTACGAGCTGCTGGGGCCAATCAAGGCGCTTGCCGAATGGGTGAGCGAGAACCGCCACCGCATCGACGAGGCGCGGGCGCGGTTCGACGGCCAGCAGGTCTGAACTTACTGTTCCGGTGGGACAGGCGTCGGCCGGCCGGTGCCATCGAGGGCCACCATGACGAAGTCAGCGCTGGTCACCATTTCCATCACATCGGAAGACAGGTAGCGCTGCGCCCAGGCTTCCACCTTCAGGACCATGGAGGTGCGTCCCACGCTTGCCACCCGCGTATAGACGCAGAGCGTGTCGCCGATCTTGACCGGCTTCTCGAAGGCCATTTCCTTCACGGCTGCGGTCACCACCCGGCCGCGCGCCCGCTCGGCGGCGCGGATGCCGCTAGCAAGATCCATCTGCGCCATAACCCAGCCGCCGAAGATGTCGCCGGCCGCATTGGCGTCCCCCGGCATGGCCTGGGTACGGAGGGTGAGATCGCCTTGCGGCGCAGTCGGAGAGTTCGGCATTCGGGCACCTCAAAATGCATGATCTTCAGGAGTTTGCGCAGGCAGGCGGACTCGGATTGTCACGAAGCTGAATCGTTGTGTGAAGCACCTGAATCGGTTTCTCAAGTGTTGGAGCTCGCAGCGCCGCCCAACCGCTGTGTGGATCTGAGGAGCTCCACGACCGTTTTCTCCAGCAACGGCCTGCCGCCTGGGGACCAGCCTAATGCCCTCAGCCGATCGGTCCGCATGGCATTGACCAAACGCTCATCCGCCGCCGGCGGAAGGGCGTGGGGAGAGCCGCTCTCGCGCTTGACGATGGACAGGATGTTGCTGCGGTCGACAAGCAGGTCCGAGACGTTGAGGACAGGATCGACCGGCTCGGCCCGTTCCAGCACCAGCCGCACCGCCGCCGCCACGTCCTCTCCATGCACCTCGCTCGCGACACGCGGCTCGATGATTTTTCCGGCGAGATAATCGGCGAAAAGGCCCGTCCATTTGTGCGCCCGCCCCTGCCCCGCCGGTCCATAGACGCCGGTGACGCGCAGGCTGGTGCCGTGGAAGCGAGCCGCGCCGAGGCGGCGAAGGGCGCGCTCGGCCGCAAGCTTCACCTCCCCGTAAAGCGTATCGGGGGATGGCTCGTCCTTCTCGTCGAGCCATGCCCCCGGGGGACGCGTCCCGTAGACCGCGCGGCTCGACAGGAAGACGAGCCGCCGCACCCCACCGCGCCTTGCCGCCTCGAAGAGAGCGACGCTACCGGCAAGGTTGCGCCACCTGAAGCTTTCGGGATCATCCCCCTCCCCGCCCCGGTATTTTCCCGGCACGTGATCGAAGGCCGCGTGTACGAAGAAATCGGCCCTTTCGAAGATGGCGGGCGAAACATCCTCCGCATCGAGCGCGAGGGGAACGAAGCGCACGGAGCCGGAGAAAAACCCTTCCGGCGGCGTGCTGCGTGCCATCACCGTGACTTCATGGCCGGCCGCCAGGAGATCCTCGACGATGAAACGTCCCACAAAGCCCGTTCCGCCGGACACGAAGCTGCGCCGCGCGCTCATTTGCCTGGCGGGTTCTGCAAGCTGTTCGGATCGGGAATGGCTTTGCCGGTATGATAGGCGTGCCAGAGATCGATCAGCGGCTTCAGCCTCTCCGCTTTGGGATGATCTTCCTCCCAGGGTTTTTCGTACTGGTAGTGCAGCACGGAAATCGACGTCCAATCCCACAGTTCCGGCAGGTTGAACCAGACATATTGCAGCATGTTGAAGAAGACCGGCAGGCCGTGCCAGTCCGGGAAGAAGCTCTGCAGGAAAGTCTGGTCCGTGCGGCGCCAGAAGGCATCCGGCCTGTCGAGGGCCGCGAGCATGCGCCGGAATGTGTCCTCCGACGGCCGGGCGACGAAGACGCCGGAATTCATGCGGTGAAAATCGGCTAGGCTTTCATAGACATTGGGCGCGGCGGAAAATTCCGGATAGGCGAAGAGCCGGTCGATATTGCGCAGCACGATGGCATCGGCGTCGATGAAGACGACGCGCTCGTACTGCGTGAGCTGCCACAGGCGCAGCTTGGCGAAATTGTCGAGCGGCGTGTGGAAAGTGGGCTTGTTGCCCTTGGTGAAGGGCGCGTCCGCATGCAGCTTCGCCCGCTGGTGCCGCTCGTTGAAGGCGGCGGAGGTGGGCAGGAGTTCGGCTTTCGCAAGCTTTGCCCCGAGTTGCTCCAGCGGCGCCAACGCGGATGCATCCACGCCGCCCGTGTGCATGACGAGGATATCGGCCGGCGTGCCCGTGAGCTTGAGCGAGCGCACCAGCGCCAGCGCGCCCATGGCGTAGTCGGCATTGGTGACGAGGGTCACGTAGGCGTTGCGCGTCCGGGTCATCGCGAAACCAGCAACGCCAAGTTCTACGCTGCCTTCCTCACCCCACGCTCTTCAGCCGCTTGCCTTCCGGATCGCGCTCGATTGTGGGGGCGATGTCCTTGGTCCATGCGGAAACCGACGGAATGCGGCTGCGGTCGACCCGGTAGGCGAATTTCTTCGCTACATCGACCACTTCGGCCAAAAGACCCTCTTCGAGCGTGGTGGGGTTGAGGCCGAGCTGCAGGAACTGCTCATTCCTGACGACCAGCTCGTTCTCCGGCGCTTCCTTGCGCGGGTTGGGCAGATAGGCGACCTTCGCGCCGGTCATGCGCGCGACGAGCTCGGCCAGATCGCGCACGCGGTGGGTCTCCGTCATCTGATTGAAGATTTTTACGCGCTCGCCCCGCTTGGGCGCGCTCTTCAGCGCCAGCTCGATGCAGCGGACGGAGTCCTGGATATGGATGAAGGCGCGCGTCTGCCCGCCCGTGCCGTGGACGGTGAGCGGATAGCCGATCGCCGCCTGGATGAGGAAGCGGTTGAGGACCGTGCCGTAGTCGCCGTCATAGTCGAAGCGGTTGACGAGCTGCGGATGGAGTTTCGTTTCCGGCGTATGCGTGCCCCAGACGATGCCCTGGTGCAGGTCGGTGATGCGAAGCCCGTCGTTCTTGGCATAGAACTGGAAGAGCAGCTGATCCAGGCATTTTGTCATGTGGTAGATGGAGCCTGGATTGGCCGGATACAGGATCTCCTGGCTCACCGTCTCGCCCGCGAGCGTTTCGACGCCGACGGGCAGATAGCCCTCGGGAATGGCCGCGCCCACATTGGAATAGCCGTAGACGCCCATCGTGCCGAGATGCACCAGATGCGCGTCAAGCTCGATCTCGACCAGCGCATTCAAGAGGTTGTGCGTGGCGTTGACGTTGTTGTTGACGGTGTAGTTCTTGTGCCGGTCGCTCTTCATGGAATAGGGCGCGGCGCGCTGTTCGGCGAAATGGATGACGGCGTCGGGCCTGTGCTCCGACAGCCACCGCTTCAGGATCTCGTAGTCGCGGGCAAGATCGATCAGGTGAAAATGGATGCGCCGGCCGGTCCCCTGGTGCCAGATGCGCGTGCGCTCCTGGATGGAATCCATTGGCGTCAGCGACTGGACGCCCAGCTCCGTGTCGATCCAGCGGCGCGAGAGATTGTCGAGGATGTGGATCTCGTGACCGCGCGCGGAAAGGTGGAGGGAGGTGGGCCAGCCGACAAAACCGTCGCCGCCGAGAACAGCAATCTTCATGGAATCGATCCCTTCTGCGAGTGGCGAGAGGCTTATCCCTCATTTGTGACGACAATTCTATGCCGGGGGGACGTGGAAATGAAAGCGGGAGGTCCTTTGTTCACGGATAGACCGCAGATTAAAAACGGCCGACAGCATATTTGATCCGGCAGAGTGACACAGGGATGCTCTTTTTTCGCTTGACGGGGTCCCGGCGCGAATCGAAACTCATCCGACCGCCACAATCATGCATCATCCTGTGCTGGATGAGATCCCGTGAGCGGGACGAGGCGCGCATCGCAAGGACCGGCAAGGGCCGGCGGAAGGGGCGAAGCCGCGCCAGACAGGGAAGGAGACGGAAATGCTTCCGTCCGGAACGATCGATCAGGGCGTCTACGACGCCAAGGAAATTGCCGTGATCAGCGATGCTGTGGAGGCCGTTTGCTCCGAGCTTGGCATCGACCGCGCGGACCTGGTGAGCCGCGAGCGCGTGGCAAGCCACGTGATGCGCTCCTGGTCTCTCGGCCGCCGCACGCCCCTCGGCCTGGTGCAGGCAGGCCTCGACGGCGCGGCCTGAGCCGCAACAAGGCAGATTGCCCCGCAACGCCGCCCAGCGGCGACCGCTCCGGCACGCACCCGGTGCGGGAACCCTCGCCCGCGTCCGGCGGTTCCTGACGGGGATGCAACGGATCGAGGCAGCCATGGCAGTCGTCGAGAAAACCCGCTTCCCGGATTCGGAGGTGGTGAGCGCCATCCGCTATTTTGCGCCGCGCCGGGAGCTCGAGGTGCGCTTCACGAGCGGCCGCACTTATCTTTACCACGAGGTGCCCCAGGACGAGTTCGACGGCTTCAAATGGGCCGAATCCGCCGGGGGATATTTCAACGAACACATCCGCGACCGGTATCGCCACACCAAACTGAAGTGACGGCTGCCCCCAGCGGGTCCATCGGGCTGGGTGAGCGGCAATTCCCGCCACCGGCGGCCGCTCCTTCCCCGGAATGGACGGGCGCGCCGCGGCATGGCAGATTCAAACCATCCCGGCAGCGACAGGAAGACCGCGCAAGATGAGCGAGATAGGCCTCAAACCGCGCACAAGGACGAAGCCGAAGGTCGAGCGGCCGAAGCTCTACAAGGTCATGCTCCTCAACGACGATTTCACGCCGCGCGAATTCGTCGTGATGGTACTGAAGGCGGAGTTCGGCGTGAACCAGGACCAGGCCTATCGCATCATGATGACGGCGCACCGTCGCGGCGTGTGCGTGGTTGCCATCTACCCGAAGGACGTGGCGGAGACGAAGGCAGTACGGGCGACCGACGCCGGTCGGAAAATGGGCTTTCCGCTGATGTTCACCACCGAGCCGGAGGAGTGACCGGCCGGGACTTGGGCCCACCCTGCCCTGTAAGGGCGCGTTTCATCGCTGCCACGCCCGGCGTTTGCCGTCTGGCCTTTTCAAAGAACCTTCCCCTTGTCGGGGGAAGTGGGAAGCGGGGCGCGTGATCCGTGCCTCTCTGTTAGTTTACGTGGCGCGTTCCACGCGCCCCGCCGGCCGCTGTCCCGTCATTGGCCGGTCACTCGGGTTTTTCTCCTGCCCGGCTGCACCCAATGAAGGGGTGGTCTTAGCCGGGCCGAAGGAAAAGCCCTAGCGGCTTCTCCGCGGTTCCGCGATGCCGGCTCTCACCCAGCATCCGTTTTTCCGAAGTGCTGTCTGTCACCCAGCACCCCGGCACCGCCGGCCTGTCGCGGGCCCTCAGCATGCCTCCAGGTACCGATCCCTGGAGGGGGAGGTTGCCGCCGCTCTCCCGAACACCCGGTGCGCATCCGGTTCCCGCAAGAGCGATGGGACGGATTGTAAGAAGGGCTGCCGGGGGTGGGGATAAAAATCTCAGGCGAAAAAATGCGAAAATCGCACAGGCACTTGTTTTTGCTGCAGATTATTTTTGCGCATCCGGGCGGAGAGGCCGATTCGATCCACACCATTCGGGCTGGTTGCTGACGCGTTACCCCTGGCGCGTTGTCGCGTTCCGGTCCGGCAATCCCCAAACGCCGCGACCGGCAGAAGCGCCAGACGGCGGTCGCCCCGGGTGCGGGATTGCGCAACAAATAACCGGTAAAAGAGTTATACAGGTTATTCTTGACCGTAGCATCCTCGGACGCGAACCCAGCGGAGATTTCAAAATGCTGACCGTTCAGAAGACCAGGCACAATCGCAAGACCGTCGGCGGCGTCGATATCGCCTATCGCGAGTCGGGCTCGCGCGAGAAACCGGCGCTCGTGCTCCTGCACGGTTTTCCGAGCTCATCCCATATGTTCAGGAACGTCATCCCGCTGCTCTCCGATGCCGCTCATATGGTGGCGCCGGACATGCCGGCGTTCGGCTTTTCCGCCGTGCCCTCCGCGAAGGAATACGAATACACCTTCGAGAACATCTCGCGCACGACCGAGGGATTGCTTGACGAATTGGGGGTCGGGCGGTGCTACCTCTATGTGCAGGATTGGGGCGTGGCGGTCGGCTATCATCTTGCGACCCGCTCTCCGGACAGGATCCTTGGCCTGATCGTGCAGAACGGAAGCGCCCATGAGGAAGGTCTGGGCTCCGGATGGGACAGCGCGAAGGCCTATTGGGCGGAGCCTTCGGCGGAGAACAGGGCCAAGCTGCCCGACTGGCTGAATTTCGAGGGAACGCGCCACGAATATGTCGGCGGACTGCCCGACAGGCTGACGCCGCTTGTCCCGCCGGAATGCTGGCACCTGGACTGGGGACGGTCCTCGCGGCCGAATGTGACCGACATCCATTTCGAACTTTTCCGCGACTTCAGGAACCATGTGGCGCGCTTTCCCGAGATAAGGGCGTACCATCGCCGATATCAGCCGCCCTGCCTCATCCTCTGGGGCCGGCACGACCCTTACTTCGAGCTGCAGGAAGTGATGGCCTATAATCGGGTGCTGGAAACCGTGGAGACGCATGTCTTCGACGGCGGACATTTCCTGCTGGAGACGCATGCGCCGGAATGTGCCGCGCTGATGAGGGAGTTCATCGCCGACAGGGAAACGCGCCGGCGCGAGGCCCCGTGAGGTCTCAACCGGCCCGATGCCTGCGGGCCTTCTCGCGGTTGCCGCAGGTGCTCATGCTGCACCAGCGGCGCCGGCCGCCCTTGGATCCGTCGACGAACAGCCAGCCGCAGCGCGGGCAGGCCCGGATGCGCTCTTTGGGCAGGACGAAAAGCGCCTCGAGGGCGAGCAAGGAGAGCGCGGTTGGGATCGCGCCGGGCTTGCCAAGGCCCTCCGGGGACAGTTCGAGGACGCCGTCTTCGAAGGACAGGCCGTGCTCCAACGCGCCGGCAGCGGCGGACCGCAGGAGATCTGCAAGGGCTTTCTTCGGCAAGGCCGCGCCTTCGGCCACGGCATTGAACACCGCCCAGGAATCTTCGCGGACCCGGCGGACGGCAGCGGCGAGGCGCTCGCCGCCGGCCGCGAGCCCGGCTGCCTGCACGGGCGAGACCAGGCCAACCGACTGGCACCAGGCGGCCACATCCGCGCCGGTCTTGAGAAGCTCGTTGTCGGGCGCCGGTTCGGCCCGATTGAAGAGGGTGTTGGTCAGGTCGAGCGCGGGATGGCCGCCGATGAAGTGCCCCTCTTCCCATGGGGGAACGGCATGCCGGGTTTCGGCAAGAAGCATGGGCAAGAACCGCGCAGCAACGGCATCAGTAACCGCTTGCAGAGAGATAAGAGGTTATAGGCAGCATTGCCAGGGCCGAGCAGCGATCCGTTCAGGGAAGGACGGCTGATTGCCAGGCCGGTTCGTGCCTGATAAGGACGATCCCTCTCTTTTCACCGCATGTTGCCCGGGCTTGAACCCATGGAACCGAAGCAATCAGACCGATAGGCCGCAACAACCGTTGCCTCGTTGTTGCGGCAGTCTGCCCGGCTCCATCTCAATCATGACAGCGCAGACCGCCGCCAAATGCCACTCATTTGAGCGGATGCTTCGTCATGCCTACTCAGAATCCCCCGCTGTGGACCTACAGCCTGCCGGTCGCCTTGATGCTTCTGGCCCCCTTCAACATTCTCGCCTCGCTCGGCATGGACATCTACCTGCCGGTGGTCCCCGCCATGCCGGAAGTCCTGGGGACCACGCCGGCCGTGGTCCAGCTGACCCTCACCCTCTACATGATCATGCTCGGACTGGGGCAGATCGTCTTCGGGCCGCTGTCGGACCGGATCGGCCGCCGTCCGGTCCTTATCGGCGGCGCGCTGCTTTTCGCACTGGCTTCCTTCGCGCTCGCCGCGACCTCCTCCGCATATCCGTTCCTGATGCTGCGGCTTTTGCAGGCGGTCGGGGCGTCGGCGACGCTGGTCGCGCTGTTCGCCACCATACGCGACGTCTATGCGGAAAGGCCGGAGAGCACCGTCGTCTACAGCCTCATGAACGCGATGCTGGCCTTTGTGCCGGCACTCGGCCCCATCGCGGGAGCGCTCATCGCCGGCTCACTGGGCTGGCGCGCCATCTTCGCCGCTCTGGGGCTTCCCGCGCTGATGATGCTCGTCTGGGCCTTGCCCGCATGGCATGAGACGCGGCCTGTCAGGGACATGCCGCGCAAGGCGCCGTTCGGCCCGGTATTGAAGAGCCCCGCATTCTGGACCTACACACTGGCCTTCGGGGCGGCCATGGGCACGTTCTTCGTGTTCTTCTCCACGGCGCCGCGCGTCCTGATGGAGGGCGCCGGGTTCTCTGAACTCAGCTTCAGCATGGCCTTTGCGACGGTCGCCTGCGTCATGATCGCCACCACCCGGTTCGCCAAGCTCGCCGTGGAGCGGTGGGGAATTGTCGGAAGCGCGGCGCGCGGCATGGCGCTCCTGATCTTGGGCGCCTGTGCGCTCCTGTCCGGCGAGGTCCTGCTGGCGCCGTCCTTCTGGTCCTTCGTCCTGCCGATGTGGCTGATGGCCGTGGGGATCGTGGTCACCGTCTCCGTCACGGCCAACGGGGCATTGCAGGAGTTCGGGGACATCGCGGGCAGCGCCGTCGCCCTGCATTTCTGCATCCAGAGCCTCATCGTCGGCGTCGTCGGCACCGGCTGCGTGCTCACGCTGAATGGCGACACCGCCTGGCCCTTGATCGCCTACTCGGCCGGCATGGCGGCGATCACGCTCGCGGCGCTGCTGCGGCTTCGCCTTCGCGGCAGGCAGGCTTCGTGATCCCCAGCGGCGAGCGGCCCGTGCCGGGCCGCTCGTTCGGCCGGCTCGGCGATCTATGTGGTGCGCAATCCCGACAAGCTGAGGCACCTGCACTAGGGCGGGCTGGTCTTGGCGCCAGCAGTCGGTATATGCGGGAGCCCGGAAGCGGGAGGCGCCGAGATGCGGATCATGTGTCTGAACGGCTGGGGCGGCAGATTGCATGACCGCCTGATCCCCTATCTCGAGGCTGCCTCCCCGGACGTCCTGTGCCTTCAGGAAGTGGTCCACACGCCCGCCGCTTCCCGGGAATGGCTGACCTATCGGGACGGCGACCACGTGCTGCCGCAGCGCGCCGACTTCTTCCGCGAGGTCGCGGCCGCCTTGCCCGACCATGTCGCGACCTTCTGCCCGGCAGCGCAGGGCGTCCTGTGGGACGGCGAGGAGCCCGTGCCTTCGCAATGGGGGCTTGCGACATTTGTCCGCGTTGGGTTTCCGATCATCGGGCAAGTCCAGGCTTTCGTGCACAAAACCTTTTCGCCGGATGGCTACGGGGATCACCCCCGGCCGCGCAACGCCCATATCCTGCGCATCTTTGATTTCGAGAAGAACCGGACGGTGCTGATCGCCCATATGCACGGCCTGCGCGACCTGAAGGGCAAGATGGATACGCCCGAGCGGCTGGCCCAGGCGCACAGATTCGCCGGCCTGATCAAAGGCGCGGCCGAAGAGCGCGATCAGATTGTCGCCTGCGGGGACTTCAATGTCGAGCCGGACAGCAGAACCTTCGAGGTGCTGGGAGTAGCCGGGCTCAAGGAGCTCGTCACGGCAGGCAATTTCACGGGTACCCGCACCTCCCACTACAAGAAAGCCGGACGGTTCGCCGACTATATGCTCGTCGGGGCCGCGGTCGACGTGCTCGGCTTCGACGTGGTCGAAGAGCCGGAAGTGTCCGACCACAGGCCGCTTCTCCTGGAGATATGATGTCGGCCGCCCGAGCCTACGGCTGGCCGGTGGAACAAGTCCCCCGCTGCACGGTTCTGCTCGCACAAAGCGGAGGGAGCCGATGCTGGCAGCCGAATACAGAGGGCCCTACCGGATGCGGGCGGGCCGGAAGAGAATGCCGCGGATCGAGCATCCGCGCGACGCGCTGGTGCGCGTAACGCGCTCCTGCATCTGCGGTTCCGACCTGCATCTTTATCGCGGAATGGTGCCCGATACGCGGGTGGGCATGGTCTTCGGCCATGAGTTCTGCGGCATCGTGGAGGAGGTCGGGCCCGAGGTGGAGAAGCTGAAGCCCGGCGACCATGTGCTGGTGCCCTTCAACATCGCCTGCGGCCAGTGCCATTTCTGCAAGCAGGGACTGTTCGGCAACTGCCACGAGGCCAATGCCGAGGCGACTGCCGTCGGCGGCATCTTCGGCTATTCGCACACGGCTGGCGGCTATGATGGCGGGCAGGCGGAATATGCGCGTGTTCCCTATGCCGATGTCGGCCCGACCGTCATCCCCGACTGGATGGACCTTGACGACGCGGTGATGCTGACCGACGTGGTGCCGACCGGCTACCAGGCCGCAGAGATGGGCGGCATCCAGAAGGGCGACACGGTGGTGGTGTTCGGCGCCGGTCCCGTGGGCATCATGGCGGCGCGCTGCGCCTGGCTCTTCGGCGCCGGCCGCGTCATCGTCATCGACCACCTGCACTACCGGCTGGATTTCGCGCGGCGCTACTGCCCGGCGGAGGTCTATGACTTCCGCGAGATCGAGGACATGGCAGTCTTCGTAAAGAAGCAGACGGATTCGCTCGGCGCCGATGTCTGCATCGACGCGGTGGGCGGCGACGCTGCCGGCAGCGCCCTGCACACACTTTTCGGCAAGGCGATGAAGCTCGAGGCCGGCTCGGCGATCGCGCTCCACTGGGCCATCAACTCGGTGAAGAAGGGCGGGATCGTCTCCATCGTCGGCGTCTACGGCCCGACCGGCAACATGATCCCCATCGGCAATGTTTTGAACAAGGGGATAACGATCCGCGCCAACCAGGCTTCCGTGAAGCGCCTCCTGCCGCGCCTCATCGAGCATGTGCAGGCCGGGCGCATCGACCCCAAGGCGCTCATCACCCACCGTATGTCGCTTGAGGACGTATCGGACGGCTATCACATCTTCTCCGCCAAGCTCGACGGCTGCATCAAGCCGGTGCTCTACCCGAATGGCGGCCAGTAGGACGGGGAGACCGCATATGGCAACATCCACAACGAGGCTGCCGCGGGCGGTGGACCCGAACACGGTGAATGGCTGGGGCGTCGACGCCGACCCGCGCAACGATCCGACCTATCCCTTTCGGGACCGCTCGCGCGAGGACGGCCCGGGCATGGCCTGGCAGCGCCCGCCGCTGCAGGAGCCGCGCGTCGAGGTGCTGCGCTCGATCGAGCATAGCCGCCTGCCGGCGGTCGTCGGCACCTCCACCCCGCCGAAGGGCCTGAGTGGCATGATCCGCCGGGCCGCCTTCCGGTACAGCGAGTCCGACTGGCGGCACTGGCTGATGCTGCTCGGCGCGGACCGGATCAATGTCGTGGAGGGGATTTTCGAGGATCTCGCCCGCGGGCGCATCCCCAACATACCTGCCGAGATGGGGGCGCGCGCCGAGTGGCGGCACAACAAGCTGGGCCTCGTCCGCAAGGTTGCCATCGTGGCCGCCGTCTCCGCGGTGGCCGTCGCGCTGCTGAGGCGCCGCGGCAGGGACGACTGGTAGCGTCTGAGGCAGAGCGCGGACGCTCTGGATGCGCGCTCCGGCCGGCGGCTCCCGATACGGAGGCTGCGCCGGCCGGATTTGTGCGCGGGGCTACTGGAACATGCCCTTCGGCGTCTCGCCCTTGAGGAACGGCTCGATCAGCCCGACGAGCAGATCGGTCTGGCCGATCACGGCCGTATGCGAGGTGGCCGGCAGGACGGCAAGGCGCGAGGCGGGCAGCGGCTTGCCCATGTCTCCCATTCCGCCGCCGCCGAGCAGGCGGAACATCGCCACATTGTGCTCCAGCGTCGCGACGTCGGCATCCCCGGCGATGATCAGGACCGGCGTCTTCAGCGCCTTCACGTCCTCGCCCCAGGCCATCGGCTCCTTCTCAAGCTGGATGAGCTTCTCGACGAGGGCCGGAAAGCCGTCCGGATCGGGCGCGAGCTTCTTGTAGTCCTCGGCGAAGGGCATGTTGAGGAACATCTCCACATTCATCTGCGGGATGAAGGCCTTGAAATCCGGCTGCCAGCCCTCGACGTCATAGGCGACGGAGGCAGCGACCAGCTTGTTCACCTTTTCCGGATGGCGGATGGCGAGCTGCAGCCCGGCGGCCGCGCCCATGGAATAGCCGAACACGTCCGCCTTCTCGAGGCCGACCTTGTCCATGAAGACGGCGACGTCGTCCGCCAGGTTCGGATAGGTGATGGGCCGGTCGATATCGGTGGTGCGGCCGTGCCCCTGGAGTTCGAGCGCGTAGACCTTGTGGTTCTCGGCGAGCCTCGGGATGATTTCGCCCATGGTCGGGATGTTCATATAGGCGCCATGCAGCACGATCAGCGGGTCTCCCTCACCGGAGACCTCGTAATACATCTGCATGCCGTTGACCTCGACGCGCTGGCCCACAGGCTCGGACTCGGCAAGTACGGGGCCGGCCACGAGCAGGGCTGCGGTAACAAGGGCGGTGCGGAACATCGTCTCTCTCCTTCGTCTGATGCGTTCTGCCGATTTGCGCCTAGGACGAAAGAGCTTCCCGAACTCCGACAGAAAGGCTGACATTTTTTCGAGCCCGCCGGAGCGCCGCGCCCTGCACATGGGCCAGCTTACGTCCCGGCCTCGTTCTAGCCGGCCGCCATTTCGCTGAACAGCCAATCGCGGAATGCCCTCACCTTCCTCTGCCGCAGGGCGCCATCTGGGTAGACGACGTAGTATTTCCACCTCGATTTCAGCGCCAGCTCGAAGGGACGCACCAGCCGCCCCGCCGCCAGATCGGCGGAGACGAGCGCGCTCCTGCCCAAAAGCACCCCTTCCCCCTGCACGGCCGCCTCGACGGCGTAGGCGGCGGCGTCGAACTTCAGGCCGCTACCGGGATCGATATCGTCGAGGCCCGCATGCTGCAGCCACATGGCCCAGTCGATCCGGAAGTTGTCGTGGATGAGCCGGTGGTATCTCAGGTCTCCTGGCGACCGGAGGGGATGCTTACCTTTCAGCAGTTCCGGACTGCAGACGGGAGAGACTTCCTCCTCCGCCAGGAGTTCCGACACCACCCCCTCGTAGCCGCCCGCGCCGTAGCGGATCGCGATGTCGATCCCGTCCCTGATGAAATCCGCGTGCACGCCCGACGTGGACAGACGCACATCGATCTGCGGATTCGCACGATGGAACCGATGGAGCCGCGGCACGAGCCACCGGCCGGCAAAACCATCCGACGTGCTGACATTGAGCACGCCTGCCGACCTGGGCGCCGTGGCGATGAGCGTACTGGCCGCAATCCGGTCGAGGGCCGCGCCGATTTCCGCCGCATAGGCGGCGCCTTCGGGCGTGAGGCGCACGAAGCGGGTGCCTCGCTCGAAAAGCCGGGTGCCCAGTCTTTCCTCCAGGGTTCGGATGGCGCGGCTGATCGCTCCGTGCGTCAGGTTCAGTTCGGCCGCCGCTTTAGTGAAGCTCAGATGGCGAGCCGCTGCGTCGAAGGCCGGGAGATGAGTCAATGGAGGAAGGCGGCGCGGCATAGCTCACCTGTGAGTGACAGTCACATATGATGCACAAACATTCGGTTGTCGTCCAGCGGCGGGCAGCGCAATCCTTGGGCAATGAAGCCGCTCTCGTCGATACGGCGCATCCCGAATGGAGATCACTGTGAGCAACATTCATGCCTATCACGATGGCTTGGATCGGCCGGGACCAGCATCTGCAGGCCTGCCAATCCCCACAATCGCACCACTACGCGCCGCGGTCTTGCGACGAGCCGCCTGCGTGTTCGCCGGATTCCGGCATCGCCGGTCGATGCAGCACATTGCACGCTTTTCGGATCATCGCCTGCAGGACATCGGCTTCGAGCGCGATTGGGACGGGTCAATCCTCCGCAGGCAGCGCTAGCCGGGCGCCCCGGTTTTCCCGAAAAGGACAAACAATATGAAAATCTATCCGCATCTCTGGTTCGAATCGCAGGCCGAGGAGGCCATGGAATTCTACATGTCCGTCTTCAAGGACTCCCGGATTCTCGGACGAACGGACCTGCCCGACCCCGAGTTGTCGGTCGTCCGGTTCGAACTGGCCGGCCTGCCGATCGTCGCCCTCAACGCCCATTCGCACACGCCCTACAACGAGGCGTTCTCCTTCCTGGTGGAGACCGTCGACCAGGCCGAGACAGACTACTACTGGAACGCGCTGACCGCCGGGGGCGGCAAGGAGCAGCCCTGCGGATGGCTGACGGACAAGTTCGGCGTCTACTGGCAGGTGATTCCGGCCATCCTGCTGCAAATGGAAGCCGATCCGGACCGGGAAAAGGCCGGCCGGGTGCTGCAGGCAATGTACAAGATGAAGAAAATCATCATCGCGGATCTCGAGCGCGCCTATCGCGGCGATGTCTGCGGCTAGCGCTCTCAAACCCAGCCAAAGCACAGGAGAACCTTATGGCCACGCTTATGGGCAGGAAAGTCGTCGTCGTTGGAGGCAGCTCCGGCGTCGGTCTCGGCGTCGCGCGAGCCGCTCTCGAAGGAGGGGCGGAAGTGGTGATCGTCGGCCGGTCGCCGGAGAAGCTGGCGGCCGCGGAACGGGCGCTCGCCACCGATGGCCGTGCCAGAAGCCTTGCCGCCGACATGACAAAGGAAAGGGACATTGCCCGGATGTTCGAGGAGGTCGGCGCGCTCGATCACCTCGTGTCGACCGCCGGACTGCTGCCGCCGGACGAGCCCATCGACCGGGCCGAGATGGAGGTCGTGCGGTCCTTCGTCGACAACAAGCTGATCGGCGCCGTCATGCTTGCCAAACATGCGATGCGCGCCCTGACGGCGGGAGGATCCATGACCTTCACCTCAGGGATCAACAAGGATCGGCCGCCGGTCCCGGGCGGCGCGGTCGTGGCCGCCATTGCCGGCTCGTTCAGCTATTTCGCCCGCGCTCTGGCGCTGGAACTGGCACCGACCCGCGTGAACATCGTGTCGCCCGGATGGGTGGACACGCCGATGTGGGATATCGTCGGAGAAGCCAAGGCCGGCTTCTTCGCGGACATGGCCGCCCGCTTGCCGGCGGGGAGGATTGCCACGGTCGCCGACGTGGCCCCCGCTTATATCTACCTCATGGAGAGCGAGTTCACGACGGGCGAGACGCTTCGCATCGACGGCGGTCAGAGTCTGATCTAGGCGCCCCTCCCCTTGCGCAATCAGGCCTGCGCTGAGACCAGCAGCATCATGGGCCTTTCCACTTCCTCCTCCAGGCCGGGATTGTCGGCGATCTGCGCCTCTGTGGGGGCGAATTCCTCCACATGGCGGATCGCGAATCCGGCGCCGATCAGCGTGTTCAGCGTCTTTCCGATCGTCCGGTGATATTTGACCACGCCGTTGGCGAGCCAGTCCGTCCTGCGCTCTCCCTCGACGGAATAGCGGTTGACCGGCCAGGTCTTGCGGCCGTCCTCGTCGGTCCACCAGCGCGGATGGGCAGCGGCCATGTAGATCGGGTGCTCGATCGTGAAGACCAGGTGGGCGCCAGGGCGCAAGGAGCGATGCACCATCCCCGCCAGCCGCCGGAAATCGGCGATATAGTGGAAGGCCAGCGCGCTATAGGCCAGATCGAATGATGCAGGGGGAAGCTCGAGCAGTTCGAGATCCGAGATCCTGTATTCGATGGCGGCATCGCTCGTCTCCGCCTTCGCGCGGGCGATCATGTTTTCGGAAATATCGAGCCCGAGCACGGAGGCGGCGCCTTGTCTTCGCGCCCAGCGGGCGAACCAGCCGAAGCCGCAGCCGAGATCCACAATGCGCTTGCGGGCAAGCCGGGGCAGCATGGCGCGGACCGCCGGCCATTCCGGCGCGCCGTCAAGGCCGTGAATCGAGCGCGGAAGCTGGCTGTAGCCAGCGAAGAATTCGGGATTGTCGTAGATGTTCTGTGCCATTTGTCTCTCCATCGGATGCCGACGGACGGGGCACATGCAACATAAAAAAGCCCCGCCCTGATGCGGCGAGGCTGCGGGTCTCCGATACGTCCGTTGCTAGCGTGATCGAGGCCCCTGCATCCCGCCTGTTGGGATGCAGGCGACCCGGGCAACGATATGCGTATCGTATTCGTGCATAGCGTCTTTATTCGCGGCTCCACGGCGGGTGTCAAGGGCGCCATGCCGCGCACGTGGAGCATTCGCCTGGGATGAAGAAGGGAACCCCACAGGGCCGTGGCTGTTCATGAGCATGAGTTAACGGCGCCGTTCATGCCTGGCTCATGTTCCGCGCTCTACAACAAGCTCTATCGGGCCAGCACCCGCCGGCTCCACAACAGACGAGGTTCGTATGTCGTACAAAACTCTTGGTGCACTCGCTCTTCTCGCAGGCATCTGCGTCCCCGGCGCGGCCATGGCCGCGTCGACGGCTGTAGCGACCACCAATGTCAATCTTCGCGCCGGCCCGTCGACCGAGTTTCCGCCGGTCAATGTGGTGGCGGCCGGGCACGGGGTACGTGTCCATGGGTGCCTGAGCACCAGGTCCTGGTGCGATGTGAGCTATGGCGGCCAGCGTGGCTGGATGTCGTCCAACTATATCGCCTTTGTCGATGGGGGCCAGCGCTATACGGGCACGAGGGCCATCTCGGCGATCCGCGCTCCCGTCGTCACCTTCTCGTTCGGCAGCTACTGGGATAACCATTACAGGGGCCGCTCCTTCTACCGCGATCGGGACCGCTGGGAGCGCCGCGACGCCAGGCAGGATGTGCGCGAGGAACGCCGGGAGCGTGACCGGGCGCGCCGGGACGTGATCGAAGAACGGCGGACCGGCGGCGACGTTCGCGACGCGCGCCGCGACCTGCGGGAAGAACGCCGCGAGCTGCGCGACGCACGCAGGCACCTTCGCCAGGAGCGCCGCGACTAGTCCCGGCGGCAGATCGGGTTGAGAGGGCGGCGATAGCCGCCCTTTTCTTTGCGGGGTTGCCGAGGGCGGGGAGACTCCCCGGGGCCATGCGGCCACCGCGGCTAGAAGGTCTCACCGCGCTTCAGCGTCTCGGCCAAAGCCTCGATTGCGGGGCACAACGGAACTGCCGCCAGATCGGCCGGAACGCACCCCTGCCCTCGCGCATTCCCCCGCGACGCTCGTTCAGCAAAGGTCCGCACATGCTCGAATCCGAGAAGAAATGGTTCCGGCCGCTGGCCCGTGCCGGCTATGCGGCGCGCGGCATCATCTATGTCGTGATCGGGTTTTTCGCGGCGCTTGCGGCGGTCGGAGGCGGCGAGGCGATGAGCTCGCGCGACGCCCTCACGGTGCTTTTGTCGAGCGGGGCCGGCAGCGCGCTCGCCTATGCGCTGATCGCCGGATTGGTGTTCTACGCGCTATGGCGGCTGATCCAGGCGGGCTTCGACACGGACGGGCATGGCAGGGATGCCAAGGGGGTGGCCATCCGCGGCGGGCTTCTTGTGAGCGCCGCGGTCTACGCGACGCTGGCCTCCTATGCCTGGTCGCTTTCGCGCGGGGCGGGCGGCGGCGGAGGCGGTGGCGGCGGCTGGGCGGAAATGCTGGCGGGATTCGTCGGCGCCCGCTGGGTGGCGGCGGCATTGGCGCTGGCGCTCGCCGGCGCCGGCATCGCCCATGTCGCAAAGGCCCTCCGCGAGCGATATGCGCGCTATCTTCAGGCCGGGCCGC
This sequence comes from Chelativorans sp., assembly GCF_031180965.1. Taxonomy (GTDB): domain Bacteria; phylum Pseudomonadota; class Alphaproteobacteria; order Rhizobiales; family Rhizobiaceae; genus Chelativorans. Next base: position 120,374 of record NZ_JAPSLH010000003.1, read on the forward strand.
AGGCGATGCGGGTCATCCACCCGGTGGCCAAGACGGGCCTGATCGCGCGCGGCGCGGTATTCCTGGTACTGGCCTTCCTGCTGGCCACGCGTTCGGTGCGAGGCGGCGAGCAGGCAAGCTCAAAGGCGGCGCTGGAATTCATCCAGGGCCTGCCGCTCGGATGGCTGCTCCTGACTGCAGTGGGACTCGGGCTGATCGCCTTCGCGCTCTATTCCTTCACCGAGGCAGTCTACCGGCGCATCAATGTGGAGGATGCGCGGGTTTAAGCCCGCAAACGGGTAATGCAGCCGTGCCTGGCCGCCATCTCCGCCCGGCCGGCAACCGAGGGCCGAACGGCGCTACCGTCCGGGTCTGCCGGTCTTGGACGGACGGCGCTTGCGACGGCGCTCTTCGGCCGGATCCTCGTAGGAGCCGGTGCCCACCTTCCCCCGCCTGATTGGCTCGGCGTCGCTGTCCCCGGCCAGGGACGGCGCCTTTCCAAGCGGCTTTTCCGTGCGGCGGACGGTCATTTCGTCGAGCGAGTTCTTGCGGAACAGCGATCTTTCGCCGCCGGCCGGAACCGCGTGGGCGCCGGAGGTGCCCATCTCATCGAGATGCGGCTTGCGGAAGAGGGATTCTTCCGCGCCACCCGTCGCGCGGCCGCCTGCAGGCGGTCGGCCGCTAGAACCCCTGCCCTTCGCGGCCTGGCGCCGGGCCGACTGTGTGTTCTCCACGCCGGCGTCGCGCGAGAGCGGGTCGTCGAGGATCGCAAGTTCCGTCTCGCGCAGGCGCTTGATCTCGTCGCGCAGACGCGCGGCCTCCTCGAAATCGAGATCGGCGGCCGCGTCGCGCATTGCCTTTTCCAGATATTCCAGATGGGCCTGGAGGTTGTTGCCGACGAGGTTGTTGAGATCGTCGCCCTTGGCGCCGCCGATATCCGCGCGCACGTGGTCGCGCTCATAGACGGAGTTGAGGATGTCGCCGATATTCTTCTTGATCGATTCCGGCGTGATGCCGTTGGCCTCGTTATAGGCGCGCTGCTTCTCGCGGCGGCGGTTTGTCTCCGCCATCGCCCGCTCCATGGAGCCGGTGATCTGGTCGGCATAGAGGATGACGCGGCCGTCGACATTGCGCGCCGCGCGGCCAATCGTCTGGATGAGGGAAGTCTCGGAGCGGAGGAAACCTTCCTTGTCCGCGTCGAGGATGGCGACGAGGCCACATTCGGGAATGTCCAGCCCCTCGCGCAGGAGGTTGATGCCTATCAGCACGTCGAAGGCGCCGAGCCTGAGGTCGCGGATGATCTCGATGCGCTCCAGCGTGTCGATGTCGGAGTGCATGTAGCGCACGCGAATGCCCTGCTCGTGCAGGTATTCGGTCAAATCCTCGGCCATGCGCTTGGTGAGCACCGTGACGAGCGTGCGGTAGCCGGCCTTCGTGGCCTCGCGGATTTCGCCGAGCACGTCGTCGACCTGGGTCTTCGCAGGGCGCACCTCCACCGGCGGATCGATGAGGCCGGTCGGGCGGATGACCTGCTCGGCAAAGACGCCGCCCGCCTGCTCCATCTCCCAGCGGCTCGGGGTGGCGGAGACGGCTATGGTGGCGGGGCGCATCGCGTCCCACTCCTCGAAGCGCAGCGGCCGGTTGTCCATGCAGGACGGCAGGCGGAAACCGTATTCGGCGAGCGTTGCCTTGCGGCGGAAGTCGCCGCGATACATCGCGCCGATCTGCGGGATGGTGACGTGGCTTTCGTCGACAAAGACCAGCGCGTTGTCGGGGATGTATTCGAACAGGGTCGGCGGCGGCTCGCCGGGGGCGCGGCCGGTGAGGTAACGCGAATAGTTCTCGATGCCGGCGCAGGAGCCGGTGGCCTCCAGCATTTCGAGGTCGAAGCGGGTGCGCTGCTCCAGCCGCTGCGCCTCGAGCAGGCGGCCGGCGCGCTCGAGTTCGACCAGGCGGAGCTTCAGCTCCTCCTTTATGCCCTTGATCGCCTGGTTAAGCGTGGGACGCGGGGTGACATAGTGCGAGTTGGCGTAGATCTTCACCGATTTCAGATCGTCGGTCTTCTTGCCGGTGAGCGGGTCGAATTCGGTGATCGATTCGATCTCGTCGCCGAACAGCGAGATCCGCCAGGCGCGGTCCTCAAGGTGCGCCGGAAATATCTCGATCGTATCACCGCGCACTCGGAACGAGCCGCGTGTGAAGTCTGCGTCCCGGCGCTTGTATTGCTGCTCCACCAGGTCGGCCAGGAGCTGGCGCTGGTCGAGCTTGTCGCCCACCGCCATCTGGAAGGTCATGGCGGTATAGGTCTCGACCGAGCCGATACCGTAGATGCAGGAGACGGAGGCGACGATGATGACGTCGTCGCGTTCGAGCAGGGCGCGCGTCGCCGAATGGCGCATGCGGTCGATCTGCTCGTTGATGGAGGATTCCTTCTCGATATAGGTGTCCGAGCGCGGGACGTAAGCCTCCGGCTGGTAGTAGTCGTAGTAGGAGACGAAATACTCGACCGCATTGTCCGGGAAGAAGCTCTTGAACTCGCCGTAGAGCTGGGCCGCCAGCGTCTTGTTGGGGGCGAGCACGATGGCCGGGCGCTGCGTCTCCTCGATCACCTTGGCCATGGTGAATGTCTTGCCGGAGCCGGTGACACCGAGCAGGACCTGGGTGCGCTCGTTCTGTCGCGCGCCCTCGACGAGGTCGCGGATGGCGGTCGGCTGGTCGCCCGCTGGCTGGAAATCGGAGACCATGCGGAAGGGAATGCCGCCCTCGGATTTCTCCGGCCGCGGCGGACGGTGCGGCACCCAGGAATTGCGCAGATTGGGATCGCCGCCCTCGATGAGGCGGGAGAGCGCGGCAACCGTGGCCGTCACGCCGCCGGGAGCCAGACCCTCGGCCTCCTCAAGCGTGACGTCGAGGCCGGCAACCGGCATCAGGCCGGCGGCAGCGCGCTCCTTTGCCGATGCGGCGCCGCCCATGGAGGTTCCGCGCCCGGTTCTGCTCGGGGCGGAGGAGCGCTCGGGAATGCGCTTCTTAGGCTTTGCCGGCTTCTCCGCCTCGCGTGTGATCTCCACCGCCCAGTCGGAGATCGAGCCGGACAGGGGAGTGCCGGACAGCGGCGGCTGCGGCGGCTCTTCGAAGCCGCGCGGGTGTTTTCTCGTCGAATTGGCCATGATGCCGAATATGGAGGTTTGGGCGGCAAATGGAAAGGGCGGAGTGGCAACAGCGGCGGCGCGCCGACCCGCTGCTGACACGAGGCTGTCAGGAACCGACAGGCTAGCCTTGGCCGAGATCGCTCGGCCGCACGAAATGGGTGAGCCGGGCGGCGCCGAAGCCCAGTTCCGACCACAGCCCATCCACCGTAAAACGGGCCACCGCCGCCGTGGGAAATTTCGCGCGCAGGCGGCCCAAGGGCTCCTTCTTCGACCCCGGCCCGGCAAGGCCGAGCGCCGCCTCCTGCAGTCCCGGATTGTGGCCGAGGACGAGGAGGCGGCTCACCTCCTCCGGAACGGTGCGGATCACAGTCAGGATCGTCTCGGCAGAGGCCATGTAGAGGGAATAGTCGTAGTCGGCGATCGGCGCGCTTTCGCCCAGTTCAGCCATCACGCGCAGCCAGGTGAGGCGCGTGCGCATGGCCGGGGAGGCAAGGACCCTCTCCGGAATCCAGCCGGCCGCAGCCATCTCCCGCCCCATCCGTTGGGCCGCCTTTTTTCCGCGCGGCGCCAGCGGGCGGTCGAAATCATCGAGCGACGGATCATCCCAGCTGGACTTGGCATGGCGCAGGAGAAGAAGCTCTTTCACACCCGTCTCCAATGGTGGACGGCCGCTCCTAGCACAGGCGGCAGCGGATCGCAGCAGCTAGTTTTTATCCGGGCTTATTGACTGACTTTTTACCCGGATGATAAGACGGCCGAAACAGGAGACGACAATGACTGATGCCCAAACATGTACCGCCTTCGAGGGACACCGGCGGGTCGCCTCGGGCTCGCGGCTGGAGGTGGCGCTGCACCTGAAGCGCGATGGCCGGGACAATGTGCTGGTCTTCGACGACTCGACCGGGCGCCAGATCGACTTCGACCTTTCGGGCACGCCCGAGCAGATCGCGAGGCGGCTGGTGATCACCGTCTCGCCTCGTCCACTTGGCCGGCCAAAACTCGGCGTGGTGGCTCGCGAGGTGACGCTTCTGCCGCGGCATTGGGAATGGCTGAACCGGCAGCCGGGCGGCGCTTCGGCGACGCTGCGCCGGCTGGTCGATGCGGCACGCAAGGCGGATGATCCGACAGACAGGATCAGGAACGCGCAGGAGGCGGCCGACCGCTTTATGATGGCGATGCTGGGCGACCACCCAGGCTACGAGGAAGCTGCCCGGGCGCTCTATGCAGCCGACAAGGAACGCTTTCTGCATTGCATCGCGGAATGGCCCAAGGATTTGAAGGCCTATGTCGAGCGGCTTGCTGCGCCGGCATTTACAAAGGCATAGCGCGTTCGGAGCCGCTCGATAGCCGACCCCGCCTGGCGGCGCACGGCTTCCCTGCTGACACTATGCTGGCACGAGGTCGCTGCTATCACGGGACGAAACCGGAGAAGGACTTCCGCGATGATGGCAGCACCGCTGCAGAACATTCTCGAGTTGCGGCGCTACCTGCTGCATCCAGGTCGGCGGGAGGACCTGATCGCCGTGTTCGACCGGCATCTGGTGGAAAGCCAGGAGGATTGCGGGATGACTGTGCTCGGCGAGTTCCGCGATCTCGATCGGCCGGACGACTTCGTGTGGCTGCGGGGGTTTGCCGATATGGAAAGCCGAAAAGAGGCGCTGGGTGCGTTCTATGGCGGCCCGGTTTGGGCCAAGCACAGGGACGCTGCCAACGCGACCATGGACCGCTTCGACGACGTGCTGCTTCTCAGGCCCGCGGGAGACGGCGCGGGATTTGCGCTGGAAGGAGAGAAGCGGCCGCCAGCGGAGGCGCCCGAGGAAAGCGCTGCCGTCTTCACTGTCTTCGTCTTTCCGCTGGACCACGGGCGTGCGGACGCCTTCCCCGCCTATTTCTCGCGCAGCCTGCTTCCCGCCCTGGCCGCCGCCGGAGCTCCGGCGGGTGCCAGCCTGGTGACGGAGGAAAGCCCGAACACCTTCCCGCGCCTGCCGGTGCGGGAGAAGGAACGGGTTTTCGTCTGGATTGCGCGCTTTGCGGATGAAGCGGCGCAGCAGGCATTCGCCCGAACGCTCCGGCAGTCGCCGGCCTGGCGCGACGCGATGGGCGACGGCTTCGGCGGACATGCCAACGCCCCGCTCACCATAAACCGCCTCTCCCCGACGGGCAGATCCCTGCTGCGGTGAGGCTCAGGCCACGGCGCGGGCCATTTGCGCGAGCCGGCAGATCTCAGAAACCGCTTCGGTTTCGCCGGGGGATGAGGCATTGTTGCCCCATGAGTGAGCGGCCTCAAGTGATCTATGCACGGGAACAGACGCTGGACGCGGCGGAATTCCGCCGCGTTCTGGTCGAGTCCGGTCTCGGCACGATGCGCCCGGTGGATGACGAGCCCCGGCTGCAGACCATGCTTGCTGAGGCCGGCCTGATCGTCACGGCGCGGCTCGGCGAGCCCGGCGGCCGGCTGGTGGGCGTCGCCCGCGGCGTCACGGACTCCTCCTGGTGCTGCTACATCTCGGAGCTCGCCGTCTCCTCCTCCGCCCAGGGCCTCGGCATAGGCAAGGGGCTGCTCGACGAGGCGCGGCGGGTACTGGGCCCGAAGGTCGCGGTTTTCCTCGTCTCCGTGCCGGAGGCGGTCGGCTTCTACGAACGCGTCGGGATGGAGCGCCTGACCGAGGCGTTCTGGTTCCGGCGCACCCAGTAGAGCCGTCCGCGTCGTTCGGCGGGCGCGCGGAGGCAAGCGGCAGGTCCCTGTTGAGACCAAGTTTCTTGATTCCTGCGGACAGACCCGCCTTGCTTCCAACATGTTTTCATGGCACAAGGGAGGACGCCCGGGATTGCAGACCCGGAGAACTGGACGCTTCTTGGACGACCTTTTCCCGAAATCATGACTCGTGGCGACGGCGAACCTGTGCACGTCGCACAGACGCCTTTTTTTGCAAGGGAAAAGGAGTTTCCCAAATGGCCCAGACCGGCACCGTAAAATTCTTCAACGCCTCCAAAGGCTTCGGCTTCATCACGCCCGACAACGGCCAGAAGGACGTATTCGTCCATATCTCCGCGGTCGAGAGCTCCGGCATGCGTTCGCTCGTTGACGGCCAGAAGGTTTCCTTCGACGTCGAGCCGGACCGCATGGGCAAAGGCCCGAAGGCGGTCAACCTTTCGGCGGCATAAGCTGCTTGCCGCGCAGGCGGCATTGGTTTTGAAGAGGCGCGGCGGGCAACCGTCGCGCCTTTTCTTTTGCACGCCTTTTCTTTTGCAGCGGATTCGGCCACGGCCGCAACTCTCCCCTTGCATACGTCGCCCTCCTCCGGCCGCTCATTTGACACAAAACTTTCGCTTGCCGGATTTGCGAAAATGAGGGACACTTTTCGCCGTTCGGGCATTTGCCGGCCCGGAGACTGGAATAGCATGCCCCGGCACCGAGAAAGGCTCCGGGAAGGCGCGTGCAAAGAATCCGGCAGGAGCACGCGTTCGCTGACTGTTTCTTCTCCCCCAGTAAACGACCGAGGACACCTGGGCCCAATGGCTGAGGCCATGGCCCGCAGACCATGACTACGGGAGAAAGGACCCCTTCCCATGCCCCAGAGCGGTACCGTTAAGTTCTTCAACCACGCCAAAGGCTTCGGCTTCATCACGCCGGATGACGGCCAGAAGGACGTGTTCGTGCACATCTCCGCCGTGCAGGCTTCCGGCCTGCCGGGCCTCGAGGATGGCCAGAAGGTGACCTTCGACACCGAGCCGGACAAGCGCGGCAAGGGCCCCAAGGCGGTCAATCTCTCGGTGGGCTGATAGCGCAAGCGCCCTTCGAATTGCGGAACGCCGGCCTCTGGCCGGCGTTTTGTCTTGTGCGTGCTGCCTGCCAGACGAGCTTTGGGCTGGTCTGCGGCACATTTGATGCGGCCGAGGCAACCGGCCGCGATCTTGCCGCGTTTAACCATTCAGATACCGTTCAGCTACGGGATCATAGCATTCGGCATCAGCGCGCCGATCAGGCGATCGCGCGAGACAGGAGAGACCTCGATGAACCGGATCCTCAAGAGTGCCATTCTTGGTGTCGCCGTCGCGGCGACGACGCTTTCCGCCCTTCCCGCCGCCCAGGCCGACGATCACCGCTGGCGGCGCTATCATCACCGCCACCACGACCGCGGCGACGAGTTGGCCGCCGGTCTTGCCGGACTTGCGATCGGCGCCATTGTCGGCAGCGCGCTGTCGCAGCCGCGCTACCACGACCGGGTCTATATCGACCCGCCGACCTACTATCGGCCTGCGCCGCGCTACCACTACGCGCCCGCGCCCGTCTATCGCGGCCCGGTGACCTATCAGTACGGGGTGGAGCCCTGGTCGCGCGAATGGTACCGCGCCTGCAGCGCCCGCTACCGCAGCTTCGATCCGCAGTCGGGCACGTTCCTCGGCTATGACGGCCGGCGGCATTTCTGCAATATTGGGTGAGATGTAAGGGAGTAGGGGAATAAAGGGAGTAAAGGAATAGAGCGCAGAGCTTGGCGGGAGCGCCTACCAGATTCTTCGGCCTCAGCCTCGATCTCTTACTCTCCTACTCCCTTCTCCTACAGCCTTACTGCCCTATCGCCTAGTGCCCTACACCAGGAACGGATTGGTCCGCCGCTCCTCGCCGAACCGGCCGCCGGGCCCGTGGCCGCAGAGAAAGCCGACATCATCGCCGAGCGGCAACAGCTTCTCCTTTATGGAACGGATCAGCGTGGCATGATCGCCGCCCGGCAGATCCGTGCGGCCGATCGAGCCGCTGAAGAGCACGTCACCCACGTGAGCGAATTTCGCCGCCGCGTTGTAGAAGACCACATGGCCCGGCGCATGGCCGGGACAATGAAGCACCGAGAATGAATGGCCGGCGAAAGAGACCGTGTCTCCTTCATTGAGGAAGCGGTCCGACGTGACATTGCGCACCGGGTCGCCAAGCCCGAACATGCGCGCCTGGGTCTCCAGATTGAGGAGCATCTCGCGATCCGCTTCATGGGGCCCGAGGATCTGCACTCCCAGCGCATCCTTCAGGTCCATGGCTCCGCCGGCATGGTCGATATGGCCGTGGGTGAGCCAGATCGCCTCTATTGTAATCCCCGCGCGCCCGATCGCCTCCTGGATGCGTTCCACCTCGCCGCCTGGGTCGACGACCACGCCCCGCTTCTCCTCCTCGTCAAAGAGGATCGTGCAATTCTGCTGGAAGGGGGTGACAGGGACAATGCCGGCCCGAAGCGTGGTCATGATCGTCAGACCTCTGCTGTTTAGGGGAGTAAGGGAATAGGGCAGTAATGCCGTAGGGCAATAGGAACCGTCGGGATGTCGAGTGAGGGATCAGCCGCGAATGCCTTACCGCGTTACCCAACTGCCCTCAAAAAACAGAACGGGCGGCATGCGCCGCCCGCCCGGATTTCGCAGCGAAAGCGCTCAGGCTTTCTTCGTGGAGTTCATCACCGCGCCGACAATGCCGGTGAGCACGGCGCCGCCGACGCCACCACCGACCACATGGCCAAGGATGCCGCTCAACGCCCCAGTGTCGCCTCCCATGCTCGAAAGCAGCGCGCCACCCCCGACCCCGCCGACAATGCCGCTGATGATCACCGGCAGGTGGCCCATGGCCGCCTTCTTGAACGCCGCACCCACGGCCTCGCCGGCGACAATGCCCGCGATGGCCTGCACAATGATGGGAACTAAAGCTTCCATCTTCCCTCTCCTCGAGACGCCGACCTAAGTGGCCGGCGCCACCATGAAACGCCGAATTCGGCCAAAGTCAAACGAGGGGGAATCCGGCTTCGGGCGGCGCGGCTCCGGAAGGCTGCCCTATTCGGCCGCCAGACGCTGGCGCGGGCGCACTTCCTCGCTGTAGTCGTTCATCAAAAGGCGAGTAATTTCACCAACTTGGAACGTGTAGGGCCCGATCTCGGCCACCGGCGTGACCTCGGCGGCACTGCCCGTGAGGAAGCACTGCTCGAAACCTGTTAGTTCCTCCGGCATGATCGCCCTTTCGACGACTTCGATGCCGCGCCGGCGCGCCAGATCGATCACCGTGCGCCGAGTGATTCCATCGAGGAAACAGTCCGGAGCGGGCGTGTGCACCCTGCCCTCCTTGACGAAGAAGATGTTGGCGCCGGTCGCCTCCGCGACCTGGCCGCGCCAGTCGAGCATCATGGCGTCGTGGTAGCCCTTGGCCTCCGCCGCATGTTTGGAGAGCGTGCAGATCATATAGAGGCCGGCGGCCTTGGACTTGGAGGGCGCGGTGCGCGGATCCGGGCGGCGGTACTCGGCCATGTCGAGGCGGATGCCCTTCATCCGCTGCTCCGGGTTGAAATAGCTCGGCCACTCCCAGATCGCGATGGCGAGATTGATGCGGTTGTTCTGGGCCGACACGCCCATCATCTCGCTGCCGCGCCAGGCGATGGGACGGACATAGGCGTCCTGTAGCCCCTGCTTGGCCAGCAACTGCCGGCAGGCCTCGTCGATCTCCGCCACGGAATAGGGAATGCGGAATCCCAGCAAGCGGGCCGATTCGTGGAGCCGCTCGGTGTGCTCGGTCAGCTTGAAGATTTGCCCGCCATAGGCGCGCTCGCCCTCGAAGACGGCGCTGGCATAGTGGAGCCCGTGAGTGAGTACGTGGATCTTGGCGTCGGCCCATTTGACGAATTCGCCGTTGAACCAGATAAAGCCATCAAGCTGGTCGAAAGGAACCGACGCCATGTCAATCTCTCCTCCGGGCCCATTGCCCTGAAAACGCCCTCTGCACGCGGGCGGAAAACGCGACCGTACCGGAACACCGCGTGTTGCGGGAGGGTTTACGGAAACTCCGAAAAATCCACCTCAACACGCCCATTTTGTTCGCTATAAGGCGAAAAGCTTGGCGAAAATTATCAGCGCGTCAAAAATATGTCAACATAGCTGACGTAATTTTTGCGCCAAGGGGAACGAGTACATGAAGAGCCCGATGAAGCCGACCGAGAAAGAGCAGGTCCAGGCCGCCGAAGACGAGATCGACTTCGCGCTCATCGAGCTTCTCTTCTTCGCCTATCGGGACTTCACCTCCGACCCCGACGCAATCCTTTCGCGCTACGGTTTCGGCCGGGCGCATCACCGGGTGCTGCATTTCGTCAACCGCCGGCCCGGGCTGACGGTGGCCGAGCTCCTGGATGTTTTGCGCATAACCAAGCAGAGCCTTGCGCGGGTTTTGAAGCAGCTCATCGACATGGGGTATATCGTGCAGGTGCAGGGGCCGCGCGACCGGCGCCAACGCGAGCTCTACGTGACCAAGAAAGGGCATGCGCTGGCGCTGGCTTTGGCCCTGCCACAGTCGCGCCGTATCCATTCGGCACTGAATGAGGCGGGGGTCGAGGACCGCGCCGTCCTGGAGCGGTTCCTGCGGGCGATGGTCGATCCCGAGCTCCGCGAGCAACTCGACAGGCGGCCGGCCGAAGGTGGCCCGGCGCGTGAAGGAGGGACGTGATGATCAGCGAGGAGGCTGAAGCTGCGGCCGCGCCGGCGGACGACGCGCCGCATCTGCTTATAGTGGACGACGATACGCGCATTCGCACCCTCCTGCACCGCTATCTGCGCGAGCAGGGCTTTCGCGTGAGCATCGCCGGCAACGCCGCCGAGGCACGGCGCAAGCTTTCAGGACTCGACTTCGACCTCATTGTCCTCGACGTGATGATGCCCGGCGAGGACGGCGTGGCGCTCACGCGCAGCCTGCGCGGCGAACGCAACGTGCCGATCCTGATGCTGACCGCGCTTTCGGAAACTGAGAGCCGTGTGACGGGGCTGGAGGCGGGTGCCGACGACTATCTGGCAAAGCCCTTCGATCCGCGCGAACTGGTGCTGAGGGTCAACAACATCCTGCGGCGCAGCGGCCAGCCGGCCGCTCCGAAGGTGGAGCAGGTGGTGTTCGGCCCCTACACCTTCCAGATCACCAAGCGTGAGCTGAAGCGCGCGGGCGAGGTGCTGAAGCTGACGGAGCGCGAACGCGACATCATGGCTGTCTTTGCCCAGCGCGCCGGCGAGACCATCCCGCGCCACGAGCTGGTGGGCGAAGAGTCGGAGGTGGGCGAGCGCACGATTGACGTGCAGATCAACCGCCTGCGCCGCAAGATCGAGCGCGACCCGGCTAACCCGGTTTGGCTGCAGACCGTCCGCGGCATCGGCTACAAGCTCAGCGTGGAGTAAGGCGATGGCCCGGCTCGCGGAACAGACTCATGCGTCTGGTCTCGACCCCATTGCGGACATCGTGCACCAAGCCGACATAAGTCGACGGCGCGCGCGTAGGCTTACCTCCAATCCTTTTCAGCTAGATCTGTGAAAATTTCGCCGTGATGTCGCTTCAGCTTGTCGCGCTCGTTGCTGCCACCCTTTTTACCGGAGCGGCGCTTTACATCACTCTGGTTGAGCATCCTGCCCGCATGCATCTCGACAATGCTGCATTGCTCGCTCAGTGGCAGCCAAGCTACAAGCGGGCACTCCCTATACAATCTGGCCTCGCGATCGTTGCTGGGCTGGCAGGCCTCGTGGCTTGGTATGTCTCTTGGGATTGGCGGTGGCTTGCTGGGGGCGCCGTGATGTTGGCGAACTGGCCCTTCACGTTGTTAGCAATCGCGCCGGTCAACAAGCGCCTGATGGCAATGCAGGGGCGTGAAGCTGGTGCGGAAAGTCGTGCGATGCTCATCCAGTGGGGAAGACTACACAACGTGAGGAGCGCGCTGGGCGCGGCGTCCACGGTGCTTTTTCTGCTGGGCTTCGCGGCAAGCACCTAACGTCCGTTCCAACCAGTTGGGTCGCTCGCCTCGCGGCCCTCGATCCGCCGGGTGGTTGCATAACGCTGTGCGTCCACTTTATCTGAACGCAGGCACCAGGGCGTGGCCCACCGGCATTGTGCCGGCGGGCCCTGGCTCAACTACCAGGGGCAGGGTTCGTTGACCGAAGCCGTGAAGGTGCCCGTTGGCTGTTCGCTGCTGAGGGCGACACGAACGGCTTCGGCAGCCCCCTGCTGCACGGACTCGGTGCCTTCGTAATTGTTCAGCGCAGTGCGGGTAAAGCCCGGAGTCACCGCATTGACCTTTATGCCTTCGGCTTCGAGATCGATGGCGAAGGCCAGCGTGATGGCGTTGAGCGCGGTTTTGGAAGCGCCGTAACCGGGGTTGAATGTCGCCCGATAGGGATGGGGTGTGGAATTGATGGTGAGCGAGCCGAGGCTGCTGGAAACGTTGACGATGCGTGCGGCCTCCGATTTGCGCAGCAGGGGAACGAAAGCCTGGGTGACCGCGAGGACGCCGAAGACATTGGTTTCCCATATGGTGCGAACTTCATCGAGCGAAATCAGCGTCGCGCGCGAGCGCTGGATGTAGTCACGCAGGGTCTCGCTTTCCTGACCATTGGCGCGGGAAATGGCGGCATTGTTGATGAGAATATGCAAGCGACCAAACTGTTGCTCGACCTGCGCGACGGCGGCGCGGATCGAAGCCTGATCCGTGACATCGAGCTGGATGGGATGAACATCCCCTTCGATGGTTTGGGCGGCTGCCTTGCCGCGGTCGAGATTGCGGGAGGCGAGGAGCACCGTGAGCCCGCCGGCGGCGAGGTCGGTCGCGATCTGCAGCCCGATGCCCTGATTGGCGCCGGTCACGAGTGCGATGCGTGGGTTTTCGGTCATGGCACAATCCTGTTCTGGTTTGACCGAACAGGAGATGGTCACGGGCAATTGGACGTTCTATATTCAAAAATCCAAAAAAATTTCGAGTGAGTCCAGAAATGGCTGATCCCCTCGCCCAGATTGTCGGATTGCTGCAACCGGGGGCGCCGTTTTCCAAAAGCGTCACCGGCTCGGGACCATGGCGGGTCAGGCGGACGCAGTCGCCCAACCCCTATTATGTCGCCGTGCTCGAGGGGAGCCTGCGTTACCGGGATCACCAAAACGGCGAGGTCATCGTCAATGCAGGCGATTTCATCCTCATTCCATCAGCTCAGGATTTCATGATGTGGAGCGAGGCGCCCAGCAAAGACACCGACATGGTGGTCAATCCCGTCATCCTGCCGGGAGGCGTATATCGCGTCGGCAGCGTGGATGGTCCGGTCGATATGCGGGCGCTGGTCGGCTACTGCATTTTCCAGTCCGAGGATGCGACCTTGCTGTCCTCGCTGCTGCCCAAATTGGTGGTCGTGCGGGGCGAGCACCGCCTGGCCATGCTGATGCAGCTGCTGGGCGAGGAGGTGAGGGAAAGTAAGCCGGCGCGAGAGGTGGTGTTGCAGCATCTCCTTGAAGTACTGCTGATCGAGGCGCTGCGGACAACCTCCGAACCGGGCAGCTCTCCGGGATTGTTGCGCGGCCTCTCGGACGAGCGGCTGGCGGTGGCGATAAGGAGCATCCATGCAAGACCCGACCACGGCTGGACTGTCGCCGAACTGGCGCGGGCGTCGGCAATGTCGCGATCGGGTTTCCATGAGCGGTTCTCAAGCGCGGTGGGCATGGCCCCGATGGAATATCTGACGGCGTGGCGGCTGGCATTGGCCAAGGACCTGTTGCGCAAGCGGGAGGCGAGCGTGGGCGAAATCGCCCGGCGGGTGGGGTACCGTTCCGCCAGCGCCTTCAGCGTGGCGTTCACGCGCGACGTGGGCGTGTCGCCTGCACGCTATGCCCACGAGGCTGCCGCGGCACTCCCCGGCACAGGGGCAGAGGAATTCGAAGGCGCCATCGCCTAGTGAGGCTAGCCGGTCCACCGCACGTTTTCACTCATTTGGCACACTCGGAGACGTTGGGCGCCAGAAGCTCCGCTTTTCAAGCTGTGGACTAGCAATGGACCGTCAAAAAAACAGCCCAGTTGCCGCCATCGCTGACCGAGCGCGAGCGCGACATCATGGCTGTCTTTGCGCAGCGCGTCGACGAGACCATTTCCCGTTGCGAGCCGGTGGGCGAGGATCCGGGCTAGGCGAGCACACAATCGACGTGCAGATCAACCGCACGCGCCGCAAGATCGAGCGCGACCCGGCCAACCCGGTTTGGCTGCAGACCGTCCGCGGCATCGGCTACAAGCTCAGCGTGGAATGAGGCGGGGCACTTGCAGCTGGCCTTCCATCCGGTGGCCGACATTCATCGCATGCTCACATTGGGCCGATGCCCATTCAGGCCACGGCGATCGCTTCGATTTCGATCAGGAGCGACGGCGCCGCGAGCGCCTTGACGACCAGCAGTGTTGTCGCCGGCGGAGGCGACGGCAAGGATTCGCCGGCCGCTTGCATGAAGTCCGGCAACAGGCTTTCGTCCGTGAGGTAAATCGTGACTTTCGCCAGATTTTGCTTGTCCATTCCTGCTTCTGCCAGGACGGCATTCAAGTTCGCGACGGCGATCCTTGCCTGCTCCCCGATGTCCGCTCCGACGTATCCCGTAGCGTCTACCCCGACTTGCCCCGAGACAAACAGCATCCGCCGCGGCGCTTTCGCCTCGACAGCCTGGCTGTAGAACGGCGAGACTGGATAGCCGGCGGGATTGATCATGGTAAGCATGACAGGTCTCCAGGTTGGCGGGACGGCGGGTGCGGTGATCCTGCTGCTTCCCGCAAATCCTTCAGACGTCGGAACTCGGCCCTGACCATCTCAGCCATCGCATCAAGCGCTATGGGACTTCGGGAAAGGGCGAGCACACCGTGGTAAAGGGCCAGGAGACGCAGCGTTGCAGTGTCGCCCGCCCGGCAGCCCAATTCGCGGCTCAAGACGCCGTCTATGGCCCGCCGAAGCATGGCCAGGGCATCGCTTATGTCGGCCGAGGCGATCCCGTCGGACTTGCCGAACTCGACAATTGAGTTGGTGACGAGACATCCGTAGCCATCGGCCAGCGGCGGTTCGAAGACGGAGAGAAAAAGCCCTTCCAAGTCCTCCAGCGTTGCATCCTCGCCGGCATGGGCGGCGATACGC
The DNA here is from genome assembly GCF_031180965.1 of Chelativorans sp. Classification (GTDB taxonomy): domain Bacteria; phylum Pseudomonadota; class Alphaproteobacteria; order Rhizobiales; family Rhizobiaceae; genus Chelativorans. The sequence continues at coordinate 135,415 of NZ_JAPSLH010000003.1, forward strand.
TGTCCGACGAATCCGTGGACGTAGTGGCGGAGAGCGGCCTTGAAGAGGCCCGCCTTGTCGCCGAACGCGTTGTAGATGCTGCCAGAGACGAGTCCTGTGGCCTTCTCGAGCTCCGCTACGGAGATATCCTTGTAGCCGTGCCGGCGGAACGCATTTGCGGCGGCGGCGAGCACGGCGTCTGTATCGAAGGCGCGTTTTCGACCCATAAGTGGATTATAGAGATAACGTTCTAAAATGCAAATTCTAATTCGAGACACAGGGCCGCCGTTTGAGGGCCGCCCGGAGATCTTCCGGGAAGGGTCACGCGTGGAGTGAAGGACCGCGTTGACCGCATCCAGGATTTGCCGGAACATCCGGCAGACAGCAACGGAGCTTGCCGCCAATGACCACGGAAACTCCCTCGCCCCGGCCGATCTCCTCGCAGGACGTCCCTTGGACGGAATGGTCGCAGGTGCCGCGCATCGGCGTCCGCTATCGGCATCTGAGCCGTGCGGCAATGGGCGAGGATTATCGTGTGGGCGTGGCGATCGAGGAGCTGGAGCCGGGCCGGCAGAGCGCACCGGCGCACTACCACTTCCTCGAGGAAGAGCATGTCTTTATCCTCGAGGGTTCGCTCACGGTGCGCCTGGGACACGAGACCCACAGGATGTCAGCGGGGGACTATATCTGCTTCCCCGCCGGGCAGAGAGCGGGCCATTGCCTTGTGAACGACAGCAAAGCGCCGTGCCGCTATGTGATCGTAGGCGAGAGCAACCCGAACGAGGTCGTCGTCTATACCGACTCGCGGAAGGTCCTGGTGCGCGCCCTCGGGCGGCGCGCGATCTTGGATCTGGCGGCGCTGCGCGGCTACTGGGACGGAGAGGACACCGGCCTGCCGGAGGGCATAGCCGCGCCCTCCGACGCCGCTCTCGACACGCCAGAAGACATGGCCGGGCGTCCGCCCATCTCCTCCGGCGGGTTGGAATGGCGCCAGGACGGTCCGTCGGCAAGCACGCGTTTCGGCGGCCGCTCCAAGCATCTGACCGATGCTGCCGCCGTCGGACCGAACTACCATGTCGGAATGCTGATCGAATCGCCCGCACCGGGGAAGCGCCTGGCGCCCAGCCACTATCATATGCTCGAGGAAGAGCATGCTTTGATCCTCGAAGGCACGGTGACGCTGCTCCTCGGGGAGGAGCGGCATGAGATGAAGCCAGGCGACTATGTCTGCTTCCCCGCCGGCCGGAAGCTCGCCCATTCCTTCATGAACAGCGGCACGGGGCCGTGCAGCTATCTGATGATCGGCGAGAACAACCCGAACGACGTCTGCGTCTATCCCGACTCCAACAAGATCGCCGTCAACGGCCTGCGTACGCGGAACCCGATCTTCGACATGGCCAGCGTCAGGAATTATTGGGACGGTGAGGACACCGGCTGAGCTTCCGAGACGCGCGGCAGGCACGAATGCCTGCCGCGAGCCGTTCCGGAGCTGCCTTGGCTGGGCCGGCTGCAGCCAAATCTGCCTGAGCGGGCAAAGGTAAGGCGCACCGCGACAGCGCCAAGCCGGCATGGCCGGTGCGATGAGCAGCCCGCACGGCCGTCCACGGTTCTTGCGCGTCCGTGACGCTGTCGGCAAAGCCGGATAGAGTGGCCGCGGGTCGGCGCTTAAGGGTCGGCCTTGGCGAAAGATGGAAGAGCGATGGCAGGGTTGGACCAGTCTTGGGCGGAGAAGAGCGGCATGCGTGCCGGACTCGGCGCGCGCCGGGCATGGCGGCGCTTCTGGCGTGTTGTCTCCCGCTACATGCCCAAGCGGCTCTATGCGCGCTCCCTGATCATCGTCATCGCTCCGGTGATCCTGCTGCAGTCGGTAATCGCTTTCGTCTTCATGGAGCGGCACTGGCAGACGGTGACACAGCGTCTCTCCCAGGCCGTCACGCGCGACATCGCCGCCATCATCGACATCCTGGAGACCTATCCGCACGAGGATGGCTACGCGAACATCATCCGCATCGCCCAGGAGCGGCTGGCACTGCGCATCAGCATCGAACCGCTGGAGCCGCTGCCCCCGCCGGCGCCAAAACCCTTCTTCTCGCTGCTCGACCGGACGCTGAGCGAGGAGATAACCCGGCAGATCCCCGAATATCCGTTCTGGCTGGACACGGTGGGGAATTCGAACATGGTGGAGATCCGCATACGGCTGGAAGACAAGGTGCTGCGCGTCTTTGCCCGCCGCAGCCAGGCCTACGCGTCCAACACGCATATCTTCCTCCTGTGGATGCTGGGCACCTCACTCGTGCTGCTGACCATCGCCGTCGCCTTCCTGCGCAACCAGATCCGGCCGATCCTGCAGCTGGCGGAAGCGGCGGAAAGCTTCGGCAAGGGGCGGCCGACGCCCGACTTCCAGCCACGCGGCGCCGAGGAGGTGCGCCGTGCCGGCACGGCCTTCCTGCAGATGCGCGAGCGCATCGAGCGGCAGATCGAACAGCGCACGGCGATGCTGACCGGCGTCAGCCACGACCTGCGCACCATCCTCACCCGCTTCAAGCTGCAGCTGGCGCTGGCCTACACCAAACCCGATATCAAGGCGCTCGACCAGGACATCGAGGATATGCGGCTGATGCTGGAGGGCTATCTTGCCTTCGCCCGTGGGGAAGCGGAGGAGGTCGCGGGCAAACTCGATCTGGCGGCCCTGCTGGGCAAGATCGAGGAGGAGGCGAAGCTGCACGGATGTTCCTTCTCCGCCGCGTTGACCGGGGACCCGCATGTGCATGTGCGGCCGAACGCCTTTTCGCGCCTGCTCAACAATGTGATCGGCAATGCCTTCCGCTACTCCTCGAAGGTCGAGGTGCAGGCAAGGCACGGCGGCGGCACGCTGCTTGTGACCGTCGACGACGACGGACCCGGTATCCCTCCGGACAAGCGGGAGGAGGTGTTCAAGCCTTTCGTGCGACTCGACGAGGCGCGCAACCAGGACGAAAGCGGCACCGGGCTGGGGCTTTCCATCGCCCGCGACATAGCGCGCGGCCATGGCGGCGACATCACGCTGGAGGATAGTCCGCTGGGGGGTCTGCGGGTTGTCATCCGCGTGCCGGCTTGAGGCCTCAAGGGCGGCATAGTCGAGAGAAGCAACCCTGACGCTGCAGCACGCTGGAGCTTCATGCACCGGTGCAGGGCGTTCACCTAACGACTGGTATTCCTGGCTCCTGCAAGTCACGGCCCAGCACGCGCTGCCCTCCCCGCCTTGACGTCCGATCCCCAACAGCTTGATTTCCTCGACCGCGCAGATAAGCTCCAGCAAGATAATTTCCCCGCTGCCTTTTCCTCCTCATCCCCATGGTTCTTCTGGTCATTCTAGCCCTCTGCTTCCTCTTCGCTGGGGCGGCGATGGGCATTGGCGGCTTTTTGCGGGCGCGCGATCTCCAGGCGCGATTGGATAGGTTGGAACAGGATCTAAATGCCTTCAGAGCGGAGGTCCGCGCTGCACCTTCCGACGGGGCCGCGTCGGAACGGGGCGTTCAGGGGCCGTGGGGCACGGCTGAATCGGACGAGCAGGCCGCAGACGAGCAGGAGCCGCCAAAAGAAACGGCAACCGCGGACAGCGGACAAGCCATTCCGGAGCCGGTGGGCGGGAAGGCGCCGCAGATGCCGCCGGCCGTCCCGGGCCGGCCCCGCGCCTCCTTAGAGGAACGGATCGGCACGCGCTGGGCCGTGTGGGTCGGCGGCCTCGCCCTCGTCCTGGGCGGCGTGTTCCTCGTGCGTTATTCGATCGAGGCGGGACTGATGACGCCTGCGGCGCGGGTGATTTCGGGAGCCCTCCTTGCCATCGCCCTTGTCGGCGGCGGCGAATGGCTGCGGCGCAAGCACATGCCCGGCGAGACCGGCGGCCCGGCCTATATTCCCGGCGTGCTGACGCTCGCCGGCACCACCACGGCCTTCGCAACCGTGTTCGTGGCGCACGCGCTTTATGGCCTGGTCGGGCCAGGACTCGCCTTCCTGCTGCTTGCGGCCGTGGCGCTGCTGACACTGGCGGCCTCCGTCCTGCACGGACCGGCGGTGGCTTCCTATGGGCTGCTTGCCAGCTATGTGATTCCCTTCCTGGTCAGTTCCGACCAGCCGGCGCTCTGGCCGCTGGCGATTTACGGGCTCTTCGTCAGCCTCGCGGCGTATGGCGTCGCGCGGCTGCGCCTGTGGCGCTGGCTGGCGCTGGCGGCGGCGGGCGGCGCCTTCTTCTGGGGCCATGTGCTTGCCTATGCGAGCAGCGGCCCGTGGGATGCGGGAGCGCTCGCCTTCTATAACCTGGCGATCTTCGCGATGGCCGCATTCGTCTTCGTGACGAGCCTTTATCCGAGGGATCCCGGCGCAGGCGCGGACCGGCAGGACTGGCCTGCCGCCCTCGTTCTCTTCCTGCATGCTTTGCTCGCCTACTATCTGCTGCAGGTGGGCGAATTCGGGACCTTGTCCGTCGCCGTGCTGGCGATCATCGCCGTGACCCTGATGGTGGTCGCTTCCGAGTGGCCCGTCGTGGCCTCGGCAGCCGTTGGCGGGTCCGCTCTGATGATCCTCGGCTACCTGTCCTGGGAAGTGCCGCTGTCGCCCACCGACCTTGCGCCCTTCGTCTCGGCGAGGGACAGGGTCTCCCTGGCCTTCTCCAATCCCTCGGCGGAGGCTTTTCCGACGGTGGGGGTCGCCTTCGCCCTTCTGAGCGGCGGCATCGGCCTGTGGGGCACGCTCCGATCCACCGGACGCCCGGCGCTGGCGGCGGCGGGTGTCGCCACGCCCCTGGCGTTGCTCGGCATTGCCTATTTCCGGGTGGCGCCCTTCGAAACAAGTATGTTCTTCGGCGCCCTGGCGCTGGTGCTGGCGGCGGCTTTCCTCGCCGCCCTCGCCTTCCTGGATCGCCGCCTGCCGGATGGCGCAAGCGGCCGCGAGGCTGCCCTCGCCGCCTATACCGTGGGAACCGTCGGCGCCATTGCGATGGGGATGAGCATCCTTCTGCAGGACGGGTGGCTGCCCGTCGGACTCGCCCTGCTCGCCGCCGGCACGGTCTGGGTGCGGCAGAAATGGCCGCTTCCCGCCCTCTCCTGGGTGGCGCTCGGCGTGGCGGTGCTGACCTGCCTGGTAATCGCCTATGACCCGACGATCGTCGGCGCCGACCGGCTGGGCAGGACGCCGGTCTTTAACGCGCTGCTGTATGGTTATGGCGTGCCGACGCTGGCCTTCGCCTACTGCGCGTGGCAGTTGCGAGACGCGCGGGGCGTGCCTCAGCAGGCCTTCGAGGCACTCGCCATGTTCTCCGCCCTTGTGACCCTGGCCGTCCTGATCCACCACGCCATGAATGGGGGCGCCTTCTATGCCCCGGCCGATACGCTAGGCGAGTGGAGCTTGCACACGCTCGTCCTGCTTTCGGGGAGCCTTGCGGCGCAGAGGCTGGACGGAATTTCCGGCAGCCCGGTCCTGGCCAAGGGCAGCCTTGCTTTTGGCGTCCTCGGCTTCCTAAGCGCGGCGGGGCTGCATCTCTTCTCGCTTAACCCCCTGTTTAGCGGCGAGCCGGTGGGCGGCGGTATTCTCTTCAACCTCCTCTTCGTTGCCTATCTGCTGCCTGCGGTGCTGTTGGCTGCGATCGCGCGCTGGGCCGGCCCCTCGCGCCCGGACTGGTACCGGCAACTGGCCGGATGGCTTGCCGGCGCGATGATGTTTGCCTGGATTTCGCTGGAGGTCAGGGCGTTCTTCCACCGGCCGAATCTCGACGTCTTCGCTACCTCAGCCGCCGAGCTCTACACCTATTCGGCGGCCTGGCTCCTGTTCGGCCTGGCGCTTCTCGTGGTGGGGTTCCGCTGGCAGTCGAGGATGATCAGGCTCGCTTCCGGGATTTTCGTTCTGGCTGCGGTCGCGAAAGTGTTTCTCTTCGATATGGCGGGGCTGGACGGCGCGTGGCGCGCCCTCTCCTTCATCGGCCTCGGCGCCGTCCTGATCGGCATCGGCCTGATCTACCAGCGGCTGCTGATGCGCCAAGGCCCGGCGGCGGAGGAGAAGCCGCAGGCGGTCTGAATGACCTGGAATGTCGGTTTCAGTGCAGGCGGCTGCCGTTCGGCACCGGCTTGTCCGCCGCGGCGAGCACCACGGCGCCGCCCTCGTCGGAGAAGCCGAGGGTGAGCACCTCGGACATGAACTTGCCGATCTGGCGCGGCGGGAAATTGACCACCGCCATCACCTGCCTGCCGACAAGCTGCTCCGGCGTGTAGTGAACGGTGATCTGGGCCGACGACTTCTTCACGCCGATCCCGGGCCCGAAATCGATCTTCAGCTTGATCGCCGGCTTGCGCGCCTCGGGAAACGGCTCGGCCTCGACGACTGTGCCCACCCTGATATCGACCTTCTCGAAGTCGCCATAGGCGATCTGCGGCGCCGACTCCATTGGGTTCCTCAGGCGGAACCGAAAGTCTCGAACAGCACGCTGTTGAGCGCTTCCTGTGCGCTGCTGCCCGACCAGATCACATATTGGAACGCCTGGTAGTAGCACTCGCAGGCTTCAAGCGCACTGTTCAGCATCACCTCGACCTGCTGCCCGGTGGGCTCCAGCCCGCCCGCCAGCACGAGCGACTGGCGGAACATGATCACGCCCTCGCGCTCCCAGAGGTCGAAGTGCCCGAACAGCATCTGCTCGTTGATGAGCGAGATGAGGCGCATGATCTCGAGCGTGCGGCTTTCCGGCACCTTCAGGTCGAAGGCGCAGGCCACATGCAGCGCCTCGAACTCCTCCATCCAGGAGAAGGATACGTGGTAGTCCGTCCAGGTGCCGGCGACGGAGATTGCAATCTCGTCGTCGCCGTTCCGCTCGAAGCTCCAGTCGTTGGAATGCGCGACATGTTCGATGACGTCCACCGGGTGGGCGGCACGCGTCATGTCAAGTTCAAGAAGGCTCATCAACTGCTTTCCCGTTGTTGGAACGCCGGCAGGCGCTCGCGGTTGGCACATGCGTTTCATTGCACGCGACCGAAATACGACACACTGAGCGGAGCGAAGGTGAAACACGCTAAAACATCCAGGCCTGCCCCTTGCCCGGCTGCATGTGGTTTCGAATCATGCAGCAAATTCAGTCTATTGATAGCGGGACGACTGACCAGTCCTTTTTTCGCCCTCTGGCGGAGCGATGTGGATAGCCGGCATCCAGCGCCCGCGCACAGTGCCCACTAAGCGACTCTCGCACCAGTGCTTTTTGGGGTTGCGCACAGCTTGCTGAGGCGGCGAATTTATTCTTCGCTGATTGTGGAATTCGCCGGATTTTCGCCCAAGGTGCTGGCGGAGGCGAGCCTTGCTTCGAGAAGTTCGATGCGGGCGAGAAGCGCCGCGTTCTCCTCGCGCGCCTTGATGGCCATCTCGCGCACCGCCTCGAAGTCCTCGCGCTGGACGAGGTCCATGGAGTTGAGCAGGCGCTCTGTCTGGGCGCGGAAGAGATTCTCGAACTCGCGCCGCACGCCCTGGGCGGCGCCGGCTGCGTCGGTCACCATCTTCGCGAACTCGTCGAGGATACGGTTGGGGCCGTTGGTCATCTCGCTGCCACTCCTTTATCCATGACGTAAGGCGGGGAGGCGGCGAATGCAAGCCGCGATCCTGCCCGGGCTTGACCGCGCGGAAAAGCTTTCGCATAGCTCGGCCGCGCCCGAGGAGGCATGCTTGACCGATTATCTTCTCCTGCCCCTTTCCGCCCTGCCCTTCCCCAATATCGACCCGGTGATCGTCCAGGTTGGTCCGCTTGCGGTCCACTGGTACGGCCTTGGCTATGTGGTCGGCATTCTCTTTGCGTGGTGGTACGCCAAGCGGCTGGTTCGCACGACGCATCTGTGGGCGAACGGCACCCCGCCGATGAAGCCCGAAGTCCTCGACGATTTCGTTGTCTGGGCGGCAGCGGGAGTCGTGCTCGGCGGCCGGTTGGGCTATGTGCTCTTCTATGACCTGCCGCGCTATCTGGAAGATCCGCTCGACATCCTCGCCATATGGCAGGGCGGCATGTCCTTCCACGGCGGCATGCTGGGCACGATCCTCGCCATGGTCCTGTTTGCGCTCTCGCGCGGCATCAACCCGTGGAGCATGCTCGACGCTGTGGCGGCCGGCACGCCCGTTGGCCTCGGGCTCGTACGGCTGGCGAACTTCATCAATTCCGAGCTCTGGGGCCGTCCGACCGACATGCCGTGGGGCATGGTCTTCCCCAATGGCGGGCCGCTGCCACGCCATCCAAGCCAGCTCTATGAGGCAGCGCTCGAAGGGCTCGTGCTCTTCCTCGTGCTGCGCTTCCTCACCCACAGTAGACTGAGGCTGAAGACGCCAGGCTTCGTCGGCGGGGCATTCGTGTGCGGCTATGGGCTGTCGCGCATCTTCGTTGAGTTCTTCCGTGAGCCGGACGCCCATATCGGCTATCTTGCTGGCGGCTGGCTGACCATGGGCATGGTGCTGTCGCTGCCGATGGTGGCCGCTGGGCTCTGGGCCATGCTGACAGCGCGGGCGCCGGCGGCCGCCCGCCAGGAGACATGAGCGCGCTGAAGGAAAAGATCATCCGTCTCATCGAGGCGGCCGGCCCGATGAGTGTCGCCGACTACATGGCGCTGTGCCTGTTCGATCCCGAGTACGGATATTACACGACGCGCGAGCCCTTCGGCGTTGCCGGAGACTTCACCACGGCGCCGGAGATAAGCCAGATGTTCGGCGAGATCCTCGCCATCTGGCTCTATTCCGCCTGGAAAGCCTGCGGCGCGCCGGAGGGCGCTCTCTTTGCCGAGATAGGCCCCGGCCGCGGCACGCTGATGAAGGACATGCTGCGCACCCTGTCGCGGCTTGATCCAGGCCTGGTGACAAAACACCGCTTTGCGATGGTCGAGACGAGTCCGCGCCTTGCAGCCGTGCAGCGGGAAACGCTGGCGGGCGCGCCGGCTCGGACGGATTGGTATTTTCGGGTCGAGGACCTGCCCGGTAATCCGCTATTCATCATCGGCAATGAGCTTTTTGACGCCGTTCCGATACGGCAGTATATCAAGACGCCGGCCGGCTGGCGCGAGCGCGTGGTGGGGGCCACCGAAGACGGCGCGCTCGCTTTCATAACCGGTCCGGGCGCGCCTGACCCGTCGCTCCTGCCTCCGCAGGCTGACCAGGCTGCGGCGGGTGCGGTGTTTGAGACAGCCCCGGCCCGCGAGGCGCTGATTGATATCATCGCCGAGAGGCTGGCACAGACCGGCGGCGCGGGACTTTTCATCGACTATGGCTATCAAGGGCCGGCTTTCGGCGACACGGTGCAGGCGCTCCGCCGCCACGCCTATGACGACGTGCTCGCCCATCCCGGCGAGGCGGACCTGACCGCCCATGTGGATTTTTCCGCCCTCGCGCGGACGGCCGAGGCGCATGGCTTGGCTGCCCGCCTGATGCCGCAGGGCGAATTCCTGCTGGGCCTAGGACTGCTCGAACGTGCCGGACGCCTGGGCGCAGGCAGAAGCGCGGAAGAACAAGAGCGCATTCGCGGCGAGGTCGAACGCCTCGCGGGACCGGACGCGATGGGCGAACTTTTCAAGGTACTAGCGTTGCTGCCGCGAGGCGTTTCCGTGCCGCCTTTTAGAAGCGATAGCTAGACGCGCTGCACGGGCCCCGGATACTGAACCAGGCGCGAGTCGGCCGTCAGCAGCGTGATGCCTTCGATCATAGCTTGAGCGATCAGAATCCGGTCGAACGGATCCTTGTGAATAGGCGGCAAAGTGCCGACGGCAAGTGCATGAGCGCTTGTGATCGGCAGTTCCACATAATCGCTGTCAATCAGCGCGCGGCGCAGCACCGACGCATCCACCTGGAAGTCCGGACGGCCAAGGCTGGTTTTAACCACAATCTCCCAGAGGCTTGCGGGGCTGAAGAACAGCTCGATAAACGGCAGTTCCAGCAGGTCCGTCGCCGCTTTTGATAGGCGGTCGGGCCGGTCGGCCGCCCAAAGCAGCAACTGCGTGTCGAGAAGAAACTTCACGGCTTCCCATCAAAGGCTTCAGCGATTTCCTCTTCCCCCATGCGGTCGAAATCGTCGGGAATCTTGAAACGGCCGCCCAAAAATCCCAGCCTGCTGGGTTTGCGGTCAGTACTCAGTTGGAGCGGTGTCACCTTCACCAGCGGCCTGCCCGCTTTCGCGATGATGAAGGGCTCTCCCTTGGCGGCCCGCTCTACCAACCGGGACAAGTGAGTTTTTGCCTCGTGGATATTGACCGTGCGCATCTGGGTCTCCCTTAGTCCATTGAACTTAGTTCACCGGCAGCGGGCCGGCAAGAGGCCCCGGATTGACTTGGAACCTCCCCTGCCGCACGATCCGCCGCCCATAATCAGGACAGAAGGCAGCGCATGCTGGACAAGACAAGGCCGGAGCCTCTCCGGTCGCTCCTACTCGACCGCACCCGCGCAAGCGGCATAAAGCATGGCTTCTTCACCCGCAGAGGAGGTGTTTCCGCCGGCATTTTCGAAAGCCTCAATGTCGGCCTTGGCTCGAGCGATTTGCCTGACGCGGTACGCGAGAACCGGCGGCGGGTCGCCGCTTCGATGGACGTGCCGGTCGAGCATCTCGTGACCGTGCACCAGTGCCATTCGCCGGATGTAGTGGTCGTGGACGGACCCATTCCCCAAGATGCCCGTCCCAATGCCGATGCCATCGTGACGCGGCAGCCGGGTCTGGCGCTCGGGGTGCTGGCGGCCGATTGCGGGCCGGTGCTCTTCGCCGACCCGGAGGCCCGCGTGATCGGCGCCGCCCATGCCGGCTGGAAGGGCGCGCTCACGGGCGTCGTCGAGAACACGATTTCGGCGATGGAAGGGCTGGGCGCCAGGCGCGGGCGGATCGTGGCGGCGCTCGGCCCCTCGATCAGCCAGGAAAATTACGAGGTCGGGCCTGAATTCGTCGAACGCTTTTGCGCAGCCGAAGCCGCCAATTCCAGCTATTTCAGCCCCTCAGAACGATCGGGGCATGCGTTGTTCGACCTCAACCGCTATACGGTCGACCGGCTGATCCGCGCAGGCGTGACAGCCGAGGGGCTCTGCCGCTGCACCTATGCGGAGGAGGATAGCTTTTTCTCTTACCGGCGCACGACGCATCGTGGCGAGCCGGACTATGGACGCCAGATCTCAGCAATTTGCCTGGAGGAAATTTGATGGCGCTGCATTTCGAACGGGCCGAATTCGACGCACGGCGCGACCGGCTGGTGATAGAGATGTCCGCCCGCAAGCTCGACGCCATGCTGCTGTTCGCGCAGGAGAGCATGTACTGGCTGACGGGCTACGACACGTTCGGCTTCTGCTTTTTCCAGTGCCTTGTGGTCAAGGCGGACGGGTCGATGGTGCTGCTCACGCGCTCGGCGGATCTGCGCCAGGCGCGGCACACCTCCACCATCGACAATATCGTGCTCTGGAACGACCGCCATGGCGCCAATCCGGCGCTTGACCTGCGCAACCTTCTGAACGACCTCGACCTGCTGGGCATGCGCATCGGCGTCGAATATGACACGCACGGCCTGACCGCGAAGAACGGCAGGCTGCTTGACGAGCAGTTGCAGACCTTCGCCAAGGTGGAGGATGCCTCCGATCTCGTGGCGCGGCTTCGCCTCCTCAAGAGCCCGGCGGAGATCGAGAAGGTGAGGAAGGCGGCGGCGCTCGCCGATGCCTCGCTCGACGCCGCCCTGCCCCTGATCAGGAATGGCGGCGACGAGGCGGCAATCCTTGCGGCCATGCAGGGCGCGATCTTCGCCGGCGGCGGCGACTATCCCGCGAACGAGTTCATCATCGGCTCGGGCGAGGACGCGCTTTTGTGCCGCTACAAGGCCGGCCGGCGGAAACTTGGCAGGAACGACCAGCTGACGCTGGAATGGGCAGGCGTCTTCCACCACTATCACGTAGCCATGATGCAGACGGTGCTGACCGGAAGGGCTTCGAAGCGGCATCAGGAGTTGTTCGAGGCCGCCCGGGCCGCGCTCCTCGCCTGTGAGAAGGCTATGGTCCCCGGCAACACCTTCGGCGATGTTTTTGACGCTCATGCTAAGGTGATGGAGGCGCATGGGCTGACAAAGCACCGCCTGAACGCCTGCGGCTATTCGCTGGGCGCCCGCTTCTCGCCGTCCTGGATGGAGCCGCATATGTTCTATGCCGGCAATCCGGAGCCGATCGCGCCGGACATGACGCTGTTCGCCCACATGATCATCATGGACTCCGAATCCGGCTGCGCCATGTGCCTCGGCCGCACCTATCTGACCACGGACTCGGCGCCCGAATCGCTTTCTCGCCACGGGCTCGATTTGATCGTAAGATAGCAACGAAGGGGCAACAGAAGGGGCGTTCATCCCGGGGAGAACCAATGACGCGCTTCAAGAGCTTCGCCTGCCTTCTCGGCCTGGTCTCGGGCATTGCCGGCTGCAGTGGAACGGACGCGCTCGACCTGTCGCCGTCGGCATCCATCGATACGGCAACGCCTTCCGGTGAGAACACTGCTTCCACCACGCTTACAGAGCAGACGACGGTGGGCGCGCAGGGGAGCGCGGCCACCGCCGCGGCAACGCAGGACGCGCGCCTCCAGTTTGCCCCGGTAATCGGCGCGGCAGCCGAAGCGACGCAGCCGCTCTCCAGCCGGCTTTCCGCGCGCGCCGGTCAGCGCGGCCTCACCCTTGCGGGCGGCTCCGACGGAGCGACGCATATCATCAAGGGCTATTTCTCCACCATGACGGACGAGAAAGGCACGACAGTCGTCTATGTCTGGGATGTGCTCGACCCCGCCGGAAACCGCCTGCACCGCATCCAGGGGCAGGAAAAGGCCGCCGCCGGGGCTGAGGGCTGGTCCGCCGTCACCGGCGCCACCATGGAGACCATCGCCGACCGCACGATCGAAGAGTTGGCGGCCTGGCTGCAGGGCAGTCAATCGCGCGGCTAGCCGGCGGGACATCCGCGGCGGCAAGGGTTTGGCCACACGCACTTGCAATCACGGGCAACACCGCTAAAAGCCCGCTATAGTCGAGGCGTGGCCGGGAACACTCCATGAAGCTCTTTGCGGGCAATTCCAACCGGGTGCTGGCGGAGGCCGTCTCCCGCTACCTGAACATCTCGCTCGGAAAGGCGATGGTCCGCCGGTTCGCGGACCAGGAGATCTTCGTGGAGATTCAGGAGAATGTCCGCGGCGAGGATGTCTTCGTCCTGCAGTCCACATCCTACCCGGCCAACGATCACCTGATGGAACTGCTCATCATGATCGACGCCTTCCGCCGCTCCTCGGCGCGGCGCATAACGGCCGTCCTGCCCTATTTCGGGTATGCGCGGCAGGATCGCCGCACCTCGGGCCGCACGCCGATTTCGGCAAAGCTGGTGGCCAATCTTATCACGCGGGCCGGCGCCGACCGCGTTCTGACGCTCGACCTGCATGCCGGACAGATCCAGGGCTTCTTCGACATCCCTACCGACAATCTCTTCGCCGTGCCTGTGATGGCCCGCGACGTGAAGGCGCGCTACAACCTTTCCAATGTCATGGTCGTGTCGCCCGATGTCGGCGGCGTGGTACGGGCGCGCTCGCTCGCCAAGCGCATCGACGCGCCGCTGGCGATCGTCGACAAGCGCCGCGACCGGCCTGGCGAATCCGAGGTGATGAATGTGATCGGCGAGGTGCATGGCCGCGACTGCCTGCTGATCGACGATATCGTCGATTCCGGCGGCACGCTCTGCAATGCCGCCGAGGCGCTGCTTGCCAATGGCGCGACGAGCGTCACGGCCTATATCACCCATGGCGTGCTCACCGGCGGGGCAGTGGCGCGCATCACCGCCTCAAAGCTCAAGGAGCTGGTCATTACCGACTCCATTCAGCCGAGCTCGGCCGTCGAGGCTGCGCGCAATATCCGTGTGATCACCATCGCCGATCTGATCGGTGAGGCGATCTCCCGCACGGCCTCGGAAGAATCGGTCTCGAGCCTGTTCAACTAGGCTCGCCTGGCGGTCATCTGATGGCCGCTCCCCTCTCCGAAAGGAGTTCGCGCAACACCGAGCGATGGCAGCGGCCTTCGTCCTCGCAATAGCATCCGATGGAGAAGTCGGCGTGACGCGAGAGCGCTGCTAGGAGATCCAGCGAATGGCGCGCCGCAGGCTCGTTCATCTCGGTGCGGAATGCGCGCACGAACGCTTTCCACTCCCCTTCCGTCGCGGCTGACTGGGCGCGCGTGACGAGCTGGGGGCTGGGCGAGAGTTCCGGGTACCAGACATCGTACCAATTCTCGGCCGCATACCGCTCCTTGCGCACGCCCCGCGGCGGACGGCGGACAGTGCCAATGCGCAAGCCTTCGTTCGGGAGGCGAGGCGCGCCGAGGCGGACGATGCGTATGGTCATGATCGAACTCCGCGTGAAGGCAGGCCATACAACACGGCCGCAGCTTGTCGAAACGGTCGAGCGCTACTCTGAAGAACCCTTCGTCCCCAAACTTACCGGCGGTATCACCCTTTTTGCCAGCCGCATGAGATCGGCCTGGCGGCTGATGCCGGTCTTCGCGAATATCTTGTTGAGATGGCTGCGTGCGGTTGTCGTTGCGATGCCCAGCGCACTCGCCGTTTCCGCCAATGTCTGTCCCGCAAGCAGCGACGTCAAGACACGCGTCTCGGCTGGGGTGAGCCCAAACGCGCGTGCTGCGGTTTCCGCCTCGCCCTGTTCGTCCGGATCGCTGCCGATGAAGACGGCCGCCACCGCCGAAGGCTGCATATTCGTGCGCAGATCGCCGCCCGCCATCGGTAGCACATGAGCAAAGAGCGGCGGCGCGTCAAAGTCGGTAAGACGGATAGCAAGGCCGGTCTTGCCCATGCCCGTCTCATCCCGCGCAGCCTGCTGGATCGCCGCATGCAGCTCCTTGGCGGCGGAGGGTGTCTTTGCCTCGAGAATCCCGCGCCTTTCCTGAATCACAGCACGATCGCGCAGCATGCGCTCCGCTGACCGGTTCGGATGCAGGATGGTGCCGCGATCATCGGTGAAGACAACGCCGCAGCGCAGCGCATCCAGCGCCTCCGCCATCCGCGCCCGCTCGATGGCACGAGCATCGAGCACGTTGCTGATCGTCACCGCACGCCTCAGATGCGGCAGAAGACACTTGCCGAGCTCGATTTCTCGGTCGCTCATCACGCCGTCTCGCTCATGCCGCGTCACGACGATCTCCGAAAAATGCGCGCGCGTGTACATGAGAAAGAAATGGCTGACGTCGACAATACCCTGGGGCGTCAGGCAATCCTTTACATAGCGCGACGCTTTAAAGCGGCTGTCCGCGAGCTCGCGCGAGGCAACAAAGGGTTCGTCGAGCGAGATGCAGGACGAAAGCCATCCGGCCAGCACCGCATGGATCTCCGGCAGGTGCTTCGCCCGCTCCTCCAGCCATGGGCTCTCCCAGCCGACAGCCTTGTTGATCAACAGCCGATTCTCACGCAGGTCGTTAAGGGACAATATCAGCGACTTCGCACGCAGAGCGTCGCCAATCTCGGCGAGCGTCCGCTCCCATAGCGACGGATCGAGCGTGCAGTCGTAAATCGAGCCGATGAGCTTCGAGAGAGCGGGCGCTGGCAGCATCCCCATGGTGCTCCATTCCAGGGCTCAAATGCGCATCGAAAAAGCCTCCTCGCCTGCAAAAGCGGACGGCTTCCTCCTGCCGTGTCTCCTGCAAATGAAGGATGCGCGGAAATAGAAGGTCATAGAAAGCTGCAGGATGTCAACGCGGAGCGGTTCTGCCGCGCATCCGGGTGCTCCAGAGACAAACCATGTCCACCTCGCTCCTGCAACCATCAGCGCTGCTCCAGTTCCTGGCGGCCTATATGATCGTGGTGGTGACGCCGGGCCACATCGCGCTTACGACCGGCAGCCTCGCTTCCGTGCAGGGATTTGGCCGGACGATCCCGCTCATTGCCGGCATCGCGACGGGGACGGCGGTTCTGGCCGCATTTGTGGCGATCGGCGCTGTGCATTTTGCTGAAGTCTTTTCCTCTTCTGCAGCAAAGGTGGCGGGGGCCGCGGTGCTGCTGTGGCTGGCATGGCGCCTCGCCACGGCGGCACCGCCGGCGAGCGAGGACGTCGTGCAGCCACGAAAATTGCAGGCCGGATTGTTCGCGGGCGGTTTCCTGATCAGTTTTCTGGCGCCTCAAAGCGCCTCGTTCTTTGCCGTCGCCTTCACCGGAATGATGCTGCCGATCCGGGAGATCGACGAGGCGCTGACGGTGGCCGTGATCGCCGCGGTCTTCGGCGCTGGCTGGTATGCACTCGTGGCAGCGGCCTTGTCACATCCGGCTGCTCGCGCCCTAGCGATGCGCCGCTACAAACCGATCTGTCGCACGGCTTCCTCCCTGCTCGCCATTATGGCCGTCCTTTCGGTGCTCTCAGCCTTTCCATCCGGATAGAGGCCGGGCCGCCCGCCTTGCGCCGCGCGGAAGCTTGGGCTATAGACCCGCGGTCCGCATAGACACCCTTGGAGGCAATGCGGATGGAGGCCGGCCGGGCGCCACGGGCGCTTGCGGCGGCTTTCTCGTTTTCGGGGCCGGCATCGGCCGCCGGAAACGCTCCGAAACTTGAAAAGGAAATGCCATGAGCCAGCAGTCTTACGAGCTGACGGCCGAGGCGCGCGAACGGGTCGGTAAGGGGTCCGCCCGGGCACTTCGGCGCAGCGGCAAGATTCCCGCCGTGATCTACGGCGACAAGAAGCCCCCCCTGTCGATCACGCTTCCCTACAAGGAAGTGTTTCAGCGCATCCATGCCGGCGGTTTCAGGACCACCATCGCCACCATTGATGTGGCCGGCGAGAAGATCCAGGTCCTGCCCAAGGACTACCAGCTCGATCCGGTGCGTGGCTTCGCCATGCATGTGGACTTCCTGCGCGTCGGTCGCAACACGGTCGTGACCGTGAACGTGCCGGTCCATTTCGTCAACGACGACAAGGCGCCCGGCATCAAGCGCGGCGGCGTGCTCAACGTGGTGCGCCACGAGGTCGAGTTCACCTGCCCGGCCGACGCGATCCCCGACTTCATCGAAGTCGATCTGACGGGGCTGGATATCGGCGACTCCCTGCATATTTCGGCCGTGAAGCTGCCGGAAGGCGTGAAGCCCACCATCACCGACCGCGATTTCACCGTTGCCACCATCGCCGCGCCGGCGGGGCTGAGGTCCGAGGAGGCCGAGGGCGGCGAAGCTGAGGCGCCACAGGCGGAAGGGAGCGAGGAGTAATCCTCCCCTCCTCCCGGGAGGCAAGAGATGCTTCTCATCGCTGGGCTCGGCAATCCGGGCCCGCAATATGCCAATCACCGGCACAATGTCGGCTTCATGGCGGCGGATGCTGTTCACCGCCGCCATTCCTTTTCGCCCTGGTCGAAGAAGTTCAGCGCCCTGGTGGCGGAGGGACGGCTCGGCACCGAAAAGGTGCTTCTGATCAAGCCGCAGACTTTCATGAACCTCTCCGGCCAGGCGGTCGGCGAGGCCATGCGCTTCTATAAGCTCTCGCCCGCCGACCTCCTCGTGCTTTATGACGAGCTGGATCTGGCGCCGGGCAAGGTGCGCGTGAAGACCGGTGGCGGATCGGGCGGCCACAACGGCATCAAATCTATCGACGCCCATTGCGGGCAGGACTACCGCCGCGTGCGCATCGGTATCGGGCATCCGGGCGATAAGGCGCGCGTGACCGGCTATGTGCTCGGGGATTTCGCAAAAACTGACAACGAGTGGCTCGACCCGCTGCTCGAGGCGCTGGCGGAGAATATCGGAATGCTGGTCGAGGGTGACCAGGCCGGCTTCATGAACCGCGTGAGCCTTGCAGTGAAAGGCAAGGAACCGGACGGCGACGCGGCGGCGCCGAAGCCGACGCAGAAGGGCCAAAGCCATATCCGCCAGGCGCGGCCCCACGCTCCTGCCAAGCTTCCTGACAGCGGGCCTATGGCTGCCATGCTAAAAAAGCTCTTTGGCAGCAAGGAGTGATTCCGGATGGCAGAGATCGGCAAGGACGATGTGATCTATATGTTCGCCATGAGCCTCGACGGCTTTATCGCGCGCGAGGACGGCGGCATCGACTGGCTTGACGAGTTTCCGCCAAATGCCGATTTCGATTTCGACGCCTTCATGGCGTCGGTGACCGGCGTGGTCATGGGACGCGGGACCTACGACATAGTGAGGCGCCATGCGGAATGGCCCTACGCGAAATATCCATGCGTGGTGGCGACGCGCCGGCCGACCGACGACCTGCCGGCAGATACGGAAGTCGTGGCCGGATCGCCGCAGGAGATGCTGGACAATCTGCGCCGCCGGGGCGCGAAAGGGCGCATCTGGATCCTGGGAGGCGGCGAGATCGCGCGGCAGTTCATGGATGCAGGGCTCCTCGACACGATCGAGATCGGCACCATCCCGGTGATCCTTGGCAGCGGCATTCCCGCCTTTGGCGGCAAGCAGCCGGACCGCTGGTGTGATCTCGCCTTCGCCAAGGCGCTGAAGAACGGGGCCGTGCATTCGCGTTATACCGTCCGGCGCAAGTGATAGGCACGTTCGGGCTTGACGATCGTCAACCCCTTCGCCCATAGCCCTGCCAACATCCTCTGAACGGCTCTACAGGATACCATCGATGGGTTTCAAATGCGGCATCGTCGGCCTGCCCAATGTCGGCAAGTCGACGCTCTTCAATGCGCTGACGAGGACGGCGGCGGCGCAGGCCGCGAACTACCCCTTCTGCACCATCGAGCCGAACACCGGCGAGGTGGCCGTGCCCGACCCGCGACTGAGGAAGATCGCGGACATCGCGCAGTCGAAGGAGATCATCCCGACGCGCATCTCCTTCGTGGACATAGCCGGGCTCGTGCGCGGGGCCTCTAAAGGCGAAGGGCTGGGCAACCAATTCCTGGCCAATATCCGCGAGGTAGATGCGATCGTGCATGTGCTGCGCTGCTTCGAGGATGAGGACATTACCCATGTCGAGGGCCGCATCGACCCGGTGGCAGATGCCGAGACAGTCGAGACAGAGCTGATGCTGGCCGATCTCGACAGCCTGGAGCGGCGCATCCTGCAGATGCGCAAGCGCGCCACGGGGAAGGACAAAGAGGCAGTTGCTGCGCTTCCCGTCATGGAGGGCGCCTTGCAGCTGCTGCAGGAGGGAAAGCCCGTGCGGCTGCTCTCCGCCGAACTTGACGCGGAGGGCAACCGCATCCTGCGCTCGCTGAACCTGCTGACCTCAAAACCCGTGCTCTATGTCTGCAATGTTGCCGAAGGCGATGCGGCGGCAGGCAATGAGCACACGGCAGCAGTGGAGAAAATGGCGGGGACGCAGGGTGCGAAGACCGTTGTCATCTCGGCTGCGATCGAGGCGGAGGTGGCGCAGCTTCCGGACGAGGAGGCCAAGGAATATCTGGAGGCGATGGGGCTGCATGAACCCGGTCTCGACAGGCTGATCCGCGCCGGCTACGAGCTCCTCGAGCTCATCACCTTCTTCACCGCCGGCCCTAAGGAGACGCGTGCCTGGACCGTGCAGAAGGGTGCCAAGGCGCCGCAGGCCGCGGGCGTCATCCATACGGATTTCGAGCGCGGCTTCATCCGCGCGCAGACCATAGCCTATGATGACTATGTCGGGCTTGGCGGCGAGACGCCAGCACGGGAAGCCGGCAAGGCGCGCGACGAAGGCAAGGACTATGTCGTTCAGGACGGCGACATCATGCTGTTCAAGTTCAACGTCTGAGGCGAGCGGCGATGGCGGAAAAGAGATGGGCCTTCGAAGATTTTCAGGAGGGGCAGGTTTTCCAACTGCCGAGGCGGCACGTCCCTGCCGATGAGATCATCGAATTCGCCAGCGAGTTCGACGCCCAGCCCATGCACATGGACGAAGAAGCCGGGCGCGCGAGCCTCCTCGGCGGACTGGCGGCTTCCGGATGGCACACCTGCGCCGTGTTCATGCGCATGATGTTCGACGGCTTTCTGCGCGACTCCACCTCCCAGGGCTCGCCGGGCCTGAACGAGCTGCGCTGGAGGCGTCCAGTCCTGGCAGGCGACACGCTGTCCGGGCATTCCACGGTGCTTTCGAAGCGGCGGCTGAAATCCAAGCCCGATGTGGGGCTCGTCACGTTCCGCCATGTCGTGGCCAATGACCGCGGAGAGACGGTGCTCGATGCCGAGAACCCGATCTTCTTCCGCCTGCGCGAGCCGGAGGGGTCGCAATGAGCCTGGATGAATTCCTGCGGATCGGCGAAACGGTCACGCTGGGCAGCCACACATTTTCTGCCGATGAGATCAAGCGCTTTGCCGAAAGGTACGACCCGCAGCCCTTTCATCTCGACGAGGAGGCGGCGCGCCGGAGCATCTTCGGCGGTCTGTGCGCTTCGGGCTGGCATACCTGCGCCATGTGGATGCGGTATAATCTCCAAAGCATGGCGCGCACGAAGGAAGCTGCCTGGGAGGGACCAGGGCCGCGGCCGCAATTCGGCCCCTCCCCCGGCTTCTCCAACCTCAAATGGCTGAAGCCGGTCTATGCCGGCGATACCATCACTTTCACGCGCCGGGCGCTTTCGCACCGCCCCCTTTCCTCGCGGCCCGGCTGGCGGCTTTTGTCCCTCATGGGAGGAGCGTCGAACGGTGCTGGGGACGCCGTTCTGGAATTCGAGAACACGGTACTGCTGAAGGTGGAGTAGCTCAGTGCCCTTCGAAGGCCACGAGCGTGCGCACGTCAACCCCGAGCGCCTCCAGCCTTGCCCGGCCGCCGAGATCGGGCAGGTCGATCACGAAGCAGGCGGCGACGATCTCGGCGCCCATCTGCTTGAGGAGCCGCACCGCCGCTTCGGCTGTGCCGCCCGTGGCGATGAGGTCGTCCACGAGGATCACCTTCTCGCCTGGCGCGACAGCGTCGATATGCATCTCCATCTCGTCGAGCCCGTATTCGAGGCTATAGGCCACGCGCACGGTCTGATGCGGCAGCTTCCCCTTCTTGCGGATGGGAATGAATCCTGAGGAGAGCTGATGCGCGATGGCGCCGCCCAGGATGAAGCCGCGCGCTTCAATGCCGGCGATCTTGTCGATCTTTGAGCCGGCATAGGGATGGACAAGCTCGTCCACCGCACGGCGGAAGGCGCGAGCATCGCCAAGAAGCGTGGTTATGTCGCGAAAGAGGATGCCGGATTTGGGGTAGTCCGGGATTGTGCGGATCGCGGCAATCAAAGTTTCTTCGACGGATTGTTTCATCGGCAAAAGCCCTGTTCCCCTTCCTTTTGCCCCGCCACCGCGCCAATGAAAAGGGCGCCCGAGGCGCCCTTGAAATTACTTGATCGTTGGACCGCCTAGTGCAGCTCGGCCCAGATCTTGCGCTTGGTGAGATAGACCAGGCCGCCGAACAGCACCAGGAAGATCATCACCGTGAAGCCGGTCTGCTTGCGCGCTTCCATATGAGGCTCGGCAGCCCAAGCCAGGAAAGCAGAGACGTCGCGGGCATACTGGTCGACGGTCTGCGGCGCGCCATCGTCATAGGTCACCTGCCCGTCCGACAGAGGCGGCGCCATGGCGAGCGCCGGCCCGCTGATGAAATAGGGGTTGTAATAGGTGCCTTCGGGGATCTCGACACCGTGCGGAGGCTCCTCGCCATAGCCGGTCAGCAGCGAATAGACATAGTCCACTCCGCCCTCGGCATATTGCGTGAAGACGTCGAAGACGAAGGTCGGGAAGCCGCGCTCCACGGCACGGGCCTTGGCCATCAGCGACAGATCCGGGGGCGCGGCGCCATTGTTGGAGGCGGCCGCCTGCTCCGGATTGGCGAATGGCGCCGGGAAGTAGTCCGACGGCGTGGCCGGGCGGGTGAACATGTCGCCCGCCTCGTTCGGGCCGTCCTGCACCTCGTATTCGGCGGCAATCGCCCGCACCTGCTCTTCCGAATAGCCGAGGTCCTGCAGATTGCGGAAGGCGATCAGGTCGAGCGAGTGGCAGGAGGAGCAGACCTCGCGATAGACCTTGAAGCCGCGCTGCAGCTGGCCCCGGTCGAAGGTTCCGAGGGGACCGTCGAAGGTCCAGTTCTGCTCGACCGGCTTCTTGAGCGGATAATGCGGCGTGCCGCCTTCTTCATGTTCCTGGGCCGCAGCCGATCCAGCCAGGGACAGGCCGAGGCCGAACGCCGTCAGGGCACGGAGAACCATCTTCATTGCCAAAATCCCCTTGCGCATCGCTCAGCGTTCGCCGGCCGGCTGGGCCAGGGCGGGCGCTCCGGCCTTGTTCTTCTCCAGCACCGCCTCGGTAATCGAGTTGGGCAGCCGCCGCGGCGTCTCGATTAGGCCGAGCAGCGGCATGAGGATCAGGAAGAAGGCGAAGTAATAGAAGGTGGAGGCCTGCGCCAGCGCCACATACACGCCTTCTGCCGGACGCGAGCCGAGCCAGCCGAGGAAGATCGCATTCGCCACGAAGAGCCAGAAGAACAGCTTGTACCAGGGCCGGTAGGCGGCAGAGCGCACCTTGGAGGTGTCGAGCCAGGGAACGACGAACAGCACGGCGATGGAGCCGAACATGGCGAGGACGCCGCCGAGCTTGGAATCGATCGGGCCGATATTGAAGGTGATGGCGCGCAGGATCGCGTAGAAAGGCAGGAAATACCACTCCGGCACGATATGGGCCGGTGTCTTCAGCGGGTTCGCCTCGATCGAGTTGTCGGCATGGCCGAGGAACCCGGGGATATAGAAGACGAAGTAGGCGAAGACCAGCAGGAACAGGATCATCGCGAACCCGTCCTTGATGGTCGCATAGGGCGTGAACGCGACGGTGTCGGTCTTCTGCTTCACCTCGATGCCGGTCGGGTTGGTTTGACCCGTCACATGCAGCGCCCAGATGTGCAGCACGACAACGCCGGCGATCATGAAGGGTAGCAGGTAGTGCAGCGAGAAGAAGCGGTTGAGCGTCGGATTGTCGACCGCGAAGCCACCGAGGAGCAGTTGCTGGATCCAGTCGCCGACGAGCGGGATCGCCGTGAAGAAGCCGGTGATCACCGTGGCGCCCCAGAAGCTCATCTGGCCCCAGGGAAGCACATAGCCCATGAAGGCAGTGGCCATCATGAGGAGATAGATGATGCAGCCGAGGATCCACAGCAATTCGCGGGGCGCCTTGTAGGAGCCGTAATAAAGGCCGCGGAAGATATGCACATAGACCGCGACGAAGAAGAAGGAGGCGCCGTTGGCATGCAGGTAACGCAGCAGCCATCCGGAATTCACGTCGCGCATGATCTTTTCGACCGAGACGAAGGCGAGTTCGGTGTTCGGCGCGTAATGCATGGCGAGAACGACGCCAGTCACGATCTGCAGTGCCAGCATCAAGGTCAGGATGCCGCCGAATGTGTAGGCGTAGTTCAGGTTGCGCGGCACCGGATAGGCGACGAAGGAATCGTAGAGGAGGCGCGGCAGGGGAAGGCGCGCGTCCATCCAGCGCCCGAGGCCGCTCTTGGGTGTGTAGGTCGAATGTCCACCGCTCATCGAATGTCTCTCCCCGCCTCAGCCGATCTCGATGACCGTGTCGGAAACGAATGCATAGGTCGGAATAAGCATGTTCTCCGGCGCAGGACCCCTGCGGATGCGGCCGGCGGTATCGTAGTGCGAGCCGTGGCAGGGGCAGAACCAGCCGCCGAAATCGCCCGCCTGGCCGAGGGGCACGCAGCCCAGGTGCGTGCAGACGCCGAGCATCACCAGCCAGTTCTCCCGCCCCTCGCCGGCTGAGCGGGCAAGGTCGGTCGCGGGCTCGTCGGCGGGCAGGTTCTCGTTGCGGGCGATCGGGTCCTTGAGTTGGTCGAGCGGAACCTCGTTCGCGGCGGCGATCTCCTGCTCCGTCCGGTTGCGGATGAAGACTGGGCGGCCGCGCCACTTGACGGTCAGCGACATGCCGGGCTCGACCGCGGAAACATCTACCTGTATCGAGGCGAGCGCGCGGGTGGAGGCGTCGGGGCGCATCTGATCGATGAAGGGCCACACGGCGGCCGCTGCGCCGACGGCGCCGGCCACGCCCGTGGCCACATAGAGGAAATCACGACGCGTGTGCCCGGTCGGATGATGCTCGGTCGAATCGGTTGCGCTCACGGGGCTGCGATCCTTTCACCTCATGCCTGCCGGCGGAGCGGAGGAGCCGCGCCTCCCGGTCGGATCGACGACGAGCGGGCCCGTTCCCCCGGCAATTGGCGTTGGTTTCTATGCTCGCGGCCAGGACTTGTCCAGACGCCCTTATTGCGGCAGGGCAGATTGTCGCGGGCGCGCGCCTCGGAGGCAGCCGGCTATCTCGCGCGGGCCGCGGAAGCGGTGCGGCGGCGCTTTGTCATGGCCAGCCCGTCACGTATGTTGAGCCCCATCAAAAACAGGTTCGTGGCGCCGGCGAGAAACTCTATCGCCTGCACGGCCAGGAAGTTGGAATCGATTGCGCCCTGCCGCGCTTTCCAGGCGAGATAGAGCGCGGTGGGGACGAGGATCAGTACGCCGTTTCCGGCGATGAAGCGCATGCGTCGAAGCTTTGCTCCCGCCAAGCCTGCAGGGCGGCCGCCGACCATGGCAAAGCCGCTCGCGCCCGTCGCAATCAGGGCCGGAATGAGGAGGAGAAGCGCCCAGGCGATCGCCCGCTTCACCGCGGCGATCAGGGCCTCGTCCCCGCTGAGTTCAGCGGCGGCGGAGGCGATCAAGAACATGGAGATGATGAGGAATGCTAGGACGCCCGCCGCGGCATGTGCGCGCGACGCTGTTGAACGGGCCGGCATGAAATTCTCCCTGCTTGCGGATGGCTGCGTATGGTGAGATACATAGCATGCAATGTAATTAGATAGCAAGCTATATAATGCCACTCGATCGCCAGGAATCCGCAGGGTATCTAACCAATTGGGCCGCCAGGCTCTTTGCGCGCGCCATCGATCAGAGATTGAGGCGGCTAGGCCTTTCCTCCGGTCAGTTGCCGGTGTTCTTCGCGCTGGCGGCAGGTGAGGCGATGACCCAGAAGCGGTTGGCCCAGATCGCCTCGATCGAGCAGCCGACAATGGCGGCGACTCTCGCGCGCATGGAGCGCGACGGTCTGATCGAGCGGCGGCCGGACCCGAGGGACCGGCGAGCGAGCCTTGTTACCTTGAGTGCAGCCGGCCGCGAGAAACTTTCCGGCGTGATGGAGGCAATCTCGAGCGTCAACGAGGAGGCACTCTCCGAGCTCGGCCAAGCTCAGCGGGAGGCGTATATCGCCAGCCTAAAGAGGATTATCGCCACGTTAGGCGGGAAGGCGGGCGAAGTCGGCGGCTAACGGGCGCCGAGCCGCGCCAGCACGGCGCGCGGTATGGCGAGTTGGCGTACCACCTCGTCATGACGCTTCAATCCGCAGAGCTCGCGCTGGATGAAATAGGCATAAACGGCATCCGCAGCCTCGCGCAGCAGGTTCCCGCGCTCCGCCTCGCCTCCCTCGTGAGCCGCAAGGCGGGCGAGGCTCTCCTCCGCACGCTGGCCCGCATAGCCGAGCGCGGCGGCCATCTCGCCGGCAAGCTCGTAGTCGAGGGCGCTGATTCCGGTTTGCGGCAGGCGGGCATGGCCCGACCCCGGGGGACGCAGCATCGTATCGTCCTTTCACTCATCTCGACAGCAAATGCGAAGCCGACATATGGTGCACGCCATGGCATATGTCATCAACCGGGATGCTTGGGCAGATGCGTCCGATCTTTGGCACGGCGAGTGGGAAGGCCGCGCCGCCGGAGCGGGCATTTCCATCATTTTCTTCTCGAGCGACAGGCTCGGCGGCGGCCCACGCCTTCACACCCATCCCTATGCGGAGACTTTCGTCGTGCGGCAGGGCCGCGCCCGCTTCACGGTAGGGCAGGAAACGGTCGAGGCGCAACCAGGCCAGATTCTCGTCGTGCCGCCCGGCACGCCGCACCGATTCGAAAACCTGGGGCCTGGCCGGCTGGAGACGACCGACATCCATGCCAGCGAGACCTTCATCACCGATTGGCTGGAATAGGACCACTCGCGAGGAACGAACCCGATGACGCTTCTGGAAATAGCCGCCTTCGCCCTCGTTGCCGCGCTGCTCGTCATTTCGCCGGGACCGAACGGCGTGCTGATCGCCAAGACGGTGCCGACTTCGGGGAAGGCGGCCGGATTTGCAAATATCGCAGGCTTCTTCGCCTCCTTCTATCTCCACGGGACGCTGTCAATCCTCGGCATTTCCATCATCCTGGTGCAGTCGGCCGAGCTCTTCTTCATCGTCAAGATGCTGGGCGCGGCCTATCTCTGCTATATCGGCATCAAGGCCCTCTGGCAGGCCTGGAAAGGTGTCACCGCGCGGGCCGAGGTGGCGCCGGCAAAACGACGCCGCACGCTTTTGCGAGCTGTGGGAGAAGGCTTTCTCACCAATGCGCTCAACCCGAAGGTGTCGATGTTCTATCTCGCCGCCTTCCCCCAGTTCATCCCTGTCAGCACTGACGCGGCCAAATGGGGATTTCTGCTCGTCACCGTGCATGCCGCGATCAATATCCTCTGGTTCGGCAGCCTGGTGCTGCTCTTCTCCTCGCTCAAGGGGCTCGGCCAGAACCCGCGCCTGCAGCGCTGGCTGAAAGCGGCGACCGGCGCGGTCTTCGTGGGCTTCGGCCTGAAGCTTGCGACGCTGAGACCCTAGGCTGCGTTGCGCCGCCCCAGCCGCTCGCGCATACCCTGGGGATCCTGGAAGATCAGGTCGATCAGCGTTTTCGCCACGGCGTCGGGCTCGGTGCGTCTTTGCTCCCAGTTGCGCAAGGTGGCGACGGGAATGCCCGGCAAGCGCCTCACGGCCATTTAACAACCGGGGGAAGGCTGGAGAGGATGGAGTTCACATTGCCGCCCGTCTTGAGGCCGAAGATTGTGCCGCGGTCGTAGAGCAGGTTGAACTCGACATAGCGTCCGCGGCGCACGAGCTGCTCCTCGCGGTCGGCTTCGGTCCAGTTCGTGTTGAAATTCCTCCGCACTATATGCTGGTAGACCACCAGGAACGCGCGGCCGAGATCCTGCGTGAAGGCGAAATCGGCGTCCCAACCGCCCTTTTCCTCGGGGCTTCTGAGCCAGTCATAGAAAATGCCGCCAATGCCGCGCGGTTCGTTGCGGTGCGGCAGGAAGAAATACTCGTCGCACCAGCGCTTCAGCGTCTCGTAGTCGGCCACGGCGGAATGCCGCTCGCAAACGAAGCGCATCGCCTTGTGAAAGGCGACCGAGTCAGGGTCTTCCTGGC
Organism: Chelativorans sp.; assembly: GCF_031180965.1. Taxonomy (GTDB): domain Bacteria; phylum Pseudomonadota; class Alphaproteobacteria; order Rhizobiales; family Rhizobiaceae; genus Chelativorans. The sequence goes on from NZ_JAPSLH010000003.1 coordinate 162,593, forward strand.
TGCGCCGGCGCTCGAGCACGGGAGTGAGGTCGGCCCCTCCCCCGAACCACTGGCGGCTGGTGACCACCATCCGGGTGTTCATGTGGACGGCGGGAACATGTGGGTTCTGCGGGTGGGCGATGAGCGAGATTCCCGAGGCCCAGAAGCGCGGATCCTCCTCCGCGCCCGGGATCTGCTTGCGGAAATCGGGCGAGAACTCGCCATGGACCGTGGAGGTGTGCACGCCCACTTTCTCGAAAACCCGCCCATGCAGAATGGACATGATCCCGCCGCCGCCCGCGCCCTCCTCGCGCTGCCACGGCGTGCGCTCGAACCTGCCCGGCGCGTAGTCGGAAAGTGGCCCGGAAAGCTCGTCCTCGAGTGCCTCGAAGGCCGCGCAGATGCGGTCGCGCAACGTCTCGAACCAGGTCTTCGCCGCCTGTTTCTTCTCTTCGATGCAGTCCGGCAGGCCGACGGGAATATCAGGCCGTTCCATCAAATTCCTTCCGCGCCCCTGGACGGCGAACAGCAGACACAAATGACTCGCATTTTTTCCCCTCGATCCCTAATCTCCTAGTCTGTCGGGTCAAGGAGTTCTTTCGTGCGTGTACCCGCCAAACCGCCGCTGGAGGGGCTGAAGCGCAGCCTCGAGAAAAAGCGCGCCAAGGGCGAGCGCCTGCCGCGCGACGGTTTTCTGCGCGAGACCTTCTCCCTGCCGCGGCAGGAAGCGCGCGCCAAGGCGCGCGAATGGCTGGAGCGCTGGCCCAAGCAGGCTTACTGGACCGAGATCGAGAGCTGGGCCGAGCGCCCCGGCGACATGATCGAGTTCACGATGCGCCGCCTGCCGAGCGCAGACTAGCGAAGGCAGACATAGCCCCACGAGATCCGCGGGACACCCAGCACTATTGACCTCAACCTAGCTTGAGGCCGTAGCGGCCTTCCTCATGAAGGAAGCCACGACTTCGCCCTACCCCGGGGCCCTATCGCATCTGCCGGATCGCTTCGCCGCACGCCATCGCCGCGGCCATGGCGACGTTCAGGCTGCGCGCGCCCTCTTTCATGGGGATGAGGAGGCGGTAATCGGCGGCGCGATGGACATGCTCGGGGACGCCGGCCGATTCACGACCGAACAGGAGGACGTCGCCGTCGCGGAAGGAGAAGGCGCTGTAGGGTACCGCGCCGGCGGTGGAGAAGAGGATCAGCCGGCGCTGCTCCTTGCCCCGCCAGTCCTCGAACGCCTCCCAGGAAGGGTGGCGCTGGAGCGCGGCAAGCTCCAGATAGTCCATGCCGGCCCGCTTGAGCGCACGGTCGGAAAGGTTGAAGCCAGCCGGCTCGATGAGGTCGACGGTAACGCCGAGGCAGGCAGAAAGGCGCAGGATGGCTCCGGTATTGCCCGGAATGTCCGGTTCGAAAAGCGCGATGCGGATGCCCTTCTGCTTCATGCCGTCCTTCAGTGTCGCGCGGAGGCCACAGTCGCCGTGGAAGGCGGGCTTCCGCCTACACGGCCACTGGCCAGCCGCGGCAAACATGGATATAAGGCCGCTTCGCTTAACGTACACCGCTGGAGGCAGACATGGATAGCCGGATGTTGGTTTCCCTGGTCTCCCCGCGCCCCTGGATCGGGCGCGCGGCCTGACGGCGGTTTTCGTTCCGAAGCTTCTCCCGATTTCCTAGACGCACGAGCGAATCCGCCGGACCCCACTCCGGAAGCTCTCAAGGATTCGCTCCATGCCTGCCAATTTCACCAAGGGGCCCCATGCCCCCGCCGATCCGGCCATTTCGGCCGATACAGCAGTTCCGCCGCCCGCGACCGGCAAGGCTCCCGCCACTACACTGTCAGGAGCTTTTGCCGCCGCGCTTGGCGCCAAGCCGCAATTGGGCCATCCCGGGGGAAAGGCCCCCTTGGATGGTCCCGGGAAGAGAGCACCGGCTCAAGAGCCGGGTGCGCCGCGGATCAGGAACATCACATCTGCCGCGCCGCTGACGCCGCGCAAAGGGCACCGCTGAGTGCTGGGATTTCGAGGACGAACCATGTTCAACTGGTTTGAAAGACGCTTGGAGCCCTTTCCGGCCGAGGAGCCGCAGGAGCCGCCCAGGACGCTGATAGCCTTCTGCCTGCACTATTCAAAGGCAGCACGCCCTCATCTGATCGCGAACGCGGTCCTCGCCGCCATGATCGCCATCGGCGAGGTATCGATGTTCTCCTTCGTCGGAAACATCGTCGACTGGCTGGCGGACCAAGACCGGGCCACCTTCCTCGAGACGGAGGGATGGAAGCTGGCGGGAATGGCGCTGGTCATCGCCGTCGTCCTGCCGGCAGTCGTCTGGCTGCATTCGCTGGTGCTGCACCAGACGCTGATGGGCAACTACCCGATGCGCATCCGCTGGCAGGTGCACCGCTACCTGCTGAAACAGTCCATGTCCTTTTACCAGGACGAGTTCGCCGGACGTATCGCCACGAAGATGATGCAGACGGCGCTGGCCGTGCGCGAATGCGTCGTGAAGCTGATCGACGTGTTCAATTACGTGTCCGTCTACTTCACCGGCATGGTCATCATCGCCGCGTCGGCCGACCTGCGGCTGGCCGCGCCGCTGGCGGTCTGGCTCGTGTCCTATATCCTGCTGCTGCGCTACTTCATCCCCCGCTTGGGCAAGGTCTCGGAAGAGCAGGCGGACGCGCGCTCGATCATGACCGGCCGGGTGGTGGACAGCTACACCAACATCCAGACGGTGAAGCTGTTTTCCCATGCGCGCCGGGAGGCGGCCTTCGCCCGCGACGGCATGACCGGCTTTCTCGACACCGCCTACCGCCAGATGCGGCTGATCACGAGCCTTTACGGTCTCCTCTACCTGCTCAATGCGCTCTGCCTCCTGGTGGTCAGCTCGCTTTCCATCTGGCTCTGGCTTGGGCAGGTGGTCACGATCGGCGCCGTCGCCACCGTGATCCCGTTGGTGCTGAGGCTCTGGGGCATGTCCCAGTGGATCATGTGGGAAATGACCATGCTGTTCGAGAACATCGGCACGGTGCAGGATGGCATCGCGTCGATCGCGCGTCCGCGCGTGGTGGAGGACAGGCCCGGCGCCAGGGAACTGCAGGTGCCGAGCGGCGAAATCATTTTCGACAAGATCCGCTTCCACTACGGCAAGAAGGGCGGCGTTATCGACGAGCTATCGCTGGTGATCCGCCCGGGCGAGAAAGTGGGCCTTGTGGGTCGGTCCGGGGCGGGAAAGTCGACGCTCGTCAACCTGCTGCTGCGCTTCTATGACCTCGAAAGCGGACGCATCCTGATCGACGGCACGGACATTTCCGAGGTGACCCAGGATTCGCTGCGCGCCCGGATCGGCGTGGTGACGCAGGACACCTCTCTGCTGCATCGCTCGGTACGCGACAACATCCTCTATGGGCGACCGGACGCCGATGACGATATGGTGAGGGAGGCGGCAAAAGCCGCCGCTGCACTGGATTTCATTGGGGGTCTGCACGACATTAAGGGACGGACCGGGTTCGATGCCCATGTGGGTGAGCGCGGCGTGAAACTCTCGGGCGGGCAGCGCCAGCGCGTAGCTATCGCCCGCGTCATGCTGAAGGACGCGCCGATCCTCATCCTGGACGAAGCGACTTCCGCGCTTGACTCGGAAGTAGAAGCGGCGATCCAGGAGAACCTCTACCGCCTCATGGAGGGCAAGACCGTGATCGCCATAGCCCACCGCCTTTCCACCATCGCCGCCATGGACCGGCTGGTGGTGATGGACAATGGGCGAATCGTCGAGCAGGGCAATCATGAGGAACTGATCGCCCGCGGCGGCCTCTATGCCCAGCTCTGGCGGCGGCAGTCCGGCGGCTTCCTCGAACTCGAACCCGCGGAGGCGGCCGAGTGAGCGGAGAAGAGAAAAGACGGAGCGATTTCGCCGAAGGTCTCTGGCGCCGCGCCGAAGGGGCGATCGACCCCTTCGGCGACACGGAACGTGAAGTTCTCCCGGACAACGCTCGCGACTTCATCCTCTTTTTCGCCAAGCAGGCGAAATGGGCCTTCACCATGCTTCTGGTGGCCGGCGCCCTCTCCGCCGTCGTCGATGCCGGGCTTTACTGGGGCCTCGGCTGGCTGGTTGATCTGCTCGACCGTTCGTCCCCTGCTACGCTGCTCTCCGATCACTGGCCGCAGCTTGCCGCTCTGGCATTCTTCGTGCTCGTAATTCGCGCGGCGGTCATGATTGGCAATACGTTGGTGGAGCAGCAGGTCATCGCGCCTGCCTTCTACCAGCGCGTACGCTGGCAGGCATTCCGGCGCGTGATGGAGCAGCCCTACGAGTTCTACCAGAACGACTTCGCCGGCCGCATCGCCACCAAGATCCTGCAGGGCAGCCAGGCGACCGGCGACTTCATCACGACGACGCTCCAGACCATGTGGGGCTTCCTCACCTTCTTCGTTCTGGCCGGAACGATCCTCGCCACGCTGGACCCGCTGATGAGCGTGGTGCTGGTCGTCTGGTTCGTCTCCTACCTGGCGGTTGCCCGCTTTCTCCTCCCGCCCTTGCGCAGGGCCGGCCGGCGCACGGCGGACGAGGCGTCGGTGATGAACGGGCGCATGGTGGACGCTTTCACCAACATTATGGCCGTAAAACTGTTCGACAGCGGACGGCGCGAGCACGGCTATGTGCGCGAAAGCATGACGCGCTATCTCGGCGCGCTTTGGGGCTTGGCGCGTGCGGTGACAAGGGTGCGCGCTGCTGTCGCCCTCATCAACGGCGTGATGATCACGGCGGTCGGCGCGCTCGCGGTGACGAGCTGGATGAACGGCAGCGCCACCACCGGCGAGATCGCGACCGTGATGGGCCTGATGTTCCGGCTCAACCAGATGTCCGGCTATGTGATGTTCAACATCAACGGGCTCATCCGCGCCTATGCCACGGTGCAGGACGCGACGGGGACCATTTCGCGCCCGCCGGCCATCCGCGACGCGCCGAACGCGCGTATCATGCCGCCCGCCCAAGGAGACATCCGGTTCGACAACGTCTCCTTCCACTATGGCCGCGAAGGCGGGATAATCGAAGCTTTGAACCTGCATATCCGCCCGGGCGAGCGCGTCGCTCTGGTGGGTCCCTCCGGAGCGGGCAAGACGACGATCGTCAACCTGCTGCTGCGCCTCTTCGACGTGGAAGACGGGCGCATCCTGCTCGACGGCCAGGATATCCGGGAGGTGACGCAGGCATCGCTCCGGAGCCAGTTCGGCGTGGTCAGCCAGGAGCCGATCCTGATGCACCGCTCGATCCGCGACAACATCGCCTATGGCCGGCCCGGCGCAAGCGAGGTGGAGATCATCGCCGCCGCCAGGCGCGCCTCGGCGCATGACTTCATCCTGGGCGTGAAGGATCCGAGCGGCCGAACCGGCTACGATGCCCATGTGGGCGAGCGCGGCGTGAAGCTTTCGGGCGGGCAGCGCCAGCGCATCGCGATCGCCCGCATGATGTTGAAGAACGCGCCGATCCTCATCCTTGACGAGGCGACCTCCTCGCTCGATTCGGAGATCGAGGCGGCGATCCAGGACAATCTGGAGAACTTGATGGAAGGAAAGACGGTGCTGGCCATTGCGCACCGCCTGTCGACCATCGCCGCGCTCGACCGGCTGATCGTGCTCGACCATGGGCGCATCGTCGAGGAAGGCACGCATGACGAGCTGACCCGGCGGGGCGGCCTTTATGCGAAGCTCTGGAAGCGCCAATCCGGCGGGTTTCTCGAAGGCCGGCTCGCGGCAGAGTAGAGCCGGCAATCAGGTGCGCTCAGTGTTCTCGGCGCAATCCGCGCGCGCATGCAGTCCTGCCAAGGGCAGATCGGCGATCTCACGCGGGCTCATGACCGCAAGCGCCGGGTGGGAGAGCGGGTCGCGGCGCCATTGCTCGGCGTCTCCCGCAGCCTCGCGCCAAGGCTCGAGCGCGCCTCGCCGGAGCAATTTCAGAGGCCTCAAGAAAACCTGCAGCATGGCTCGTTCTCCTTTTCCGTGCGCCAAGAAATCCGCCCGGTCGCGTGGGATTTCAATGGAGAATGGTTGCGCATTGCTTTAGAAAAACTGCATGAAGAACCTGAACCGGGTGCACTTGAACGGCCTGAGGGCGGCGGAGGCGGTCCTGCGGCTCGGCTCGCTGGCAGCGGCCGCCGATGAACTCGGCGTCACGATAGGCGCGGTGAGCCAGCACATAATCCGATGCGAGGAGCAGCTTGGGCGCGCGCTGTTCGACCGCAGGGGGCGCGGCTTGCAGCCGACCGCCTTCGGCCGGCAGGTCGCGGGGCTGTTGAGCGAGGGCTTTGGCCGGCTGGAAGAGGCGGTCGCCTTGTCGCGGCGCCATTCCGACACCTTGCTCACGATTTCCGTAGCGCCGGTCTTTGCGTCCAAATGGCTGGTGCCGAGGCTGGCCCGCTTCTCCAGCCTGCATCCGGAGCTGCGCATCCGCCTCGATGCTTCCATCGCGCTCGTCAATCTTGATGCTTCCGATGTGGACCTTGCAATCCGCGTCGGCGAAGGCGGCTGGCCCGACGTCAAGGCGGAGCCGGTCCTCGCCCAGGAGATTTTTCCCGTCTGCGCGCCGGCCCTCGCCGACAAGCTGAGGGAGCCGCGGGACATCATGCGCGTGCCCATCGTGCGGGACGCCAACTCCACGATCAGCTGGGACGTCTGGCTCTCCCCGCTCGGACTCAGCGAAAAGGATCTGCGCGAGGGCGACAGTTTTACCGACGCGTCGCTCGCCCTCGATGCCGCAATCGGCGGCCAGGGCGTGATGCTCGCCTGGCCCACCCTTGCCCACGATGCCCTGTCGGCGGGCCTTCTGGTGCGTCCCTTCAGGCAGCTGGCGCGAACCCGGTTCAGCTATTTCCTCGTCACCTCGAACAATCGTGCCGAGCCCAGAAAGGTCAAGGCTTTCAAGGCGTGGCTGCGCGAGGAGATCGCCGCGACCGCCCAAAATTACAGATCGTGATCTTGCCGCCGGGCACCTCCGGACCAGATATCTGCTATGGTGCAGACAGAACTGAGCCAAAAGGAGGAAGTGACCGATGAAGGAATTTCATTGCGGATCCCTCGTCCCCGGCTGCGAATGGCACACGCGCCATGAGGAGGAGGCCGAGGTCATCCGCCGCGCCGTGGAGCATATGCGCGAGGTGCACGGGGAGACGATCATCCGCGAGAGCATGGTCGAGGCCATCCGCTCCCGGGTGGTTCAGCAGCAGGACGCCGCCTGAGCGGCTGACGCATGAAAGATCACGAGGGCGCCTGCGGGCGCCCTTCGACATTCCGGAGCAATTGCTCACGCGAGAGCGTGAAGCCGGAGGCGATCCATCTATCCTCCAGTTGGCCCAGCATCCTTCCGATCTCCTCACCGGGCGCGAAGCCAAGCTCGACCAAGTCCTTGCCGCGAACCGGAAATGCCGGTTTTTTCCAGCGTAGTGCAATGTCGAGCAGGCGCCGGAAGCCTGCCGCCTCGATCAGCGCCTTGTCGCTGTCGGGCGCCCGGGCGCGGGCGGCGGCAAGCGCAAGGCGCAGGCGCCATTCGATGCCCTTCTGCTCGGCCCGGTAAAGGCTTTTCAGGAAATCCGCCTCCTTGAGCGAGGCGTCGGGCAGCGGGGCCTCGGCCCAGGCGACGAGCATCGCCGTCTCGGCCTTGGAAAAGCGCAGGCGCTCGGCAAGCCCGCTCACGCGCGCCGGATCGGGGGGAAGAATGGCGGCGAGCCGCAGCAGCGGCTCCACGGGCCAGCCAAAAACCCGCTCGGCCTCCACGAGCGCGTGGATGGCATCGATGCCCCATTTCTCACTTTCCGGCAGGACGGCGGTGAGCACGCCGGTCTGCCGCATCCAGAGCAGCGTACGCGCGGGATCGGGGGCCCCCAGCAGCTTCTTCAGCTCCATCCACACGCGCTCGACGGAAAGATGGGCAAGCCCCTCCTTCAGGCGGGCGCAGGCCTTGAGCCCCTCGGCGTCCGGTCTGCCCGAACCGTACCAGGCGAAGAAACGGAAGAAGCGCAGGATGCGGAGGTAATCCTCCCGTATGCGGGTCTCCGGATCGCCGATGAAGCGGAGGGTGCGCGCGCGAAGATCGGCAAGGCCGCCGACGAGGTCGACCACGCTCCCGTCAGCTTCGGCATAAAGCGCATTGATCGTAAAATCGCGCCGTTCGGCATCCGCCTTCCAGTCGCGCCCGAAGACCACGCGCGCGTGCCGCCCGAAGGTCTCAACATCGGCGCGCAGCGTGGTCACTTCGTAGGCCCTCCCCATGGCTATGACCGTGATGGTCCCGTGCTCATAACCTGTCGGCACCACCTTGAAGCCGGCGTCCTCGGCGCGTCGCATCGTGTCGTCGGGCAGCGTCGTCGTCGCAATATCGATGTCCGTCACCGGCTCGCCCAGAAGCGTGTTGCGGACGGCACCGCCGGCGATCCGCGCCTGCTCGCCACCTTCAGTAAGCGCCGCCAGCAGAACCTGCAGGCCGCGATGCTTGAGCCATGCCGCGTCGGCGATGCTGGTCATCGGGCGTACAGCCTTTCATAGAGCATGTGCAGAATGCCCGCCGTGACTCCCCATATGAAGCGATCGCCGTAAGGTATTGTATAGAAGAACCTTTCCCTTTCCTTCCAGATCCGGCTGTCGCGCCGGTGATTGGCGGGATCCATGAGGAATGAGAGCGGCACCTCGAAGACCGTCTCCACCTCCTCCGGATTGATCGTCAGGATGAAGCCGGGCCGGACGATGCCGAGAATCGGGCGGATGCGATAGCCGCTGCCGGTCACGTAATCGGGCATGCGGCCGACCACGTCGACAAAGGAAGGATCGAGCCCAATCTCCTCTTCCGCCTCGCGCAGCGCGGCATGTTCGGGCGAGGCGTCTGTCGGGTCGATGCGCCCGCCGGGGAACGCCACCTGTCCGGAATGGCTGCGCAGATGGGCGGCGCGCTCGGTGAGGATGACGGTCGCTTCCTGGCCGTGGTCCACGACAGGCACGAGCACGGCCGCGTCATGCAGGCGATCGCGCACGATCAGATCCTTGAGATCGGGGTTGAGGCGGTGGTCGCCATAGGCGTCGGAGGCAAGATCCGGATCCTGCGCGGCGGCCCGGCGGCGGAACTCCGCAGCGGAAAAGACCGGCTTTGCAGTGGCTTCCATGCTCATCCGGCGAGCGCCTCGAGCACGTCCACCGGCATTACGGGGAAGACCGCGCCTTTGGAGCGGACGGCGAAGACGCGCCGGCCGCCGATCTCAACCTCCTCGCCGAGCGCCATGAGCTCGTAGGTCACCGCACGCGCGACCAGCGCCTCGAGCCGCCCGCGCACATGGAGGTAAGGCTTCGTGCCGCCGGATGCCGGCTCCTCGACGAAGCGGATGGGGTGGTCCGGCCCGGCCTCCACCACGTCCCCCACATTGGTGCGGAAAGTGAGGACCTGATCCTCGCCCTGCCCCGTCGCCGCCATTTCGACGGCGACGAAGGGAGCGTCCTCTACCCGGATGCCGACTTTCTCCACGGGTGTGACGAGATAGGTCTTGCCGTCCTCGTCCTTGCGCAGGACCGAGGAGAAGAGCTGCACCAGCGGCATCCGGCCGATGGGCGTGCCGAGGTAAAACCATGTGCCGTCCGCCCGGATTTCCATGTCGAGATCGCCGCAGAAAGGCGGATTCCAGCGCTCGACGGGCGGGGCGCCTTTTCCCGCCCTTGTCGCGCGCGCGACGAGGGCGGACAAGGCAGCGGCATCGGCCGCCCCCGGGAGCGCCGTCCGATCCGTTCCGCTGTCCCTGCTTTCTCCTGTCATGGCCACGAAATAGTCACTGTTGTTCGGCTTGTCAGCCTTGCGGACTCACTTAAGTTTTCAGCGAGGTGGGCCCGCTGCGATTCCTGTGCCAGTATCGCAATCATTGCCGCTTCGGCAAAGCCAAGGACAAGGCCGCATGAGCATCATTGCCAGGGACCAGCAGACCAATCTGAAAGTCGCAAGCGACAAGGACATGGTGGCCGAAGCCGAGGCCGCCCTTGCCGACATCGCGCGCATTCGCGAGGGCGTGGGCATGGTGATCTTCGGCCAGGAAGCGGTGATCGAGCGTGTGCTCGTGGCACTCCTGGCGGGCGGCCATGCGCTGCTCGTCGGCGTGCCCGGCCTGGCCAAGACGAAGCTGGTGGAAACGCTGGGCGTGGTGCTCGGGCTCGACGCCCGGCGCGTCCAGTTCACGCCGGACCTGATGCCGTCCGATATCCTCGGCTCGGAGGTGATGGAGCAGGACGAGAACGGCCGCCGCTCCTTCCGCTTCCTGCCCGGCCCGATCTTCGCCCAGCTTCTGATGGCGGACGAGATCAACCGTGCAAGCCCGCGCACCCAGTCCGCCCTGCTGCAGTCCATGCAGGAATACCACGTGACCGTCGCCGGCCAGCGGCACGATCTTCCCTCGCCCTTCCACGTGCTGGCGACGCAGAACCCGCTAGAGCAGGAAGGTACCTATCCGCTGCCGGAAGCGCAGCTCGACCGCTTCCTGATGCAGGTCGATATCCTCTATCCCGAGCTCGATGCCGAGCGCCGCATTCTTCTGGAGACCACCGGCACTGGCGAGGCAAGGCCGGCGAACGTGCTTTCGCCCGAGCGGCTGAAGGAGATCCAACTGCTGATCCGCCGCATGCCCGTTCCTGAAAGCGTGGTGGAGGCGATCCTGGCACTGGTGCGTTCTGCCCGGCCGGGCGCCGGGCACCCGGAGACCGACCGCCATGTGAGCTGGGGTCCGGGCCCTCGCGCCAGCCAGGCGCTGACCCTTTGCGCCCGCGCCCGCGCCCTCTATGACGGCCGGCTAGCGCCTTCGGTTGACGACGTGCGCGCGCTGGCCGAGCCCGTGCTGCAGCACCGCATGGCACTCACCTTCGCCGCGCGTGCCGAGGGCATGACCGTGCGTGACGTCATCGCACGGCTCGTGAAGGGACTCGGCTAAGGCACGTCTGAATGGCGCGAATCGGCGAAGTCACCACACCAGTTGGACTGCCGGATGCGCTGGTCCGCGCGAGGACGCGTGCCTCGCTGGTCCCCGACCTCCTGGTGCAGGCGCGCCGCATCGTCGGCAACGTGATCGCCGGCTGGCACGGCCGCCGCCGGCGCGGCATCGGCGAAAACTTCTGGCAGTTCCGCCCCTATGTGGACGGCGAGGCGGTGGCGCGCATCGACTGGCGGCGCTCCGCCCGCGACGACCATCTTTATTTGCGCGACCGTGAGTGGGAGGCGGCTCACACGGTCTGGCTCTGGGCCGACCGCTCGCCCTCCATGCTCTATCAGTCCACCCTCGCGGAGGTGTCGAAAGAATCGCGCGCGCTGGTGCTGATTCTGGCCCTGGCCGAGCTTCTGTCGCGCAGCGGCGAGCGCATCGCATGGCCCGGCCTCACGGACCCCTTCGCAGCGCGCAACGGCGCCGAGAGGCTGGCGCAGTATATAAGCCATGCAGAGCCGGGCGCCGGGCGTCCCGACCTCTCGCAAATCCGCCGCTTCTCGGACGTGGTCATCGCCAGCGATTTCCTCGATGCGCCTGAAGAGACGATGCGCTGGCTCGACCCGCTGGCGCGCGCCGGGGCAAGGGCGCATCTGATCGAGGTCGCCGATCCGGCCGAGGAGAGCTTCCCCTTTGCCGGCCGGACGGAGTTCCGTGATCCCGAAACAGGCGAGAAGCTCACCTTCGGCCGCGCCGAGACACTGGGCGACGACTATCGCCAGCTCTATCTCGCTCGGCGCGAGACGCTTTCCCGCTGGTGCAAGAAGCTCGGCTGGAGCTATACGGTGAACCACACGGACAAGCTCGCCTCCGAGGCGCTCATCCGGGTGCACATGGCTATGACGGCCGAGATGGATGCCGGCCGATGAATTTTCTGCCGCTTTCCTTCGGCGCACCGATGGTCCTGTGGGGCCTGATCGCCCTGCCGGTGATCTGGTGGCTGCTGCGGCTTACCCCGCCGCGCCCCCAACAGGAGATTTTCCCGCCGCTCGCTATCCTGGCGCGCCTCGTCAAGCGCGAGGAGACGCCGCACAAGAGCCCCTGGTGGCTGACGCTTCTGCGGCTGGCGCTCGCGGCGCTGGTGATCCTCGCGCTGGCCGATCCGGTGTTCAACCCGCGTGAACGCATCGCGGTCGGCGGACGCGCGCTCGCCGTGGTGCTCGACAACGGCTGGGCGTCCGCACCCGATTGGGACCGGCGCGTGGCCACCGCCGCGCGCCTGATCACGGATGCGAGGGACGACGGCGTGCCGGTGATCCTGGCTCTGACGGCCGAAAGCCCGGCGCAGGATATCGGCCCCTTCGACGCCGAGACGGCGGCCGAGCGGCTCAACGCGGCCAGGCCCCGCCCAGTGCCGACCGACCGGCCGGCAGCATATGCCCGCGTGGCGGAAGCCCTGCAAAATATGCCGGGCGCCACGCTCGCGGTTCTGACTGACGGGCTGGCGGCTGACGGCGACGAAACGGCGTTCCAGAGGCTGTTCGCGGCTGAGCTTTCAGACGTGTTGTGGGTTGGGCCGGACCAGCTTGCGAGCGTGGCGCTCACCGACAGCGCCAACGAGCCAGACCGCTTCGCGGTAACCGCCATTCGCTCGCAGGGCGAGGCCGGCCCGCGGCAGGTGACCGCCTATGCCGCCGACGAACAGGGCCGGCGTATCGCCGAGACGGTAATCAGCTTTGGCCCCGGAAGAGCCCAGACGACCGGCGAGATACGCGTGCCCTTCGAGCTGCGCAACGATTTTGCCTCCCTCGGCATCGACGGCGAAAACCATGCCGGCGCGCTGCGGCTGCTGGACGAGAACTCACGCCGGCGGCGCGTCGGCCTGCTCTCGCAGAACGAGGCCGACCAGGCGCAGCCGCTGCTTTCGCCCCTCTTCTATATTCGCCGCGCCCTCGGGCCCTATGCCGATCTCATCGAGCCGTCCAGCCCCGACCTGACCGAGGCCATCCCCGAGCTTCTGAGGCAGCGGCCCGCCGCGATCATCATGGCCGATATCGGCACGCTGCCCGATTCCGTGCGCGAGCCGCTGATCGAATGGATGCGCGGAGGCGGCACTCTGATCCGCTTCGCCGGACCGCGGCTTGCGGCGGCCGAATATGACGAGGAGCTCCTGCCCGTACAGTTGCGCACCGGCGAAAGATCGCTCGGCGGCACACTCTCCTGGTCCGAGCCGCAGGCCGTGACGGAATTCCCGGCGAGCGGCCTGTTCGCCGACCTGGCGCCGCCGCAGGATGTGACCGTGAGCCGGCAGGTCCTGGCCGAGCCTTCGGTCGACATCGTAGAGCGCACCTGGGCCAATCTCGCCGACGGCACGCCGCTCGTCACGGGGGCGCCGCGCGGCGACGGGCGGGTGGTGCTGTTCCATGTGACGCCGGAGGCGACCTGGTCCAACCTGCCGATCTCCGGCACCTTCGTGGAGATGCTGCGGCGCATCGTGCAGCTCTCGCGCAACCAGGGGCGCATTTCCAACGAGGCGGCAGCATCCGGACAACTGGCGCCCTACCGTATGATCTCGGCGACCGGCACGCTCGTGCCGCCGCCCCCGGAGGCGGAGCCGCTCAGACCCGGCGAGACCACACCGGTCTCCCTGATCCATCCGCCCGGCCTCTATGGCTCGGAGGAAGGCGTGGTGGCGCATAATCTTCTGGCGCCGGACGCGACACTTGCGCCGATTGCCCGCCCGGCGGCCCCCGTGCCGGTTTCGGAGGCGAGTTATGCGTTCGACACCTCGCGCCCGCTGAAGGCGCCGCTGATGATGGCGGCTCTGGCGCTGCTCGCGTTGGACACGCTGGCCGTGCTGTGGCTCGGCGGATTGCTGCGGCGGCGGCCGGCCCGTGCGCAAGCGGCGGCAAAAACCTCCGCCCTCGTTGCCGGCGCGCTCGCTCTTGGCCTGCTGGCGCCGGACCGCGCGCTTGCGCAGCAGAGTGACGACCCGCAGCCAGGCGATGCCGATGCCATCGCCGCCATATCGGCGACGCGCATAGCCTATGTGGTGACCGGCGTCTCCTCGGTGGACGCGGTCAGCCGGGCCGGCATCATGGGCCTGTCGCGCTTCCTTGCCGAGAAGACGGCTCTGGAGCCGGGCGAGCCCGCCGCGGTCGACATCGCCACCGACGAGCTCTCCTTTTATCCGCTGATCTATTGGCCGATCGACGCCAGCGCGCCGATGCCCTCCGAACAGGCTGTAGCGCGCATTGACGCCTACATGCAGCAGGGCGGCACAGTCCTGTTCGACACGCGCGATCAATATGCGGCGGGCTTCGGGTCGGACGGGTCGGTCAGTCCCGAGACGCAGCGCCTGCGCGACATCCTCTCGGGCCTCAACGTGCCGCCGCTCGAGCCCGTGCCGGAGGATCACGTCCTCACCAAAACCTTCTACATACTCAGCGACTTTCCAGGGCGCTATCGCGGCAGCGCCCTTTGGGTGGAGGCCAGCGCCGATGCGGAGCGGCGCGCCGACCGGCCGGTGCGCACGGGGGACGGCGTGACGCCGATCATGATCACCGGCAACGATCTCGCAGGCGCCTGGGCGATCGACGAGGGCGGCGAGCCGCTTCTGCCGACCGTTCCGGCCGATCCCATGCAGCGCGCCTATGCGCTGCGGGCCGGAGTGAACATCATGATGTATATGCTGACCGGCAACTACAAGTCCGACCAGGTGCACGTGCCGGCGCTGCTGGAGAGGCTGGGGCAGTGATGGGTGGGGATATGCAAATGTCCTTGAGCTCCAGCCATGTTTGGCTCGCTGGCCCCGCCACGAGGAGCATGCCATGACCTGGTCAATCAGCTTTGAGCCGCTGTTTTCCTGGACCGTGCTGGGCGCGCTGCTGGTGCCGCTGGCGCTCCTGATGGCGCTGAGCCTGTTCCTCGGCCGCCGCGGCGCGCTCCTTCGTCTGCTGGCCCTTGCGGCTCTTGCGCTGGCGCTGGTCAACCCGGTGCTGCTCGAAGAGGAGCGCGAACCGCTGAAGAGCGTGGTCGCCGTGGTGGTGGACGAGAGCCAGAGCCAGGATATCGGCGACCGCGCCGAGACGGCGCGGCAGGCGGCGGAGGCACTGGCGCAGCGGCTGGAGTCCTTTGACCAGTTCGAGGTGCGGATGGTGGAGGCCGGCCGCGGCGAGGCCGCCGAGGAGCGCACGGAGACACGCCTGTTCGACGCGCTTTCGGGCGCGCTGCGCGACGTGCCGCCCTCGCGCGTGGCGGGATCGATCATGATCACCGACGGCCAGGTGCACGACGCGCCGGCCAATGCGTCCGGCCTCAGCGGTCCGCTGCACGCATTGATCACCGGCGAGGAGGATGAGCGCGACCGGCGCATCCGCTTCGAGCGCGCCCCGCGCTTCGGCATCGTCGAGCAGCCGATGGAGATGACCTACCGCGTGGTGGATTCAGCCGGCGAGACCGAGCCCACGGACGTCGAGGTTTATATCAACGGCGAACTGGCGCAGATCGACCAGGCTCCCATCGGCCAGGAGATTCCGCTGGAGGTCACGCTGCCCATCGCCGGCCGCAACATCGTGGAGCTTCGCATCCCCGTTCAGGAGGGGGAGCTTACGGCTGGCAACAACCGCGCCGTGGCGCTGGTTGACGGGATCCGCGAGAACCTGCGCGTGCTGCTCGTTTCCGGCGAGCCGCACTCCGGCGAGCGCACCTGGCGCAACCTCCTCAAGTCGGATGCTTCCGTGGACCTCGTCCACTTCACCATCTTGCGTCCGCCGGAAAAGCAGGACGGCACCCCGATCAACGAGCTGTCGCTGATCGCCTTTCCCACGCGCGAGCTGTTCGTCGAGAAGATCAACGACTTCGACCTGATCATCTTTGACCGCTACCAGCACCGCGACGTGCTGCCGATCCTCTACTACGACTACATCTCCGAATATGTGCAGAATGGCGGAGCGCTGCTGATCGCCGCCGGGCCGGAATTCGCCGGCGAGGAGTCCATCGCCCGCACGCCGCTAATCTCCGCCCTTCCGGCCCTGCCCAATGGCGAGGTGGTCGAGGCCGGCTTCTATCCGCGCCTCAGCGAAATGGGAAAGCGCCACCCGGTAACGCGCGCACTCGACGGCTCGGCCTCCGAGCCCCCCGGCTGGAGCCGGTGGTTCCGCATCATCGGCATCGACCAGCCGGACGGCCAGTCGGTGATGGAGGGGCCGGACGGGCGGCCGCTGCTCCTGCTCGCCCGTGAAGGGGAGGGTCGCGTCGGCATGTTCCTGTCTGACCAGGGCTGGCTCTGGGCGCGCGGCTATCAGGGCGGCGGACCCTATGTCTCGCTCTACCGCCGCATCGCACACTGGCTGATGAAGGAGCCCGGCCTGGAAGAAGAGAGGCTGACGGCCGAAGGCCGCGGCATGGTGCTGGAGATCACGCGCCAGACCATGGCTGACGAAGCGGAGCCAGCAACGGTGACGGCGCCCTCCGGCGCCACGCGTGAGGTGCCGCTAGTGCCGCTGGAGCCGGGACTTTTCCGCGGTACGCTGCAGGCGAGCGAGATCGGCTTATATCAGGTGGCCAATGGCGATCTGACCGCGCTCGCCCATGTGGGTCCGGTAAACGCGCCGGAATTCGCCGAGACGGTTTCCACGGAGGAGGTGCTTCGGCCCGTGGCGGAGGAGAGCGGCGGCAGCGTTCGCCGGCTGGAGGCCGGCCTGACTGGGCCGGACCTGCCCAATATCGTGCCCGTGCGGGCGAATGCCAGTGTGGCGGCGGGCCGCGACTGGATTGGCCTCAGGACCACCAATGACAGCGTGCTGAAATCCGTCGGCCGAGTGCCCCTCTTCGCCGGCTTCCTCGGCCTGGGGCTCCTGCTGCTTGCCATCGGCGCTATGTGGTATCGCGAGGGGCGGTAATGATTGTCCGTGACTGCGCCCCTGATGATTTGCCAGCAGTCGTGGACATTCTTGAGGCCAAACGCGCGCAGCTCGCAGCCTATGAGCCGCGGTTCTGGAAGCAAAGTCCCACCTCACGCGCGACGACAAAGCCATATCTGGCCGAGCTCCTGAAATCTGGGGAGCACGTCTTTCTCGTTGCCGAACACAGCAGCGGAATCGCTGGGTTCCTGTTGGCCAGCCCCGTTCGGGTCCCGCCGGTCTATGATGCCGGGCCGACTGCGGTGATTGACGATTTCCACGTGGCCGATGATGCGATCTGGAATGACGTCGGTGGCGCGCTTCTGACGGAGTTGCGCCTGCGCCTGCGCGAGCGTGGCTTCGTCCAGTTCGTCTTTGTCAGCGCGCATCGCGATACCGCGAAGATGCGCTTCCTCCACGAGCAAGGTCTTTCCGAGCACGCGTCCTGGTTCAACGGCGCAATTTGACCGGTTTCGCAGTCGTCGAGGCGGAGGCCCAGATGCGCTTCGGCGTCATACCGGCTTCATCCGCCGCTCCTAGGCTGGCCTGGTCGAGCGCTCCCTGCGGAGCGGGAAATCAGGAGAAAGTCATGCTTGCCAAAGCCTTTTGGGCCGCCGTTTCGCTGGCCGCCACGCTGGTCGCTGTGCCCGGTTTTGCACAGGAGGAGCCGCCGGCGATGCAGTCGGAGGTTGTCGAAGTGTTCGATATCCCGGAGGCCAATCAGGGCATCGGCGTCGATGCCGGGCACTTCTATGCCATCGACAACACGGTGATCGCCAAATACGCCAAGGACACCCGCCAGCTCGTGAAGTCCGTCAACTACGAGGACAGGGGCGCGGTCCATTTCGACAGCGCGGCGGTGGTCGACGGCAGGATCTATGTCGCCCACTCGAACTATTCTACCTGGCCGATGACGAGTTCGCTCGAAGTGTTCGACGCTGCGACCCTCGACCACGTGGAGAGCTACAGTTTCGGCATCCAGCTCGGCTCCTTCACCTGGGTGGACCGGGCACCGGACGGCTCGTGGTGGGGCGGCTTCGCCAACTACAACCGGGTCTTCGACAAGAGCCCTGTCGCCTACGGCAACAAGTTCAACACACAGGTGGTGCGCTTCACGCCGGAGTGGGAGATCGCCGAGCAATATGTCATTCCCGATGCGATCGTAGAAAAATTCGATGACATGTCGAACTCCGGCGGCTCCTGGGGGCCGGACGGCAAGCTGTACCTGACGGGCCACGACCCGGCGGAAGCCTATGTCATGGAGGCGCCCGAGATCGGCTCGACGCTGAAATGGCTGGCTACGGTTCCGCTCGATATTCGCGGCCAGGGCATCGCCTGGGATCGTTCCCAGCCCGACATCCTCTACGGCATCATCCGTGGCAAAGGCGACGAGCAGAACCGCGTCAGCGTCAACCGCGTCCTGCTGAACAGCGCCGGGCAATAACGGCGAGGACGGACCGAGGGACCTTCGTGCCTCGGCCCGAACTCAGGCGCGCATCACGCTCCGGCGGCTGGCTGGATAGCCTTTATGCTTAACGTAAATCGTCACAAACGTAATTTGGCAGATGATCCTGAGCTACCGCGACAAACGGACCGAGTCTTTTGCCGCAGGGAAGTTCGTTCGGTAATTCCAGGGGTTCGAAAGGCAGGCTTGGAAGCGCCTGGAAATTCTGGACGCAGCGACAAGTCTCGACGACTTGCGAGCCTTGCCCAGCAACCGCTTAGAAGCCCTTAAGGGTGATCGAAGCGGCCAGTACAGCATCCGCATCAATCAGCAGTGGCGGATCTGCTTCGAATGGCCGAAGGGTGCCCCTGGCCCGACGAAGGTTGAAATCGTTGATTACCATTAGGAGGTCATCATGGCTCGCCCCCCAATCCATCCCGGCGAAATTCTTGCCGACGAGCTGGCCGAGTTGGGCATCTCGCCAACGGGGCTGGCCCGGCTCATCAACGTGCCGCCCAACCGCGTGACGCAGATTATCCATGGCCGCCGGAGCATCACTGGAGACACGGCGCTGCGACTCGGCCACTGGTTCGCAAACAACCCGCAATTCTGGCTCAATCTCCAGAGCGCCTATGACATCCGAGTGGCGTAAGAAAGGGCGGGGGAGGAGATTGCGCGCTTGCCGGTGCGAGAAGGGGCCGCTCAGGAGGGCTCCTGAGCGCACTTTGCCGCCGCCGAAATTCGCCTCGCAAGCTGTAGAAAGCGCGCCCTGACGTCAACCAACCCGTTGAAGCAAAGTTTCCATTGGCGGCGGCGCGGAGAGGATCGCGGCTTCGTTCCCGGCCAGGTCCTCATGCATGACTATGCCCTTCAGGCCAGCCAAAGCGCCTTCCCTCAGTTCCGCCGCAAGCAGACGGTTCGGATCGACCGGGCGCGGCATGGCGATCTGGCCGTGCGGGACCCGCTGGAAGCCGAGGGGCCCGTAATAGGGCTCGTCGCCGACCAGCAGCACGACGCCGGCACCTGCCGCGCGGGCTGCTTCCAGCGCGATGCGCACCAGCTTCTTGCCGATGCCCTGGTTCTTGTAGGGAGGTCGCACGGCAAGGGGACCTAGCAGAAGCCCTGTGCCCTCGCCTGCGGCGATGCGGGTCAGCCGGACCGAGGCCACCACCTCCCCGGCACGCAAGGCAACAAAGGAAAGCGCCCGCTCGTGGGGTCCGCCCTCGCGGATCTTGTAGGCTGCCTTGGCGAAGCGACCCGGGCCGAAGGCCTCCGCATTGATGTCATCGATCGCGGGGTCGTGCGCCGGATCCTCCGGCAGGAAGACGATGTCGGCAAGGGACATGGCAATGGTTCCGGTGACCTGAAAGGAATTCTCGGGGCGCAGCACGCCTCGGCGAAAACGCCCGCGTCGGGCGCTCAGTCCTTTCGTCGTCGCTCCACCTGGAACTTGACCATGCAACATCTCCGAAGCGCCGATCCGCTATCATCAAAAACGCGACCCGTCCACTGGCTGATTGCAGACGGGATATTGACGATACGTCCAGCAATTTTGGCTTGGGCCTCGGCCCTCCCTACCCTACATGCCGAGGCAAAGAAGGAGAATGCTGATGGGCTTGCTTGTCGACGGCGTCTGGCATGACGAATGGTATGACACTTCCAAGACCGGCGGCCGCTTCGAACGGTCGAAATCGCAGTTCCGCGACTGGGTGACGAAGGACGGAACGCCCGCCGAAGGGCGCGAGCGCGGCTTCAAGGCCGAGCCCGGCCGATACCATCTCTATGTGTCCTATGCCTGTCCCTGGGCACACCGGACGCTGATCTTCCGCAAGCTGAAGAAGCTGGACGATGTGATCTCCTTCTCGGTCGTCCACCACTTCATGGGCGAGCAGGGCTGGACCTTCAAAAAGGAGGACGGTGCTACGGGCGATGATCTCTACGGCCTCGAGTACCTGCACCAGATCTACACCAAAGCCGACCCGCGCTATTCCGGCCGGGTGACTGTACCAGTGCTCTGGGACAGGAACACGGAGACCATTGTCTCCAACGAGTCGGCGGAGATCATCCGCATGCTGAACTCGGCCTTCGACGAGTGGGGTGACGCGTCGCTCGACTTTTATCCCGCGCTGCTTCGCGGCGAGATCGACGCGGTGAATGAGCTCGTCTACGGGAACATCAACAACGGCGTCTATCGCGCCGGCTTCGCGACGAGCCAGGAAGCCTATGAGGAAGCCTTCCGGCAGCTCTTCGCTGCGCTGGACCGGGTCGAGGAGCGGCTGTCACGGCAGCGCTACTTGGCGGGTGACCGCCTCACCGAAGCCGACTGGAGGCTGTTCACGACGCTGGTGCGGTTCGATCCGGTCTATGTGGGGCACTTCAAGTGCAATCTGCGCCGCATCGCCGATTATCCGAACTTGTCCAACTATTTGCGCGAACTTTATCAGGTGCCCGGCGTGGCAGAGACGGTCAACATGCTCCACATCAAGGCCCACTATTACGGCAGCCACAAAACCATCAATCCAACCGGCATCGTGCCGCTCGGGCCGGAACTGGACCTCACTGCGCCGCACAACCGGGAAACGCTGGCAACGGCGGCTTGACCGACCTCCACCCTTTTGGGGCGTTGGGCTACCAATCAGGTGACACGCCCGCACCCGCAAAGATCTCGGCGAGCCGGCGGCGGGTGCCGTCTGTCGTCTCGTCCGGCAGGGCATCGAGCGGGAAAAACCGCGCCTCGGCGATCTCACGGCCGGGCGCGGGGGAGCCCTCTTGCCGGAACCGCGTTACCAAATAGATCGCGACATGATCGCGGCGGCTCGCATGGCGGTTGAAATGGATCGATTTGAACTCCGGCGGCCCGAGAAGGGCGATGTTGCCTTCCTCGGCCAATTCGCGCGTGAGTGCCGAAAGCACCGTTTCGCCCGGCTCCACGCCGCCGCCCGGGAAATGCCATCCCGCCACATAGGTGTGGCGCACCAGCAGCACGGAGCGCTCCTCCGCATCGAAGACGACGCCGCGCACCCCAAGCGTCATCGGACGCCGCAGGAGATGCCAGAGGTGAAAGAGGCGCACGCGCAGCTGCATCTCCTCTGCGGGGCGCGGCCCCCGGCGGGCAGAGCCGCTCATCTCCCCTCGTCCTTGGGCTGGTAAGGCCTTCCCGGCTCCGTTAGAGACGCATCATGTTCCGACTGGCGCATTTTTCCGATATCCATCTGGGGCCCCTGCCCGACCTAACCTATCGCGAACTCGTCTCCAAACGCATCACGGGATTCATCAACTGGCATCGCAGGCGCCGACTTACATTGGACAACGGCATCATCGACGCCATCAGCGACGACATCCTGAACGCGGATCCTGATCATATTGCCTTGACCGGCGATCTCGTGAACCTCGCCCTCGAGAAGGAGATCGAAATGGCGCGGCTATGGCTCCAAAGTCTGGGCGCGCCGGACGAAATCTCCCTGGTGCCCGGCAATCACGATGCCTATGTGCCCCATGCACTGGACAAGGCGTGCCGCGCCTGGGGAGCCTATATGGTGAGCGACGGGGCGCCCGCGGCAAGTGACCACCACCACTTTCCCTTTTTCCGTGAGCGCGGCCCGGTGGCGATCATCGGCCTGTCGTCCGCGCGCGCGACGGCGCCCTTCATGGCGAGCGGCTATTTCACCGAGAAGCAGGAGCAGCGGGCGACTGAAATGCTCGACCATGCCGCAGCGCGTGGCCTCTTCCGGATCATCCTGATCCATCATCCGCCGGTGCGCGGAGCCACGGGCCAGCACAAGCGGCTGTTCGGCATTTCGCGCTTCCAGAACATGGTGCGCCGGCACGGGGCCGAGCTCGTTCTGCATGGCCACACGCATCTGCCCACTGTGCACCGCATCGAAGGGAAGCACGGCGCGAGCGTGCCGGTGGTGGGCGTTGCCGCCGCTGGCCAGTCGCATGGGGCGGCCCTGCCGGCGGCGCATTACAACCTGTTCGAGATCATCGGCGGCCCCGGTTCATGGCAGGTGCAGCTGACGCGACGGGGCGCGGCCGTGGCTGGAGGCCCGATCGTCCAGCTTTCGACGCAATGGCTGGTATCGACCGGTCCCACGCCCGCCTGACGCTCAGCCCTTTCTCATAAATCCGGCGACAAGGCAGATCAGGCTGATGAGGAGCAGCAGCCACCCCATCGCGGCGAGGAAGAACGGCTCATGCAGGATATTCTGCTCGCCGATCCTGGCGCCGATCAGCCCGAAGGCGAGTAGGCAGCCGATCCCCATCGGGAGGGCAATCAGGAATACCCAATGCAATCTGTTCATGTTCATGAAAAGCGCTCCGGAAACGGCCGGGCATGCCGGCCGGCGGCTCAAATCGCTCGCTATTCTGGAGATCAGGACGGCTATATTGCGCCGCCAATGGTCAAAATTCGTGACGATGTGAAAGCGTTGTGACGCCGTATCGCCAAAATCGGATCAATTGCGGAACACCGCCTGGAGAGTGTTATTCGTAACCTGTGAGAGAGGACGTCAAAACCGCTGCAGCAGCTGCTGCAGCTCCGGGATGCGATCAGAAAGGAAGAAGAGGACGCCGGCGACACCGACGGCGCCGCCGATCACGACGAGCAGGAGAGAGCCGAGGAACGCCCGCCAAACGCTTGGTTTCCGCATCGGACGCACCTCTTCCTCCTGCACCTCTTCGGGACGGCGCGGCAAAGAGATCATCTCGCCCTCCAGATACCGCTGGCGCTCCACCAGCCGCTCGGCGATGTACCGAGTGACCTGGTCGGCGACCGTGCTGATCTCGGTCGATTCGGCCAGCACGACCCGGCCAAGCCGGGTATCGCGGAGGAAACGATAAGTGCGCCGGTCAGGCCCCATCACGACATGGGCGACCGCATCGATCCAGAGCCGCGGCTGCTGGCCGGAGGAGATCGCGAAATCGAAGGCGGGGTCGTCGTCCGGGACCTCGGCAAAGACGGGCTGCAGTTCCTGCGCGAGCAGCTCCAGGCGCGTGCGGGTAGCCTCGCGCATCTCCACCACGACGTCCTCGCGGTCGGCGGCCGCGCTCTTCATCTCGCGGACGGCATCGGCGAGCCGGCGTATGTTGGGCGCGGTGTTCTGGCCGGCCTCGCTCATGCTGGAATCTCCGGACGCGGGTTGAAGCGTCGCTATGGTTAACACGAGCGGTTGCGAAAATCACCTCGTTTCAGGCAGTAGGGCAGTACGGCAGTACGGCAGTAGGGCAGTAGGGCAGTAGGGCAGTAGAACTGCGGACTTGGAGCGCTGTGGCTTGTCTAGACAATTCGACAATTTCGCAGCCGGGGAAAAGGGTTCGCAGCAGGTCTCGTCGGTTGTCTAGACAATTAGACAAGGCAGATTGGTTTGCACAGGCAGGTTCGCTTGCCAGATGCGATATCCCTCTGCCCTACTCCCTTATTCCCTACTCCTTTATTCCCCTACTCCCCCACGATGCGATTGGCCGCCGAGACCACCGCCTCGAGCGAGGCGGTCACGATATTGGTGTTGATGCCGACGCCGAAGAGTTTTCCGCCGGGATGCTCGATCTCCATGTAGCAGATCGCCGCCGCGTCGGCCCCGTGCTGCAGGGAATGCTCCGAATAGTCATGCACGGTCATCTCCACGCCGATATGACGGGAGAGGGCGTTGACGAAGCCGTCGACCGGGCCTGTCCCCCTGCCCTCGATCACCATTTCTTTGCCGCCGTCCAGGATTGTCGCCTCGACGATGCGGCGGCCCTTGGCGTCAGGGTCCGGAAAGGACTGGTGGTCGAGAAACTTCAGCCGCGCCCCTGGCTGGTCGACGTAAAGTTCCAGGAAGCGCTCGTAGATGCGCCTGGAGGGCACCTCCTTGCCTTCCGCGTCGGTGATGGCCTGGATGTCCTCGCGGAACTCGACCTGCAGGTTGCGCGGCAGGTTGAGCCCGTAGTCGGCCTGCAGCACATAGGCGATGCCGCCCTTGCCGGATTGCGAGTTGATGCGGATGATCGCTTCGTAGGTGCGGCCCACATCGGCCGGATCGATGGGCAGGTATGGCACCTCCCACAGCTCCTTGTTGGCCTTGCGGAACGCCTTCATGCCCTTGTTGATGGCGTCCTGGTGGGAGCCGGAAAAGGCGGTGTAGACCAGTTCGCCCACATAGGGGTGGCGCTCCGGAATCCGCAGCTGGTTCGAATATTCGTAGACGTCCTTGATGCGGTTGATGTCGGAGCAGTCGAGCGCAGGGTCGACGCCCTGCGTGTACATGTTCAAGGCCAGGGTGACGATATCGACATTGCCGGTGCGTTCGCCGTTGCCGAAAAGCGTGCCCTCGACGCGGTCGGCGCCGGCCATCAGGCCGAGCTCGGTGGCGGCGATGCCCGTGCCGCGGTCGTTGTGCGGGTGGAGCGAGACGATCAGGCTGTCGCGCCGGTCGAGCTGACGGCACATCCACTCGATCTGGTCGGCATAGATGTTGGGCGTCGACATCTCCACCGTGGCCGGCAGGTTGATGATGAGCTTGTCCTGCGGCGTCGGGGCGACGATCTCGATAACTGCGTTGCAGATCTCGAGCGCCACCTCGAGCTCGGTGCCGGTAAAGCTCTCCGGCGAATACTGGAAGCGGTACCCGCCGCCGGCCTTCGCCGCCATGTCGGTGATCATCTTGGCCGCGTCCGTCGCGATCGCCTTGATGCCGGCGACATCCTTCTCGAAGACGACGCGGCGCTGCAACTCGCTGGTGGAATTGTAGAAATGGACGATCGGCCGCCGCGCGCCCTCAAGGGATTCGAAGGTGCGGGTGATCAGCTCCGGCCGGCACTGCACCAGGACCTGGAGCGAGACATCGTCAGGCACGCCGCCCTTCTCGATCGCCCATCGGGTGAAATCGAAATCCGTCTGCGAGGCCGACGGGAAGCCGATCTCGATCTCCTTGAAGCCCATATCGAGGAGAAGGGCGAACATGCGCGCCTTGCGCTCCTGCCCCATCGGGTCGATGAGCGCCTGGTTTCCGTCGCGCAGGTCGACCGAGCACCAGATCGGCGCCTTCTCGATGCGCCTTGAAGGCCAGGTGCGGTCGGCAAGGTCGATCTGTGGATAGGGTTGGTATTTGCGCGGCGCGTTCGGCATGCCCCTTCGCCCGGCATTGCGCTGCGAGGTCTCATTCTTGGCGTCCATTCGGTCACTCCCGGCGGCGCGAGCTGCTTCGACGCAACCGCCCGCCTGTCAAGGTTTCGGTCCAGTTTCTGACGGGAAGGAGCAGGCCTCTAGCCGGCGATCGATCGCCGGGCGCCCCTTCAACGGACCCGGCGATCGCCGATAAGGCCGAGAAGAAGGAGGCTGGAGGACGGCGCAGAAGCGGCCGCGCCATAAAAGGCGGCAGAGCCAGAACGGTTCATGTGCGCTGCGCGTGACATGCGGCTCTGATAGCCGAGGCTGGGTGCCGGTGCAAGAGCCTGCCGCTTCCCACGCGACATGAGGCCGAGCTTGACAGGCGCGTTCTGCCCTGTAATAAACCTGTAAGTTAATTAACCAGCAAGTGAAATGCAGACCCAGACGGACCCGCTCAGCGCTGCCTTCTCCGCCCTCGCCGATCCGACTCGGCGCGCCATCATCGCCAGGCTTGCGGCCGGCGAGGCGACGGTGAACGAACTTGCGGCCCCTTTCGATATGAGCCTGCCGGCGGTCTCCAAGCATCTGAAGGTGCTGGAGCGGGCGGGGCTGATCTCGCGCGGCCGCAACGCGCAATGGCGGCCCTGCCGGCTGGAGGCTGGGCCGCTCAAGGAGATTTCTAGCTGGGTCGAGCGCTACCGCCGGTTCTGGGAAGACAGTTTCGATCGCCTGGACAGCTACCTCAAGGACATCCAGAAGGAGAAAGGCCATGGCGGCTGATGCAGCCACAGCCCGGCAGTCCGACGCCGAGCTCTACATCACACGTGTTTTCGACGCGCCACCGGCGCTCGTCTTCGATGCCTGGACGAAGCCAGAGCATTTGAGCCGCTGGTGCTGCCCGACCGGTTTCACCCTGCCCTATTCGGAGGGCGACATCCGCCCCGGCGGCTGGTTCAAGACCTGCATGCGCTCGCCGCAAGGCGAGGACCACTGGTTGAGCGGAACCTACCGTGAGGTGACGCCGCCCGAGCGCCTCGTCTTCACCCATGCTTGGCACGACGGGGCCGGCCAGCCCGGCGACGAGACGGTGGTCACCGTCACGTTGAAGGGTGAGGGCGGCCGGACGCGGCTGACGCTGCACCAGGCATTCTTCGCCTCGAAAGGCTCGCGCGACGGCCACGAAGCGGGCTGGCAGGAGACCCTCGACAATCTCGCGGCCTATCTGCCGAAACTGGCCTGAAGAAAAAAGGATGAGATAGGAATGAAGCTCTACATGACTCCCGGCGCCTGCAGCCTTTCCGACCATATCGCACTGAACGAGGCGGGCCTTCACTACGAAATGGTGCGCGTCGATATCCCGACGCGCAAAACCGAAAAGGGGGAGGATTTCACGAAGGTGAATCCGAAGGGCTATGTGCCGGCGCTGGTGCTCGATGACGGAACCGTGCTCACCGAGAACGCCGCCATCCTCCTCTGGATCGCCGAGCAGGCGCCGCATCTGAAGCCGAAAGACGTCATGGCGCGCGTGCGTCTCGTCGAGGCGCTGTCCTTCATCGGCGCAGAGATCCACAAGCCCTTCATCCGCTCCTTCTTCGCGCCGCGCGAGGAGGACAAGGCCGAAGCCCGTAACGCGGTTATGGGCAGGCTGCAGACGATCGCCGATGCAATGAAGCACGATCATCTTCTGGGGACAGCCTTCAGCACCGCCGACGCGTATCTTTACGTCATGCTGCGCTGGGCGAAGGGCTCGCAGATGGAGCTTCCCGCTCCCCTTGGCGCCTATTTCGAGCGGATCGGCAACCGGCCGGCGGTTCGGGCAGCGCTCCAGGAAGAAGGGCTGGAAGAAGCCGCCTGAATCGAAATGCAAGCCGGGGGAGCCAAATGGCGGAAAAGACTCGCCTTTCCCTCCCCCTTCAACCGGAGGATAAGGAATGAGCCAGACGCTTGCCGCCCATGAGGGCGAGATCGCCCTCACCCTGACGCGGATCTTCAGCGCACCGCGCTCACTCGTCTTCGATGCCTGGTCAACCCCGGAACACCTCGCCTCCTGGTGGGGACCGAAGGATTTCTCCGTCCCCTCCATGAGGGCCGACTTTCGCGAGGGAGGTGCCTGGCGCGGCTGCATCCGGTCACCGCAGGGGCAGGACTACTGGGCGCACGGCACCTATCGCGAGATCGTGCGGCCGAGCCGCCTCGTCCTGACCTTCGTCTGGGAAGAGCAGGATGCGATGGATACCGTGATCACCGTCACTTTCGACGAGGTGGAGGCCGGCACCAAGCTCACGTTCCGCCAGACGCCCTTCCCGACCGTCGAAAGCCGCGACGGCCATGCGGAAGGCTGGAGCGAGTGCATCGATCGGCTGGAGGCTTATGTGGAAAAATCGAAGGGAGACCCAGAAGATGGAGCTTGAGAAGCATCTGCAGGGGATCGAACGCAGGCTCTGGAGCAACGATGCGCCATTCTACAAGGACAGCCTGGTCGAGGAGGCGGTCCTTGTTTTCCCCGAGACCGGACCGATCTCCCGCGACACCGCCGTCGAGGCGATCCTCAGGGAGAATGCCGAGGGCCGATATTGGGCCGAGGTCGAGTTCACAGACACGCGCGTGCGGGAGATTACACCGGACGTCGCGCTGCTGACCTATCGCGTCGCGGCCCGGTGGGCGCACGAGACATCCACGATCCACGCGCTTGCCAGCAGCCTCTATATCTGTCGCGGCGAGGCATGGAAGCTCACATTTCACCAACAGTCGCCCATAGAAGGCTGAGGAGATTATGAGGAAAACCTATCACGGAAGCTGCCATTGCGGCGCGGTGCGCTTTGCTGCCAAGATCGATCTTGCGCCGGAGGGAAAGCGGTCGGAGCCGCCGCGGCCGGGGATCTGGTGGACATCCACCTTCCGCTGCAACTGCTCGTCTTGCCTGAAAACCCGCTTTTGGAAGGCTTTTGTACCCTCCGAGGATTTTTCGCTCCTGGCCGGGGAGGAGGCGCTTGCGGAATACAGGTTTGGCGAAGGAATGATCAGGCACGTCTTCTGCAGGCATTGCGGCGTGCATCCCTTCGCGAGCGCGGATTTCGAGATCATGGGCGGGCCGTTCCATGCGGTGAACGTAGCTTGCCTTGACGACGCCACGGACAAGGAACTGGCGGCCGCGCCGATCATCTACGAGGACGGCCGGCATGATGCCTGGGACCGGCCGCCCGAGGTGACTGGGTATTTATGAGGGGGCATCACCGTTAGAGGTGTTGCTTGGTGTTCATTCGCTGGTGCAGGATACGAACGATATCCAAAGCAGCGTTCGATCGGCGGTAGTACACAAAATGCGCTCCGACAGCGTACTTGAACGAATGTCGACGCGCCTTCTGATCTTGGTACCTGCCGCGAGTTCCTCAAAAGCGGCCACAAGCAGGTTGTGGTATATGTCCGCCTGTTCCAGTGACCAGTGTTTGAAAGTATAGAGCCAGATTTCCTCCAGGTCAGCCTCCGCAAGGGGAGAGAGCCTGTATCGGCGGCTCCTATCTGACATGCTTTGCCCGCATTCTCGCTAGGAACGCCTCGTTATCGAAAGGCTGCGGTTCGCCAGATTCCTCGCCGGCGATCAAGGCCGCTTCCAATGCCTTGACCTTCGCCTCATGCTCTTCAAGGAGCCGAAGGCCGGCGCGCACAACGTCGCTGGCCGAGCCATAGCGGCCGGTCTTCACTTGTGCATCGATGAAGTCGGCGAAGTGATCGCCGAGTGAAATGGATGTATTGCGGGCCATCAGCACCTCCGACAGGCTTCAATATATACCAAAAATTGGTAATCGCCAGCCTGATCAGCTCTATGAAGCGGCGGCAGCATTCCGCGCCACCACCTCCTCATAGGCAGCGCGCAGCCTTTCCCGCACGCCGGGGCCGGTCCTGGGCTTTGCCGGCGTGCCCAGATGCTCCCAGCGCAGTTCCTCCATGAACTCCGCCCACAGGTCCGGGCCGCCTTCCTCCAAAATCTGCGCCCGGATCGACAGCGCCTCCGTCACGGGCAGCCATTTGCGGCCCCAGGCGCCGATCATGGCGAAGATCGGCAGAAGCTCGATGCCCTTTTCCGTCAGGCTGTAGATCGCCTTTTGCTTATGGCTCGGGTCGTCTTCCTTGGAGATGACGCCTTCGGCCAGCAGGCGGCGCAGGCGGTCCGCGAGGATGTTGGAGGCGATCCCCTCCTCGTTCTGCGAGAGAAGCTCGCGGAAATGGCGGCGGTTGCCGAACATCATGTCGCGCACGACGATCAGGGACCATTTGTCCCCCAGCACCTCCAGCGTCAGGTTGATGGGACAGCCCGAACGGTGGGCTTCGATTTCTTCCATTGCAGCAGCCAATTCCGCTTCTCCAAAAAAACCGGTTGCAAAACAAAATCGGTTCGATTAGTCTGCAACCAGTTGCATAATGCAACTAGAATTGCACGAGGTCAAGGACTGTCGTGCTTTGCATTGGAAAACTCCCGCTGGGCCAATTGGCCAATGCCGGGAACTTGTGCGGAGGAGTGAGCGAGTGGCCAAGCTTATCTTTGGAATGAACCTGTCTCTCGACGGTTACGTCGACCACGAGAAATTTGCGCCAAAGCCCGCGCTTTTTCGTCACTGGATAGAGTACGAACGCAACCTGACCGGCAGCGTCTACGGCCGCCGCATGTATGAGATCATGCGCTATTGGGACGAAGACCGCCCCGAATGGAGCGCGGAGGAACACGAGTTCGCGGCGGTATGGAGACACATGCCGAAATGGGTCGTGTCGCGCTCCCTGAAGTCGGTGGGACCCAACGCGACACTTGTCGAGGCTGACATCGCGGCGGTGATCCGTGACCTGAAGGCACGGCTCTCCGGGGAACTCGCAGTTGCCGGTCCGGACCTGGCAGGTAGCCTGACCGAGCTTGGGCTTATCGACGAGTATCGCCTCTACTTCCACCCCGTCGTGCTTGGTCGCGGCAGGCCATTCTTCGCCGGCCCGCGGCCGCCGCTGCGCTTTGTATCCACCGATCTCATTGGTGAGGACACGGTCAGGCTGACCTACGTCCCTGCGTGATTGCCCCGCCGGCTTTGGCTCAAATCATCGCCGCCGTCTGATTGATAGAACGTATCAAGCTGCCCACAACAGGAGAGCTGTCATGAATACGCGCACCATCAGGACTAACGACCTTGAGCTCGGCTCGGAAGCATTCGGAGACCCGGCCAGCCCCCCGGTCCTGCTCATCATGGGCGGAATGGCCTCCATGCTGTGGTGGCCGGAGCAGTTCTGCCGCCGGCTCGCGGAACGCGGCCGCTACGTCATCCGCTTCGACCAGCGCGACACCGGGGTCTCGACCAAATATCCGCCCGGGCAACCGGGCTATGGCTACGACGATGCGGTCGAGGACATCTTCCGCGTGCTCGACGGCTACGGGATTTCAGCCGCCCATATCGTTGGCTTCTCCCTTGGCGGCAGGGTCGGGCAGGGCGCGGCGCTGAAAAATCCAGAACGCGTACTCTCGCTGACGGCTATCAGCACCTCGCCGCTCGGGACCGACACATCCCACCTTCCTGGGAGCGGCGAGGCGTGGCTGGAACACATGAACGTGGAGGTGGACTGGTCGGATCGGACGGCCGCGGTCGCATATATGGTCGAGGATGTGCGTCTGATCGCAGGCACGGCGCATCCGTTCGATGAGGCCGAGATGAGAGCCTTTCTCGAAGAGGATTTCGACCGCTCGGGCGGTTACTCCAGCGCCACAAATCACAGCATCCTCTTCGAGGTCGGAGAGGCGTGGCGAAATCGGCTGCAGGAGATGAAAGTGCCGCTCCTCGTCATTCACGGCACGGCCGACCCGGTATTCCGGCCGGAACACGGCGCGGCTCTTGCCGCCGCAGTGCCGGGCGCGCGGCTGCTGAAGCTCGAAGGGGGTGGCCACGAACTGCATCCCGGCCATTGGGACCAGATCGCCCAGGCGATCAGCGAACACACAAGCAATATCGGCTGACCAGAGAATGAAGCAAAGGAGAAAGCTATGAGACGATTGGTGGTTTGGAACGTAATGACGCTCGACGGCTATTTCGAGGGCAAGAATCCTTGGGACCTCGGGTTCCACGAGACGGTCTGGGGCGACGAGCTGCAGGCATTCTCGCTCGAGCAGGGCAAGGAGATCGGCACGCTGCTTTTTGGGCGGCGCACCTATGAGGGCATGGCCGATTATTGGACCAACGCGACCGGAGAGATCGCCGAGATGATGAACTCCATCGAGAAGGCGGTGGCGACCCGCACGCTCGACCAGGCGACATGGAACAACACCCGGCTTTTGAAGGGCGAAGCCGTGGAGGCGGTCACCGCGCTGAAGGCGGAAGAGGGCAAGGACGTTTTTGTCTTCGGCAGCGCCGACCTCGTCGCCTCTTTGCTTAAGGCCGGGCTTGTCGACGAATACCGGATCTGCGTTGCGCCGGTGGTGCTGGGCGGGGGCAAGCCGCTGTTCAAGCCGCAGGATCAGCAGGTCAAGATGCGTCTTGAAAGCACCCGCCCGCTCACGACCGGCGGCGTGGTGCTGACCTATGCGGTTGGCGGATAGCGCCTGTTAGGGAGGCGAGACAACCATGAGCATGAATCAGGCTGTTGACCGGCGCTCGCTGCTGAAGGCGGCGGCGAGCGCGTCCTTCGCGCTCGGCATGGCGGGGTTCCCCAGCCGGCCGGCTGCTTCGGCAGGAGAAGCTTCTATGACGGAAAAAACGCTCGATCCCGAGACGCTGAATGCACTGCAACACGCCATGGAAGGCCATGTGAAGGACGGCTACATAGCCGGCGCGGTCTGGGCTCTAGCGCGCGGCGGCGAGACGCATGTCGGCGCCGCCGGCACGTATCGGTTGGGCGTCGGCGGCAAGCCGATGGCGCGCGATACGATCTTCCGTGTCGCCTCCATCACCAAGCCCGTGACCGCGGTGGTGGCCATGCAACTGGTTGAGGAAGGGGTGATTGGTCTCGACGAGCCGGTAGACGAATTCCTGCCGGAGCTTGCGGACCGGCGCGTACTCAGAAGCGTCGAGGGCAATCTGGACGACACCGTCCCGGCCGCCCGGCCGATTACGCTGCGCGATCTCCTCACCCAAACCTTTGGGCTGGGCGCCATCATGGTCTTCCCGGAGAAGTACCCGATCCAGGCGGCTATGCGCCAAGCGGGGGTTGCGCCGGGATTCGCGCTGCCGAAGGTGAGTTCGGATGAGTATATGAAGCGGCTGGGCGCACTCCCCCTCGCCTATCAGCCTGGCCAGCGCTTCCTCTACAACAACGGGCTTGATGTCACCGGAATCCTTGTGGAGCGGGCGACGGGCAAGCGGCTGGGCGAGGTGATGCGCGAGCGCTTGTTTGAGCCGCTCGGGATGAAGGATACCGGCTTCTTCGTCCCGCCCGCGAAGCTCGATCGGCTGCCGGCGCAGTATGGGACGGACTTTACAGCGGGTGACGGCAGGCTGAAGGAATACGGACCTTCCGACGGCATCGATTTTTCCACCCCTCCTCCGCTCGATTCCGGCGCCGGCGGACTGGTCTCGACGGTGGACGATTTCCTTGCCTTCTACCGCATGATGCTGAATGGCGGGGAGCTCCATGGCACTCGCATCCTGAGGCCGGAAACGATCGCCGAAATGACTCGCGACCAGCTTACGCCAGAACAGAAGACCGCGTCGGATGCCGCGATCTTCATGATGGAAGGCGGCGCCGGGTGGGGGCTCGGCATGTCGGTGGCCGTGAAGCAGACGATGCCGTGGCTCACCCCTGGCCGCTTCGGCTGGGACGGCGGCTACGGGACCTCCGCCTATGCCGATCCCAAGAAGGGCCTGATTGGCCTCTTCTTCAGCCAGCGGCTGATGGATTCGCCGGAGCCGCCCAGAACCTATACCGATTTCTGGACCCACGCTTACGCCGCTATCCGTAGCTGACGGAAAGCGGGCTGGCGAATATTTTCAGGGCGCTGTCGGACAGCGCCCTTTCTCTTCGTCTTGCATTCAGCCAGCCGTCATGGCGGCACGATCTGGAGGTTCGCAAGATGAGCGTTGAGACAGTGGAAATCCGGCGCGGCGGCTCGCCCACGCTGCGCAGCACGGGTGCTCTCGTTTTGGGCTTTGTCACCGTGGTGGCCCTATCGGTCGGCACGGATCAGCTTTGCCATTCGCTCGGCATCTACCCGCCCTGGGGGGAGCCGATGGAAACGGCGCAATACGTGCTAGCGCTCGCCTACCGCGTGGTCTACGCGGTGCTCGGCAGCTACATCGCGGCAAGGCTGGCTCCTACGCGGCCGATGCTCCATGCGATGATCCTCGGCGCGATCGGCTTCGTGCTGAGCGTCGCGGGAGCCGCAGCCACCTGGCACATGGGCGACCATTGGTACGCGATTGCCGTGGCCCTGACGTCGCTGCCCTGCGCGTGGGCGGGCGGGGCGCTTTTCACCAGAACCGGAAAATAGGAGAAACCATGCGCTACATGATGCTGATGATCCCCAAGGGGTACGAGACCGCCGCGCCCGGCACCCTGCCCGAGGCCGACGCCGTCGGGCCGATGATGCGCTACAATGAGGAGTTGCAGAATGCCGGCATCCTCGTGGCCGCGGAAGGCCTGCACCCGCCCTCCATGGGCGCCCGCGTCACCTTTGCCAACGGCGTTCCCGAGGTGACGGACGGACCTTTCCCGGAATCGAAGGAGGTGCTCGGCGGCTATTGGATCATAGACGTCGCCTCACGCGAGGAGGCAATCGAATGGGCAAAGCGCTGTCCGGCGGGACCCGACGAGACCATCGAGATCCGCAAGGTCATGGAAATGGAAGATTTTCCCGAAGACCCGCAGAAGGCGGCTGAGGGTTTCGAGGCGATCCAGTCCAAGAAACCCGATTGAGTCTAACCGTGCTTGGCCTTGTGCGCGGGCTCCACATGGATGACGGCGCGCGTGCCGGGCATCGCCTCGACAATCGCGTGTTCGATGCGGTCGCAGATCTCGTGCGACCGCTCGACAGTCATCTCGGATGGCACGACGAGATGGAACTCGATGAAGCGTACCGGGCCCGCTTCCCGCGTCTTCAGATCGTGGAATTCGAGCGCGCCGCCGCTGTTCTCCGCGATGATGCGCTCGATCTCCGCCACGTCCTTGGCCTCCACGGCCACATCCATCAGCCCCTGCACGGAGGAACGCACCATATGCCATCCGTGCCACAGGATGTTGACCGCCACGATGATGGCCATGAGCGGGTCGAGCCATAGCCAGCCCGTTGCGAGCGCCAGGATAAGGCCGGCGATCACGCCCGCCGAGGTGGCGACATCCGCCCATAGATGCCGAGCATCGGCGATCAGCGCCGGCGAGCGGGCCGCGCGGCCCGCGCGCATGAGCACCAGCGCCCAGGCGCCGTTGCCGACGGACGCGGCGGCGTTTACGATCAGACCCGCGGCAGGGGCCTCGATCGCATGCAGGGAGAAGAAGGCGAGCGCCGCCTCCCGCAGGATGAGAAGCGCCGCGACGACGACGAGCACGCCTTCAAGCACGGCCGACAGATATTCTGCCTTGTGATGCCCGAACGGGTGGTTCTCGTCGGCCGGCATATGCGAGACGCGGATGGCGTACCAGGCCGCCAGCGACGCCACGACATTGACGATGGATTCCATTGCGTCCGAGAACAGGGCGACCGATCCGGTCAGCCACCAGGCGGAGAATTTGAGCGCCAGGACGGCGAGGCCCACGACGATGGACCAGAAGGACAGGCGGCGAATTCGGGAGCTCATTGGGGCCATGGTGTCAGGGTCTACTCCCTTCGAGGGCGCATCTGTCCCCCCACCTCCTTTCCATGGGCCGGACACTTGCGATCAAGATTTAGACTTGCCCTTTTTTCCGGCGTGGAGCGGCTCCTACGCCGCCCTGACCTTCGCCTTGCGCGGCAGATGAGCGACGACATTCTCGATCATGCGCATACCGGCATTGTGGCCGAGCGTCATGATGGATTCGGGGTGGAACTGCACCGCCGCCACCGGCTCGCTCGCGTGCTCGATGGCCATGACGACACCGTCCTCCGTCTCGGCCGTGACGACGAAAGGTTTTGGCAGCCTTACTGGGTCGGCGAAGATGGAGTGGTAGCGCCCGACGGTCACCTCCTTTGGCAGTCCGGAGAAGACCAGGCTGTTGTGCCCGGTGCGGATGCGCGACGGCTTGCCGTGCACCGGCTCATGCAGATGCCTGAGCTCGCCGCCATAGGCGACCACCAGAGCCTGCAGCCCCAGGCAGACGCCGAATATCGGCAGCTCACGTCCGCGCGCCTTCCTGATCGTTGCCGTGCAGTCGAAATCCTCCGGCGTGCCCGGCCCCGGCGAGAGCACCACCAGGTCCGGCTTGACCCGCTCGAAAACGCTGTCCGCCACGGGCGAGCGCACGGTCGTCACCTCCGCGCCCGTCTGCCGGAAGTAGTTGGCGAGTGTGTGCACAAACGAATCCTCGTGATCGACGAGCAGGATTTTTAGCCCCTCCCCCACGCGCGCGGCCTGTCTTGCTTCGTTTGCCATATTCGTCTTCCCTGCCTCGCGAATGGCCGAAAGCATCGCCGAGGCCTTCAGTTCGGTTTCTGCCTCTTCCTCCTCGCCGTCCGAATCGAAGAGCAGCGTCGCCCCGGCGCGCACCTCGGCGATGCCGTCCTTGATACGGATGGTGCGCAGTGTGAGGCCCGTATTCATGTCGCCGTTGAAGTGCACCATGCCGACCGCGCCCCCATACCAGGCGCGCGGGCTCTTTTCATTTTCCTCGATGAAGCGCATGGCCCAGAGCTTGGGCGCGCCGGTCACGGTGACGGCCCAGGCATGGGAAAGGAAGGCGTCATAGGCGTCCATGCCCTCGCGCAGCCTGCCTTCGATATGGTCGACCGTGTGGATGAGGCGGGAATACATCTCGATCTGGCGGCGGCCGATGACGCGCACCGAACCCGGCTCGCAGACGCGGGACTTGTCGTTGCGGTCGACATCCGAGCACATGGTAAGCTCCGACTCGTCCTTCTTGGAGTTGAGCAGCTTCAGGATCTGCTCGGAATCGGAGATCGCATCGTCGCCGCGCCTGATCGTGCCGGAGATCGGGCAGGTTTCCACGCGCCTTCCCGAAACGCGCACAAACATTTCCGGCGAGGCACCGATCAGATATTCGCGTTCGCCGAGATTGATGAAGAAGGAATAGGGTGACGGGTTGATCTGCTTGAGGCGGCGGCAAATGGCCGAAGGCAGGCTCTGGCAGCGCTCGAAGAACATGCGCCCCGGCACCACCTCGAAGAGATCGCCGCGCCGGAAGCTCTCCTTCGCCCTCTCGACCAGCCGCGCATATTCTCCCGGCTCATGGTCGCAGTAGGGCGGCACGCGGTCGGACGGCTCGAACGGCTCCTCTCTGCCATCGCGCGGCAGGCCTTCCGTCGAAAATCCCTCGCCCGAATAATCGTAGCGGTCGTGCCAAGCCCTAGCCGTATAGTGATCGACGACCAGGATCTCGTCCGGCAGGTAGAGGACGAGATCGCGCTGGCTTTCCGGCCGCTCGAGCTTCAGGGCGACCGGGTCGAACTGGAAGGCGAGGTCATAGCCGAAGGCGCCGTAAAGGCCGAGATTGCTGTCGTCCTGCGTGTGGAAGAGGTTCGTAACCGCCCTCAGCACCGTGAAGACGGAAGGAACGCGGGAGCGCTCCTCCTCCGCAAAGATCGCGGCCGGCTCTGCGACGGCGACCTCCAGCAGGCGGGACGTCTGCACGGCCATGGTGACTTCCGGAAGGGCCTCGACCGCCGCGGCGATGGCGGGCAGCATGGCCTCGCCGCGCCGGTTGAGCGCCTCGATCCGCATCGCCCGCCCGCGCGCGGAGATCGCAATGGGCGGGTCCACGATGGCGGTGTCCCAGCGCGTATAGCGGCCGGGATATTCGTAGTTGGAGGAGAAGACAGCGCCGCGGCGGCTGTCCAGCGCATCGATATAGGCGTCGATGGCGCCGCCATAGGCGACCTCGCTGCGCGAACGGGTAACGGCGATGCCGCTCTCGGTGACGAAACGCTCGCTGCCGCTTTCCAAGACTTCCACGCTCATTTCCTGCTCCCCTTGCGGTGGCCGGGAAGTCCAAATGAAAATGGCCGCCCGGTCTTCACCTGCGGCCATCGTCGAAGTTCACGCGCAAACGCTCGCACCGGCCGCTGTCAGCGGGCCCGCCACCAAAGCTTTGCGTCTAGAACCATTTTCATGCGCATTCCATAGCTGCGAATGCCGGGGCGCGCAACCGCTTTCCTCATTCGCTCCGGCGGCGGACTGAGTGATGCCGCAGGAACTGGAGCAGCGCCACGAAAAGCCAGGTCAGGCTTGCCCAAGCGGCTCCTAGCGCCCAGCCGGCGGCCACATCGCTCGGCCAGTGGACGCCGAGATAGACGCGGGTGAGCCCGACGATGGCGGAAATGAAGATCGCGACGCCCGCCACGTAGAGGCGCACGCGGAGGTCATCGAAAAAGCGGATGACGAGGGCGGCGAGTGTCAGGTAGGCCACGGTGGTCACCATGGCATGGCCGCTCGGAAAGCTCGCCGTGTGGACCATGTCCAGGTGATCGACAAGATCGGGCCGCGGGCGGCCGTAGAAATTCTTCGAGAAGCTCGAGAGCAGCGCGCCGGAACCCACGGAAAGCACGGCATAAAGCGCCGGCCCGTAGCGCCGCGTTATGAGCAAGAGACCGGTGACCGCGGCGACAGCCAGGACGATCAAGGCATATCCACCGAGCGAGGTGATCTCCAGGGCGGCCTCTTCCAGCCAGGGCGGCCCGAGCGGGTCGGAAGGGTTGGCCGGATTGCGGAGCGCCAGAAAAAGGCGCTCGTCGACGGCGCGGATCTCGCCTTCGGCCATTTCATCGGCGATGGAGATGAAGGCATAGAAGCCTAGCCCCACGATGCCGAGCACAATGGCCGGGACCACCGCCTCCGGCCGGTGCCGCATGCCTTGCACGAGGCTCGTTGCCGTCTCGATCACCTGACCCGTATTGACGCGCATCTGTCCTCCTCGCTGCAACCCGATCTAGATAGCTCCGTTGATAGAAGCGTCTCTAAGATATGGCGTTCGTCCGGAACGGGGAGCATGCGTCACCATGACATGGTCGTTCAGCATCGGAAAATTCGGCGGCACCGTCGTGCGCGTGCACATCACCTTTCTCCTGCTCCTCGTATGGATCTGGTTCATGCACTACCGGATCGGCGGCGCGCCGGCAGCCTGGGAGGGCGTGGCCTTCATCATCGCCGTCTTCGGCTGCGTGCTGCTGCACGAGTTCGGCCATGCGCTCGCCGCGCGCCGTTACGGCATCAGGACTCCCGACATCACACTGCTGCCGATCGGCGGCCTTGCGCGGCTCGAGCGGATGCCGGAAGAGCCGGGCCAGGAATTCGTCATCGCCATAGCTGGACCGCTGGTCAATGTCGTGATCGCCGGCGTTATCATCGTGATCCTTGGCGGCACGGTGGGCGTCGAACAGATGATGCAGGTGGAGGACCCGCGCACCAATTTCCTCGTGCGGCTGGCAGGCGTCAACATCTTCCTCGTGCTCTTCAACATGATCCCTGCCTTTCCGATGGATGGCGGACGGGTGCTGCGGGCGCTCCTTGCCACCCGGTTGGATTGGGCGCGGGCAACGCAGATCGCCGCCAATATCGGCCAGGGCCTTGCCTTCCTGTTCGGCTTTCTCGGCCTTTTCTACAATCCGCTCCTCATCTTCATCGCCATCTTCGTCTATCTCGCCGCCGCCGCCGAGGCGCAGAACGCGCAGATCCGCCACATCTCGAATAGCGTCCTCACTGGTGACGTCATGGTGACCGAATTCGCCGCGCTCGACCGCTCTGCCACCATCGCCGAAGCCATTGACCGGCTGCTTGCGACCACCCAGAGCGAATTTCCGATCCTGGACGCGGAAGGTCGTCTGGAGGGCCTGCTCACGCGCAACGACATGATCGCCGCACTCAAGGAGACCGGACCTGACGCACCGGTCGTCAGGGCCATGCGCACGGACATTCCCAGTGTGCACCGGCGGCAGAACCTGACGGAGGGATTCCGTCTCATGCAGGAGAAGAGCGCGCCGGCAGTGGCGGTGGTCGATAGCACCGGCCGGCTTGTCGGCCTTCTCACCCATGAGACGATCGGCGAGATGATGATGGTTCGCGCGGCTATGCCTGAGGGCTTCCGCTTCGGCCGCCTTAGGCGGACCCCCTTTGCCCGCCGTCCTTGACTTTGCATGGGTGTTGGCCCACCTTTGATCCATGAAAGCGAACCGACCCTGGTCTTTCCTCCTCCTTCGGGTGTGTCCCATCGCCGGACACTGACCCCGGGGTTCGGTGGTGCGCCCCCGGACCGCGGGGCGACCAAAACTCTGAGCCGCGGCAGCACGCGGCACCTCCAAGGCGCATCCAGCAACAATCAGAGCGACAGCCGGGCTGACCGGCGCAATGGGTGAACCTATGCAGAAGAAGCGCAAGCCAAGCATCACCATTTCCCAGACCGACCATGACCGGCTGCTGGGTCTCGCGACGGCCATGGAGGACCGCGATCCAGCGCTGGCCGACATCATGATCGGCGAGCTCGAACGGGCCCGCGTCGTGAAGGATGCCGCGCTTCCGGAGACGGTCGTCCGCATGGGCTCGACTCTCACATATACGGCCGATGACGGTGAGCCACTCACGGTGACGCTCGTCTATCCCGGCGAGGCTGATATCGCGGAGGGAAAGATCTCGGTGGCGACGCCCGTGGGCACGGCTCTGATCGGCCTGTCTGTCGGGCAGACGATCGATTGGACGGCGCGCGACGGCCGCGTGCACCGGCTCACGGTGACGGATATCCGCAGGGATGAAGCCTCCCACGGGTAAGCCTTAGAGCTGATGGGGAGCAGGGAACGTTCTCGACGCGCGCCCTGCCCCTGAACTGGATCCTAAAACAGGCCCTCGATATAACCGGCCTCGTTGAGGAAGATCTTCTCCGCCGAGGGGACCTTAGGCAGGCCCGGCATGGTCATGATCTCGCCGCAGATCGCCACCACGAAGCCCGCCCCCGCCGACAGTCTGACCTCGCGCACGGGGACCGCATGATCCACCGGCGCGCCGCGCAGATTGGGATCGGTGGAGAAGGAGTACTGGGTCTTGGCCATGCAGACCGGCAGATTGCCGTAACCTTGCTCCTCCCATTGCTTGAGCTGGGCCCGGACGCTCTTGTCGGCGATCGCGCCCGAGCCGCGATAGATGCGTCGGACGATCGTGTCGATCTTCTCGAACAGCGGCATCTCCTCGGGATAAAGCGGCGCGAACTGTGACCGGCCGCCCTCGGCGAGGGCAACAACCTTGTGGGCGAGCTCCTCGATCCCGGCGGAGCCCTCCGCCCAGTGGCGGCAGAGCACCGCTTCCTCGCCCTGCGCTGCGACATAGGCCTTCACCGCCTCGATCTCGGCCTCGGTGTCGCTGTGGAAATGGTTGATGGCGACGATCGCCGGCACCCCGAACTGCTTTACGTTCTCGATGTGGCGGCCGAGATTGGCGCAGCCCTTCTTCAGCGCCTCGACATCCTCAATGCCGAGATCCTCCTTCTTCACGCCGCCATTCATCTTCAGGGCGCGAACGGTGGCCACGATGACGGCCGCGGCTGGCTTCAGGCCGGCCTTGCGGCACTTGATGTTGAAGAATTTTTCCGCGCCCAGATCGGCACCGAAGCCGGCTTCCGTCACCACATAGTCGGCGAGCTTGAGCGCCGTCGTGGTGGCCATCACGGAGTTGCAGCCATGGGCGATATTGGCGAAGGGGCCGCCATGCACGAAGGCCGGGTTGTTCTCCAGCGTCTGCACCAGATTGGGCTGCAGCGCGTCCTTGAGCAGCACGGCCATGGCGCCGTCGGCTTTCAAATCCCGCGCATAGACGGGGGTCTTATCGCGGCGATAGCCGATGATGATGCTGCCGAGGCGCTTTTCGAGGTCCTCTAGGTCGGTGGCTAGACATAGGATCGCCATCACCTCCGAGGCGACGGTGATGTCGAACCCCGCCTCGCGCGGATAGCCGTTGGCCGCCCCGCCAAGCGAGCAGACGATCTCGCGCAGCGCCCGGTCGTTCATGTCCATCACCCGGCGCCAGGTGACGCGGCGGGTGTCGATGTTGAGCTCGTTGCCCCAGTAGATGTGGTTGTCGATTAGCGCCGCGAGCAGGTTGTGCGCCGAGGTGATGGCGTGGAAATCGCCGGTGAAATGGAGGTTGATATCCTCCATCGGGATCACCTGCGCGTATCCGCCGCCCGCGGCACCGCCCTTCATGCCGAAGCAGGGGCCGAGCGAGGCCTCGCGGATGCAGACCACCGCCTTCTTGCCGATGCGGTTGAGGCCGTCGCCGAGGCCGACCGTGGTGGTCGTCTTCCCCTCCCCGGCGGGGGTGGGGTTGATGGCCGTCACCAGGATGAGCTTGCCGTCCGGGCGGCTGCGGGCACCGGCGATGAATTCGGCGGAGATCTTCGCCTTGTCATGGCCGAAGGGGAGAAGGTGCTCGGATGGGATGCCGAGCTTTGCGCCGACCTCCTGGATCGGCTTCTTCCTCGCCGCGCGGGCGATCTCGATATCGGATTTGAATTCGGCCATGAAGCTCTCCCGGATCCTCCAACTTCTTCTATGTGAAGCGGCTCCGACCCATAAGCTGCGCGGGACAATGGCGCAATCTCTGAAAAAGCCGGAAAATGCCCCAATTGCGACAGGAGCTTACCCCGCTTAGACCCCACAGCAGGGTTCCTGTCAAGGCGCGGCTCAGCTGGATGAAAGCCAAGCACAGAACTTCACATATGCGAAACACCTCAGCGGTCGAGCACTTGCCTGAGCTCCACCAGATTGGAGCGCACACGCAGGATGTAAAAACCCATCGTCGCAAGATGGGTCGGCATGATCCAGCCATCCTCGCGTCCGTTGGAGATGATGAAGGGCGTGATGTTGAGCGCGGCCCTTAATTGGCCTTCCGTCGCTTCCCACAGGGAAACGAGGGCGCGCTGTGCGATCACATCGTCGAAATCGGCGCGCGCGGCGTGGAGCAGGCCGTAATAGCCGTAGAGCTGGCCATAGGCGAACCAGAAGCGGTCGTCGGCGCGCGTGTCGAACCAGCCGCTGTTGAAGTTTTCCGAGCGCTCGCGAAGGATGGCGGACGTGGAGCCGATATCGTTGGCGATGCGGTCGAGGAACTGGATGAGATTGTCGGCGCGGGCGTCGAATACGGCCTCGCACCGCTCCAGCCGGTCGTTGAAGCTGCGCAGGGAGTTGACCGCAGTCCTGTAGAAGCTCGGCGTCGGCGTCTTCGGGCCGAAGGGGTTGAGGCCGAAATACCAGGCGTCCTCGGAAAACTGGATGCTTTCGCGCGCCTTCTGCAAATCGCTGTCGACCTGCGAGGTGCCGCGCACGCGGCCGAGAGCGTCAACGAGTTCCACTGCCGTGCGGCGCACCGCCTGGTTCACCCCGCGCTGGAACGAGGCCTTGTTGTCGAAGAATGGCGTATCGTCCCAGTCGAGGCCGAAAAAGCCAAGCTTGTAGAGCAGCATGGAGGAGATCCATGCGTTCTCGTCAACATTGAAGTCGGTAAGGTCGGCGGCGACATCGGCAATGCCGGACCGCCCGCAGGTGCGCGTGCCCTCCCCGCTTCCGGCGGCGGCAACCTGCTCGCCGGGCGATACGCCGCGGCTCTCCAAATTGTAAGCCTGCACATAGTCCGGGTTGAAGCCCGTCCAGACCTGCGTCTGCCAGAAGAAATAGATGTAGAGGCCGACGACCATCAGCAGCGCGGCGCCGGCGATGCCTCGTGCTACCCAGCCGCGCCGGGCGAACCAGCGGCCGAGCGCCGCGAAGGGCCAGGCGAGCCAGGCCACCACGCGGCCGATGCCCCGCCCGATTGCCGCAAACACGCGGGTGAAGAAGTCGACGATGGAATTGGGCACCGGGCGCTCTCCGTGAGGCAATCGTGCGGCGCCTCGACGCCGAACCTGCATCAGATAGGCGGTTTCAGGCGGGTTCACAATGCACCGGTGAAGCCGGGCGACTTGCCACGGGAGCTCGGGCCAAGCGGCGACCTCGGAGATAAGTATTGGTTGTGTAACGGGGCCGGATCGGTATCATCAATCCGATTGATGGTTGAGTTTGGGAGGATTTCCAATGAAAAAAATGTGGGTTGCGATGCTCGCGGCCGCCGCCTTTGCCGTTCCCTCTGTGGCTGGCGCGCAGGCCTATCCGGAGCGGGCGGTCACCATCGTGGTGCCCTTCTCGGCCGGCGGTCCCACCGACACGGTGACGCGTCTCGTCGCCGAGGCGATGGCGAAGGATCTCGGCCAGCAGGTCCTGGTGGAGAATGTCGGCGGCGCCGGCGGCACGCTGGGCGCTGCGCGCGTGGCCGAGGCCGAGGCCGACGGCTACACGCTTCTTCTGCATCATATCGGCATGGCAACGAGCGCCACGCTCTATCGCAAGCTGCCCTACGACCCGCTCAACGCCTTTGACTATGTAGGCCTGGTGACGGAGGTCCCAATGACCATCGTCGCGCGGAAGGATTTTGAACCGCAGGATTTCAAGGCCTTCATCGAGCATGTCAAGGCAAACAAGGATCAGGTGACGGTTGCCAATGCGGGCATCGGCGCTGCCTCGCATCTTTGCGGCATGCTGTTCATGAGCGCCATCGAGACACCGCTCACGACCGTGCCGTACCAAGGCACGGGCCCGGCCATGACCGACCTTCTGGGCGGCCAGGTGGACATCATGTGCGACCAGACGACCAACACGACCAAACAGATCCAGGGCGGTACAGTGAAGGCCTATGCGGTGACGACGCCGGAGCGGCTTGACGTGCTGCCCGATCTGCCGACCGTGACCGAGGCAGGCCTTCCGGCCCTCGAGGTGAGCGTC
This sequence comes from Chelativorans sp., assembly GCF_031180965.1. Classification (GTDB taxonomy): domain Bacteria; phylum Pseudomonadota; class Alphaproteobacteria; order Rhizobiales; family Rhizobiaceae; genus Chelativorans. The sequence goes on from NZ_JAPSLH010000003.1 coordinate 206,840, forward strand.
TGGCACGGCCTTTATGCCCCGAAGGGAACGCCGCCCGAGGTGGTCGAGCGGCTGAGCAAATCGCTGCAGACGGCGCTCCAGGACGAGAACGTGGTGGCCCGCTTTGGCGAACTCGGCACGACCCCTTCCCCGCAGGAAGACGCAACACCCCAGGCGCTCAAGGCCAAGCTGGAGACGGAGATCAACCGCTGGCGTCCGATTATCGAGGCCGCCGGCGTCTATGCCGACTAGGACGATGGGGCGCCTCGGCGCCCCATTCTTTCCCAATAGAACCGGAGTTTGGCGAGCGTGAGCGGCTACACGATCGACCGTGTGAATCTTGCCTGCGGGCTTCTTTTCATCGCCGTCGGCGCGGTGTTCGGCTACCAGTCCGTCGGCATGGAGCTCGGCACCGCGCTGCGCATGGGACCTGGGTACTTCCCGCTCGTACTTTCCGGCGTGCTCATGCTTCTGGGGGTGGTGGTGATCCTGCAATCCATCCGGGCTGAAGGCGAGGCCCTGGGGGCGATAGCCTGGCGCGGCATATTCCTGATCCTGCCCGCGCCGATCTTCTTCGGCCTGACCGTCCGCGGCCTCGGCTTCCTCCCAGCCATCTTCTGCACCGCCTTGATCGCCTCCTTCGCGAGCACCCGCATGAACCCGCTCATGGCAGTGCTGATTTCCGCCGGGGTGACGGTTTTCTCCTATCTTGCCTTCATCTATGCGCTCGGCCTCCCCTTCCGGCTGGTCGGGCCCTGGCTGGCCTTCTGAGGCATCATGGACCTCCTCCAGAACCTTGCCCTTGGCTTCCAGACGGCGTCCACGCTGTGGAACCTCCTGTTCTGCTTCATCGGCGTGCTGCTCGGCACCCTGATTGGCGTGCTGCCGGGCATCGGCGCGACGGCGACCATCGCCATGCTGCTCCCGATAACCTTCCAGATCGGCGATCCGGTGGGAGCGCTGATCATGCTGGCGGGGATCTATTACGGCGCGCAATATGGCGGCTCGACCACGGCGATCCTCATCAATATGCCGGGCGAGTCCTCGTCGGCCGTGACGGCCCTCGACGGCTACCAGATGGCGCGCAAGGGACGCGCCGGGGCGGCGCTCGCCACCGCCGCCATCGGCTCCTTCGTGGCCGGCACGGTCGCGACGGGACTGGTGGCGCTCTTTGCCCCACCGCTTACCGCGATTGCGCTTAAATTCGGCGCGGCGGAATATTTCTCGCTGATGATCGTGGGCCTCGTCTCGTCGGTCGCCCTGGCGCATGGCTCCGTCGTCAAGGCCATCGCCATGGTGATCATCGGCCTGCTTCTGGGGCTTGTCGGCACGGACATCTATTCCGGCACGCCGCGCTTCACCTTCGGCATTAGGGAATACGCCGACGGGCTGAACTTTGTGGCGCTTGCCGTCGGCGTCTTCGGCATAGCCGAAATCCTGCGCAACCTGGAGACGGACAGGACACGCGAAGTGATCGTCGCGAAAGTCTCGGGCCTGATGCCGACGCGCGACGAGCTGAGGCGCATGGTGGCGCCGGTCCTGCGCGGCACGGCGCTGGGCTCCGCCCTAGGCGTGCTGCCCGGCGGCGGCGCGATCCTTGCTTCCTTCGCCTCCTACACGCTCGAAAAGCGCGTCGCGGACAATCCATCGGAGTTCGGCCAGGGCGCGATCCAGGGAGTGGCCGGACCGGAATCGGCCAACAATGCGGGCGCTCAGACCTCCTTCATCCCCATGCTGACGCTGGGCATCCCGGCAAATCCGGTAATGGCGCTGATGATCGGCGCCATGATCATCCAGGGCATCGTGCCGGGCCCCAATGTCGCCGCCGAGCAGCCGGCGCTCTTCTGGGGAATTATCGCCTCCATGTGGATCGGCAACCTGATGCTGGTGATCCTCAACCTGCCCTTGATAGGGCTGTGGGTGAAGCTGCTGACGATCCCCTACTATATCCTGTTCCCGATCATCATGGCCTTCTGTTCCATCGGGGTTTATAGCGTCAATTCCAACGTCTACGACCTCTTCTTCGTCGCCTTCGCCGGGCTTGCGGGCTATGTGTTCGCCAAGCTGCGCTGCGAACCGGCACCGCTTCTTCTGGGTTTCGTCCTGGGGCCGCTGCTCGAGGAGAACCTGCGCCGGGCGATGATCCTCTCGCGCGGCGATCCCACCACCTTCTTCACCCGTCCGATCAGCGCCATCCTGCTCCTGATCGCGCTCGCGGTTCTCGTGGTGGTCTTCCTGCCGGCCGTCCGCAGGAAGCGCGAGGAGGTCTTCGTCGAGGAGGCTTGAAGCAGCAGCGGACGGCATAAATCCCATACGCGACGGGAAAAGTCGCTGCCGGACATTTTAGCGCGGACGGCGGCTGGTTGTTTAGCCCTTGAACCCGTCCGGAATTGATGCTTGCCTTTGAGGGAAAACCGAAGCAGGTCAAAGCCCTGGGCTTCGGAGCCAACGAATTCGAGGGGAGAAACCATGTCCTGTATGAAACGCCTGAGCGCCGGGCTCGCCATCGCCGCCGGACTTGCGGGCGGTACCGCCTTTGCCGCCGATCCGGAATCCTGCCGGAGCGTCACCTTCTCCGACGTGGGCTGGACGGACATCACCGCCACCACCGCCACTGCTTCGGTGCTGCTCGAGGGGCTTGGCTACGAGCCGGAAGTGCAGGTGCTCTCCGTGCCGGTGACCTATGCCTCGCTCAAGAACAAGGACATCGACGTGTTCCTCGGCAACTGGATGCCGACGATGGAAGCCGACATCAAGCCCTACCGCGAGGATGGTTCGGTCGAGACGGTGGTCACCAATCTGGAAGGCGCCAAGTACACGCTCGCGGTTCCGCAATACGCCTATGACGCCGGGCTGAAGACGTTTGCGGATATCGACAAGTTCAAGGACCAGCTCGACGGCAAGATCTACGGCATCGAGCCGGGCAATGACGGAAACCGGCTGATCCTCGACATGATCGAGAAGGACCTGTTCGGGGTCGGCGACTTCGAGCTGGTGGAGAGCTCGGAGGCCGGAATGCTGTCGCAGGTGCGCCGGGCGGTGCAGGCGGAGGAGCCGATCGTCTTCCTCGGCTGGGAGCCGCACCCCATGAATTCCGAGTTCGACATGGCCTATCTCGACGGAGGCGATGAGGTGTTCGGTCCCAATTACGGCGGCGCGACGGTGCACACCAATGTGTGGGCCGGCTTCACGGAGGAATGCCCCAATCTCGGGCAGCTCCTCAAGAACCTCGTCTTCTCGCTGGAGATGGAAAACGAGATCATGGGAGCGATCCTGAATGACGGCGAGGAGCCCGAGGCAGCGGCGACCGCCTGGCTGAAGGAAAACCCGCAGGCGCTCGATGCCTGGCTGAAGGGGGTCACGACTTTCGACGGCGAGGATGGGCTGGCGGCGGCGAAGGCGCATCTGGGATTGTAAGGATCACCCGATGGAAAGGGCAGCGCTCCTTCACGCCCCCCTCCGGGCTGCCGCCCATCTCCCCGAAAAGGGGCGAGATCGGCCGCCATCCCTGCTTTTGCCAGTCATCAACGCCGCAGCAGGAGTGGCGGACGGCGTCGTCCTCTCCCGCAAGCCCGAGGACACCCCCAGCTGATGGACCCCGTCACCGCGCTTATCGAAGCCTGGAAGATACCCATCGGCAGATGGGGCCGCACATTCTTTGATTTTCTGACCACCAATTTCGCCGCCTTCTTCGACACGATAGCCGAGGGGCTGACGGCGGCGCTCGACGGCATGGTGACGGTGCTCCTGTGGCTGCCGCCGATCCTGCTCGTCGCGCTCCTCGCCGCCCTTGCCTATCTTCTGCAGCGTTCGTGGAAGCTGGCGCTCGGTGTGGCGATCGGCCTTCTCTTCATCGTCAACCAGGGGCTCTGGACGGAGACCGTCGAGACGCTGGTGCTGGTGGTCGCCGCCGCCGCGGTCTCCATGGCCATCGGCGTGCCGATCGGCATCTGGGCGGCGCATAGCGACCGCGTCTACCAGATATTGCGGCCCATTCTCGACCTCATGCAGACCTTGCCGACCTTCGTCTATCTGATTCCGGTGCTTATCCTTTTCGGCCTCGGGGCTGCGCCCGGCCTGATCGTCACCGTGATCTTTGCCGCCCCGGCGCCGATCCGGCTCACCTATCTCGGCATCACCTCGGTGCCAAAGCCGATGCTGGAGGCGGGCCAGGCATTCGGCGCCACCAAGAACCAGCTTCTGTGGAAGGTGGAGCTGCCGGCCGCCCTGCCCTCGATCATGGCCGGCCTCACCCAATGCATCATGCTGTCGCTGTCGATGGTGGTGATCGCCGCCCTCATCGGCGCGGACGGGCTGGGCAAGCCGGTGGTGCGGGCGCTCAATTCGGTCAACATCCCCCTCGGGCTGGAAGCGGGGCTCGCCATCGTCGTGCTCGCCATCATCCTCGACCGCATGGCGCGGATCGGCAGGGAGCATGGCCGATGAAGCCGGCGGTGGAGTTCCGCGACGTCGACATCATCTTCGGCGGCGAGAGGGAGACTGCGGAGGCGCTGCGGCTGGTGGACGGGGGCGCAAGCCGCGCCGAGATCCTGGAGCGTACCGGCGCGGTGCTGGGCTGCGCGGGAGCGAACCTAGCCGTCGAGCGCGGCGAAATTTCCGTCCTGATGGGGCTGTCGGGATCCGGCAAGTCGACGCTGCTGCGCGCCGTCAACCGGCTGAACCGCGTAGCCCGCGGCGAGGTGATCGTGCATGACGGCGAGTGGTCGACGGATGTGGTGAACTGCTCCCAGGAAGAGCTCCGGAAAGTCCGGCGCGAATGCGTGGCCATGGTGTTCCAGCAATTCGCGCTTCTGCCCTGGCGCACCGTGGCGGAAAATGTCGGCTTCGGGCTGGAGCTTGCGGGCGTGCCCTTGCGGGAACGGCAGGAGCGCGTCAGGGCGCAGCTGGCGCTGGTACATCTGGAGGACTGGGCGCAAAAATACGCGCACGAATTGTCCGGCGGCATGCAGCAGCGCGTGGGCCTGGCGCGCGCCTTTGCGACGGAAGCGCCGATCCTGCTCATGGACGAGCCGTTTTCCGCGCTCGACCCGCTCATCCGGACCAAGCTGCAGGACGAGCTTCTGGAGCTTCAGGCGCGGCTCAAGAAGACCATTCTGTTCGTCAGTCACGATCTGGAGGAGGCACTGAAGATCGGCAACCGCATCTCCATCATGGAGGGCGGACGGATCGTGCAGACCGGCGCGCCGGAGGACATCGTGCTGCGGCCGCAGAACGACTATGTGCGCGACTTCATCGCCAATGTGAACCCGCTGTCGGTGCTGACGGCCTGGAATGTCATGCGCGATGCCCGCGATCTAGAAAGCGCGGGCGAAGGCTGGCTCTGGCTCGATCTGCGGCACACCACGCGCTTCAGGCTGGACGAGAACATGCTGGTCGTCGCCGCCGAGCGGGACGGAAGGCCGGCGGTGTGGGTCTCCTGCGACAATATGGAGCCGCTGCCGGAGGACCAGCCGAAGGTCTATTGGGCTCGCGCCGGCACGCCGCTGAAGACCGTGATGCAGGCGATGCACCAGTCGCAGACCGCGCCCGTCGCCCTGTTCGACGAGGCCTCGCGTTTCGTGGGAGCGATCGGCGTGCGCGACGTTCTGAAAGCTGTGCTGCGGCGATAGCCTCAATGATCGGGGAAGACGAGGGACCGGTGCACGCCAAGCCCTGCCAAGGTGCCGTCGCCCACGGCGAGGGCGACCGCACCCGCTGGGCGTCCGGCATCACCGCAGGCAAATACACCCGGCACCGAGGTCTGCTTGATGGAATCTGTCTTGATGTATGTGCCGACCGCGCCCTGATCGAGGTCGCAGCCGAGCTGCTCGGCCAGCGTGGTCGATAGGCGCGTGACCGTGGCCGTGAAGACGCCGGCGAGCGAGAAGACCCGTCCGTCGCGCAGCACCACATCGGCCTTGCCGGCGATGTTCTCGACGAGTTCGGTTTCGATCGCCACCTCGCGCCGCTGAAGCTGCGCCCTCTCCTCCTCGGTCGGGGCGAAGGCGCCGTTCAGAAAGAAGATGGTCTTGCCCCATTCCGGCAGGAGGAGCGCGTGGTGCATGGAGGAAGGGGAAGTGGCGATGACGCCGATCGGGCCGCCGCCCAGCTCGTATCCATGGCAATAGGGGCAGTGGAAGACGCTCTTGCCCCAACGCTCCGCGAGGCCGGGGACCTGCGGCAGGTCGTCCACCACGCCGATCGCGAGCACGAGCCGGCGTGCCTCGTAGCTTTCTCCGCCGGAGGTGCGGACCGCGAAGCCCGAACTTGTCTTTTCCACCCAATCCGCCCGTGCTTCCTTCCATTCGACCGTGGGATAGGCCGCGACTTCGGCGCGGGCACGGGCAGCGATCTCGCTGGCGGGAGTCCCGTCCTGAGTGAGGAAGCCGTGCGACGTCTCCGCAAAGCGGTTACGGCGCTTGCCTTCGTCGATCACCAGCACCCTTCGCCGGGCACGGCCGAGCTGCAGCGTCGCTGCGAGGCCGGCATAGCTGCCGCCTACCACTATTGCGTCATAGGTCATGATTGTGCCTTTGCTTGTGGCTGTGCCGGTAGGCGAGGCTCGAGCGATAGTCTTCTGCCAGCTTAGCTAGGGTAATGTCCCCTAACCGGCCAATGAGAAATGCCTCCGCCTCGCGGAATGCACCGGCAAGCGACCTGTTTACCGCCTGCTCGACGAGGCAGGACGGGTTCTCCAGGTGAAAGCCGATCGCGAGCACGCCCGGCGCGCCGAGGGCGTCGTAAATATCCTTCAGAGTGACTTGAGAGAGATCGCAGGCCAATTCCCATCCGCCGCCATGGCCCTTCGCCGACCGGACAATGCCCCTCTCGCGCAGCCCTGCCATGGTGCGCCGGACGACCACGGCGTTGGTTTGCATGCAGGAGGCGAGCTCGGCAGAGGTCATCGGCCGCCCCTGCTCTGCCATGTGGAGCAAGGCATGGAGGATCCCGGAAAGTCTGCTGTCCCGCCTCATGTAACAATACATGATACATGATTCCGGCTACGTCAAGAGACAACCGCGGAAAAATGAACCTTGCGGAGCGCAGGGAAGATCGGCGATTGCGGACTGGACGCAGGAGGCACCATGGAAAAGGAAGCGAAAATCCCGATCCTCGAAACCGACGCGGAGGCGATCCGGCTCGCCAAGACCTTGCTACGGGCCGCCCGCTTCGGCGCGCTCGCCACGCTCGATCCAGCGGACGGCGCGCCGCTTGCCACGCGCGTGGCGGTGGCGACCGCCATGGACGGCGCCCCCCTCGTTCTTGTCTCAGCGCTTTCGGCGCACACGCAGGCGCTCGAGGCCGACCCGCGCTGCTCGTTGCTCCTCGGCGAGCCGGGAAAGGGGGATCCCCTCGCCCATCCTCGCCTGACTATCAAGGCTCGCGCGGAGAAACTGGAGCGCGGCACGACCATCTGGGCTCATGCCGAGCGGCGCTATCTCAACCGTCATCCGAAGGCGAAGCTCTATGCCGGCTTTGCCGATTTCGCCTTCTTCCGCCTCGTGCCCGAAGGAGCGCTTTTGATCGGCGGCTTCGCGCGCGCCTATCGGCTCAAGCGCGACGACCTTTTGGCGGCGGGACCGCTCGAAGGGTTCGAGGAGGTGGAGGAAGGCGTCATCAGGCATATGAACGAGGATCATGCCGACGCGGTCGCCAACTACGCCGCTCATTTCACCGGTGCTGAAGGAGGCAAATGGCTACTGACCGGCATCGATCCTGAGGGCATCGACCTCGCCAAGGGAGACGAAGTCCGCCGCGTCTTCTTCGAGGAGCGGGTGGGGGATACGGCCGACATTCGGCCGACCCTTGTCGCCATGGCGAAAAAAGCGCGCGGCATCTGAGATGCGCGACTTCATTCGCATCCAGGATCCCGAGGACCCGCGGATCGCCACCTATCGCGACGTCCGCGAACGCGACCTTGTTGGCCGGCAAGGCCGCTTCATCGCAGAGGGCAAGGTGGTGCTGAATGTCCTCTTCCGGGCATCGCGCTTTGCCCCCGAATCCGTGTTCCTGCGCGAGAACCGTGTGCCCGGGCTGGAGGAACTGATTTCACACGTGCCCGAGGACGTGCCCGTCTATGTGGCGGGCGGTGCAGTCATGGACGCCATTGCCGGCTTCCATATGCATCGGGGCGTGCTCGCGATCGGCCTGCGCGGCAATGAAGAGGCTCCAGAAGCATTGCTGGCCCAACTTCCGGAGACGGCAGTGGTGGTAGCGCTCTCAGGCATCGCCAATCACGACAATATGGGCGCCATCTTCCGCAACGCCGCGGCTTTCGGGGCGGACGCCGTGATCCTGGACAGCGATTGCTGCGATCCGCTCTACCGCAAGGCGATACGTGTTTCCGTGGGGGCGGCTCTGAAAGTGCCTTTTGCGCGAGGAGGAAGCGCGGCCGCCATCGTGGAGGCGCTTGCGGCGCAGGGTTTTGAGACCCTTGCCTTGAGCCCGAGCGGGAAACACGACATTGCCACGATCGAGCGGGCACCGCGCACGGCCGTTCTGCTGGGAGCCGAAGGTCCCGGCCTGCCACCGACGCTCCTTGAGCGCCTGCCATCCGTGAGGATCCCGATGCGCGCGGATTTCGACAGTCTCAACGTGGCCGCCGCGTCTGCGATCGCGCTGCACCGGCTTTGGCGGTAGCTATTCCGCGGGTGTGGTCTCCCGCAGCGCCTTCACCCGGTCAGCGAGACTGAGCGGCCTTTCGTCGTCCGCCGGCGGCGCGGGCTGCGACAGGGCCTTCTCGATGGGGGATTCGGGCCCGTCCAATGTGGCGGCGAGGTTCACGACTTCGGCCGCAAGCGACGAGATACGCTCGCGCAAAGCCTGGTCTCCAGACCCTTCCTCGGAAGCCGAGGCCGCAAGCTCGGCGCGCAGCTTCTTGTTCTCGCGCATAAGCGTGGCGATGCGCGACTGCAGCCGGGCGACTTCGGACTTGCGCGCACCAGGCAGTCCCGTAACGGGCTTCTCGCCGTTTGCAGCGGCGACGAGGGAAGAAATCTGGAATGAAAGGTCGGCAACTTGCGTCGTCAGCGGCGCCGTCTCCTGATTGGCTTCCGCGGCGACAGCGGGACCGTTCCCCCCTGGGACCGCGGTTTCCTTCAGCTTGAGCTTCAGGCGCGCAACTTCCTTTTCCCGCCGCTCCAGCTTCTCCTCGCGAGTAGAGAGCGTGGCCACCATGCCTTCCAGCCTACGCTCCAGATCGGCGGCACGCTTTTTCTCCACGCGCAGCGCCTCTTCGGCCTTGGCCTTCTCCGCCAGGGCATCGCGCGCTGCCCTGTCGGCGTCCTTCCGCTGATTGCGCAGAAGACTGATCGAGTCGTTCAGCCGCTCGATATCCCCCTCCCGGGAGACAAGCTCGATCTGCCTGGTGCTGAGGGTGAGGCTCGCCTCTTCATAAAGGCGCGAGAGCTCTTCCACCTCGCCTTGGCGGTCGCGAAGCTGGCGTTCCGTCTCCGCCAGCCTTGCCGTGAGCGTCTTGAGTTCCGCCTGGCGCTCGGCGAGCCGGGCCACCAGGTCGTTGCGCTCGGTTTCGAGCTGAGCCACGGCATCGTCCCTCTCGCCGTTGAGCTCCTCCAGGTTCTTGACCTCTTCGCGAAGGCGATTGATCTCGATGAGGTCCGCAGCCGCCTTCTTCTTGACCGCCTCAGACTTCATCTCCAGCCGGCGCATCGCCATGGCGTATTCGGCCTTCACGGCGTCGATCTCGGCCTGCAGTTCCTCCCGCGACATGGGCAGGGAGGCTTCGAGGCGCCTACGCATCAGTTTGCCAGCGCGCCGCCAAAGGATTGGCGCCAGCGCAAGGGCAAGCGTGGCGGCGGCAAGGAAGCCGAGGATGAAGGACAGAACGCTTTGAAACACGAGGCGACGGATCCGACGAGAGGTGCCCTCATACTCTGCCCGGCGGGCAGCAAGAAATCCAGTGCCCTAAACGCCGCGTCAGAACGGGTTCCAGGTTGGTTGCGCCGTCATTTTCAGATAACCCACATTGACGCCGAGCCGCGCCCCGACCCCGGTGCGGATCGGCACGATGAGCACCGGCCCGTTCTTGAGCACGTTGAAGCCGAGCCCGGCGACGATATAGGCTGAGCCCGCGACTCCCATATATCGCTTATAGAGAGCATTCACCTGGTCGAGATTGTAGACCAGGATCATCACACGTGAGCCTTGTGCGCCGAAATCCCAACCGAGCGAGGGCCCCTGCCAATAAGCGCCGTGGTCGCCTGCATTCTTGGTGTAGAGCGTGCCCTCGCCATAGGTGAGGCCGCCCACGATGGCACCCGAGCCCTCCTGGCCGAGCACATAGCCATTGGGGAGTCCGTAGGTTGAGAAGATTTTCTCGACGAGCGTTGCGAGGCCGCCCGTCGTCGCTCCGAAGAAGTTGCTCCCGGCCTCGACGATCTCCTCCATCGTATACGCGCCGCTCTGCGCGCGCGCCGAGGGTTGAGGCAGAACAACCAGAGCCGCCAGTACGGCCAGCGCCACGAAAGCGAGGCGGGCGGCGCGGCCCGATCCGGGAATTCCTTTCTTGAACAGGCTGGATAGCATCGGTTTCATCTCCTTGTGAGCGAGGTCGCGCCACTTTCCGCGAATCGCCAACGTCGTCCCGATTGCGAACAATTGGAGGTTAAGACGTAATTCTTTTTCAACCATTAAAGCGCGTCGGCGCCCTCAGGAATCCGGGGCGGCGGAAGATACGTGGTGCCGCAGTTTATTGCTCCCAGCCCGATCCTGTGTAACCAAGGTCACCATTCTGGACAGCGCGATTCGCAGGGATAGCATGGCCCTGCCGTGTTGATTTCGCCTAGGGGACGTTGAAAATGACCGAAGTTTTCTCGATCAGCGCGCCGGACCTCGCCGCCCTTTTGTGCAGCCGCGTCTGCCACGATATCATCTCGCCGGTCGGCGCGATCAACAACGGACTGGAGTTGCTCGACGAAGGCGGCGCGGATGAAGACGCCATGCAGCTGATCCGCACCAGCGCCATCAACGCCTCGGCACGGCTGCAATTCGCTCGCATCGCCTTCGGCGCGGCCGGATCTGCCGGCATGCAGATCGACACGGGTGACGCGGAAGCGGTGGCGAACGCTTTCATCCGGAACGAGAAGCCCGAGCTTGAATGGAGCGGCGGCCGCGCGCTCCTGCCCAAGAACAAGGTGAAGCTGCTTTTGAACCTTCTCCTGATCGCCAACGCCGCGATCCCGAGGGGCGGCAAGTTGCGCGTAAGGCTTGAAAACCTGGAGACCGCGCCGGTGTTCACGCTGGTCGCGCAGGGGCCGATGATCCGGGTGCCTGCCAAATTCCTCGAGCTTCATGCGGGAAGGCAGCTCGAGGAGCCCATCGATGCCCATAGCGTGCAGTTCTATTACACGCTGCTGCTTGCGCGCGAGACCGGCATGACGATTTCTATCCACGGCTCCGCGGAAGAGATCGTGTTGAAAGCCGCTTAACACCACCTTTACCGTACTTGTTGGTGCACCCTTTACGGGTATTTGCTACAAGCACGAGATTGCGCAGCAAGCGGGTTGGCGATGAAGCGCTGCCTGATTATTGATGATTCCAGCGTTATCCGCATGGTCGCTAAGAGGATCCTTGGCGGCCCGGAGATGCTCGTGGCCGAAGCCGCCACGGCGCGCGAGGCGCTCGACATCTGCGTACACGGGATGCCCGACATAGTGATGGTCGACTACCGCCTGCCGGATATGGATTCTTGCGAGCTGACGGCCCGGCTGATGGCAATCGAATGCGACCGTAAGCCGACCATCCTCTTGTGCATGTGCGAATTCGATGTCGGTCTCCTCATGCGCGCGAAACGGGCCGGCGCCAACGGCCATATCATGAAGCCCTTCACGCGCGCCCAGCTCCTCGAAAGCTTTCGCGAATTCCAGATCGCCGCCTGACCGCGAAAGCAGGAAGCCCGGCGCATGGCCGGGCTTTTCTGGTGCATTCTGAGGGCGGAATCAGGCGCTTTCGCGGATTTCCTCGGGCTCGCGCAGCACATAGCCGCGGCCCCACACCGTTTCGATATAGTTTTGCCCGCCGGAGGCGGTGTCCAGCTTCTTGCGCAGCTTGCAGATGAAGACATCGATGATCTTCAGCTCGGGCTCGTCCATGCCACCATAGAGGTGGTTGAGGAACATTTCCTTTGTAAGCGTGGTGCCCTTGCGCAGCGAAAGGAGCTCCAGCATCTGGTATTCCTTGCCGGTGAGGTGAACGCGCTGGCCTGCCACCTCGACGGTTTTCGCGTCAAGATTGACCACCAGATCGCCCGTGGTAATGATCGACTGCGCATGGCCCTTGGAGCGGCGGACGATGGCGTGAATGCGCGCAACCAACTCGTCCTTGTGAAACGGCTTGGTCATATAGTCGTCGGCGCCGAAACCAAGGCCCCTCACCTTGTCCTCGATGCCCGCCATGCCCGAAAGGATCAGGATCGGCGTCTTGACCTTGGAAAGGCGCAGCGTCCTCAGGACTTCGTAGCCCGACATATCGGGAAGATTGAGGTCGAGGAGGATGATGTCGTAGTCGTACAACTTGCCGAGATCGACGCCCTCTTCGCCGAGATCGGTCGTATACACGTTGAAACTCTCCGACTTGAGCATCAGCTCGATGCTCTGTGCGGTCGCACTGTCGTCTTCAATCAGCAAAACGCGCATCTTATTCCCCTTTTCCGCCGCCGACCGGGACTGGCAGGCATCCGGCGCGGAGCAGTGACCACCTGACCGGAAGCTGCCAGTTAATGGTTAACAATATCTGATTCGCTTCGGATCGCGCTAAGAGCTTTTTTCAGCTTTCGCCGACACACTATTGAATCGAAACGCTGAATCAGCCTCATGCCTCTCCGCCTCCAGCTCCGGCGCCACTCGCCGGAGTGAACCCGTGCTGACATTGCCCGCCAGGCGCGAGCCCCGAAATTTTTACCGCGCCTTAAGCCATCGACCTTATGATTAACAATGCCCGTAAATGAATGGTTACTGCCGGTGAGCTTCTTTAGGATTTTGTTTTCCAAAGCCGGGGCTGCTCGGTGAGAGGAGCATCGAGGTGAATTCGGTTATGCGTCCGCGTTTCTGGGAGTGGATAGATGAAAGCACGTGAGAACCTGGTTCGGCTGAAGCAATTTCAGCTGAACGAGAAGCGCCGCCGCATGGCCCAGCTCGATGCGATGATCGCCGAATTCGACCGCATGGCCGCCGAGCTGGAAGCGCAGATCCTCGCCGAGGAAGCAAAGACCGGCATCACCGACCAGAACCACTTCGCCTACCCGACCTTCGCCAAGGCCGCGCGCCTGCGCCGTGACAATCTCAGGACGTCGCAGTCCGAGCTTCTGCAGCAGAAGGAGCAGGCAGCATTGGAGTTCGCCGAGGCGGAAGCCGAGCTCAAGAAGGCCGAAGCTCTCGAACTGCGCGATGCCAAGCGCGGAGGCGACGACACGCCGCGGGCAGCGGCTGGCTGACGCGGCGGAGCTTCTTCGCCCATCAACCGCCGCAGGCGCGCGGCGGTAACCTTCTGCAAAACGCCATTCCCTATTTGCCCTGACAGCACCAATTCAATACGGATTGGGGCGGCGTTTCCGTTGCGAAGAGCTGAGCGGTGCAGATCATTATCCAGGAACAGACCGGCGGGCCGGAAGTGCTCCGCCTCGTTGAGCGGCCCTCACCCACGCCCGGCAAAGGTGAGGTCCTGGTGCGTGTGAGGGCTGCCGGGCTCAATCCCGTGGACGCGTCGGTACGCGCCGGAGCCTTCCGCCTGCTCGGCCAGCCGCCCTTCACTATCGGCTGGGACATATCCGGCGTGGTGATCGCCGCCGGACCAGAGGCGGATATCGCGCCGGGCGCCGAGGTTTTCGGCATGCCGCGCTTTCCCAAACAGGCAGCGGCCTATGCGGAGGAGGTGGCCGCGCCCTCGCAGGAGCTGGCGCTGAAGCCCGGCTCGCTCACGCACGAGCAGGCCGCCGCGCTGCCCCTTGCCGGCCTGACGGCCTGGCAGAGCCTGATGGAAATGGCCGAGATCGAGCCGGGTCACACCGTGCTGATCCATGGGGCGGGCGGTGGCGTAGGGCACCTCGCCATCCAGGTCGCCAAAGCCATGGGTGCATTCGTCGTCGCGACGGCCAGCGCCGGCAAGGGCGAATTTGTCCGCTCCCTCGGGGCCGATACCGTGATCGATTACCGCAAAGAGGATTTTTCCGAGCGGGCGGGCGAGATCGACATCGCCCTCGAAACGATCGGCGGGGAACACGCCACCAAGACGGTCGCGGCAGTGCGGCCGGGCGGCATCGTCGTTTCGTTGCGTCCTCCGGCCGAAAGCGCCGAGACACAGGCCCGAGCGCGCGGCGTGCGCTTGGAGACGATCCTCGTGCGGCCTGATAGGCACGGCCTGACGGAGCTTGCACGGCTGGCGGATGCCGGCAAGCTCCGGGTGCATGTCGACGGGACATTTCCGCTGCGCGAGGCCGGTGCAGCGCATGCCTATCTGGCAACGAAGCCGAAAGGGAAGGTGGTCCTGACGGTATGAGGCCAGGCCGCAAGGGAGACGGGACGCCTCGCCTTCCGGCCCCAGACTCAGTGGCGGTATTGCTGGATACGGGTGGTCCTGAGACCCTGCAGGCCGTATTCGTCGATGGAAGCCTGCCAGGAGAGGAACTCTTCCACAGTCAGCCGATAGCGTTGGCAAGCCTCTTCGAGGCTGAGCAGCCCGCCGCGGACTGCGGCAACCACCTCCGCCTTGCGGCGGATGACCCAACGGCGCGTATTGGACGGGGGCAGATCCGCAATCGTCAACGGGCTTCCGTCAGGCCCGATGACATATTTTACGCGCGGTCGAACCAGATCGGTCATCGTACTCTCTACACTGAACCAAGACCACGCCGGGACGATAGCGTCCCAGCTTTAAGATTTGCCTAAGCGCCTGGTAAGACTAGCGTAACAGAAGTGAATCCGGCGTTAGGGACTGCCGAAGAACTTGATTCAAATGCAGAGCACCGCTGTAGAACGCCGGGCTGCGGGCATCTTGACCTTGCCGCCCCACATTGCCATTTACCGCCAATCAGGGATGGAATGCAAAGTGATGAACAGCCTCGACCTTCCGGGACGGCCAGAGACGACGCGCGTGGTTGTCGCCATGTCGGGCGGCGTCGATTCCTCCGTCGTGGCCGGCCTCCTCGCCCGGCAGGGATACGAGGTGGTGGGCGTCACGCTGCAGCTTTACGACCATGGCGCCGCGGTACACCGGGCGGGCTCGTGCTGCGCTGGCCAGGACATTGAGGACGCCCGCCGTGTGGCGGAAACGCTGGGCATCGCGCATTATGTGCTTAATTACGAGGAGCGCTTCCGCAAGGCGGTCATCGACCCCTTCGCGCAGAGCTATATGACCGGGGAGACGCCGATCCCCTGCGTGTCCTGCAATCAGACCGTCAAGTTCTCCGACCTCCTGGAAACCGCGCGCGAACTCGGCGCAGACGCGCTCGCCACCGGGCACTATGTCCGCTCCCGGCGGAGCGGCGCCCACCGCGCGCTCTTTCGCCCGGTCGATTCCGACCGCGACCAGAGCTATTTCCTCTTTGCCACGACCCAGGCGCAGATCGACTATTTGCGCTTTCCGCTGGGCGACCTTCCCAAGTCGCAGGTGCGCGCCATGGCCGAGGACATGGGCCTGTCGGTCGCGGCCAAGCAGGACAGCCAGGACATCTGCTTCGTGCCGCGCGGAAGATATTCCGACGTCATAGCCAAGCTGAAGCCGGCGGCGGCAAGCCCTGGCGAGATCATCCATATCGACGGCCGCGTGCTCGGCCGCCACGAGGGCATCCTGCACTATACGATCGGGCAGCGCCGCGGCATCGGTATCGCCACCGGCGAGCCGCTTTATGTCGTGCATCTCGACGCCGAGCGGGCACGCGTCGTGGTGGGCCCGCGCGAGGCGCTGGAGACTCACCGGCTTTTCCTCCGCCAGGTCAACTGGCTGGGCGATGAGCCGCTCGAGGCGCTTCCCGCCGACGGAATGGAGCTTTTCGCGAAGGTACGGTCCACGCGCCCGCCTGCCCCGGCGAGGCTCTTCCACCGCGACGGCGTAACTTGGGTGGAGCTGCACGAGGGCGAGGCAGGCGTGGCGCCGGGCCAGGCCTGCGTGCTCTATTCCGACGACATGAACAACGCGCGCGTCTTCGGCGGCGGCTTCATTGGGCGCTCGGAGCGGCGCGCGGAGGCCGAGGCGCTGCTCTCGCGCCTGGAACACCTACCGGTCTAACGACTGCTGAACATGCAGGAAAGCTCAAAGGGGTGGGCGAACCGCTTTGTAGCGCCGCGTCAGACATGCGAAACCGTACCCGCCGTGAGGATGCGCAGCACTTCGATCGCCTCCTCCCCGGTCGTGCGCGGTTCAGCCCCGTTCTCGATGCAGTCAAGGAAATGTTCGAGTTCGCGCGTGAGCGGCATCCCCTCCTGCACGGGTATGTAGGTGGGCTCGTTTGTCGTGAAGGCCCATTGGCCGCTATCCTGCCATACCGCATGGCGATAGACGGCGAGCTTGCGTCCCCATGGTTCGACATCGTCGAAGACGGCCATCGCCTTGGTGCCGACGACTGTTAGTCGCCGCTCCCGGTAAGGATTGAGGCGCGAAGCAAAGAGATGGCTGCGCAAGCCGTTCTCAAAGCGCATATGCAGATGGGCGAAGTCGCTCAGATGATCCAGTAGAGCGGCACCCTCCCCTCGGACCTCGAGGGGAGGCGCGCCGGTGATAGCGAGAATCATGGACAGATCGTGCGGCGCCAGGTCCCAAAGCGCGTCATTCTCGGTGTGGAATTTCCCTAGACCCAGCCGGTGCGAATGGATGTAGCGCACCTCGCCGAGTTCGCCCGCATCGATGAGTTCCTTCAGTTTCTCGAAGGCGGGATGGAAGCGCAGGACATGGCCCACCATGTAGACGCGGCCCGCCTCGCGCGCAGCCTTCACCGCCCCCTTCGCGTCGTCGACTGTGAGCGCAATCGGCTTTTCCACAAGCACATGCTTTCCGGCGCGGACGGCCTTGGTGGCGTATTCGGCGTGAAATTGCGGCGGCAGGGCCATCACGACCCCGTCCACCTCACCGTCGTTGAACAGATCCTCTGGGTCAACGGCGCGGCAGTCCTGCTCGCTGGCGAAGCCTTCGGCGCGCGCGCGATTGGCGTCGGACACGGCGCTGAGCGCCCCAAGCGATTTCAGGGTGCGGATGTGGTTCGACCCCCAATAGCCACATCCAAGGACGGCGATACGCGGCTTCATATAATCTTCACGTGATTGGCTAGCCGACACATATCGGCGCCTGCCGCGCAACTCAAGCCCGCGGCTCCTTTCATGCGCTCCCGCCGTGGGGAGATGTCCGGCAGGATCGCCCACCCTTCGGGCGCACCCGCATCTTTCCCTCGTTCTCATGGCCCGTTGGGAACGCGGCTCGTCTGACGGCCTGCACGCAGGCCTTCTCCAATAGCGATGGTCTTTTGGCTCTGCTCCCTGCCCTAGCCTGACGCGGGCTTTACTCTGCTGGACACGCCGCTTGATTTGCCAACGCTCAACCCTCGCGCTCCACCGGGCGGCTTGACACCGCCGGACCCAGAACCTTATATCCGCCCGTCCTCGGCGCAGTTGACCCTTTTTTGCCTTGCGCCCATGGCGGAGTAGCTCAGTTGGTTAGAGCAGAGGAATCATAATCCTTGTGTCGGGGGTTCGAGTCCCTCCTCCGCTACCACCAATACAGTCCTTGGAAGCTCTCCGGGCCTGCGGCTTGGCAGATTGAGAAGCTCGGCCAAGGCTCCCTGAACCCTTAACTCCAGCTGCCCCCGGCCATCCAGAGGCATGACCTCGATCCCGTTGACGAGTGAGCGGATGATGTTCGCCGCTTCCCGCCGCTCCTTCTCGTCGGAACTCAGCGCCAGCTGAAGTTCCGTGACTTTCCGGCGGTAGGCCTCGACCGCTGCTGGATGGAGCTCCACGACATTGGCCGCGGCGGTGATCGCTTCCAGCTCCTTCGTCATGGCCTCCTTCTCGCGTTCAAGTTCCAGCAGCCGTGATTTCATGCTTGCTGTTGCCACTCCTTCCGCAATGGCATCGATGATGTTTGCAATCTGCCTGTCGATGCCGGCCAGCCGCTTTTCGGCCTCTGCGCGCCTTTGCCGGTTCAAGGCATTCAGCCGTTTCTGTTCGGAATGGTATTCGGCTAGGAAGCGGCCAATGGCATCTGGTGCGAGCAGTCGCTTCTGGATACCGTCAAAGACACGTCTTTCGAGCTCCGCAACGCGAATGGTCCTGCTGTTGTCGCAGGTCCCTTTCTCGCGATGCGCGGCGCAAGCGAGCTGATCCTTGCTCTTCACCGTGTAGGAGGCGCCGCAGCACCCGCAGCGCACAAGGCCCGAGAACATGTGCTTCGGCCGACGACGAATGTAGAGCCGCGTGCCGCCGTAGAGTTTCTTACGCGCCTGCACTGCATCCCAGAGATCATCCTCGATGATGCGCAGGTGCGGCACTTCCACCACCTGCCATTTCTCATGAGGGTTCGGCCGCGAGATGCGCTTGCCGGTTTCGGGGTCCTTGACCATCTGGATGCGGTTGAAGACGAGCAGCCCGATATAGGCCTCGTTGTAGAGAAAGCCGCTGCGCCGCTTGAGATTACCGTTGATGGTCGATGCGGCCCAGTTCTTCCCGAATGGTGAGGGAACGCGGTCCCGGTTTAGGTCGGCGGCAATCGTGCGCGCCGAGCGGCCGGATGCGAATTCCCGGAAAATCCGCCGGACGATCGCGGCCTGTTCTTTGTCAATCTCGCGCAATCCCCGGATCGGTTCGCCCTGGTCGTCAACCTTCTTCACAACGCGATACCCGTAGGACAGGCCTCCTGCGGCATAGCCGTTCAATATGCGTCCGCTTTGACCACGCCTGATTTTGGCGGCGAGGTCGCGCAAAAAGAGCGCGTTCATGGTGCCCTTGAGGCCAACGTGAAGCTCGTCGACTGTGCCTTCGGAGAGGGTGACGATCCCGACACCGGAAAAGCGCAGCCGCTTAAAAAGGCCGGCAACGTCTTCTTGGTCGCGCGAGAGGCGATCAAGGGCTTCGGCCAGCACGATCTTGAACCGGCCACGCTGGGCATCGGCCAGCAGCTGCTGGATGCCTGGGCGGCGGACGATGCTTGCGCCGGAAATCGCGGCGTCGGAATAGGTCTGAACCACCGTCCATCCTTCGCGGGCCGCGTATTCCCGGCAGAGCCTCAGCTGATCCTCGATCGAGGCTTCCCGCTGGTTGTCGGACGAATAGCGGGCATAGAGTGCAACCTGGGACATCGCTGTCTCCTCATCCGCGACCTATCCTCCGCCACCCCTCTCACCTTCCGATGTTTCCTGATCACCTGGGGCAGCGCGGTTCTCATTCGCCGCCTGCATCGCCTCGAAATGCTCTCGCGCGATCTGGCGACCAAGCAGGCGGGCAAGCGACATGATAGCAACGTCGACTTCCTCGTGCGATGCAGCACCGGCATAATTGCCGGCGCTGCAATTGTCATTGGCCGGTTCCAATTCGTCCGCCATGGCGGCACCCGTTCGTCCATTGATGTCGAACGGGCATTGAGCCGCAAGTCGGCCAGAACAGAAAGGCCGCGGCTCCCACCGTCATACCCCGGCGTGATATTGCCTGCGCATTGCGGCATGAGGGAAATGCGATACCTTGGCCGGCGGGGCTGGCTCAAACTCTCAGCCGACGATGAAGCCCGAAGGTACACACGGCAAGCAGAAGCGATCCCGAGACGGAGCGATACCGCTCAGAGGGGAGCCTTGTCTGCTTCCCCAGCCTTTGCCGGGCCGGAGACAGCCGGTCGAGGCTGGCGCGGCACGCGCCACCGCGAAGCGGCTGCGGCCTTGACGGGCTGATTCCGGTCCGGCCTGCTGACGGGAAGCAGACAGCGTTCATCCCCGAAGGAGCCCCAGCCTATCCTTCGAAACATTGCCGCGAACGCCGCCTCTGCGCACTGGGAAAGAATTGTCCTGGCGCCCAATGTTCTCCCACGCGAACCAAATCGTTGAGCGCGGATCGGATTTGTGGCCAGGGAAATTCGGAACAATCCTCCCACGCCTCTCCCGAGCGCAGCACGGCATCTAGCTTGCCGGCAATACCTGCGAGCGACGTTGCAGGTTTTGCTGCCAACGCCTCCAGCAGCTCCGCCGCCTGTTTGCCGGCCTCCCGCTCGGCACGGAGGGCAGCGGAATAGCCGAGCTCTGCGTCGGCGGCGTCCCATTGCGCTTGGTGAGCGGCGAGTTCCGCCTCTGCCTTCGCACGGATCGCGTCGACACCAGGATTTTCATCAAACAGTTCGTCGAGCTCACCGACGGAATGGATGGTGACGATCTCTCCGTCAGGCAGGCAGACAACAGCCCGCGGAAAACCGATGCTCCTTGCCAGCCTCGTTTCCAAACGCTCCTGCTTGCGGCAAAGCCGCTCCGTGAGCCTGTGGGCGATATCCCATTCGCGCCAAAGCGCAAGCGCCGGGTCTAAAAGACCCTGCTCCACCGTGAAGAAGTGGGCAGGTGCATTGCCCGGAGACGCCCACGCACCGGCCGCGATAACCGATCCAGCAAGCACTCGCCTGCGGGTGACGAAAGACAAAGTCGTGGTATTGTCGGAATCAGCCATGATCCGAGCTCCTTGCAGCTTGGTTGTGGTTAGGCTGCTGGCGGTGGTCAGAACACCTTCAGCAGCCGTTTCGCATTATAGGCACATTTGCACTTTTTGTGCAAACGAGATCACGTGAACAATGAAAGTGACGCCCGCCCAAATTCGCGCTGCCCGTGCACTTCTCGATATTTCTCAGCAAGAATTGGCGGATTTATCGAAGGTAAGTTTGCGGACTATTGTGCAGGCAGAGCGGGATGCAGGATCGGTATCCGCATCGATCGTCCAGGCCCTTGTGCTTTCTCTCCAGGCGGCTGGTGTCGAGCTCATTCCAGAGAATGGTGGAGGGCCAGGCGTGCGGCTCGCACGCCGAGCGTGAGACAAAGATCCGCCGATCAAGAAAGAGCTTTGATCACGGTAACGACCGCTTCGCGCCCCGAACGCGGCCGTCGAGATAGGTTTCGACCTTCCTGAAAGCAGACAAGGGCGACGAGCGCGCTCGAGGTCATGGTTGCGGGCCGGCGGACGTTGCAGGCGCTGCCAACGCGCGCAATCCGGCTCAGGCTGTCTCAAGTGCCGCTTGTTCGGGAAGCTTGGCCTCCAGTTCCCTACCTGCTGCCAAGAGACTGTTCGTGTAGGTGTGCGACGGGCGGCGAAAAACGACGTCGACCGGGCCCTCCTCGATAATGCGGCCAGCATTGAGCACGATGACGCTTGCGCATATCTCGGAGACGACTGCGAGGTCGTGGCTGATGAAGATCAGGCTCAAACCGCGCTCCGCCTGGATCTTCTTGAGCAGGTTCAGCACCTGCGCTTGCACTGAAACGTCAAGGGACGAGACGATCTCGTCGCAGATCAGGAGTTTCGGCGACAAGGCAAGCGCACGTGCGATGGTCAGGCGCTGGCGTTGGCCGCCGGAGAGCTCGCTGGGATAGCGCTCGAGATGCTTGGCCGAAAGGCCCACCTCGTCAAGCAGCACCAGCACCTTCGCGCGTCTGTCGCGGCGGGGATAACCGGAAATGGCGAAGGCTTCGCCCACGGCCTGTTCCACCGTCAGCCGCGGATTGAGGGCACCATGGGAATCCTGGAATATGTATTGCAATTTCGCGCGCCGGGCGCGGGTCATCCGGGCGGGGTCGGGCAGCGGCGAGCCGTCGAACAGGATCGATCCCGAAGACATGTGCACCAGACCCACGAGGGCTTTGCCAATGGTGCTCTTTCCGCTGCCGCTCTCGCCGACAAGCCCGATCGTCCATCGCTGCGGAACGTCGAAGCTTACCCGGTCGACGGCGACAAAGGGCGGCGCGAACAGGCCGCGGCCGCCATAGGCGACGGAAAGCCCACGCACCGATAGGATGGGTTGCCCAGCGGCAGGCTTCTCCCCGGCGGCGACGGGCGGCTGAAGACCGGCTGAACGGGGAAGGTCGATGCGCGGCCTGCAGGCGAGCAGGCCGCGGGTGTAGTCCGTCCGAGGCCGGGAGAGCACGGCGCTCGTCGGCCCCTGCTCCACGACCCGGCCCTTGCGCATGACGATCACGTCATCGGCCATGTCGGCCACAATGCCAAGATCGTGCGTGATGAGCAGCAGCGCCATCTGGCGGCTTTCCCGCACCCGCCGGATAAGATCGAGAATCTGCGCCTGCACCGTCATGTCCAGTGCCGTCGTGGGCTCGTCGGCGATGATGAGCTTGGGGTCGCCGGCAAGAGCCATGGCTATGGCCATCCGCTGCTGCTGGCCGCCGGACACTTCGTGCGGATAGCGCCGGAAGATGCCGGGAATCCCGGCAAGACCAACCTCTTCGAGCAGCATTTCCACGCGCTCGCGGCCGGAATGCCGGGAAAAATCAGGCCCGAGGGCTTCAAGAATCTGGCTGCCGACCGTCATCAAAGGGTTGAGCGAGGCCCCCGGATCCTGAAAGACGATGCCGATCTGCCGTCCGCGCACCCGGCGCAACTCTTCTTCCGCAAGCGTGAGAAGATCGCGTCCCATGAACTTCGCCGTGCCGGAGGTGCGCACCTGCGTGCCGGCCGGTGCGAGCCCGACCAGCGACATGGCCGTCATGGTTTTTCCCGAGCCGGATTCACCGACCAGCGCAAGCGTCTGGCCGGGCTTGACCGCAAAGGTGGCATTCTCCACCGCGCCGACGGTTTCCGTCCGGGCTTGAATGGTGACCGACAGGTTGTTGACCCAAAGGATCGGCGCTTGCGTCATAGGTTCCTCAATCGCGGGTCGACGAGTTTTTGCACCATGTCCGTGACGAAATTTGCCATCACGACCGCAAAGCCGAGCCAGATGATGACTGCCTGAACGACCGGATAGTCGCGGCCCTTGATGGCCTGGAGCGCCAGCGTGCCCAAGCCGGGCAGGCCGAAGACGATCTCCATCGTAAGCGCGCCTGTTAGGACGCTGGCGAGGATGAGGCCGATGAGGGCAATGACGGTCGTGAGCGCGTTCGGCAGGATGTGCCTGAGCACGATCCGCACCCGGGCAAGGCCCTTGGCCCGTGCCGTGCGTATGAAATCCGCCGTCTGGATCTCGGTCATGTCCTCATGGAGCATCTTGGCGATGGTCCCGGCGATGTCGAGCCCGAGAATGAGCGCGGGCACGGCGAAGTTGCCGATGGCTGGGATCCAGCCCAGCCAGACGGCGAAGACGATGACGCAGAGGATGCCGATCGAAAAGGTCGGGATCGTGATGGACCAGATGGTGATGAACTCGACCAGCGCCACGAAGATCGACCGCGGGAACAGGCAAGCCAGCGTCGGCAGGCCTATGCCCAGCACGAGGCCGATGCCAAGCGCAGCGGCACCCAATGCAAGAGTCGAGGGGATGACTGTTGCGAGCAGGTCGGCGATTGGGGTCGAGTACCGCGCGGACATTCCAAGATCGCCGGAGAAGACCATGCCCAGCCAGAGCCAGAACTGATCCAGCCAACCCCTGTTCAGCCCCAGTTCCTCGCGCATCGCAGACTGCTGGGAATAGGTGAGCGAGCCTTCGATCCCTTTGAGATCGACGACGTCGCCAGGGATCATGCGGATGACGAAGAAGGTGAAGACCACAATTCCCGCCGCAATCGCCAGCGAGCGGAGAAGATCGAGGCCGATGGAGCCGAGCAGGCGGACAAGACGCGGGTTCACAGCGCGATCCTCCGGCGGGACGGGTCGAAGCGCGTCCTGAGTTCATTGCCGATAATGGCGAGGGAGAAGGTCACGAGAGACAAGGCGATGATCGGCGCAAGGACCGCGTGCGGCGCGTCCTCCGTGTAGGACGTCGCGCTGGCGATCATCCTGCCCCAGGTGGGCGTCTCCGGCGATACACCGAGGCCGAGGAAGCTCAGCACCGATTCCGACACGATGCAGCGCGGCAGGATGATCGCGAATTGCGTGATCAGCGCACCGGCGACATTGGGCAGAATATGGACGAAGGCGACGCGCAGCCGGCTTGCGCCCAACACCTTCGCGGCGGATGTGTAAGGCCGGGCTGTCTGCTGCAGATAGGTGGCCCGCGTGATCAGCGCGAAGTTGGGTGCGAAGGAGATGCCGAGCGCCAGGATGACCGATTCCACACCCGGCTCGAAGGCGACGATGAAGGCGAGCGCAAAGAGAATGCCGGGCATCGCCCTGATCAGATCCACCAGGCCGAACAGGATGCCTTCGGCGACCTTGCCGAGCGCCATGGCAAAGAGGCCGACCAGGCCGCCGAGAAAAAGCGCGACCAGGGCGGCGCTCGCGCCGTAAAGCAGGCTGAGCCCCGTGCCCGTCACCAGGCGGGAATAGACATCCTGGCCCTGATCGTCCGTGCCGAGGATATGCTCCGCATTCGGCGGCTCGTTCATGCTGGCGCTGAACATGTAGGGGTCGTGCGTGACGAGCAGAGGACTCGTCACGCTCACGAAGAGGGCGATCGCCACGATGATGATCGCGACATAGGTCAGTCGCGACCAGCGGGGCAGCGAGAGGCCGCCTGCGCGGGAGATTGAAGCAGCCGACATCAGGAGGCCTCCTCGCGAAGGTTATTGCTCGATCCAGGTGAAGGCCACGCCGCCATCGGCGCGGTGGGCCGACGTGTTGAAGCCGATGGTGAGGCCGTGCACCTCGGGGCGGATGCCGTAGGCGCCGGGGGAATGCCCGAGAACGACCGTGTAGTAATTGTCGAGGACGCGCCGCCAGGCCTTCAGGTAGAGCGCGCGGCTTTCGTTCTTGTCGACCGTCGAGATGGCCGCCTTGACCAGCGCGTCGAACTCGGGGTCCTGGACACCACCCCACAGGCCCGGGTTCGGCCCGTCGCTCATCATCCGCACATAGCGCAGGAAGATGTCGTTGCGCGGCCCGGAGCCGCCGGGAAACACGTCCCAGTCATATTCCGAAAGCGCCCGCTGGAAGCCGAGGTCGTCGAAGGGCTTGTTGTCCACCTTGAAGCCGAGCTGCCGCAGGATCTGGGCGATGGGAGCCGCGGTGCGGTTGTTGAGCTCGGAGATCATGTAGATGGTGGTATCGCCGGGATCGACGCCCTCTTCCGCCAGGATGGCCTTGGCGCGTTCGAAATCCGGCTTGGCATGCTTGTCGTTGGCCGCCAGCCCGGCGTCGAAAAAGAAGTTGCCTTCGGTCACCATCTGGTTGCCCGGCATCCCGTATTCGCCGGCTGCGATCTTCATGATCGCCGCCTTGTCGATCGCATAGGCAATCGCTTCCCGCACGCGCACGTTGTTGAACGGCGGGCGCGGCTTGCGGTTGTTGAAGGAAAGGAAATTCCAGCTCGTGTCGCCGCTGAAGTCGATGGCGATGCCATCGGCCTTGAGCGCATCGATCTTGGAGAGCGGGATGTCGGCGGCATGGTAGTCGCCGGCGCGAAGGGCGAGCGAGGCATCGGCGATCTCGCGCACGTCGAACTCGATCGCATCGACGTAGGGCTTCCCCTCCATCCAATAGTCGGCAAACTTCTGGCCCTTGATGGCGATCTGCGGCGTCCAGCTGTCGAAGGTGAAGGGGCCGGTACCGATCGGCTGGGTTATGTTGGCGTCCCAGCCGGGCGATTCCGGAGCAAGGATCCATCCTTCGGCAATCAGGTTGAGGAACGGCGCGAAGGGCGCCCTGAGCTTCACGACAAAGGTCTTTTCGTCTGGCGCCGAGAAGCTCTCGACCTGCTCCATGGCGCTTGTCAGCCAGCCACCTTTCACCTCGCGCTGGATGCGCTCGAAGTTCTTCCTGACATCTTCGGCGGTCATCACCCGGCCGTTGTGGAATTTCACGCCCTGCCGGATATTGAAGGTGTAGATAAGCCCGTCGTCCGAGATGGTCCAGCTTTCGGCAAGCAGCCCCTTCGGGCTGCCGTCCTTTGAAATGGTGGTGAGCGTCTCGGCAAAGACATGCGGAAGGGAGATCGTGCCGGTGTGCCGGTGGAAGTCGGCCGTATCCAGCGTCCCCCAGTGCAGCTTCAACGTTCCGCCATGCTGCGGCTCCTGGGCAAAGGCAGGGGTGAAGATCGAAAGGGCGAGTACCGCCGCCAGGGAAAGAAGAGTCCGTCTCACGCCAGTCTCCTGTTGTTAGTTTTGAGGGAGTGCCAGCCCGTCCATCCCGGACCGCGGCAGGTTAAGAAAGCGAAGGATCGTGGGGGCGATGTCGATCAGCCGGGTGACCCCGTGCTCGACCGTTCCGGGCGCGAAGCCGCCGCCGTTGATCATCAGGAAGGGGTGCCGTTCGTAGCCGCCAAGGCCGCCATGGCTGCCGAAGCCCGCCGGCTTGCCCGGCTTCTCATCGCTGATGCAAAGGGTAACTTTGCCGGGCACGCCGTACTCGTTCACATCATCGCTCGCCGCCATGGAAAAGGCGATGGCGAGCCCGTTGCCGGGCTCCTGCCCCAGAAGGCGCATCTCCTCGCCCGCAAAGACCTGTCCGATCCAGGGCTGCTCGCACAGGAAGGACATGATCGCGGGCAAGCGGGATTTCGCCCGATCGGCCAGGTAGACGAGCCCGCCGCTGCCTTGCGGTGCGACGACGACATCGTTGCTGTCCGTTGCATCCTTGAGCCCGGCCTCCACGAGCCGCAGCTTGACGGGAACGTGGTCCTGCACCGTTTCCTGGCCATGATCGGAGCCGGCGAGGAGCAGAATTTCCTCGCCTTTCGCCCGCAACTTGGAGATGGTGTCCTCGACCATGCCGAAACAGCGGTCCGCACAGGCGATGCCGTCGAGATGCGTCTGCGAGCCGAGCTTGTCCGCATGCATCGCAGAATCGGGATTGCTCAGCCACAGGACGGCAAGGCGCGGCTTCCTTTCCAGAAGAACCGTTTCGCAGAACCAGGACGCGAGCACTTCGTCGCCCCGGTAGTCGTGGCTGACGACGGGCGCCTGGTCCGGACCCAACACCTTGCCGCCCGGACCGTAGGATCCGGCGCGGTGCACCACATGGCCGAAATGATCGGGATCCTGGAAATAAGCCGCACCCGGCGAGACATTCGAGGCGATGATGGCGCCGCCATAGGGGGCGAGCCGTTCGGCGAGTGTCGGCACGCGCAAGGTGCGTCCGAAGGCGTTTCGCAGCTTTGACACGAATGCGGGGTCGCCCACGTCATGGACCCGGAAGCCATCGCCGTCCGGCAGCCCCATCATGTTGCCGTGCAGCCCGTGGGTTGCCGGCCAGCAGCCCGTGGCGATCGAGGCGGAGCTTGCGCGCGTGGCGGAGGGAAAGATCGCGCGATGGTTGGTGAAGCTGCGCGACCGCGCAGCAAAATCCGCGATCCTCGGGCAGGTGTCCGGCCGGACGAAATCGGCCCGATGACCGTCGCAGATGACAAGAACGGCACGGCCCATGCTCGATGGGTCGCGCGCCGCGCCGGGCAGCTCGTTCATGGGATCACTCCATTGAGGGCAAAGTCGAAGATGTCGAAGTTGCGCAACCCGTTCTGCGCGCGCTCCGCGTAGGCTCGCTCAACGGGATGGGAGAGGATGAACGGAACCAGCTGTTCCGCCGTGCCTCCATGGGACCGCAATGGTGTGCCGGCCAGTTGCGAAAGGTCATGCTCGTCGGCACGGGCGCCGAGCGCGAAGCCCGGTGCGGCGATGACGACCAGGTCGCCCTCGCCCTTGGCCGGAAGCTCGTATCGCGCGCAGGCCTCGGGGCCCGTCAGGACAAGCTCGACGCCTTCAAGTGCGGCCACATGGTCACGGACGTCATCGAGCGCGAGCGCAGGATCCCGCAGATACACCCGGACGAAGCCGCCCAGCGAGGCGTGGTGGCGGGTGAATGGGTCGGTGATCGGGCAGATGACGCGGGCAGTCCCCTCGCCGAAGCGGGCCTCAATCTCGTCCTGGACGTAAACGACCCGCGCCGAGCCGTCCGGTCGGGCCATATCGCTCATGCCGTGGTCCGCCGTGATGCCGATGATCGCCCCTTGCGCCGCCATTGCCCCAAGCCGCCGGTCGACAGCCTGCATGAAAGCGGTCGCTTGCGGCTCATCCGGCGCGTGCTTGTGCTGGATATAGTCGGACAGAGACAGGTAGATGACATCCGCCGCCCGGTTGTTGAGCAGCGCAACTCCCGCATCGAGCACGAACAGGGAAAGGTCGGCCGAGTATTTTTCGGGAAGGCTCCCCTGCCCGATTTCGCCGATCACATCCCGCGCATGTTCCGGAGATTCCGCCGAGCAGGCGATGCCGTCCAGCCCGCGGGCGAGCGCCCTCAGAAGCTTATCCTTGGCGGTCACCACCGCGGCCTTGACCCCCGCCTCCGCAAGCCGCGCCAGGATCGTGTCGGCCTGCATCAGGTGCCCGTCGAGCACCATAACCTCGCGCCCGGTCTGCCGGTCGAGATAGTAGTTTCCGGCAACGCCGGTGACCGACGGGGGCGCTCCGCAGACGATGGCGACATTGTTCGGATTGGTGAAGGTGGGAATGGCGGCATGGGCCAAGCGGTAGAAGCCGCTGCGCATGAAACCCGACAGAACAGGTATGGCGCGCCTTTCTTCCGCGGCGCGCAGGTAGGCGGGATCGCATCCGTCCAGGCAGATGACCACGACCGGGCACTTGGGCGCGGCGTAGGCGCGGCCGTTGATCATCAGCGGCCACGACGCAGGCTCGTCGGCCGCCAAAGGCGAGTTTTTCATACGGGTGTCACCTTGATGGGATATTCTTTGCGGCTGGCTTGCGAAGCTGTATTCTCAAGTAAATATTCTATGCCTTTGCAATCTAATGTAAATGGAAATTAAGGAACCTCACTGTGAGAATGAGTAACACTGATGAGAAAACTCCCACCCTTGAAAGCTCTTGTGGCATTTGAGAGCGTCGTTCGACACAGAAGTGTCACAAAAGCTGCAGAAGAGCTGAACGTCACACACGGCGCGGTCAGCAAGCAGCTCGCGAGTCTTGAAGACTGGGTTGGACGGCCCTTGTTCTCGAGCAACCGCCGGCAAATGGAGCCCACGGAGCATGCAATCCTCCTTGCCGGCGCCGCGGAGGAAGCCTGGAAGCTGATAGAAGAGGCCGTCGGCAAGGTTCGGGAGCAGGACGACGCGGTCGTCGTGCGGGTCCTGGCTCCTTCCACGTTCGCGATGCGCTGGCTGATCCCGCGTCTCTGGAGTTTTGCGGCGGCGCATGAAAAGATCCGGGTGCAGTTGCGCCAGACTCATAGTCTGGAGAACTGGCAGGAAATTCCGTTCGATGTGGCAATCCGCACCGAGAATGACCTGCCTGATCACTTGCGGGCAACGCCGATCCTTCGCGACCGGCTGACGCTGGCGATCGCCCCCGGTGCCGCAGAGAGCGCTGCCATCCGCAAGCCCGCTGACCTCCGCGGCTGCCGCCTGTTGCGGGCGGCCACCCGCCCCGGCGAACTCGAGGCATGGCTGCAGGCGGCGGGCTTGCCGCAAAGCATGGCCACGCAAGCAACCACCCTGCCGCATTTCTACCTGGCGCTGGAAGCGGCGCTATCCGGGGCCGGCGCCCTCGTGTGCCCCCTGCGTACCGTCAGCGATCTCTTCAGCAAGTCGGAACTCAAGGAGCCCTTTCCGCAGCTTCGAATTCCCGGACCTGTTTATACGGCAGTCCATGATCCCGCCTGCGCCCAAGCAGACGGTGCGGAAATGTTCGTGAGATGGCTGGCGCGCCTCGATGACGAGGCAGCGATGCCGTCCCCCGGGCTCGTTGGTCCAGCACGGCCTCCGCTGACGCTCTCGGCATTCCGGCCGGCATAAAGACAATGCTGTACTGGCTGGGTCAAACTCCATCAGAACAACCTCGACAACGGCGGTCCGCTTCCAGCCTCAGCCACGTAATTCCAAGCATGCATTGCAACCGCGGACGGATTGAACGCTTACTGCGCTGGCGAGCGTGGCTGCACTTCCGCCGAACATTCCCATCATCCCTTGCTCAGCGCCTTTGATTTGTTTGGATACTGGTCGGTCCGCGATCCAGTTGCGGCAGGTTGACAGTCTGCTATCTTTGTCGCGAAGCTAAAAGCTGCCAGACCGCTTCCGGCCCCATCCTTGCCGTTCAACACATATCAGGTCGCAGGATGACCGACATGCCTTTCGGCGCAAGCTGATTGGGTGATCAAAGGCCGAGCCCGCGCTTCCTGCCGAAGCTCCATTCGATCCCACCTCCGTCGCGCATGACACCCGTGATATGCTGCCCGATACGGTTGTCCAGCACAGGCTGCCAAGATACGAGCTGGAAACCGAGGCCGTTGTCGAGCATGGCAAAACGGCCGGAAGCGAGATTGGCAGCGCCGGCGAGCCGGCCGCTGACATACTCGCCCGGTTTGGCTTCGATGAAGGTGAGGCCGCGCTCGGCCGCCAGCACACGGCCCACGCGCGCGATCTCGGCTCGTTCCAGCCGCTGGAGAATGTCGCGCGGCGCGCGCACGGAGCCATCGGGCAGCCGGGTGGCGTAGCCCATGTCCACAAGGCTTTGCCGGCGCCGCTCGACCGCCTCCCGAACCTCGCGGCCAAAACCGGATTCGACCAGCGGCATTCTTTTGGATGAAGCCAGTTCCCGGTCGAGCCAGGTAGCCCCGTCGCTGGTGATCTGCCGGTCGAGATCGATGAAGGAGAGCGTGCGCACGGCGAAGTTCTTGCCGCGGTTGCGCGCGTCGTATGCAGCGCCGCGCTCGACGATATCATCCGGGATTGTCCAATGGTCGGCATCGATCCGCTCGACGATGCCGGCCCGCCGCAGCGCTTCGAGCCGGCGGATGTGCGAACGGATGAAGGCATCGGGATCGCCGCCGATGCGGTCGATCTGCTGCCGGGCTACTTCCAGGTGCTCGGTCGGTCGGTAGATGCCACCGTTCCCGGCCGCCATGTCGCGGACATTGAGATCGGCGGGGCGCGGTTCGGCCTTTAGCGGGATCGGATCGAGGGCGACGATGTAGCCGCGCCTCACCTCCTCCAGCTTCGCCGCGTCGGCGGTCTCGATATAATGGGTGCGGCCGTCCAGGCCGTCGACGATCAGGTAGAGCCTGTCGTCCATCTCGTCGCCCGCAAGCCCCTTGGCGAGTATGCGCCCGACAACCGGTTCGGCGAGCTCCCTGCCGTGGTTCACGTATTGGGTTGGGCCACGCTCCTCGGCAATGCCGTGCTCGGTGAGCGCCCGGTGCATGGTTTTGATGATATCATTGCGTATACCGAGATCGTGCAGCACGCGCTCGGCATTCTCGGCCAGTGCCCAGCGGCCAGGCTCGATTTCGGAGGCAAGGCCATATCGCTGCAGCCGCTTGGCCCGAACAATCAGCAGGTGGCGGTTGGCGCGCGCAGTGTAGCTCTCGCTGGCATGTGGGCGCAGGTCGATGATGCCGTGCTCCTCGCTCTCGGCGATCAGCATGCGGTCGAGACGGGTCAGCCGCTCCGCCTCCACCTCGGCGCTGAGCTTGCGGGCAAGGTCGACCTCGGTCTGGGGACCCAGCTCCAGTGTCACCAACTCTCGCGCACGATGGCGGATGCCATGGGCGATGTAGTCGCCGGCGATGTTGAGCACCTTCTCCTCCTCGGTAATGCCGCGCACCAGGATATGCGTGTGCGGATGGCCTGTGTTGTGGTGATCGATTGCGATCCAGTCCAACCGGGTGCCGAGATCGTCTTCCATCTGCCGCATGAGATCGCGAGTGAAAGAGCGCAGGTCGCGCATTTCGACCGCATCCTCCGGCGCGACGATGAAGCGAAACTGGTGCCGGTCGTTCCGCCCGCGATCGAGGAAAGCCTTGCCATCAGTCTCGTCCTCGAAGGCGGAATAGACTCGTCCCTTTTCGCCATCGCGCGTCACACCATCCCGTTCGAGATAGCGTAGATGGGCATCGACCGCGCCACGGCTGGCAGCGAATTTCGGACCGCGCCCATGGCGCCCCGGGCTGAGCTTCACCACGCGGGCCTTCACCACCACCCTGCGTGATCGGGTGCCGCTTCCGTTTCGATTCCAGCCGCCAATATCGCGTGGCAAGCCGGCCACGATCTTCGCGCCCCGGCCACGGGCATTGAACCGACCACCCCGCTGCCCTCCCGAACCAGCGATGCGGTCCGGGTTGCCGCCGGCTTTCTGCACGGCGATCTTCACCTGGGTGACGAATGGCAGCGAGCGCGGATTGACGCGCGTGCCGCGGCTGCGCACCCGGCCCGGCCTGACACGAAAATTCTCGGCATCGCGATCCGCCATGGCGGCAAGATCGGCAGCTGATTCTGCCTCGGCAAGAGGCCTTTACAGCGGATCGCGCTAACGCGCAGTAAGACCTACCTCGGCGTACACAATGCGGAGCGCACATCGCACCAACGCTAAGGATAGCTGAAGCGCTGCCCCAGTTGCACCTCGCGCGACTGCGGCCCAAGGGCGTTTCGCGCCGCGAAAACAATGTGTAGACAATCACTTGGCGGCAATGCCTGCCGCGAGCGCAAGCTCGCTTTATCTTGCAATCCTAATCGGCAGGGCTTGCGACGAACTGTCGTGCATCGTCGCTTCTCCTCTTTTCCACTTGGTAACACCCCGCAGCTTTCCACAATAGGCTCACCTGGAGGCCGGAAAAGTCCCGGCGAACTGTGCAGTCCTCCGCGCTCTGCGACGGGCAGTTTCGGCTGCGATAACGCAGCGCTCGAACTGTCGCGGCGCTCATTGCCATCGGATTCACGGGGCAGCGTCGCACGCATTTGAGTGCGGTCCGCGCGCATATGAAAGCGTGCGGCCGCAGGCAACATAGCGTGCTTCCCGTCGTTCCTGGTCTGCACCAGTCCTCGTCCGCAGCAGCAGAGCTGCTCGTTTCGAATCGCACCGCCACCATGACGGCACGCTGGTTTCAGACGTCGTTTCCATGCTCATCCATGCGCTCCCAGCGACTTGTACTCCTTGCGCGCGGCGCGCCTTTGAAGCTCCGCCTTACTTGCGGTCGCGTCGCCTGCGTACAAGGTGCCGTCCGTCCACATGGTGTGCATGATTACCGCCAGCTTGGGCGTCACCGCAACGGGAGCCTTGCGCTGACAAGAGCGTTTGGCAAGGCTCTCGCCCCATGTCTTGACCGACCTTGCCCATGAAGCGTCATCAGGGCGGACGCCGCTTCGTAGAGGCGCGCCGCACTTCCGGATCGCCGCCCTTGGATATGCGCCCCTGGAGGTCGATTGACGTGTCGGACTGCCAGCGCCGCGACATCAGCCCGAAGTACGCAGCCAGGTCCCGCGAGCGCCGGAAGCGCGACGGATCATCGGTCGCGACGATGAAGCTCAACGCCGTCACCGGCCCGACGCCAGGAATGACCATGAAGCGCCGCGCCAGCTCGTAGCCGGCGACTAACCGCACCACCAGGTCGTGCAGCCGGCAATACTGCTTCCACAGCACAGCACGCGCCGAAACCATCCCATCCATCAGCTCGCGTGTCAGCGCATCGTCGGCCACCGCCGTGCGCACCGCCTTCTCAAAGCCGTTGCGTCCGGTCCCCTTGATGCGAATCCCGAAGCTCTTAAGCGGATGGTGTTTTCGAACTCGAGTACCTTGCACTTCAGATTGCGCCGCTGTGTGAGAAGAAGCCGCATCCGGTATCAGGCTTCCGCGCTGTGCCGACATCGCCGCACGCACGTGCCGGGTCTCAAGACACACGGCCAGAAGACCCATCCTGGTCAGCTCCGGATGCAGCCAAGCGAGAGCGACGCGCCTCGTGGCCGACGCGCCTCAGCCGCGCCAGTTCAAGCGTCGAAGATCGCCTCGGGATTCGTCACCGCCACCGTCTCCAGATGCACCGCGCCGCGATCGTCGAGGTCGCACAGCGCCGTCTCGTCCATCATCGAGCCCGCAAAAGAATTCCATCGTCCGCCCTTGTGCTGTTTGACAGGCGGATTCTTTGCAGCCGGCGCGACGCCCCCCGGTCGGCCGCGCCGATCTCAAGCAAAGCCTCCTCTGCAGATTACGGGGAAATAGAGACCCAGCCCAGGCGTGCCATTCAGCAGGACGCTCCGTTTCTGCCCTCATCCTGCTGTCCAATTCGACCACAGGTAAGTTAGCGGGACAAATTGCCCTTTGGTGTTAGATCCTCCGCAGTTGTTTCCTCGACATCCTGATCCTTGCGAGGAAGCAATTGGCTGTAGAGGAACTTCAGCTGGCAGGTTGGGCAGAGCTGAAGGCTCTCGGGATTGCCGGTCCATTCCGTGGTGGTTTCGGCGGCCCGCACCCATCGGTGATCATCGATCGTCCTGAACGGCTGTTCCCTACTGCAGCCGTCGCATTTCCATACTGGCCGCTGTTGCTTCGGAGGCAAAGGGAGCACTTGGGGACCTGCAAAAAGCTCCCCGCCGCGTTTGCGGCGGGGGTAGATACGGTCAGAATTTTCCGACGACATTGAGGAAGACGCCCTGGTCGTCGAGGGTAAGGTCTCTGAGGTCGTCGGAGAAGGAGCCGAAGTTGTAGCCGAGGCCGACCTTGAAGTTGTTTCCGACATGGCGGTAGAGGGCAAGGAGCGCGCCGTAGTCGGTGGTGTCGGCCTCGGGCATGGCAAGGACGCGGCCTTCGACGAGCAGGTCCCAGCTCTTGAGGAGATGCAGGTCGGCGCGGAGGATGCCGAGATGGGCGGAGGAGGTCTGCCACTCCTCCTCGAAGTCGGAGC
>NZ_JAPSLH010000030.1 GCF_031180965.1 Chelativorans sp.
TCCAGACGATCCGCCCCTTCTCGCAAAGTTGAATGATGGAATAGGAGCGCATTTGGAGCGCCTTCTTGTAGGCGACGTATCCTATGCCGAAATTGGCGCACTGGGCCAGTTCCTCGACAATGTCGAAATTCTCATCAACCGAATAGACGGAAGCAGGCCAATCGTGCCGTGGCGGCCGTAGGGGCATACGCGCTCCTCCCCTCTAGGCCGCGTGGAATGTCATTTTGAGAGGGGAGACGGTGACCGATCCGCCTTTGTGACCGCACCGCCGACAACGGATCGCGTTCCTGAGCCTGTCGTCGCCAATACAGGAATAGTCCGGTCCGAAGGTGGCGATCATCTCCTTCAGGTCCAGCACCTTGTGGTGGCCGCAGAACGCAGATCCACAATGAGCCGTGAGCTGCATCTCGTGGTCGACCAAATCCTGAAGGGTGCGGATGATGTAGCGGCGCATGGGTGTTCCTCGTATCTTTGGGCGCCGCAATGAAAGGGATATATTCCTGCTTTATTCCGGGTGTCAACCGCACCAGCTGACCGCTGGGGGCCGTTAGAGAAACGCGGACATCGGCGTCAGCCGTCGCGCCGGCTGCGTTCCAACTTTCGCTGAAATAGGCCCCTTGTGGCGCAGGCCCGAAGCGGAACTTCCTTTGAAAAGGCTGGGTTTCGGACGGCCTTCTAAGCCGATGGTCGCAGGTTCGAGTCCTGCCGGGGTCGCCACGCCTATTGGTTCACTAAAGGCTGCGGGCCGCCTTTAGGCCTCTTTCGATGTCGGCCTTGAGGTCCTCCACGTCTTCGAGTCCGATTTGAAGCCGGATCACGGGACCCGCATAGGGGCCTTTGGCTATCGTGCGGTCGGCCAGGGAGACCTGGACGGCAAGACTCTCGAATCCGCCCCAGGAAAAACCCAGCCCGAAGATTTGTAGCGCGTCAAGAAAGGCATGAGCCTCGCGTTCACCTCCGGCGTCGAGCACGAAGGAGAAGAGGCCGCTCGCGCCGGAAAAGTCCCGCTTCCAGATCGCATGGCCGGGATGCGATTCCAGCCCTGGATGCAGCACCTGGGCGACGCCCTGCTTTCCCTCCATCCAGCGGGCAATCGCCAGCGCGCTCTCCTGGTGGCGCTCAAGCCGCACACCCATGGTGCGCAGGCCGCGCAGCACCTGGTATACATCGTCCGGGCCGGCGCACACGCCGAGCGTGATGAAGGTCTCGTGCAGCCGCTCCCAGCATGCCGCGTTGGCGGAAACCGTCCCGAGCAGCACGTCCGAATGGCCGGCCGGGTACTTTGTCGCGGCGTGGACGGAAATGTCGACGCCATGCTCGAGCGGACGGAAGAAGAGGGGAGTCGCCCAGGTATTGTCCATCATCATGATCGCCCCGCCTTTATGGGCGGCCGCGGCAATGGCCGGGATATCCTGCATCTCGAACGTGTTGGAGCCGGGCGATTCCGTGAAGACCACTTTCGTATTCGGCTTCATCAGGCGGGCGATGTCTGCGCCGACAGAGGGATCGTAGTACTCGATCTCCACGCCCAGGCGCTTCAGCAGCGTGTCGGCAAAACGCCGCGTGGGATGGTAGACGGTATCAACGATGAGTGCATGGTCCCCGGCGGAGAGGAAGGCGAGAAGCGGGACGCATACCGCGGCTAGCCCCGAGGGTACGATGATCGTGCCGGCCGCGCCTTCAAGTTCGTTCATGGCTTCGGCCAGCGCGTCGGTGGTGGGGGTGCCGAGGGTGCCATAGGTGTATTTCTGCTTGCGCGAGGCCATGGTGGCGGCGTCGGGGAACAGCACGGTCGAGGCATGCACGACCGGCGGGTTCACGAAGCCGTGAAAGGCGCCCGGATCGTTGCCGATATGGGCAAGCCTCGTATTGATGCCGCTCTTGTGTTCGTCCCTGGCCATGGCGCGTGTCCTATTCCGCGAAAGCGTTGTATGGCCCGGCTTAGTGTCTCCGGAACCTGCCCGCAAGCTCCGTCGCCGCCCTTTCACCTTTACGTCAAACCTCTTGACCCACGCCCATTTATGGCATTCGATGGGCCCGTGCTTGGGAGAAGAACGCCTTGCGGCCGCTGTTCTGCGACAGACGGATGTTCGGCTTCTGCAAGTTCAATGGGGATAAGCCCTGTATCTCAGAAAAGGGTCAACAATCATGAAGAATTCCATTCTGGCGCTGCTTGGCTCCGTGGCCGTCGCGAGCGCCGTCGTGCCCGCCACGGCTGCAACGCTTGATGACGTGAAGAACCGTGGCACGCTGCGCTGTGGCGTCAATACCGGCCTGCCGGGCTTTGCCTCCCAGAATGACCAGGGCGAGTGGCAGGGCCTGGACATCGACTACTGCAAGGCCGTCGCCGCGGCCATATTCGACGGTGACGCGAGCAAGGTGCAGTACTCTCCGCTTTCGGCGGTGCAGCGCTTCCCCGCGCTGCAGAACAATGAGGTCGACCTGCTTGCCCGCAACACCACCTGGACGATGGACCGTGACACCGCCCTTGGGCTGAACTTCGTTGGCGTCAACTATTATGACGGGCAGGGCTTCATGGTGCGCAGGGACCTCAACGTCACCTCGGCGCTGCAGCTTTCCGGCGCCACCGTATGCGTGCAAAGCGGCACCACCACCGAGCTCAACCTGACCGACTACTTCCGGGCCAACAATATGGATTTCAATCCAGTCGTCATCGAGTCCCAGGACAGCGTGAACACCGCTTACGAGCAGGGCCGCTGCGACGTGCTGACCACCGACGCGTCGGGCCTCTATGCTAGCCGCCTGGAGATGTCCAATCCCGACGAGCATATCGTGCTGCCCGAGATCATCTCAAAGGAGCCTTTGGGGCCTGTGGTGCGCCAGGGCGACGAGCAATGGTTCGACCTCGTCAAATGGGTGCATTTCGGTCTCATCAACGCCGAGGAATTGGGCGTCACCCAGGAGAATGTGGAGGACATGGCGGCCAACTCTGAAAACCCGGACATCCGCCGGCTGCTCGGCGCGGACGACAATTTCGGGGAAGATATCGGCCTCACCAACCAGTGGATGGTCCACGTGATCAAAGCCGTAGGCAACTATGGTGAGATCTTCGATCGCAATGTCGGCCCCGACACGCCCTTGAAAATCCAGCGCGGCCAGAACGCCCTTTGGACGAAGGGCGGGTTGCAATACGCCCCGCCGGTCCGCTGACCGTCGCCGAAAGCGAAGCCGCGCACCCGCACTCGGGGGCGCGGCACTCCTTCTTAAGGACGCGGCTGGGCCGGCCCTGAGGGGCGGCTCCCATCGCGCATGGCGGATCGATGACGGCGGACACAGAAAGCATTTCCGTGCCGCATGAGCGCATTTCGCTCATGCGCGACCCGCATACACGCGGCCTGGTCATTCAGATCCTGATGATCATCGCGATTCTGGCGTTTGCGTCCTGGCTCGTCAACAACACGGTCCAGAACTTGGCCAGTGCCCGCATTGCCTCCGGCTTCGGCTTCCTCTCGGCGAGGGCGGGCTTCGACATCGGCCAGGCGCCCATCGCCTATACCTCCAACTCCACATATGGCCGCGCGCTTTTCGTCGGTTTCGTCAACACCGTCATCGTGGCCGCCTGCGGCATCGTTCTCGCCACGATCGTCGGCTTCCTGATCGGCATCGGCCGCCTGTCGCGCAACTATCTCCTGCGGGCACTCTCCACGATCTATGTGGAAACCTTCCGCAACATTCCCCCGCTGCTGGTCATCTTGTTCTGGTATTTCGGCGTCCTTTCGGTTCTGCCGTTGCCGCGCAACGCCGTCGAACTGCCGTTCGGCTCCTATCTTTCGAACCGTGGTCTGCAGACGCCGGCGGCGGTCTTTGAGCAGGCAGCGCTGCTGACCCTGGCTGCCTTTGCCTTCGGGATCGCCGCAACGGTCTTCCTGGTACGCCAGAACAGGAAGCGCCAGCTTGAGACAGGCGAGCGGCGCCCGATCCTGTGGCTGAGCG
This sequence comes from Chelativorans sp., assembly GCF_031180965.1. Taxonomy (GTDB): domain Bacteria; phylum Pseudomonadota; class Alphaproteobacteria; order Rhizobiales; family Rhizobiaceae; genus Chelativorans. Next base: position 3,955 of record NZ_JAPSLH010000030.1, read on the forward strand.
TTGGCCTCATCATCGGCCTTCCGCTCCTCGTATTCGTCGCGACTGGATCGCCGGTCACCTTCGAACTGCCCACGGCAACCCGGTTCAATCTCGTCGGAGGCTGGCAGATCAAGCCGGAATTCCTCTCGCTTTTCCTGGCGCTCTCCTTCTACACGGCCGCCTTCATCGCCGAAATCGTGCGGGCCGGGATCGTGGCCGTTTCCAAAGGCCAGACGGAAGCGGCATCCGCGCTCGGGCTCACGCGCGGGCAATCGCTGAGGCTGGTGATCGTGCCGCAAGCCTTCCGCGTGATCATCCCGCCGCTCACCAGCCAATACCTCAATCTGACGAAGAATTCTTCCCTGGGCTTGGCTGTAGGTTATCCCGATCTGGTGGCGGTGGGCTCGACGGTGCTGAACCAGACCGGCCAGTCCGTCGAGGTGGTGGCGGTCTGGATGGTCGTCTATCTCGGATTGAGCGTCGCGACCGCTGCCTTCATGAACTGGTTCAACGCGCGCATGGCCCTCGTGGAGCGGTAGGAACGGCGATGGAAGAACAAGTCGCATTCTATGTCGCGCGCGGGCAGGAGCCCTCCTTGCCGCCACCCAGGAGCGAGGTGGGTCTGCCTGCGACCCTGCGCAAGAATCTCTTCGCCACGCCTCTGGACAGCGTCATCACCGTCGCGCTCGGGCTCTTTGCCGCTTGGGCGGCGTGGAACCTGATCGAGTGGGGATTGCTGCGGGCGGTTTTCACAGGCGCCGACCGCGAGGCTTGCCTGCTGCCCGGCGGAGGCGAGATCGGTGCCTGCTGGGCCTTCGTCAATGCGAAGCTGGGGCAGTTCATCTACGGGCGCTATCCGCTGGATGAACGCTGGCGTGTCGACCTGGCATTCCTGCTTCTCGTCCTGCTGACAATACCGCTGGCCATTCCGCGGGCGCCATACAAGCGGCTGAACGCGCTGCTGCTCGGCATCGCTTTTCCCGTTGTCGCGCTGGTGCTCCTGACGGGCGGCGAGATCGGCGTCAGTGGCGGTTGGGTAGCCTTCCTTTTCACGCTGGCTGCTTTCGTTTCCGCCGCCTTCGCCGGAGGCAGCAGCGGCGCCAGGCCTGCTTTGCTGAAAGCCGCGATGGGGCTCGCGGCGGTCTCGCTCCTGGTCTTGCTCATCGCCGCAGCGATAAGGAGCGGGCGCTTCGACCTTCTGGGTTTCGAATTCTCCACCCTGTCGCTCCTCGCTTTCCTGCTCGCTCTGGCATCCGTCGCTGCCAGCCTCTTTGCAGGGCGCACGGGGGGCGAAAGCTCGGCCGGCGCGGGGCGCGTGCTCATGCCGCCGCTGGTGACGGCCGTGCTCGTGGCGGCTCTCTCGGTGGATTTCGGCCTCCAGCCGGTCCCTACGAATCTCTGGGGCGGGCTCCTGGTGACGCTCGTCGTCGCCCTTACGGGCATCGCCGCGTCGCTCCCGCTCGGCATTCTTCTGGCGCTTGGGCGCCGCTCCCATCTGCCCGCTGTGCGGCTCTTCTCGATCATCTTCATCGAGTTCTGGCGCGGCGTGCCGCTGATCACCGTGCTCTTCATGTCGGCTTTCATGATCCCGCTCTTCCTGCCGGACGGGGTGTCCTTCAACCAGCTGCTGAGGGCGCTGATCGGCGTGGCGATCTTCTCCGCCGCCTATATGGCGGAGGTGATCCGCGGCGGGCTGCAGGCGATCCCGAAGGGGCAATATGAGGGTGCGCAGGCGCTCGGCCTCAGCTACTGGCAGATGATGCGCCTCGTCATCATGCCGCAGGCGATCAAACTCGTCATTCCGGGCATCGTGAACACTTTCATCGGGCTGTTCAAGGATACGAGCCTCGTCTACATCATCGGCCTTGCCGACCTGCTTGGCACAGTGCGCCGTGGCTTTTCCGACCCGAACTGGATCACGCCCTCGACGGCCGCGACTGGACTCATCTTCGCAGCCTTTGTCTACTGGTTGTTCTGCTTCGGCATGTCGCGCTATTCGATGTTCATGGAGCGCCGGCTCGAAACCGGCCACAAAAGATAACGGGAAAGGTGAACATGGTGTCTCAACACAGTGTCGTCGCCACAGAAATACATATCGACCGCTCGAAGCTGCACATCTCGGATACCGACGTCGCGATCGAAATCATCGGCATGCACAAATGGTACGGGGAATTCCACGTGCTGCGCGACATCAACCTGAAGGTGATGCGCGGCGAGCGCATCGTCGTCTGCGGCCCGTCGGGCTCCGGCAAATCCACTATGATCCGCTGCATCAACAGGTTGGAAGAGCATCAGAAGGGGAGGATCATCGTCGACGGAATCGAGCTGACGAACGATCTGAAGAAGATCGACGAGGTGCGGCGCGAGGTCGGCATGGTCTTTCAGCACTTCAACCTGTTTCCGCACCTCACCATCCTCGAAAATTGCACACTGGCGCCGATCTGGGTTCGCAAGATGCCGCGAAGGCAGGCTGAGGAGGTCGCCATGCAGTATCTGGAGCGCGTACGCATCCCCGAGCAGGCACACAAATACCCGGGACAGCTTTCCGGTGGTCAGCAGCAGCGCGTGGCGATCGCCCGTGCGCTCTGCATGAACCCGCGCATCATGCTCTTCGACGAGCCGACCTCCGCCCTCGACCCGGAGATGATCAAGGAAGTGCTGGAGACCATGGTGGATCTGGCGCAGGAGGGGATGACCATGATCTGCGTCACCCACGAAATGGGCTTCGCCCGCCAGGTCGCGAACCGTGTCATCTTCATGGACCAGGGGCAAATTGTCGAGCAGAACACGCCCGACCAGTTTTTCGACAACCCGCAGCACGAGCGGACAAAGCTGTTCCTGTCGCAGATACTGCATTGACGGCAGGCTAGTTTCTAAGCGTCACCGGCCTCCGCTGCAGCATCATACCCATAGAGCCAGTCAAGGTCGGCAGCGAGCCTCTGTTCGTTTCGAAAAAAACGCAGGGCGAGGTTGCGCACGAGCGCGATTGGGCCGCCCGCATGCCACACAAGACGGTTGAAGTTGCCGCGGCGGGCGACGCGGGCAAGCCGCGGCCGTCGCAGCCGCTCGAATCCGGCAAGCATGGAGGGAACATTGGCCTTGCGCGTCGCAAGCTCGGCGAGCACTGCCGCATCCTCGATTGCCATCGCCGCACCCTGTGCGGCGAAAGGCGCAAGCGCGTGAGCTGCATCGCCGATCAGCACCAGCCCTCCGGGATCGCCCCAGCGGCCGGGAACTTCCACCTCGTGGATGGGCCAGGCTGTCCATGCGCCGGCCTGCACCGCCAGTGCGGAAAGGGCGGGCGCGTCTCGTGCGATGGCGCGCATGTGATCTATATCGGCGCTGCTCGCCCAGCGCCGCCCGACCTCGGCGCCTTTGGTGATCGCCACAAGGTTGATCTCAGTCCCTCCGCGTAGCGGATAGGCAACGAGATGGAACCGGGGCGACAGGAAAGCAGTGACGGAGTCCGGGGGTAAAATATCGTCCACCTCCAGCCCTTCTCGGCGCAGGATCGCGCGATGGGCGATGTAGCCGGTAAAGCGGCTTTCACCCCTTCCAGCAAGACGCCGCAGTCCCGACCAGACGCCGTCGGCGGCGATGAGGAATTCGCAGGCGAGCTTCCGCTCCCCCTGCCGGTCCTGCACCAGGGCGGTCACGCCAGCCGTCCCGAACTCGGCCTTGCCGATTTCCGCGCCGGTGGTGAGTGCAATGGCGGCGCAGTCTTCGACGGCTTGCAGCAGCGCCAGCTGCAGGTCCGCGCGGTGGGAGACGAGATAGGGCGCGCCCCAGCGCGCTTCCGCGGCCTCGCCGAGCGGTATGCGGGCGAGGGGCGCAAGACTGGCAGCATCCTTGAGGTGGATGGCTTCCGGCTGGATGGCATTCCTGCGCAAGCGCTCCAGCACGCCCAGCGACGCCAGAATGCGTGTCGCATTGGGCGAGAGCTGCAGGCCCGCGCCCGCTTCCTCCAGGTGCTCCGCCCGCTCGAAGATCGAGACGGAGAATCCTTTTGCCGCGAACGAGAGGGCGGCTGTTAGCCCCGCAATCCCCGCGCCGGCAATGGCCACATGGCGCCTAGCCATGGCGCGGCCGGATTTGGATCACACGATTTCCTCGTGGTAACGGCAGTCCGCCGGCACGCTTTCTTCCGGCTTCAGCGCCGGATTGTACCGGTAGAGGGTAGAGCAATACGGGCATATGCGCTCGGCATCGTCCCCCATATCGAGGAACACGTGCGGATGATCGAAGGGAGGCTTGGCGCCCACGCACATGAACTCCTTCACGCCGATCTCGATCGACCGGTAGCCGCTCGTATTGTGGAAATGCGGTGTTCCGTGGCCGGCCATGAAAATCTCCGCGACGTACCTGTTGGGGACCTGGAGCGTTTGGAGCATAAATAGGTTCTTTGCAAGTCCGTGATAAAACTGTCGCAAAAGCCTGCCACGAGAGAGGCGGGGCAGGCCGTCCGACGCGGAGCAATAGAGCAATGAACGAGTTGAAGCCGGTCAAGAGCGAATTTCCAAGCCAGCCTGGGGCGGCAGTCCCGATCGCGCTGACGAGCCCCGACCGCTTCGTAAACCGGGAGTTTTCCTGGCTACAGTTCAATCGCCGCGTATTGGAAGAGTCGCAGAACCCGTGTCATCCCCTCCTGGAGCGGGTGCGCTTCCTCTCCATCTCGGCCGACAACCTCGACGAATTCTTCATGGTGCGCGTGGCTGGCCTTGCCGGACAGGTGCGTGCCGGAATCTCGGAAAAGAGCGCCGACGGCCGCACGCCGGAAGAGCAGCTCGAAAACATACTGAGGGAGGTGAGCCGGCTGCAGGTGGAGCAGCACGAACACCTGGTGCGCCTCCTCGATCTGCTGAGGAAGGAGGGCATCGCCATCGTGCGCCCCGAAGCACTATCGCGTGACGACCGCGCCTGGATCGAACGGCATTTCATGGATGAGATCTATCCGGTCCTGACGCCCCTTTCGATCGATCCGGCGCACCCGTTCCCATTCATCCCCAATCTGGGCTTTTCGATTGCGCTGGATCTCCAGAACCTTTCGAACAACCAGACGATGACAGCGCTGCTCCGTCTGCCGCCAACCCTGCAGCGCTTCATCGCGCTCCCTGAACGGCCGAAGCTTGTGCGCTTCATCACCTTGGAAGAGGTGGTTGAGATGTTCATCGGCAAGCTATTCCCCGGGTACAAGGTGAATGGCTGGGGCACCTTCCGCATCATCCGCGACAGCGATATCGAGGTGGAGGAAGAGGCCGAGGACCTCGTGCGCCTGTTCGAGACGGCACTGAAGCGGCGCCGCCGCGGCTGGGTGATCCGCATCGAGTTCGACAGTTCCATGCCCGAGGGGCTGCGCGACTTCGTCGCCTCACAACTCGGAGTGGCCAGTTCGCGCATAAGCGTGCTCGAGCGGCCGCTCGCCATCAACCAGATTTCGGAGATCGTGAAGCTCCCGCGCGACGACCTGAAATTCCTGCCCTACAATGCGCGCTTTCCCGAACGCATCCGCGACCATGGCGGCGACTGCTTCGCAGCCATTCGCGAGAAGGACATCATCGTCCATCACCCATACGAATCGTTCGACGTGGTCGTGCAGTTCCTGCGCCAGGCCGCCCAGGATCCGGATGTGGTCGCGATCAAGCAGACCCTCTACCGCACGTCCAACGACAGCCCCATCGTGCGCGCGCTGATCGATGCGTCCGAGGCGGGCAAATCGGTTACCGCGCTCGTCGAGCTCAAGGCCCGTTTCGACGAGGAGGCGAATATCCGCTGGGCGCGCGACCTGGAGCGGGCTGGGGTGCAGGTGGTCTTCGGCTTCATCGAATTGAAGACCCATGCAAAAATGTCGCTCGTCGTGCGCCGGGAAGAGGGCCGGCTGCGCAGCTATGTGCATCTGGGTACCGGCAACTATCACCCGATCACGGCGCGCATCTACACGGACCTTTCCTATTTCACGGTCGACCCGACGATCGCCCACGATGTGGCCAAGGTCTTCAATTTCATCACCGGCTATGCTGAGCCGGATGTGGACATGAAACTTGCGGTCTCGCCCTTCACCATGCGCACGCGCATCCTCCAGCATATACGCGAGGAGATGGAGCATGCGAAGGCGGGCCGGCCGGGGCAGATCTGGATGAAGATGAATGCGCTTGTCGATCCCGAGGTGATCGACGCGCTTTATGAGGCGGGCAGGGCCGGGGTCGAGATCGACCTCGTCGTGCGCGGCATATGCTGCCTGCGGCCGCAGGTGCCCGGCCTCTCGCAAAATATACGCGTGAAGTCGATCATCGGCCGGTTCCTGGAGCACAGCCGCATCTATTGCTTCGGTAACGGCCATGGCCTGCCCTCGGATGAGGCGATCGTCTATATCGCCTCCGCCGACATGATGCCGCGCAATCTTGACCGCCGGGTCGAGTGCATGGTGCCCATGACCAATCCCACGGTGCATGAGCAGGTGCTGGGTCAGATCATGCTTGGAAACATCATGGACAACCAGCAGAGTTTCGAAGTATTGCCTGATGGCACCTCGCGGCGCATCCAGCCCGAGGATGGCGAAGAGACCTTCAACGCCCAGGAATATTTCATGACCAATCCAAGTCTCTCGGGCCGAGGTGAAGCATTGAAATCCCATGCGCCGAAGCGCATCGCTGCCTTCAAGCGGCGTAAGAAGGCTGTCGCTGTCGGCTGACCCCGTGAGCATCTCCTCTTCCCAGGGCCGGTTGCAGGACCGGCAGCCGGTCTCGGTTATCGATATCGGCTCCAACTCCGTTCGCCTCGTCATCTATGAAGGCGTCGCGCGCGCTCCCACGGTCCTCTTCAATGAAAAGATGCTGGCAGGTCTCGGCCGGGGCATAGTCACTACCGGCGAGTTGGACCCTGACGGCGTGAGCCGCGCGATCGAGGAATTCCGCCGCTTCCGCGCCCTGTCCGAACAGGCGGGCGCCCAGTCGCTCCATGTCGTCGCCACCGCTGCCGCCCGCGAGGCGAAGAACGGGCCGGACTTCATTCGCCGGGCGGAGGAAATCCTTGGCACGCAGATCAAGGTTCTGTCCGGCCGCGAGGAAGCCTATTATTCCGCGCTCGGCGTGATTGCCGCCTTCCACCGGCCGGACGGCCTTGTTGGCGACCTTGGCGGGGGCAGCCTGGAGCTGGTCGATGTCAGAGGCGGATCGATCGGCGAGGGGATCACCTTGCCGCTCGGCGGACTGAGGCTGCGCGATATGGCGAACGATTCGCTCACCGCCGCGGCGGATATCGCGCGCCGGGAGATCGCGCGCGCTCCATGGCTTGCGCAGGGGGAGGGCCGCCCGTTCTACTGCATCGGCGGCACCTGGCGGAATCTGGCAAGGCTGCATATGTGCGCCACCCATTATCCGCTCGAGGTGATGCATCACTACGAGATGGATCCGGTTGCTGCGGCGCCCTTCGTTCGCCGCGTCGCCCGCAGCGAGATCGAACGGATCAGGGGAGTGGAGGGGGTTTCGAAGAGCCGGCGGGCGCTGCTGCCCTACGGTGCGGTCGTCCTGCTCGAGATCATCAGCGCCGCCAAACCATCGAAGGTCATTTTTTCCGCCAATGGTGTGCGCGAAGGCTATCTCTTCTCGCTCCTGCCGGAGGACGAGCGCGGCACGGACCCGCTGATTTCGGCCGCCGAGGAGCTTGCGCTCCTGCGGTCCCGGTCGGTAAGGCACGCCTACGAGCTCGCCGAATGGTGCGGAGAAGCACTGGCAGTGCTCGGCATCACAGAGACCGAGGACGAGGCGCGCTATCGCCGGGCAGCATGCCTGCTCGCCGATATCGGCTGGCGTGCCCATCCGGAATACAGGGGCACGCAATCGCTCAACATCATCGCCCACGGATCCTTCATCGGCATTGACCATCCGGGCCGCGCCTTCATCGCGCTGACGAGCCTCTTCCGCCACGAGGGTCTGTTCGATGACGCGCTCTCGCCCGAGATGCGCAAGCTTGCCACCCCTCATTATGCCGAGCGGGCGCGGCTGCTCGGCGGGTTGATGCGGGTCGTCTATCTTCTTTCGGCGTCCATGCCCGGCATCATCCCGCGCCTGAAATGGGAGAGCCGGTCCGACGGCTCGCTGGCGCTCCTGGTCCCGCCTGACCGCGCTGCCCTCGTCGGCGAGCGTCCGCAGGGCCGTATGGCCCAGCTGGCAAGGCTTACGGGCAGGAACCTCGTGCTGGACGTGGCGAAGGACTGACTACTCGGCCGCGCTTTCCATCTGGCGCATGGGAGCGAAGGTCTCGATTCGCCGGTTGGCGAAGCGCAGCGCGATCTCACCGCGCAGAAGCTTGAGCGCCTTTTCCCCGAACACCTCCCGCCGCCAGCCGCAAAGCGCGGGAACATCGGCGGCCTCTGCTTCGGAGGCGATCTTTTCGATATCCTCCGCGGAGGCGAGCATCTTGGGCGCGACGCCCTCTTCTTCCGCCACCAGCTTCAGCAGCACCTTGATGAGCTCGGCCGCCGCCGCGGCTCCTTCCGGCGCCTGCTGATGTTTGGGCAGCTTCGGCAGGGCGTCCTTGGGAAGGGAGCAGGCCTCATTCACCGCCTTCAAAAGGCCCGCCGCCGAGGCGGAGCGCTCCCAGCCCTTGGGGATGCTGCGAAGACGGCTGAGGGCGGTCACGTCGCGCGGCTGCTGCTGGGCAACTTCGTAGAGGGCGTCGTCCTTCATCACGCGGCCGCGGGGTACGTTGCGTTCGCGCGCCTCGCGTTCCCGCCAGGCTGCGATATGCTGCAGGACGGCGAGCTCGATCGGCTTGCGCGCCCGCATCTTGAGGCGCCGCCATGCGTCGTCCGGATCCGGGTCGTAGGTTTCGCGTGCCGTGAGCACGGCCATTTCTTCCTTCAGCCACTCCTCGCGCCCCTCGCGGGCGAGTTCTGCCTTCAGGTGCTCGTAGACCGGGATGAGATGGGTGACGTCGGCAAGGGCGTAGCTGAGCTGCTTTTCTGAAAGCGGCCGCTGCCGCCAGTCGGTGAAGCGCGAGGTCTTGTCGATGTGCTCCCCGACAACCCGCTGGACCAGCTGATCATAGGACACGCTGTCGCCGAAGCCGCAGACCATCGCCGCCACCTGCGTGTCGAAGATGGGATGCGGGATCAGCCCGCCGCGATTGTATATGATTTCGATGTCCTGCCGCGCAGCGTGGAACACCTTCGTGACCCTCTCATTCGCCATCAGACGGAAAAAGGGTGCGAGGTCCATTCCCTCCGCGAGCGGATCCACGAGTGCGGTCACGCCTGGCCCTGCCATCTGGATCAGGCAGAGTTCCGGCCAAAAGGTGGTCTCGCGGATGAATTCGGTGTCGATGGTGACGAAATCGGATTGTTCGAGCGCGGCGATCGCCTTTTCCAGCTCATGACGCGATGTGATCAGGTCCATCCACTTTCTTTAGGCGCTGGCGCGCAAAATGTGAAGGCCGTCCGCAAAAGCCCCGCCTTTCCCGGTCGGCCGCATCCCTCCCTGACGCGAAAAGGCTCGCGCCTTGACAAATGCGGCCTCGCATGCGCTTTTCGCGCCGTTTTCAGGGGCAACCGAGCCCGCTCCTCACCTTTCAGGACACGCAATAGGATGATGCACCGCTACCGCAGCCATACCTGCGCCGAGTTGAGGCCTTCCGACGTCGGCAAGACCGTCCGCCTGTCCGGATGGGTTCACCGCGTGCGCGACCACGGTGGCCTGCTCTTCATCGATCTGCGCGATCACTACGGCATCACGCAGATCGTCGCCGATCCGGATTCGCCCTCCTTCGGCATGGCCGAGAAGGTGCGCGGCGAGTGGGTGATCCGTGTTGATGGCGAGGTCAAGGCGAGAACCCCGGAGACTGTCAATCCGAACCTACCCACCGGCGGGATCGAGCTCTTCGCGCGCGAGATCGAGGTTCTTTCCCAGGCCAAGGAACTGCCGCTGCCCGTCTTCGGCGAACCCGATTATCCCGAGGACATCCGGCTGAAATACCGCTTTCTCGACCTGCGCCGCGAAACGCTGCACAAGAATATCGTCATGCGCACGAAGATCATCGCCGAGATGCGCAAGCGCATGTCGGAGGCGGGCTTCACCGAATTTTCCACGCCAATCCTGACCGCCTCCTCGCCTGAGGGCGCGCGCGACTTTCTCGTGCCCTCGCGGCTGCATGCAGGCAAGTTTTATGCGCTGCCGCAGGCACCGCAGATTTATAAGCAGCTCATCATGGTCTCCGGCTTCGACCGCTATTTCCAGATCGCGCCTTGCTTCCGCGACGAGGACCCGCGCGCCGACCGCCTGCCCGGCGAATTCTACCAGCTCGACCTGGAGATGAGCTTTGTCGAGCAGGAGGACGTGTTCTCCACTATGGAGCCGGTCATGCGTGCCGTGTTCGAGGCCTTCGCGCAGGGCAAGCCGGTCACGCAGAAATTTCCGCGCATCCCCTATGACGAGGCGATGCGCAAGTACGGCTCCGACAAGCCGGACCTGCGCAACCCGATCGTCATGGAAGACGTCTCGCAGCATTTCCGCGATTCCGGCTTCAAGGTTTTCGCCAACATCCTGGCGAATGATCCGAAGGCCGAGGTATGGGCCATACCGGCCAAGACCGGCGGCTCCCGTGCCTTCTGCGACCGCATGAATTCCTGGGCACAGAGTGAGGGCCAGCCCGGCCTCGGCTACATCTTCTGGCGCAAGGAGGGCGAGGGGCTCGAAGGCGCAGGCCCGCTGGCCAAGAACATCGGCCCGGAGCGGACGGAGGCAATCCGCACGCAGATCGGCCTCGACGATGGCGACGCCTGCTTCTTCGTGGCTGGTGACCCGAAGAAATTCGTCTCCTTCGCGGGAGCCGCGCGCACGCGCGCCGGCGAAGAACTGAACCTCGTCGACCGCGACCGTTTCGAGCTCGCCTGGATCGTCGATTTCCCCTTTTACGAGTGGAACGAGGACGAGAAGCGCATCGATTTCGGCCACAATCCCTTTTCCATGCCGCAAGGCGGGCTTGGGGCGCTGGAAAACCAGGAGCCGCTGTCGATCAAAGCGTTTCAGTACGACCTCGTCTGCAACGGCTATGAGCTCGCGTCGGGCGGCATCCGCAACCACCTGCCCGAGGTGATGGTGAAGGCGTTCGAGATCGTCGGCTTTGACCGGCAGACGGTAGAGGAGCGCTTTGGTGGGCTCTACCGCGCCTTCCAATATGGCGCGCCTCCCCATGGCGGCATGGCGGCGGGCATCGACCGCATCGTGATGCTGCTCTGCGGCGCAAGGAATCTTCGCGAAATCACCATGTTCCCCATGAACCAGCAGGCACAGGACCTCCTGATGGGCGCGCCTTCGGAGGCGACGTCCCAGCAACTGCGCGAGCTTCACCTGCGGCTAGCCCCGGTGAAGGAATAACCACGATGGCGGCCGGTCGGCAAAGAGCCCGACTGCCCCGCCCACGCGTGCTCGTCACCGGCTTCGGACCTTTCCCCGGCGCGCCGGAGAACCCGACGGAGGCGTTGATCGGCGCGCTCGCCGCCTCGCCCGGTTTTTCGCGGGACGCTGACATGCGGTTCGAGGTGCTGCCGGTCGAATATCAGGCCGTGCCGGGACATCTGGCCGGGCTGAGCGGTTTTGCGCCCGACATTGCCATCCACTTCGGCCTCAGTACCCGGGCCGGGGGTTTCACCCTGGAGCGGGTGGCCCGCAACGAAATACGCGGCGAGAAGCCGGACAACAAAGGCGAACTGCGCTCAGGGGGACAGATTTGCGGAGGGGCGGGCGACCAGCCTTCGACGCTGCCTCTTCCGGCCATTTACGAAGCACTCTCCGCCAAGGGGCTGCCGGTCCGCTACTCCGATGATGCCGGCGGGTATTTGTGCAATTACCTCTTCTATCTCTCGCGATCGGGAACCTGCCCGGGGGCTTTGCGCCGGATATGTCCGGCTTCGTCCACGTGCCGCCACTTGATGTCATGAAGTTCGAGGACCTGCTCTCCGGCGCGACCGCCATTGTCCGGCGCTGCATCGGCGTATGGAGCGAGCGGGAGATGGCCGGCGGCTGAGGTCGACCAACTCCACGCAGGACCATCCCCTGCGGTGGCTTCAGGATACCCGCCGCTACCGCCGCCAGCTGTGCTACTGGTTCGCCGTCACTGCCAGTCCAAGCTGCTTGACCAGCGCCTCCGGCGAGGTCATGGCGGCCGCGGCCAGCATGGCGAAGGGCAGCGGATTTGCCGGCTTCACGCTGACCTCGATGTTCTGCGGGTTCTCGAGGAAGGTGCCCACCGCCTGGCTGATGCTGGCGGCGAGCTCGGCGCCGACGAACGGCGAGAGTTGCTGCGGGATAGCCGCTTTCGCCAGGGAGATCAGGTCGGCGGGCGTGCTGCCCTGCTTCTCGGCCACTTGCTCCAGCACCTTGCCCGTAAGAGAATCGTCCGCGAAGCGGATGGTGACGCCGTGCAGAGTCAGCTGCTGCATTAGGCCGAGCATGGCCATCCCCTGCATGGACTGGTTCTCGCTGCCCTCGGGCTGCTGTTCCATGGCTTTCATTGTTTCGTCCAGGGATTTGATGAAGGCAGGGGTGTAGCCGGCAAGGTCCATCGTCATGTTGAGCGTCCCCGCATCGTCGACGGCCATCTCATACCGCGAGACTGTGAGACGCCCATCGGAAGGCTGCCAACTCGCCTCCATCACTGCCTTTCCGCCGAGCTCGCTATATCCCATCTCGTCCAGCGTATTTGCGCCTTCCGCATCTTCCACGAGCGAGGCAAGATTGAGAGAAAAGGATTCGATGGCGCCGTCCATCGCCATGGTGTTGTCGTCCCCGACCGCCACATCGGCATAAAGATTGGTCGCGGAGGCCAGCGGCCCGTCCTTGCCCTCCACATTGACGCGGGCAAGCTCCATCCGGTCATAGCGCATCGCCCCGCCGAAGGGATCGGAGGCCGGATCGTCCGGCAGCACCAGGCCTTCGATCGAGAGATCCGTCATGGAGACGGTGATGTCGTTCTGTGAATGCTCGAACGCGTCCATTTCGAGCGTGCCGACCCGAAAACTGCCGTCCTGCGCCTCGGTCACATCCTGCAGCACGATCTGCCCAAGATCGAAGCTTTGCTCGCCGCCCGTCGGCTTCACCGTCACGCCTTCAAGCGTCACATCGCCGCCGGCGAGGTTGGCTGCACTATAGCTGAGTTCGATCTGCTGCAGCGCCATCAGGGCCTTGAACCGGTCGGCCACCTCCTGCGCTTCGAGCGCGAAGGCTTGGTAAGGGCTCGCCGCCGCAAGAAGGCCGGCCAGAAGAACGGGTCGAAGGCGGAAAGTGTCGGGTATCATGGGAGCGGTTCCAGTGTTGATCGCCGGAGCTTATCGCACAAATGAAGGCGGATTTCGCGGGCTTTTTGAGGCCACTCATGAAGCGCGCTGGCAAATTCAGCGCCGCGCTGTTTCTGCGATGCCGGATCAGGTCGGTGGCGGCTCAGGGCTTTGCGCTTTTCCAAGATCTCGTTCTCTTCACGCGCCAATTCCTGCCGTGGTTGAAGGCAGTGAGTCAGTAAAGTCTGCGGATGAGCCCTGCTCTTTTTCCACAGCACAGGGCCGTTGACTTGGCGAAGAGCCGCCCGGGAGATTCGACCTCTTGCCGCGAATCGCCCCGTCCGTTAACCGGAAGCCATGGGAAAAGAGCTGCTTCCGCCCGGCAACGGCGACGACAGGGCCGCTCCGGTAGACCTCAAGAAGGCGCTGGAGGAGCGCTATCTCGCCTATGCGCTGTCCACCATCATGCACCGGGCACTTCCCGACGTGCGCGATGGGCTGAAGCCTGTGCATCGGCGCATCATGCATACGATGCGGCTTCTGCGTCTCAATCCGGACCAGGGCTTTGCCAAATGCGCCCGCATCGTCGGCGACGTCATGGGTAAGTTCCATCCCCATGGCGACCAGTCGATCTACGACGCGTTGGTGCGCCTGGCCCAGCCCTTTGCCATGCGCTACCCGCTGGTGGACGGGCAGGGGAACTTCGGCAATATCGACGGCGATAACGCCGCCGCCATGCGCTACACGGAAGCGCGCATGACGGAAGTCGCGGTCGAGTTGCTCTCCGGCATCACCGAGGACGCCGTCGATTTCCGCCCCACTTACAATGAGGAGGACGAGGAGCCGGTGGTGCTCCCCGGTGCCTTCCCCAACCTGCTTTGCAACGGCTCCTCCGGCATTGCCGTGGGCATGGCGACGTCGGTTCCGCCGCACAACGCGGCCGAAGTCTGCGATGCGGCGCTGGCGCTCATCGATGATCCCGACATGCCCGTCTCCCGGCTCGTTGAATTCGTGCAGGGGCCCGACTTCCCGACCGGCGGCATTATCGTCGAGCACCGCGCCTCGATCCGCGAGGCCTATGAGACCGGCCGTGGCGGCTTCCGGCTGCGCGCCCGCTGGGCGAAGGAGGACCAGGGTCGCGGCACCTGGAACATCGTGGTCACCGAAATTCCCTATGGCGTGCAGAAGTCCAGACTAATTGAGAAGATCGCCGAGCTGATCATCGCCAGGAAGCTGCCGCTGCTCGACGACGTGCGCGACGAGAGCGCGGAGGACATCCGCATCGTCCTTGTGCCGAAGAGCCGCTCTGTCGAGCCCGATCTCCTGATGGAGTCTCTCTTCCGGCTGACGGACCTCGAGACGCGCTTCCCGCTCAATATGAATGTGCTGTCGCGCGGCAAGGTGCCGGCCGTTCTGTCGCTGAAGGATGTCTTGCGCGAGTGGCTGGACCACCGCCGCGAAGTGCTGATCCGCCGCTCGCGCCACAGGCTGGCAGAGATCGAGAAGCGGCTCGAAATCCTTGCCGGCTATCTGATCGCTTATCTCAACATCGACGAGGTGATCCGGATCATCCGCGAGGAGGACGAGCCGAAGCCGACCATGATGCAGCGCTTCAACCTGACCGACAATCAGGCCGAAGCCATCCTCAACATGCGGCTGAGGGCCCTGCGCAAGCTGGAAGAATTCGAGATCCGCACCGAGTTCGACAAGCTCTCGGAGGAGAAAACGCAGATCGAGAGCTTGCTAACCTCCGAGGCGCGCCAGTGGAAGACGGTGCGCTGGGAGGTGGCAAAGGTGCGCCAGACCTTCGATCCGGAGAAGAACCCGGGCCTCGGCCGCCGCCGCACCACCTTTGCTGAAGCCCCGGCGCATGATCTGGGCGATGTCCAGCAGGCGATGATCGAGCGCGAGCCGATCACGGTCATTCTTTCGGAGAAGGGCTGGCTGCGCGCCATGAAGGGGCACCTGACGGACCTTTCAGGCATCGCCTTCAAGGACGGAGACAGCCTCAAACTCTCCTTCCACGCCCAGACGACGGACAAGATCCTGCTCTTCACCACGGGCGGCAAGTTCTACACCATTGGCGCCGACCGGCTGCCGGGCGGCCGCGGCCATGGCGAGCCCGTGCGCATCATGATCGACATGGAGAATGACCAGGCGGTGGTCACCGCTTTCACACATGATCCCGAGCGCCGGCTGCTGGTCGCCTCCTATGCGGGCAATGGTTTCGTCGTGCCGGAGAAGGAGGTCGTGGCCAATACGCGCAAGGGCAAGCAGGTCATGAACGTCAAGTCGCCGGACGAAGCGCGGCTCTGCGTCCCGGTCGCGGGCGACCACGTCGCGATCGTCGGCGAGAACAGGAAGCTGCTTGTCTTCCCGCTGGCGCAGATTCCGGAAATGGCACGCGGCAAGGGCGTGCGGCTGCAGCGCTACAAGGACGGCGGCATCGGCGACCTGAAGACCTTTTCCATGGCCGAAGGCCTCACCTGGCGGGACTCGGCCGACCGCGCCTTCACGCGCAGCCGCGAGGAACTCGCCGAGTGGATGGGTGACCGCGCATCCGCGGGCCGAATGGCGCCCAAGGGCTTCCCGAGGACCGGCAAGTTCGGCTGAGGCCGGCGCTAAGGGAGCGCTCGCTCCGACCGCGCCCGAACCCGGTTAGCATCCGCGCTGTTTCCAAGAGGAAGCCCCGCCGGCGAGGGCGGGGCTTTGGGCGGATCTGCTAGAATCGATCAGCACTGGCCGGCTTGCTTCTGCTCCGGAGAACACTCTGCGGCCGGCGCTTGGCCGGCTTCGGGAGCCTCCTCGGCGCCTTCAGGTGCCTCTTCGGTTTGCTCCGCGCCTTCTTCGGCTGGGGCTTGTTCGCCCTGATCGGCAGGAGCGGTTCCCTCTGCCGGTTGTTCCTCCGGCGCCTGACCTTCGGCGGCAGGGGCTTGGTCCGCGGCGGGGGCTTGTTCTTCCGCGGGTTGCTCTTCGGCCGGGGCGTCCTCGTCGGCCTGCCCTTCCGCCGGCTGTTCACCGGCAGGGGCCTGATCGGCCGGCTGGTCCGCGGCCGGCGCCTGTTCCTCGGTAGCCCCCTGCTCGGCGGAGGTCTCTTCGCCGGTAGCTCCATCCGCAGGCTGGTCTTCGGCGGGAGCCTCCTCCGTGCCTCCGGCGGGCGCCTGATCGGCCCCTTCAGCAGGAGCTTGTTCGGTCCCTTCGGCCGGTGGCTGCTCCGTTCCCTCTGCTGGGTTCTGTCCGGTTGCGTCAGCTGGTGCTGTCGTGCCCCCGGCCGGCGCTTCGCCGGCTGTGCCTTCGGCTTCGACCTCCTGGCCTACTGTGGGCGACTCAACCTGCGCCGGTTCCACAGCCTCCGCGGGAGTGGCATCCTCCTCGGCCATGATCTCGCCGGTGAATGCAACGACGCCGTCGCTCTCCGCCGCCTCGGCCGGATCTTGCACCTCCTGCACCTCGACGACCTCGATTTCCTGCTGGACGTGCTGCTCGATGAAATCAATGTCGATGACGTTGTTCACCACCACATTGTTCTGCACCACCACTGGGCCCACAATTTCGGTGCGCTCGTAGATGACCGGAATCTCCTCTCGCTCGACGATCACAACTGTAAGGTCGGGCGCGACGAACTCGTTAACCGGCACGAACACCCAATAGCCGCGCGGCGGCTCGACGGTCGTGATCTCGACACCGACGGCGGCCCCGTCTCCCTCCGGCGGCAGCGGAGCCCAGCCGACATAGTCCTCGCCGCGCCGCCACGACACCCAGGCCGGAGCCCAGCGCGTTCCGGGCACCCAGAACCAGCCAATCTCGGCATCGTAGGCCCAGCGGCCGTAGTGATAGACGGCCCAGGCAAAAGGCTCTTCCGACGTGAAGTACCAGCCATATTGCTCCGTATAGACCCAGTGCCCGTTCGTGTAGGGCACCCAGCCCGCATCCACGTCGGTCGGCACCCATACATAGCGGTAGCGCGGATGGCTGACCCATGATCCATATTCGCCCAGGCGGTCGTAAAACACGCTGATGCTGACTTCGGCGCTCTGTGCTTGGGCCTGGTGGACGCCGACCAAGGGGATTTGCGGAGCTATTACTGGAGAAGAAAGAAGCGCGGCTGCGGCCACGCTGGCGAGAAGTCTCTTCACGGCAGTATTCCTTCTATATTTCAGAGCCTGGGCAAACGAAAATAGAACGGTTTTGTTCCTGATGTCGTAGAAGTTGTATGGTTTTGGAGAAAGTAGACGATAAAGGGCAACTATTGACGGCTTGAATTTGCCGTGGGAAAACGTGAATACTAGAGGATAACGTTCAGGATAAGTGGCAAAGGGCACGCGTGGCCTCGGCAGCCGCTTTTTGGAAATTCTAGAGCCCTCCTTGTCGGAACCCTCGTGCTGCAATCGTCCTAGGGCGGAACAGCAATCCCAAAGGAGTACGAAATGATCGCAGAACCGAATGCCGCCACAACCGAGGAGCGCGAACTGGTGCTGACGCGCCTATTCGATGCGCCGCCCGAGAAGGTGTACAGGGCATGGACAGACCCGGAAATCATGAAGCGGTGGTTCGTGCCGCGTCCGTGGACGATGGCCTCCGCCGAACTCGACGTGCGGCCGGGCGGCTCAAGCCGGATCGTCATGCGCGATCCGGACGGCAAGGACTATCCCAATGCGGGCGTTTATCTCGAAGTGGTGGAGAACGAGAAGCTCGTCTTCACGGACGCCTACACGGAAGGTTGGCAGCCTTCGCAAAAGCCCTTCTTCACCGGGATCATCACCTTCGAAGCGGTGGAAGGCGGCAAGACCCGCTATACCGCCCGCGCCCGCCACTGGACGCTGGAGGACAAAAAGGCGCATGAGGAAATGGGGTTTCACGAGGGCTGGGGCCAGTGCGCCGACCAGCTGGCCGAACTGCTGAAGATGATTTAGCTGAAGCTAAGCCGGGTGCCGCAGCACGCTGGCGGCGCGGCGCCGCCGGCCGGAGTAGAGTTGCCACAGCGAGTGCGCGACGAGCGCGAGGATGAGAATTGCGCCGCCGACCAGGCTTTGCCTTGTCGGCGCCTCCGCGAAAAGCAGCCACACCCAGACCGGCGCCAGAACCGTCTCCAGAAGATAGAACATCGCCACTTCCGGCCCGGAAATGTATCGCGGGCCAGTAGCGAGGCAGTAGAAGGAGAGCGGCATCACCAAGGCGCCGTTGAGCACGATCCACCAGGGGTGGTCGATACGAAAGCCGGTCTTCGCGGTCATGGCGGCCGCTACGACCAGGGGCAGGGCCACCGCCAGCAGTGCCGCAAAGCCCATGTCGCGGCCGCTCGCCCTGGAGATGGTGATGGCCCCGGCGATCAGAACGGCGGAGGCGAGCGCCAGAAGGTCGCCGAAAAGATTGCCGGTGCCGATGCTGTCCCCGACGATGATTAGCACGCCGGCGAGCATCGCCAGCATCGCGAGGAAAGTCGCCGGGCGCAGCTTCTCCTTGAGGAAAATCCGGGAGAGCAGGGCGGCGAACATCGAGTTGAGCGCGAGGATGAAGACGAGATTGGCCGTCGAGGTGTGGTAGACGGCCCCTATGAAGCAGATCGTCGCCAGACCGTAGAGCGCCGCCACCGCCAGGCCCGGCCTGCCGGGGACGAGCGCGGGGGCCTTGCGCGATGCGAGCTTCCAAACGATCCAAATGATGAGGCCGGCAGCGAGCGTGAGGCCGCTGCGCGCCATCATGATCGACCACTGGTCTCCCGAGGCAAGCCGGATGAGCGGGATGTCGGCGGTGAGCGCCAGCCCGCCAATCGCGGTGAGCAGCAGACCCTTGGCGTGGTTGTTCTCGGCTTCGGACAAAGGGCGCGGCTTCCTGTGGGCAGATCGGCTCGGCGCGCCTATTCGTAGCGTTCCCAGCCATTCGGCCCGAGATGTTCCTGGGGCGTGAAGCGAACCTTATACGCCATCTTCTTCGAGCCGTTGACCCAGTAGCCGAGATAGACATGCGGCAGGCCGGCTGCATTTGCGCGCCGGATGTGGTCGAGGATCATAAAAGTGCCGAGCGAGCGGTGTTCCAGCTCGGGATTGTAGAAGGAATAGACCATCGACAGCCCGTCCGCCATCTGGTCGGTCAACGCTACGGCCAGAAGTTCGCCTCGGCCCTTGCCCGTGATGAAGGAGTCGGGCCCGCGCTGGCGATACTCAATGATCTTGCTGTCCACATGCGTGTCCTCGACCATCATCGCATAGTCGAGCACCGTCATATCGGACATGCCACCGCGGCGGTGCCGTGCGTCGAGATAGGCGCGGAAGAGGGAGTACTGTTCCGTCGAGGGCTCCGCGTTGTAGGCAGTGCCGATAATGTCTGTATTCCGCTTCAGGACACGCTGCATGTTCTTCGACGGCTTGAACTCCTGCGCCAGGATGCGCACGGAAACGCAGGCGCGGCACGTCTCGCAGGCGGGCCGGTAGGCGATGTTCTGCGAACGGCGAAACCCTCCCTGGGTCAGAAGGTCGTTGAGCTCCGGCGCCTTGCTCCCCACGAGATGCGTGAACACCTTCCGCTCGAACTGTCCCGGAAGATAGGGGCAGGGCGAGGGGGCGGTCAGGAAGAACTGTGGGGATTGGGTCTGATGCTGCGTCATTTCGGGAGGGCGTAACTCCTGTGCCCAACTGCAATGGCCGGGTGCTCCTCGCTTGCGCTCACCGAACACTGGCCTTCGGCGGCGACTCCGGGGAGCCCCTCTACCATGGACCGAAGCAGGAAAAGGTCAATGAATTTGTCGCGGCGGCGAAGAGGCCGCCGCGCTTTGGGTCAATCGGCGCGCACCACCGCGGTGCCCAGCAGCAGGTCGTGCAGCGTGCGCTTATGGTCAAGGAACAGAGCCGCCAGCAGGATGAGCGGTGTCAGGATGGCATTGCCGGCCCAGAACAGTACCGTGTGCAGAATGGCGAGCATCGGGTCCACGCGGTGGCCGTCGAGCCGCTCTAGGCGAACGCCCATCATCCGCATGCCCAGCGTCGACTGGTGCCGGCCGCCGAGCGTCACCGCTACATAGGCCAAGGCGGTCAGGGGACCCAGAATGCCAAAGAGCAGCCAGCCAAGGCCGAGCGTTAGCACGCCCAGAAGAAGGACGAAGAGCGCGACCGGTATCAGAAGAAGGCCGATCAGGAGGTAGTCGATACAAAAGGCGATGACGCGCCGCGTAAGCACACCGTCGAAGCTGCGCGCGTCGAGGCGGCCGCCGTCCTGCGTCATGTCAATCGTCTTCGCAACCATGGCAAAAGCCTCGTAAAAGGGTCAGCCGCTAACAGATGGTGAACCGGCCCGCCATTTCAAGCAAATGTCGCTGCTAGCTCCGCAGCCGCTCCGCCACCTCCGGCGCGAAATAAGTGAGGATGCCGTCGCAGCCTGCACGCTTGAAGGCAAGCAGGCTCTCCAGCATCGCCCTTTCTCCGTCGATCCAGCCGTTCGCCGCCGCCGCCTTGATCATCGAATACTCGCCCGAAACGTGGTAGGCGAAGGTCGGCACGGCGAATTCCTCCTTGAGCCGCTGGATGATATCCAGATAGGGCAGACCGGGCTTCACCATCAGCATGTCGGCCCCTTCCAGAAGATCCTGCTCGGCCTCGCGCACCGCCTCGTCCGAATTGGCCGGATCGAGATAATAGGTCTTCTTGTCGCCCTTGAGCAGCCCGCCCGTGCCGATCGCCTCACGATAGGGTCCGTAGAAGACCGAGGCGAATTTCGTCGCGTAGGACATGATGGCAACGTCCTGGAAGCCAGCGGCGTCCAGCGCGTCACGGATGGCGCCGACGCGCCCGTCCATCATTTCCGAAGGAGCAATGATGTCCGCCCCCGCCGCCGCCTGCAGCACCGCTGCCTGCGCCACCTGCGCCACCGTCTCGTCATTAACGATGACGCCACCGCGCAGGATGCCGTCATGGCCATGGCTGGTGAATGGGTCGAGCGCCACATCCGTGATCATCCCGATCTCCGGCACGGCCGCCTTGATGGCGCGGCTCGCCTGGTTGATGAGATTGTCGGGATCGAGAATGACCGAGCCGGTGGCGTCGCGCTTTTCCAGGCCGATATTGGGAAATGTGGCAATGGCCGGAATGCCGAGCTTGGCTGCCCGCTCGGCCTCGCGCACCGCAAGGTCCACCGAATAGCGGAACACGCCGGGCATCGCATCGACTGGCTCCCGCCGGCCTTGTCCCTCGACAAGGAAGATCGGCCAGATCAGGTCATCAACCCGTAGGTGATTTTCCCGCACAAGCCGGCGCGACCAGTCGGCCCTGCGCATGCGGCGCAGCCTGCGACCGCCGGTGATCTCGTCGACGCTACGGATGGGCTCCGACCCGAGGCGGCTGAACTTGTTCAAGGCTTCTGCTCCGTTTGGGCGGTTTCTACCACGGGCCTGCGCCGGCGAACAACAGAGGCCGGAAACCTCCGCGTAGGATTGGATTGACGTGACTCGGCACCCCACCTATCAGCAGCTATGATAACCCGCATCTTTGCGGAGGAGGTCCGGTTTGGACGAAGATTTCGGCAGCGGCGGCGAGATCCTCTTCGAGCGGCGCGGCGCGGCCGGCGTGATCACGCTCAACCGTCCCGCCGCGCTGAACGCGCTCAACCACCGCATGATCCTCGCCCTGAGCCGGGCTCTGGCCGCGTGGGAGGCCGACGACGATATCCGCCTTGTCGTCATCAAGGGTGAGGGCCGCGCCTTCTCGGCTGGCGGCGACATCCTCGACGTCTATAGGGCAGGCCCCGGCAAGGCTTCGCCGGCCTTCTTCGCCGACGAGTACCGGCTGAACGCGCATATTGCGTGTTTCAAAAAGCCCTATGTCGCGCTCACGGACGGCATCGTCATGGGTGGCGGGGTCGGGGTGTCGTTCCACGGTTCCTATCGCGTCATGACCGAAAGGGCAGTTTTCGCCATGCCGGAGGCCGGCATCGGCTTCTTCCCCGATGTGGGCGGGAGCTACCTGCTGTCGCGGATCGGCGGCTACGGCATGTACCTGGCGCTCACCGGCAACCGCATCGCGCGCGGCGACGCGCTGCGCATCGGGCTGGCCACCCACGCGGTGGACTCGGCCGACCTTCCTGCTGTCCTCGACCGCCTGGCCGAGACCGGGGACCCGGACGGCGCCCTCGACGACTTCTGCAAGAATGCGCCGCCGGAAACCGACGAGGCGCGGTTCCATTCCATCGAGCGGCATTTTTCGCTTGCCACCCTGTCGGATTGCCTGACCAGCCTGGAAAAAGGCAAGGACAAGGGCGACGAATTTGCCAGCGAGGCGCTGGAAACGATCCGGACACGCTCGCCCACCAGCGTTCATGTGGCTTTCCGGGAGGTGCGCTATGGGGCCATGCTCTCCATGGAGGAGTGCATGCGCATGGAGTTCCGGATCCTCAACAGGATGCTGAAGAACCATGATTTTTACGAGGGCATCCGCGCCGCGATCGTCGACAAGACCAAGGATCCGGTGTGGCGGCCTGCATCCTTGGAAGAGGTGGACCCTGCCGCGATAGATGCCTTCTTCGCGCCGCTCGACGAGGGAGAGTTGGAATTGTGACCGACGAGGTCGCCACGCGGCTGCCGATCAGGCCTTCGCCCTATGAATATGCGCTGGAACTGCTCCAGCGCGCCGTCGCGCTTACGTGCCTCGTGCTCGGAACGGCCTATTGGGTGAGGCTCCTGGGCTTCTTCGATGGGCCTGCTTGGCGCTTCGACCTGATGCCGCTCTACTGGCAGGCAACCGCCGTTCCGCTTGCGGTCCTCTTTCCCTTCGCGGCCGTTGGCCTCTGGATGCTTGCCTCCTGGGGCCCGGTGGTCTGGTTCCTCTGCGCGGCGATGGAGGTCGTCATGTACGGCTTCTTTCCGGAGCGCTATGGCTGGTTCGTGCTGATCCTCGTCCTGCACGCGAGCGTCGCGGTCGCCTATACGGTCCTGCGCATCCTGCTTGCCCTGGAGCGCCGGCGCTCCGCCTATTAACCGAAGTTAACGCCTTTTTAGCCCTGTCCGCAGGCTCTTCGACGTAATCCGTTGTTAAGCTTGGCGTTTAAGTCGAATTTTAGGTGCCCGGGCTAGTCTGGCTCCAGGTGAAAAACAAAAAACTCACCGGCGTCGAACGAAAGGCAACAGTCATGATCACCTCGCGATCCGCGACACAGAACAAGTCTGCTCACGAAGAACGTGATACAGGCCTGCGCTCCCTCTATCTCGAAGCCCTCCAACTCGTCGAGCGGCTGCATCGCCGCCTGCTCGACGTGATCAAGGACGAGTTCGAGCGCCAGGGGCGCAGCGACATCAACGCCATCCAGGCACTGCTTCTCTTCAACATCGGCGATGCGGAACTGACGGCCGGAGAGCTGCGCTCGCGCGGCTATTATCTGGGCTCCAACGTCTCCTACAATCTGAAGAAGCTCGTCGATATGGGCTTCATCCACCACCAGCGTTCCCGCGTCGACCGCCGGTCGGTCCGCATCAGCCTGACGCCCAAGGGGCAGGAGATCGCCGACGTCGTGTCGCGCCTCTATGATCGCCATATAGGCTCGATCGAGCAGGTGGGGGGCATCAAAGCGGAGGAATTCCGCCAGATGAACCGGGCGCTGCAGCGGCTCGACCGCTTCTGGAACGACACCATCGCCTATCGTATGTGACCGCTGCCAATTGACGGCCGGGGGCAACGGGTCACATTCCAAGCTTTCATGAAGCGGGCAGGTCTCCGTTGGGGGCCCTGTCCGTTTTCATGTACGTGAAGCTTTCACGGGCGTGAAGAGGCGGCAGTGCCTGCCGCCGCGTCACGTTAATAACATAATTCGGTTGACATGCATGATCGCCAGATCGTCGGCGGACCGCAGGCCCGCTCCGCTCTTGGCTGGCGGGCAGTGGCTTGGGCGGGCTGGTTGGCGAAAAATTAACGCTGTTTCGGCGAATCTCGGCCGAGGCGAAGCTGATTGCTTTAGGTAAGGATCGGACATGAAGACCAGTCGTCGTGTTTTTCTGAGTGGGGCCGGAGCCGCCGCCGCGGCGGCTTTCGCGGGTTCCGCCAGCGCGCAGACCGCATTCGACGCCGTGATCAATGCCCCGCGCCGGGGTGCCTGGGATGACCAGTTCGACGCCGAGGTGAGCAGCGGCGGGGGCAGGGTCTCGTCAACCCTGCCTGTGTTGAGCATGGAAACGGCAAGCTATGTCGAGCGCGCCATAGCCAGCTACTCGAACATCGTCGCGAGCGGCGGTTGGCCGACCCTCCCTGCTGCCAAAGAGCTGAAGCTCGGCGTTGTCGATCCGGATGTTGAACTTCTGCGCCGCCGCCTGATGGTCTCGGGCGACCTTTCGCCGCGCGCAGGGATGTCTCCGGCCTTCGATTCCTATGTCGACGAGGCCCTCAAGCGCTTCCAGGCGCGCCACGGCCTTCCTTCGGACGGGGTGACGGGGCGCTATACCTACAATTCGCTCAACGTCTCCGCGCCGGTTCGGCTCGGCCAGCTTCAGACGAATCTCGGCCGCCTGCGCGAGCTGACTGCCAAGCCGCTCGGCCACCGCTTCGTCATGGTCAACATTCCGGCAGCGCAAATCGAGGCGGTCGAGAATGGCCGCGTCGTGCTGCGGCATAATGCGGTTGTCGGCAAGATCGACCGGCAGACGCCGGTCCTCAGCTCGAACATCAACGAGATCATCCTCAATCCCTACTGGAATGCGCCGGTCTCCATTGTCCGCAAGGACATTATTCCGCTCATGCGGAAGGACCCGAACTACCTGACCAACAATAATATCCGCATGATCGCCCCTGACGGCAGCGAGATCGATCCGCTGACGGTGGACTGGTCGACGGAGGAGGCGGCGAAGTACCGCTTCCGCCAGGATCCGGGCAAGATCAACGCCATGGCTTCGGTGAAGATCAACTTCCCGAACGAGCATGCGGTCTATATGCACGACACGCCGCAGCAGAATCTCTTCCGCGACCAGGAGCGCTTCCATTCCTCCGGCTGCGTGCGCGTGCAGAACGTGCGCGATCTGGTGAACTGGCTGCTGCGCGATACTCCGGGCTGGGACCGCCGTCAGATCGAGACCACGATCCAGACGCAGGAAGACGTACACATCAACCTGGCCGAGCCGGTGCCGGTTCATTTCGTCTATGTCTCCGCATGGTCGACCGGCGACGGCGTCGTGCATTTCCGCGACGACATCTATGGCTTCGATGGGGCGGCGGAACTGCAGATCACAAGCTCGATCTGATCCCGCCGCTCTCGGGACAGATTTCCAAAAGGCCGCCCCGGGCGGCCTTTTTCATTGTCCGCGCCGTTGACGCGCGGCATCTCGTCCCAAGATGTGGCACCTTGCCGAAAAAATTCCGCAAGACATGGTGAGCGCTGCCGAAAAGTGATATTGCGCGTGCTCCCACGAACTGGAAGGGTGACCTGCCATGGCACAAGCGTCCGCCGCCGCAGCCGAGACGGAAAGCTTTTTCTCGCGGCCGCTCGAGGAGGCCGATCCCGAGCTCTTCACGGCGATTCGCAACGAGCTCGGCCGGCAACGCCACGAGATCGAGCTGATCGCATCGGAAAACATCGTTTCGCGCGCAGTTCTCGAAGCGCAGGGGACCGTGCTCACGAACAAATATGCCGAAGGTTATCCGGGCAAGCGGTACTATGGCGGCTGCCAGTTCGTCGATGTCGTCGAGGACCTGGCCATCGCGCGGGCGAAAAAGCTCTTCCACTGCGAATACGCCAATGTGCAGCCCCATTCCGGCAGCCAGATGAACCAGGCGGTGTTTCTCGCGCTGCTTCAGCCGGGCGACACCTTTATGGGCCTCGATCTCAATTCCGGCGGCCATCTCACCCACGGCTCGCCTGTGAACATGTCCGGAAAATGGTTCAAGGTGGTCTCCTACGGCGTGCGCCGCGACGACCACCTGCTCGACATGGACGAGGTCGAGCGGCTTGCGCACGAGCAGAAGCCAAGGCTCATTCTGGCCGGCGGCACGGCCTATTCGCGCATCTGGGACTGGAAGCGCTTCCGCGAGATTGCCGACAGCGTCGGCGCTTATCTGATGGTGGACATGGCCCACATCGCCGGCCTGGTTGCAGGCGGCGCCCATCCGTCGCCGCTGCCGTATGCCCATGTGGTCACCACCACCACGCACAAGTCGCTGCGCGGCCCGCGCGGCGGCATGATCCTCACCAATGACGCGGAGATCGCAAAGAAGGTGAATTCCGCCGTCTTCCCCGGCCTCCAGGGCGGACCTCTGATGCATGTCATCGCCGCCAAGGCGGTGGCTTTGGGCGAGGCACTGCAGCCCGAATTCAAGGCCTATGCTCACCAGGTGGTGACGAATGCCCGGGCGCTTGCCGCAAGCCTCAAGGAGACGGGGCTGGAAATCATCTCCGGCGGCACGGATAACCACCTGATGCTGGTGGATCTGCGGCCGAAGAATGCGACGGGCAAGCGCGCCGAAGCCGCGCTCGGCCGCGCCAACATCACCTGCAACAAGAACGGCATACCCTTCGACCCGGAAAAGCCCTTCGTCACCTCCGGCATAAGGCTCGGCACGCCGGCCGGTACGACGCGCGGCTTTGGCGTGGCGGAATTCGGCCAAATCGGGGAGCTGATTGCCGAAGTGCTGGACGGATTGAGGGCAGCCAATTCCGATGATGGAAATGTCGCCGTCGAGGAAGCGGTCAAGAAGAAGGTCATGGCGCTGACGGAACGCTTTCCGCTCTATCCCCATCTGGGCTAGGGAATGAAGCTGCGATTCCCGCAAGCGAAGGCTTCAGATGCGCTGTCCCTACTGCCAGTCCGAAGACACCCAGGTTAAGGACTCGCGGCCGGCCGAGGATGGCGCCGCCATCCGCCGCCGCCGCGCCTGTCCCGTCTGCGGCGGCCGCTTCACGACCTTCGAGCGCGTGCAGTTGCGTGATCTCGTCGTGGTGAAACGCTCCGGCCGGAAAGTGCCCTTCGACCGTGACAAACTGCACCGCTCCTTCGAGATAGCCTTGAGGAAGCGCAACGTCGATCCGGAGCGGGTGGAACGGGCGGTGACCGGCATTGTCCGCCAGCTCGAAAATTCCGGCGAGGGCGAGGTTAGCGCCGGCGAGATCGGGCTCCTCGTGATGGAAGCGCTGAAGTCGCTCGACGATGTCGCCTATGTCCGCTACGCCTCCGTCTACCGCAACTTCCGCGAGGCGAAGGACTTTCAGGATGTGCTGGGCGAGCTCAGGGGCGAGCCGGAGGCAGACTAGGCAGGGTAGGGATCATGGCGTGCTTTGCTGTCAGCCGGTTCACCCTCTGTCCGGCTTGGCTCGGGTATAGCAGGCGATGCCATTCTCCCCAGAAATGGACCGCCGCTTCATGGCAGCGGCAATCCGTCTTTCGCGCCGCCATCTGGGCCTCACCGGCACGAATCCTTCAGTGGCCACCTTGATCGTGCGTGACGACGGGGCGGCGCCGTCGATTGTCGGGCGAGCCGTGACGGCCGTCGGCGGGCGCCCCCATGCTGAGCCGCAGGCGCTGCAAGAGGCGGGCGATCTGGCGCGTGGTGCCACAGCCTATGTGACCCTCGAACCCTGCGCCCATCACGGCCGCACGCCGCCTTGCGCCGAGGCGCTGATCGCGGCGGGCATCGCGCGTGTCGTTGGTGCGGTCAGCGACCCGGACCCGCGCGTGAGCGGCAAGGGCTATGCGATGCTGCGCGCAGCCGACATCGAGGTGGTCGAGAATCTGTTGGCTGCCGAGGCGGCCGATCTCCTCAAAGGCTATTTGACTCGTTCTACGAAGAAGCGTCCCGAAGTCACTCTCAAGCTTGCGCTTTCGGCGGACGGGAAGATCGGCGTGCAAGGCCAGGGGCAGGTGCGGATCACGGAGGAGATCGCGCGGGCCCAGGTGCATCTCATGCGCGCCGAGGCCGATGCGATCCTGGTCGGCATCGGCACAGCGCTTGCCGATAACCCATCGCTTACCTGCCGCCTGCCGGGCCTGGAGGCTCGCTCGCCGACGCGCATTGTGCTGGACCGATACCTGCGGCTGCCGGAAAACTCCGAACTGGCGCGTGGGGCCCGGCAGGTGCCGCTGCTCGTCACGGCCGCAAGCGATGTCAGCGGGCAGCGCCGTCAGGCGCTTGCGGATGCCGGCGCCGACTTCCTGGCCGTGGAAGCCTTCGAAGGGCGCATCGCCCTTCCGGAGCTTCTCGAGGATTTGGCCGCCCGGGGCATTTCCACGCTTCTGGTGGAAGGCGGCGCCTTCACCGCGGCCGAGTTCCTGGGCGAGAATCTGGTGGACCGCCTCTGCCTCTTTGTCGGCGCGCGGGAAATCGGCGCAGCCGGCATTGCGTCGCCCGTCGATCCCGGTCATGTGCCATCCGCCTTCCGCAAGCTGCGCGAGGCTCGTTTCGGCGATGATCTTTATCTCGAATTTGTGAGGGCGGACTGATGTTCACCGGCATCGTCACCGATATAGGCACGGTTCAGCGCATCGCGCCTCTGCCAAAAGGGCTGCGCCTCAGGATCGAGACAAACTACGATCCGGAGACGATCGATATCGGCGCGTCCATCGCCTGCGCGGGCGTATGCCTCACCGTCGTGGCACTTCCAGACATCGGCTCGAACCAGCGCTGGTTCGAGGTCGAGGCATGGGACGAGGCACTTCAGCTCACGACGATAACGGACTGGCGGGAGTGCACGCGCGTCAACCTGGAGCGCTCCCTCAGGATCGGCGACGAGCTTGGCGGGCATATCGTCTCGGGCCATGTCGACGGCAAGGCGCTCATCCTCGATCGGCAGGAGGAAGGAGAGGCAGTGCGGTTCGTCCTCGAAGCGCCCAAGGAACTTGCCAAGTTCATCGCGCCGAAAGGGTCTGTAGCGCTCGACGGCACTTCCCTGACCGTGAACCGCGTGGAAGGAAACCGCTTCGACGTGCTGCTGATCCACCACTCGCTTTCCGTGACCACCTGGGGCGAGCGTAAGGTGGGAGACCGGGTCAACCTCGAGGTCGATACCATGGCACGCTATGCCGCACGGCTCGCGGAGGCAGCGGCCGAGGGATGAGCCTCGTCGACAATGAGCGGGCAAAACTCTTGGCCAAAGCGCTTGATCGCGCTGCAGTAGAAGAAATAACGGTCGGCTGCCTGCGATGCCCTGCGTGTGGCGCAAGGCAGTTCCTTCCATGTAGCGCTTGCTAAGGAAAAAGCTTCGGCCTAAGTCACCCGGCAACCGGAGAGACTGATGGCCATTTCCCCAAAACTCCTCATCGTCGAAGCGCGTTTTTACGACGACCTCGCCGATGGCCTGCTGGAGGACGCCAAGCGCGCGCTGGAAGAAGCCGGCGCGGTCTATGACATCGTGACGGTGCCCGGCGCGCTGGAGATACCTGGAACGATTGCGATTGCCCATCAGGCCGGGCAGAAGGGCGGGCCTGCCTATGACGGCTTTGTCGCGCTCGGCTGCGTGATCCGCGGCGAGACCTATCATTTCGAGATCGTCGCCAATGAATCGGCGCGCGGCCTCATGGATCTCGCCGTCAGGCATGGCCTTGCAATCGGCAACGGCATCCTGACCGTGGAAAACGAAGAACAGGCCTGGGCCCGGGTGAAGGGGCGCGAGGGGACCGGAACCGTCGAGAGTTTCGGCAAGGGGCGCGGCGCCGCGGAGGCAGCCCTGCGCATGATCGAACTCAAGCAACGCCTGGGAGCGTAAGCCTTGGCCACTCCTGCCGAATCCGACCGCGACACGTTCCGCCCCGCCAACAAGCGGGGAGCGGCGCGCCTTGCCGCCGTGCAGGCGCTCTATCAGATGGACGTGGCCGGCACGGGTCTCCTGGAGACGACGGCGGAATATGAGGGCTTCCGGCTCGGCAAGGAAATCGACGGGGTGGTCTATCGCGAGGCGGACCCGCAATGGTTCCGCGCCATCCTTGCCGGCGTCGTCGAGGATCAGAAGCTCATCGACCCTGTGATCCGCCAGTCGCTCACGGACGATTGGCCGCTTTCGCGCCTCGATTCGACCCTGCGGGCCATTCTGCGCGCCGGCGTCTATGAGTTGACGCGCCGCGCTGACGTCCCGGTCGCTGTGGTGGTCTCTGAATATCTCGACATCGCTAAGGCTTTTTATGGCGAGGGGGAGGAGCCCAAGCTGGTCAATGCCGTGCTCGACCGTGTGGCGCGGCGGGTGCGTGGGGAGGGCAGGGGGCGCGATCCCTCGTGACGGAGGACGCCCTCTATCGTGAGGCGAAGCGCACCGCGCTGATCCTGGCAGCCGCACAGGCGGTCATAGGGGCGTCCGCGCCGATCACCATCTCCATGGGCGGCCTTGCTGGCAGTTACCTGCTCGGCTCCGACAAGGCGCTCGCCACCGCGCCGGTAACAGGCTTCAATCTGGGCGTCGCGCTCGCCACGCTGCCGGCGGCGATGCTTGTCGGGCTGCTGGGCCGGCGCAACGGCCTCATCTCCGGCACCGGTGTCACCGCATTGGGAGGTGCGGTCGCCGCCCTGGCGCTGCTATGGGCGAATTTCTGGCTGTTTGCGGCCGGACTGCTGCTGGTGGGCGGCGGCAACGCTTTTCTGCAGCAATACCGCTTTGCCGCCGCTGACAACGCGCCCGCTGACTTCAAGCCCCGCGCCATCTCCTGGGTGCTTGGAGGAGGGGTGGTCTCGGCCATCCTCGGACCGCAGGTCGCAATCCATACGCGCGAGCTTTTTGCTCCCGTCATGTTCGCCGGCTCCTTTGCCGCCATCATCGGCCTTGCGGCGTTCGGCGGCGTGATCCTGTCCTTCCTGCGCCTTCGTCGCGACGAAGCGCCGTCGAGCACCAGGGTCGACGACCAACCGGCGCGGCCGCTGACTGAGATCATTTCCCGGCCGCGCTTCGTCACGGCGCTTTTCTGCGGAATCAGCACCTTCGCTTTGATGAGCTTCGTCATGACCGGCGCGCCGCTCGCCATGGTGGACTGCGGCTTCTCCCCCGATCAGGCAACCCTCGGCATTTCCTGGCACGTGCTGGCGATGTTCGCCCCGAGTTTTATCACCGGCAGCCTCATCGCGCGCTTTGGCCAGGAGAGAATCGTCGCCGCCGGGCTCGTCATCCTCATCGGCTGCGGACTAGTGGCGCTCTCCGGCATCGCCCTTTGGCAGTTCTGGCTGGCGCTGGTGCTTCTCGGCATCGGCTGGAACTTCGGTTTCATCGGCGCCACCGCCATGGTGGCGGAGTGCTATCGCCCGTCGGAAAAGAGCAAGGTGCAGGGCGTGCACGATTTCATGCTTTTCTCCACCGTCGCCTTCTCCTCGCTGATGTCGGGCCGGGTCTACAACGCCCATGGCTGGGACGTGCTCAACTGGATCATTTTTCCGGTCGCCGGCTTCTGCCTTCTCATTCTCGGCATGCTGGCGCTGCGCCGGCGTCGGCTGCGCCCGGCCTGAGCTGCGGCGAAAATCGGGCTAAATCCCAACAAAACCTTGACCTTCCCAAGCCTCTTTCGCATAAGCCAACGCTTGAGGCTGCCGCCATACGTGCCGGCGGCCTTTCTCTAGGCCCGGGAGGGGTGTCCAGCGGGCCGAAATCAAGGGATACATCGGCAATGACCATGCTTTACGTCGTCATCGCCTGCGGCCTGCTCTCTGTCCTCTATGCCATCTGGGCTACGCAATCGGTGCTCGCCGCCGATCAGGGCAATGCGCGCATGCAGGAAATCGCCGGCGCCATTCGGGAGGGCGCACAGGCTTATCTGACCCGCCAGTACACCACCATCGCCATCGTCGGCGTGATCGTATTCATTCTGGCCTGGTGGCTCTTGAACTCCGCCGCGGCCGTCGGATTCCTGATCGGTGCTGTCCTTTCGGGTGTGGCCGGATTCATCGGCATGCATGTCTCCGTCCGCGCCAATGTGCGCACGGCGCAGGCGGCCTCGAACAGCCTTTCGGCCGGTCTCGATATCGCCTTCAAGTCGGGCGCGATCACCGGCATGCTGGTTGCCGGCCTCGCGCTGCTCGGCGTTGCCGTCTATTACTGGGTGCTGATTGGGCCAATGGGCTATGCCCCGGCCGACCGGACGGTCATCGACGCGCTGGTGGCGCTCGGCTTCGGCGCCTCGCTCATCTCCATCTTCGCGCGCCTAGGGGGCGGCATCTTCACTAAGGGTGCCGATGTCGGCGGGGATCTCGTGGGCAAGGTGGAGGCCGGCATTCCCGAGGACGACCCGCGCAACCCGGCCACCATCGCCGACAATGTGGGCGACAATGTCGGCGACTGCGCGGGCATGGCGGCGGACCTTTTCGAGACCTATGCGGTGACCGTTGTGGCCACCATGGTGCTCGGCGCCATCTTCTTCGCCGGCAGCGAAGTGCTCGCCAATGTGATGATCTATCCGCTTGCCATCTGCGGCGCCTGCATCATCACCTCCATCATCGGCACCTTCTTCGTGAAACTCGGCTCCAACAACTCGATCATGGGTGCCCTCTACAAAGGCCTGATCGTGACCGGCCTGCTGACCATTCTGGGTGTCGGCGGCGCTACTTCGCTCACCATCGGATGGGGCGAGATCGGCACGGCCAACGGCATGGCGATCACCGGCACGAACCTGTTCATCTGCGGCCTGATCGGCCTCGTCGTGACGGGGCTCATCGTCGTGATCACCGAGTACTACACCGGGACGGGCAAGCGTCCGGTGAACTCGATCGCCCAGGCTTCCGTCACCGGCCACGGCACCAATGTCATCCAGGGCCTTGCCGTCTCTCTGGAATCGACGGCGCTTCCCGCCATCGTCATCGTCGGCGGCATTCTGTCGACTTATCAGCTTGCCGGTTTGTTCGGCACGGCGATCGCCGTCACCACCATGCTCGGCCTTGCCGGGATGATCGTGGCGCTCGACGCCTTCGGTCCGGTGACGGACAATGCCGGCGGCATCGCAGAGATGTCAGGCATGCCGCCGGAGGTGCGCCATTCGACCGACGCGCTCGACGCGGTCGGCAACACGACCAAGGCGGTGACCAAGGGCTACGCGATCGGCTCGGCCGGTCTCGGCGCGCTGGTGCTGTTTGCGGCCTATTCCTACGATCTGGAGTTCTTCGCCGCCAATAGCGACCGGTTCCCCTACTTTGCCGATATGGGTGAGGTTTCCTTCTCGCTCTCCAACCCCTACGTGGTGGCGGGCCTGATCTTCGGCGGCCTCATCCCCTATCTGTTCGGCGGCATGGCGATGACAGCCGTCGGGCGCGCGGGAAGCGCGGTGGTGGAGGAGGTGCGCAGGCAGTTCCGCGAGAAGCCCGGCATCATGCAGGGGACGGAGCGTCCGGACTATGCCCGCGCGGTGGACATGCTGACCAGGGCCGCGATCCGGGAGATGATCATCCCGTCGCTCCTGCCGGTGCTGGCGCCGCTCGTCGTTTATTTCGGCGTGCTGCTGATCTCCGGCTCCAAGGCGTCGGCCTTCGCCGCCCTCGGTGCGTCGCTGCTCGGCGTGATCATCAACGGCCTCTTCGTTGCCATCTCCATGACGTCCGGCGGCGGCGCGTGGGACAACGCCAAGAAGAGCTTCGAGGACGGCTTTGTCGACAGGGCCGGCGTCAGGCACATGAAGGGATCCGAGGCGCACAAGGCTTCGGTGACGGGCGACACGGTTGGTGACCCCTACAAGGACACGGCCGGCCCGGCCGTGAACCCTGCCATCAAGATTACCAACATCATGGCCCTGCTGCTGCTCGCCGTGCTCGCGCACTGAGATCAGACATTGCCAAGCAAAAAGGCCCGCGGAAACGCGGGCCTTTTTTGTTCAGGCAGTTCGGCCCTACTGTCCGCCGCCGCCCGCTGCTCCCAGGGGATTGCCGAGCGGCGTACCCTTCGCCACACCGGAAATCATCTGCGCGATGAAATTCTGATCGCGTCCGCCGGTGGGCGTCGTGCGCGAGATGAAGTCGAACACCTTGCCGTCCTGGAGCCCGTAATGGGCGATCTGCCTTACCCGCTGGTCGGGCCCGAAATAGACGGCGAGGACCTGCTGGTCGACCAGTTTCGGGTTCATGAAGGCAGCGCCGCGCACGCGCTTTTGCGAAATATAATAGAAGACCTCGTTGTCGAAGGTCGCCGTGGTCGAGGGCGAGCCTAGCGCCAGCAGCACCTGCTCGCGGCTGGAGCCCACCGGCACCAGCTCCAGTGCCTGCGGATCGATGACATAGCCCTGGGTAAGCGTTTCCCGCGCGTTGAGCGTGGAGCCGACGCTGCCGCAGCCCGAGCTCGCTAGAGCCAGGCTGCCGACCGCGGCGGCGAGCACCAGCCTGCAGCCCTGGCTCCTATTGATTTTCACTACCCGCAACGACATCTCCATTGTTCCCCGAGCCCGACCGAGGGCAGGCCGCACCTTGCACAGGTCGGCAAAACCGGTAAACCAGCTTTCGCGCCGATGCAACTGGACCCCGGTCCTGCCCCGCGGAGGCGATCATCCCAGCCGAAGGAGGGCG
Source organism: Chelativorans sp. (assembly GCF_031180965.1). Taxonomy (GTDB): domain Bacteria; phylum Pseudomonadota; class Alphaproteobacteria; order Rhizobiales; family Rhizobiaceae; genus Chelativorans. The sequence goes on from NZ_JAPSLH010000030.1 coordinate 38,611, forward strand.
CCCCTTCATGTTCCAGTGGCCGTTCAGCGCGCAAAGGCGCACCCGCCGAGTCGTGGTGGACGCGCTCTATGGAGAAATCGTGGCGGCGGCACGGCGCCCGCGCTTCTATTCGGCATGGCAAGTGCCGGACACGCCGCTCGGCCGGTTTGAGATGCTTTCGCTTCATCTCTTCCTCATTCTGCATCGCCTGCGCGAGGAGAAGGGGCCCTCGCGGGACCTTGCGCAGGAACTGACCGACCAGTTCTTCCTCGATGTGGACCATTCGCTGCGCGAACTCGGCATCGGCGACCTCGGCGTGCCCAAGCGCATGAAGAAGCTCGCCCGCATGTTCTACGGCAGGCTCTCTTCCTATGGGCAGGCGGTGGATGCGGGCGATCAGGCTGCCCTTGCCGAGGCATTGCGGCGGAACATTGCGCCCGAGCGCGCGGTATGGAGCGAGGCCGCGGCGCTTTCCGCCTATGTTATGGAAGCGCATCACGCGCTTGCCGCGCATGCCGCCGACGAATTTCTTGCCGGGAAGCTGCGTTTTGCAGCATTGCCGCAGGAGGAATGATGCGGACCGAGACGGAAAAGAGCCCTGTTTCCTACCCGCTGCCGGTGAGGAATCTCGGCCCCAAAGGCGTGACCGTGTCGATCGACGCCGATCAGCAGCAGCGGATGGAACTGGCGAAAGCCCACGGGCTGCTCTCGGTCGAGCGATTCGCCGCGGAACTCGCTATCCGCCCCTGGAAGAAGGACGGCGTGCAGGTGTCCGGCCGTGTGGAAGCCGATATCACCCAAGCCTGCGTGGTCACTTTGGATCCCCTGACGGCGCGCATCGAGGAGCAGGTTTCGGCGGTGTTCGTCCCCGAGGGGTCGCGGCTCGCCCGCATTGCGGCCGATAGCGACGAGATCGTCATCCAGGCCGAGGGCGATGACCTGCCGGAGGTCTTCGAAGGCGATTCGATCGATGTCGGCGCGCTTGCCGAGGAGTTCTTCGCCCTCGCCATCGATCCCTATCCCCGCAAGGAGGGGTCCGCGCTCGAATTCCCTGTCGAGGGGGGCGAGGAGCAGGGTTCCGGCCCGCTTCACGAGGCGCTGAAGAAGCTGAAGGGAAACGGCTAAGTCGTGGGCGGCTATGAAATCGAGGTTGTGCCGACGCGCAAACACGCTATTTTCCCCGCATCCTTCCGGGGCTCCGTTCGACAGCTGAGGCATGCCGCGTGATACGCATTTCGATCGATGCAATGGGCGGAGATCATGGGCCGGAAGTGACGGTTCCGAGCCTCCTGCGCGTCGCGGAGCGTCGCCCCGACGCGCGCTTCCTCATCTTCGGGCGCGAGGGCGAGGTCCGGCCGGTTCTCGACCGTTTGCCCCGGCTGAAGGACGTGGCCGAGTTCGTGCATTGCGACGTCGCCGTTCGCATGGACGACAAGCCCAGCCAGGCGCTTCGCCAGGGTCGCTGGAAATCCTCCATGTGGCGCGCCATCGAGGCGGTAAAGACCGGTGACGCCGATGCCTGCATTTCCGCGGGCAATACGGGCGCGCTGATGGCCATGTCGAAATTCTGCCTGCGCACCATGGCCGATATCGAGCGGCCTGCGATCGCCGCCATCTGGCCGACCATCAGAGGCGAGAGCATCGTGCTCGACGTGGGCGCCACGATCGGCGCCGACGCGCAGCAGCTGGTCGACTTCGCCATCCTCGGCGCGGCGATGGCCAACGCCCTGTTTGACATCGAGCGGCCGACCGTCGGTCTGCTCAATGTCGGCGTGGAGGAGATCAAGGGCCAGGAAGAGGTGAGGGAGGCGGGCCGCATGCTGCGCGAAGCCGCTCTCGACACGATGCAGTATCACGGCTTCGTCGAGGGCGACGATATCGGCAAGGGCACGGTCGACGTGGTGGTGACGGAAGGCTTCTCCGGCAACATCGCGCTGAAGACGGCGGAAGGCACCGCGCGCCAGATCGCCGAATATCTGCGCGCCGCCATGAGCCGCACGCTGATGGCGCGGATCGGCTATGTCTTCGCGCGCGACGCCTTCCAGCGCCTGCGCGAGAAGATGGACGTGCGCAAGACCAATGGAGGCGTGTTCCTCGGCCTCAAGGGCATCGTGGTCAAGAGCCATGGCGCGGCCGACGAAGAGGGCTTTGCCGCCGCTGTCGAACTTGCCTATGAGATGGTGCGCAGCGGCGTGTTCGACAGGACGCGGGCGACTCTCGACCTCTATCACGCCCGCAAGCCGGCGGAAGCGGCGGGCGCGGTCTCAACTGCATAAGGAAAGATGATGATCAGGTCCACCGTGTGCGGCGTCGGCTCGGCCTTGCCTCGGCGCGTCGTGACGAACAAGGACCTCGAGCAGAGGCTCGAGACGTCGGACGAGTGGATCGTCCAGAGGACGGGCATCCGCCAACGCTACATCGCGGCGGAGGACGAGACCACTGCATCGCTGGGCGAGGCTGCCGCGCGCCGCGCACTCGAAAGCGCGGGGATGACTCCTGCGGACGTCGACCTCATCGTCCTCGGCACGTCCACGCCCAACAACACCTTTCCCGCCACGGCCGTCGAGATCCAGGAGCGGCTCGGCATGCGGCACGGCTTCGCCTACGACATGCAGGCTGTCTGCAGCGGCTTCGTCTATGCGGTGACGGCCGCCGATCTCCACCTGCGCGGCGGCACTGCCAAGCGGGCGCTGGTGATCGGTGCGGAGACCTTTTCGCGCATCCTCGACTGGAACGACCGCACCACCTGCGTCCTCTTCGGAGACGGCGCGGGCGCCGTGGTCCTGGAGGCGCGGGACGGTGAGGGTACGATAGCGGACCGTGGGATCCTGGCCTCGGCGCTGCGCTCCGACGGCTCGCACAAGGACAAGCTCTTCGTCGACGGCGGCCCGTCCACGACGCAGACCGTCGGACACCTGCGCATGCAGGGCCGCGAGGTATTCAAACATGCCGTGGGCATGATCACCGACGTCGTGGAGGACGTCTTCCGCAAGGCCGATGTTTCGGCCGAGGACATAAGCTGGTTCGTGCCCCACCAGGCGAACAAGCGCATCATCGACGCCTCGGCAAGGAAGCTTGGCATCGCCGAGGAGAAGGTGGTCGTCACGGTCGATCTGCATGGCAACACGTCGGCGGCTTCCGTCCCGCTCGCGCTTGCCCATGCGGTCGCGCAAGGCCGGATCAAGCGCGGCGATCTCGTGCTTCTGGAGGCGATGGGCGGCGGCTTCACCTGGGGCGCGGTGCTTCTGCGCTGGTAAGCTTCGTTCGCACCGGCCTTGATTCCAGTCCTTGACCTTGCACCTCCAATTTTTTAACGTCCGGAGGTCGCTTGTATTTTCAATAGTTTCCACATTTGGGAAGGGTCGGATGGGGGGAAAGACGGTGACACGGGCCGACCTCGCGGAGGCTGTCTACCGTAAGGTAGGCTTATCGCGCACCGAGTCGGCCCAGATCGTGGAAATGGTCCTTCAGGAGGTCTGCGACGCCATCGTGCGCGGCGAGACCGTGAAGCTCTCCTCCTTCGCTACCTTCCAGGTCCGCGAAAAGAATGAGCGGGTGGGCCGCAACCCGAAGACGGGCGAGGAAGTGCCGATCCTGCCGCGCCGGGTGATGACCTTCAAGGCCTCGAACGTGCTGAAGAACCGCATCCTGCAGGCGCACCAGACCCGCAAGGCCGGCAAGAATTCCTGACCTGCCGGTTTTCCCGCGGGCCTGTTGCTGCTTCGTCTTGCCATCCGGCGCGCGATGCTGGTGAAATGTCTTCCTCGAATCGCAGGAGACCGGACCCGTGATGGACAAGAGCCCGGACGCATTCCGCACCATCAGCGAGGTGGCCGAGGATCTCGACCTGCCGCAACATGTACTTCGCTTTTGGGAGACGCGCTTCACGCAGATAAAGCCGATGAAGCGGGGCGGCGGCCGCCGCTACTACCGCCCGCAGGACGTGGAACTGATCAAGGGCATTCGGCACATGCTCTATGATCAGGGCTACACGATAAAAGGCGTGCAGAAGCTCCTGCGCGAGAAGGGCAACCAGTTCGTGGCGGCGGTCGGCCGCGGCGATGTCGCCGCCGCCGAGGTGATCGCCCAGCAGAAGCAGGCCGACAAGGCTGAGGACGAGCTGGTGCTCGGCAAGCCAAAGGTCAAACCCAGCCTGCGCTTCTTCGGGCTTGGCCGGGGCGAGGAGGATGGGCCCGTCTCCCCCGACGAGAACCGGCTCTCGCGCGACAACCGCGCTCTTCTCCAGGAGGCTCTGTTCGATCTCCTGGAATGCAAGCGCCTGCTGGACCAGGTTCGCTAGACTAGCCATCGCTGCCGGCTCTGCTCAAGCTGCCCGGCGGGCCGGCATCAGTTGGCCACGCCGGAATCCGCTTCGCCCCGCCGACATTCCGCGAGCTGCGGAACAACTCCATTGCCGAGACGTTGAATCGGGTCTTGACAATGGGGAGAATCACCTTGGCACCGCGGGCTTCCTGGAAGGGTTTCCTGAAGATTTCCGAATTGGCTCTGCCGGTCGCGCTCTATGCGGGTGCCACCACGTCGAACCGCGTCTCCTTCCATATCCTCAACCGCAAGACCGGCAACCGCGTTCACCGGCAGTATTTCGACGAGGAGACGGAGGAGCCGGTCGAGCCGGAGCAACAGGTCAAGGGCTATGAGGTTGGTGACGGCCAGTATGTGATCCTCGAGCCGGAGGAGATCGCCGAGACTGTTCCCGAAAGCGATAAGACGATCCGCATCGAGGCTTTCATCCCCTGCTCGGAGGTGGACACAGTCTTTTTCGATCGGCCTTACTATCTCTCGCCCTCGGGGGCTGTGGCAGTCGATTCCTTTGCGGTGATCCGCGAGGGCATGCGGCGCAAGAATGTAGCGGCGGTGGCTCGCGCGGTGCTCTTCCGCCGCTTGCGCACGCTGATTCTGCGGCCGGAGGGGCCGGGGCTCGTCGCCAATACCCTCAATTTCGACTATGCGGTGCGCCCCGCCTCGGAGGTCTTCGACGACCTACCGGAGATGAAGCTCGAGGGCGAGATGCTCGATCTTGCCAAATACATCATCAAGACCAAGAGCGGGGAGTTCAATCCGCGTGAATTCGACGACCGCTATGACGAGGCGCTGGCGGAACTGGTCCGGGCCAAGATGGAAGGCCGCGAGATCAAGGTGCCGAAGCCGCCCAAGGAGACCAAGGTGGTCAACCTGATGGATGCGCTGCGCAAGAGCGCCCAGGCGACCGGCAAGGCGCCGAAGAAGGCCAAGCCCGCCGCCGGCAAAAAGAGCGCGGCCGCGGAGCGCCGCAAGGCAAGCTGATGGCGCTCAGCACCTACCGCAAGAAGCGCAATTTTTCCGCCACGCCCGAGCCGCCGGGTGAGGAGAAGAGCTCGCCCGGCGGCGATAGCTTCGTCATCCAGAAGCATGCGGCGCGACGCCTGCACTACGATCTGCGCCTGGAAATGAATGGGGTGCTGAAAAGTTGGGCCGTAACCAAGGGGCCGAGCCTTGTTCCGGGTGACAAGCGGCTTGCCGTCCATGTGGAGGACCATCCGCTGGACTACGGCGATTTCGAAGGCACGATCCCCAAGGGCGAATATGGCGGCGGGACTGTGATCGTCTGGGATCGCGGCCGATGGTCGCCCATCGGCGACGCCAAGAAAGGTTACGCCAAGGGCCATCTTGAGTTCGAGCTGCATGGCGAAAAGCTGCGCGGCCGTTGGCACCTTGTCCGCATGGCCAAGAAGCCGCGCGACAAGAAGGAGAACTGGCTTCTCATCAAGGGCGACGACGACTTCGCCCGGGGCGAGGGCGATCCGGATATCGTCGAGGAGCGTCCCGAATCCGTGAAAACGGGCAGGCTCATAGAGGATGTCGAGGGCGAGGCGCCCGGCTGGTCATCGAAGACAGGACGAATCCAGAAGCCCGCGGAGGAAGAGCTGCCGCTTCCCAAGCAGGCCAAGAAGGCCGGCTATCCCGGCTTCATCGAGCCGGCGCTCGCGACATTGCGCAGCACCGCGCCTCCTGGAACCAAGTGGCTGCACGAGATCAAGTATGACGGCTACCGGCTGCAGGCGCATATCCGCGACGGCAGGACCCGGCTCCTGACGCGCAGCGGCCTTGATTGGACGGAAAAGTTCGGCCGCCCCATTGCCGATGCACTGAGCGGCCTACCGGTCGAGCAGGCCATATTCGACGGTGAGCTGATCGTAGAGGGAGCCGGCGGCGCGTCTGACTTCTCCGCCCTCCAGGCCGCCTTGTCGGAGGGCCGCACCGACCGGATGGCTTTGTATCTGTTCGATATCCTCTACCTGGACGGTTATGACTTCCGTCCGGTGCCGCTCATCGAGCGGAAAGCCGTTCTGGAAAGGATCCTGAAGGGAGCGCCTCCGCTCATCCGCTATAGCGAGCATTTCGAGGAGGACGGCGAACTTGTCTTCCGCCATGCCTGCCGGCTCAGCCTTGAGGGCATCGTCTCAAAGGATCGCGACGCGCCCTATCGCTCCGGCCGCAGCAAGGATTGGCTCAAATCCAAGTGCTCGATGCGGCAGGAATTTGTGGTGGCGGGCTTCGTGCCCTCGTCCACGTTCAACCGGGCGATAGGGTCGCTGGTGCTGGGCTACTATGAGGGCGGGAAGCTCGTCCATGCCGGCCGCGTCGGCACCGGGTTCAGCCACGTCCTGGCGCAGGAGCTGTTCAACCGCCTCGACAAGATTCGCATACCGAAGAGCCCTTTTTCCAAGAAGCTGACGGCCGAGGAGGCTCGCGGAGCGAAATTCGTGCGCCCGGAACTCGTCGCCGAGGTGGAGTTCAGAACCTGGACCGCCGAAAACCTGATCCGGCACGCCTCCTTCAGGGGCCTGCGCGACGACAAGGAGCCCAAGGAGGTAACGCGGGAGACCGGCGGCAAGGGGCCGGTGGAGCGGCCGGCGCCTGCCGTCCGCCTCACCCATCCCGACCGGCTCTATTGGAAGGACGCCGGCGTTACCAAGCAGGGACTTGCCGACTACTACATGGAAGTCTGGCCGCGCATGGGTCCGTTCATCGTCGGCCGTCCGCTGGCGCTGGTCCGCTGCCCCGACGGCGTCGGCGGCCAGTGCTTTTTTCAGAAGCATGCCTGGCGCGGCCAGTCGCATGAGATCATGAAAGCGGTCGATCCCGAGGATGACGAGCCGATCATCGCTATCGACGGTCTGCCGGGGCTGCTCGGACTGGTTCAGGGCGGCACGCTGGAGATCCATCCCTGGGGTTCGCGGCTCGACGATCTGGAGAAACCCGATCTCATCAATATGGATCTCGACCCGGGTCCGGGCGTCTCCTGGGAGGAGGTGATCGAGGCCGCCCGGGAGGTGAAGGACAGATTGGCCGATGCTGGGCTTGCAAGCTTCGTGAAGACATCCGGCGGCAAGGGCCTGCACGTGGTGGCGCCCCTCAAGCCCCGGGCGGAGTGGGGTGAAGTGAAGGCCTTCGCCAAAGGCATTGCCGACGCGATGGCGTCCGATAGTCCGGAGCGTTTTGTGGCGACCGTCACGAAGGCCAAGCGCACGGGCAAGATCCTGATCGACTATCTGCGCAACGGGCGCGGCGCCACTGCGGTCGCCCCTTATTCCACCCGTTCCAGACCTGGTGCGGCGGTTTCCATGCCGCTTGCATGGGAGGAGTTGAACGCCGGCATCCGCGCCGACTATTTCACGGTCGTCAACGCGCCGACGCGCCTTGCGGCTCTGGAAAAAGACCCGTGGGAGGATTTCTGGAAAGCGGCAGTGCCGCTCAGAAAGCGGATGAAGCGCGCCGCCTGAGGCGGCGCCCTGGAAAACGCCGCCCTAGCGGCTTTTCCGTTTCTCCTGCGAGATCGACCGCTTCAGCGCGTCCAGGATGCTGACGACATTGTCGGGCGCTTCCGGCTCCTCCTCCGTCTTCTTGCGTTTGGCCGGACGCTTGCCCTTCTTCTGCTTGCTCTCGATGATGTCCTTGAGGCGTTCCTGCACGGGATCGCTGGCCATGGAGGGATCCCATGGCTTGGTGAGATCCTCGATCAGCGTCTCGATGAGGGAAACCAGACGCGATTCCACCTTCTTGTCATCAAGCCCGGCGAACACTTGCTCAGGCTCCCGCACCTCATCGCCATAGCGCAGCGTCCAGAGCACGATGCCCTTCCCGTGCGGCTGGAGCAGCACCGCACGCTCGCGCCGGGAGAGAACGAGGCGCGAAATGCCCACAGTCCCCGTCGCCGCCATCGCCTCCCGGATCACCGCAAAGGCCTCTTGCGCCACCTCGTCGTCCGGCATCAGGTAATAGGGCGTATCGTACCAGATCCAGTCGATCGAATCAGCGGGCACGAACTGGTTTATGTCGATGGTGCGCGTGCTTTCGAGGCCCACCGCCTCCAGTTCCTCGTCCTCGAAGGTGATGTATTTGCCGTCCTCGGTCTCGTATCCGCGGACCTCGTCTTCGTCGCTGACCGGCTTGCCCGTTTCGGCGTCCACATAGCGGCTCCGCACACGGTTGCCCGTGTCGCGGTTCATCGTGTGAAAGCGAATCTTCTCCCGTTCGCTGGTCGCCGGTGTCAGCGACACCGCGCAGGTGACGAGCGAGAGCTTCAGATAACCTTTCCAATAGGGTCGTGGCGCCATATTGCCCTCCCGGGGACAATCTGGAACGCACGTAAGCCGAGATGGTTTCCCCAGGCTGGCTTTTGCATGCATTGGGCGCGCGGGATTGGGATCGCAAGCCGGGCACGACTGCGGCGGAAGATTGGACGGGGATCGGGGGCAAATATGGATATCTTTACCGCCGCCGGTTTTGCGGCCCTGCTGCAGGTGATCATGATCGACCTGTTGCTGGCCGGCGACAACGCTGTCGTCATCGGGCTTGCCGCGAACGGCCTGCCTGCCTCGCAGCGGAGGAAGGCGATTCTGATCGGCATCGGATCGGCGACCGTTCTAAGAATCGCATTCGCCGCCATCGCGCTGGAACTTCTCCGCATCGTCGGTCTGGTTCTGGTCGGCGGCTTTCTGCTGCTGTGGGTCTGCTGGCGCATGTGGCGGGAGCTCCGCGCCTCCGAGGACGCCCAGCCGCGGGCCGCGGCTGGGCAGGGCGTTGCCGGCTCGAATCCCGTTCCGGGCGGCCGCAAGACGCTCCGTCAGGCGGCGACGCAGATCGTCGTCGCGGATTTGTCGATGTCACTGGACAATGTGCTCGCCGTGGCAGGAGCCGCGCGGGAGCATCCCTCCGTGCTGATCATCGGCCTTGGCCTGTCGATCGCGCTTATGGGGTTAGCAGCGACCCTCATTGCACGACTCCTCGACCGCTACCGCTGGATTGCCTATCTGGGGCTGGCGATTGTCCTCTATGTGGCGCTGGAGATGATCTATCGCGGCGCGGTCGAAGTCTCCGACCCAGTCTCGACCTGGTTGTGACCGGTGGCGAGCCTGCGACGACACAATCGGGGTGCTTGGGGAAAATTGGTCGGAGCGGCCGGATTCGAACCGACGACCCCTTGACCCCCAGTCAAGTGCGCTACCGGGCTGCGCTACGCTCCGAACCGCGTGAAGCCTTATAGTCTCGCCGCCGCCTGCGCAAGGCCTTAAATCCGCTGCAGGGCGGCGGGGGACGCCTGGTATCGCTGCTCCAGAGCCATCATGCCCCAGAGCAGGCCGAGCAGCAGATAGAAATGCCGCCAGTGATCGGTGTCGATCACCCAGCCCAGCATGATGTGGCCGATGAAGACGACATAGGCGCAGACGAGATAGGGCTGCCATGGCCGCGCGCGGAAGAGGATGCGGAAGCAGGCCGCGACCGTCCAAACCATCAGCATCAGATAGGCGGCAAAGCCAAGCCAGGAATAGTCCAGAAGGGCTTTCAGCCAGATGTTGTGCGTGTCCACGCCGTAGATCTGCCCGAACTCCAGCGGGCCGATGCCGAGGGGCCGCTCGGCGGCGAGCTCGAAGCCGATGAAGTGCCTGTCGAAGCGGCCGAGCCTTTGGGCGTCATAGTCCTGCACCAGCCGCGCCCGCTCGGAAAAGAGGTCGGCCACTTCCGTGATCTGTAGCGCCAGGAGAAGGGCGACCGCGGCGATGGCGAAGGCTGCGAGGCTCATGCCGATGATCCTGAGGCGCACCACGCCGCGCTGGTTATGGATGAAGAGCGCCAGCATGAGCATGAGCGCCGAAACGAGGAACAGCCCCCATGCGCCGCGTGAGAAGGAGAGGAAGACGCCGAGCGTGATGATGAGGAAGGGCGGGATCGCCAGCAGCGCGGCCGCAGGGCGTCCCGTCATGATGCGGTGCAGGAGATAGATGCCCGGCAGGGTCAGGAACGGACCGAAGACGTTAGGGTCCTCGAACGCGCCCGCCGCGCGGCCGTAGCGGGTGAACATCTCCGCGCCCGGAAAGGCCTGGAAATAGCCGGCGATGCCCAACAGCGCAGTGACCACCGCCGCCGCCGTCCAGGCGCGGAAGACGAGCGACAAGAGGCTCGACTGGGTCTCGACCACGGAGGCGAAAAAGACGGACGTGAAGGCCAGAAATAGGGATACGGCGAGGTAGAGGGGTATGTCGCCGAGGTCGGCGAGCTGGCTCATGGAAATCAGCCCGCCGATATTGAA